>CAWEZQ010000012.1:0-94015 GCA_963813685.1 uncultured Solirubrobacteraceae bacterium
CTCGACGACTGACCTGTGGGGGTCGGTGCTCAAGTGCACCATCTACGGGGCGATCATCGCGATCGTGTGCTGCTACAAGGGCATGGCGGCCTCGGGTGGCGCCGAGGGCGTCGGCCGCGCCGTGAACGAGGCGGTCGTGCTGACCTTCACGGCGATCTTCGCGTTCGATTATGTCTTCACCCAGACTCTGCTCGCGACCCACCCCGCGATCCTGGTGATCAAGTGAACGTCGACCGCACGAATCCACATTCGCTGGCATCGATCAAGCCTGGCACACCCCTTTGGAGGCCCGGCCAGCCCTGGGCGTACCCGCTAATTCTGATCAATTCCGGAGCTGCGGATTCCGCGCTGAAGCGCGCGCAATCGCGGGCGAAAGCGCCTACTCGGCAGACCCGCCGCCCGGCGTGCTGCCCGCTCGTCGTAGAACTCCTGGTAGCGCAGCAGCTTGCCGTTGCGAATCGTCAGCACGGCATAGATCCTCGAGCTGACCGCTGCGCCGCTCGCCGCGCCCCGCCCCTGCTCATGCGCCGCGATGAATACGTGGTCGCCGCAGTCGATGAACTCGTCGGCATCCATGCTGTAGTCATCAAACCCCTCCAGCCAGTTCTCGAAGGACTCGCGTACGCCCACGTGCCCTCGGTAGACGCGGCTGTCGGCGCGCTGCGGATCCTCGACCCATTCGATCTCCGGGTCGCAGCCCTGGGAGATCAGCTCCGGCAGCGCTGCCAGCAACGCTTGCTTATCCGCGCCCGCGGCCTCAGCAAAGAGGCCTTCGACAAACTCAACATTCGCTCGCGACACGCTCTGTCCAGTATTCCACGCCGCTCGGGTGCACTCGAGTATCCCTCGCCGATTTGAGCCCTGCCGCTCCTGGGCGTACCGACCACTTTTTGTCAATTTTCCGGAGCTGCGCATTCCGCGCTCCTAGCCGGCCTTAGGAGGCTCCTGCGAACAACTAGCGAGTCTCGCTAGCCGGGAGTCTGGCGATCTTGGTCCTCCGCGCGTCGTTCGGCGCGCCGCTCTGCGCCGCGCTTCTGACGGCCCCGCATCGATAAGGTCACGAGCAGCACGAGCAGGACGACCGCAATAGCGACCACGATTACCACGACTCCCGTGCCTACGGCCAGCACCATCACGGCCACAGACTACCGGGCTCGCACCGAAGGTCAGTAGGCGGCGTTCCTTACGCCGCGAGCAAGACGCGTCGCGCCGAGCGAGGGCACCGCTAGAGCCCTGCCGCTCCTGGGCGTACCCGACACTTTTGATCAGGTTCCCGGAACTGCGGATTCCACGCTCCACGTGAGAGTCGAGGGCCTGGACACGTTCAGCTCCTGCTTTTCGTCCATTGCGCAAGCGACTGTGGACGTGCTGAGGATGCTCGCAGTGCTAATCGAGCAGGCGCGAGGCCATCATCGCTCAGCAAGACCGAAACCGCGCTGCGGCGCTCAAGGGCGTAGAGTGCGCCGCTCAGGTGGCGGGACGCCACGCGGAGTGGCTTGTGGGGGCGTTGCGTCGCGACTAGCGCGACTGAGGGGGGAACCTCATGTCTATGGGAAGGATGGGACCCTTGCGGGTCGCGGGCGTTGTGATCGCGCTGGGTGGTGTGCTCGCCGCGCTGGGGTCTGCGGCACCGGCTGCATTTGCTTGCGAAACGGGGTCGGTGACGTTCAAATCCACCGGCGCTGAGCAGTGCTACGAAGTGCCCGCTGGCGTGAGCGAGCTGTCGGTGAGCTCGGTTGGCGGCAAGGGGTCGGAAAGCGTTTACGGTGCCGGTGGTGGTTTTGGCGCTGTCGTGAGCGGGGTCCTGCCGGTCACGCCCGGCTCGACGCTGTATGTCGAGGTCGACCGCGGCGGCGGCGGCGGCGGCGGGGATAGTGGTTCGGGTGGGGGTGCATCTGACGTTCGCGAAAAGCCAGAAGCGGACGGCGAAGCATCGCTGCTGTCGCGGCTGCTGATCGCGGGCGGCGGTGGAGGTGGTGGGTTCGCGCGAAACACGCCGCCGGGGGCAGGTGGTTCGGGAGGCAACGCGGCGGCCAACGCTCTCGGGGATGGTGGCGAAGGCGGGAACGGCGCGAGCTACAGTGGTGGAGCGCAGGGCGGAGAACGGGGCAAGGGCGGAACCTCAGGTGCTCCTGGTAACGGAGGCAAAGGGGGCTCAGGCTCGGGACGCAACGGCTCAGGCGGTGGCGGAGGCGCGCTCGGCGCAGGCGGAGGCGGAGGCGGAGGCGGAGGCGGAGGCGGCCTGTATGGTGGGGGCGCTGGCGGAGAAGGCGGAGCCGAAGAAGAACCCCCCGAGTTCGCAGGCGGCGATGGTGGCGGCGGCGCGGGTTCGAGCTACACAGCGCCATCCGTCCTCGAACCGAGCATCAAAACCGCTTCTGGCGAAACGCCCGAAGTGAAGATCACGCCGGTGTCGGCGTGCACGACAGCGATTGGGCGTGGCGTGTACAAGCGCCGCGGCGAAGAAGGTCGTCTCAGCCTGACCGACAACCTGCACACGAACCTGGGCGAAAAACAGCAGCTTGTCGTCGGCAACGAGCCACCGGGAACGATCCGCTTCCACCTCACCAAGCTCGAAGAAGCCACGTGCACGGGAGCTGCGGGAGAACGAGCCTTCCACGGCAAAGGCAAAGCCGCGAAAGGCACCGAAAAAGGCTACACCGTCACCTTCACGATCAAGGAACAAGCAGGCGGATACCACTTTGAATCCGGTCTCATGAAAGGCACCGAACTAGTCGAACTGAGCGGTGGGCCGCTACGGCCGCTGGGGCCGCTCGGCAAAGGCTTCCAGGAGATCTTCTAACCCACACGCAGGGCGCTGCGTCACACCGGCGCGGCGCCAGATTCAGCGGCCCGGCCCTCACGGTCGGGCCGCCCGGGTGCGACTATCCCCATCGTGGTTCGTGGCCGCGGGCACAGGTCACTCCGAGTTGCGCTTTACGCGCAGAGCAGGCGTCTGGTCACCGGCTGCACTCACGACCGGATCGGACGAAAAGGAGGAGCGCGCGTCGAGGTCCAGGCCCTGCCAGCCCTGGGCGTAGCACGCCAGCAGAGTCGTGCTCTCGTGCAGCAGGCTTCGTGGTGACGGCGGGTCGCGCCCTCGGGTCGATGAACAGCGTCTACCGAGAGTGTCCTTGCCTGCTCTAACGAGATGCGCGCGAAGCGGGAGCCCCGATACCCGTATCAACACTCGTGGAACAAGCCTCCCAGTCCGCCGCTAGCTTCGCTTCGCCGGGACGATTGCGCCCTCGGTACCGTCCCAGATCGATGGCTGCCGCCGGGGCTCGCGGCGCCGGTAGGGCATGCCGAGGGTCTCTGGCGCCCAGAGGTCACGGTGGGTTCCGAGGGGGGCGGTTTCGCCTTGGTGGCGGCGCAGCATCTCATCGACGTCCGCGCGACGGACCCGGTAGACGTGGCCGATCTTTACGGCGGAGAGGGCGCCGCTTCGGATCCAGTTGCGGATCGTCTGGGAGGTCAGCTGAAACTCCGACGCTACCTGCTCTACCGTAAGAAGCGGGTCCGTCATCGCAAAAACAGCAAAAACACGTTCGGGATCACGTCCTCTATCATAGGGGTCGCACGGACGCAGCGCCCACGGAAGGAACCAGCAGGTGTCACCGGACGACAGCGGAGGGACCCCGGCCGGCGGCGAGGATGAGCTCGTCGCCCGGATCATCCCCCTACGCCAACGAGCACACGACCCCCAGGAGCCGGAGACCCTCGCCGACGAGCCACGCAGTCAAGCCGAGACGCCGAGTGATGCCTCCCACGCGCTCGAGGACGCGCTCGTGCCGACCGAGCGGTCCGTATGGGGATCAGCCACCCGCAGCCACGTCGCCGGCCCGCAGCAGAAGCCGCGACGCCCAGCGTGGCGCACCCGAACCAAACTCGCATACACCGGAACCGGCGTGTTCTCATCGCGCCGGCTGCTGCCGCCGCAGCGCTGATCGCCGTGGCGGTCATCGCGCTTGCCATCGTGCTGCATCGCGGGCCTGAGCCCCCACCCCACCACGCCAGCTCCGCACTGCAGGCGAATGGGCACACGGGCGGCCCCGCCACAACCGCGAGGCAAAGCACGTCGTCGCCCAACCGCTACGCAACCCACGCGCCCACGCGGCGTGCGCACGTGAGGGCGAGCACGGCCGCGACTGTCCCCGCGAGGGCCACCGAGGAGACGCCGATCTCGCAAACAAGCCCAAGAACGCGGACACGAGCGTCTTCGGAAGAGCCATGCGAGCGTCGATCTGTGCCTGTGCGTGGGGACCGTTACGGTGCAGTGCGCGCGTCGATCAGCGAGGTCACCCTACTGTGGGCGGCGAAAGCGGTGGAGGCCAAAACCGCAGGCCCCTGCGTGAGAAACAAGGCCGATGCCCCATCCCAGAATCGGCCACAGCGGCCAGAAATACCCGATGCCGGTGGCAGCCCAGGTTGCGATCATCGCCAGCGAAACGCAGAGGTAGGCGGCCGCGTGAATTCGCACTCCGAGCGCCTTCGCCCGTGCGCGGCTGCTTGGCTCGCGACGTGGTTGTGTGGGCAGATCCTCGAAGAGCGCGCCGAGCTCGCCTTGCGTGCGCGCGGCGAGCGCCGTCTCTAGGCGCGCGGCAAGCTCGTCCATTGTTAGGCGCCCGGCGACAGCGTGCTCGCGTAGCCTGTTAGCGACGTGATCGCGCTCGCTGTCGGAGGCGCGCAGGCGCTCAGAGCCCGCCGGGGCCTGCGCCGGGGAGCGGTCGGATTTGGCGTGGCGCATGGCGCTAGACATCCGTCGTGAACTGGCCGTGGAAGCCGAAAGGGATGTGGTGCGGCACGCGGGCGCGCGCCAGCTCGTTGAGGTCGCTGGCGTCGAGGACAAGCAGGAACGAACTGCCCGCTGCGGCGTCCAGCACAACCGATATCAGCACGCCCGCGTCCTCGTCTGCGGCGTCGGGCTCGGGGACGAACACAGGCTCGCCGGGGTAGGTGCCGGGCTCGGACCAGACGCTGACCTGGGCGCGCTCGATGTCGACCTTGACGAGCTGGTCGAGGAAGTCGCCGCAGCCGCGCTGGCCGACGCCGTAGGCGTAGCGGTATGGGCGGCCGTTGCAGCGTCGGTAGTCGATCCGCGGGAGCTCGAGGCCGACGTCGGCGAGCCGTTCGCACTCGACAGTCTTGCCGTCGAGGCGCAGACAGCAGCGGCGCAGTTCGGGATCGGGTAGCGCGGGGTGTTCCTGACGGAGCCGGTCGAGGTACAGGCCGCGCACGATCTCGGCGTCGTCGTAGGCGCACAGATCGATGACGAGCTCGCCGTCGCGCTCGAACGCGTTGATGTGATGAAAGGCGAAGAACGGCTCGCTCGCATAGGTGCCTCGCAGCTTGCCCGTCTCGAGCTCGATCACCTGAAAGCGAGTGCCGCGCTGCGGGCGCCAGTGGAAGTTCTCGATGAACGGGCGACCGGACAGCGGGATCGAGACCGGGACGGCGACGAGCGGGAACTCGACGAGCACGACGTGGCGCTCAGTGATCGCGAAGCTATGCATGTAGGCAGGCCGCGACACCGGCAACCTGGCGATCATGCGTCGCTCGCCACGGGCGCGCTGCGCGTAGACGCGGTAGGTGGTGTACGGCCCGAAGTGAGTCGCGTAGCTGACTAGCTCGCCTGTCTCCGGGGACCGGTGAGGGTGCGCGACCGTCAGCTGCCCCGGGGCCGGCTCGGCCACGCCGACCGTCTCAAGCGTCCGCGGGTCGAACACGACAGGCAGCGGCGTCTCGGTCATCGCCACGAATTCGTCTCCGACACGCGTGAGGTTGACGTTGGCGTTGTCGCCGAAAGTCGGCGGCGAGAACGCAGTCACAACGCGCTTGAACAGCGAGCGGCACGGGTCGGTGGCGAACTCCGAGTAGAGGATCGCGTCGTGCTCGTACGCCGCTCGATATGCGCGGCTCTGAAGGAAGCGGTTCGCGTAGGACACAGCTCCGTCGGCGAAGCTGAAGCGGTGCAGCATCGCGAGACCGTCGAACCAGTGACGGTACCCGCGCCCGCCTACCTCGAACTTCGCCGGACCAGTGCGCAGGAGCGAACCCGCCAGCCACCCAGGTAGCGCCCCCTCAACCGGGACGGCGTCGAGCGAGCGCTCGCCCTCGAGCGTCTGAAAGCCGAGGCGGTGTCCGCCCGCGATCCGTGTCCGCTGCATGGCGTAACCTCCCCACCGGCGCTTAGTCCACATTGGACGGATCAGGATATACCATCTAGAATAGACTGTGTCAAGTATCCGTCTCACCCCTACCTCCTACATCGTGCTCGGCCTGATCGAGCAGGTGGGTGAGGCAACCCCATACGAACTCAAGGGGCTCGTCGCTGCGAGCGTCGGCAACTTCTGGTCGCTGCAACACGCCCAGCTCTACACCGAGCCCGAGCGGCTCACCCGCGCTGGCCACCTCGAGGAGACACGTGAGCGCGGCGGACGGAGACGCAGACGCTACAAGCTCACCGCCACCGGGCGCGAGGCGTTGCGCGCGTGGGTCTCAAAGCCCACCGATGAGCTACCCGAGCTGCGCGACGTAGCGCTCCTCAAGCTGTTCTTCGACGCCGACGCCCAGCCGCTCGCCGAAGCCCAGCTCGTCGCCCACCGCGCCAAGCTGCGCGAATACGAACAACTCGCGGGCGAGGCGGGCAAGGATGCGCCGTCCGGTCCTCTCACCGCGCTACAAGCCGGCATCGCCCACGAGCGCGAGTGGGTGCGCTACTGGCAGCGTCTCCGGACCCGGCGCCGGTAGATCGACGCCTCTGTCAGCGCAATCGCGCTGCCCACGCCAACGTACCGGGCACGCCGACGTACGGTCCACCCCACCAATCGCCGGCGACCACGCGCCCTCCCACCGAGGAAGCCCGCGCGTCAGCGCTGGCACCGACTGACCCCACCCGACCCTGGAGCCAAGCCAGCCTCACCGCCCCATACACGCCGCCAGCGCCCAGAGCTCCCCTGGCGAACGCCGCGCCAGGCCTGGCCTGTCAGCTCCGCTTGCTCGGCAGCACTAAGCCGGCCGCGTCCCATACGGAGGCGGGCGTCTCGCTGTCATCACGTCGGTGGGGCATTCCGAGCATGTCCGGTCCCCATAGGTCACGGCGGGTAGCGAGCGATGGGCTCTCGGCCTGAGCGCGGGCGAGCAGCGTGTCGAGGTCCCCGCGCCTGACGCGGTACGCGCGACCGACTTTGACGGCGGGCACCGCGCCACTCTCGATCCAGTTACGGATCGTCTGCGCGGCACCTGCATCTCATCCGCCACCTGCGGAACAGTCAAGCGGCTGGACCAAATGGGCGGGATGGTCACAAATCCGCTCGCCGGGCCGTATACAGAGCGTATGGCCGAGCCTGTGAGCGATGAGGAGCTGCTGGTACGTGGCGGCGCGGAGGGTTTCGCGGTGCTCTACGAACGTCGCCACGCCCTGATCCGCGGATATCTGCGTCGCCGCCTCGAGCTTCTGCCGTGAGCGCCTCCGGATTGAATCTGGCGGTCAATCCGGTCTTGAACGTGCCTTTACGAAGCATGCATAGACTGTCTAGGTATGGGGTTCGGCGAGGTGCAGGGGCATGTCGACGGAATGTTGTTGGCGGTCTTGAGCAGCGGCCCGCTGCACGGATACGGGGTTACGGAAGAGCTGCGCCGTCGCAGCGGAGGCGAGCTCAATCTTGCGGAGGGCACGATCTACCCGGCGCTGCATCGCCTCGAGGCCGCGGGACTACTGGTCAGTCGTTGGGAAGCGGTCGCTGGCCGACGCCGCCGCGTGTATGCGCTCTCTGGCTCAGGCAGGCGCGCCGTCACGGAGCGCCGGGATAGCTGGCGGGCGTTTAGACGCGCTGTCGACGCGGTGTTCGCCAATGAGGCGCTGGAAACTGGCTAATGGCAGCGCACGACCCGATCGAGGCTTACCTCCGTTCGCTCGAGCGCGAACTTCGTCTCCCGCGACGGGCGCGGCGGCGGATCCTGGCGGAGGTTCGCGCGCACCTGGCGGACGCCGCCGAGGACGAGCGCTCGACGAGCTGCGACGAGACGGTGGCGGCTCAGCGCGCAGTCGTCCGCGTCGGCCTCGCAGCCGAGACCGCACGTCAGTTCAACCGTGTGAGGCGTTCCCGCCACGTGGCGCTACGGCGCGCAGCGCTGCCCTCGATCGCTGCTGCAGCGCTGACCTTGCTCGGAACGGCGACGGTCTGGGCTTTCCAACCAGACACCGTCCCGCCGCGTTTGGACAGGCACCCCCGCACGCCAGCGAGCAGGCGCGCTCCCGCGCGCATCCTGCCCGCGGATGCGGGCAGGCGCCCGCCACGATCGCTCGCCAAGGCACCTGAGACCCACGCAACCCATGGCGACGGACCCGACACACACCGAGTCCCTCGGCGCTGAAGCCCGCGGTTTAGCTCCCGGTGGCGAGCACCCCGCCAGATGACCAGCACAAAGCTCACACACGAAACGCACGCGCGAGGCGACGTGAGGCGACCGAAATCGGCAACGCGCACGATCGCGGAGCTGGTCGTGATCGTGGCCGTGGCCCTAGGATTTGCGCTCGCCATCCAAGCGTTCATCATCAAGCCGTACAGGATCCCCAGCGCCTCGATGGAGCCGACCCTGGCCGAAGGGCAGCGCATCCTGGTCAACCGCATCGGCATGGACTTCGACGAACCCCACGTCGGCGGCATGTACGTGTTCCATCCCCCAGAAGGCGCCGTCCAGGCGCAGTGCGGACCAACGCACCACATCGTGAGCGCAGGCGGCGCCGCCTGCTCGTCCCCCGCACCCAAGAGCGCAGGCGCCACCTTCATCAAGCGGATCGTCGCCGGCCCCAGAGACGAAATCTACGTCGCCGAAGGCCACGTATTCCGCAAGGCCGCCGGCTCGAGACAGTTCGTTGCTGAGAACGACCCGTACATCAAAGCCTGCGCCAGCAGCCCCGAGTGCAACTTCCCGACACCAATCAAGATCGCACCCGGCCACTGGTTCATGATGGGCGACAACCGCGGCGAATCCGACGACAGCCGCTACTGGGGACCCGTCCCCACCCGCTGGATCATCGGTCAGGCGATCGCAACCTACTGGCCCCCCGACCGGATCGGGATCTTCTAGAACGGCGTTGAGACCTCGCGCCATAGGCTCACCACCACCCGCGCCCAGCAGCCAAACCGAAGCAGGTACGAGTGGAACGTCAGCAACCCGTCCGCGGGAACGCCCACCAACCGCGCGGGATAGACGGGCCCGGATGCATCTGACACGAGCCCGACCAGGTTGGCTCACTTCTGGGCGACGGCGGGCAAGACGAGCCGATCAGCCGGCTGACGGAGCAGAGACGTGTGCCCTCGCATCGGCGCAGCTGTGAACCCACCCGGCGAGTCCGAGCACCTGCCAGCCGCTCGAATAGCCCCTGACAGCACGGGTGTCAGTCGCGACTGGCGTCGGCGAGACAGCGATCACGAGTCAGGCACCCAAACGCCTCACCCGAGCTTCACGGCGCCGCTCCGCAGGTTGCTCGTCGCGAAGGCAATGCAGGTCCGCGCTCGGGGTGCAGCCGCCAGCGCCCGCGTTGGCGTGCAGGCGTGTTACCCGACACTGGCCGGGTTTCGGTCTTGGTGGCATAGTTGCCCGTCACTGATGTCGCGGTAGATCCCGGATGGGTCCCCGTTGTGGTCCTGCGACGCTGCGGGCGGTGAATCGAGTCACTTAAGCGATGGAGCTGCGCGGGCGGCGATGAAGGCGATCGTGCAGGACACATACGGCGGGCCGGAGGTTCTGGAGCCGAGGGACCTTTCTACGCCTGTGGTTGGCGAGGGCGATGTGCTCCTACGGGTGCGGGCCGGCCGGCGTCGATCAGGGGGTTTGGCATCTCATGGCGGGGTTACCGTACCTGGTGCGCGTCATGGGTTTCGGGCTACGAGCGCCGAAGCAACGCGTTCGCGGCATGGACGTCGCCGGGTGCGTCGAGGCGGTCGGCGCAAACGTGACCGAGCTGCACCCGGGCGACGAGGTGTTCGGAACCTGCGAGGGCGCGTTTGCCGAGTACGCGTTGGCGCGGGCGGACAAGGTTCTGCCCAAGCCGGAGAGTCTCACCCCTGAGCAGGCGGCGGTGGTACCGATATCCGGCTGCACCGCTCTTCAGGGGTTGCGTGACAAGGGCAACGTTCGAGCCGGTCAGCGGGTGCTGATCATCGGTGCGGGCGGGGGCGTGGGGACCGGGAGCCCGGCCCGACCTGGAAGCAGTCCCATCATGCGGGCGATCGGGTTCGTGGCAACGCGATCGTGATCTCTAACGTCGGGCGCGTTAGGGATGTGGTCAGGGTGTACCAGTGCAGCGCAGGTCGGCGTCGCGCGGGCCGATCCGGTACTGCGCGAGGTTCGGCGCCGCACCGGTGAAGCCACCGCTCGTGCAGTTCTGCCGCGCCTGCGTGAGTGTTGCGTGGGTTCCGGCTACCCAATCGGGCAGCTGGCGGTTGAAGGACGTCGGTGTTGTCTGCGGCGTCAGCCCCGTAATCTCCTTCCACTGGGCGCTGGTGGAATAGATCCCGATCGGTCCGGTCGCGCCAGCGTTGCTCAGGCCGGCGATGAAGCCCTGCACGGCGGCGACATTGAGCTGGTAGGTCCCGGCCCAGCTCGCCATCACCTCGACGTCCAGCCACCATGGCGCGGTGTGGGCCGCGACCGGGTCGAGCGCGGCGACGAGCCGGTAGGAGTGCGCGGCGCGCTCCTCGCCGTAGATGTACGAGCAGGCGTTGGTCAGCAGGCCGTTACAAGCACCGTAAGCCGGCGCGGTGCCGACGCTAGGCCAGTCCGCAACGTGATGACCGCCAGGGTTACCGGTGTCGATGTACAGCGAGAGGGACGGCTGCTTCGGCCGCTTCTGCCCCGGCGCGTCGCGGGCCCAGTGCAGCTCGCCGCTGATACACGGGTTTGCATTGTTTGCCAGCCCGCCATTGACACCGGCGATCCCGAACAGCGGATTCGACGGGTAGGAACCCGAGCACTGCGGATAGGAAACGTCATAACCGGTGGTCGGCGACGAGCCGCCGCTCACCACGATGACCACCACCATGACGACGAAGGCGAGCGCCACCACCGGCACCCATCGCGCTCGGTACCAGGAACGGCTGGCAGGCGGCACGGCCCGTCAAGCTACCACGAGGCTGGGCACACGCGGGGGCCGTCGGCAGTTGCTGCGAGCGTCACGGTCCGAGCCCTGTAAATTGAGCCAATAGGGTAGAAGCGGCGGATGGGCTTCGAACCCACGACCTCAAGCTTGGGAAGCCTCGCACGCTCTCGAACGGTCACGCCGGCCGACAGGTGGGCCATGGGCGCTCACCTCCGCTCCGCCCCCGACGTCACGGCCCTCAACCGGGTCTTCTCGAGCGTGCCATCGACCCCGATCGTCGGGAGTCGAAAAACCTCCCGGCTCGCTCACTGGCTTTCAGACTGGCTTTCAAGGCCTCCCGAGAAGCGAAAGGCCCCATAAACACGGGGCCAAACGAGTACCGCTACCGGGATTCGAACCCGGGTTTCCGCCATGAGAGGGCGGCGTCCTAGTCCCCTGGACGATAGCGGCGCGAAACGGCTGGGCACGAGGCTAGCAGAGGCTTCGGTGGCCGGGCCGCGTAGCGCGCCACCGCGCGCACGCGCGTTTGCCGCCCCGCTTCGAGGCCTGCGCCCGCGCGCGTTGGTGCGCTATCTTCGCTCTCCCTGCCAGCACGCGGATGTGGCGGAATTGGTAGACGCGCACGGTTCAGGTCCGTGTCTGGGTAACCAGGTGGAGGTTCGAGTCCTCTCATCCGCATCGATGTGAAGTCTCGGGACATGCTGGACGCGTGTCTCGGGAGATGCTGGACAGCTTAGGCGGCTGTGATGGGTTGGTAGGCGCGGGTGGGATCGAGCGTGAGCTGGCGTAGGAGCTGGCCGTCGAGGTCGATGATGCGGATCTGCTGGTCGGCGATGAGGAGCTTGATCTGCCGGCCTTTGTGGGCTCTGCCGACCCCGATTTTGTAGAGGCGGCTCTCGTGTCGGAGGCTGACCTTGCCAGTCTTGTCGACCTTGTCTTGACGGACCCGGAAATAGGTGTGCGCTGGCTGTCCTGGGGGCTGGGCTTTGATGCGGGCGCTGTAGGCCTGCAGTGGTGTGCGGCCTTCCAGGGCTCTGTGCGGGCGGATGTGGTTGTAGTAGTGGACGAAGGTGTCGAGCTGGGCCTGGAGGTTCTTGAGCGTGGCGGCGGGTGGCTGCTTGGCGAGGTAGCGCTTGAGGGTCTGGTGCAGGCGCTCGATCTTGCCGCAGGTCTGGGGGTGGTAGGGCCGTGAGTTCTTGGTGGCGACGCCGAGCTGCTCGAGCTCGGTTTGCAGCGCCACCTTGCCGTGGCGGGCGGTGCCGGTGAACACGGCGCCGTTGTCGGACAGCAGCGTGGCGGGTAGCCCGTGCAGCTCCGCGGCGCGGTGGAAGCTGTCCACCACGTCGCGCGCTTTGACGTGGGTGTAGGCGTGCGAGCAGATGAACAGCCGCGAGTGGTCGTCGATCACGTTGAGCAGCTCCGCGTGCTCGCCGCCCTTCAGCTGCCAGTGAGTGATGTCGGTCTGCCACATCTCGTTCGGGAGATCGGCCTGGAAGCGGACCAGCGAGCTGCGCGGGCGCTTCTGAGGCTGGGCAACGATCAGCCCCTCACGCTTGAGGATCCGCCAGATCGTCGCCAACGAAGGGACCGCCAGCCCATCCTCGGCGAGGTGGTAGGCGATCGTGACGGGCCCGCAGTCGTGGCCCTGCACGGCGAGCTCCCGGCGCAGCACGCGAATCCGCTCGACGACACCCGGCGGCGTCTGATGCGAACAGGAATGCGGCCGGCGCGAGCGCGGCTCGAGCGCCTCATAGCCCCCCGTCCGGTAGCGCTCGATCAGCACATAGATCCAGCTCTTGCTGATCCCGTGAGCAGCCGCAACCTCACGCGCGCCGCGCCCCTCCAACAACACCGCCTCCACCACATAACGCGCCAACCCCATACCAGCCGCCTTTCCTAGGCGTCCAGCATGTCCCGAGACATCAGTCCACTATGTCCTGCAACCACACACTCTCATCCGCATCGAGACGGGCGCCGGGTCGCGCGCTGCTCGCGTGTATGTTTGGCGCCCAACGAGCGCGAGGAGGATTCCCATGTATACACGTGTTGTGCGGTTCACCGACGTCAGCGCCGAGCGGATGGACGCGCTGCTGGCGCGCGTGAAGGAGTCCGGAGGGCCACCCCCGGGCGTGGCCGCCACAGGCTTGACGGTGCTGTTCGACGAGGCGCAGGGCACAGCGGTGGTCCTCCAGCACTTCGCAACCGCAGAGGCCATGAATGCCGGCGCCCAGGTGTTCGGCGCGATGGACGCCTCCGAGACGCCGGGCGCGCGCGCCTCCGTCGACATGTGCGAGCTGAAGCTCGACCTCGAACCCTGACGCGCGCAGGGCGCCTCAATCCCCGAGGCGCTCGCGCACGTAGTCGCTCGCGAACGCGCGCCGCGGGTCCAGCCGGTCGCGCACCGCGAGGAAGTCAGCGAAGCGCGGGTAGCGCTCGGCGAGCGTCTGCGCGCCCAGGTGGTGGCGCTTGCCCCAGTGCGGGCGCCCGCCGTACTCCGCCGCGATCGCCTCCACAGCCTCGAAGTACGGGCGCCACTCCATGCCGCGGTACTGGTGCACCGCCAGGTAGAACGTGTCGCGCTCGAACGATGGGCTGAGCAGCGCGTCGTCGGCCTGCACGCAGCGGCACTCGATCGGGAACGCCGTCGGGTAGCGGCGCGCCTCAACCCACTCGAGCACGCGCCGCGCCGCCTCCGGGCCGCTCGCGAACGGCAGCGCGTACTCCATCTCGGTGAAGCGAAACGGCCGCTCGCTCGAGAACACCTCGTAGCTCGGCTCGATGTACTCGCCCTCCGACACGAGATGCGCGCCGATCCGGTTGAAGTGCGCGATCAGCCCGTTGAAGCGGCGCGTCAGCCTGAACAGGCCGTCCGCCAGGTGCGCGTCCACGATCTTCTCCGTCACGAAGCGCAGCACAGCGCCGCGCGGTTTCAGCAGCGCGTCGGTGCGGTTGCGGCGCACCGCGCATGCGTTGCGCGCGTACGGGAACGCGAAGAACTCGAAGTGGTCGTTCTCGCGCGCGTAGCGCTCGAAGTTGGAGAGCACGTCCTCGCGGCTGCATACGCGATCCTCGCGGTGCAGGTTGAAGGCCGGCACCGTGCGCAGCGTGACCGAGCAGATCGCGCCGAGCGCCCCGATGCCCACGCGCGCCGCCCTGAACGCGAGCGGGTCGCTCTCCTCGCTGAGCTTCACCACCTCGCCGCTCCCGTTCACGAGCTCCACCGCCGCCACCTGCGCGGAGATGTTGGGCAGCGCGATGCCCGTACCGTGGGTGGCCGTCGAGATCGCACCTCCGATCGTCTGCTTGTCGATGTCGCCGAGGTTCGCCATCGCACGTCCGTGGCGCGCGAGAGCGAGGCTCACGTCGCGCAGCACCATCCCCCCGTGCACCGTCGCGTGCTCGCCCTCGACCGACACAGGATCCTCGAGGCGCTCCAGGTGCAGCATCACGCCGTCGGTGAGCGCCGCGGCGCTGAACGAGTGGCCGCTGCCCGCCACCTTCAGCGTGCGCCCCGACTCCGCCGCGCGGATGACCGCCGCGACCAGCTCCTCGCGCGAACGCGGCCACTCGTGCGCGGCGGGCTCGCAACTCTGGTCGCCCGCCCAGTTCGCCCACGTCACAGGAACGTCCTGCCCTCGCCCCTGTAGGTGGGCAACTCGTCCACGATGTGCGAGCCCGACACGAGGTGCAGGCGGTCGAAGTGCTCGCACAGCTCGCCCGCCTTCACGTGGCGGAAGTACACGTTCGCGCCCAGCTCGAGGCGCGCCGCAGCCGCGCCGTGCAGCGGCGTCTGCACCTCGCCCGCGCCCTCCATCGAGTCGAGCCGAAGGCCCGGCGGCAGGTACGGGCGGGGCATGCGGTCCTTCGCGCCCGCGCCCGACGCGAGGTAGCCGCCGCCAAGCGCCGTCACAGTGCGCGGGCCCGGCCTGCGCGACACCGGCAGCGCGAACATCGCCGCCGGCGCAAGCGTGAACGCGCTGTAGCTGTCGAACAGCGCGGGCGCGTACAGGCCCGACCCGGCGCTGCCCTCGGTGATCGCGGGCTCATCCGCGATCAGGTGCAGGTCGCCGGTCCCCCCCGCGTTCACCAGCTCGAGCGCCGCCACCTCGCGCACCGCCGCGATCGCCTCCGCGCGGCGCTCGCGCAGCTCCGCGTAGGACGCGCGCTGCATCCGCGCGATCGCCGCCGCCCGCAGCCTCGAGCCGGGCGGCCGGTCGCCCACCCCCGCGATGTGGCCCTCGTAGCTCATCAGCGCCACGAGCTCGAACGCGGGGCGCCTTGCGATCTCCTGCGCGAGCGCGCGCGCCTGCGCCGCAGTGTGCACCGCCGTGCGCTTCGGCCCGATCCTCAGCCTGCCGCCCGCGAGCCAGTAGGAGGCGTCAAAGTCCATACACACGCGCAGCGGCGCCGCGCGCGCGCCGATCGCCGCTTCCGCCAAGTCGAGGTGCGCGGCCGAGTCGACCATCAGCACCGGCGCGGTGTCCGGCGCGAGCGCCGTGCGTTGGGCGAGCCCACGCAGCGACGCACGGTCGGTCGAGGGGTACGCGAGCAGCAGGTTCTCGAACCCGTGATCCGCGAGCCACAGCGTCTCGGCCAGCGTGTACGTGAGCAGGCCGCTGTACCCCTCCGCGCGGTCGAGCACCGCGCGCAGCACGCCGCGGCAGCGAACCGACTTCGACGCAACCCTGATCGGCTTGCCGGCGGCCCTGCGCGCCATGTCCGCCGCGTTGGCCCAGAACGCGTCGAGATCGACGAACGCGAACGGCGCGTCGAGGTCCGCGAACGCTGCCTCGTAGCGTGCGAGCCTACCCTCCGGTGAGAGGTCCGCGGGCGCTGCGTCCGGCGTCGCGATCGTGGCCACCAGCCGACATTAACCGCTGCGCACACGGCGTGTACGCTTGAACTGATGTCCACCGCCGAGCGGACCACCTCCTCGCGCCGCGCTCCCCACCACACGCTGCGCGAAGTCGTCGAGCGCCTGGCACCGCTCGAGCGAGCGGCCTGCTCCAGCGGCGAGCGCGAGGCTGCCGAGTGGCTCGCGCAGCGCCTGCGCGAGGCAGGCGCGCGCGAGGTCACGCTCGAGCGCGAGCCGAGCTGGGGCGCGTTCCAGCCCCAGGCCACCGCGCTCGGCGCGCTGGGGGTGCTCGGCTGCGTCTTCGCGCTCGCGCGCCGGCGCGCGTGGGCGCTCGCATGCGCGCTTGTGTCCACGCTCGGCGTGATCGACGAGGCCCAGAACGGGCCGCGCGTGCTCAGGCGCGCCGTGCGCCGCCGCCGCGAGACCGTCAACGTGACCGCTGTTGCGGGCGACGCCGCGGCCGCGCGGACGCTCGTCGTGCTCGCGCACCACGACGCCGCCAAAACGGGGCGCTTCTTCGACCAGAGCCTGATGATCGCCCTCCACCGGCGCTGGCCCGAGCGCATCGAACGCGGGAAAACGCAGGCGCCGCAGTGGTGGCTCGGCCTGATCGCGCCGCTGCTCTCGCTCGCCTCCGCCGCGAGCGGACGGCGCCGCGCCGCGACCCTCGGCGCGGGAGCCGGCGCGCTCATCACCGCCACCGCCTACGACATGCTGCGCAGCCCCACAGTTCCCGGCGCCAACGACAACCTGTCCGCCGTCGCCGCGATCGTCGCCCTCGCCGAGATGCTGCGCGAGCAGCCCATCCCCGGCCTGAGGGTGCTGCTCGTCTCGTGCGGCGCCGAGGAGACGCTGCAGGACGGCATCCGCGGCTTCATCGCCTCGCACCGGCACGAGCTCGACCCCGCCTCGACCTGGTTCCTGAACCTCGACACCGTCGGCTCGCCGCACCTGATCATGGTCGAGGGCGAGGGACCCATCTGGATGGAGGAATACGCGGACCCCTCCTTCCGCGACCTCGCCCAGGACACGGCGGAGGCGATCGGCGTCGCGCTCGAGCGCGGCTTTCGCGCGCGCGCGTCAACGGACAGCATCATCCCGAGCCGCGCCGGGTATCCGAGCGTGTTCCTCGGGTCGCTCACCGACTGGCGCATGCCCGCCAACTACCACCTGATGAGCGACGTGCCCGAGAACCTCGACTACGCCACGGTGGCCGACGCCACCAGCCTCACGTACGCGATCGCCCAGCGCCTCGCCGGGGCCGCCTGAGGTGGATGCGCCGACGAGCGCCAGCGTCCGCGAGTTCGCAGCCGGCGAGACGCGCCTCGCGCACCGCGCAATGCGAGAGCTGCGCCCGCACTACGACGACGCGAGCGCCTTCTGCGCACACGTCGACGACGTGCTGCGCCCCGGCGGCTACCGGCTGATTGGCGCGTTCGCGCACGAGGAGGAGCACGCGGCCGCGGTGGCCGGTTTCCGTGCCGCGCACAGCCTCGCGTGGGGCCACCACCTGTACGTGGACGACCTCTGCACCGCCGCCCACGCGCGCCGCCGCGGGCTTGCGGGGATGCTGCTCGAGTGGCTCGCCGGCGAGGCCCGCCGGCTCGGCTGCGGCCAACTGCACCTCGACTCGGGCGTGGGCGCGGAGCGCTTCGACGCCCACCGCTTCTACCACTCGCACGGACTCGTGATCAGCGCGCACCACTTCGCGCGCCGCATCTAGCTCCGGCGGCTCGACGCGCGTGCCTCGCCTACGCCGAGCGCGGCGTAGCCCGGCGCGCAACCCGCGCGCGTGCTCGATGACGGCACGGCGAGCCCTGCGCCCGCGAGGTGCGGGCGCAGGGGCCGGCCGTAAGGGTTCTCAGCGCTCCCCGCGGCGCCCGCGACGCTGCGCGTAGAAGATCGACGCGCCCGCCACGATCAGCAGCAGCCCGACCGCGATCGACCAGCGCAGGTCGAACCCGGTGAACGGAAGCGTGCTCGCTTTTTCGGTTTTTTCTGCCGACGGTTCCGTGCCGCTCGAGCTCGGTTCGCTTTTAGAGCTCGGTTCTTCGCTTTCTTTCGACGGCGAGGTGCCCGCGGCCGGGGTAGTCGGCGTGGTCGCCGGCGTGGTCGGGGTCGTCGGCGTCGTCGGCGTCGTCGGCGTCGTCGGGGTGGTCGGCGTCGTCGGCACCGTCGGTGGCGACGTGTAGGTCGATTCTTCCACGGCGCTCGCTGCAGCCGGGAGCGCGAGCGCCCCAGCAACGAGCACGATCGCTACGGTGCTGCCGCTGCGCAGCCTCTTGAAGGCCCTGCCGGCGCGTGTTGCGCCCTCGTGCCGTGGCCTGCTCGAGGCCATGACGTTGGTCCGAGTCATGCCAACCTCCCGTCGATGGTGTTGGGCGAGTGCTCCGCCCTGTTGAACGGCTTCCTCCGCGCGGACACGCGGATTATGTAGTCGCAGTTGTTCATCGTGTGGTCGCGAATTCCTCCACGGCCCGCCGAAAGCAAGGTCTATCAGCGCGCTCGGTCGGACGATCGCGGTCGCGTACGGTCCTCTTCGGACGGGGATCGTGCGCGCTTGAGGCTTTTTGGGGTTTCGCAAGATCGCTGTCGCCGCGCACGATACATAACTCGCACGCGCGACAGCCTTTCCGTGCTACCCCGAGACCGACGGCTCGTACCCCACCTGCACGCGCCCTTCGAGCGTGCCCGCGCCGAGCTCGCCGCGCAGCACCTTCTTGTCGAACTTGCCCACGCTGGTCTTGGGGATCTCGCGGACGAACGCAAACTCGTCGGGCAGCCACCACTTGGCCACACGCTCGCGCAGGTGCTCGACCAGGTCCTGGGCGCTCGTATCCGAGCCTTCGCGCAGCACAACGCAGCACAACGGGCGCTCCGACCAACGCTCGTGCGGCTTGGCGATCACCGCCGCCTCTACCACGTCCGGGTGCGACATCAGCTCGTTCTCGAGCTCAACCGAGGAGATCCACTCGCCGCCCGACTTGATCACGTCCTTGCTGCGGTCCGTGATCTGCACTGAGCCGCTCGCGTCCACAGCGGCGATGTCTCCCGTTCGCAGCCATCCTGCGTCGAACTTCCCCTCGTCGTCATCGCGGAAGTACGCCGAGGCGATCCACGGGCCCCGCACCTCGATCTCGCCGGTGGAGCTCGCGTCCCACGGCACCTCCGCGCCGTCGTCGCCGACGATCCGCAGCTCGACCCACGGCAGCGGGCGGCCCTGGCGCGCGCGCTCGTCCCAGTAGGCCTCGTCGCGCTCGCGCTCGAGCGGGCGCGAATACGCCGCCACCGGACTCGTCTCGGTCATGCCCCATGCCTGGAAGATGCGCACGCCGTGGCGCTCTTCGAAGTCCTTCATCAGCTGCTTCGGCACCGCGGAGCCGCCGCACGCGGCGTTGTCGAGCGAGGACAAGTCCACCTCGGGGTGCTCGTCGGCGTAGCGCAGCAGGTCGCTGAAGATGGTGGGCACGCAGCCCATCAGCGTTGGGCGCTCCTCCGCGATCAGCCGCGCGAGCGCCTCCGCCTGAAGGAAGCGGTCGGGGAGGATCAGATCGGAGCCCGCGAGGGCCGCGCCGTAGGGAAGCCCCCACGCGTTCGCGTGGAACATCGGCACCACCGCGAGCACCCGGTCCGTGCGCGAGAGCCCGGTGCCGTCGCGCATCAGGGTGGCAGTCGAGTGCATGCTGATCGAGCGGTGCGAGTACAGCACGCCCTTCGGGTTGCCGGTGGTGCCGCTCGTGTAACAGAGCGCAGCCGCCTGGCGCTCGTCGAGCTCGGGGTACTCGAACGCCCCCTCGCCCGCTTCGGCGAGCAGATCCTCATAGCGCAGCGCGTCAGGCAGCCCATCCGCTGGACCGTCGCCCATCACCACGTAGCGCTCCACCGTCGTGAAGCTCGGCGCAAGCTTCGCGAGCGTCGGCACGAGCGACTCGTCCACGAAGATCACGCGGTCTTCGGCGTGGTTGACGATGTATGTCAGCTGCTCCTCGAACAGCCTCACGTTGAGCGTGTGCAGCACCGCGCCGGTGCACGGGACCGCGAGGTACAGCTCGAAGTGGCGCTGGTTGTTCCACGCGAAGGTCGCCACGCGGTCGCCCTGCTCCACGCCGAGCGCGCCGAGCGCGCGCGCCAGCCGGTCCACGCGCGCGGCGATCTCGGGCTGGCTCGCGCGCTGCACTCCCGTTCCGTCGCTGGTCACCGACACAACCTCGGCGCCCGAGTTGCACGTCCGCATCCTGCGCAGCATGTGATCGAGGGTGAGCTGGAAGTCGTCCTGCATAAGCCCCCGAAGCATCTGAGTCATCCCCTTCTCACCCTTTCCCTTAGTGCCGACCCCTCGAGCACATCGTAGATGCCCCTCGTGCGCGCGGCGATGTCCTCCCAGTCGAAACGCAGCACGTGCTCCGAGGCTTCCGCCACGAGCCGTTCACGCAGCTCCCGGTCAACCAGCAGACGCTCGATCATCACGCCGAGGTGCTCTGCGTCGCCGCCGTTGAAACGCAGGCCCACGCGCTCCCCCAGCGGCACCACCTCGCGCAGGCCGCCCGTATCGGCCACGATGCACGGGCACCCGCTCGCCATCGCCTCGAGCGCCACCAGGCCGAACGGCTCGTAGATCGAGGGGACCACGCACAGATCCGCGATCCGGTACAGCGAGTGGAGCACGTCGTCGCCGATCCATCCGAGGAACGTGCCGTGCGCCTCCAGGCCGAGTCGCTCCGCCTGCGCCTTCAGCTCGGCCTCGTGCGTTCCACTGCCGGCCACCAGGAAGCGCACGCCCGCGACCTTCGCAATCACGTCCGGCAGCGCGTCGAGCGCCAGCTGGAAGCCCTTCTCGTAGACGAGCCTGCCGACCAGCAGCACGAGCTTCTCGTGCGGAGCCGCGAACTCGCCGCGCAGCGCGTGCAGGTCGCCGCTCGGGCGCAGGTCGTTGGGATCCACGCCGTTGGGGATGACCGCCACGCGCCGCTCGTCGATGTCGTAGATGTCGGCCACGTGCCCGCGCATGTAGTAGGAGCAGACGATCACCGCGTCGGCGCGCCCGGCCATCCAGCGCTCCACCGCGTGGATGTGCGACTGCGGCGGATTCTGGACCCAGCCCTGATGGCGCCCGTGCTCGGTGGCGTGGATCGTCGCCACGTAGGGGATGCGCGAGCCTGTCCGCGAGCGCCGCCGACGCATGCGCCACGAGCCAGTCATGGCCGTGAACCAGGTCGAACTCGCGCTCCTGCGCGAGCGCCTCGCCCGCGGCGAGCATGTCCTCGTTCATGCGCTGCACCCACGCCACGAACCGGTCGAGATCGCGTGGCCAGCCCGGCTCGCGCACGCGGTGAACGCTCAAGCCTCCCGCCCCCTCGCTCGAGCCACCCCGTGCGACGCCGTCGCCGGTGGCGCGCGTGAGCACGTCAACCGTCGCCCCCTGTCGCGCGAGCGCCTCCGATAGCTTGCGCACGTGACGGGCAAGCCCGCCCTCGATCACCGGCGGGTACTCCCAAGAGAGCATGAGCACGCGGTTGCTCATGCCCTGGACCCTATAGAGAAGCGTGCGGCCGGCCCCGCGCCGCAGCGCGCCGGCCGGCCGCGATCGGTGAGCATACGGCGATGGGCCATCCCGCACCCAAGCTCTTCCTCGGCGCCATGTCGCCGTACGCGTGGATCGCCGCCGAGCGGATCGGCGGCGTGCTGCCGCAGGCGCGCTGGCGCCCCGTGCTCATGCTCGCGCTCTTCAAAGCGCGCGGGAGCCCGCCGTGGAGCCTCACCGACGCCCGCGACGGGGGCATGGCCGAATGCGAGGCCCGGGCCGCCGCGCGCGGGCTCGGCCCGATCTGCTGGCCCGAGCCGTGGCCGACGAGCGACCTGCTGGTCGCTCGTGCCATGGCCCACGCCGACATGCTCGGCCAGCTCGAGCCGTTCGCGCTGTGCGCGCTGCGGCTCGCGTTCATCGAGGGCCGCGACCTCGCCGAGCGCAACTGCGTGCTCGAGGCCGCCCGCAGAGCGGGGCTCGACGTGGGTGAAGCCGACCGCGCGCTCGAGGACCCCGCGGTCAAGCAGGCGTTGCGCGACGCGACCGGCGAAGCGCTCGCGGGCGCAGTGATCGGCGTGCCCACGGTCCTCGTGGAGGGCGAGCTGTTCTGGGGCGAGGACCGGCTGGAGGACGCCGCGCGCGCATACACCGCCGCGAGCCGCGGCTGAGCGCCGCGCCGGGCCCGCGCGCCCGAGCACCTACGCTGGGGACGTGCGCTGGCTGGTCGACGGCATGAACGTGATCGGAACGCAGCCCGACGGATGGTGGAAGGACCGCCATGCCGCGATGGTGCGCCTCGTGGGCATGCTCGAGCGGTGGGCGGCCACCGCAGGCGAGGATGTGACCGTGGTCTTCGAGCGTCCCCCCTCGCCGCCGATCCGCTCGAGCGTGATCGAGGTCGCCCACGCTCCGCGGCCGCGCCGCGACTCGGCCGACGACGAGATCGTGCGCCGGCTCCGGATCGAGACACGTCCCGGCTCGGTGCGCGTCGTCACCTCCGACCACTGGCTCGCCGACCGCGTACACGCAGCGGGCGCCGCGGTCGAGGCCGCAGCTCCCTTTCGCGCCCTGATCGAAGGCCATTGATGGCTCCGCCCGCGGTCCGCTACGCGCGCAGCGGCGATGCCAGCATCGCCTACCAGGTGGTCGGCGACGGTCCGCTGGACCTGCTCTTCCTGCCCGGGTGGATCTCGCAGATCGAGCAGATGTGGGAGCTGCCCGCGCTGCGCCGCTTCCTCGAGCGCCTCGCCGACTTCGGGCGGCTGATCCTCTTCGACCGCAGGGGCGTGGGACTCTCCGACCGCGTCGGGCAGGAGCACACGCTCGAGCAGGAAGCGCGCGACGCGCTCGCCGTGCTCGACGCCGCGGGCAGCGAACGCGCCGCGCTGTTCACCTACCTGCTCGGAGGCCTCGTCGGCGCGCTGCTCGCCGCCGAGCATCCAGAGCGGGTCGGGGCGCTCGTGATGTACGCGTCCGTCGCGCGCACCGCTTGGGCACCCGACTACGACTGGGCGCTCACCGTCGAGGAGCGCGAGCGGCTCGTCGACAGCGGTGTGACCTCATGGGGCGAGGCCAACAACGAAGGGCTCGCGGTGTTCGCGCCGTCGATGTCCGAGGACCCCGAGCTCGCGAGCTGGCTCGCGCGGATGCAGCGCCTCGCCGCGAGCCCCGGAGAGGCTCGCAGGCTCCTCAGCTCCGCGATCGACCTCGACGTGCGCCATGCGCTGCCGCGCATCAGGGTGCCCGCGCTCATCATGCACCGCCGCGGAGAACAGGGCTGGGACCCGCGCCACTCCCGGTACCTCGCCGAGAACATCCCGGGTGCGCACCATGTGGAGCTCGAGGGCGTCGACTCGTTCCCGTTCATAGGGGACAGCGACGCGATCCTGGAGGAGGTCGAGGAGTTCCTCACGGGCGGCCGCGGGCGCGGCGAGCTCGCGCGGGCGCTGCTCACGGTGATGTTCACTGACATCGTCGACGCAACCGTGCGCGCCTCGCAGCTCGGCGACGGCCGCTGGCGCGACCTGCTCGCCCGCCACGACGAGCTCGTGCGCAAGGAGCTCGCGCGCTTCGGCGGTCGCGAGGTGAAGACCGTGGGTGACGGGTTCCTCGCAACCTTCGACGGCGCGCCCTCCCGCGCGCTGCGCTGCGCGCACTCGATCGCCCGCGCGACCCGTGAGCTCGGCATCGAGCTGCGCGTCGGCATGCACACGGGCGAGTGCGAGCTGATCGGCGGAGACGTCGGCGGGATGGCCGTCCACATCGCCTCTCGCGTCTGCGAGCTCGCAGAGCCCTCGGAGGTACTGGTCTCGGGCACCGTGTTCGGCACGGTGGTCGGCGGCCCGTTCCGCTTCTCCGACCGAGGTTCACACGCGCTCAAGGGCGTGCCGGGCCAGTGGCCGCTCTTCACCCTGCAGGGACCGGAAGGCTCGCAGGGCTGACAGCGCCCGGCGCTACCACTCGCGCGCGGCCCCCCCGAGATGCTCGCGCACGCCGAAGCCGAGTGCCTCCGCGGCCATGTCCATCGCTTCCGAGTCGATCTCCCGGCGCGACATCGCGGCGAGGCAGTCGGGACAGATCAGCTCTCCGTCCTCGCTCACAGCCTCCCACCCCGCACGGTCGGGATTCCCCCGAGCAGGAGCTGCGCGAGCGCACCTCACGCAGTGTTTCCCCCTCATTTGCGGCCCAGCCTACGCCGTCGGATGGTGGGCGTCAAGCACATGCACGCGTGAGCGAGACGCGCCCTGTCGGGGCCCGCGCGGCGCCCGCAAGCGCATCCGGCGACGCCCGGGCGAGCGCACGCGCGCGGGACGCTGCGCGTGCCACGGCCGCGCTATCCTCGAAGGTGCGGTTGGAGAGATCTCACTCGGTCCGCACGCCGTCCCTCCCGACCTCTCCCGAGCGCAAAAGGGGTCGTGGATCCCCCCGGGACGGTCGCTTAGGGGCCGGGGCCAACCGCACTTTCTACCCGTCAGGGGCTCACGACCATCGTGAGCCCCTGCGCACCCCTGAGGCGGAACAGCGCGAGGAGCTAGCGGCCCGCTCAAAACGGGTACCCCGGAATCGGATCAGGTGCCACCCGTTTGGGGCCCGCCCGAACGGCGCCCGGAAACGCACCGGGCGCGACCCGAATGGGGTCCGCGCAAACGGGTATGGCCAAAAGACCGATGCAAGCAATCGCCCAAACGTCCATCTTGGGCCAAGAGTTTCCGAGCGCCGTCATCCGCCACCGATGCAAGCGCGGCGCGAGGGCGCTCGGTGAACAGCCATGAAACGACTCTCTTTGACACTCATATGCCTTGTGCTCGTGCCCTGCAGCGCGGCCCACGCAACTGTGGTCGGCTGGGGCCCCAATCACCGCGGAGAGCTCGGCGGCGGCTACAGGAGCGCACCGCAGGCCCCGGTCGAAGCGCGCGAACTCGGTCCCGTCACGCAGGTGGTCGCCACCTACCACTCGAGCTACGCGCTGCTGGCCAACGGCACCGTGCTCTCGTGGGGCGGCAACGTGTGGGGCCAGCTCGGAGACGGCACCCATCGTGAATCCAACACCCCGGTCCACGTGCGCGGCCTCAGCGGCGTCACGCAGATCGCCGCAGGCGGCGCGCACGGCATGGCGCTTCTCTCGAACGGCACCGTCGAGACATGGGGCTCGGACATGTTCGGCACGCTCGGCAACGGGACCACCGGCGCCGGACATGAAAAAGGAGGCAGCGACGTGCCGCTCGCCGTCCCCGGCCTCAGTGGCGTCGTCGCGATAGCCGCCGGGGGGGCCGACAACTACGCGCTGCTCTCCAACGGCACCCTGATGGCATGGGGAGAAAACAAGTCGGGCCAGCTCGGCGACGGCACCACCACCGAAAAAGACGTCCCCACGCCCGTCAAAGGCGTCTCGGGCGTACAGGCCGTGGCAGCCGGAGGCATCGCAACGCTCGGCGGCCACACGCTCGCCCTGCTCGACAACGGCACCGTGCTCGCCTGGGGAGCGAACGGCTCCGGGCAGCTCGGCAACGGGAGCACGGCCAACAGCACCGCACCGGTGCCGGTGAGGGGCCTGAAAGGCGTCGCCGCTGTCTCGGCGAGCGTGTCACATAGCCTCGCGCTCCTCTCCAACGGCACCGTCGAGAGCTGGGGCAACAACGAATACGGAGAGCTCGGCGCCCCATCCTCGGACAAATGCTCTGGATCGCCCTGCAGCAAGGTCCCGGAGAGCGTGCTGAGCGGCGCGAGCGCGATCTCAGCCGGATTCCGCTTCAGCGTGGCGATCAGCGGCGGGCAGGTGCTGGCCTGGGGCGTGAACGAACACGGCCAGCTCGGCGACGGGACGCAGGTCAACAAAGGCAGGCCGGTCGCGGTGCGAGGCGTGTCCGGCGCGCTCGCGGTGTCCGCCGGCGAATACCACACGCTCGCGATCACGGGCGCGGGCGGCCCCAAAGACACGCTCGAATCGCAGGCAGGCAGCCGGTCGCTGACGGTGCACTGGCCCACCGGCGCGCCCCCCGCGAGATGGATGATCGCGTGGCGGCCGGCGTTGAGGCCGGCGCCCAAATGGTCGCGTGCCGTGATGATGCCCGCGGGTGCCGACGGATACACGATCACGGGGCTCGCCGCACAGGAATACGAAGTCCTCGTCAGGTACCCGGGGTTCGGCGTGGCCGTCATCTCCGGAACCCCGTTCGCGTAGCGGGGCCCGGCCTCCCCGGGTCGTCCTCTCAGCGACGGCGGTAGCCCGAGAGGGCCCGCACCGCGAAGCCCACCGCGAGAGCTCCCCAGATCGCGGCGACCACCAACACCCCCTCGAGAGCGCTCGCCACGGCCACCGCGAGCGTAGCGACGCTCGCGATCGCAGAGAAGCGAGCGTCAACCATGCCGGCCCACCCGGCGACATGAAGCGCCTGCGCGGTGGCCTGAAGCCGGCGGGTGCGGCGAGCGGGCCATCGCTCCATCTTGAACAGGCTGCGGCACTGACCCCTGTGCGGTTCGGATTCTCCGCCGCGCAGGGGCGCGCTACAGCGGATGCCCGCGCGGCCATGCGCGTCGATGCAACCGGTGGAAAAGGGGCACGACCAGCGCCGCAACGGGCGCCCGGGGACAGCTCTCGAATGCTCACCCCCGAGCCGCCCGACACCGGCCGCCGGCGCGCCCGCCACCAGCGCACCTCCCTTCCGACGGGCACGGTGCCGTCGTGAAGGAGAAGGACGATGAGAAAGATTCTTGGAGCGGCGACTCTCGTCGCGCTCGCGCTGTGCCCGCCGGCCCACGCCACCGTTGTCGGCTGGGGCCCGAATCACCGCGGAGAGCTCGGCGCCGGCTACAAAAGCCCGCCGCAGGCGCCCGTGAGCGACCGCGAACTCCCTCCAGTCATCCAGGCGGTCGCCACCTACCACACGAGCTACGCGCTGCTGGCCAACGGCACCGTGCTCGCCTGGGGCGGCAACACCTGGGGTCAGCTCGGTGACGGCAATCACCGCGAATCGGGGCTGACGGTGCAGGTGCGCGGCCTCAGCGGCGTGACGCAGATCGCCGCCGGCGGCGCGCACGCCATGGCGCTGCTCTCGAACGGCACCGTCGAGACATGGGGCTCGGACATGTTCGGCACGCTCGGCAACGGGACCACCGGAGCCGGGCGCGAAAAAGGAGGCAGCGACGTGCCGATCCCGGTGCGTGGCCTCAGAGGCGTGGTCGCGATAGCCGCAGGCGGAGCAGACAACTACGCGCTGCTCTCCAACGGCACCCTGATGGCGTGGGGAGAAAACAAGTCGGGCCAGCTCGGCGACGGCACCACCACCGAAAAAACCGCGCCCACGCCCGTCAGGGGCGTGAGCAGCGTACGGGCCGTGGCAGCGGGCGGCATCGCGACGCTCGGCGGCCACACCCTCGCCCTGCTCGACAACGGCACCGTGCTCGCCTGGGGCGCCAACGGCTCGGGGCAGCTCGGCAACGGCGCCAACGTCAGCACGACGGCACCGGTCCAGGTGCAGGATCTCGCAGGCGTCAGCGCCATCTCGGCGAGCGTGTCGCACAGCCTCGCGCTGCTCTCGAACGGAAGCGTGTGGTCGTGGGGAAGCAATCTGCACGGCGAGCTCGGCGTCCAAGCCTCGGAATTGTGCGGGCCCAGCCCGTGCAGCAGGATCCCCGTCCGGGTGATGGGCGGGGCGAGCGCGATCTCCGCCGGCTTCGGATTCAGCGAGGCGATCTCGGCGGGCCACGTGTTCAGCTGGGGATGGAACGAGCACTACCAACTGGGCAGCGGCGCCGACACCGACCTGAGCCGTCCCGAGATGATCCCCGGCCTGAGCGAAGTGAACACGATCTCGGCGGGCGAATACCACTCGCTCGCCATGACCAGCGGTCCGGGACCCGCGCCGTTGCTGCAGGCGATCCCCGGCCGAGGCTCCCTCGCTCTGCAGTGGCTCGCGTGCGCGGGAGCAGGACCCGCAATGGTCTCCTACCGTCGCGCCGTGAGGCCGCAGCTCAAATGGAGCAAAGCGATCAAGCTGCCCGCCTCCGCCCTCGGCTACACGTTCAGCGGCCTCGCGGCCGAACCTTATGAAGTGCTGCTGCGCCGCGTGGGCGAGGGCATCGTGACGATGGCCGCCACGCCGCTGCCGTAAGCGTGTGAGGGCCGGGGAATCTCCGCGCCGGCGTGGCCACGCCGGCGCGGAGAACCCTCAAGGAGCAAGCCGCGACGGCCGATAACGTCCGCAGGATGCCGCCAAGCACCTCGCCTGCCCTCGCGCCGACGTTGACGCGACGGGAGGGTGCCGCCCCCACGAGGCGCGGACCCCAGGTGCTCGAGTACGAGGCGATCGCCGACCGCGTGGCCCGCGAGAGCGACGGCCCGGTCCTCAACTGGGGATGCGGAGCCGGACAGATGACGGAGCTCCTCAGGAGCCGCGGCGCGAGCGTCGAGTCCTTCGATTACCGCGAGGGCGAGCCGCCGCGGAAGGTGCCGCTCGAGCTCGCCTCCGGCGCGAGCGCCCACGTGAGCGGCCACCCCGTCGAGCTGCCCTTCCCCGATGAGCACTTCGCGAGCGTGATCGCGCTCGGGGTGCTCGAGCACGTGCAGTACCCCGACCGGTCGCTCAACGAGCTGCGCAGGGTGCTGCGGCCCGGGGGCCGGCTGTTCATCTACGAGCTGCCCAACCGGTACTCATACCAGGAGGCGATCGCGCGCAGGCTCGGGCGCCGCCACCACGGCGAATCTCCGTTCGACCAGACCTACAACAGGCGCCGCGCGGCCGAACTGGTCGCCTTCTCGGGATTCCGCATCGACCGCCTGAGCCGCGTCAACATGCTGCCTCTCTCGCACGGCGGGGCGCTCTCCTCGCGGTGTGCGCGAGCGATCCTGCTCATGAGCCGCGCGCTCGCGCGCGTGCCGCTCCTGAACCGTCTCTGCTCGAGCTTCGAGATCGACGCGACCGCGCGCTGAGCGCGCGTGGGGCGGCGATCAGGTCGCAGCGTCCCGCCGCCGGCGTGGCGCGATCCGCGCGCCGGGTCGCGCCGCTGATGACCCCGTCTATTGGGTGAGCGTGCTGATGTCGATCGCGTTCGCGGGAGGCGTCAGCGAGACCGGCTGGTTCCAGCGCGAGAGCGTGACGGTCCCGTGTTCCCTGCCCTGCTTTTCCAGCTGGATCGGATAGGGCGTGCCGCTCGCGGCGACGTACAGGAACCCCGTGTACAGCGCGCGACCGGTTTCCTTGAGCTTGACCGTCTTCTGCCCGAGGACCGTGGCGGTGCCGGCCTTCGCGACCCCACCGCGGCCGGCGAGCAGGCCGTGCAAGAACGTGTCGCCCAGGAAGTTCTGTGCGATTCCCGCGAGCGGCCCTTTCCTGGCCGAGCCCTTGAGCCAGTTGTGCGCCGCCTTGCTGCCCTTCACGCCGAGCTCGCTGAGCACGGCCGGGCTGGCTTTCACGTACGCGGTTTCGCCGATCACGATCGCTTCGTATTCGATGTCCAGGAGCGCGAGGTGCACTCGCGCGCCCTTGCCGCGCACCAGGTCGCCGACGATCGAGGAGTGCACAGAGCGCTGCGCGAGGTGCAGCTCGAGATGCACGCTGCTCGCCGATTGCGCCGCAGCCTGAGCTGCCGCGAGGATCTGGCGCGCCGATTTGGAGGCCACGCCACCGCTGCTCGAGCCGCCGCAGCCTGCGAACGCACACGCGAGCGCGGCCGCACCAGCCGCCAGGAGCGCCACGCAGCGGTGGCGCGCCGAGCCGGCGTTTTCGCGCAAGGCGTCACGCCGTCGAGCGGCTGTTTGCGAACGCGATGACATCCGATCTCCAATGCGGCGCGAAGGCGCCGCGCGACGAGCACGCTATACGTTCGGGCGTGGCACGCGCGCCGGAGCGTGCGGGCAGCGCGGCCTGTGCGCGCGGCTGCCGCGTGTGCTCCCGAGAGGGCCTGGCCTCGGGGCCCAGTGACGGAAACACGCCCTCGAGTGCAGGCGGGACGCCGGGAAAATGCGCCCATGTACCGGGTCCACTCGTGCGCCCACTGCGGCGATGCGATTCGCGTGGAGGAGCCTGCCGTGATGGTCGATGAGCCGATCGTCGCGATCAGCGACCTGAAGACCGAGGGAGCACATCTGTGGATGCACTTCCACGAGGCCTGCTACCTCGCGAGCGAGCGACAAGCAGCCACCGACGCCGGCGGGCTTCCGGCGGAATCGACGTAGCGGCGCGCGCCGGCCCGGCGCCCAGCCGCCAGACACGAGCGACTCGGCCGCGAGCGCGCGGCGCGCGCGACTCCTGAGAGCATCCCGCGCACACGGGCAACGAGTGAGCCAGGAGGAGCAGATGCGCGCTGACATCGCACCGCGCTTTCGCGGATGCGGGAGCGCGATCGCACCGGGCGGGGTGTTCCCCGACTACGAGCTGACCGACCACACCAAGACCCGCCGGAGCCTGAGTGAGCTGCAGGGCAACGACCCGATGATCGTGGTGCTGGCCCGCGGGCACTACTGCCCCAAGGACAACCAGCAGCACCTCGATCTCGTCGCTGCGTACCCCAAGATCGCGGTGGCGTATACGCGGATCGTCACCATATCGACCGACAGCATCGTCGAGACGCGGGAGTTCCGCGCGTCCGTCAGCGCCCAGTGGACGTTCCTCTCCGACGCCGGCCGCAAGATCCAGGAGGACCTCGACATCCAGGAGTACACGGACCCCACGCACGACCCGATGGTCCCGCACACGCTCGTGCTCAAGCCCGGCCTCGTGATCCACAGCGTCTACAACGGCTACTGGTTCTGGGGCAGGCCCTCGATCGGCGAGCTGTTGCGCGACCTGCGCGAGGCGACGCGCGAGATCCGCGCCGACTGGGATCTGGGCGCGCCGGGCCTGCGTGAGGCGTGGGACGCCGGGGAGCGGTCGAGCTTCTTCTCCGTGGACGCTGCGGCCTCGATGCGCGGTTGAGCCGCCGTGGCGGGCACGCGGTATCGAGGCCGTTCAGCCTCGTCCACGCTCGTCGGCGAGGCGTTCGGCGGCAACGCGCGCGCCGGCCGTGTCTTCGCTACCGATCACCCTCCGTATGAGGCCGTCCGTCCATACGACGACGAGCGCGAAGCCCAAGCTGGGTTCCCGGACACGCGCGGTCGGACGATTGATGAACGCACAGAGGACGACGCCCTGGCCGAAATCGTGGATGTCCTCGGCCTGGACCTCGAACGCGTCATAGGCGGCCGACCAGTTCGCCACGAACTCTCTGATCGCGGCGACACCCTCGAAGCTCGTCTCCAGCACCTCGGATTCCCAGATCGCATCGGGAGCGAACGGGGTCAGCGCCTCGTCGAAGTCCCGGCGATCCATGGCATCGAAGACGCTCTGCGTGAGCGCGACCAGGTCAGCGGGCGGGGGCTCTTCGGGCATCACCGCAGGAGTATCGCGTAGCGGGTGCTGTGCTCAGGCGCCGGGTGGTGCGCTGAGCTCCGGAGGCTCGACGAGCTCAGGCGGAGCGGCCAGGTCGAGCATGTCCAGCACGGTGTTCGCGTTGGCGTCCCTGTAGGTGAGTGCCGGCAGGTTCCACTTGCGCTCGATCGTGGCGAGGATCGACGTGTGGTCGTACACGGTGTCGCTCGCCGACCCGGCCCTGACATATGGGCTCGCGACGATCGCCGGGACGCGCACGCCGTACATGTCATAGCCGCCGGGCGCGTCGCCTTCGTCGAGGTCCGGCTGGACGTCGTCGGGCGGGATCGCCGGTGGCGGCGGCACGTGGTCGTAGTAGCCGCCGTGCTCGTCGTAGGTGTAGATCAGCAGCGTCCGCGGCCAGCATGGGGACGCAAGTAGCGCGGAGACGACCTTGTACGCCCAGCGCTCTCCGTAGCCCATGTCCTGCGGGTCCTCCTCGCTGCCACCGATCCTCGCCACACGCTGCCCGAGCCGTTTGATCAGGGGCAGCTTGCCCAGCACCTCGCCGACGAGGCTGAGCGCCCCGACCTCGGGGTCGACGAAGCTCACCGCCGGCAGCTTGCCGCGCGCGCAGTCCTTGCGGAAGCAGCGCATCCAGCGCAGGTGCCAGAGGTTGCGCAATCGAACCGAGCGCAGAGAGGGAATGAACAGCGAGTAGGGCACATCCGTCGCGTAGTTTCGCCAGCTGATCCCGTGTCGGTTGAGCCGCGCGAAGATCGTGCCGTTGGGCGGCGGGGGGTCTTTGATGAGTCCCAGCGGACTGCTCGATATCGCGCCACGTGCCGTCCCTGCGAACAGAAAGCGGCGGTTCGGCACGGTCTGGCAGGGAGCCGAGCAGAACCACCGGTTTGCGACGCTGAAGCTTCGGGCGAACGAGTACGTGAACGGCAGCTCCCTGCCGGTCCAGAAGCCCATGGGCTGCGTCTTGTCATGCGCTGCGCGAACGAATCCGTCCATCGCCCCGCCGTGGATCTGCTCGTGCGTGTCGTTCCACGATTGGGATACGTCGGAACCCTGTCGGTCGTCGGGGAATTCGAAGGCGGCCAGAGGCTGCCCTCTCGAGTCCGGGTTGCTGTCGAGGGGCTCGCCCTGCGGGTTGAATTTAAGGCCGTCGACGGCTCGGTTCTCCTTCGCCAAAGCGCCGAGAAGGTTGTCGAAGGAGTGGTTCTCGAGCACCACGAGGACTATGTGGTCGAACGGCAGCGTCTCATCCGGCGCCCCCGGCGGCCGGGATTCGTCCGGGAGGGAGTCGGGCGCTCTTTGCGCTTGGGCTGCCATGAGGGTCTGCCGGGAGCCTACGGCCGGTCGTGGACGTCGACGATCCAGAACGTTGCGCGCCCACGCGCGGCTGCTGCGTGCGCGTGAGAGTGCTTCTCATCCCCATCCGGTCGACAGAACAGCGATTGCGGGTTTATCGTCGGCGCCATGAACGATTCCGAGCACAACGTCCATGCGGGCCACGAGCATCAGCACGGCCCCGGGTGCGGGCATACTGCCGTGCAGCATCAGGGCCACGTCGACTACCTACACGACGGACATCTGCACCATCCTCACGGCGACCACGTAGACGAGCACGCATTTGAGGTCGGGGCGGAGAACCCGGCCGACTGCACACCTGGGCATGACTGCGGCGAGCACGACTCCTCGCACGTGCATGGCGCGGACTGCGGGCATGAGCCGGTCCCTCACGGCGGCCACGTCGACTATTTGGTGGGTGGGCATCTGCATCACCCGCACGACGGGCACTGCGACAATCACGGCGCCGTCGCCCTACAGAGCTGAGCCACCGTAGCCTGACGCCTGCGGTAGATGGGAGCCACTCTCATCTACGCTAGGCTTCGGGAGTGGATGCGACGCTCCGCGATCGCTGGCTTGAGCGGGCCGAGCAGCGGCTCGCTGGCGCTGGTTTGAAGGCGGGTGCCGCGCGTACCGCTGTTGTGGAGCTCTTGGCGCGAGAGGGCCAGTGCCTCTTGAGCGCCCAGGAACTCACCTATCAGCTGCGCGCCCAAGGCGTTGGCTCGGCCGCCTCGGTCTACCGGGTACTCGATGAGCTGTTCGAACTCGGGCTGCTGCACCGTCTGGACGGGCGCGACGGCATCGCACGGTATGAGATCGCCGACCCGGAACGCCACCACCATCACATCGTCGATGAGCGCAGCGGCGAAGTCCAGCCGTTTACCGACGAGCGTCTGGAGGAGGCGATCGCAGCAGTCGGCGATCGTCTCGGGATGCGCCTGACGAGCCACGAGGTGATCCTCCGCGGCGTGCCAGACCGCACACCATCCGAGGGCTAACGGAGCACCCGAGCCGTTCAGGCGGCGCAGGCGTTGCAAGCGCCGTGCAGAACGACCTCGTGCTCTGAGACGTCGAGCGCAACGCGCTCTGACGCGCGCTTGATCGCTCGCTCGAGGCCCTCGTCAGAGAACGGCTCCAGCCGGCCACAGCGGTCGCACACGAGATGATGATGATGTCCTCGACCGCGCCGTACGGGCTCGAAACGCGCCATGCCGCCGCCAATCTCCACACGCTGGACCACGCCGATCTCGTCCAGCTCCTCGAGGATCCGGTAGATGCTCGCCCGCGAGACACGGCGGCCACTCTCGGCAAGCGCCTGCTCCATCTCAATTGCCGTCAACGCGCAGCGTTGCTCACCCATCAACGTCAACAGCTCTCGCCGCGCGCCGCCGCGACGGTACCCCGCATCCGCCAGCCGCTCCAGTGCCGACTCTGTCCATCGCTGCGCGTCGCTCATGTCCGTCATATGACGATTCTAGGGCGTATTCTCATCCCACAGTGGACTGTGAGAGCCGCGCCGGTTTTGTGGTGCGCGTGCGGCGGTTTCGCCATGCGGCGCAGAGTCGCCCGATTGTGTAGGAGACGGCGCTGCCGGCGCCGACGAAGAACCCGACGGGGTAGTTCGTTTCGTAGGAGGCCGCGATCGCGATCCACACGATCAGCAGCGCGAAGGCGACCGATAGGCCCATCGCCGGCAGTGGGCGGTCGGTGAATGAGCGGGCGGCCGCTGGGGCGCCGATCATGAGGCTGAAGATCAGCAGTGTCCCGACGACGGGCACCGTCATCGTCGTTGCCAGGGCGAGGACGGCGAGGAAGAGCATCTCCATGCGGAAGCTGCTGATGCCGCGTGCCTCCCCCACCTCGGGCAGGAGGGAGGAGAGCATCAGCGGCCGGTAGAGGATGGCGACAGCGAGGATGCAGAGCGCGCCGAGGATCGCGGTGGGCGCGATCTCGTTGGGGCTGATGCCGAGCACCTCGCCGAACAGCAGCGAGTAGACCTCGGCGTAGTACTCGACGAGGAAGCTCAAAAACAGAGCGCCGAGGGCGAGCATCGCTACGAGTGTCAGGGCGGTTGCGACGTCGTGGCGTCCTTTGCGGCCGAGCAGGCCGATCGTCATAGCGCCGCCGAGCGACAAGACCGCGAGGCCGATGAGCGTGTTGACGCCGATGAGGATCGCGCCGGCGGCGCCGGCGAAGGACCCGTTGGGGATCGCGTGCGCGGCGAACGCCGATCCGCGCATGACCGTGAAGAACCCCACGATCCCCGCGACGACCGCGACGATGCTCGCGACCTCCCAGGCATTGACCATGAAACCGGAGAACATGTTGTGTGCCGCTAGCTCGGTGTCGCCGGCTGCGCCGCCGGGGACGCAGAGGGTCTCCGGTCGGCTTGTCGTCGGCGTCTGGCCTCGGGGAGCCCGGATAGCAGGTAGGTGATGAACACGAGCGTCACGACGAAGAAGCTCACGGGCCAGATGGTGCCGTGCGGCGGCCAGTAGTAGCTGTCGTAGGCGAGGATGATGCCGAGCCACATCGCGCCCATCCCGATGCCCGCCGCCGTCAGTAGCGCGGTGAACGGGCGTCTGGTGATTCGCAGCGCGCTCGCCGCCGGCCCGACGACCAGGGCTGTTGAGAGGATCGTGCCGATCGTGATCGCAGCGAGCGCTGCCGCGAGCGCAAGCGCGAGCAGGTAGAGCACGCCGATGAGCCGCACGGGGATGCCGCGGGCCGATGCCAACTCGGCATTCACGGAGCTGAGCAGCAGCGGACGGTAGATCGTGAGCGTGATCGCCAGCACGATCGCACTCAGCACCAGGACCAGCGGGATCGTCGTGCTTGAGATCGCGAACACCGAGCCGAACAGGATCGTGACGGTCGCTCCAGTGGTGCTATGGCCGGTCGTGTACAGATGCAGGAATAGGGCCGCGAGACCAATCCCGGCGCCGAGCACGATCCCGGTGGCCAGATCCCGACCCCGCGCGCGCTGCACCCCGATCGCCTCCATCGCGCCCGCGGCGATCACGTTGCCCAGCACGAACCCCCACAGCGGCCCGACGCCGCCGAGATACGCGCCCGCGCCGCCCGTGGTCCCCAAGTCGCCGAACGCCTCGCCCGCGAAGGACTGACCGCGCATGACCGTGAACACGCCGATCACGCCGGTGACGACAGCGACGAGCGTCCCGACTCCGAGGGCGATGTGCACGGCTTCGCTTTCGAAGAACCCGGCGGCGAAGATCGGGGACAGGAGGTGGCTCACTACAGGACCCCGGCTCCGGGGAAGATGCCCTCGTGGCCGGCGAGATCGGCGTCGTCGCCGGCGCCGGCGACGATCAGCACGCGACCGTGGACGTGCAGGACGTCGACGTGATGGCCATAGAGCTCACTGAGGACATCAGCGCGCACAACCTCCTCGGTGGTTCCGCTGACCGCGCGGCCGGCGGCGAGGTAGACGATGCGGTCCATGACCGGCAGCAGCGGGTTGATCTCGTGTGCGGAGATCAGCACTGCGATGTGCTGCTCGCGTGCGATGCGCGCGAGCAATGCCACGACTTCGTGGGCGCTGCGCAGGTCGAGGTTCGCGAGCGGCTCATCGAGCAGCAGCAGCCGCGGCCGCGCGATCAGCGCGTGCGCGATCAAGATGCGCTGCTGCTCGCCACCCGAGAGCTTGCCTACCCGCGTGTCGGCGAAGCGCTCCGCGTCGACCGCGTGCAGCATCTCCTCGACCAGCGCTCGTCTGCTCCGGGAGGGCCGCGGCACCCCGAGACGCTGCGCATCGATCCCCAGGCCAACAAGGTCCCGTGCGCGCAACGGAACATCGGGGTCGAACAGGAACTTCTGCGGCACGTAGCCGATCAGGCGATGGCGGCTCGCGTGCCCGCGGCCCTGCACGAGCACACGTCCCGCGCTCGCCGCCTGCAGGCCGAGGATCACCCGGAACAGCGTTGTCTTTCCCGCCCCGTTTGATCCGATCAGGCCCGTGAACTCGCCCGGCGCGATCTGGAAGCTGACCTGATCGAGGATCGTGCGCCCGGACAGCCGCACGCTGACGCCGTCCACCTCGAGGATCTCCTGGCTCGGGGTGGCCGGCGGCGCCTCGTGCGGCGCCTCGTTCATGGCACGAGCTTCTGCGTCGAGACTTTTTCCTTCACGGCCTTTTCCAGCGCCTGGACCTCGGCGAGCATCCACGACTGGTAGTCATAGCCGGGGACCGGCATCGTCTCGTACACGCCGACCACCGGGATGCCTTCCTTGAGCGCCAGTCCGCTGAAGGAGTTGGTCAGCGAGTCTGTGACCTGCTGGTTGTAGACGAACACCTTGACCTTGTGTCCGGTGAACAGGCCGTTCTGCAGCGTCACATCCTGCGGCGCCGGGTCGGTCCCGTTCATGATCGCGGCCTGCAGCGTGAACGGCGTCATGTTCTTCGTCTCGGTGGCTTCCAGCATGTAGTCCCCGACCGGCTCGGTCGTCGCGACCGGCGTGCCCGGGTAGGCAGCCTTGAACTTCGCCACCGCCGCATACCACGGCTTCAGCGATTCTTCGAACTTCTTGCCGTTTTCCTGGAAGTACGCCGCGTGCGCGGGCGCCAGCGCCGACAGGTCGCTGACGAGCGCCTTCGCGACGGCCGGCATCGTTTCCGGTTTGTACCAGAGGTGTGGGTTCGGGGTGGCATCCGGGAGACCGAGCAGCTTCTGGACGTTGATGACCTTCCTCGAAGAGCTCGGCGAGGCCGACTCGATCTTTTCCATCCATGTGTCGTAGCCAACACCGTTTTCGATCAGCAGAGTCGCCGCGCTGACCGTCTCAGCGACACTCGGGCTCGCTTCGAAGGTATGCGGGTCGGTGTTCGGGTTGCTCTCGATCGCCGTGACCTTGACGTACTTGCCGCCAATCTGTTCGATCACGTTCGCATACTCGTTCTCCGCGCCGACCGCGTCGATCGTCGCGCTCGAGGAGCTCCCTCCCGAGGACGCTGGGGAGCTGCTGCCGCAGCCGACGACCAGGAGCGCAACCAGCAACAGCAAGACGGGCGCGACGAGAACGCTCACACGGGGCAAAGAACTTCGTGCGACGGTCTTCATGGGCACCTCGATCAGATGGTGGACAGCACTCGATTCGCCCCATCGAGTCGGGATCGCACGGAACACTAACATAGTATTGAGTCCAATTCTTGTCTCGCTCCTTGCGGAAAGCTCCCACCGTGTCATCTGATGAATGGGTCGCGTCGGTCAACGAGACGTTGCGGCGCAACGGACATCTGCGCAGCTCCCCCCGCGAGCGCGTGCTGCGAGCACTCGCGCGCGCCGACAGCCCCGTCTCCGCGCGGGAGCTCGAGGATCAGCTGCAAAGCTCAAACTCCGTCTCGAGGGCGCTGCAACGATCCTCGACGCGGCTTTCGTGCGTCGCACGACGGGGTCGCGTCCTGCCGGGAGACGGGCTCGGCGGCGGTGCCCGCTCGCTCACAGGGGTGTCCTCGGCCTATCGCGTCCGCGACGAGCTTTGCGAGCTGACCCAGCAGAGGCGCTGGATGGCGGAGCGCCGAGAACAGTCGCGGCCTCGGCGAAGCCCGGCCTATATAATAACAAGCCCTATTCTTGTCTAAGAACCTGTGGGAAGACTCCTACGGGGCTTCGGCGAAGGTGTATTGAGGAAGGACGGCGCGCTCGGCTATGCGCGGATGGGTGTTCGGACTCATAGCGCGGAGTATCGCGCGTCCGACGGCAACCGTAGGTTGCCCCGGACCTGCGCCTCGGCGCGGCTGTAGAGTCGGGAGACTCAGTCGGGCGCGGCGCCTGCGCTGCTTCCGTGCGTCGAGCGCCAGTCACGCAGGCGCTCATTCAAGACGCCCACGATGTCGGTCGTTTCCCCGCCGTCCCAAACGACGCGCCGTCCCTGCGACGCTCCCAAGAGCAGCGCCTTGTCCCCGTCCTTCGTGAAGACTCGGACGCGTCTTCTCGACCGTCCCTGCTGCCCCTCTGTCTTGAAGCGATCGCTCAGCCAGACGACCACCAGAGCTGTCGCGACAACGGTGACGGCCACGGCGACCCACGCTCCGACCGCGATTAGGAGCGCGACGAATATGACCGCCACAAACGCCATAAAGACCACGCGGTACCAGAGACCCGCGAGCGGAGGGCGGTAGCGGCGGTCGAAGCCGGTTGCCTTGACGCCGACGGGCTTCGGCAAGCCGATGTCTCGAGCGATCCGATCGAGCCGGTTTGCGCTAGGGCTCACCGTGCGGCGCTGAAGTTCGCGCCTCTTGAGCCGGTAGACGTAGGGAAGCATTGCGACGAATGACCCGGCGACCACCGCGACCATGATGAAGGTCGTGAGGGTGTACAGCCATGCGGTCAGCGGCAATAGCGCTATGAACGTCAGCGCCATATGGAGCATCACCCGACGCCAAGCGCGCAACTCCTTGCGCGCCTCCTCCGGTGTCAGCGGCCCGAGTTTCCTGCTCACTGTGCTGCCCGGCAAGCACACGATCGAAAACCAAATGCTCTCAGCGCCAGGCTTCGATGGCTACTAGACCTTTCTCTGGTGCAGGCAGGGGTCCGGTGAGGTGCTGCCAGGTGTGCGGTGCGCCTCGGCGCGACGATAAACGCGCGCGCCTCGGGCTCGTCGCTGAAGGCGAGGACCCCGCCTATGTGATGGCGCAGCTCGGCCACACCGATCCGCAGATGACGCTCGGCCCGTACGCACGGGCGCTCACGAGCAAGAGCCGCCGTGCTCATCGGGCGCTATCGGGCGCTGACGAGGTTTCCCCCGTTGCCGCCGCACAACAGGTGGCCACTTCGTGAGCGACAACACGACTGTGTGGAGGCTTCCAAAAATAATAATAAATAATTAATAAAAATATATATATTATAAATACTGCAGACGGTGTGTTCGAGGGGAGATGCGGGACAGAAGCTGCGGCTGTTGCGATAGTCTGCGGAGATGAGTGGATGAGGAGTGCAACACACGCGATCGAAGCTGTTGGAGCGGTGAGTGTGGTTGAAGAAAAGACGCGGATGCGAGGAAGGTAAGAAAAGTACGGAAGTGTTGGCGCAGCTTGGCGGATTACTGGGTGTGTGGCTAGGATGATAGAACGCGCTGCGGACAGTGCTAGGCGCGCGCAATGTAGACAGCGCACCGGCTGAAGAATCAGGTCCACTCGATCCTGCACCGCAACTTGGTGCCGCGCTGCCGGCCGCCGACCTCTTCGGCCACAAGGGACGGCGCTGGCTTGCCGAGCAGCTGCTCCGGCGACGAGCGCCAGGCCGTGGCCGCGCTGCTGCGCCAGCTTGACTTCAGGGAGAGGAGCTGCGTCTGATCGACGTCGAGCTGGTCGCGCAGGCCTGGCCAGCACCGAGGTCAAGCGCCTGATGACGATCCGGGTGTCGACGCCACTGTGGCGCTGTCGATCGTCGCGGCGGTTGGTGACTTCGACGCTTCGCCACCCGACAAGCTGGTCAGCTACCTCGGCTTGAATCCGGGTGCGCAGTCGGCGGCCAGCCGCCTCGCACGGGCGGATCACAAGCAGGGCCGCGCCACGCACGCGGGATGCTCGTCGAGGCCGCTTGGGTGGCGGCGAAGACACCAGGGCCGCTGCGCGCGTTCTTTGAGCGCGTGCGGGCGCGGCGCGGATGCAGATCGCAGTCGTTGCAACCGCGCGCAAGCTCGCCTGCCTGTGCTGGCAGTTGATCACCAAGGTGAGGACTACGCGTTTCAGCGTCTCGCTGACGCCAGAAGCTGTGCACTGAGCTGGGCAGTTTCTTCATCGGGGCGGCCGGATTTGAACCGGCGACCCCCTGCTCCCAAAGCAGGTGCGCTACCAGGCTGCGCCACGCCCCGTACAAGACAGCGTAGTGAGCGCGTCGGCATTCCGCCGCGGGCGGGACGCTGCTAGCGTGCGCGACCGCCATGGCCGAGATCAAGCCGCTGCGAGCGCTCCACTACGACCCGTCGGTGACCGGGCCGCTGGCCGGCGTGGTCGCACCGCCCTACGACGTGATCGACGCGGGCCAGCGCGCGGAGCTGCTCGCGCGCTCGCCCTACAACGTGGTCGGCGTGGACCTGCCGCAGGGCGAGCCCGACCCCTACGCGGCCGCCGGCAAGCTGTTCGAGAGCTGGCAGCGCCGCGGCGCGCTCGTGCGCGACTCCGAGCCCGCTCTGTGGGCGCACACCCAGGAGTACGCCGGCCCCGGCGGAGGCACGCTCACCAGACGCGGGTTCTTCTGCCGGGTTCGCATCGAGCCCTACGGGCCCGGCCGCGTTCGCCCGCACGAGCGCACCCACCCGGGGCCCAAGGAAGACAGGCTCAAGCTCACGCGCGCCACCCGCGCCAACATCTCGCCGATCTTCTCGCTCTACTCCGACCCCGACGGCGCCGCGTGGCGCGCGCTCGCCCCCGCAACCGAGCGCGACCCGTGGGGTGAGGTGCGCGACGGCGACGGAACCGTGCACCGTCTGTGGCGGGTGGGAGACGCCGGCGCGATCGCCGCCGTGCAAGACGCCGCGCGCCCGTCGGAGCTCTTGATCGCCGACGGCCACCACCGCTACGAGACCATGGAGGCCTACGCGCAGGAGGTCGGCGGCGAGGGCGAGCACCGCTACATCCTCATGTGCCTCGTCGCGCTCGAGGACCCCGGCCTCACCGTGTTCCCCACGCACCGCCTCGTCACCGGGCTCGACGCCGAGCGGCGCAGCGCGCTCGAGCAGGGGCTCGAGCAGAGCTTCGAGATCAGCGATGTGGCGCTCGAGCAGCTCGCACCGGAGCCCGGCACCGGGCCGCTCGAGCTCGGCTACTTCGACCGCGAGGGCCGCGCGCGCAGGCTGCGCCTGAAGGATCAGGCGATCGCCGACGCCGCGCTCGAGGGGCACTCGGAGGCATACCGCCACCTCGACACCGGCGTGCTCGAGGCGCTCGTGCTGAAGGGCGCGCTCGGGCTGAGCGACGACGACATCGCGCACTTCCACGGCCTCTTCTACGCGCGCGACACCGACGAGGCGGTCGCGATGGTGCGCTCCGGCGAGTACGACGCCGCCTTCCTCATGCGCCCCACGCCCGTCGCGCAGGTCCGCGACGTGGCCGCCGCCGGCGAGAACATGCCGCCCAAGTCCACGTTCTTCTTCCCCAAGCTGCTCACCGGGTTGCTGTTCAGCCCACTTGTCTAAAAGCCGCGCCCCGTTTCCGCCCGACCGTCGCCTGGGGCGGGGATATGATGATTTCGAGGGACAGAACGAATGAAGGGACCCCCATGAGCCATGCGCAAGGGCTAACACGGATGAAGGCCACAGCGCGGCGCGACGGAACGACGCTGCGACACACCGTGCAGGTGCGAGACCACCAGATCACGGTCGACGAGCCGCTGGAGGCCGGCGGCGAGGACGCCGGGCCCGACCCGCGCGAGCTGCTCGCGGTGAGCCTCGCGTCGTGCACCGCGATCACCATGGAGATGTACGCGGCGCGCAAGGGCTGGGAGATCGGCCCGGTGGAGGTGGACGTCGAGTACACCCCATCCGAGCGCGGCTGCCCCACGACCTTCCAGCTGATCATGCGCCTGCCCGACGACCTGCCCGAGGACCAGGTCGAAAAGCTCCGCGTGATCGCCGCGAAGTGCCCCGTGCACCGCGCGCTCGACGGCGAGGTCATGTTCCAGGAGCGCATTGAGCGCGTCCACCTGGCCGCCTGAGCCGCCGCGCACGCCCTCCAGCCAGATCCAGGCGGCCGTGCTCGTGCCGCTGTACGCGCCCGCCGGCGGCGACGATGACCCGCACGTGGTGCTGACGCGGCGGCGCGCCGACCTGCGCCGCCACGCCGGCGAGATCTCATTCCCCGGCGGGCGCCGCGACGCCGAGGACGAGAGCCTCGCTTACACCGCGCTGCGCGAGGCCGAGGAGGAGATCGGGCTGCCGCGCGAGCGCGTGCGCGTGCTCGGCGAGCTGCCGCAGGTCTCCACGTTCGCAACCGGCTACGTGATCCACCCGTTCGTGGGCTCGATCCCCGCGGGCCTCCAGTGGCGCCCCTCCGCGCGCGAGGTCGACGCCGTGCTCGAGCTGTCAGCCGCGGCGCTGCGCGCGGGGCGAACCCGCACGCGCATGCAACGCCGCGGCATCTCCTTCGAAACCGACGCCTACATCGTCGGCGAGCACCTCATCTGGGGCGCCACCGCGCGCATCCTCGAGCTGCTGCTCGAGCGCCTCGCAGGCGGCGACTACGCGCCGACCTCCACCGGCACGCCCACCAGGTTGCCCCACTCCGTCCACGAGCCGTCGTAGTTCTTCACGCGCTCTCGGCCCAGCAGCTCGTGCAGCACGAACCACGTGTGCGCCGATCGCTCGCCGATCCTGCAGTACGCGATGATCTCCTCGCCGTTCAGCACGCCCTTCGCGCCGTACAGCTCGCGCAACTCGCCCGCCGACTTGAACGTGCCGTCCTCGCGCACCGCCTGCGCCCACGGGATCGACGCCGCGCCCGGGATGTGCCCGCCTCGCTGCGCGCCCTCCTGCTCGTAGCCCTGCGGCGAGATCACCTCGCCCGCGAACTCGGCCGGCGAGCGCACGTCCACGAGCCTCGCCGGGCCGTCGACCGCGGCCAGCACCTCCTCGCGGCGCGCGCGGATCGTCTCGTCGCCGGGCAGCGCCGCGAACTGCTCCGCCGCGTATGACGGAACCTCCGCGCTCGTCGCCCGGCCGTCCGCGATCCACTTCTCGCGCGGGCCGTTGAGCAGCAGCACCCTGTCGTGGCCGTAGTACTTCAGGTACCAGTACGTGTACGCCGCGAACCAGTTGTTGCGGTCGCCGTAGAGCACGATCGTGTGCTCGTTGCCGATGCCGCGCGCGCCCAGCAGCGCGCCGAACTCCCTCGGCCCCAGGAAGTCCCTGCGGACCGGGTCCTGCAGGTCCTCCCTCCAGTCGAATCCGATCGCCCCCGGGATGTGGGCCTCGGCGTACAGCGCCGGGTTCTCGTCCACCTCCACGATTCGGATGCTCTCGTCGTTCAGGTGCTCCTGCAGCCAATCGGCGTCCACGAGCACGTCCTTCTCATACTCCGACATCAGGACCAACCTTCCATTCTCGCTTTGTCCAAAACCTGATCGGATTTCAGGGGGTTACACCCAGGATAGCGCCGCCGCGGCGCCCTCCCCCAGGCCGCTCAGGGCTCGCGCGGCCCGCGCCGCGGGCCGAGATGCGCGCTGCGCGCGCGCCGCTCGAGGCCGCCTCGCGGCGTGCCCTGCGTCCAGCCCGACAGCGCCGTGAGCGCCCGCTCCGCGCGACCTTCGAGGGCCGCGCGATGCTCGCCCGGCTCCTCCACGCGCCGCCACAGCCCCGCGAGCGCGATCGCCGCCGATGCGCCCAGCGCGAGCCACGCTCCTCCCCTCGGCGACAGCGTCGGCGCGCCTTCGGCCGCGGCCGGGGGCAGCACGATCCTGTAGAGCACCAGCGCGAGCGCCGTCGCGCCGAGCACAGCCAGCGCCGCGCCCGCGCCGTCCGCCGGCGCCGCCGCGCCGCGCGCGAGCGCCACGAGCGAGTCGAGCAGCGCCATCCCCGCCAGCACCAGCAGCACCACGCTCACGTACTTCAGCGCTTCGTGCGCGGTCAGCGTGATCGCCCCGTTCCGCCCAAGCGCCGCCGCGCGCCCCGAGTTGCTCGCGGAGTACCACGGCACGAACACCGACGCCGCCAGGACGGCCGCGCCCGCCGCGGCCGCCGCGGGCCCGTATCGGGAGCGGTCCGCCGCCATCCTGCACAGCGCATCGGCCCTCGCCTCGCGCAGCTTGACGGCGCGCGCTCAGCCTCCACGCATGAGCAGCGAGCCCACCGCCTCGCGCGCCCCAGCGAGCCACTCAGACTGCTCGCCCGCCGGGTCCGCCGCGAGGAACGCCGCCGGGATCGCGTTGCGCTCGAGCACCTCGCGCGCAACCCGCTCGCCCTCGCGCAGCTCCTCGGTGCGCGCTCCCGCGCCGCCCGTCTCGTACACCACCCCCCGCACCGTCGTGTCGATCGTCTGTGTCAGGAAGAAGCGCAGCCTCTCGCTGTGCAGCTCACGCAGCGAGCGCTCGGGACCCGACGCGCGCGCCATCAGCCAGCACACCACGCTCACCGCGTCGAGCGCCCCCCGCAGCGTCGCCAGGCGGTCCGGATCGCCGATCCAGCACTCCGCCCCGAGCGCCTCGATCGCCGCGCGGCCCCGCTCCGTGCGCGTGGTCGCGCGCACCGCGTGGCCGTCCGCGAGCAGCGACGCCGCGAGCCGCCGCCCTCTGCAGCCGCCGCCCACGATCAGCACCCGCGCCACGGTGCGCCATCTTAGGCGCCGCCCAGCGGGCCGCGCCCAGCGCGCTGGCCGCGCGCGGCGTGCAGGCGCCCAGCGCGCGCCGACGGCGCGGGCCGTGTCCTGCGCGCAGACGCCCAGCGCGCCTGCGCCGCTCAGGCGCCCCAGGCGCCCGGCATCTGCTCGCCGAGGCGCTCCAGCACCTCTTCGCTGTCGGTTCCGTGGTCGCGCAGCACCCGGTCGAAGTCTTCGCCGTACACCTCGATCACCGCCATCAGCACCTCGCACGTGCTTACAACGCCGCCGCCGCGGCCCTCCGCGAGGCGCGCCGCGTGCTCGGTCACCGCGGTGACCACATCGCGCGAGTCCTCGTCGCGGACCGCCGGCCTGTGATGCTCGTTGGGGTGCGCTTCCAGCGGCGCCTCGCTCACGCCGAGAGCGTGCAGCGTCACGCCCGCCGGACCGTGCGCGCGCAGCAGGCGCAGCCAGCGCTCCGCCTCCTCCTCCGAGGAGCGCGCGAACGGCATCGCGGTGCACGCCATGCCCAGGACAATCGCTGCGTCGGTATCAGTTTCCGGTTGAGCGTTCATTGCCTCATCCTACGTTCGCGATCCGACGGCCCTGGGAGCCCAGGACCGACACGTTGGAGGAGCGCACCAGCACCGCCGGCGCCTCCCTGGTCATGTGCAGCTCCAGCACCGCGCCGTCGCGGCGCGAGAGCGCGGTGCGCAGTTCCACGAGCGTCTCTCCGATCTCGCGGCCCGGCACGCCCGCGGCGCGCATGAAGCGCTCCGCACGGCCCCGCACCAGATCGCTGCGTTCCACTTCGAATTCCTCCATGCTGACCTCCGGGTCGAGTGCGTCCCCCTCGATGCGGAGAACGCAGGTGGCCATGTCGTCCGGCTGCGCGTCGCTGAGCTGCGCAACGCGCTCGAGAAGATCCTCGGCGTTCGCCTCCGGCCCCAGCTGCGCGAGCGTGTCGTGCAGCCGCGCCAGCCCGAACAGCGCGCCGCCCTTGCGCGCCTCCACCACTCCGTCGGTGAAGAAGCACGCCACCGCGCGCCCCGGGACCGACACCACCGTCTGGCGGCGGCCCGTGGGCCTGCCCGCGCCGATCGGCGGCGAGGACCCCGCGGTGATCGCGTTCACCCTCCCCGCCCCCGCGAGCAGCGGCGGCGGGTGCCCAGCGCACGAGTACACGAGCGTGCGCTCGCGCGGGTTGTAGGTCGCGAGCACCACCGTCGCGAACGAGCCCCCCAGCTGGCGCTCGAGCACCGGCGTGGCCGCCTGCAGCGCCGCGCGCGGCGAGAGGCCCGACTCGAGGTACGCGCGCAGGGTGAAGCGCAGCAGCGTCGTGTGCGGCAGCGCGTCGCGGCCGTGACCCGACACGTCGCCGACGATCACCGCGATCTCGCCGTCCTCGAGCGCGAACACGTCGTAGAAGTCCCCGCCCGCGCCCGGACCCGAAGCGGGGGTGTAGGCCACCGAGGTCGCCACCGGGCCGAGCCGGTCCGGCAGCTCCGGCAACAGCGCCGCCTGCAGCAGACCCACGTCCTCCAGCAGCTCCGCGCGCTGGCGCGCGAGCCTGCGAGCGCGCATCGCGGCGATCCGCGAGCTCACCCCGAACGCCAGCGCGAGCGCCGCCAGCGCCGCGATGATCAGCCGCATCGAGGCGGGCACCACGTCGATGATCTTCGTCACCGTCGTCGCGATCGGCGAGGAGCTCGAGCCCTTCGTAGCATGCGAGCCGGCAGCGCGCTTGGAGCCCGCCTGTGCCGGCGCCGCTTCGCCCGTCCCCGCCGCAGCCCGCGCAGATTCGCCCGCGGGAGCCGCCGCCAGGACCGCACCCTGCGTCGCTCCCGTGCCCGTCGCGTGCGAGCGGTGTTTCGAGGAGACCTTCACCGGCACCGCCGAGAGGCCCGGCGCCGGCGCCTGCGAGGCGCTCGTCGCCGCCGAGAAGGTCGCCTGCTGCGCGGTCGCGGACGGCGCGCTCACCGCGCTCGCGCTCGCGCTCGCCGCCGCGGGCGCCGAGCCCGACGAACCCGACCCGCGAGAGGCCGTCCTGGTGGGTGTGCGCGCCACAGCTTTGCCGCCGGCGTGTGCGCCTTTCGCTCCGTGGCGCCTGCGCGCCGAGCCCGACAGCGCCGCGCCGCTCACAGAGCCTTCGCCGCGCGCCGATTCGCCGCCCGGCGCAGATCCTCTCGCCGCCGAGGCGCCCGCGCCGGTGCCCGTGCCCGTACCCGCGCGCCGGCCCGTGCCGGCCTGGGCGCCGCGGCGCGCGCGCGTCGAGGCGCCGGTTTCGCCGTGGTGCGAGCCCGCGCCGGCGTGGCGCGCGCCCTGCGCGCTACGTTCGCGGCGCCCACGCGTCGCCGCAGGCGTCTGCGAACCAGGTTCTTCGGCCGCCGGGGGCGAGCCTGGGGCCACCGCCGCCGGCGCCGGCGCGGATGCCACCGGTTCAGCGGGAGCAGCCGGCTGCTCGCCGCGGGGCGGAACGCGCCCCGGCTGCTGCTCGTGTCTCGACGCCGCGATCGCGCCCGGCGTCAGCGCCGCGCTCAGCGCGAGCGCCATCGTCGCGATGCCGGCGGTCAGTTGCGCCCGTCGCCGGTGGGACGTGTCGGAACGCGCACCCGCAGCCATCAATCGGCCGCGACCGCGTCACCGCGGACGTGAGCGAGCGCGCTGTCGAAGTCGCCGAAGATGTCAAAGGTGCCGTCGAGCCCCGTCAGCTCGAAGATGTTCAGGACCTCCGCCTTCGTGCACACGATCGCCATCCGCGTGCCCTTGGCGAGGCTCCTGTGAACACCCACCAGCACCCCGAGCGCAGTCGAGTCGATGAAGCTCACCTTCGCCAGGTCGATCACGATCTGGCTCGCACCGCCGCCGAGCGCGTCGGCGAGCGCGAACTTGAGGCTCGGCGCCGAGGCCAGGTCGAGGTCCCCCTCCACGCCCAGCGCCGCCGTACGCGGGTCCAGCTGGCGCTGGCTGATCGCGAACGCGATCTTGCCGGCGGTAGCGGGCGATCCGCTGCCGGCGGCGTGCAGGCCTGATGTGCCGTTGCCATTCATCGACACCTTCTGCTTCGGCCGGAAAAACGCGCCCTTGAGCCCTTTTTTCGAGGGCTCGAACAAGCGTCCAACGACCGCGTAGGCGCATGGTGGCGGGGAAGGGCGAACGCCCCGGCGCAGAGTGCCCGCGAGGGCCCGCCGCACGCGTCTCCACGCCGCCGCAGGCGGCTTCAATAGCATCATCGGCGATGTCCCCGAGCAGCCACCCGAGCCCGCCGCGATGAGCGGGGACGCGGTCACCATGGAGAAGATCGTCGCGCTGTCCAAGCGCCGCGGCTTCGTGTTCCCGTCGTCGGAGATCTACGGGGGCGTCGGCTCTACCTACGACTTCGGCCACTACGGCGTGCTGCTCAAGACCAACGTCAAGAACGAATGGTGGCGCGCGATGCTCTCCGAGAGCGGACGACATCGTCGCGATCGACTCCGCGATCCTGCAGCACCCGCGCGTGTGGGAGGCCTCGGGGCACCTCGAGGGGTTCACCGACCCGCTCGTGGACTGCCGCACCTGCGGCCTGCGCTTCCGCGCCGACCAGCTCGGCGAAGCGGCGTGCGGGCGCAAACCCTCCAAGCACCCCGGCGAGACCGACGAGTGCTCGCTCACCGACGCGCGCGACTTCAACCTCATGTTCGAGACCACCATCGGCCCCGTCAAGGACTCGGGCTCCGCCGCCTACCTGCGCCCCGAGACCGCCCAGGGCATCTTCATCAACTTCAAGAACGTGCTGCAGTTCTCGCGCAAGAAACCGCCGTTCGGGATCGCGCAGGTGGGCAAGTCCTTCCGCAACGAGATCACGCCCGGCAACTTCATCTTCCGCACGCGCGAGTTCGAGCAGATGGAGATGGAGTTCTTCGTGCCGCCCGCCGACGCCGCCAACTGGTTCGAGTACTGGCTCGCCGAGCGCGAACGCTGGTATCTCGAGCTCGGCATCCGCGCCGACCACCTGCGGCTGCGCGCGCACGACGCCGACGAGCTCTCGCACTACTCCTCCGGCACCAGCGACGTCGAATACCTGTTCCCCATCGGCTGGCAGGAGCTCGAGGGCATCGCCAACCGCGGCGACTTCGACCTCAGCCGCCACGCGCAGTTCTCCGGCGAGAAGCTCGAGTACTTCGACCAAAGCACCGGCGAGCGCTACGTGCCACACGTGATCGAGCCCGCCGCCGGCGCCGACCGCGCCACGCTCGCGTTCCTCGTGGACGCCTACGACGAGGAAGTCGTCGAGCGCGAGGGCGCCGGCGAGGGAGAGACGCGCACCGTCCTGCGCCTGCACCCGCGCCTCGCGCCCGTCAAGGTCGCGGTGCTGCCGCTCGTGAGCAAGGACGAGCAGCCCGAGCTCGCGCACGAGGTCCACGCGCAGCTGCGCGCGCTCGTGCAGCGCGAGTACGACGAGGCCGGCGCGATCGGCCGCCGCTACCGCCGCCAGGACGAGATCGGCACGCCCTTCTGCCTTACGATCGACCACCAGAGCCTCGAGGACAGAACGCTGACGCTGCGCGACCGCGACTCGCTCGCGCAGGAGCGGCTGCCGATCGAGGGCATCGCCGAGGAGATGAGCGGCGCGCGATGCGCGGCGCCGTGGACGACCCCCAAGCAGCTCGAGAGGAGACAGATGGACTTCGACCTGACCGACGAGCAGCGCCTGATCAGCGAGACCGCGCGCGAGTTCACCGACAACGAGATCGTCGATCGCAGTCGCGCGAAAACGCCCGCAACCACCACTTCGACCTCGAGCTCGTGCAAGAAGACTCGCGCGACCAGGGCTACCTCGGCGCGATCGTGCCCACGCAGTACGGCGGCGCCGGGCTCGACTACCTCTCCTACGGGCTGATCGTCGAGGAGATCGGCCGCGGCTGACTCGGCGATCCGGACGGTCGATCTCCGTGCAGACCTCGCTCGTGTGCTCCGGCGATCCTGCGCTGGGGCACCGAGGAGCAGAAGCAGAAGCTACCTGCCCAAGCTGTGCTCGCGGCGAGTGGCTCGGCTGCTTCGGCCTGACCGAGCCCGACACCGGCTCCGACGCCGCCAACCAGCGCACGCGCGCGACGAAGACCGACTCGGCTGGGTCATCAACGGCACCAAGATGTGGATCTCGATGGGCAACTACGCGAAGGTCGCGCTGATCTTCGCCCAGACCGACCCCGCGCTCGGCTACAAGGGGCTCGGCTGCTTCCTCGTGGACACCGACCAGCCTGGCTTCAAACCGCAGCCGATCGAGCACAAGATGGGGCTGCACGCCTCCGACACCGCGTCGATCGCGCTCGAAGACGTCGAGGTCTCCGACGACGAGCTGCTCGGCACGATCGGCGACGGCTTCAAGGTCGCGATGTCCAACCTCGACTCCGGCCGCTACTCCGTCGCCGCCGGCTGCGTGGGCATCTGCCAGCGGCTGCGTCGAGGAGTCCGTCAAGTACGCCAAGGAGCGCCAGCAGTTCGGCCGGCCGATCGCGAGCTTCCAGCTCGTGCAGGCGATGATCGCCGACATGGTGCTCAAGACCGACGCCTCGCGCATGCTCGTGTGGCGCGCCGGCTGGCTCAAGGACAAGGGCGAGCCCAACACGCTCGAGACCTCGATCGCCAAGCTCCACGCCACCGAGGCCTCGCTGGACTGCGCCAACATGGCGATCCAGGTCCACGGCGGCGCGGGCTACGTCGACGACCACCCCGTCGAGCGCTACCTCCGCGACGCGCGCGTGACCACCCTGTACGAGGGCACCTCGCAGATCCAGAAGCTGATCATCGGGCGCGCCGATGACCGGCGTCAACGCGCTCGTGCCCGCCTAGCCCGCAGAGACCGTGGACCGGGTGCCCGAGACCCCGCCCGCAGCACGCGCACAGCCCGAGCCCGGCGCCGGCCCGGGCGAGGCGCCCGCAGCGGTGATCGGCGTGCTCGGCGCCGGCACGATGGGCTCGGGCATCGCGCAGCTCGCGTGCCGCTCGGGCGCGCAGACGCTGCTGTTCGACCCGGTCGCCGACGCGCTCGAGCGTGGCGCCCAGCGCGCCGTGGAGGGCCTCGCCAAGGAAGCCTCGCGCGGGCTCATCAGCGCCCAGCAGGCCGCCGAGGGCGGCGAGCGCCTTCACCCCGTGGGCGCGCTCGAGGCGCTGCGCGCCTGCGAGCTCGTGATCGAGGCCGTGCCCGAGCGGCTCGAGCTCAAGCACCAGCTGCTCGGCGCGCTGTCGCGAGATCGTGAGCGGCGAGTGCGTGCTCGCCACCAACACCTCCTCGCTGCCCGTCACCGCGATCGCCGCCGGCGCCCGCGACCCCGAGCGCGTGGTGGGGATGCACTTCTTCAACCCCGCGCCGCTCATGCGCCTGCTCGAGGTGATCGCCGGCGAGCTCTCCGGCGAGCGCGCGCTGCGGTCGCGCACGCCACCGGCGAGGCGATGGGCAAGACCGTGATCCGCGCGAGCGACGGCCCCGGCTTCCTCGTCAACCGCTGCAACCGCCCGTTCGGGCTCGAGGCGCTGCGCATGCTCTCCGAGCGCATCGCCGACATCGAGACGATCGACCGCGTGGTGCGCATGGAGGGCGGCTTCCGCATGGGGCCCTTCGAGCTGATGGACCTGGTCGGCATCGACACCGGCTTCGAGGTGTCCAAGAGCTTCTACGAGCTCAGCTTCGGCGAGCCGCGCTGGCGGCCCTCGCCGATCACCGCGCGCTACGTAGCCGCCGGCATGCACGGGCGCAAGAGCGGGCGCGGCTACTACGACTACGGCGGCGCCGCGCGCGCGCCGCACCGCGCCGAGGACCCGCCCGCGATCGACTCCGCCGAGCCCGTGCACGGCGAGGGCGTGGTGATCATCTCCGGCGAGAGCGTGCTCGCCGGGCAGCTGCGCAGCGCAGCCGAGGCAGCCGGCTATGAGGTGCGCGCGCCGTACGCGCCCACCGGCGGCGTGCTGCCCGCGCTGATCGTCGAGTGCGACCCCGCGCCCGAGCCGCGCGACGCCGGCGAGGGAGCAGCGGCCGCCGGCGAGCGGCGCGGCGCCGGCGCGTCCCCGCACGGCGGCACGCGCCTGGTGCTGTGCGCGCGCGGCTCGCTCGCCGCTCTCGACCCCGACGGAAGCGCCGTCGGCTTCCACGTGCTGCCGCCGCTCGAGCACTCAAAGCTCGTCGAGCTGACGCGCCGCGAGAGCTCCTCCCCGCTCGCCGCCGGCCGCGCCGAGCGCTTCTTCGCAGCGCTCGGCAAGCACGTCGCGTGGGTCGGCGACGCGCCCGGCCTCGTGCTCGGGCGCATCGTCTGCCAGGTCATCAACGAGTCCGCCTTCGCGTTCGGCGAGGGCGTCGGCAGCGCGCGCGACATCGACCTCGGCATGGTGCTCGGCCTCAGCCACCCCCGCGGCCCGCTCGAGTGGGCCGACGAGATCGGCGTGGACCACGTGCTCGACGTGCTCGACGCGCTCTGCCACGAGTACCGCGAGGAGCGCTACCGCGCCGCGCCCGCGCTGCGCCGGCTCGTGCGCGCGGGCGCGCTCGGGCGCAGCACCGGCGCGGGCTTCTTCTCCTACGACGCCTGAGCGGCGCGCGGCGCGCGGGCGCGCGGGCGCGCGGGCGCGGGGGCGCGGCGGGTGGCGGCGCGCGGGCGCGAGGGCGCGCCGGGCGGCAGGGGGCGGCAGGCGCCGGCGGCGACCTCACGTTCCCGGGGCGGTGCGCGTTTACTACAACGTGAGCCCCGTGAGCAGCACCGCGAGCCCCCATCCGCCACCGTTCCAGCGCTTCCTGGACGCGCACCGCGACGCCGTGTGGCGCTTCCTCGTGTACTCGGTGGGGCCCGTGGAGGCGGAGGACTGCTTTCAGGAGACGTTCATCGCGGCGCTGCGCGCCTACCCGCGCCTGCGCCCCGACTCCAACCTGCGCGCGTGGGTGCTGACGATCGCGCACCGCAAGGCGCTCGACGCTCACCGCGGGCGCGGCCGGCGCGCGCTGCCCGTGGCGGAGCCCGCTGCGGTGGACAGCCGCATCGAAGCCTCGCCGCAGGCGCGCGACGACGCGCTGTGGCAGGCGGTGGGAGCTCTCCCTGCGCGCCAGCGCTCGGCGGTGGTGCTGCGCTACGTCGCAGACCTGCCGCACCGCGAGATCGCCGCCGCGATCGGGTGCACGGAGGAGGCCGCGCGCCGTTCGCTGCACGAGGGCCTGTCGAAGCTCAGGAAGGAGGTGCCCGCATGACCAGCGCGCACGAGGACAGCCGCACCAACCCCAACCCGGACACCGGCGCGGAGGGCGCGACCGCGCTCGCCGCCGCGCTGCAGGCCGCCCGTGACGGCGAGGGCGCGCGCGAGCGCGAGGCCTCGGAGCGCGCGGCGCGGCGCGTGGTCGCGCGCGCGCTCGAGGAGGGCCTCGCGGACGTCAGCTACGCGGAGGCCGACTCGCCGTTCGGCACGCTGCTGCTCGCCGCGAGCACCCGCGGGCTTGTGCGGCTGGCGTTCCCCGAGGAGGACGTGGAGCGCGTGCTCGACGTGCTCGCCCGGCGCATCTCGCCGCGCGTGGTGCACGCGCGCGCGCCGCTCGACGACGCGCGCCGGCAGCTGGAGGAGTACTTCACGGGCACGCGCCACGAGTTCGACCTCGCGCTCGACTGCTCGCTCAGCGGCGAGTTCGCGCGCAGGGTGCTGCGCGTGACCTCCGCGATCCCCTATGGCGGCGTGCTCAGCTACGCGCAGGTCGCCGCCAAGGCCGGCTCGCCGCGCGGCTCGCGCGCCGCGGGCAACGCGCTCGGCTCCAACCCCATCCCGATCGTGGTCCCCTGCCACCGCGTGCTTCGCAGCGGCGGCGCGCTCGGCGGCTACGGCGGCGGCATCGAGCGCAAGCGCTGGCTGCTCGACCTCGAGGGCGCGCCGCCCGCTCCCGCGGCCTAGGACCCCGAGTCGGCCGCGGGCGCCCACTGCGCTACCGCGGGGTCGCCGATCGGCATCCCCGCCGGCACCGGCACGCTGGGTGTGTCGCGCAGGTACCACTCGGCGTCGAGCGCCGCCTGGCAGCCGCTCGCGGCGGCCGTGACCGCCTGGCGGTAGGTGTGGTCCACGAGGTCGCCGGCCGCGAACACGCCGGGGCGGTTCGTGCGGGTGGACTTGCCGTCGGTGACCACGTAGCCGTTCTCGTCCACGTCCACCTGGCCGCGCACGACCTCCGACTGGGGCTCGTGGCCCACCGCGATGAACGTGCCCGACGCGAGCAGCTCGCGCTGCTCCCCCGTCTGCACGTTCTCGAGCAGCGCGTGCCCGAGCACGCCGCCCTCGGCGCCCACGAACTCGCGCACCACGTACGGTGTGAGGAACTCGATGTTCTCCTGCGCGCGCGCCCGCTCGAGCATGATCTTCGACGCGCGGAACTCCTCGCGGCGGTGCACCACGCTGACCTTCGAGGCGAACTTCGAGAGGAAGATCGCCTCCTCCATCGCCGAGTCCCCGCCGCCCACGATGACCGTGGGAGCGCCCTTGAAGAAGGCCGCGTCGCAGGTCGCGCAGTAGCTCACGCCGCGCCCCGCGAACTGCTCCTCGCCGCTCACGCCGAGCCGCTTGTGCTCCGCGCCCATCGACAGGATCACGGTGCGCGCGCGGTGCTCCTCGCCCGACACCCACACCGAGTGCACGCCGCCGGGCTCGCTCGAGAGCTCCACGCGCTCGGCCTGGTCGGTGACCAGGCGCGCGCCGAAGCGCTCCGCCTGCTCGCGGAACTTCTGCATCATCTCGGGCCCCATCACGCCGTCGGGGAAGCCCGGGTAGTTCTCCACGTCGGTCGTCTGCTGCAGCAGGCCGCCCCACGCGAAGCCCTCGATCACGAGGGGACGCAGGTTCGCGCGCGCGGTGTACAGCGCCGCGGTGTAGCCCGCAGGCCCGCTGCCGATGATGATCACGTTCTCGACGTCCGCCATCTGCTCTCCGTTCCCGGTGCTCCGCAGGCCCGCCCGAGGTCGTTTCGCACCCTCTGAGAACTGTTACTTTACTTTGTATAGTGTAGCACCGGAAAAGTGGTGGGTCAGTCTCAGCCGTCGCCCGCCTGGCTGTCGAGCGCCCGCAGGCTGTCGAGCGCAACAGCGGGACTGAGCGCGATGATCGCCTCGATGCGCTGCCCGCCCGGAGTGTAGTCGCGCGAGGGCCCAGCCCTAGGAGCCCTGCAGAAGCCCGGTCGCGGGCTGCGCGGCGCCGGGGCGCACGTCGCCGTGCGGCTGCCCGTCCTGCTCTTCGCGCCAGCGCGCGACGGTGCGCCGTAGCTGGAAGTAAGCGACGGCGCCTGGCACGGTGGGCAGCCAGAAGGAGATCGCGCGGTACGCGAGCACGGCGACGACGGCCAGGTGCAGCGGCTCGCCGAACGCGGCGAACGCGCCGATCATGCCGCCCTCGACGCCACCGAGGCCGCCGGGCAGCGGCAGCAGGTTGCCGAGCGTGCCCACGAAGTAGGCCATCACGATCACGCTCACGGGCGGCGGCGAGCCGAACGCGTGGAACATCGCCCACAGCACCGCCACGTCGAAGCCCCACCACGCGGGCGCGCCGAGCATGCCCGCGTTGCGCTCGCGCACCAGCGCGATCGCGGTGCGGATGCCGCTCGCGGTGAGCGCGGGCACGGCGCCGGCGCGCGCGAGGAAGCGCGCGATCCGGCCGTGGCCCGAGGAGAGCCGACCGAGCCTGCGCTCGAGGTCGCCGGGCACGAGCGCGGTGGCGCCCGCGGCGGCCACCAGCACGCCCGCCGCGATCGCGGGCAGCGCGGTGATCGCGAACGAGCCGCCGCCGCCGAACAGCCCCGTGTACAGCGCGATCCCGTCGATCACCAGCACGGCCATGTACACCGCGTAGAGCAGCACCATGAACGCGACCATGCGGCACGCCACGGTGCGCGGCGCCATGCCCGAGCGCCGCAGCGCCCACGCGGTCAGCGCCACCCCTCCGGCGCCCGCGGCGGCGAACAGCCGCGTGGCGGCGAGGCCCGCCATCGTGATCTCATAGCTCTCGGCCCAGCCGATGCGCTCGCTGTCCTGAAGGAACACCGCTCGGAACAGCACCACGTAGCCGCCGAACGAGCACAGCTCGAGCAACACGCCGATCCCGATCCACCACACGTCGCCGTGTTCGATGTGGTGGACCGCCGCGCCCACGCCGGTGAGTTTCGGCAGCACGAAGTACAGGAACGCGACCCCCGACACGATGAACAGCCCGAACGCCACCAGCCGCCGCCGCGTGAGCCGCACGCGCGGCATCTCCTCTTCCAGCGGATGCGCGGCATCGGACGGCTCGGCGCGTGCCACGCGCGCCTCGGTTCGCGCGAGCCGCGCTTCGCGCTCGGCGGCGTCGCTTCGCGGCGGGCGCGTGATGCGCTCGCGCTCGACGGGCCCGCGCCCGTCGGGGCTGTCCTGCGACCCCCCCTCTGCGCCCGGCTTACCGTCCTGAGCCATCTTCCCGCTCCGCGCCACCTCTCCCCGCTCGCCGCCTCAGCCCGACATGTGAGCTCTCGCCTCCAGCGCCGCAACAGCGCGCCCTGCGCGGCCGAGCAGCGGCCCCGCGCGCGGACCGAAGCGGCGCACCGCCGCTGTCAGCGCGGCGCCTCCCACCAGGTCCACAACGTAATGCTCCCCCAGGTACACGAGCGCGAAGCCGAGCGTCATCGCGTACGCCCACGCCAGCGCGCCGGCAGCAGGGCTCGCCTCCGCGAGCAGCAGCGCAGCCATGACGGATGTTGCGAAGTGCAGAGACGGCATCGCGGCCAGGGGATTTCCTCCGAACACACTGTAGAGCGAGGGCCAGCCGTCACCCCAGAACTCCTCGCCGTACTCCACCATCATGCGCCGCACCTGCACGATCTCGCCGGCCTCGCCGGTGGCGCCAGCGGCGTACCACGGGGGCGCGGTGGGAGCCACCCAGTAGAAGGCCGCGCCCAGGTCGAACACCGCGTAGGTCATCACCGCGGCGCGGGTGAAGCGCTCGGGCCGGCGCAGCATGATGTACACGAGCGCGCCGTGCGGCACCACGAACCAGCTCCAGTGCGCCCACACGAGCACGCGGTCGAGCGCCGTGAATTGGGCCCCGCCGTCCCCCTGCCGACCGCGCCGGCCGAGCGCCTGCTGCAGGCGAAGCGTCGGCAGCCGGCCGAGGCCGAGCGCGCGGTCCGCCACGATCGGGTAGGCGATCAGCACGCGCTGCGCCTGCGCGCGCTCGTCGTCGTGCGGCTGCTTGTACGCGGCCACGTACGCCCACATCTGAAGCGCGCAGGTCGCTATGTCGCGCGCCCGCGAGCGGCGCACCGCCACGCACAGCGCCACCGGCGCCGCGAACGCCATCGCCTGCATCGCGAGTTTCGGCGCCCGCAGCCGCTTTCGCACGAGCGGCGTCGCAACCCCCGCGGCCACGATCCCCCAGGCGGTTGCTCTGATCGCCCTCGGCAGCGGCACAGGGCGGTGAGTATATGGACGGCCCTGGCGCCGCCCGCGGCGCCGCCACGCAGCTGCGCGCGCCCGCTGCGCCCCGCGCGCGCCTCAGCCCGCGCCGTCGGAGCGGCCGGCGGCGCCTGCGCTGTCGCGCACCGCGGCGACGCCCGCGCGCACGGCCGCGGCCACCTCGCCCGGGCTCGCCGCGCCCGCGCCCTTGCCTGCGCCTGCGCCCGAAGCCGCGCCCCTGCCCGCGCTGGCCGCCTCGCCCGCGGCGGAGACGAACGCCGCGATCACCCTGCTCGCAGGGTCGGCCTCGGGATGCCACTGCACGCCCAGGCAGAAGCGCCGGCCGGGCAGCTCGATCGCCTCGGGCAGCTCGTCGAGCGTGGAGACGCCGGTCACGGCGAGGCCCTCGCCGATCCGGTCCACGCCCTGGTGGTGGTGGGACTTGGTGGCGTGGGAGAGCTCGCCGGCGGCGAGCGCGGCGGCGGAGCCCTCGTCGAGGCGCACGTCGTGGTCGGCGCCGTCGAAGGAGCCGAGCACGCGCCGGTGCTCGTGGTGGCCGTAGCGCTCGGGCACGTGCTGCAGCAGCGTGCCGCCACAGGCCACGTTGAGCAGCTGCATGCCGCGGCAGATGCCGAGCAGGGGCATGTCGCGTTCGAGCGCGCCGCGCACGAGGCCGACTTCGAAGCGGTCGCGCTGCGGCACCGTGCCGCTCGTCTCCGAATGCGCGTTCTCGCCGTAGGTGCAAGGGTCGATGTCGGCGCCGCCCGCGAGCATCAACCCGTCGATCAGCTCGAGCGCCTGCCCGGGCTCCTCCGCGAGCCGGTCATCGGGCGGCAGCATCACCGCGAGGCCTCCCGCCTGCTGGATCGCCTCTATGTAGTTGAAGGGGAGCAGCGCGGCCTGCTGGTCCCACACGCTCCAGCTCGCGCGCTCGAGCGCTGCGCAGATGCCGATCACGGGGCGTCGCATGCCCCACACGATAGGGATCCCGCCTGCCGCCGCCCGGGGGTCGCGGCGCCGCGCGAACGGCCGGGGATCAACCTCGCGCGCGTGGCCCCGCGCGCCCGGGGGATCACGCCGCGCGCCCGGCCCCGCCCGGCCCCGCGCGCCCGGGGGATCACGCCGCGCGCCCGGCCCCGCCCGGCCCCGCGCGCCCGGGGGATCACGCCGCGCGCCCGGCCCCGCGCGGCCCCGCGCGCCCGGGGGATCGCGCCGCGCGCCCGGCCCCGCGCGGCCCCGCGCGGCCGCACCGCCACCGCGCGCGCCCCGCGCGAGCGGCCCGCAGCCCGCACCCGGCGACGGGTGTGGCGCATAGTGGCAAACGTCATCAAGCGCGTCGTGGGCGGGGCTGAATAGAATCCCCGCCGCCTTGGGCGTCGCGATCCCCCCAGTGCTGGACATCCTCACGCCGCAGTCGGGCGGCTCGTCCAACGCGAACGAGATCCACAGCCTGTACGTGATCGTGCTGATCATCGCGCTGGTGATCTTCGTGGCGGTGGTGGGAGCGCTGATCTACGCGCTGGTGCGCTTCCGCGCGCGCAAGGGCGCGGTGGCGGCGCAGATCCGCGGCAACACGCGCCTGGAGGTGAGCTGGACGGTGGGGGCGGCGGTGATCCTGGTGGCGCTGGCGGTGCTGACGTTCGCGAAGCTGCACTCGATCCAGGATCCGCCCAACTCGGGGCCGGGCGCGGACGCGCTGTACGCGAGCGCGAGCAAGCGGCTGCCGCCGAACGGCAAGTCGCTCGAAATCCAGGTGATCGGGCGCCAGTACATCTGGCAGTACGTGTACCCGGGCGCGAACGAACCCGACGGGCTGGGCGCGCCGTACTCGTACGAGGAAATGGTGGTGCCGACGAAAACGACGGTGACGCTCGACATCGTGTCGTCGGACGTGGTGCACTCGTGGTGGGTGCCGCAGCTCGGCGGAAAGTTCCAGGCGGTGCCTGGCTACCACAACTACACGTGGTTCAAGATCGAAAAGCCTGGCGTGTTCCACGGGCAGTGCGCGTTCCTGTGCGGCCGCGGCCACGCACGCATGATCGCGACGGTGCGCGCGGTGCCGCCGGCGCAGTTCCAGGAATGGCTCTCGAACCAGAAGCAGCAGCTCAAGGAAGCGAACGCCGCGGCGCACGAAGCTCGCGAAAAGCTGAGCAAGCAGTCCGGGGCCGGACAGGTCGAAAACCCCTAGCCGACGAGGAGTCAAGCGCACCACATGGCCACCTACGCAGCCCCAGTCCCGCAGATCACAGCGCATCGGGCCGAGCGCGAGGCGAGCGGCTGGGCGAGCTGGTTCACGACGACCGACCACAAGCGCATCGGGATCATGTACATGGTCACGACGTTCGTGTTCTTCATCCTCGGCGGCGTCGAGGCGCTGATGATCCGCCTGCAGCTGGGCGCGCCGAACAACACGCTGGTGACGCCGGAGATCTACAACCAGCTGTTCACGATGCACGGCAGCACGATGATCTTCCTGTTCGTGGTGCCGATGATGGCGGGCATCGCGAACTACTTCGTGCCGCTGATGATCGGCGCGCGCGACATGGCCTACCCGCGCCTGAACGCGCTGTCGTTCTGGCTGCTGCTGGCGGGCGGCATCGTGTTCTACGCGTCGGTGTTCTGGAACCCGCCGGAAGCGGGCTGGTCGAGCTACCCGCCGCTGTCGAGCGCCGCGTTCTCGCCGAGCGGCGGGCAGGACGCGTGGATCTACCTGATCCACCTCACGGGCCTGTCGTCGATCCTGGGCGCGGTCAACTTCTACGCGACGATCGCGAACATGCGCGCGCGCGGCATGAGCTGGGGGCGCATCCCGCTGTTCGTGTGGGCGATCCTCACGTACTCGATCCTGATCATCTTCGCGATGCCGGTGATCGCGGGCGCGGTCACGATGCTGCTCACCGACCGCCACTTCGGCACGCACTTCTTCGACCCCGCGCAGGGCGGCTCGCCGATGCTGTGGCAGAACCTGTTCTGGTTCTTCGGGCACCCGGAGGTCTACATCATGGTGCTGCCGGGCTTCGGGATCGTCTCGGAGATCCTGCCGGTGTTCGCGCGAAAGCCGATCTTCGGCTACCGCGCGATCGCGGCGGCCACGGTGGCGATCGCGTTCCTGGGCTTCCTCACGTGGGCGCACCACATGTTCACCGCGCCGATCCCGGAGGCGATCCTGGTGTTCGTGATGATCAGCTCCTACCTGATCGCGGTGCCGACGGGCGTGAAGATCCTCAACTGGATCGCGACGCTGTGGCACGGCACGATCGAATTCCGCACGCCGCTGTTGTTCTGCGCCGGCTTCATCGGCCTGTTCCTGATCGGCGGCATCTCGGGCGTGTTCCTGGCGACGTTCCCGATCGACTGGCAGCTCAACGAATCGTATTTCCTGGTGGCGCACATCCACTTCGTGCTGATGGGCGGCTCGGTGTTCACGATCTTCGCGGCCATCTACTACTGGTTCCCGAAGGTCACCGGGAGGATGCTCGACGAAGGCCTCGGCAAGCTGAGCTTCTGGCTGATGTTCGTGGGGTTCCTCCTGACGTTCCTGATCCAGCACGCGATCGGGCTTGAAGGAATGCCGCGTCGCGTGTATGAGTACGACAACGTTGGCAACCTGGCGCTCTTCAACGCGATATCCACGGGCGGCGCGTTCATCCTCGCGCTGGGCGTGCTGGTGACGGTGATCAACGTGGCGCGCAGCGTGAAGCGCGGCGCGGTGGCGGGCCCGGACCCGTGGAAGGCGAACACGCTCGAGTGGTTCACCGACTCGCCGCCTCCGTCGAACAACTTCGACGTGATCCCGCTGGTGCGCTCCGTGGAGCCGATGAAGGACATCCGCAGGGAGGTCGAGCGGCGTACCGGCGGCGCGCGGCGCGGCGGAGACGTGACGGTGCCGGCGGGCGCCACGCAGGTGGGCATCTAGGTGGGCGCTGCGGGGCCCCCCACCGGCGGCGCGGCGCCCGCGATTCAGAGCAGCGCGCTCGGCATCGCGCCGCGCACGCGCTCGCTGCTGAGCGACTACCTCGAGCTGACCAAGCCGAAGGTGCAGTCGCTGCTGCTGCTGACGACGATCACGACGATGTACGTGGCGGGCGACCCGTCGGTGGCGCTGGTGGCGCTGACGTGCCTCGGCGGCTACCTGTCGGCGGGCGGCGCGGGCGCGGTGAACCACTGGTTCGACCGCGACATCGACGCGCGCATGTCGCGCACGCGCGATCGCCCGGTGCCCTCGGGCCGCGTGTCGCCGCGCGCGGCGCTGCTGTTCGGCTGCTCGCTGGCGGCGCTGTCGCTGCTGGAGCTCTCGCTGGCGGTCAACCCGCTCGCCGCGGCGCTCTCGTTCTGCGGCTTCTTGGGCTACGTGTTCGTGTACACGGTGTGGCTCAAGCGCCGCACGCCGCAGAACATCGTGATCGGCGGCGCGGCGGGCGCGGTGCCGCCGCTGGTGGGCTGGGCGGCGGTGACGGGCTCGGTGAGCGGGCTCGCGCTGATCCTGTTCTTCATCGTGTTCTTCTGGACGCCGCCGCACTTCTGGGCGCTGTCGCTGCTGATGAAGGAGGAGTACCGCAAGGTGGACGTGCCGATGCTGCCGGTGGTGCGCGGCGAGGAGGAGACGCGCAAGCAGATCCTCCTGTACTCGGTGCTGCTGTACGCGGTCACGCAGCTGCCGTTCTGCGCGGGCGGGCTCGGCTTCGTCTACCTGTGCGGCTCGCTGCTGTTGGGCCTCGGCTTCATCGCCATGGCGCTGCGCCTGTACCTGCGCCGCGACAGGCGCTCGGCGCTCGTCATGTACCTCTCCTCGCTCGCGTACCTCGCGCTGCTGTTCTGCACGATGGTGGCGGATGTGCACCTGTAGAATGCGCGGCCGCCCATGATGACCCGCAGGCTCGCCCGCAAGAACATCCGCACCGGCCTGATCGTGGCGGGGATCTGCATGTTCATGTTCGGCATCACCTTCGTGGTGGCCGCCGTGTACGTGTCGTGAGCCCGATCGAGGAGGACGCGCCGCCGGCGGGCGAGGAGATCCACCTCCCGGGCCCGACGATCCTCCCGGTGCTCACCGCGCTGGGGATCACGCTCGCGCTGGTGGGCGTGACCACGTTCATCGAGCTCACGGTGATCGGCGGCCTGCTGACGATCTACTGCGTGGTGCGCTGGATCAAAGAGACGCGCCACGAAATCGACGAGCTCCCGCTCGACGCCCGCTCCGACAATTCGTGATTCGCTACATCGCCTGACGATGTTGAGACGGGCCTTCGGCCCGGCGGACGTGCGAGGCGCGGGCACGCGCGCGCTGCAGCGCCGGCTGCAGAGGTTCGCGGCGCTCGCGCAGTCCGGGCGCTCCCGCGTGCGCGCGAGCCCGGTCTAGCGCAGGAGCGGACACGGCCCCCCGGCCATGTCCGCTCGGTGCGACGGCGGCACGCCTGCTCCCCGGCAGGCGTGCCGGCCCTCCCTCACCCGGCTGTTGCGCTCGCGGGCACGGGGCAGATCGCCCCGTCGTCGGTCCAGCAGCGCACGATGTCCCTGACCGACAGGATGCCCACCGTGTCGCCGCCGTCGAGCACGATCAGATGGCGGAACCCGCCGCGCACCATCGCGGCGGCGGCCTCCTCCAACGACCAGTCGGGCGCCGCATAGACCACCTCGCGCGTGAGGTGGTCGCCAACCTGCTCGAGCGCGGGATCCTCGCTCGCGCCCACCGAGCGCAGGACGTCGCGCTCGGTGATGATCCCCGGCCCCGCGCCGTCCGGATCGAGCACCACGGCGGCGCCCACCGAGCGCTCTGACATCAGCCGCGAGACGGCCTGCAGCGTGTGGCCGGGACCGACCGTGAGGACCATCGGGCTCATGCCTTGGCTGACTCTCATGGTGGATCTCGGCTCCTCTCGGGCTCGCGGTCAGATCCCGCGCGCACAGCCGCCGTCGCCCTCCGGGCCGCGCGGGAGACGCCCGGGTGCGATTTGCAACGATTGCCTCAATCTAGTCGCTCGCGGGCGCGGCGTCAAGGCGCTCCGCCGTTCGGCGGAGCGAGGCATTAGGATCAGGCGTCCCGTGGAGAGGATCGGCCCAGAGACCCGAGGCGAGCGCGAGGACGGACGCGATGCTTCCTAGCCGCCGCTCGATCATCCTCACGGTGCTCGCCGCGCTGGCGGCGACGGGCATCGGCATCTGGCTGAGCTACGTGATCCACTGGTTCCCGGTGGCGGCGTCGACGCAGGCGAAGCGCACCGACACGCTCTACCACGTGCTCGTGATCGCGTCGGTGCCGATCTTCGTGGTGGTGGTCACGGTGATCGTGTTCTGCGTGTGGCACTTCCACATGCGCCCCGGCGAGGAGCTCAAGGACGGCCCGCCGATCCACGGCCACACGGGGCTCGAGGTCCTGTGGACCGCGCTCCCGGCGGCGCTGCTGCTGGGCCTCGTGGGCTACTCGTTCGTGGTGCTGCACGACAACGAGAAGAAACCGGCGCGCGAGATCGACATCGGCGTGACGGGCCAGCAGTTCGTGTGGAGCTACCAGTACCCGCCGGCGCTCACGGGGACCGGCAAGACGTTCAACAGCTACAAGCTGTACATCCCGGAGAACGAGTCGGTGGAGTTCGACATCCACTCCAAGGACGTGATCCACGCCTTCTGGGTGCCGGCGTTCCGCCTGCAGGAGGACGCGGTGCCGGGCATCACGACGCACTGGCGCGTGACCGCGGACCGGATCGGCACCTACCCGGTCGTCTGCAACCTGCTGTGCGGCGTGGGCCACTCGCTGATGCGCTCGGCGGTGCACGTGGTCAGCGAGGCGAAGTTCCACGAATGGCTTCAGCGCCAGGTCAGCGCGACGGCGTCGAGCACCGGTGCCGGCGCGCCGGGTGGGAGTGCGGGATAATGGGGCCCAGGCGATGACGGTTCGGGAGGTGACAGGCTGATGGCGGCGAAGGTGCGCGCCCCTGGCTTCTACCGCGCCGGCGCCCTGATGGTCCTCATCGGCGCGTTCTCGGTGGGCCTCACGTGGCTCGTGCGCATGACGACGGGCCACACGACCTACCACCACTTCATCGACGGCGACGCGATCCTGACCGTGGCGCTGCTGGGCGTGCCGCTCGCCTTCCTCGTGGGGATCGGCGGCTTCGACTACTGGTTCTATTGGGCGATGGGCCGCAAGACGCGCCCCGAGGACCACTCGGGCCACGGCGCGTACACGTGGAAGGACTACTTCCGCATCAACACCGACCACAAGGTGATCGGGATCCAGTACACGGTCACCTCGTTCTTCTTCCTGCTCGTGGGCGGCCTGCTGGCGATGCTGATGCGCGCCGAGCTCGCCCAGCCCGGGGCGCAGTTCGTGGACGCGAACACCTACAACGGCCTCTTCTCGGTCCACGCGACGCTGCTGATCTTCCTGTTCATCATCCCGGTCTTCGCGGGCCTCGCGAACTTCGTGCTGCCGCTCATGATCGGGGCGCCGGACATGGCGTTCCCGCGCCTGAACGCGCTCTCCTACTGGCTCCTGCCGGTCGCGGGGATCATGATGCTGCTCAGCTTCACGGTTCCCGGCGGATCCTTCGCCAACGGCTGGACCGCGTACGCGCCGCTGTCGGAAGTGTCGCCGATCGGCCAGAACTTCTTCTCGATCGGCGTGCAGTTCGCGGGCGCCTCGTCGATCATGACCGCGCTCAACTTCCTCGTGACGATCATCACGATGCGCGCGCCGGGCATGAGCTTCTTCCGCCTGCCGCTGCTCGTGTGGGCGAACTTCGCGACCTCGCTGCTGGTGGTGATCGCGACGCCGTTCATCGCGGCCTCGCAGTTCTTCGTGCTGCTCGACCGGGCGCTCGGCTTCAACTTCTTCAACGCGGCGAAGGGCGGCGACGTGCTGATGTACCAGCACGTCTTCTGGTTCTACTCGCACCCGGCGGTCTACATCATGATGCTGCCGGGGTTCGGCATCGTCAGCGAAATCATCGCGGTGAAGTCGCGCAAGCCGATCTTCGGCTACCGCATGATGGCGTTCTCGCTGCTCGCGATCGTGGCGCTCGGCTTCACGGTGTGGGCGCACCACATGTTCACCTCGGGGATGGCCGCCTGGATCCGCATCCCGATGGCGGTCACCACCGCGATCATCGCGGTGCCGACGGGGATCAAGGTCTTCTCGTGGCTCGCGACGCTGTGGCGCGGGGTGCTGCACCTGGACACGCCGATGCTGTTCGCGCTGGGCTTCCTGACGACGTTCACGCTCGGCGGCATCAGCGGGATCATGCTCGCGATGGTGCCGTTCGACATCCACGTGAGCGCCACGTACTTCATCGTGGCGCACATCCACTACGTGCTGTTCGGCGGTTCGCTGATGACGATCTTCGCGGGCGTGTACTACTGGTTCCCGAAGATGACCGGGCGCATGTACGACGAGCGCCTCGGCAAGTGGCACTTCTGGTTGACGTTCATCTTCTTCAACGCGACATTCGGCCCCATGCACGTGATCGGCCTGCAGGGCATGCCGCGCCGGGTGGCGACGTACGCGTCGCAGTTCGCGGACCTCAACCTGTTCATCTCGATCGCGAGCTGGGGCCTCGGCCTGGTGACGCTGGTGTTCCTCTACAACATGGTGAACAGCTGGCGCGCGGGCCCGCGCTCGGTGGCCAACCCGTGGCGCGGGCTGACGCTCGAGTGGCAGGTGTCCTCGCCGCCGCCGGTGTTCAACTTCGACCGCGTGCCCACGGTGGTCGGCGGCCCATACGAGTACGGCGTGCCGGGCGCGGTGCACGGCATCCTCGCCCCCACACCCGCGACGGTGAGCGCCGGAGGCGGCGGCGCGCACGTGCCGAGCGAATGAGGGGGCGCGAGCGTTGAAGGAAGTGCTGGTGGTGGCGAGCCGCACCCTCGGCGGCGAGAGGCTGCTCGACGCGGTACGCGCGCGCGCGTCCGCGGGGGACACGCGCTTCAGGCTGGTGGTCCCGCAGAGCACGCCCTCGGCGGGCCTCGTGATCTACGACGAGGCGGTGCGCGAATCGGCGCAGGTGCGCGTGGACCTGGCGCTCGAAACCCTCAGCGCGCTCGGCATCGAGGCGAGCGGCGAGGTCGGCGACGAGGATCCGTTCCTGGCGACGATGGACGCGGTGGCGGAGCGCAGGCCCGACGAAATCATCGTCTCCACGCACCCCGCGGAGGCTTCGGGCTGGCTGCGGCGCGATCTGATCGAGCGCATCGAAAACGCGTCGGGGCTGCCGGTGGAGCACGTGGTGGTCGACCTCGAGGAGCAGGGCCTTCCGTTCAAGGTGACGCTGGTGATCGCCAACAAGACCTCTAGCGGCGACGAGCTGCTCGAGCACCTTCGCGCGAAGGCGGCGCACGGCGGGCGGCACCTGTTCATCGCGGTGGTGCCGCAGATCGACCGCAGCGGGCGCGCCCCGCACGAGGCGCGCGCGCGGCTGGCGGCGATGCTCGGGAAGCTGCACGCCGCGGGGCTGCTCAGCTCGGGGATGATCGGCGACCCCGACCCGTACACCGCGACGATGAACGCGCTCGAGCTGTTCCACGTGGACGACATCGTGATCTCGACGCTCCCCGGCGAGCGCTCCGGCTGGATGCGCTCCAACCTGATCGGGCGCGTGCGCGGCGCGAGCTCGGTGCCGGTTGAGCACGTGATCGTGGACACCCAGGCCACCGCGACCGCCCTGCCGGCCGCCTGAGAGAGGGAGAGAGCGTGGAGGCGGCGAGCATCGCACACGGCAGCGCCCACGGGGGCGAGCATCACGGGCCTCCGGCCGCCAACCAGAGCTCGCGCGTGGAGCCCCAGCTGCTGGGGATGCTGCTTTTCATCATCTCCGAGGTGATGGTCTTCGGAGCGTTCTTCACGGCGTACTTCTTCATCCGCGTGGGCGAAGGCAACCCGTGGCCCGCCCCCGGCACCGAGCTGCCGAAGGCGGTCGCGGGCGTCAACACGGCGATCCTGATCTCGTCCTCGTTCACGCTCCACTGGGCGCAGGTGTCGGTCCGCAAAGGCAACCGCTTCGGCCTGAAGGCGGGCATCCTCACGACGTTCCTGCTCGGGTGCACGTTCCTGTTCATCCAGATCAACGAGTACGCGAACATCGGCTTCGCGCCCCAGGACGGCGCGCAGCAGACGGTCTTCTACTCGCTCACGGGCCTGCACGGCGCGCACGTGTTCATCGGCCTGTGCCTGCTGCTGTTCGTCACGATCCGCTCGTTCCGCGGCCACTACAGCCCCGAGCAGCACCGCGGCGTCGAGGTGCCGGGCATCTACTGGCACTTCGTGGACATCATGTGGATCATCGTGTACTCGACGGTGTACCTGCTCTAGGCGCACGCGCGCCGCGCCCGGGGACCACGTACGGTGCTGAACCCGCTGCGATCCGAGCAGGAGGCGTTCCGCCTGCTGCTCTACGTGCTCGCGGTGGCGGTGGTGGTGATCGTGATCGTGCTGGTGGTGCGCGCGATCGTGTAGGCGCCGCGCCGGCGCCCCCGTCGCGCTGCCGCTGCTCGGGTCGCGCCCGCGGGCGCGGATCCGGATCCCTACTTGACGGTGATCGTGCCGTACATGCCCGCGGCGCGGTGGCCGGGCGCCTGGCAGAAGTACGTGTAGGTGCCGGGTTTCAGCGTGACGCTGATCGAGGCGGTGCCCTTGGTCGTGAACGAGCTCGCGCCGACCACGGGGCCGGGGCCGCTCGCGGCGTGTGCGCCGGCTTCGACGGCGATGTTGTGCGAGACGCCCGACATGTTGGGCATTTCGATGGTGACCGAGCCGGCGGTGGCGGTGGCCTTCTGCGTGACGTAGGCGAGCTGGCCGCTGGGGCTGGCGGCGATCGAGAGCTTGCCGGCCTTCTCGACCGCGGGCTTGCCCGCGCCGGGCGCCTGCACGGCGGTGGCGAGCAGCCCGGAGTCTTTGCCGGGGTTGGCCGCGGTCGCTTCGACGTACGCCGCGATGTCGCGCGCGACGGCTCCCTTCGCGAGGTCCTTGGGCATCGCGCCTTCGGGGTTGGGGATTTTGATCTGCTGTTCGACGACCCCGCGGATCGTGTTGCGCTTGAGCCCTTCGGAGAGGCCCTGGCGGAAGGCTTCGTCGAGGTCCGGGCCGACGATCCCTTTGGTTTCCGCGCGCGCGAGCGTGTGGCAGGAGCCGCATTTGGCGACGAACGCCTGCTTTCCGAGGATCAGGTTGGCGCTGTCGGCGCCCTTGACCCCGCAGCCGCCGGCGAGCACGGCGAGCACGCCGAGCGTCACGCCCGCGCCGGCGCGGACGCGCGCAGCGCGCAGCGCGGGTCGGCCGGTGAGCCCGCGGGCCGGGCTGCAATCGCGCTTGAAGCTCATCAGCGGCGGAACACTATCCGAAGCGGCGGGAGCCTTGACGCGCCGCCCGGCGGGGCGCTCAGGGGCTCGGAAGCTCCCCGAGCCGGCCCTCCGCGGCCGCGATCACGCTGCTGGCGACGCTCTGCCACGACCAGCGCTCGCGCACCGCGGCGACGAGGCCCTCGCGCGTGCTCTGACGCAGCTGCGCGCCGTCCGCGAGCCAGCGCACGAGCCGGCCGGCGATCGCCTCGACGGCGCGGTCGTCCACGGGGAAGCTCAGCAGCGCGGCCGCCTGCTCGGGGACCGCCTGCGCGAGCGCGCCGCTCACCTCGGCGAGCCCCGAGTGCGCCGCGCTGACGGGCAGCACCCCGCACGCGGCGGCCTCCGCGGCGACCATCCCGAAGGACTCGGGGAAGGTGCTGGGGACGACCAGCGCGCTGCACGCGGGCAGCAGCTCGGTGAGCTCGTCGTGCTCGAGGCGCCCGGTGAGCGCCACGCTCGCGGGCAGCCTCGCGGCGGCCTCGAGGTAGCGCTCGCGCTCGGCGCCGCGCAGGCCGTCGAGGAACGCGAGCAGGTGGCGCAGCGGCTTCGCGCGCGCATCCGCGCCGGTCGCGGGAGCCGTCTCCCCCTCGAGCGCGCGCCCGGCGAGCGCGATCTCGCGAGCGCCCGGCAGATCGCCGCGCGACAGCGCCGCGAGCAGCCGCTCGAGCGCGCCGCGGTAGGCGCCGAAGCCCACGACCGCGAGCTGCGCGCGAGGCTCGCGCTCGAGCACCAGCGGCCACGCGGCGAGCAGCAGGTCCACGCCCTTGCTCACGATCAGCTTGCCGACGTAGGCGACGATCGGCCCGGCGCCCGGGTCGAGGCGCTCGAGCGCCACGGCGGCCGCGGCGGAGTCGCGCGCGAACGCGCTGGCGGGCTCCGTTCCCGGCTCCGGCGCGCTCGCCTGGGCACGCAGCCGCGCTGCCAGCGCGCGCAGGCCCGCGGCCGCGGCGGCGGGCTCGCGCGGCGCGAAGCGCTGCACGTCCACCCCCGGGGGCCCCAGCCGCGTGCGCCGCTCGAGCGAGGGCTCGCCGAGCGCCTGCCACAGGCTGAGCGCGGTGTGGCGCGAGCCGACGAGCACCGCGCTCGCGCCGGCGAGGCCCTCGCGGGCGAAGGGCAGGAAGCGGCCGGGGTGGGGCTTGACGGTGTACTCGAGCGCGCTTCCGTGGACCTTGACCGCGTACGGCAGCGCGCTCTCGAGGCCTCGCGCGAGGATCACTGGGCCCATCACGAGATGGTTGGCGAGCGCTATGTGGGGGCGCACGAGCGCCGCGAGCTCGCGCACCGCGGCCACGTTGGCGTCGAGGTAGCGCGCTATCTCGGCGTCGCTGCAGTCCGGGAAGGGGCGCGCCTCGATGCCCTCGTAGCGGTCGGCCACGTACACCGGCAGAAGCGGCCCGATGTCGGGGCGGTACACGGTGCAGCGCGCCGGTGCGCCATGCTCGCCGGCGAGGCGCCGCACGCGCACGCGCCCCGAATCCCAGTCGCCGGCGGCGTCCACGAACGCGAGGCGCTCGGGGTGGCGCTCCTGGCTCATCAGGTGCACCTCGTGGCCGAGGCCGGCGAGCGCCTGCGCGAGGCGCGCGTTGTAGACGTTCGAGCCGGTGCCCTCCAGCAGGTAGCCGTGGAATATGAGGATCCGCACGCGCGCGCACACTACCCGCGGGCCCAGCGGCCCCGGCCCCCCGCCGTGCGCTGAGATAGAGTGCCGCGCGTGGGAAAGCAGCGCTACCGCCTCCGCAACCCGGCGACGGGCCGCGAGCTCGTGCTGGACGCGCTGCCCGGCGAGATCTACCGCGACCGCGAGACCGGCGAGCAGCTCGAGGTGGTCGGCAAGCTGCTGCCGCTGGCGCCGTCGGAGTCGCACCTCCCGTGGGCCGTGGAGAACCTCCGCTTCTGCCCGTGGTGCGACCAGATGGCGCAGAAGGACCTGAACGACTGCCCCACGTGCGGGCGGCGCATGGGACCGCTCACGCAGCCGGGCCGGAGCCGCTGAGCCCCGGCGCGAGCGGCGTAGGCGCGATGCGAGCCCGCCCACACGGCACCACTCCCGCGGCCCCCGAGGGCGCGCGCGGGCGCGTGCCGCGCGCGGCCGTGGCGGCGGCCCTGGCGCTCCTGCTGGCGCTCGCGCTGGGCGCGTGCGGCGGCACGAGCGTCAGCGACCCCACGCCGAAGAGCACGCCCGACCTCACGCCCCCCACCGACACGAGCGCGGAAGCGGCGGCGGTGCAGACGACCTCCACGTCGAGCACCTCGACGACCAAAACGGCGACGAGCAGCGGCGAAGAACCGAGCACCGCGGGCGAAGAATCGAGCGAAAGCCCGGAATCGAGCTCCGAAGCATCGAGCGAAGCCACGCCGTCGGGGGGGTCCTCGGCCGGCGAAGGCTCGTCGGGCGAATCGGGCACGAAAGGCGAATCGAAAGAATCGAGCCCCACCGGCGGCGCGAGCGCCCCCTGAGGCGCGGCGCGCGTCAGGGCGTGGAGATCAGCGTCGCGCTGTAGGTGAGCCGCGCGGTCTGGTACAGGCAGTAGTACTGCACCGTCGAGCCGACCGAGGTCTGGGTCGTCTGCGAGCTCGTGGAGGTGCAGCTTTTGCGCGGCCGGCTCGCGCGCCACGACGTGTCGCCGGTGAAGCCGAGCGCGAGCGCGGGCGCCCAGGTGGGCACGCTCAGCGCGATCACGTCGCCCTTCTTGATCGGGATCGTCGTTTCGAGCGGGAACTGCGCGGTCTTGCCGAAGTAGGGCTGCAGCTTCACGGTGGGGCTCTGCGCGATCAGCTTGTACGTGAGGTTGGGTTTGGGAACCTGGCGCAGCACCGCGATGCCGGCTTCGGCCGGGCCGCCCTCGTTGGCGTCGAAGTATTTGATCTGCGTGGAGCTGGGCTTGCCCAGCGAGATCGTCCAGGCGACCACCGTGCCGGCGTGAGCAGACTTGAGCGGCGCGTTGACGCTGCCCACCTTCGCCTGGTAGCCGGTGGTGCGGCTGACCGCCAGGCACGGGCTCGCGGGGCAGCTCGGCACGGTCGCGGGCGTGGTCGCGGGCAGCACGCCGATTTCGCTGAGCGTGGCGGGCGCCGTCGCGGGCAGAACCAGCGCGAGCGCTCCACTCGCGAGGATGGCGAACCTTATGCGTCGCATGTATGCGGTTCCAACACGGATGAATGCCAGATGTAGCGGTCTGTGTACTTCGCTAGGACGCGGTGAGTTCCTGCGCTGCGGCCGCGATCTCGTCGTCCTCGCCCGGTCCCGGCACCCAAGGCAGCCGCAGCGGGTCGTGCTCGTAGCGGGGGATCACGTGGATGTGGAAGTGGAACACCGACTGCCATGCGGCGGCGCCGCACGAGTTGAGCAGGTTCACGCCGTCGGCGCCGAGGCGCTCGGTCATGCGCCCGGCGAGCCGCTGCGCGGCGAGCGCGACGGCGCCGAGGTCCTCCTCCCCCACGCTGTGCAGGTCGCGGCTGTGCGCGCGCGGGATCACGAGCGCATGCCCGCGGGTCGCGGGCGCGATGTCCATGAACGCGATCGTGCGCGCGTCTTCGTCGACGATCTTCGCCGGCAGCTCGCCGGCGGCGATCTTGCAGAAGATGCAGTCGGGGTCGGCCATCGCCGGCGGATCCTACGCGACGCGGCCGGCGCGCCGCGCCGGCGCGCGCGGCGCGCTGCGCCGTGCTCAGCCCTTCCCGAGCGCGCTGCGCGCGCGCTCGAGCGCCTGATCGCGCGTGGACAGCTCGCCCGCGTACTGCGCCCGCGCGAGCCCCTCGAGCAGCTCGCCGAGCCGCGGCCCCGGCCGGACACCGAGCGCGCGCGCGAGCTCGTCGCCCCTCCACAGGGGCCGCGGCGGGCCCTCCGAGCGCCAGCGCAGCGCGTCCGCGAGGACCGAGCGCGCGAGCGCGAGGTGCGCATCGATCGACTCCTGCGCGCGGTGCCCGCGGGTGGCGAGCCGGTCGGCGATCGAAAGCAGCGTGACGTCGACCTCGACGGGCGAGCACGCGCGCAGGTAGTCGAACACGGTTGCGCGCGCGAGCGGCTGGGGCTCGTGCACGAGGAAGCCCAGGCGCAGGTGGTGGCGCACGAGCGACGCCACGTGGGCGCGCAGCCGCTCGCTCGCGCGCAGCCGGCCGAGCACCTCGCGCGCGAGCTCGGCGCCGCGCTCGTCATGGCCGATGAACGTGACGCGCCCGTCGAGCGGGCGCACCGCGCGGGTCAGCGGCTTGGCGGCGTCGTGCAGCAGCGCGCCCCAGCGCAGGGCCTCGCCGCGCGTGAGCTCGTCGGCGAGCGGCTCGCGCATCACCGCGTCGGCTTCCCCCGCGAGCGCGCCGAGCGCCGCCTCGATCTCGGGGTCGCGCTCCTGCGGCGCGGTGAGCGCGACCGTGCGCTCGAGCACCTCGAGCGTGTGGCCGTGGACGTCGAGGTGGTGGAAGCGGCTCTGCTGCACCCCGCGCAGCGCCTGGAGCTCGGGCAGCACGGCGGCGACGGCGCCGAGCTCCTCGAGCATCCGCACGCCGCGCGGCGCGAGCGGCGAGGCGAGGATACGGCGCAGCTCGGCGAACACCCGCTCGGGCGAGACGCCGCGCAGCGCACGGGCGTACTCGCGCGCCTCGCGCTGCGTCTCCGGCTCGGCGTCGAGGTCGAGCTCGAGGGCGACGCGCACGAGCCGCAGGATGCGCAGCGGATCGCGCTCGAACGCGCTCGGCGCGGCCATCCGCAGCCGCCGCTCGCGGGCGTCGTCGAGGCCGCCGAGCGGGTCTATCGGCGCGCCGCCCGCGACCGGTTCGGCGATCGCGTTGACGGTGAAGTCGCGCAGCGCGAGGTCCGCCTGCAGCGAGCCGCCGCGCAGCGGCTCTATGTCCACCTGCCACGAGCGGTCGCGCGCGATCACGCGCCACGCGGCGAACTCCTCGGAGAGCTCGAAGCACGCGGCGCGCCCCGCGGCGCGCGCCACGGCCCGGGCCGCCTCGGCGGGGTCCCCCTCGACGATCACGTCGAGGTCGCCCGTCTGCTCCGCGCGCCCGAGGGCGCGGTCGCGCACCGCGCCGCCGACGAGCCACGCGCGCCGGCCCGAGAGCGCGGCGCGCACGGTGTCTAGGCCGGAGCTCACCCGCCCGCCGGGCCGTGGGCGTGGGCGCGCTCGGGCGGGCGCGCCTGCGCAGGCTCGTCCCGGGGCGCGCGCCCGTCGCTGTGATACAGCCGCGGCACGCGTTGCGTGAGCCCGCAGGTGACCTCGTAGTTGATCGTTGCGAGCCGCCGCGCGACCTCCTCCGCGGTGATGCGCTGGCCGCCCTGGGTGCCGATCAGGATCGCATCGGCGCCGCGCAGCTCGAGCGCGCGCTCGTCCTCGCCGAGGTCCACTGTGATCGTGTCCATGCTCACGGTGCCCACGAGCGGATACCGGCGGCCGCCGATGAGCACATCGGCGTTGTTGGAGAGGCCGCGGCGCCATCCGTCGCCGTAGCCGATCGGCAGCGCGCCGAGGAACGTGTCGTAGTCGGCCACGAAGCGCCGGCCGTAGCCCGCGCTCTGGCCCGCCGCGCAGCGCTTCACGTCGGCCACGTAGGAGCCGAGCTCGAGCGCCGGCTCGAGCCCGCGCGCGGCCGCGTCGAGGCCGAACGGGTCCATGCCGTATACGGCGATGCCGCAGCGCACCATGTCGAAGTGCGCGGCGTGCTCGCGCAGGGTGGCGGCGCTGTTGGCGGCATGCACGAGCAGCCCGGGGTGCTGCTCCTTCAGCGGCGCCGCCCAGCTCGCGAAGGTGGCCAGCTGGTGGGCGAAGAAGCCGCCGTCGTCGAGGTCGTCGGCGGTGGCGAAGTGGCTCATCAGCCCCTCGAGCCGCACGCCGGGCGTCGAGGCGGCGGCGCCGGCGACGCGCGTTGCCTGCTCGGCGTCGCGGGTGCCGAGCCGGCCCATGCCGGAGTCGAGCTTCACGTGCACGCGCCCACCGCCGGCGGCGCCGACGGCCCGCACGTCGGGCTCGCTCCACACGAGCACGTCGGCGTCGGCGGCGAGCGCCTGGGCGAGTTCGGCTCCGCGCAGCGCGCCCATCACGAGCACGCGCACGTCGCCGAGGCCCGCGTCGCGCAGCTCGGCGGCCTCGCGTGCGGAGGCGACCGCCAGCCAGCTCGCGCCTCCGGCGATCGCGGCGCGGGCGCTCGGCACGGCTCCGTGCCCGTATCCGTCTGCCTTCACGACCGCGCACAGCGCGCCGCCCGGAGCGAGCTCCGCGCGCAGGCGCGCGCAGTTGCGGGAGATCGCCGCGAGGTTCACGCGGGCCCACGCCCTGCGCTCGTTCATGAGCCCGCCCGCGCCGCCGGAAGCGCCTCGATCACGTCGGTGGCGATGACGCCTTCGACTCCGCCCGCGCGGCGCGCGGCCTCGCGCCCGGCCTCGGCGTGCAGCCACGCGCCCGCGGCGGCGGCCGCGAAGGCGTCCACGCCCTCGGCGAGCAGCGCCGCGATCACGCCTGTGAGCACGTCGCCGGTGCCCGCGGTGGCGAGCGCGGGCGTGCCGCCGGGGCTCACCGCGACGCGCCCCGCGGGGTCCGCCACGAGCGTGTCGTCGCCCTTCAGCAGCACGACCGCGCCGGACTCGGCGGCCGCGCGGCGCACGTGGCGCAGGCGCTTGCGCTCGATCAGCGAGCTGCTCACCTCGAGCAGCCGCGCCAGCTCGCCGGCGTGCGGCGTGAGCACGGTCGCGGCGCTGCGCTGCCGCAGCGCGGCGAGCTGGCCGGCGTGCGCGTTGAGGCCATCGGCGTCGAGCACCATGGGCACGGGAGCTTCGCGCGCGAGCAGCCGCGCGAAGCTCGAGGCGCTCTCGCCGCGGCCGAGGCCGGGGCCGAGCGCGAGCGCGCCGCCGCGCTCGGCGGCCTGCAGGACCTCCTCGAGGCCGTCGGCGCTCAGCATGCCGTCCTCCTCCGGGAGCCCGCGCGTCATCAGCTCGGGCGTGCCGGAGCCCGCGAGCAGCGCCTGCAGCGAGGCGGGCACGCATGCGGTGACGTAGCCGGCGCCCGCGCGCATGCTCGCGCGCGCGCTCATGTGGGGCGCGCCGCTGAGCCCGGTGGAGCCGCCGACGACGAGCACGTGCCCGGACTTGAACTTGGTCCACGACGCGCGCCTGCGCGGCAGCTGGCCGAGCACCGCGGGCTCGATCAGGCCCACGTCGGCGTCGATCGGCTCGCCGCGCGGGATGCCGATGTCGATCGTCTCGACGGCGCCCGCGTGCTCCTTGCCGGGGTTGATCCACAGGCCGGGCTTGGCCGCATGAAAGGTGACGGTGACGGCGGCCCTGACGGCCGCGCCCACCGCCTCGCCGTTGGAGGCGTCGACCCCGCTGGGGACGTCCACGCTCACGACAGGGCAGCCGGCCCCGTTGAGCGCCTCGATCGCCTCGCCGACCGCCCCATGGGGCTCCCCGGCGAAGCCGGTCCCGAGCAGCGCATCGATCGCGGCGGCGCTGCGACCGAGCGCGTCGCCGGCCGCGGGCGCGCCGCCGGCCCAGGGCGCGCCGTCGGGGCGCAGCGGCTGCTCGCCGGGCAGGCGCTCGAGGTTCACGGCAGCGTCGCCGCGGTACTCCTCGGGCGCAGCCACGCACACGACCGCGACCTCGCGGCCGGCGTCGCGCAGGAGGCGCGCGGCGACGAGGCCGTCGCCGCCGTTGTTGCCCTTGCCGCACATCACGGTCACGGGCCCGTCGGCGGCGACGCGCTCGAGCGCCCGCGCGACGCCCGCGCCGGCGCGCTCCATCAGATCGAGCGAGGGCACGCCGCGCTCGTCGATCGCCCACCGGTCGATCGCGCGCATCCGCTCTGCGTCGGGCAGCGGCGTGAGCCAGTCGGGGAGCGCGGACACGACCGCGATGCTAGATGGTCGCGCTGCCGGCTACTCGACCGTGACGGTCTTCGCGAGGTTGCGCGGCTGGTCCACGTTGAGGCCGCGCTTGCGGGCGATCTCGTAGGCGAGCAGCTGCAGCGGGACGACCGCGAGCAGCGGCTGCAGCATCCAGTCGATCGCGGGCACCTCGATCACCACGTCGGCCTGGCGTGCGACGGTCTCGTTGCCGACGCTGCCCACCGCGATCACGTGCGCGCCCCGCGCGCGCACCTCCTGGGCGTTTGAGAGCACCTTGTCGAGCACCGGCGAGTCGGTCGCCACGCACACGACCGGCGTGGACTCGTCGAGCAGCGCGATCGGGCCGTGCTTCATCTCCCCGGCGGCGTACGCGTCGGTGGCGATGTAGGAGATCTCCTTGAGCTTGAGCGCGCCCTCGAGCGCCACCGGCAGCCCCACGTGGCGCCCGATGTAGAGGAAGAATTCGCTCTGCCAGAGTTCCTCGGCGACGCGCGAGACCGACTCGCCGACGCTCGCCACGACCTCGCCGATGAAGCGCGGCAGTCGCTGGATCTCGGCGACCAGCTGGCTGAGGCGCTGCGGCTCGAGGGTGCCGCGCAGCTCGGCGAGCCGCAGGCCGAGCATGTAGATCACGGCCACCTGGCACACGAAGGTCTTGGTGGCGGCCACGCCGACCTCGAGGCCGGCGCGCGTGAACAGCACGCCGTCGGCGTCGCGCGTGGCCTGCGAGCCCATCACGTTGGTGATCGCGAGCACCTTCGCGCCGCGCTCGTGCGCGAGGCGCATCGCGGCGAGCGTGTCGGCGGTCTCGCCCGATTGGGATATGCCGATCACGAGGTCGCCGTCGCCGACCACGGGGTTGCGGTAGCGGTACTCGGAGGCGATGTCCATTTCCACTGGCAGCCGCGCCCACTCTTCGATCGCGTAACGCCCGATCAGCCCGGCGTGGTAGGAGGTCCCGCAGGCCACGATCACGATCCGCCTGACGCCCTCGAGGATCGCCTCGTCGAAGGCGCCGTCCTCCTGCAGGTCGATGCCGGTGCGGCGCGCGGTGCGGTGCGAGATCGCTTCGGCCACGGCGTCGGCCTGTTCGTGGATCTCCTTCAGCATGAAGGTCTCGTAGCCGCCCTTCTCGGCGGTGTCGTCGTCCCAGTCGACGCTCTGCACCTCGCGCTGCACGGGCTCTCCCGCCGCGGTCGTGATGCTCACGCCGCCGGGTTTGAGCGCGGCGATCTCCCCGTCTTCGACGTACTGGATGCGGCGCGTGTGCGACAGGAACGCGGGCACCGCGGAGGCGATGAACTGCTCGCCCTCGCCGCGTCCGACCAGTAGCGGGCATTCCTTGCGCGCGCCCACCACGGTGTCGGGCTCGTCGAGACTCATGGCGACGAAGGCGTAGTGGCCTTCGAGGTCGTTGTAGGCGCGGCGAACGGCCTCGGCGAGGTCGCCGTCGTAGTGGTCGGCGATAAGGTGCGCGATCACCTCGGCGTCGGTCTCGGAGGTGAACACGCAGCCGGAGCGCTCGAGCCTTTCCTTCAGATCGAGGTAGTTCTCGACGATCCCGTTGACCACCACGTGGACGCGGTCGGCGCTGTCGAAGTGCGGATGCGCGTTCTCCTCGCTCACGCGGCCGTGCGTGGCCCAGCGTGTGTGGCCGATGCCGGTGGTGGCGGGGTGCTCGGCGAGCGCGACCGCGCCCTGCGAGCGTGCGCTCTCCGCATCGGCGATCTTGGCGCGCAGAGCGCTGAGGTTGCCGACGGCCCTGACCGCCTCGATGCGCTCGTCGGCGATCACGGAGATCCCGGCGGAGTCATAGCCGCGGTACTCGAGCCGAGTGAGCCCTTCGAGCAGCAGCTCCCGCGCGGGGCGGAAGCCCACGTAGCCGACGATGCCGCACATCGGGTCGAAGATAACAGCGCGTGCGCCCCGCGCCGAGGGCGCGGATCAGCCGAGCTCGCGCTCGACCAGCGCGACGAGGCGCATGCAGGTGCTCTCGGCCTCCTCGTCGGTGGGCGCCTCGACCATCACGCGCACCAGCGGCTCGGTGCCGCTGGGGCGCACGAGCACGCGTCCGCGCCCCTCGAGCTCGTGCTGTGCGGCGCGCACGCCCTCGTTGACGCCGTCGGCACGCTCGAGCGCGTCGCGGTCGCGCACGCGGACGTTGACCAGCCGCTGAGGCAGCTTGGCCATCGCGTCGCGCTCGCTCAGGTCGCGCCCGGCGAGCGCCTCGAGCGTCAGCAGCGCGCTCGCGACGCCGTCGCCTGTGCGGTTGAAGCCCATGTCGATGATGTGCCCGGACTGCTCGCCCCCGAGCGTCCAGCCGCGCTCGCGCAGCTCCGCGAGCACGTAGCGGTCGCCCACGCCGGTGGTCGCGACCTCGATCCCGGCGCGGCTCATGGCCGAGTGGAAGCCGTAGTTGGTCATCACCGTGATCGCCACCCCGTTGCCGGCGAGACGGCCGGCGTCGCGCAGGTGCAGCGCGGCCAGCGCCATCAGCTCGTCGCCGTCCACCACCGCGCCGGTTCTGTCGGCGGCGAGCACCCGGTCGCCGTCGCCGTCGAATGCGAAGCCGAGCGCGTGCCCGCCCTCGACCACGAGCCGGGCGAGCTCCTGCACGTGCGTGGAGCCGCACCCGTCGTTGATGTTGCGACCGTCGGGCGCGTCGGCGATCGCGGTGACCTTCGCCCCGAGGCGCCTGAAGATCTCAGGGGCGACGTGGTAGGTGGCGCCGTTGGCGCAGTCGAGCAGCACGTCGAGCCCGCTCAGGTCGAGTGAGGAGAAGCGCGTGTGGAGCTCGCGCAGGTAGTCCTCGCCGGCGCCGCGCAGCTCGCGGACGCTCCCGATCCGCGGCGGCGCGTTGCCGGCGCCCGCTCCGGCGCCGGCGCCGGCGGAGCGCTCGAGCTCGCGCTCGATCTCGAGCTCGTCGTCGTCGCTCAGCTTGTAGCCGTCGCCCGCGAAGAACTTGATCCCGTTGTCGGCGTAGGGGTTGTGCGACGCGGACAGTACCGCGGCGAGGTCGAAGCGGTAGCGCGCGAGCAGCAGCGGCGCGGCGGGCGTGGGCAGGACGCCGCCGAGCAGCGCGTCGCCGCCGGCGGCGCTCACGCCGGCGGCGAGCGCGGCCTGCAGCATCTCGCCGGACTCGCGCGTGTCGCGCACGATCAACACCTGGGGGCGCTCGGCGGGGCTCTGGCCGGTGGCGGCGCGCCCGAGCGCGAGCGCCAGCTCGGCGCTCAGGAAGTCGCCGGCGACGCCACGAACGCCGTCGGTCCCGAACAGCTTGCGGGCCATGCTCCTCGCCGCGACCAGGCTCTCAGCGCTTGGAGAACTGCGGACGCTTGCGCGCCTTCTTGAGCCCGGCCTTCTTGCGCTCCTTCGCGCGCGAGTCGCGCGTGAGGAAGCCCCTGCGCTTGAGCTCGCCGCGCAGGTTGGGATCGGCGTCGAGCAGCGCTCTGGACACCCCGTGGCGCAGCGCCCCCGCCTGCGCGGAGATGCCGCCGCCGTGCAGGCGCGCGACGACGTCCATGCGGTCCTGGTAGCCGACGGTCTCGAGCGGCTGGCGGATGTTGCGCTGCAGCGTGAGCCGCGGGAAGTGCTCCTCGAGCGTGCGGCCGTTGACGAGGTAGGTGCCGCTGCCGGGCCGCAGCGTGACGCGCGCGATCGCGGTCTTGCGCTTGCCGGTGGCGCGGTAGCGGGCGCCGGAGGCGAGGTCGATGGCGGCGGTGGAGATGGGCTCGGCGAGCTCCTCCTCCTGGTCCTCCTCGCCTCGCGCGGCGGGCTCGGTCTCCTCGTCCTCGATCGCGTACATGTCCTCGTAGGAGGGCTGTGCCTCGCGGCCCAGCGGGTCCTCTCCCTCGGGCACGATGTCGACCTCGAGGTGGGCGCCGGGCACCGCGGGTTTGGCGGGCCGCTCGGCCTCCTGCGGCTCGTCGGCTTCCTCCTCGTCGGCGGCGGCCTTCTCGGCGACGACGTCTTCGGCCTCCTGCGCGGCCTCGAGCGCAGCGTCCTCGGCGACGCCCGCGATCTCGATCGCCTCCTCGCTGGGAACCGCGTGCCCTTCGCCGCCGGGCGCCACGTCGGGGACGGGCGGCGGCTGCTGGCCGCCGGCCTCCTGCGCCTCCTGCGCGGCCTCGAGCGCGGCGTCCTCCGCGGAGCCGGCGATCTCGGCGGCGTCCTCGGAGGGAACCGCGTGCTGCGGCGCCTCGGCGGCCTGCTCGTCGCCCTCGGGCGGCGTCTGGGGCTGCTCGTCGTCTGTCATCGGCTGTCGACCTCCAGCGTCTGCGGCTTCTGCGCGGCGTGCGGGTGCTCGGGCCCGGCGTAGACCTTGAGCTTGGTGATCTGCTTCCGCGCGAGCCGGTTGCGCGGCATCATGCCCTTGACGGCGATCCGGATGATCTCCTCGGGGCGGCGCTCGAGCATCTCCTCGAAGGTGCGCGAGCGCAGCCCGCCGGGGTAGCCGGAGTGCCGGTAGTAGCGCTTGTCGGCGCGCTTGTTGCCGCTCACGTGCACCTTCTCGGCGTTGACCACCACGACGAAGTCGCCGGTGTCCACGTGCGGCGTGTACTGCGGCTTGCGCTTGCCGCGCAGCAGGTCCGCGAGCAGCGTGGCGAGCCGCCCGAGGGTCTTGCCCTCGGCGTCGACGAGCAGCCAGTTGCGCTCGCGGTCGGCAGCGGTCGCCGTGTAGGTTCTGACTGAGGGGGCCATGACGTGAAAAGGCCACGCGTCACCGCGCGGCGAGCAAGACACTATAGGCGATCCGGTGCTACTCCCACTCGATCGTGCCGGGGGGCTTCGACGTTATGTCGAGCACCACCCGGTTGACCTCGCGCAGCTCGTTGATCATGCGCGAGGCGATCGTCTCGAGCAGGTCGTACGGCAGCCTCGCCCAGTCGGCGGTCATCGCGTCGTCGCTGGTGACGGCGCGCACCACGACCACGTAGCCGTACGTGCGCTCGTCGCCCTGCACGCCGACCGTGCGCACGTCGGGCAGCACGCAGAAGGACTGCCACAGCTCGCGGTACAGGCCCGCGCCCCTGATCTCCTCCTGCAGGATGTGGTCTGCCTCGCGCAGCACGTCGAGCCGCTCCCTGGTGGCTTCGCCGCCGACGATCCTGATCGCGAGCCCGGGCCCCGGGAAGGGCTGGCGCCACACGAGGCGATCGGGCAGCCCCAGCTCCGCGCCGACGGCACGGACCTCGTCCTTGAACAGCGCGCGCAGCGGCTCCACGAGCTCGAACCGCAGGTCGTCGGGCAGCCCGCCCACGTTGTGGTGGGACTTGATCGTGGCCGCGCCGGTGCCGCCGCCGGACTCGATCACGTCGGAGTAGAGCGTGCCCTGCACGAGGAAGCGCACCTCGTCGTGGTCGCCCGAGATCTTTGCGGCCTCCTCCTCGAAGACGCGGATGAATTCCTCGCCGATCGCCTTGCGCTTGGCCTCCGGCTCGACCACGCCGCGCAGGCGCTCGAGGAAGCGCTGCTCGGCGTTGACGGCGACGAGCGGCACCTTGAAGGTGTCGCGGAAGGTGCCGACGACCTGCTCGCCCTCGTCCTTGCGCATGAGGCCGTGGTCCACGAACACGCAGGTGAGCTGCTCGCCGACTGCGCGGTGGACGAGCAGCGCGGCGACGGAGGAGTCGACGCCGCCGGAGAGCCCGCAGATCACCCTTCCCTCCCCCACCTGCTCGCGTATGCGCCTGATCTGCTCCTCGACCACCGACGCGGCCGACCAGGTGCGCTCGCAGCCGCACACCTCGGTGAGGAAGCGCGTGAGAATCTGCTCGCCGTAGGGGGTGTGCACGACCTCGGGGTGGAACTGGATCCCGTAGATGCCGCGCTCGCGGTGCTCGACCGCGGCGACCGGCGAGGCGGTGGAGGAGGCGAGCGCGTCGAAGCCAGGCGGCGCCTCGTAGACGGTGTCGCGATGGGACATCCAGCAGGTCTGCTCGTCGGGCAGCCCCGCGAGCAGCAGGCCCGGCGCTCGCACGTGCAGCTCGGAGCGGCCGAACTCGCCGACCTCGGCCTGCTCGACGCGGCCGCCGAGCTCGTGGACGAGCAGCTGCATGCCGTAGCAGATGCCGAGCACGGGAACGCCGAGCCCGAGCAGCCCGCGCTCGAGCGAGGGCGCGCCCTCGGCATACACGGAGGCGGGCCCGCCGGAGAGGATGATCCCGCGCGGCTTGCGCGCCGCGATCTGCTCGAGCGGGGTGTGGTGCGGCAGCAGCTCGCTGAACACGCCGCAGTCGCGCACGCGGCGGGCGATCAGCTGCGAGTACTGCCCGCCGTAATCGAGCACGAGGATCGTCTGCTCGGGCGCGTCGATCGCGCGCTCGCGCCGTTGCGGCGCCGCCGAGTCGACGACGGCACGCTCGTCCGACGGCCGGTCGATCACGCTGCCCTGGGCAGCCCCCGCGGGGACGGCGGCCGCCATCGCCGGGCCGCGCGCGTCACTCATTGACGAGCGCTGCGACCTTTCCGTTGGTGGCGCCCATGCCGACGCCCTGGTCGCGCTGCAGCGCCTTGCCCTCGGTCTGCAGGGCCGGCGCGACCACGACCTCCGCGCGGTTGAACTCGGCGAGGTCCTTGTGGCCGCAGGTCGCCATCGAGGTGCGCAGCCCGCCGAACAGGTTGAAGGTCCCGTCGTTCTCGCGCGCGGGGCCCACGAGGATTTCCTCGAGCGTGCCGTTCTGCGCGGTGGCGACGCGCGCGCCGCGCGGCAGCGTGGGGTGGAACGTGGCCATGCCCCAGTGGAAGCCGCGCCCGGGCGCCTCGTGCGCGCGCGCGAGCGGCGATCCGATCATGACGGCGTCGGCTCCGAGCGCGATCGCCTTGGCGACGTCGCCTCCGTTGCGCATCCCGCCGTCGGCGATCACCTGGCAGTACTCGCCGGTCTCGAGCATGTGGGTGGAGCGCGCGTGCGCCACGTCGGCGATCGCGGTGGCCTGCGGCACGCCGATCCCTAGCACGCCGCGGGTGGTGCAGGCGGCGCCGGGGCCGACGCCCACGAGCACTCCGGCGGCGCCGGTGCGCATCAGGTGAAGGCCCGTGTGGTAGGAGGCGCAGCCGCCGACGACCACGGGGACCTCGAGCGTGGGGATGAACTCCTTGAGGTTCAGGGGCTCGGAGACGGTGGAGACGTGCTCGCCGGAGACGACCGTGCCCTGGATCACGAGCACGTCGAGCCCGGCCTCGATCGCGATCTCGTGGTAGCGGAGCACGCGCTGCGGCGTGAGCGACGCTGCGACCACGACCTTCTGTTCCTTGATCTCGGCGATGCGCTTGGCGATCAGCTCGGGCTTGACGGGCTCGCGGTAGATCTCCTGCATTTCGCGGGTGGCGATCTCCTTGGGCAGCGCCGCGATCCGCTCGAGCTCCTCCTCGGCATCCTCGTAGCGGGTGAAGATGCCCTCGAGGTTCAGCACCGCAAGGCCGCCGAGCCGGCCGATGATGCCGGCGGTCTGCGGGGAGACGACGCCGTCCATCGCCGAGGCGAGCATCGGCAGCTCGAACTGGTAGGGGCCGAGCTTCCAGGAGATGTCGATGTCGTCGGGGTCGCGCGTGCGCCTCGAGGGCACGATCGCGATGTCGTCGAAGCCGTATGCGCGGCGGCCCTTCTTGCCGCGGCCTATCTCAATCTCCATCTATGGATCCTTACACGTGTGGCGGACGAAAAGACCCCGCACGGGGCGGGGCCGGATGGTCGCTGCGCTGCGCCGCGCGGGTGATGTGGGCGGAGGACGTCAACTGGATTTTGAGCATAGCAATGCGCACTTCGGGGCTCGGATATCCTCGGTCGCAATGAGCGAGGTTCGGAGCGCCGCCTACAGCCCCCACGAGATCGAGGCGCGCCGCCAGGCGGCGTGGCGCGAGCGCGATGCATTCCGCACGCCACCGATGGTGGAGGCGCAGCCCCATCTGTACGTCAAGCCCTCGGCGCCGTTCACGTCCGGCAACGTGCACATCGGCCACGTGCGCAGCTACTCGATCGGCGACGCGTACGCGCGCTTCCGCCGCGCGCGCGGCGACGCGGTGCTGTTCTCGTTCGGCTTCGACGCGTTCGGGCTGCCTGCGGAGCTCGGCGCGATCGCGGAGGGCGTGCCGCCGAGCAAGTGGGTGCACGCGTGCGGCGAGCACATGCGGGGACAGCTCGAGCGGCTCGGCTTCTCGTTCGACTGGGAGCGCTCCTTCTACAGCTCCGACGCTCTCATGTACCGCTGGTCGCAGTGGCTGTTCCTCGTGCTGCTGGACGCGGGGCTCATCTACAGGGGCGTGGGCAACGTGGACTGGTGCGACACCTGCCACACCACCCTCGCCTCGATGCAGGTCGAGGCGGGCGGCACGTGCTGGCGATGCCACGGCCCGGTGAGGCTCGTGCAGCTCCCGCAGTGGTACCTGCGCATCAGCCGCTACGTGCAGGAGAACGACGAGCGCCTGGCGGAGCTCGAGGCGAGCGGCATATGGGACGAGGTTGCGCTGGCGAGCCAGCGCTACGTGCTCGGCCGCGTCGATGGCGTGGAGCTCGAGGTGAGCATCGCGGGCGGGCGCGAGCTGACGGTCTTCACGCCTCACGCGGACGCGCTCGCGGAGGCGGCGTTCGTGATGGTCTCGGCGCGCCACCCGGCGGTGGAGGCGCTCACGTCGGACCCGCAGGTGGCCGAGCAGCTCGAGCAGATGCGCACGGGCGGCTGGGAGCGAAGCGCGCGCGAGGCCGACACGATCCCGGTGATCGACACGGGGCTGCGCGCGGCTTGGCCGGGCGGGGGTGAGCTCCCGGTGCTCGTCTCCCCGCTCGTGGACTCGCGCTTCGGCGTGGCCGCCGTGCTTGGCGTGCCCGCGCACGACCGCGCCGACGAGGTGATAGCGCGGCGGCTCGGCCTCGCGGGCGAGGATGGCGGCGCGGCCTCCGGGGACGGGCCGACGGACGGCGCCTCAGCGGACGGCGCCTCAGCGGACGGCGCCTCAGCGGACGGCGCCTCGGCGGACGGCGCCTCAGCGGCCGGCGCGGCGCCCGCGGCGCGGCCCGCGGTGCGCTATCGCGCGTTCGACTTCCCGATCTCGAGGCAGCGCTCGTGGGGAACACCGATCCCGATCGTGTACTGCGAGCGCTGCGGCGTCGTGCCGGTGGCGCGCGAGGAGCTCCCGGTGATCCTGCCGCTCACGCTGCGCCCGACGGGAACCGGCAACCCGCTGGCGGAGCTCGAGGAGTTCGTGAACACCACGTGCCCGTCCTGCGGAGCGCCTGCGAAGCGCGAGACGGACACGCTCGACTGCCACTTCGACGCGCTCTGGCTGTGGGTGCCGGCGTGCGTCCCGCCGCACATGCGCACGGAGCCGCTCGAGGAGATCCTCGCGCTGCCCGACCTGCGCCACTGGCTGCCGTCCGAGCGGCTCGTGGCGGGCTCGGACAGCGGCAACTTCGTGTTCGACCAGCGCTTCGTGACCAAGGCGCTGCGCGACATCGGGCCGCTCGCGTTCCTCGCGGCGGGCGAGCCGTTCGCGGGCTGCCTGTTTCACGAGATGGTCATACGCGACGGGCGCAAGATGAGCAAGCATCTCGGCAATGTGGTGGATCCGGACGAGCTCGTGGAGCGCTTCGGCGCGGACACGGTGCGCCTCGCGGTCCTGTACGCGGCGCGCCCGCAGCGCTCGCTCAACTGGTCGGACTCGGCGGTGCTGCGCTGCCACCGCTTCCTCACGCAGGTGTGGGAGTACACGCACGCGAAGCTCTCCGAGGCGCAGGAGGGGGCGCCAGAGCTAAAGGCCGGCGCGGGCGAGCCGATCAAGGACACCAGCGAGCACCTGCGCGCGCGGCTCTCGAAGTGGTCGCACACGGGCGCCGAGAAGATCACCGAGGAGATGGAGCAGCTCGAGATGCACAGCGCGGTACGCAACGTGATGCGGCTGTTCGATCGGATCAAGGACTTCGAGAAACGCGTGGTCGCGCGCCAGGGCGCGCTGACGGCGCCGGACCGCGCGTCGCTGCTCGAGGCGCTGTCGCTCCTGGCCTCGCTGCTGGCGCCGTTCGCGCCGCACATGGCCGAGGAGCTGGCGGTGGCGCTGGGGGCCGACGAGCACGAGCCCGCCTTCCCGGCGTGGCCCGTCGTATCTTTGGAGGTTGCAGCATGAGCGCGCACACCGCACAGACACCCGCGCAGGGGCAGCGGACGCGCTCGTGCGCGACCGGCCTCGCATGCCACCGCTGCGGCCACAGCTACGCGCTCGAGGACACGGTGTTCGCGTGCCCTGACTGCGGCAAGGGCCTCGACATCGTCTACGACTACGAGCTCGCGGCGCGCCACTTCCGCGAGGTGCCGGCGGAGGAGCGGCCGCGCAACATCTGGCACTTCGAGGAGCTGCTCCCGATCGTGGACGCGTCCGCACAGGCGCGCGTGGGCCAGCACGCGGGCTACACGCCGCTGATCCGCGCGGAGCGCCTCGGCGCGGAGCTGGGCCTGTCGAACCTGTACCTGAAGGACGACTCCACGCAGCGGCCGAGCCTCTCCTACAAGGACCGCGTGGTGGCGATGTCGGTCGCGCGCCTGCTGGAGCGCGGCAAGCAGGAGCTCGGCTGCGTGTCCACGGGCAACGTGGGCACGGCGGTGGCGGCGCTCGCGGCGAAGGCGGGCGTGGACGCGTACGTGTTCTATCCCAACCGGCTCGAGGACACCAAGGCGCGGGCGTGCGCTGCGCTGGGCGCGAGGGTGTGCCAGGTGGAGGGCAACTACGACGAAGCCAACCGTCGCTGCCGCGAGCTCGCGGAAGCGACGGGCATGGACTTCGCGAACATCACGCTGCGCCCGTTCTACGCGGAGGGCGCGAAGACCGCCGCGTTCGAGATCGTCGAGCAGCTCGGCTGGCACGCGCCCGATCACATCGTGACCGCGGCCGCGGGCGGCACGCTCTCCTCGCGCATTCACAAGGGGCTCGTGGAGCTGGAGCTGCTGGGGCTGTCGGAGACGGCGGGCACGCGCATCGACATTGCGCAGCCAAGCGGCTGCAACCCGATCGCCTCGGCGATCCTCGCGGAGGAGGCCGAGGTCCAGCCGGTGACGCCCGAGACGGCGGCGCACTCGCTCGCGATCGGCGCGCCGGGCGACGGCTACCTGGTGATCGACGCGGTGCTGAAGCGCGGCGGGAGCGCGGCGTACGCGAGCGACCCGGAGATCTTCGCGGGGATCGACCTGCTCGCCTCGACCGAGGGGATCCTCACCGAGCCCGCGGGCGGCACGACCGTCGCGGTGCTCGAGAAGCTCGTGTCCGCGGGCCGCCTGGATCGCGACGACACGGTGGTCGCGATGATCACGGGGAACGGCCTGAAGACGCTCGACGACCACCCCGACAAGCCGTGGCCGTCGCACATCGAGTGCAGCCTCGACGCGATGCGCGCCGCACTCGAGGACCTGAAGGGCGGCGGCTCGCTGCTCGACTCCGCGCGCACGCAGCTGCACCTCGAATAACCGCCGGCACCTTCTCGCGCCCCACGCGAAACGGGTATAGGCTGCTCGCCATGTCCGACACGCCGGACGAGCGCCTGTCTGAGCTCGAACACATGCGGCGCGAATCGCGCCGCGCGGTCGAGGAGGCGGGCGGCGGCGAGGCGGAGGGCTTCGAGCTGGCCGAGCAGGAACTGATCGAACACGCCTCGCACGGCGACCAGCACGCGGCCCGCCGGATCATGCTCGACGCGTCCTTCTCGCCCGACGAGGGCGAGCTGCTCTACGGCGAGGCCGACGAGGAGCACAAGCCCGACTGAGCGGGCCCGCGTCCGCCCGCGCCCCGACTGATCACATGGACACACCGTTCACATCACCGGCTGAGTTCCGCGACGTGATGGACAACGTGTTCACGATGATGAGCGAGGACCCGGTGATGGGCCCGAAGCTGCGCGACGCCGACGTGCCGCAGCGCTTCGAATTCACGGACCTCGACCTGGTGCTCAACGTACGCGCGTGCTCGCCCGACGACGACGCGAACCTCGAATGGCGCTGGAGCGAGGAGGTGCCGTGGTCGCCGAAGGTGTGGATGAAGATGTCCTCGCAGACCGCAAACCGCTACTTCCAGGGTCGTGAGAACATCGCGCTGGCGATCGCGCGGGGTCGCATCAAGACCGGCGGCGACATCAAAGCGTCGCTGCAGCTGATCCCGATCACGAAGCCGATCTACGAGCGCTACCGCGCGTTCGTGTCAGAGCGCTACCCGCACCTCGAGGCGTAGACGCCCTCTCACCTTCAGCACGTGCCCGACGCAAGCTCTTGGCGGGTTCGCGCGCAAGCTCGCGTGGGCCGCGGGCACCGGAAAGGGAGGCGTCGGGCGCGCACACCCCAGCCGCGCGAGGCCGGCCCGCAGAGGGCACGCCGGCGGGGTTCCCCGGACTGCGTCCCGCAGCCAGGTGCCACGCCGGCGCCCCCGAGCGGCTCCTCAGTCCAGCTTGTTCGCCTGCAGGAACTGCTTGGCGACGGCGGCGGGAGACTGCTTGTCGATGCTCACTGCCGCGTTCATCTGTTGGATCGCCTTGATCGTGAGGAGCGAGCTGACCTTGTTGAGCGTTTCGGCGAACGCGGGTCCCTCGGCGGAGAGCACGCTCTGGCTGACGAGCGGGGCGACGTTCTGAAACCCGAACACGTGCTTGGGGTCTTCGAGCAACTTGAACTTGCCGCCGAGCAGCTGCCCGTCGGTGCTGAACACGTTCTGCACGTCCACCTGCTTGCTTTCGAGCGCCTTGTAGGAGAGTTCGATCGCGATCGGCACGAAAGTCGGGATCGACGCCGTATTCCTGTTTGATGCCGGGCAGGCCCTCGAAGCGGGTGGCGAATTCGGGCGGGCCGCCCAGCTTGACCGACTTGCCGAGCGCCTTGAGGTCTTCGATGCTCGTGAGTTTGTGCGCGCTCGCGTATTCGGGCAGCGTGGCGAGGACGTTTGAGTCGTAGAACGGCGTGGGGTTGAGCATCGCGATGCCGTGCTTGGCCACGAATTCCCTCGCCTGCTGGGTCGCCGCTTCGGCGCTCGCGGGGTTCTTGGTCTGTTCGGCGATCGCCGACAGCAGCACGCCGGTGTACTCGGGGTACATTCCGATCTGTCCAGACGTGAGTGCCTTGTAGATGATCTCGGTGGAGCCGACGTTGTCCTTCAACGTGACCGTGTAGCCCTTCGCTTCGAGCGCCTGCGCGTAGAGCGCCCCGAGGATGTTCTCCTCGGCGAAGTTCTTGTCGCCGACCGTCACCGGCGGCTTGCCCGCTCCCGGCTTGGCCGAGCTCGACGCCGCACTGCCGCCGCTGGTCGAGCTGGAGCTCGACGTCGTGCTACTGCTGCCGCAGGCTGCGACGGCGAGCATCAGCGCGACGGCGAGCAGCGCGGCAAGGGAGCCGCGGATGCGGGGCTTGGGTGTGGTCGGGGTCCTCAACGGCATGCGCCGCCTCCTATTCTTCCGTTTGTCGATCTACATTATGGAGAAGTCACGGCCCGCGCGACCCGCGCGCGACCGGAGACCCGCCGTTCGCGGCTGCGCTCCCTGACCCCGCGCGGCGTGAGCCTGTGCTGAACGAGCGCGAGAACGCCGTCGACCCCGAGCGCGAGCGCGGCCACGCAGATGGCCGCGCCGAGCACGCCCGCGAAGTGGTAGCTGGTCTCGTTGGCGATGATGTCGCCGAGGCTCCCGCTGAAGCCGGCGAGCGACGCAATCGTGGTGGTGCTGATCACGAACACCGCGGCGGTGCGGATGCCGGCGAAGATCAGCGGCACCGCGAGCGGCAGCTCGACCTGCATCAGCACCTGGCGCCCGCTCATCCCCATCCCCCGCGCCGCGTCCACCAGATCGTGCTCGACGCCGTCGACGCCCAGATAGGCGTTGGTGATCAGCGGCGGCACCGCGAGGATCACGAGCGCAAGCTCGACCACGGTCAGTCCCAGGCCGAGGAAAGCGTCGCCGATCGCGAGCACGACGAGGCTGGGGAGCGCCCGGCCGATGTTGCCGACGTTGATCGCGATGAACGATGCGCGGTGCAGGTGCCCGAGCCACACGCCGAGCGGAAGCGCCAATGCGATCGAGATGGCGATCCCGATCGTGCCGACCTTGAGCGTCTCGAGCGCGAGGTGGCCGAGGCTAGGCAGCCCCGGCTCACCGGCCACCGCGCCGTTGTGGAAGATGAACGAGAAAGCTTCGACGAAAGAGTGCACGGCTAGGCCCTACCTAGCCTCGCCCACGGGGTGAGTAGCCGCTGCGCAATCACCAGCAGCGCGTCGGCGGCGAGCGCGAGCACGATCGTCAGCCCTCCGGCCGCGATCAGCTCGGTCTTGAACGGACCCTCGCCGAGCGCGGCGTGGATCGGCACGCCGAGGCCCGCGTCGTAGATCGTGTACACGATCGTGGCGAGCGCGATGATCGTTACCACCGCGATGCGCAGTCCCGCCACGATCGCGGGCAGCGCGAGCGGCAGCTCGACGCGAAGCAGGGCTTGCGTGCGCGACATGCCCATGCCCTCGGCTGCGTCGAGCACCTCCGCGGGCACCTCGCGCAGGCCTGTGAGGATGTTGCGGAAGAGGATCAGCAGCGTGTAGGAGACGAGCGCGATCTCGGCCGAGATCACGTTGGGGCCGACGGGCGCGACCAGCAGCTCGAACAGCGCGAGCGACGGGATCGTGTACAGGAACGTGGTCACGAGGATGGTCGGCTGCTCGACCACGCGCCAGCGGTGTGCGGCGAGCGCGAGCGTCATCGCGATGCAGAAGCCGATTGCGACGGCCACCGCGGTGAGCGCGATGTGGCCCCTGAGCGCGGGCCACAGTACCGGGCCCCAGTTCTTCGTGACCCATTCGCCGCAGAACAGGTGGTTGTGCACGACGCAGGACGAGCTCGCCCTCCCGTAGTCGGGTATGACCGGTTCGACCGTCGCGAGCGGGCTCACGGACGCGGCCCGAGCGTTTGCGCGGCCGTCTGCGCGTGGCCCCGGGTCTCGCCGCCGTCAGCGGCCGCGGCATCCTCCCCACCGGGCGCCGCTCCCCCGTTGCGCTCGGAGTCCAGCAGCCGCTCGATCGCCGAGAGCGTGAGCGCGCCGAGCGTGTGCCCGGACGTGTCGTGCACGGGCAGCCCCTCGCCTCCGTGGCTCAGCAGCAGCGAGAGCGCATCGCGCACCGAAACATCTCGCGCGATCGCCGGCCCGGTGCGATCGCCGGTTGCGATCGGCTCGAGCTCGACGTCGCCGGCTGCGATCAGCGACAGGCGCTTGATGCGCGCGATCGGCGCCCACGAAGCGCGCCACGAAATCGTCTGCGGGGCTCGTGAGTATCGCGCGGGGGCTGTCGTACTGTGCGAGCACGCCCGCCCTCGCGCAGGATCGCGATGCGGTCGCCCATCTTGATCGCCTCGTCGATGTCGTGCGTGACGAACACGATCGTCTTGCGCACCTTCGCTCTGCAGCGCGAGAAACTCGTCCTGCAGGCGCATGCGGTTGATCGGGTCGATCGCGCCGAACGGCTCGTCCATCAGCATCAGCGGCGGGTCCGCGGCGAGCGCGCGCGCCACGCCCACGCGCTGGCGCTGTCCGCCCGACAGCTGGCTGGGGAAGCGGCGGCGCATCTGCGCAGCGTCGAGACCGACAGCCCCAGCAACTCCTCGACGCGCTGCGGCGGTCCGCGTCTTGCTCCAACCGAGCAGGCGCGGAACCGTGGCGATGTTCTCGCGCGACCGTCTGATGCGGGAAGAGCCCGACCTGCTGGATCACGTAGCCGATCTCGCGCCGCAGCGCACGGGGCTCTCGCTCGAGCACGCTTCGTCCGCCAAGCAGGATGTCGCCCGAGTCGAGCGGAGATCATGCGGTTGATCAGGCGCATCGCCGTCGTCTTGCCCGACCCCGACGGGCCGACGAGCACGCACACCTCGCCGGCCGCCACCTTCAAGGAGAGATCGGCGATCGCCGGCTGCGACTGCCCCGGATAGCGCTTGCTGACGCTTCGCAGCTCCAGCTCGGCTGCTTCGGAGAACGACGACGGCCCCTTGGTATGGGCGGAGTCTGGGCTGGTCACGAGGAAATACCCGGCGGAGCGCCAATCCTAGCCCACCGGTCCCTGAGGGGGATCGCGTTCCCGCGCGCCTGCGAACGCTTCGCGCGCTCTCAAATGGGAAAGCCCCGCGGTCTGCGGGGCTTTCCGTTAGCAGGTCTGTAAGCCGGATTCTGTCGTTGAGCAGCCATCCATCTGAGCGGCCCACCTGGACCTCGGCGGGACACCTGCAAGCGGTCCGGTTTGGCCTTGCATCGGGCGGGGTTTGCCCAGCCGCCGCGTCACCGCGGCGCTGGTGCGCTCTTACCGCACCATTTCACCCTTGCCCGCCCGCCGTTCACGTGGGACGGCGGACGTCGGCGGTTTGTTTCTGTGGCACTTTCCCGCGGGTTTCCCCGGGTCGATCGCTCGACCGCCCTTCCCTTTGATGTCCGGACTTTCCTCGAAGGCCGCGAGGCCTCCGCGGCTACCCGACCTGCTCGACCAACGTAGCGCGCCGCGGCGCGCTTGTGAAGGACACCCGGGCCGCCGCGCGCCACCCTTCCCGCCGGAGCGCACCGCGCGCCGGTCGCCGCACGTCCCGCCGGGTCGCACGGCGGGACGGCCCGCCGTCCGCGCTCAGCAGGAACGCATCACCCCGACGACGCGGCCGAGCACCTTGACCTCCTTGCTGCGGATCGGCTCGAGCGACTCGTTCTCGGGCTGCAGGCGCACATGGTCGGATTCCCTGAAGAAGCGCTTGACCGTCGCCTCCTCGCCGAGCAGCGCGACCACCACGTCTCCGTCGGTTGCGGTGTCCTGCGGGTGGACGACCACGTAGTCGCCCTCGAGGATGCCCGCGTTCTTCATCGAGTCGCCGCGGATGCGCAGCAGGTACGCGCCGTCGCCGCCTCCCGCGATGTCGGGGACCGACACGTAGTCCTCGATGTTCTCTTCAGCGAGGATCGGCTGGCCGGCGGCGACTGAGCCGACGAGCGGCAGGCCTTCGGAGCGCACGATCCCGCGCACACTCTCGACCGCGCTGCCGACCGCGCGGTCGAGCAGCTCGATCGCCCGGGGCTTGGAGGGGTCGCGCCGCAGGAGCCCAATCTTCTCGAGGTTCGCAAGGTGCGCGTGCACCGTCGAGGACGACGCGAGCCCCACGGCCTTGCCGATGTCCCGCACCGTCGGCGGGTAGCCGTACTTGGCCGAGTACTTGCGGATGAAATCGAAGATCTCCTGCTGGCGCTTGGTCAGGTCCATGCCTGCGTGGCCTCCTCGTAAGCTTGCGGTCGCGCACTTGCGAACATGTGTTCGTACTGTAGCGCCGCCCGGGGACGGATTCAACGTGTGCACGCACGCGGCCACCGAGCGGGCTCTCGGCCGTGCGCGTGGGCGCCGTGCGCACGCCACGGACCGCGCCCGGGCAGGGCTATACTCCGCGACCCTGCGCCCGTGGCGGAATTGGTAGACGCGCAAGGTTGAGGGCCTTGTGGGCTTCACGGCCC
>CAWEZQ010000013.1:0-88882 GCA_963813685.1 uncultured Solirubrobacteraceae bacterium
TATCGGGGAGACAGGATTTGAACCTGCGACCGCCCGGCCCCCAGCCGGGTGCGCTACCAGACTGCGCCACTCCCCGTGGTCTCCAAGCGGGCGACGGGAATCGAACCCGCCCTAGAAGCTTGGAAGGCTTCTGTGCAACCACAACACTTCGCCCGCATGGTCTGCGGATCTTATCGTCGCCTCCCCGCCGCCCCTACCGCCGCTCCTCCGCCGGCACCGTCCCGGACTCGTCCGCGAGCCCCTGCGGCGGCCACGGGCCCATGAAGTTGTCGCGCGCGCCGTCGAGCGTGACCGTGGAGCCGCTGAACGCGTGCGCGAGCGGCGAGGCGAGCAGCGCCACGAGCCACGCGTGCTCGTATGGCTCCCCCAGGCGCTGAAGCGGCACGCTGCGCGATGCGCCCGCGCGCACGCTCGCGGGGTACTTCGAGAGCACCTCGGTCTCGAAGTGGCCCGCGGCCACGGCGCTCACCGCGACGCCCGCGTTCGCCCAGCGCTCGGCGAGCTCTCGCGTGAGCGCCTCCACGGCGGCGCGCGCGGCGCCCGAGTGCGCCATGCCGGGCATGCCGTGGTGCGGCGAGAGCGTCACGTTGACCACCGTGCCGGCGCCCGCGGGCGCCATCGCCAGCTCGTACGCGGCCTCGGCCATCGTGAGCATGCCCTCCACGTTGAGCCGCCACACCGCGCGCCAGCCCTTCTCCTCGATCAGCTCCGCGGGCGTGAAGTACTGGCCGCCTGCGTTGTTCACGAGCACGTCGAGGCGCCCGTGCCGCTCGAGCACGCCCGCGATCACGCGCCGCGCGTCGCCGGCGTCGCGCACGTCGCCGGCGTCCCAGGCCACGCGGCCGCCGCACGCGCGCTCGATCTCCCCCGCCGCCTGCTCCAGCACGTCCGCGCGCCGGCCCGTGATCGCCACCGCCGCGCCGCAGCGGCGCAGCTCCAGCGCGGTGGCCAGGCCGAGCCCCGTGCCCCCACCCGTGACGAGCGCCACGCGCCCCGCGAGCATTCCCGGCGCGAAGATCGCCGAATCGCGCGATGCTTCCTCGCCGTGGCCCATGGCGAGCGATCATAGGCAGGTGCGCAACTTGCGGGCATTTCGGCCCCATCCGTCCTCGAACCCGACTAGGGTACGTTTCGTGTCCTACCGGCCGCTGGTCTTGATTCTCGGGCTGACGCTGGGCGACTACGCGCTGTGGAGCTGGTCGCTGGACGGCAACCACGAAGTGCTCGCGCTGGTCTCGGGCCTCACGCTGGTGCTGTTCGCGCTCGCCAGCATGTGGATGCTCGCGGTCAGCATCGCGCGGCTGCTGAGCCTCGGCAGACGGCGCGTCAGCGCGCCGAGGCCGCGCCCGGCGCGCCGCGCAGCGCGCACCGACGGAAACATGGCGGCGCCGTCGCACGGACCCGCCGGCGCCAGGCGCGAGCGCTCGCGCGCGTCGCGCAAGATCGCGGCCTGACGCGCCGCGTAGACCCGTGAGCAACGGCAGAGGTCGTCGGCTGTTCCGCTCCAAGCGCGCGCGCGTGAGCGCCGCGGTGATCGTGGCACTGATCGCCGCCGCCGCGGCGGGCGCCTACATCTACGACCACAACCGCACCGGCAGCATCTACCACCCGCACGCAGCCGTTCACCCCGCAGGCCAACGCGAAACTTCCCGCGAGCGGGCCGAGCCGCTTCGCGTGGCCGCTGTACGGCTACACGAAGAACCACACCCGCTTCTTCCCCGCGCCCGAAAAGGTGCGCCCGCCGTTCGAGCAGGTGTGGGTGCACACGCCAGGGCTCGCTGCTCGAGTTCCCGCCGGTGATCTACGACGAACACGATCTACCAGCTCGCCGACGACGCGGTGCTCACGGCCATCGACAAGCACACCGGCCACACCCTCTGGGCCAAGCGGCTCGGCCGGCTCTCGGCGTCCACGCCCGCGGTGACCTCCAACACGCTGTACGCCACCGTGCTCGACAGCGGCCACGAAAGCTCGCCGGGGCGGATCCTCGCGCTGAACTCCGCGAACGGCTCGGTGCGCTGGTCGCGCAACCTGCCGGCGCCCAGCGAGTCATCGCCGCTGCTCGACGGCGGAAGGGTGTTCTTCGGCTCCCAGAACGGCACCGTGTACGCGCTCGACGCGCGCACCGGCGGCGTCATCTGGACCTACCATGCCGGAGGCGCGGTCAAGGCCAGCCCAACGCTCTACGAAGGCGTGCTCTACTTCGGCGACTACTCCGGCCACGTGCAGGCGGTCTCCGAGCAGCACCGGGCACCGGCTGTGGGTGCAGCGGCTCCGAAGGCGCGCTGCTCGGCAGCGGCACCTTCTACTCCACCGCCGCCGTCGATGTACGGGCGCGTGTTCCTCGGCAACACCGACGGGCGCATCTACGCGTACGACGCGCACACCGGCAGGCTCGACTGGGCGGTGCAGACCGGCGCGTACGTGTACGCGTCGCCCGCCGTCACCGACGCGCCCGGGATCGGCCCGACGATCTACCTGGGCTCCTACGACGGCACCTTCTACGCGCTCAACGCGCAGACCGGCCACATCAGCTGGCGCTACAACGCCGGCGGGCGCATCTCCGGCTCGGCCACGATCATCGGGCGCATCGTGTACTTCGCCGACCTCGGCGACAAGCGCACGTACGGGCTCGGCATCTCCACGGGCCGCGTGGTGTTCACCAAGGACACCGGCTCGTTCGACCCGGTGGTCAGCGACGGCGAACACCTGTACCTCACCGGCAGCACCGGCCTGTACGGGCTCAGGCCCAACTAGACGCCGGCCCGCTCCCGCGCCGTGCGCCTTACGCGCCGCCGCCGCACGAGCGACCGCCCGACAGCGCGCGAGCGAGCGAGAAGCGCGCGCGCACCGTGATCGCGCCCGCCGAGCGCGCCTGCAGCAGGGTGAAGCCGCCGGGCGCCTGTGCCACGCACGCGCGCCCGCGCGCCACGCGCCAGTAGCGCGTGTAGTGCAGGCGCACGCGTAAGCGTGCCGGGCGCGTACGCGTACACCGAGAAGCTGTCGTGCCCGAGCGATACGAGCCGGCCCGCGCCGCCGAGCAGCGGCGTGGCGCCGAGCACTTCGAACACGCGCCAGTGCGCGCTCGAGAACACCTCGCGCAGGTAGGGAAGCCCGCCGCGGATCAGCTGCCCCTCGCGCGCGCTGGAGGGGTCGAGCGGCGCGTCGGGCAGCGCCACGTACGCGACCGCCTGTTCGCGCAGCCAGCGCGCATAGCCCGCCGCGCCGAGGCCGCCCGACGAGCAGCACGCGGTCATAGCGCTCTTCGAGCTGCTTCTCCCAGCCGCGCGCGAGCGACACGTGCGGCGCCAGCAGCGCGGCCTCCCAGTGCGAGCGCGTGAGCGGCACCTCCACGCGCACGGGGCCGCGCGCGTGCGTGTCGAGGAAACGCTCGAGCGGCGCGTAGTAGGAGGCGTGCATCGCTTCGCTGCCCGCCACCGCGCGCGTCTCGCGCACGGGGCCCCACACGATCGACGCGCCGCCGCGAGCGCCACCACGCGAGCCCCGTGCGCACGCCCGCGCGTGGCCGCGCGCACAGCAGCAGCGGCCCCGCCAGCAACACGCCGTAGCGCTCGACGTTGCTGCCCATCTGCGTGTGCACCAAGAGGCACAGCACACACACCGAGAGGTACAGCGCGCCGCCCTGCCTCAGGAGGCGCTCGCCGCGCGGAAGCGCCGCGAGGAACGCGAGCACCACCGCCGCGGTGGCGACGAACGAGCGCAGCGGGTAGGGCTCGAAGCCGCCTTCCGCGAACAGCAGCGCGAGCGCTCCGATCACCGCCGCGGGCGCGAGCGCGAGCGCCAGGACGAAGCGCGCGCGGCGCAGCGCGAGCGTCGCGCTGAGGCCCGCGAGCGCGAGCAGCGCGCCCGCCACCGGGCTCGCCGCGGCGCACGTCGCCAGCGAGCAGCACCGCGGGCCACACGCGGCGGGCGCGCAGCGCGAGCACCGCCGCGAGCGCCAGCGTCACGCCGAGCGCGAACGTCGACGCGCCCGATCCAGATGTCGCCGACCGCCGCCACCGCGAACAGGCACGCGCCCAGCGCGCGGCCGCCGTGCGCGTACTCGCGCGAGACGATCAGCGCGAACAGCACGCTGGAGGCGAGCACGCGACAGCGCGGCCAGCAGCCGCAGCCCGATCAGCGACGCGAGCGGCGCGAACAGCAGGCTGTAGCCGGGCAGGTGAGTGACCGGCGTACCAGTGCGTGTCCCAGACCGCCATCCCGAGCTGGCGGAAGAGTTCGACGCGGTACACCTGGCGCGGCGAGATCCGGCGTGCGCGGATCGACCACGAGCCACGCCGTCGCCAGCAGCGCAGCCAGCGCCGGGCCCGCCCAGGGGAACTGCATCGCACCCGCGCGCCCGGTGCGAAGATCGACCGGGGTCCGGTGTGCTACCCCACCGGACCCCGGCACATCCGCCGGCGAACCGGCGGACCCGTACCCATGAGAACCGCCGAGCGGCCCGGAAGTAGCTGTACTCGATCTCTCCGGCACGCCACGATAATGACGGCGATGCGAGCCGCGACGGGTAATCCTCGGCCGACAGGGGCGGCCCGCGCGGCGCTGCGCGCCGCGCTGGCCGCGCTCGCGCTGCTCGCCGGAGCGCTCGCCGCGGGCTGCGGCACCGCTCACCCGCGGCCCGATCAGCGCCACCGAGCTGGCGGAAGCCGAGACGTTCCCGTACTTCCGCGTCTACTGGGTGGGGCGCAGCTTCCTCGGCTACCCGCTGGCGGCCGCCGACGGCCACAACGGCGTACATCGCGCGCGTCGGCGACAGCGTCTACTACGGCGACTGCGTGCAGAGCAAAGGCATCTTCGGCGGCGGCAGCTGCGAGCTGCCGCTGCAGGTCACGACCGTGATCTACCACCGCCACTCCAACGCCGCGCTCGGCCCGCAGCGCAACATCGTGGTCCGCGGGGTGCCCGCGATCGTCTACGACGAAGGCCGCTCGATCGAGCTGTACAGCGGCCGCGTCGCGATCGACATCTTCTCCGACACGCTACGAGCACGCGCTGGCCGCCGCCGAACGGCTGCTGCCGCTGAACGCGCCGGGCTCGCTCGCGCGGCGACCTGCCCGCCGCCGGTCTACTGCCCCGGCCTGTCCGGCGAAGTGGACGCTCAGGTGACGGGCGTGATGGACAACCTGCCGGGCCACATCTGCCAGCGCGCCGCCAACAGCCAACGCGTTCACCGAAGAACTCACCGAATGACCGCGAGCGGCCGCGCGATCTCGCGGCGCAGGCTGAGGAACGCCACCGAGCCGATCAGCGCGGGGATCCACAGCGAGATCGCGCGGTAGATGAGCACCGCCGCGAGCACCTCCGAGGCGGGGCGCACGCCGAACAGCAGCAGCATCCCCACGAGCCCGCCTTCCACCGCCACGAGCCCGCCGGGGATCGGCAGCGAGTTGGCCAGCATGCCCACCAGGTAGGCCATCGCCACCGACCCAGATCGAGGGCGCGTGCGCGCGCCGAACGCAGCCAGAGCACGCGTACAGCACGAGGTTGTCGAACAGCCAGTACGCGACCGCGCCGAGCAGCCGCCAGTCGTGCTCGCGGATCAGCGCGCAGCGTGTCGAGCACGCCGCCCCCGAGCGCCGTGAGCGCCAGAGCGAGGCGCTCGCGGCGGTCGGAGTCGAGCCGCCGGCGACGCGGCGCGCGCGGCGGCCGAGCCGCGAGCACGAGCGCCCACGATCGTCGCAGCGCCACCGCGGCGGGCAGCAGCGTGAGATCGCTTTGCGAGCCCGGCAACAGCCCCAGCCACATCGGCACGCCGATCAGCGATCACCGCGCCCACGTTGACGGCGCTCGTGAGCAGGAAGATCAGCACCGAGCGCTTCGCGATCCGCTCCGCCGACATGCCCTTCGCTGCGCAGCACCCACGCGCCCAGCGCGATGCCCGCCAGCGCCGCTCACGCGACACGACGGAGTTGACAGCGAGCTCGGCCAGCGACAGCCGCGCGCTGACCCAGCGCCGGAGAGCCCGAACACGAGGTCGAACAGCACCACGTAGCCGGCGCAGGAGAGCAGCTCGAGCAGCACGCCGCCGGCCACCCACAGCGGGTTCGCGTCGGTGATGCGCTCGCCCGCCGAGCGCAGGCCGGGGACGCCGAACAGCAGCGCCACCACGATCACGAAGAAGACGCCGAGGCTGATCACGCTGTTGCGCAGGGTGCGCGACCCCTCCGCGATCTGCGCCGCCCGGTGCGCGCCGTTCTCCGCGCCGTTCTCCGCGCCGTCTTCGGAGCCTTCGATTCTTCGCATTCTCTTCGCTTTCGCTTACACGCCCCTCGGCCCGACGCGTCACGCTAGCCTCATTGCAGGAGCTATCCGCCGGTTGGGGCGGCGGCGCACACCGGACAGCGCAAGTGATCATGGCCGAGCAAGCACGCATACTCGTCGTCGACGACGAGCCCGCCGTGCAGAGCGCGCTGTCGCGCGCGCTCTCGCTGGAGCGCTACGAGGTCGCGCAGGCGATGGACGGCGCGCGAGGCGCTCGAGCGGCTCGCCGCGACGCCGTATCGAGGCGGTGATCCTCGACGTCGTCGATGCCGCACGTGGACGGGCTCGAGGTGTGCCGGCGGCTGCGCGAAGGCGGCGACAGCACGCCCGTGCTGATGCTCACCGCGCGCGAGGAGGTCGACGACCGCGTCGCCGGGCTCGACGCGGGCGCCGACGACTACCTCGTCAAGCCGTTCGCGCTGCGCGAGCTGCTCGCGCGCGTGCGCGCGCTGCTGCGGCGCGCGAGCGCCGAGGACGAACAGGAGTCGACGCTCGCGTTCGAGGATCTGCGCCTCGATCTGCTCGCGCACGAGGCGTGGCGCGGCGAGCGCACGCTGTCGCTCACCCGCACCGAGTTCCTGCTGCTCGAGATGTTCCTGCGCCACCCGCGCCAGGTGCTCACCCGCTCGGCGATCTTCGAGCACGTGTGGGGGTATGACTTCGGCGTCGACGCTCCAACTCGCTGGGCGTGTACATGGGCTACCTGCGACGCAAGACCGAGGTCGGCGACGAGCCGCGCCTGCTGCACACGGTGCGCGGCGTCGGCTACGTGCTGCGCACGGGCGCATGAGCTTCCGCCGGCGCATCACGCTCGCCTCCGCGGCCGCGGTCGCGGTCGCGGTGCGTGCTCGCCTCCGCGCTCGTCTACGTGCTCACCTCCAACCAGCTGCGCGGCCAGGTCGACACGCAGCTGCGCACCCGCGGCGCCCAGGTCACGCGCATGGTGCAACTGCTGCGCGAAGGGCGCCCCGACCGCAGCCGCACCGCGGGCGAGCGTCGCTCGCTCGAGCGCGCGCTCGGCGCGAACCCCAATGCGAATGCAGGCAGCCCGCCGCGCCTCGGCAGCCTGCTCAACCCTTCCCGCTGCGCCCCAACCAGGTGCGCGGCTACCAGCAGCTGATCGGGCCGACGGGCGCGGTGGTGTTGCGCTCCACGCCCGGCGTCACGCTGCCGGTCGACGCCGGCACGCGCGCGCTCGCCGAGCGCGGGGGCGAGCCCGTTCTTCGCGACGCCGGCGTGCGACGGCGTGCACCTGCGCATCCTCGCCGAGCCGATCGGCTTCCAGCGCGCGCGTGCAGCTCGCCCAGCCGCTCACCGAAGTGGACAGCCTGCTCGGCCGCCTGCGGCTGATCCTCGTGCTGCTCTGACGTCGGCGGCATCGCGCTCGCCGCGCTGCTCGGGCGGCTCGTGGCGGGCGCCGCCGTGCAGCCGCTCAAGCGCCTGACCGGGCGACCGCCAGCACGTCGCCGCCACACAGGACCTCAGCCGGCGCATCGAGCCTGGCGGCGAGGACGAGCTGGGCACGCTCGCGCGCAGCTTCAACGCGATGCTCGACGCGCTCGAGCGCTCGATGAGCGCGCTCGACGCGTCGGTGCACGCGCAGCGCCAGCTGGTCGCCGACGCCTCGCACGAGCTGCGCACGCCCGTCACGAGCCTGCGCACGAACATCGAGATCCTGCAGCACAGCGCCGAGGACATGGACGCCGAGGAGCGCCGCGCCTGCTCGGCGACGTGGTCGAGCAGATCGAGGAGCTGACGCTGCTCGATGAACGACCTGATCGACCTCGCGCGCGGCGAGGAGCCGCGCTCGGACGCCGAGGACGTGCGCCTCGACCTGCTCGTGCGCGAGGTCGTCGAGCGCACGCACCGCCACTCGCCGCACGTGCAGATCGAGCTGGCGCTCGAGCCCACGATCGTCGTCGGGCGTGCCCGCCCGGCTCGCGCGTGCGGTCGGCAACCTGATCGACAACGCCGTCAAGTACAGCCCGCCCGGCGAGCCCGTCGAGGTCGTGCTGAACGGCGAGGAGCTCACCGTGCGCGACCACGGCCCCGGCATCTCCGCCGATGACCTGCCGCACGTGTTCGACCGCTTCTACCGCGGCGCCGAGGCGCGCGGCGCGTCCCGGCTCGGGGCTCGGCCTCGCGATCGTGCGCCAGGTCGCGGTGCAGCAGGGCGGGAGCGTGACCGCCGAGCCCGCGCCGGGCGGCGGCACGCTGATGCGCCTGCGCCTGCCCGGAGCCGAGCGCGTGCACGCAGGCCAGGGCGAGCCGGCCCCGGCGGGCGCCGGCTCGGCGCTTGCGCCCGCGGGCGCCGAGAACGAGTAGCGCCTAGGCTTCCGCGCGCGCCGCCCGCGCGAGCTCGCGAAAGCGCGCCGGCGGGACGCCGTAGCGGCGGCGGAACGCGCGCGCGAAGTGCGCTGCCTGGCCGTAGCCCACGAGCCGCGCGACGTCGCGCACCGGGATCGAGCGCTGCGCCGCCAGCAGCTCCGCCGCCGCCGCCATGCGCCGCGCGCGCAGCTCCTCGCTGAAGGTCCGCTCGCCGAACTGCGCGTAGGCGCGCTGCAGCTGGCGCGGCGAGCTACGACAGCGCGCCGCGCCACCCGCTCGAGCGTCAGCCGCCGCCGGTAGTGGCGCACGATCACCACCCGCGCCAGCAGGTACAGCCGCCGCGCTCGAGTGAAGCGTGGTGGCGCGCACCTCCCCCAGTCCGACGCGCTGCCCGCCGGGCGGGACGCGCTCAGCGCCGCGTAGCGGGCGCGCGACGCGCTCCGCCGCGGCGCCGTAGGAGCCGCCGAACAGCAGCGCGTGCACCAGCAGCGGCAGCAGCTGGTAGAGCTCCACGCGCTCCCGCCAGCCCTCCGCGAGCGGCGCGAGCTCCTCATAGGCGCCGAACACGCGCTCGGACGGCGCGCCGAACAGACGCAGCATCGCGAGATCGACCTCGCGGTGGCCGCCGTACGCGCGACGGGTCGATCAGCCACGGGCGCCCGTCCGCGTCGGCCATCACGTTGCCCGACCACAGGTCGCCGTGCAGCCGCGCCGGCGGCTCCGGCGGGCCGGCCAGCTCCGCGAGGCGCTCGCACACGCGCTCCACCGCCGCGAGCGCCCGCGCCCGACAGCGCGCCGCGCTCGCGCGCCGATCCGCGCGAGCGGGCGCAGCCGGCGCTCGCGCGTAGAACTCCGGCCAGTCCGCCGCTGGCTCGTTGGGCAGGCACAGCGAGCCGAGGCGCGCGGGCGCGCCGCCGGGCAGCGCCGAAGACGGGCGCGCCCGCCGCGTGGGTCGCGGCGAGCCCGCGCCCGAGCTCCTCCTCGCCGGCGCGCGACGAGGCTGCCCTGCTCGATCCACTCGAGCGCCAGGTAGCGCTCGTCCACCGCGAGCACCGCGCGGCGTGCGCAGCGCGCCCGGCTCGGCCAGCCAGCGCGAGCCCCGCGGCCTCCGCCGCGTACTCGCCCGGCGCCCGCGTCCGCGCGCGTCTTCACGAACGCCTCGCCGCCGTCCGGCGAGCACGCACGCGGAAGGCCTCGTTGATGTCGCCGCCCGCCACGCGCCGCACGTCGCCGGCGCCCGCGGGCAGCGTCATGCGCTCACCCGATGCGCCCCGCGCGGATCTCCTCGAGCAGGCCCTCGCACGCCGCCTGCACGAGGTCGAGCACCTCGCTCGAAGCCGCCGTCGGCGCCGTAGTAGGGGTCGGGCACGTCGAGATCGCCCGCCGCCGCGCTCGCGGGATCGAACTCGCGCAGCAGCCTCACCTTCGCGCGCTCGCTCATCGCCGTGCGCGAGGCGCGCGCAGCTCGCGCACGTTCGCGCGGTCCATCGCCAGCAGCAGGTCGAAATCGCTCGAAGTCCTCATGCACGCACCTGGCGCGCGCTGCCCTCGAGCGTCGACGCCGCGCTCGCGCGCCGCGGCGCCGCGCGCGCGTCGGGCGGGCTGCCCGACGTGCCACGCGCCGGTGCCCGCCGAGTCGAGCTGCGATCGTCGCGCTCGAGGCCCTCGTCGGGCCACGAGCGAGCGCATCACGCCCTCGGCGGTCGGCGAGCGGCAGATGTTGCCGAGGCACACGAACAGCACGCGCGCGGCTCGAGCGGCCGGTGCCCTGCTCCGCGCCGCTCACTCCTCGCCCAGCTCGAGCACCGCCAGGAACGCCTCCTGCGGCACCTCCACGCGGCCCACCTGCTTCATCCGTTTCTTGCCCTCCTTCTGCTTCTCGAGCAGCTTTTTCTTGCGCGTGATGTCGCCGCCGTAGCACTTCGCGATCACGTCCTTGCGGAACGCCTTCACCGTCTCGCGCGCGATCACGTGCGAGCCGATCGCCGCCTGGATCGGCACGTCGTACTGCTGGCGCGGGATCCGCTTGCGCAGCTTTTCGGTGAGCGTGCGGCCCATCTCGTAGGCCTTCTCGCGGTGCACCACCATCGACAGCGCGTCCACCGTGTCGCCCGCCAGCAGCACGTCGAGCTTGACCAGGTCCGACGCCTTCATGCCGCTCAGCTCGTAGTCCAGCGACGCGTAGCCGCGCGTGCGCGACTTCAGCTGGTCGAAGAAGTCGAGCACGATTTCCGCGAGCGGCAGGTCGTAGGTCATCTGCACGCGCTCCGGCGAGAGGTAGTGCATCGCCAGCGTGCTCGCCGCGGCGCTCCTGGCAGAGCTCCATCACCGCGCCCACGAACTCTTTCGGCGCGATCACCGAGGCGCGGATGAACGGCTCGCGGATCTCCGCGATCGTGCCCGGGTCGGGCATGTCCGACGGGTTGTGCACCTCGAGCTCCTCGCCGTTCGTGAGCGTCACGTCGAACTCCACCGAGGGCATCGTCGCGAGCAGCTCGAGGTCGTACTCGCGCTCCAGGCGCTCGCGCACGATGTCCATGTGCAGCAGGCCGAGGAAGCCGCAGCGGAAGCCGAAGCCGAGCGCGTCCGAGGTCTCGGGCTCCCACGACAGCGCCGCGTCGTTGAGCGTCAGCTTCTCGAGCGCGTCGCGCAGGTCCGGGTAGTCGTCGGAGTCGATCGGGAACAGCCCGCAGAACACCATCGGCTTGACCTCGCGGTAGCCCGGCAGCGCCTCGCTGGCCTCGCGCGCCCCCGCGCGGGCGTGGCCCGCGCGTGCGCGCGTCGTGAGCGTGTCGCCGACGCGCAGCTGCGTGACGTCCTTCAGGCCCGTGATCAGGTAGCCCACCTCGCCCGCCGCGAGCTGGTCGGTGGGCATCATCTGCGGGCTGAAGAAGCCGATGTCGTCGATGTCCGCCTCCGTGCCCGTCGCCATCGCGCGGATCGCCTCGCCCTTGCTGAACACGCCGTCCACCACGCGGATGTAGGCGATCACGCCGCGGTACTGGTCGAACTCGGAGTCGAAGATCAGCGCGCGCGGCGGCCCGTCGGGGTCGCCCGCGGGCGGCGGCACGCGCGCGATCAGCTCCTCCAGCACCTCCCCCACCCCCTCGCCCGTCTTGCCGCTGATGCGCAGGATCGACTCCGGCGGCTCGCCGATCAGCTCGCTCACTTCGCCCGCCACGCGCTCGGGCTCGGCGCCCGGCAGGTCGATCTTGTTCAGGCACGGGATCAGCTCGAGGCCCGACGTCGACCGCGAGGTAGGTGTTGGCCACCGTCTGCGCCTCCACGCCCTGCGAGGCGTCCACCACCAGCAGCGCGCCCTCGCACGCGGCCAGCGAGCGCGACACCTCGTAGGTGAAGTCCACGTGGCCCGGGCGTGTCGATCAGGTGCAGCTGGTAGGTCTCGCCGTCGCGCGCGGTGAAGAACACGCGCACCGCCTGCGCCTTGATCGTGATGCCGCGCTCGCGCTCGAGGTCCATCGAGTCGAGCACCTGCGCGCGCATCTCGCGCGCCGCCACCGTGTGCGTGAGCTCGAGGATGCGGTCGGCCAGCGTCGACTTGCCGTGGTCGATGTGCGCGATGATCGAGAAGTTGCGGATGTGCGCCTGGTCCATGGGCCGCTACAGCGTAGACGCGCCGGCGCGTCTGCCGGCACATGCGCGTGAGCGCAAGCGCCGTTCCGGCGATTCTCCGAGACGAGCCGCCGCGCGCTGCGCACGCCGAGGCCGGCGCTGCGCGAACAGGGCCGGACGAGCTCTCGGGCCCGCCCGGCCCGCCGGCATGGATCGCCGCGGTACTACTACGTCCCAGGACTTGTGTCATATGCCTGGGCGGCTGACACTCCCGGCCACCTGGACAGGCCGCCCCGAGGGGCGCGTTGCCACGGCTGGCCCCGAGGGGCCGCGGCCGAGTGGACGATCCGCCGTTCACCAGTAGGCTAGTGCATCGACGCTCATGCGCGGCCGAACTGCGCGCGGATCAGGCGCGCCACCTGGTGGGCCTCGGGCACGCCGCATCACGAGCACCGCGCGCATGTACACGAGCAAGCCCGCCAGCGCCGCCGCGCCGACGCTGACGATCTGCGCGAGCAGCGAGGTCCCGAGCAGGCTGTCGAGCAGCCCGTCCACACCCCCCACGAGACGCCCGCGAGCAGCGCCGAGGCGAGCAGGATGCGCGCGGTGATCATCGCCGTCTGCGCCGCCTTCGAGGCGGCCGTTGAAGCCGATCCGCAGGCGGTGCAGCTGCAGCGCGGTCATCACCGCGTTGGCCACGACCGTGCCGATGATCAGCCCCGCGATGCCGAGCGGCTTGTAGAGGCCGATGCTCACGACGATGTCGACGACGATGTTCATCGCCGCCAGGCGCGTCGGGATCCAGGGCCGCTGCACCGCGAAGAACGTGCGCGTGAGCAGCAGGTTGAGCCCGCCGAAGGGCAGGCTGAAGGCGAACCAGAACAGCGCGATCGACGACGAGGTGCGTCGAGTGCGCGCCGAACTGCGCCGCGCTGGAAGACGAGCCGCACGATCGGCGTGGCGAGCACGATCATGAACACCGCCGCGGGGATCAGCAGCAGGTTGATCTGGCGCATGCCGATCCCGAGCGCGCTGCGCATCGCGTCGGACGTCGCGGCCGCGCCGCCATGCGGCTCAGCGTCGGGAAACAGGACCGTCGCGACCGCGACGCTGAACAGGCCCTGCGGGAGCATGTAGATGCGGAACGCGTTGTCGATCGCGCCGCGGCGCTTCCTTGGAGACGAGCGTGCCGAACACCGAGTTGATCAGCTGGTCGAGGTTGACGATGCCGAGGCCGATCGTGACCGGCAGCATCAGCATGAACACCTGGCGGACGCGCGGGTCGTGCCAGTCGATGCGAGAACTGCAGGCGGAAGTCGATCCGCCCGAGCGCGCCCGACCGCCATCAGCAGCTGCACGAACGTCGCCGACCAGGATCGCGATCGCGTACGCGTAGAGCTGGTTGCCGTCTTCGTAGCCGCCGTGGAAGTGCGGGCGCAGCACGACCAGCAGCACGATGATCACGACGTTCCACACGGCCGGCGAGATCGCGGGGATCGTGAAGTGGTCGTAGGACTGCAGGATCCCCACGAGCAGGCCGTTGAGGCCCGAGCAGCAGCACGACCGGGAACAGCACCTGCGAGAGGCCCGACCGTGAGGTCGTCGAGCTGCCGACGTGAACTTGGTGCCCGTGAACAGCGGCATGATCACGCCCGCTGCGAGGATGAAGAAGGCGACGATCGCGCCCGAGCACGATCAGCATGATCCAGAACAGCGTCGAGGCGAGCCGCAGCGCCTCCTTGCGCCTGCCCTGCTGCAGCAGTTCGGTGAACACCGGCACGAACGCCGCCGACAGCGCCGCGTTGGCGAACAGGTTGCTCACGAGGTTCGGGCACCTGGAAGGCGATCGTGAACGCCGAGACACGGCCCGCCGGTGCCGAAGAAGCTCGCCGCGACGATTTCGCGCACGAGCCCCGCGATGCGCGAGATGCCCGTCGCGATCGAGAAGATCGCGGTGTTGCGGGCGACGCCGCCGCCGCCGGGAGGCGCCGGGGCGGGCGGCTCCTCGGCGAATGCTTCGGCGCTCGCGGACAAGGCCGCTATAGTACGGCGCTCCGCGGCGCGCCCCGGCAGGATTGCCGCTGCGCGGCCGCTATCAAGCATGGCCAACATCCATCCCAGAAGAAGCGGATCCTGCGCTCCGAGCGCGAGCGGCTCGAGAACCGCCGCTACACCTCCGCGATCAAGACCCACTTCCGCCGCCTGCGAGGCGCCGTCGCCGCGCGGCGACGCCGAGGCGCGCCGAGGCCGACCCACCGCGAGCTCGCGAGCACGATCGACAAGGCCGTCAAGCGCGGCGCGCTGCACCGCAACACCGGCGCCCGCAAGAAGTCCCGCGCCGCGCACATGCTCTCGCCGCGCGGCGAGAGCTCCTCCTCGGACTGAACGCGGCGCCGCCCGCCCGGGCGATCCCTCCGCACGGTGGCGGCCAGTGGCTCGCCCGAGCCGCCGTCGCGCCGTCGCCTAGGCCGTGATCGCTTCGATCGCGCGCAGCGCGAGCGTGTCCTCGTCCATCGCGGCCATCGGCGCGCGCGCGGCGCGCGAGCGGCGCGCCGCCGCGCGAGTCGAGCTCGAGCTCGGCGAGCGCCCCGAGCGCGCCGCGCAGCCGCTCGGGGTCGCTGCGCGCGACGTCGGCGATGAAGCCGCTCGGCCGCGCGCGCGGGCATGCGCAGCGAGCGCTTGAGCTCCGCCGGCGCGACTCGCCCGCGCGCAGGCGCACGCGCAGATCGCGAGCGCGTCGCGCAGGCGCGAGGCCATCAGGTAGGTGAGGCCCGCCAGGCGCTCGCCCTGCTCGCGCAGCGCGCAGGTAGGCGAGCGTGGCCTCGCGCGCGTCGCGCGCCCACGAGCGCGTCCGCCGAGCGCGTACGCGCGCCACTCGGCCGAGTGCGCCGCGCGCGCCTCGATCTCCTCGGCGCCCACCCGGTCGCGCCCGGCGCCGGCTCGCCTTCGAGCGCCAGCTTCTCGAGCTCGCGCAGCAGCCGCTGCTGGCGCTCGCCGACCTGCGCCACGAGCGCCTTCGCGGCGGCCGCGTCGAGCTCGAGGCCCATGCCGCGCGGCCTGCTCGCGCACCCAGTCGGCAGCTCCCACGGCTTCACCGTCATCTGCGCGACGACCTGCCCGCCGGCCTGCTTGACCGCCTCGTGCGAGCGCCGCGGGCGCCTTCGCGCGCGCCTCCTCGCGGGCGAACAGCGCGAGCGTCGTGTCCGGCGGCATGCTGGCCAGCGCGGGCGCGAGGTGCTGCTCGACCTCCGCCGTCTCGCCAGCGCTCGACGCCTTCGACGATGATCACGCGGCGGCCCGACCGCGAGCGTCATCGCGGCGAGCGCCCGCGCGGCCAGCTCCGGCGTGGCGCCGCGTCGCCCTCGAGCAGCTCGAGCCCGCCACCGCCGCCGCTCGGCTTCGGCGAGCGCGCGCAGCCCCGCGCGGCGCTCGGCGACCGCGCCGTGGTCGTCGCCGTGGATCAGGTAGGCGGGCTTGAGCTGCGCCACCGCGTCAGCGCACGACGAGGTTCACGAGCTTGCCGGGCACCACGATCTCCTTGACGATCTCGCTGCCCGTCGAGGTGCGCGCTGCACGTTGGGCGCCGCCAGGCACAGCTCCTTGAGCTCCTGCGGGCTCGCGTCGGCGCTCGCCTGCACGCGGTCGCGGACCTTGCCGTTGACCTGGCAGACGAGCTCGTAGACCTCGCTCTCGAGCAGCGCCTCCTCGGCCTGCGGCCACGGCTGCTCCCACACGCGCTCGCCGGTGAGCCGCTCGTAGATGTCCGCGCACACGTGCGGCGCGAACGGGAACAGCAGCGAGGCGGCCGTGCCGAGCGCGAAGCGCAGCGTCTCGAGCGTCGACCGACTCGCGCAGGCGCGAGCATTCGTTGAGCAGCTCCATCACCGCGGCGATCGCGGTGTTGAAGGCGAACCGGCGCAGGTCGCCGCTGACCTTGTCGATCGCCCAGTGGGTCTTGCGCAGCAGCGCGAGGTCCTCGCCCTCGGGCGTCCTGCGGCACGTCCAGCTCGGCGGTCCGCGGGCCGCCGCAGCGCTCGGCGGTCTCGGCCGCCAGGCGCCACAGCCGCGCGAGGAAGCGGTGCACGCCCTCGACGCCCTCGTCCGACCAGTCGGCGTCCTGGTCGGGCGGGCCGACGAACAGGATGTAGCAGCGCGCCGTGTCGGCGCCGACGCGCTCGACGATCGAGGCGGGCGAGACGACGTTGCCGCTGCGACTTGCTCATCTTCGCGCCGTCCTTGGTGACCATGCCCTGGGTGAACAGCGCCTGGAACGGCTCCTGGAAGTCGAGGTGGCCGAGGTCCGCGAGCGCCTTGCGTGAAGAAGCGCGCGTACATCAGGTGCAGGATCGCGTGCTCGACGCCGCCGATGTACTGGTCGACGGGCATCCACTCGCGCAGCGCGGCCGGGATCCCAGGCGGCCTCGTCGTTGCGCGCGTCGCAGTAGCGCAGGAAGTACCAGGAGGAGTCGACGAACGTGTCCATCGTGTCGGTCTCCCGCCGCGCCGGGCCGCCGCAGGACGGGCAGCTGGTGCTGCACCCAGTCCTCGGCGGCCGCCAGCGGCGAGCGGCCCTTGGGCGTGTAGTCCTCGATCTCGGGCAGCTCCACCGGGAGCTCGTCCTCGGGCACCGGCACGATGCCGCAGCGCTCGCAGTAGACGATCGGGATCGGGCAGCCCCAGTAGCGCTGGCGCGAGATCAGCCAGTCGCGCAGGCGGTAGTTGACCGACGCGTGGCCCTTGCCCTCGCGGTCGAGCCACGCGACGATCGCCGCGAGCGCCTCGCGGTTGCCCATGCCGTCGAAGTCGCGGTTCGAGTTCACGAGCACGCCGTCGCCGGTGTAGGGCAGCTCGCCGTCCTCGCCCCGGCCCTCGGCGCGGCGCGATCACGCGGCGGATCGGCAGGCCGAAGGCGCGCGCGAACTCGTAGTCGCGCTCGTCGTGGGCGGGCACCGCCATGATCGCGCCGGTGCCGTACTCCATCAGCACGTAGTCGGCCACGTACATCGGGATCTGCTCGCCGTTGACGGGGTTGGTCACGGTGCGCCCGAGCGGCACGCCGGTCTTCGGCTTCTCGACGTTGCCGCGCTCCTCGTTGGTCTCGGTGAGCGCGTGGTTGACGTAGTCGCGCACCGGCCTGCTCGTGCTCGGTGCCCGCCGCCAGGCGCAGCACGTCGGGGTGCTCGGGCGCCATCACGAAGAAGGTCGCGCCGAACAGCGTGTCGGGGCGGGTCGTGAAGACCGGGTAGTCGATCGCCCAGCTCCTCGCAGCGGAACGTCACCTCGGCGCCCTCGCTGCGCCCGATCCAGTTGCGCTGCATCGTCTTGACGTGCTCGGGCCAGTCGATCTCGTCGAGGTCGCTGAGCAGCCGCTCGGCGTAGTCGGTGATGCGCAGGAACCACTGCTCGAGCTGGCGGACCTCGACGAGCGCGCCGCAGCGCTCGCAGCGCCCGTCGGCGTCGACCTGCTCGTTGGCGAGCACGGTCTGGTCTTTCGGGCACCACTTGACGGCGGCCTCCTTGCGGTAGGCGAGGCCCGCGCGGAACAGCTCGAGGAAGATCCACTGCGTCCAGCGGTAGTAGCGACGGTTCGCTCGGTCGCGAGCTCGCGCGACCAGTCGATCGAGATGCCCCACGAGCGGAACTGGCGCTGGAAGGAGGCGATCGACTCGGCCGTCGAGACGCGCGGGTGCACGCCGGTCCTGATCGCGTGGTTCTCGGCGGGCAGCCCGAACGCGTCGTAGCCCATCGGGTGCAGCACGCGCCTGCCGAGGCGGCGGTGGAAGTGCGCGATCGCGTCGCCCACCGCGTAGCACTTGAGGTGGCCGATGTGCGGCTCGCCGCTCGGGTAGGGCAGCATCTCGAGCACGTACGAGCGGGCGCCTGCGCGGCGTGGCGGGCGCCCCCGCGCTCCTGCTCGAGCTGCTCCTCGGAGGCGTCGTTGGAGACCTCCCACGTGCGCTCGCGCGCCCACAGCTCCTGCCAGCGCGGCTCTATCTCCTGCGGGTCGTAGCGGCGCTCCTCCATCGGGTGCCGCAGGTTAGCGAGCGGCGTGGCCTCGCGGCGCCGGCGCGAGCGCCGCGAACGCTCGGCGTGCGGCCTCGCTGAAGCGGCTGCGCGCGCGCAGCAGCTCCACGATCTCCGCCGGGCGCCTTGCGCGGCGAGCCCGCGTCGAACGGCGGCTGCGGGTCGTACTCGATGCCCGAGCTGGATCGCCTGCGCGACGCTCGGCCGGCGATGCTCGCGCGGCGAGCGCGAGCGCCATGTCGATGCCCGCCGAGACGCCGGCGGCCGTCACGATCTTGCCGTCGAACACGACGCGCTCCTGCGCCGGCATCGCGCCGAGCTCGCCGCAGCTCGTCGAGCGCCAGCCAGTGGGTGGTGGCGCGCTTGCCCTCGAGCAGCCCGGCGGCGGCGAGGATCAGCGAGCCGGTGCACACCGACGTCGTCCAGGTGCTCGTCTCGTGCGCGCTGCGCAGCCACTCGAGCGTCGCGCTCGCCCGGCGCGCACCGCGACCTCGCCGGGGCCCGCCGGGGACGAGCACGATGTCCGGGCGCTCGAGCTCGTCGAGCGCGCGCTCGGCCACCAGCGTCGAGCATGCCGTTGTCGGTGCGCAGCGGGCCCGGCTCGTCCGCGAGGAACGCTCACGCTCGCGCCCGGGCAGCGCGGCTCAGCACCTCGTAGGGCCCGATCGCGTCGAGCGCCGTGAACCGGTCGTAGAGCACGATCGCGATGTCCATGTCGTCTTCTTCCTGTTCACGCGGCGGCCTGCGCGGCGGATCGCTCGCGCCGTCGGCCGCTGAAAGCGCCGGCGGTACTCCGCCGGGCCGACCCGCAGCGCGCGCAGGAACGCGCGCCGCATCGTCTCCGGCGGTTCCGAAGCCGCATGCGCGCGGCGACCGCGGCGACGGGCTCCGCGCCGTCCTCGAGCAGCGCCGCGCGCGGCCTCGAGGCGCACGCGCTCGACGTAGCGCGCCGGCGTCACGCCGGTCTCGGCGCGGAACGCGCGGGCGAAGTGGCGCGGGCTCATGTGCGCCCGCGCGGCCATCGCCTCGACGCAGTGGTCCGCCGGCGGGTCGCTCCACCACCGCGCCGCTGGATCTCGCGCAGCGGCTCGCGCTCGGGCTGCTGCGCGGACAGCGCGGCGCTGAACTGCGACTGGTTGCCGGGGCGGCGCAGGAACAGCACGAGGTGGCGCGCGATCGTGAGCGCCGCGCTCGCGGTCGAGGTCTTCCTCGACGAGCGCGAGCGCGAGGTCCATGCCCGCGGTGACGCCCGCCGAGGTCCACACGCGCCCGTCGCGCACGAAGATCGGGTCGGGGTCCACGGCGACCCGCGGGTGCATCGCGCGCGAGCCGCGCCGCGAACGCCCAGTGGGTGGTCGCGCGGCGCCCGTCGAGCAGGCCGGCGCGCGCGAGCAGGAAGGCGCCCGTGCACACCGAGGCGGTGCGCCGCGAGCGCGCGGACGCGCGCGCGATCCAGCCGACCAGCGCCTCGTCCTCGCACGCGGCCTCGTGTCCCGGGCCGCCCGCGACGACAGCGTGTCGAGCCGGCCGGCGGCGCCGCCCGTGCCGGCGTGCGGCACGATGCGCAGCCCGCTCGAGGTCTCGATCGGCGCCGCGACGCTGCCGATCACCGCGATCTCGTAGCCGCGCTCGTCGCGGCCCTCTGCCTCGATCAGCCGCTGCGCGCCCGCGAACACCTCGAGCGGGCCGGTGACGTCGAGGCTCTGCACGCCCGGGTAGGCGAGGATCGCGATCTTTCGCGTGGGCAGGCGGCTCATCGCGCTGATCATGCCCCACCGAGGCTTTGGCCGCAAGGACGGATTTCCGACTTTTCCTGCCATGCGACGCGGCACGGGCCCACCCATCTACGATTGTCCGATGGAGGAAGGCCAGGCCTCGCCGCCCGCCGGCCGCCCCGCGCCCGACGAGCTCGCGGACGCCCCCGGCCGGGTGGCGCAGATCGTGGCCGCCGCCGAACGCGCCGCCGCGGCGCTGCGCGAGCAGGCCGAGGCGCGCGCCCGCGAGCGCATCGCGGAGGCCGAGCGCGCCGCCGAGAACAGGGTGCACGCCGCCGAGGCGGAGGGCGAGGAGATTGTGCGCGCGGCGCGCTCGCAGGCCGAGAGCACGCGCAACGAGACGCTCGCCGCGGTCGCCACCATGCACGCCGAGGGAGAGCGCGTCCGCGACGAGGCCGCACGAACGCTCGCGCAGGCGCGCGAGCAGGCCGACGCGCTGCGCGCAGACGCGGCGAACGAGGCCGCGCAGGTGCGCGCCGCCGCGGCCCAGGAGGCCGAGCAGGTGCGCGCGGCCGCCACAGCGGAGGCCGAACAGGTGCGCGCGACCGCGGCGCAGGACGCCCGCCAGGAGCGCGGCGCCGCGGCCGAGCAGGCGCACGCGCTGCTCGCCTCCTCGCGCGAGGAAGCGCAGCGCGTCGCGGAGGAGACCCAGCAGCAGACCGACCGCATGCTCGCCGCCAGGCGAGAGGAGCTCGTCAAGCTGCGCGGCGACGCCGAGGAGCAGGCGCGGCAAACGCGCATGCAGGCGCGCGCCGAGGCCCGCGAGATCACGAGCGAGGCGCACGTGACCGCGCGCGAGGTCCTCGGGGAAGGGGCAGAGCTGTCGCGCAACCTGCGCGAGCTCTCGAGCTCGCTGCGCAACAACGCCGAGCGCCTGCTCAGCGATGTGCGGCTCGCGCACGGGCGGATGACAGCGCAGCTCGACCAGGCTGCGCCGGGCATCGACGCCGCGCGCGACGCCTCCCGTGGACCCGCGCCGCCGCGCCGCACGGGCACCGAGGGCGATGACGGCGGCGGCGACGACCTCGAGGTGCCGGAGTTCATCCCGCCCGAGTAGCGCCGACGTGGCCCGCAGCTAAACTCTGAGGCTGTACCAGGGGCTATAGCTCAGCTGGGAGAGCGCGTCGCTGGCAGCGACGAGGTCGTCGGTTCGAGCCCGACTAGCTCCACTGCACGAGACACTCGATCGTCAGCCTTCGCGCTTGAGCGCGGGCCAACTCGGGTAACAAGGTCGCGGCTATGAGGCTGTGGGAGTCAGGGGGACTGCTCGCGCACGGGGGGCCCGGCAGGGCGCCCTTCGCGGTGGCGCTCGGCCTCGTCGTGCTCGCGCTCGCGCTCGGGACCCCTGAGGCGCGCGCCGAAGGCGTGCCCGCGGTCCCGATCCCGCAGAACCCCTCGGACCTCGCGGCGGTCCCGGCGTTCGCCGGCGAACCCGCCGTACCGCGATCGGTGTCCGCCCCCGCCGTGCCTCAGAACCCGTTCATGGCGCCGAACGGCCGCAGCAACCTGCACGACGACGCCTACATGACCAACACCTACACGTGGCCGGCGCCGCTCGGCAACGGCATCGAAGTGCTCTCGGCCTTCCAGGGCGCCGACTGCGCGTCGCTGACCGTCGACCGCGCGGGCCGGCTCGTGACCGTCTGCGTCGGCCTCGAAGGCCCGCGGCTGCTCATGCTGGATCCGCACACGCTCGACCTGTTGGCGGCGATGGCGCTTCCAGCGCGCAGCGCCGGCACCGGCAACCCGTTCACCGAATTCTCCGGCGGCGGCTACTTCTACCTCGACCAGAGCGACCGCATCGTGCTCCCCACGACCAACGGGCAGATCTGGGTCGTGGGTGAGACGTCCGGGCCCAGCGGCCCGGGCTTCGCGCTCGAACGCGCCTACGACCTCAGCCCCTACCTGGCGGAAGGCGACAAGATCATCTCGGCGCTGCCCGACTGGAGCGGGCGGATCTGGTTCGCCACGACGGCGGGCGTCGTCGGCACAGTCGATCCGGCCAGCGGCGCGGTGAAGGTCTCGAACCTGGCGGAGCCGATCGGCAACTCGTTCTCCGTCGACCGGACGGGAGGCGTGTTCGTCGTCACCGATCGTGCCCTGTATCGCTTCGATCCGGCGCCCGACGGCTCGCCGAGGATCACCTGGCGCGAGGCCTACGCCAACACCGGGACGGTCAAACCGGGACAGACGGAGGACGGCTCCGGCACCACGCCCAACCTGATGGGCAGCGGCTACGTGGCGATCACCGACAACGCAGACCCGATGGATGTCGTCGTCTACCGGCGAGCGAAGAAGGTCTCGGGTTCGCGGCTCGTCTGCACCGTCCCGGTGTTCAAGGCCGGCGAAGGTTCGACGGACAACTCGCTGATCGGCACCGGGCGATCGATCGTCGTCGAGAACAACTACGGATACACCGGCCCCACCGCGACGCTGAACGGCGCCTCCACCGCCCCGGGAATCGAGCGCATCGACATCGATCGCGGAGGCTCCGGCTGCACGCCCGTCTGGTACAGCAGCGAGCGGGCGCCGTCGGCGGTCCCGAAGCTGTCGCTCGCCAACGGGCTCGTGTATGCCTACACCAAGCCGCCGCGCGCCGACGGGATCGACGCCTGGTACCTGACGGCGATCTCATTCCGCACCGGGAAGACCGTCTACGAACGCCTCGCCGGCACAGGCCTGGGCTTCAACAGCAACTACGCCCCGGTCAGCGTCGGCCCGGACGGCACCGCCTACGTCGGCGTGCTCGGCGGACTGGTTCTCCTCCGAGACGGGTAGCTGCACAAGCGTCGAGGGCGGTGAGAGGGGATTCTGATGTCCGCTCCAGAATGCAGAGCGACCGAGGCGATTGCTACTCGACGGTTTCGGAGGCGGCGATCTCGCGGTCGTCGACGAGCTGGTCGCCGAGGAGCTCATCGAGCACCGGGCTCTTCCCGCCCCGTTGGACGAGCCGCCAGCGCCGCGCCTCGGCGGGCGGCGCCCAGAGCCCGCGATGGGCGTGAGATCATTCGCCAGGATCGCCGCGCGCCAGCTGACCCGCATGCCCGACATCTCCCTGCAGCCGATCGGCCGTGTCTTCTCGCCGCGGACGGTTCCGCGCGACGACGACTGGGCCGAGGTGCGGGCCACGATCGTGCTCGACCGCGAGCTCTTCACGCCCGAAGCGCTGCGCGGGCTCGAGGAGTTCTCGCATGTCGAGGTTGTGTACGTGTTCGACCGCGTGGACCCCGCCTCGGTCGAGACGACGGCGCGGCGGCCGCGCAAAAACCCCGCATGGCCCGAGGTCGGCGTGTTCGCGCAGCGCGCCAAGGGCCGCCCGAACCGCATCGGCGTGTCGGTGTGCGAGCTGCTCGGCGTGGACGGGCTCACGCTCTCGGTGCGCGCGCTCGACGCGATCGACGGCACGCCCGTGCTCGACCTGAAGCCCTACATGGCCGAGTTCGCGCCCCGCGGCGAAGTTCGCCAGCCGCGCTGGTCGCACGAGCTGATGGCCGGCTACTGGCACAGCCCCGGCACCGACGCGCCCCCCGGGAGCTGAGGCGCGCCTACACGCGCTGCGTGTCGCGCCGGTACGCGTAGCGCGCGGCGAGGGCGAGCAGCAGCGTCCAGGTCGCGATCACGATCCAGCCGCGCGCGCCCCACACCTGCCCCTCGCTGAGCGTCAGGTGGCTTGCGCGCACCAGCCAGTAGGAAGGCAGGTTCTGGGCGAGGTCGTGCAAGAACCCGTGGCCGGAGATCGGGAACCAGGTGCCGCTCACGAGCGCCAGCAGCGACACCACGCCTCCGGTCGCGGGCCCGAGGGAGTCCACGTTGAGCACGTGCCCCAGGGCGATGCCGAGCGCCGCGAACGGCAGCAGCGCGACCAGGATCAGGCCCGTCATTTCGAGCCACGTATGCGCCGGCAGGCTCACGCCGAGCGACGCGCCCGCCGCATACAGGAGCAGCAGGCTGGTGGTCGCGAGCACGTACCCCGTGAGCACCTTCGCGCGGAAGTACGCGCGCGCGCTCAGCGGCGTGACGCGCAGCTGGCGAGTCCAGCCCGCCCGGCGCTCCACCGCGATCCGCGAGCCCGTCGAGATCATCGAGACCATCGTCCCGAACGACGCGAGACCCACCATGTAGTACAGCGGCGCCGACACGCCGCTGCTCGCGAAGTTGTGCACGTGGCGGTTGGGCGAAGCGATCACGTAATACAGCACCAGCGGGAAGCCCAGCGAGAAGATGAAGAAGCGCGCGTTGCGGAACGCGCGTATCAACTCGAAGCGCGTGTACAGGAGGCCCGTCACCGCAGCGCCTCCTGCGCCTCGCCCGCGCCGGCGTCAGCGCCCGCCTCCGCCGTCAACTCGAGGAACGCGTCCTCGAGGCCCGCGCCCGTGATCTCGATGTCGCGCGCGTCCGCATGGCGCTCGAGCAGCGCGCGGATCGCCGCGTCGGAGTCCGTGCAGCTCAGCACCACCGCCTCTCCCCTGCGATCCACCGCCGCCACGCCAGGCAGCTGCGCGAGCGCGTCGGTGTCCACCCCCGGCAGAGTCGCGCGGATCGTGCGCCGGCCCACGCGCGCCTTGATCTCGGTGGTGGGGCCGTCGGCGACGATGCGCCCTTGCGCCATCAGCACCGCGCGGTCCGCGTACGCGTCCGCCTCCTCGAGGTAGTGCGTCGCGAAGATCACCGTCTTGCCGCCCGCCGCAAACGAGCGCATCGCCATCCAGAAGTCGTGCCGGCCCTCCACGTCCATCGACACCGTGGGCTCGTCGAGCACGAGCAGGTCCGGGTCGCTCACGAGCGCGAGCGCGAAGCGCACGCGCTGCGACTCCCCGCCCGAGAGCTTCTGCGAGCGGCGGTCCGCGAGCCGCTCGAGCCCGGTCCGCGCGAGCACCTCCTCGACCGGCAGCGGCGCCTCGTAGAGCGACGCCATCATCGCGACCAGCTCGCGCACCGTCACGTACTGGATCAGTTCGCCCGTCTGCAGCATCGCCGCGATCAGCCCCGCGTCGATCGCATCTCGCGGCGCGCGCCCGAACACCTCGACGCTGCCGTCGTCCGGCGGCGTCAGGCCGAGCAGCATGTCGAGCGTCGTCGACTTTCCCGCGCCGTTTGGCCCGAGCAGCGCGACGGTCTCGCCACGGCGCACCAGCACGTCGATGCCGCGCACCGCGTGCACCGGCCCGTGCGGCCCGCGAAACGACTTCGCGAGCCCGTCGAGCTCGACCGCGACGTCATTTGCTCCGGGCGTGCCGTTCACGCCGTGATCTGCCACTTCGTCCGAGGCCTCCTCAAGCCGGCGGACCGCTCTCCAAAGTACGGGTCTACCACCTCGGGCACGATTTCAAACGGGGCCGGCCCGCGCGAGATCGGCACGCTTCCGGCGACGATAACGCGCCTTCCCGCGCGGCGCGGACGGCCGGGGCACGCCGTACGCAATCATCTCCTCGTGGCACTGCTCGCGGTGAAGCTCACCCTCGCTCCCGGCTTCGTGGTCGGCGCTTCGCTCGCCGCGCGCCGCTTCGGGCCGCGCATCGGTGGGCTGATCGCGGGGCTGCCGGTGGTCGCGGGCCCGATCCTGCTCGTGTACGCGCTCGACCACGGCGACGCGTTCGCCGCGAGCGCCGCCGGCGGGACGATGCTGGGGCTCGTCTCGCTGATCGCGTTCGTGGTCGTCTACGCACAGCTCGCCGCGCACGCGCACTGGACCGCCGCGATGATCGCGGGCTGGCTCGCGTTCGCCGCCGGCACCGCGCTGTTCAGCACGTTCACGCTTCCCGCGGGCGCCGAGCTGGCCGTCTCCGCCGCGGGCATGCTCGCCGGGCTCGCGCTGCTGCCGCGGCCCTCCGCCGAGCCGCGCGAGCACCCGCCGCACCCCGCCTGGGACCTGCCGCTGCGCGCCGGCTGCGCGGCGGCGCTGGTCCTGTCGCTCACCGCGATCGCCGGCTGGCTCGGGCCGCGCCTCAGCGGCCTGCTCGCTCCGTTCCCGATCATCGCCACCGTGCTCGCCACGTTCACGCACGCGCAGCGCGGCGCCGACGAGCTGCGCCGCCTGCTGCGCGGGCTGCTCAGCGGGTTCGGCGCGTTCGCGCTGTTCTGCTTCACGCTCGCGGTGTCGCTGCGCCCGCTCGGCACCGCGGCGGGCTTCGGCCTCGCCACGCTGCTCGCGCTGCTCGTGCAGGCCTGCGCGATCGTGCTCACGCGCGGAGAGCCCGCGCCCGCCTACTCGGGCACCGCTTCGCGCGCGAGCTGATGGCGGACGCGATCGCGCGCGTCCGCAAAGCGCGTCGCCTCGTAGGCGATCAGCGCCGACAGGAGCGCAGCGAGCACCCCGAGCGTGACGAGCGCCGCCGGCTTCACGGCGCGATCCAGGACGAGCAGCGCCAGCAGCGCCGCCGCGCACCCGAGCCTGCGGGAGTTGAGCGTGCCCAGGTTGCGCAGCCGGAAGGCCACGTGCGCGAGCAGGTACAGCGACGCGCCGCCCAGCAGCGCCGCAGCCGGCACCGCCCCAAGGGGGTCGCCGACGTGCGCGAGCGTCCGCTTCAGCCCGAGCGCCACCAGCGCTATGCCCGCCACCATCGGGAAGTGCAGGTAGGAGTAGGAGTCGCGTGCGAGCGCATTGCGCTCGCGCCCCTGCGCCCGAGCGAGACGCCGCTGCGCGACGATCGCCACGACATCGAAGTACAGCCACCACAGCGCCGCCGCGACGACGATGCCCAGCACCGCCGCGGCCACCACCCCGGCGTCCACACGGCCGCCCGCGCCGGCCGCGATCGCGACCAGCGACTCGCCCAGCGCGATGATGATGATCAGGCCGTGACGCTCGGCGAAGTGACCCGGGACGAGCTTCCACCCTTCGATCCCGAACAGATACGGGCCGAGCACGTCGAGCGCGAGCGCGAGCCCCCACAGCGCGAGCTGCAGGCCCGAGCTGCTCAGAGCGGCGCCCACCAGCAGGCCGACGCCCAGCGCCGTGCTCGCCGACAGCGCGAGCACCGACCTGCGTAGATCCGGGTCATCGCGGCTCGCCAGCAGGAACAGCGCGATGTGCGCGCCGCGCACCACCGCGTACGCGCACGCGAACAGCACCGCCTCGTCGCCGAAGCTGTGCGGCACGCACATCGCCGCCACCAGCATCGCCGCCATCGCCGCGAACATCACCAGGCGCACGGTCCCCTCCTCGGGGTCGACCACGCTCGTGAGCCACGCGTAGCCGCCCCACGACCACCACAGGATGCCGAGCACCAGCAGCCCCTTGAGCAGGCCTTCCCACGTGGACAGGTGGTACATCAGCGACGTGCACTGCGTGAGCGCGATCACGAACACGAGGTCGAAGAACAGCTCGAGCGGCGTCACGCGCTCGCCCTCGCGCAGCACAGCGGTGAGGCGTGGGAGGTGGCTCTGCGCGGTCCCGCTCACGCGCCCATGTTGACAAGTGTCGCGCGCCGGCCGCTGCGCGCGCCGGGGCCGGCGTGCACCCCGGCGGCGCCCGCGCGGCGCGCTCGCGCGGCGCGTGCCGTCATCCGCCGCGCGCCACCGGCACGATCGGCGCGGGCGGCTCGCTGCCGAGCCCGTTGAGTTCGCGCGCAGCGCCGACAACGTCGCCGCTGTCGTAGAAGTCGGTGAGGATCAGGTTCGGCAGATGTCCGCGTTCGCTCTCGCACCGGCGCGCGCGCCCGAGGATGAAGTCGCGCTTGATCAGCGGCAGGTTGGGGCTGCGCCGCGGCGGGAACACGTCGGCCCAGTCGTTCATCATCAGCAGCGGGCTCTGCGGGCTTCCGCGGTACGGCTTGCAGGTGAACTGGCCGGGCTTCACCGCGCCCAGCGGCGTGTCCTGGATCCACGGGCCGAACGCGTACATGTCCCACGGGTAGTGGCCTCGGACCGGCTCCTGCGCGAACACCAGGATGTTGCGGCGCGAGGCGATCAGCTCGCCGAGCGTCGGCAGCGGCTGCCCCGGCGTCAGCTCCGCGAGCCGGTCGAACAGGCGCGCGCGCTTGAATTCCGCTTCCAGCGACGCTTCCGAGACGTAGTCCTCGTCGAAGAAGATCAGCACCTGGCCGGGGTTCTTCTCGAGGAAGCTCCGCACCGTGGCGAGGAAGCTGCTCATGCTCGTCGCCCCGATCTCGCACAGCGTGTGGCACAGCCACACCGCGCGCTTGCCCTTCGCCGGACCGAAGCCCGCCGACGCGCTCAGGCGCTCGAGCGCCGCACGGCCTTCCGGGCTGAGCTTTTCCGAGACGCGGTTCACGCGGTCGCCCTCCGCGGCGATGTCGGTACGGATGTGCCCGGGCGAGCTGCCCACCCCGTAGTGCGTGGAGATCTTGAACGCCCTGATGCCGGCGTTCAGCTGCTGCGCGATTTCGCGCGCCTGGTTCGCGATCAGCCAGCCGGGCGAGTCCGCCGCCGACATCGAGTTGTGCGTCCCCGCGAACACCACTTCGTTGACGCGCCGGCCGCACAGCGGCGCGTAGCCGTTGCAAGTCGTCCGCCCCGCCACGCCCGGTGCCCTCGAATGCGAGGGTCCGCCGGCGGCGAGCGCTATCGCGACGCCGCCGATCAGGACTCCGAGGCTCGTGCCCGTGAGCGCGAGGCCGACGCGGCTGCGCGCGGCCGAGAAGCGCTCCGGCTCATCGCCCGCGCCGGCCGCGCTCAGCACCTCGCCCGCGCCCCAGTAGAGCAGCAGCGCGCCGCCCGCCACCGCGAGCACGTCCACCGCGAGCGTCGGCGAGCCGAGCAGCGCCGCTCCAGCGAGCAGCGCGCCCGCTCCCGCCGCGAGCCTGCCCGCGCGCGTGCGCGGCCGCCACGAGCGCGCGCGCAGGCGGGCGATCCGCTCCGCGCCCGCGTACGGGCGCAGCACCCCCGCAGACGCCGCCGCGACGATCGCGCCCGCCACCGCCACGCCGAACGCCCAGCCGGAGAGGTCTTCGAGGTACGCGTTCCACAGCGCGCCCGCCGCCGCGCGCACGTCCGCGTTCGTGAGCTCTTCCGCGCCGAACAGGTTCACGATCGTCGCGTGGCGCAGCAGCTCCAGGTCCGCGAACACCGCGATTCCCGCCACCGCGATCGCGGTCGCGCAGCGCGTCACCGCGAGGCGCCGGCGCGGCGCCAGCGCCACCGCGCCCGCCAGCAGAGCGAGCGCGAGCAGCGGCAGCACGATGCCGAGCGTTCGCACTTTGTCGGCGACGCGCAGCGTGCGCACAGCGAAGCTGCGCCTGCGCAGGTCAAGCAGCGTCGCGTCCACGTCGGGCGGGATCCGGCTCGCCACGTCCGGCGCGAGCGTGCGCAGCGCCGAGATCACCACCGTGCCCGCGTCCGCCACGCTGAGCGCCACGTTTCCGCCGCGGTCGAAGAGCAGGCGGTGCGCGTTCAGCGCCGCCGTGCGGATAAGCGAGCGGAACTGCGGAGTGCCCACCACCGCTTCGGTGACCGTGTCGAGCACCGGGCGCGCCGCCAGCAGGTCCGGCGAGGCCTCGTCGATCACCTGCACCACGATCTCGCGCGCCACCACCCGCTTCACAGGCGCGCTCGTCAGCGCCGCCTCGGTGCGCTGTGCGAACTTGTTCGAGTTGAGCAGCTCCTCGCGCACGTACAGGCATGCGCCGCCCGCCGCCAGCGCCACCGCGCCCAGCACCGCCAGCACGACGCTCGCCGCCGTGCGCCCCCTCCCCCCGCTGAGCGTCAACCCGGGCTGGCCGCCTTCGCCGGCGCCTCCCCCCACAGCTGCTCGAGCCTGTAGAAGTCGCGCGTCTCCGGGGTGAATATGTGCACCACCACGTCGAGGTAGTCCATCAGGATCCAGCCCGTGTCCGCCGAGCCCTCCACGCGCCGCGGGAGCTTGCCGTGCTCGCGCTTGAGCCCCTCGACGATGCCGTCGTGGATCGCTTTCGCCTGCCTTCCGGTGTTGCCCGAGCAGATCACGAAGTAATCGGTGTAGCCGAGCACGTCGCGCAGGTCGAGCTCGACCAGGTCAATCGCCTTCTTGTCCGCCGCGAGGCGCGCGATCTCCGAGACGAGCTCCGCCGAGCTCATCGCGCGCCCTCCCGGTAGAGGCCGTGCTCGCGGATGTACGCCGCGACCGCCGGCCCCACGAGGTCGTCCACCTGCTCGCCCTTCGCCGCGCGCTCGCGAACCAGCGACGATGAGATCGCCATCGTCGGCATGTTGAGGAAGCTCACGGCGCCCGCGCCCGTGTCGCCGGCGCCGGGGGGCCCCGCCGCCCCGTCGCGCGCGCGCGCCACCGCCTCGAGCACCTGCGCGCGCGGGGAGCCCTCGCGCGCTGCCACCGCGAGGCTCGCCAGCTCGAGTACCCGGCGCGGCTCCCGCCACGCGTCCAGCGTGCCTGCGGTATCGGCTCCCACGATGAAGGTCAGCTCAGCGTCCGGATGGCTGCCATGTACGGCTTCAAGGGTATCCACCGTGTACGACGGGCCTCCCCGCTCCACCTCGAGCGCGCACGCCTGCACGCCCGCGGCGCCATCCGCGAGCGCCTCGCACATGCGCAGCCGGTGCTCGGCGCCGGGATCGTCGCGGTCGGCCTTGTGCGGCGGTGTGTGCGCGGGCATCAGCACCACCCGCCCGAGCCCGAGCTCGTCGAGCGCGTCGCGCGCGAGCGCGAGGTGGCCGAGGTGGGGCGGATTGAAGGTGCCGCCGAGGATGCCGAGCCGTGAGCGCGCCGCGGCCGCGCGCTGAACCTCACGTGCGGACGTGCCCGTCGCCTTCCACGAGGTACTTGAACGTGCACAGCTCGCGCAGCCCGATCGGCCCGCGCGCGTGGAGCTTCTGCGTCGAGTTGCCGATCTCCGCGCCCATCCCGAACTCGCCGCCGTCGGTGAAGCGGGTCGAGGCGTTCACGTACACGCACGCCGCGTCCACGCCGAGCTGGAAGGCGCGCGCGGACGAGGTGTCGCGCGTGACGATCGCCTCCGAGTGCCCACTGCCGTAGCGCGCGATGTGCTCGATCGCCTGCTCCAGCGAGTCGACCACGCCCACCGCCAGCACCGGAGCGAGGTACTCGGTGCCCCAGTCCTCCTCGCCGGCCGGCTCGAGCGCCGGCTCCTCGCCGGGGCGCGCCGCGCCCGCGTGCGCCGCCGCCGCGAGCTCCAGCGTGCGCTCGTCGCCGCGCACCAGCACGCCCGCCGCGCCGAGCGCGCCGAGCACCCGCGGGATGAACTCGCCGGCCGCCGCCGCGTGCACCAGCAGCGTCTCCGCCGCGTTGCACACGCCCGGGCGCTGCGTCTTCGCGTTGAGCACGATCGCCTGCGCCATCTCGAGGTCGGCGCCCGCGTCCACGTACACGTGGCAGTTGCCCGACGCCGCGTAGATCACAGGCACCGTCGCCACCGCCTGCAGCGCCTCCTTCAGGCTCTCGCCGCCGCGCGGGATGATCAGGTCGACGCTCTCGCCCTGCCTCGCCAGCTGCGCGAGCTCCTCGCGCCCGCCGCCCGCCACGATGCCCACGCAGCCCTCCGGCAGGCCGCCTTCCACCGCCGCCTGCGCCGCGATCGCCGCGAGCGCCGCGTTGGAATGCGCCGCGGAGGAGGAGCCGCGCAGAACGATCGCGTTGCCCGACTTCAGGCACAGCGCAGCCGCGTCGATCGTCACGTTGGGGCGCGCCTCGTACACCACCGCGACCACGCCGAGGGGCACCCGCACCCTGCGCAGCTCGAGCCCGTTCGCCAGCCGCCCGCCGTCGATCACCTCCCCCACCGGGTCCGGCAGCGCCACGATCTGGCGCACCGCCGCGGCGATCGCCGACACGCGCTGCTCGTCGAGCCGCAGCCTGTCGAGCAGCGCCGCGCCGAGGCCCGCGTCGGCGCCCGCCAGCATGTCGCGCTCGTTCGCCTCGAGGATCTCCTCGCAGCGCTCCTGCAGCGAGTCGGCGATGCGCAGCAGCGCGGCATTCTTCACCGCAGTGTCGGTTCGCGCGAGCGTGCGCGACGCGCGGCGCGCGGACGCGCAGATCTCGGCGACCGGTGATGCGACCGTGGCCATGGCCATAGGGTACGACCGATCAGTCCACCACGAGGTAGTCGCGGTGCACCGCCTCCTCGGTCGCGCGGGGCAGGATCTCGCGGACCGACGAGGACTTCAGCCCGATCACACGCCGCAGCTCCTCGGCGGAGTAGTTGCAGATGCCCTTCGCGAGCGTCCTGCCCTGCTCCGCCGACTGCGCGATCTCGACCGCGTCGCCCGCGTCGAACTCGCCGCGCACCTCCACGATCCCCACCGGCAGCAGGCTCGCGCTGCCCTCGCGCAGCGCACGCTCGGCGCCCGCGTCGATCAGCAGCGTGCCGCGCGCCGGCTTGGCGTACTTCAGCCACAGCTTGAACGAGCTGTAGCGCGCCTCGCGCGCAGGGAAGCGCGTGCCCTCGTGCTCGCCCGCGAGAACCGCCGCGAGCGCGCCCTCGCGCAGGCCGTTGCAGATCACCGTGGCTATGCCCGCCGCGGTCGCCATCTCCGCGGCCACCACCTTCGAGCGCATGCCGCCGGAGCCCAGCGGCGAGGTGGTGTGCCCGATCGCCAGCTCGTCGAGCACCGCGAAGTCGCTCACCTCGCCCACGATGCGCGCGTCGGGGTGCAGGCGCGGGTCGGCGGTGAACAGCCCGTCCGTGTCCGTCAGCAGGACCAGCTCGTCGGCCGCCACCAGCACCGCCACCTGGGCGGCGAGGAAGTCGTTGTCGCCGAAGGAGATCTCGTCGGTCGCGGTCGTGTCGTTCTCGTTGATCACCGGCAGCACCCGCCACTCGAGCAGCGTCGTGAGCGTCTGGCGCGCATTCAGGTAGTGCGTGCGGGCGCTCATGTCGAAGAACGTGAGCAGCACCTGCGCGCTCGTCACGCCCCGCTCGCGCAGCAGCTCGTCGTACACGCGATACAGCTTGCCCTGCCCCACCGCGCTCGCCGCCTGCAGCGCGCCGATCGACGTGGGCCGCTGCGGCAGCCCCATCACGCGCATGCCGCGCGCGATCGCGCCGCTCGTCACCACGATCGCCTCCGCGCCCGAGGCGTGCAGCTGCACGAGCTCGTCGCACACCCGCGAGAGCACGTCCGTGCGCACCGCGCCGTCGCCGTCCGCGACGACGCTCGAGCCAAGCTTCACCACCACCCGTCTCATATCCGCGCTCAGCTTGGGTCCAGCTCGAAGGTCACGCCGGCGATCTCGATCTCATCGCCCGGCCGGAAGCCCTGGCGCTCGAGCGCGCGCAGCACGCCGATCCCCCGCAGCCGTCCCTCCACGTAGCTCATCGCGTCCGCATTGTTAACGTCGAAGCGCTCCAGCAGCCGCTCGATGCCCCGCCCGCGCACCGCGAACGACGCCGGGCCCACGCGCTCGACCGTGAAGCCGGACGCCGCGCCGGGGCGGAAGACCATGTGCTCGGCGAGCTCGCCCTCGGCGCCGGCGCTCGGCGCGCGCGCACCGCCGTCGGCCTCCGCGCGTTCGAGCGCCGGCACCGCGCGCAGCAGCTCCGCGCCCAGCTCGGCCACGCCCAGACCGGTGGCGCTCGACGTCGCGATCACCGCAACCTCGTCTCCGAGCGTCTCGCGCCAGCGCGCGACGAGCCCGGCGACCCGCTCGGGCGCGAGCAGGTCGCACTTGGAGAGCGCGAGCACACGCGGAAGCGACGCGAGCCGCGGGTCGTGCGCGGCGAGCTCGCGCTCGATCGTCGCGTAATTCACCGCCGGGTCCGGGTCGTGGCCCGCGCCCGAGAGCTCCGGCGCGCACTCGAGCACGTGCACGAGCAGGCGCGTGCGCTCGACGTGCGCGAGGAAGTCGTGGCCGAGGCCCGCGCCCTCGCTCGCGCCTTCGATCAGGCCCGGAATGTCCGCCAGCACCAGCTGGCGGTCCTCGCCTTCGAGCACTCCCAGCACCGGCGAGAGCGTCGTGAACGGGTAGCTCGCCACCTTCGGCGCCGCGCGTGTGAGCCGCGCCAGCAGCGAGGACTTGCCCGCGTTCGGAAGGCCCACGAGCCCCACGTCCGCGAGCAGCTTCAGCGCGAGCCCGAGCCAGCCCTGCTCGCCCGGGAGGCCGCGCTCGGCGAAGCGCGGCGCCTGGCGCGTGGCCGTGGCAAAACGCTTGTTCCCGCGCCCGCCCGCGCCGCCGCGCGCGAGCGTGGCGGTCTGGCCCGCCGCGAGCAGCTCCCAGCGGCGCCCCGCGAGATCCCCGCCGTCGCCGGTCTCCTCGCCCTCGATCTGGGTGCCCGGCGGCACCCGGATCTCGAGCGTGCGCCCGTCCGCTCCGTGGCGCAGCGCGCCCTCGCCGTGGCCTCCCCTGCCCGCGCGGTAGGTGGCGCGCCTGCGAAAGCTCTGCAGGTCGCGCATCGAGTCGTCGCACACCACCAGCACAGCGCCGCCATGCCCGCCGTCGCCGCCGTCGGGCCCGCCGCGGGGGACGTGCGCTTCGCGGCGGAAGCTCACGCAGCCGTCGCCGCCCGCTCCGGCCTGCACGTGGATCCTCGCCTTGTCAGCAAGCATCCGTCAATCCTGACAGCGCCCCGCGCGGGCAGGCCGCCGCGCGGCTGCTATATGCCCGCGTACGCACGCACCACCTGCCCCGAGGAGCCGCCGATGAACGCGCCCAGCACGCCCCAACCAGTCCTGCTCATCACCGGCGCCTCGTCGGGGATCGGCGCCGCGAGCGCGCGCCTGGCGGCCGATGCGGGCTGGCGGCTGGTGCTCGCGGCCCGCTCGAGCGAGCGGCTCGCGGCGCTCGCCGCGGAGCTCGGCGGCCCGGAGCGCGCGCTCTCGGTGCGCTGCGACGTGACCGTGTGGGAGCAGCAGCAGGGGATGGTCGAGGCTGCGCTCGCCGCCTACGGGCGCATCGACGCGGCGTTCGCCAACGCGGGCTTCGGAGGCCCGCGCGGGTTCCTCAGCGACACCCCCGAGCACTGGCGCGAGATGGTGCTCACCAACGTGTACGGCGCCGCGCTCACGATCCGCGCGACGGTTCCGGCGCTGCGCGAGTCGCGCGGCCATCTGCTGCTCACCTCGAGCGTGGCCGGGCGGCGCGTGCTGCCCGGCTCGTTCTACTCCGTCACCAAGCACGCCGTCACCGCGATGGGCGAGGCGGCGCGCCAGGATCTGCACGGGAGCGGCGTGCGCGTCACGCTCATCGAGCCCGGGATGACGGACACGCCGTTCTTCGACGAGCGACCCACCGACGCGCTTCAGGACGAGGACATCGCGCGGGCCGTCATGTTCGCCCTCTCGCAGCCGCCGCATGTGGATGTCAACGAGATCCTCGTGCGCCCAGTCGCGCAGCAGGGCTGACCGCGCGCGAGAGGGCCCGCGCGCGGTGCTCAGGCCTGCTCGCCGGCGGGCAGCACGCTCACCACGCGGCCGCGCCGGCCCGCGGTGAACTGCACGACGCCCGCGGCGCGCGCGTACAGCGTGTCGTCCTTGCCGATGCCCACGCCCGGGCCCGGCTTGAAGCGCGTGCCGCGCTGGCGCACGATGATCTCGCCGCCGCTCACGGCCTGCCCCGCGAACGTCTTCACGCCGAGGCGCTGGGCGTTCGAGTCGCGGCCGTTGCGGCTCGATCCGAGCCCCTTCTTATGAGCCATCGTCCTCTTTCTCCTTGCGCGCCGGGCGCGGTTTGGCGGCGGCGGGTTTCGAGTCTTTGGCGGCTTTCGCGCTCGCCGGTTTCTCGCCGGACGCTTTCGCGCGGGCAGGTTTCTCCTCGGCCGGCGCTTTCGCGCGCGGCGCTTTCGCCGGCGCCGCCTCGGCCGCGCCCGCGGGCGCTTTCGCGCGCGGCGCTTTCGCGGCTGTCGCCTGCGGCTCCTGCGCGTCCTCTTTCGCGCGCGCGGCTTTGGCGGGCGCTTTGGCTTTCGGCTTGCCCGCGCTGATGTCCGTCACCTCGATCCGGCTGAGCTCCTGGCGGTGGCCGGTGCGGCGTTTGTAGCCGCGCTTGGGCTTGAACTTGAACACGCGAAGCTTCTCGCCGCGCACGTGCGCGACCACCTTCGCGGTGACCTGTACCCGGGCGAGGCCCTCCTTGTCGAAGACGGCATCATCCGAGCGGTACAGCAGGGGCTCGAGCGTCACATCCGCGCCCTCCTCCACCGCGAGCCGCTCGACCAGCAGGCTCTGCCCGCGCTCGACGCGGTACTGCTTGCCGCCGCTCTTCACGATTGCGTACATGTGCGTGTGTCCGGGGATCTGGTTGGCCGGCGCCCGCTCGCGCGGGCCCGCTACTCGCCGGCCGCCTTTGCCTTAGCAGCCGAACGGCGTCGCCCGCCTCTGCGGCCGCGACGCCGACGCTTTGATTGTAGGTCATTCTCCTCGGCCTCGCCCTCGTCCGCGACCTCTTCTGCGAGCAGCGGCTCGGCGATGTCCTCGGCGGACGCCGCGAGCTCCTCCTCGGGCTCGGAGTCGATCGCCGTCGGCGTGTCCGACAGGCCCGCTTCGCGCCTCGCCTCCGCGTCCTCGCTGTCAGCGGGCGCGCGCCTGGCGCGCGAGCGCCTGCGCGAGCGTTCGCCCGCGCGGCCGCCGGACCCCTCGCTCGAGCCTCCGCGCCCGCGCCTCGCGCCCGCGGGTCGCGGCGCGGGCTCCACGACCTCGCCCGACTCGTCGAGCAGCAGTGCGCTCGCGGCCGCGCGGCCGACCTGGTCGATGCGCACCATGCGCTTCTCTCCGACGTGCGCCGCGGCGCCCGCGATCGAGATTATGTAGCCGTCGATTTTCGCCACCGCGTCGTCGTCGCTGTACATGTGCGGCTCCACGATCTCGACGAGCACCTCGTCGCCCTGCCTGAACGGCAGCGCGCGCTCCTCTACCTCGGCCCGGGTCCCCATGAAGGTCACCGCGAAGTGGTCGAGCATGAGCCCTTCGGAGCCCTCGAACAGGAACGAGCGGCCCGTTTCCTCCTCGAGCGCGTGCAGCACGCGCGAGTCGTGACCCGTGAACTGGGCGGTCACGCGCGGGTTGATCTGCACGAGGAACGCCTCCGCGTCGGGGTGCTCGGAGACGACGTCGCGGAGCTTTCGTTCGAACTCGATCGCGATCGTCTCCTCGGAGCGGATCACACCCTCGCCCTCGCACGTGGGGCACGGGCGGCTCATGATCTCGCGCACTCCCTCGGTCACGTTCTGGCGCGTCATCTCGACCAGCCCGAGCTTGGAGATCTCCGCTGTGAACGTCTTCGTCCGGTCCTCGTCGAGTGTCTTGCGCAGCGTCTTCATGACCGCGTCGCGGTTGCGCGCGCGGGCCATGTCGATGAAGTCGATCACGATGATCCCGCCGATGTCGCGCAGGCGCAGCTGATTGACGACCTCCTCGGCCGCCTCGAGGTTGGTCTTGGTGATCGTGTCCTCGAGCCCCGCGCCCTTGCCGCGGCCGATGAAGCTGCCGGAGTTCACGTCGATCACCGTCAGCGCCTCGGCGTAGTCGATGATCAGGTAGCCGCCGCTCGGCAGGTCCACCCGCCGCGAGAGCACGCCCTCGATCGCCTTGTCCACGCCGTAGGCCTCGAACAGCGGCTGCTCGTCCTGCCACAGCTCGACGCGCTCCACCAGCTCCGGCGCGGTGCGCGTGAAGAACGAGATGAGCCTGTGGTGCTGCTGCTCGTCGTCCACGATCGCGCGCTCGAAGTGGGCCGAGAAGATGTCGCGCACCACGCGCACCGAGAGGTCGGCCTCCTGGAAGACGAGGTCCGGCGCGGTCGTGCTCTGCACGCGTTTGTCGAGCACCTCGTGCAGCTTGTGCAGGTATTTGAGCTCCCGTTCGAAGTCCTCGCGCTTGGCGCCGTGGGCCGCGGTGCGGATGATCACGCCGCCGCCGTCGAGCGTCATTTTGGCCGTCTGCCTGCGCAACCGCTCGCGCTCCCGGTCCTCCAGCCGGCGCGAGACGCCGATGCCCTCGCCGGTCGGCGCGTACACCATGTAGCGCCCGGCGATCGTCAGCTCCATCGAGAGGCGCGCGCCCTTCGTCTTGAGCGGGTCCTTGACGACCTGCACGACGATTTCCTGGCCCGGCGAGAGCAGGTCGGTGATCTTGCGGGCGCCGGCGCCGCGGCCGCGCTTCACGGTCTGCACGCCCGGCAGCACGATCTCATCGACGTGCAGGAAGCCGTTCTTCTCGAGGCCTATGTCCACGAACGCCGCCTCGAGCCCGGGCAGGACGTTGTCGACCTTGCCCTTGTAGATGTTTCCCACGATCGAGCGCCCGCCGCGGCGCTCGATGTACAGCTCAGCTATGCGGTAGCCGTCTTTGCCCGCTCCCGCGCGTTTGCGCGAGGAGCGCGATTTCGAGGTTTTGGCCGCCGTGGGCGCGCCCGCAGCCTCCAGCAGCGCGACGCGCGTCTCCGCGCGGTCGACGCTGACAAGCACTTGCTTTTTCAATTTGATCGGGTCTTTCGGTATGAGGGTGAGCCGGGCGTGTGGCCGGCTGCACCGGGATTGGCGAGCGCGCCTCCCGCAGGCACCAGCGCGTGTCGCGGCCTGCAGCGTTCCTGCGAACGCCGCCTGCGCGCGCCATGGCGGCGCCGTCCTGGGCCTCAGCCCCCGCGCGGAGCACCCGGCGGCGCGCATGCGGCGCGCCGGCGCTCCAGACGTGCGGAGGGCTGGGCTGTTCGGGGGCGTGCTCGGCGAACAATGTGTTCTAGTAGCGCACGACGCGATCCTTCAGAGCAGCTGAAGCCCGCGCCTGGACGTAAATCGATTGCAATAGGCCCACCGCCAAGAGGGTCGCTATGACCGACGATCCGCCGTAGCTCATCAGCGGAAGCGTGACTCCCGTGATCGGCATGATCCCGATGGTCATTCCCACGTTGACGAAGACCTGGAACATCAGCATAGCCGCTACCCCGGCGGCGATCAGGGTTCCGAACAGAATCCTTGGACATCACGAGTATGCGAAGCGTTCGCGAGAGCAGCAGCGCGTACAGCGCCAGCACGAGGCCCGCGCCCACGAAGCCGTAGCGTTCTCCGAGCGCCGCGAAGATGAAGTCGGTGTCTCCCTCGGGCACGTAGCCGTCCGGCACGAGACTCGCCTGCGCGCCGCGCCCGGTCTTCTGCCCCGCGCCGATCGCGATCTTCGACTCCTGCTGCTGCCAGCCTTCGGTCTGCGAGTTCGACGTCGGGTGCAGGAAGGCGGTCAGGCGCGCCACCTGGTAGGGCTTGAGCACGTGCACGCCCGCCGCCGGCGCCGCCACGAGCACGAACGTGACCGACACCGCCACGAGCGCGAGCAGCGCGCTCAGGTGCCGCCACGAGGTTCCCGCCACGAACAGCAGCGTGAACGCGACCACCATGTACACGAGCCCCGAGCCGAGGTCCGGCTGGGCGATCACGAAGATCGCGGGAATCAGCGCGGCGATCATCACCCGCACCGTGGTATCGCGCTCGCGCAGCCGCCGCGAGCGCTCGGCCACGAACGCAGCGAGCGCGAGGATCAGCAGCACCTTGCCGAGCTCGGAGCCCTGGAAGGAGAACAGCGGGAAGTTGATCGACCGCGAGGCGCCGTTGACCGAGGAGCCCGCGCCGAGCACCGCCAGGATGCTCAGCATCAGCGCGCCGTAGATCCAGTTCTTCGCCTTGCGCAGGTGCGCGTAGTCGATGCGCGAGAGCACCAGCATGAAGAGCAGCCCCACGCCGAGGTAGACGATCTGGCGGTCCACGTAGTACAGCGGCCGGCCGGGCACCGCCTTCTTCGTCGCCCCTTTGAGCGTCACCGCCGAGCACGCCGCGAGCCCGAGCACCGAGAGCGTCAGCAGCGGGTCGAGCGGCAGCCGCAGCGCGCGCGGCGCGACGGGCGCGTCCGCTTCTTCGGGGGCTTTGATCGCGGAGGCGGACATCTCAGCGCACGCTCATAGCGTCTTCGAGCTCCCGGCCACGAACTTCAGCGGCGCGCCGTAGTACTTGGACGCGATCAGCCGCGCGATCGGCGCGGCGGTTTCCGCGCCGAACCCGCCTTCCTCCACCGTCACCGCGATCACGATCGGGCGCGTGGCGTTGCCGATGTAGCACATGTACCAGGACTGGTCTTCCTTTTCGAAGTGCTGCGCGGTCCCGGTCTTCCCGTACACGGGGTCCTGCGCCTGGTTCCAGCCGGTCCACACGTCCGCGGAGGTGCCGCCGTTTTCGCTCGCGGCTTTGTGGATACCTTCCATCACCAGGCTGAGGTCTTCGTAGTCGAGGTGCACGTGGCGGGTGGGGAAGCTGAGCGCCTGCACGACCCCGCCGGTGGCGGTTTCGTCGATCTGCATGCCGAGGTGCGGCGTGACCACCTTGCCTTCGCCGCCGTGCGTGAACGCGTTCGCGAGCGTCGAGTAGGCGACCGCCATCTGCAGCGGGTCGGTCAGCAGTTCGCCCTGGCCGACCGCGAAGTGCATGTTGTCGCCCACGCTCCACGGGCGCACTTCCTCGACGATGTGGCAGCCGGAGCGCGGCGGCTTGCGTTCGCACTTGCGCTGCTCGTCGTTCACCTTGACCCGCCACGCCGCGCCGGGCACCGTGCCTTCGGCCTCGGTGGGGAGGTCGATGCCCGTCGGGCGCCCGATGCCGAGCCTTTCGGCCTCTTCCTGGATCACGTTGCCGTGGGTGAACGCGCGCTCTCCGACTTCGAAGAAGTATGTGTCGGAGGACACCTTGAGCGCCTGCACGAGCGCCAGCGGGCCGTAGTCGGTGTGCCCGGCGTTGCAGAATTCCTGCGTGGAGACGTAGATGCACTGGCCCCCGCCGAGGGCTTCGCCGGAGGAGATCACGCCGTGTTCGAGCGCGGCCATCGCGGTGATCGGCTTGAACGTCGAGCCGGTGGGGTAGGCGCCATTCACCGCGCGGTCGGTGAGGCGTCCGTTGCCGAGCAGCGCGTCGTATTCGTGCTGGCTCAGCTGTTTGGCGAACTTGTTCGGGTCGAAGCTCGGGTAGGAGCCGATCGAGAGGACTTCGCCGTTGCGCGGATCCATCGCCACGAAGGCGGCCGCCGGCGCCGGTTTGCTTCCCGAGCGCGCGTCCTCGATGCCCTGCAGCAGCGCTTTTTCGCTCTCCTTCTGCAGCGGCAGGTCGAGCGTCAGCTTGAGGCTGTGTCCCGCCACCGGCGGCTTCGGCGGTATGCGGGTCGGCACCGGGTAGCCTTCGGCGTTGACCTCGACGTGCTCAACGCCCGACTGGCCGCGCAGGTAGTGGTCGTAGCGGAACTCGAGCCCTTCCTGGCCGACGATCGTGCCCTGGGAGACGCCCGCGAAGGCGCGCATCTTGAGCTCTTCCTTGTTGATCTCGTCGACGTGCCCGAGCACCTGCGCGGCCATGTCGCCGTAGGGGTAGGAGCGCAGCGAGATGGGCTCCTGCACGACGCCCGGGTATTCGCTCTGGCGCTCGGCGAGCACGGTCTCCGGGCCCGGCCCCGCGTCGACCTTGATCGTCACGGGCGCGTAGCGAAGCGCGCTGCGGCCCCGTTCGACGAGTTCGTCGATTTCGTGGGAGCTCATGTGCAGCAGGACGCCGAGCCGCCGGTACAGGGCGCGGCGAGGCGCGCCTTCGGGCGGCAGCGCCGAGGGCACGATCTGCACCGCGTTGCTGGTGGTGCTCGACACGATCACCTTGCCCGTGCGGTCGAGGATCTCGCCGCGGGGCGCGGGGATCGGGAGGTTGCGCCGCTGGTTGGCGTCGGCCTGCTGCACGTACTGTTCGCCGGAGAGCACCTGCAGGTACCACAGGCGGAAGAAGATCACGCCGAACATCACCATCGCGATGCCGCCGATGATCGCCACGCGAGCGGCGATCTGGGGCGAGACGGGCGGGATGCTCGGGTGGCGCGGCCGCGCGCGCTCGAGCGGTGTGCTCATGGGCGCGAGAGCGGGCTGAGCCCGCCGGTCGTGTAGGCGCGGCGCCGGCGCCGGCGGCGGCGCGGATCCTCGGGCAGCGCGCCTTCGAGCGCGCGCCGCGTGACGATCCACATCGGCACCGCGACGATCGAGTTGACGAGCACGCCGAGCACGATCTCGCGCACCAGGTCGAGGCTGACCGGCGCGTCCACCCCGAGCATGAACTCGACCAGCGAGTAGCCGATCAGGCCCGCGGCGGATGCTCCCGCGCCGACGAGCAGCGGCGTGAGCGGCGCCTGCGGGTCGCGCAGCTCGCGCAGCCGCCCCGCCCAGAATCCGATCAGCGTGAATATCAGCGAGTTGACGCCGAGCGTCTGCACGAGGGCGAGGTCCACGAGCAGCCCCACGGCGAAGCCGGTGAGCGCGCCCGCCATCGATCCGCAGAGCAGCCCGGCGAAGGCCACGAGCAGCGGCGAGAGGTCCACGTTCACGCCGAACACCGGCACCTCCGAGACGACCCCGATCTGGAAGAACACGATGAACACGGAGAAGACGGCGACCCGCGCGAGCAGCGTGGGGGTGATCGCGGCGCGCCTCATCCGCCGCCCGCTTCGGTCGACGCGAACGCTTCGCCGCCGCTCGGGGCGGCCTGGCCCGGCGGCAGGCTCGCGGCGAGGCTCTGGATGTTGCTCGCGCGCGTGCCCCTGCCGGTCGTGAGCACCTGCACGATGTCGAGGTTGTGCAGGTTCGCGATCGGGTGCACGTTGACCGAGCGATACGCGCTTTCTTCGTCGATCGAGGTCACCTGCCCGATCACGATGCCCGGCGGGTACAGCGAGTCGTCGGCGCCCGACACGGTGCCCGAGGTGACCACGTATTCGCCGGGGTTGGCGGGCGTGTTGGTGGGCAGGTACTGCAGCAGCAGGTCGTTCGGTTCGCCGACCTTGGGCTGCACGATGCCCGTCGCCTGGCTCGTGCCGATGCGCGCCGAGACGCCCATCGAGCTGTCGGTGATCAGGTCCACCTGGGCGCCGTCGGAGGCCACCTGGGCGACCTTGCCCACGAGCCCTTCCCCGTTCACCACCGGGTCGTTGACGTGCACGCCCGCGGCCGAGCCCTCGTTGATCAGCACCGTGGAGTACCAGATGTTCGGCGACTTGCCCACGACGGTGGCGATCACCGGGTGGTAGCTCGAGAGGCCCAGCTGTTCCAGGTGGTAGAGCGAGACGAGCTGGTGCTCGATCCGTTTTTCGGCCTGCGCCGCGACGAGTTCGGCGCGCAGTTTGTCGACCTGCTTGAGCAGCTGGTTGCGCTGGCTTTTCGCGTGGACCGTGTCGCCAACCCAGCCGAACAGGTCGCGCACCGGCTTGAGCGCCTTGTTGGCGCCATCCTGGATCGGCGAGACGACCGTGAGGAAGTCGCGCTGCACCGCGTGCAGGCGCCCACCCGGCGCCTCGCCGAAGTACGCCGTCAGCAGCAGCAGCGATAGGACGATGAGCAGCGCCAGCAGCGCGCGGCGGCGCCGGGCCGTCTTGTCGTGCACCTTTGACTACCTTCCGGAGCGATCAAGGACAGAGTACTCATGGCCCGGTCGCGTCGTTACAGGCCTCACCTGCGCCGGCGGTTCGGCGAGGTGCGGTTCGAGCGGTGGATCGCCTCGAACTCCTCGAGCGAGCGCCCGGAGCCCACCGCGACGCATGTGAGCGGCGATTCGGCGAGGTGCGCGGGCATCTGCGTCTCCTCGCGCAGGCGCACGTCGAGCCCCTGCAGCAGCGAGCCTCCGCCGGCGAGCATGATGCCGCGGTCCATGATGTCCGACGCGAGCTCGGGTGGCGTGCGGTCGAGCGTCTCCTTGACCGCGTCGATGATCTGGCTGAGCGGCTCCTCGAGCGCCTGGCGGATCTCCTCGCTGGTGAGCACCACGGTCTTGGGCAGCCCCGCGACCATGTCGCGGCCGCGGATCTCGGCCTGCAGCTCCTCGGGCATCGGGCAGGCGGAGCCGATCTCGAGCTTGAGCTCCTCGGCGGTCTGCTGCCCGATCAGCAGCTTGTACTCCTTCTTGGCGTAGTTGATGATCGCCTCGTCCATCTCGTCGCCGCCGACGCGGATCGACTGCGACACGACGATCCCGCCGAGCGAGATCACCGCGACCTCGGAGGTCCCGCCGCCGATGTCGACCACCATCGAGCCGGTGGGCTCGCCCACCGGCAGCCCCGCGCCGATCGCCGCGGCCATCGGCTCCTCGATCAGGTACGCGGTGCGCGCCCCCGCCGACAGGCACGCCTCCTCCACCGCGCGCTTCTCCACGCCGGTGACGCCCGAGGGCACGCACACGACCACGCGCGGGTGCGCAAAGCGGTTCTGGTGCACCTTCTGGATGAAGTGCCTGAGCATCTGCTCGGTCACGTCGAAGTCCGCTATGACGCCGTCCTTGAGCGGCCTGATCGCCTGGATCGTGCCGGGCGTGCGACCGAGCATGCGCTTGGCCTCGATGCCCACGGCATGCACCTCGCCGGAGCGCGAGTCGATCGCCACGACGCTCGGCTCGGAGAGCACGATTCCGCGCCCGCGCACATAGACGAGCGTGTTTGCGGTGCCCAGGTCAACCGCCATGTCGCGGCCGCCGAACCCTGTCAGATAGCTGAACATGCCCATGGGGAGAGAAGCGCGCTCGTGCCCGGCTCTTCGCCGCGGCCGGGCGGCACGCTCCACCGCCGGCGCCGTCGAACGGGGCACGCCAGGGGCGCAGTCTAGCGGACGCCCGTCGGCCAGCGAGAAGGCATGCCAGCGTGTTTGCAGGGGAAAACCCGCAGTCGCGCGCGTCAGCCGAGCAGCTGCGGGAACACGTCTAGCAGGGTCGCGACCGGCAGCCCCACGACATTCTGGACGTCGCCCGACACGCCGGCGACGAGCGCCGAGCCGGCCCCCTGGATCGCGTACCCGCCGGAGCGCTCCCGCCACTCGCCGCGGGCCACGTACCAGTCGATCAGCTCCCGCGAGAGCGCCCTGAAGCTCACCTCCGTGCGCGCGAGCGCGACGCGCTCCTCGCCGCCGACCCACAGCGAGATGCCGCTCAGCACTTCGTGGGTCTGGCCGGACAGCGAGCCCAGCGTGCGACGCGCGTGCGCCTCGTGTGCGGGCTTTCCGTAGATCTCCCCCGCCAGCGCCACGAGCGTGTCGCACCCGAGCACGAGCTCGTCCTCGCCGGCGCGCACCGCGCAGGACTTGCGGCGCGCGTTCTCGAGCGCGACCGCGCCGGGCTCGCCGGTCTCGAGCTCCGCCACCTCCGGCACGCGCACCTCGAACGACACGCCGAGCCGCTCGAGGATCTCGCGCCGTTGCGGCGAGCCCGATGCGAGGACGAGGCGCACCTCGAGGGGCGCGTCTAGAGGTCCTCGAAGAACAGCCCGATCTCTCGCGCGGCGGACTCGGGCGAGTCCGAGCCATGCACCATGTTGGCGCCGGTCTCGATCGCGAAGTCCCCGCGGATCGAGCCGGGCGCGGCCTCGAGCGGGTTGGTCGCGCCGATCAGCTGGCGCGCGGCGCGGATCGCCTCGGCGCCCTCGAGCACCATCGCCACGAGCGGCCCGGAGGTGATGAACTCGACGAGCTCGCCGAAGAAGGGCCGCTCGGCGTGCTCGGCGTAGTGGCGCTCCGCGAGGTCGCGGGTGACGGTCATGAGCCTGAGCGCAGCGAGCCGCAGCCCCTTGCGCTCGAAGCGGGCGATTATCTCGCCGGTGAGCCCGCGCGCGAACGCGTCGGGCTTCACGAGGATCAACGTTCGCTGCACAGGCATCTCTCCCTCGGGTCGGGCGCGGTCAGGAACTCGGGCGCGGGCGTCCACCCGGCGTGGTCGAGCGCCCGGCGCGGCGCGGGCGTGTCGGAGACTCGGCGGCAGCCACCGGCTCGACGTCCTCGACCAGCTGCTCGCCGGCCGGCGTGAGCGGGCCCGGCAGCGTCTCCTGCTCCTCGCTCACCGACGCGAACTCGCTCTCGACCGCGGCGGAGCGGCGCCGGCGCGAGCGCGCCGGCGCCGACAGCCCCGGCACGTCGGCCTCGCAGTAGGGGCAGATCGTCCAGCTGCGCTCGAGCGGCCGCGAGCAGCTCGCGCAGCGCTCCTTGAGCTTGCGCAGACAGCTGGGGCAGCGGATGAAGTCGCGCTCCACGTGGTAGTCGCAGTGCGGGCACAGCAGCTGGTCGAGCTGCGCCAGGCGCGCCTCCGCGGCCTGCAGCTCCAGGTCGCGTTCGCGCACGTCGTCGAGGTACTCGGGCGGGCGCAGGATCATGTAGATGACGCTGCCCACGAACGGGAACAGCGATGCGACCACCGCGCATCCGATCAGCATCGGATCCGCGATCCTGCGGCGCGCGTCCGAGTAGGTCCAGTAGACGAGCGCGAAGTACAGGACGACCAGGAAGAGGATCACCAGGTCGACCGCCACGTTCAGGCCGTTGCTTTCTATTCCGAAGTAAGCAAGCGTCGGCATGGGCCGGGCTGAGTTTAGAGAAACAGGCGGCCGAATCCGTAACCTGCGGCGAAGAACACGAGGATCACGATCGCCACCATCAGCGCGACCACGCCGACCATCGCCAGCACCGACGGGCCCTCGCCGTTCACCGCGCGCCGCCGTGCGCGTGGCGCGCGCGCTCCTGCGCGTGGCGCGCATTGTCTTGCACCCCGCCCGCGCCGCGACTTGCCGCCGCGCCCTTTCCGAGCTCTTCGAGCAGCGCTCCGACCAGGTACACCGACCCCGTCGCGAGGACCGCGCCGCCGCCCGCGCCTGCGCCCTCCACGGCGCCTGTGCCATCCACGGCGCGCGCCCAGCGCTGCGCGCGCGAGAGCGCCACGGCGGGCTCGGGCTCGCACGCGCTTGCCGTGTGGCCGAGCTGGCGGGCGAGCGACTCGAGCGCGGCGGGCGAGAGCGCGCGCCGGCTCGGCGGAGCGGTGAACCACGCCTCGGCGCAGAGGGGCAGCAGCGCGGCGAGCATGCGCGCGGCGTCCTTGTCCTCGAGCACGCCCAGCACGAGCGCGAGCGGGCGCCCGCCGAGCAGCGCCGGCAGCGTCGCGGCGAGCGCCTGCGCCGCGTCGGGATTGTGCGCGCCGTCGACGATCGTGAGTGGGTCGCGCGAGACCACCTGCAGCCTGCCCCGCACCTCCACCGACGCGGCCGCGTCGCGCACCGCGTCCTCGTCGAAGGCGATCCCCGCGTCGCGGAGATGCGCCTCGGCGGCCGCGCGCGCGAGCGCGAAGTTGCGCCGCTGGAAGGCCCCGCGCGCCCGCAGCGACTCGACGCCGGGATCCTCGGCGGCGTGCACGATCTCGGCGCCGCGCTCGCGCGCCACCCGCTCGGCCACCTCGAGCGCGTCCGGGTGGAGTCCCGCGCCGAGCACGAGCGTCGCCCCGCGGCCGAGCGCGGCGAGCTTCTCCTCGGCGACGTCGCGGATCGTGGGGCCGAGCCAGCGGGTGTGCTCGAGCGCGACGTTGGTGAGCGCCATCACGCGCGCGCCGATCACGCTGGTGGCGTCATAGCGCCCCCCGAGCCCGGCCTCGACCACGGCGACCTGCACGTCGCTCTGCGCCATCTGCCAGAACGCGGCCGCGGTGAGCAGTTCGAACTGCGTCACGTGGTCGCCCTCGCCCAGGGTGCGGTTGACCCGCTCGGCCGCCCACCATGCCCGCGTGACGGCGGCCGCGAACCGCTCGCGCCCGAGCGGCTGCTCGCGCAGCTCGATGCGCTCGCGGTAGGAGACCAGGTGTGGAGACGTGTAGGCCGCTGTGCGAACGCCGTGGCGCTCGAGGATCGCGGCGGCCATGCGGGTGGTCGAGGACTTGCCGTTGGTGCCGAGCACGTGGAGCGCCGCGAAGCGCCGCTGGGGCGCTCCGAGCACGGTCATCATGCGGCGCATCCGGTCGAGGCCGAAGCGCATCCCGAACAGCTCGAGCGAGCGCAACAGCTCTTCCGCGCGCCGCTCCTCGCGCAGCGCGCCCTCGGCGCCGCCCTGGCCGGATGGATGCGCGCTGGCGGACGCGGTCACGGGCGCTCCGCTACGCGTCGGGGTGCCTGCGCAGGTAGTCGACGAACAGCGGGCGCAGCGCCTCCCCGAGCGCCCCGTCGCCGCTGCGCACCGCGTCGTAGATCAGCCCGATCGCCGACTGGCTGTCGTACTCGCCCTCGCCCGCGTCGCCGCTCAGCGTCTCGGCGGCGGGGATCTGTTTGAGGAGCGACCACATGAACCTGACATCGAGATGGCGCTCCGCGCGGCGCATCGCGCGGTCGTGGAGCTCCTGCGTCGAGAGCTGGTCGAGGTCCTCGGGCATGTTCAGCGTGAGGCCGCCGGCGCGGCGGGCCATGGGGCCATCAGCGGCGCTTGCGGCGCCCGCGCGCGAGCGGCACGAGCTCCCTGCCGATGCCCTTGAGGTCGAGCTTGCCCACGAGCTTGCGCAGCTCCCCGCGCTCCTTGGCCGTGAGGTTCCCGAGGCGCCCACGCGAGGAGCGCAGCAGGTCGGTGATGCGGGTGCGCTCCTTCGGCGAGAGGGCGCGCCAGCGTTCGCCGAACGTGACGCCCAGCTTCAGCAGCGCGGCCCACGGCAGAGCGCGCAGGCGCGAACGTCCGCCGTCCTCGCGCGCAGAGCTCTTCTTGCGGTTCCTGGCCACAGCCGCGATCCTAGCGCCCGCCCGGCCTCAGGACCGGCGCGGCGGCGCTTGCGTGCTCAGGCCGACTCCTCGCGCAGCGAGGATTCCTCCGCCTCTTCGGGCGCGGCTTCGGTGACGAGGGTCGGCGTGAGCCCCTTCTCGACGGTCTCCTTCGTCACCACGCACTTCTTCACGTCGCGGCGCGAGGGGAGCTCGAACTGCACCTCGAGCAGGATCTCCTCGATGATCGAGCGCAGCCCGCGCGCGCCGGTTTCGCGCACGAGGCCTCGCTCGGCGATCGCGGTCAGCGAGTCGTCGGAGAAGACCAGCTCGATCCCATCGAAGGCGAAGAAGCGCTGGAACTGCTTGACGAGCGCGTTGCGGGGCTCGATCAGGATCGAGACGAGGTCATCGCGCGTGAGCTGGTGCACCGCGGACATCACCGGCAGGCGCCCGATGAACTCGGGGATCAGCCCGTACTCGATCAGATCCTCGGGCAGGCAGTGCTCGAACAGCGCGCCTGTGTCGCGATCGGCCTTCGCCTCGATCGCCGCCGCGAACCCAACGCCTTTGTGCCCGATGCGCTTCTCGATCACGCGGTCGAGGTTGGCGAAGGCGCCGCCGCAGATGAACAGCACGTTGGTCGTGTCGATCGTCAGGAACTCCTGGTGCGGGTGCTTGCGCCCGCCCTGGGGCGGCACGGAGGCCTGCGTGCCCTCGAGGATCTTCAGGAGCGCCTGCTGCACGCCCTCGCCGGAGACGTCGCGCGTGATCGACGGGTTGTCGGCCTTGCGCGCGATCTTGTCGACCTCGTCTATGTAGATGATCCCCGTCTCGGCCTTCTTGACGTCGTAGTCGGCCGCCTGGATGAGCTTCAGCAGGATGTTCTCGACGTCCTCGCCCACGTAGCCCGCCTCGGTCAGCGCGGTGGCGTCGGCGATCGCGAAGGGCACGTTGAGGATGCGCGCGAGCGTCTGCGCGAGCAGCGTCTTGCCGCAGCCGGTGGGACCGAGCAACAGGATGTTGGACTTCTGCAGCTCGATGTCGGTGTCGCCCGACATCATCATCTGCACGCGCTTGTAGTGGTTGTAGACCGCCACCGAGAGCGTGCGCTTGGAGGGGTCCTGCCCGACGACGTACTCGTCGAGGACCTCGTAGATCTCGCGCGGCTTCGGCAGGCTCTCGATGTCGAACGCCGGCGGCGCCGAGAGCTCCTCGTCGATGATCTCGTTGCAGAGGTCGATGCACTCGTCGCAGATGTAGACGCCCGGCCCCGCGATCAGCTTCTTGACCTGGCGCTGCGACTTCCCGCAGAAGCTGCAGAGGAGCTGCTCGTTGGAATCTGTGGGTCTGGCCATATCCCTTGCTCTCCCCCCCGGGGCACCCGCCGTCCGAACCCTAGGCTAGTGCTCCGAGATCACGCGATCAATGATCCCGTACTCCTTCGCCTCCTCCGAGCTCATGAAGTAGTCGCGCTCGGTGTCCTGGCGGACCTGCTCGAGGTCCTTGTGCGTGTGCTTGGCGATGATCTCATCGAGCCTGCGGCGCACGTCGATGATCTCCTTCGCGTGGATCTCGATGTCCGTCGCCTGTCCCTGGAAGCTCGAGGACACCTGATGGATGAGGATCTTCGCGTTGGGCAGCGCCATGCGCTTGCCCTCGGCGCCGCCCGCGAGCAGCAGCGCGCCCATCGACATCGCGATCCCGACGCAGATCGTCTGCACGTCGGGCTTGATGAACTGCATGGTGTCGTAGATGGCGAGGCCCGCGTACACGGAGCCGCCGGGCGAGTTGATGTACAGCGAGACGTCCTTCTCGGGATCCTCCGACTCGAGGTGCAGGAGCTGCGCCACGATCAGGTTCGCGATCTGGTCGTCCACCGGCGTGCCGAGGAAGATGATCCGCTCGTTGAGCAGCCGGCTGTAGATGTCGAACGCGCGCTCGCCGCGCGAAGTCTGCTCGACGACCATCGGAACAAGTGGGCTCATAGTCCTCGCCTTTGTTTCACAATGCCTCCCGGAATCCTCTAGAGGCTAGCGGTCCGGCGTCCACAGCCGTGCGGGTGCCGGCTCGGGCTCGGCGCCCCCGGCCTCCGCGGCGGCCTTCGCGGGCGTCCACAGCTGCTCGCGCGCCTGTGCCTGCGCGAGCGGGATCGGGACGGCCGAGCCCGCGACCAGGTCGATCGCCTGGCGCGCGGCGAGGTCCTCGCGGACCTCGTCGAGCCGGCCTCCGGCGCGCAGGCCGGCGAGCAGCTCGGCGGGGTCGGCTCCTTCGCGCTCGGCCACCGGCGCGAGCGCCGCGGCGAGCTCTTCGTCGCTCGGCTCGATCGACTCCGCGGCGACGATCGCGGTGATCACCGCCTCCCGGCGCAGCGCCTGCGCGGCTTCGGGCTCCATCTCGGCGAGTATCTCCTGCTCGGGGCGGCCCACGATGCGCAGGTACGCCTCTCGCGAGACGCCGCGGTGCGAGAGCGAGTGGAGCATCCGCTCCCACATCTCCTGCGCACGCGCCTTGACCAGCGCCTCGGGCACCTCCACGCGCGCGCCCTCCACGGCGGAGTCGAGCGCGGCCTGCCTGAACTCGGCCTCGATCTCGGCCTCCTGCTGCTCGTGCAGGCGCCTCGCCACATCCTCGCGCAGCTCGCCCAGATCATCGAAGCCGGCGTCCACCGCGAAGTCGTCGTCGAGCTCCGGCAGCTCCTTGGCCTTGACCTCCTTGACATTCACCTCGAAGCTCGCCTCGCGCCCGGCGAGCTGCGGCGCGCCGTAGTCGTCGGGGAACGCGACCGGCACCGTGCGCGTCTCGCCCGCGCGCGCGCCGACGAGCGCCTCCTCGAAGCCCGGGATCAGGCGCCCGCCGCCGAGCTCCACGAGCTGGTCTCGGCCCTCGCCCCCCTCGAACGGCTCGGCCCCGTCCTCGCCCTCGAGCGACCCCGCGTAGTCCACGACCAGGTAATCGCCCTCCGCGGCAGCACGCTCGGCCGTCTCGAGCCGCGCGAGGCGCTCGCGCAGCGCCTGCACCTCCTGCTCGACCAGCTCGTCGGGCACCTCGGGCTCGCGGCGCGCGACCTCGAGCTCGCGGTACGCGCCGAGCTGCGCCTTGGGGAGCACGCCGATCTCGATCGAGAACTCGAGCGCCTGCCCCTCCGGCGGCATCTCTCCGAGCTCCACGCGCGGGTCGCCCACGGGCACGATGCCGGCGCTCGCGATCGCGTCGGAATACCAGCTCGAGAGCGTCTCGCGAACCGCTTCCTCGAGCACCGCGTCGCGGCCCACCCGCCGGATCACGAGCGGCGCGGGGACCTTGCCGCGGCGGAAGCCCGGAAGCTTCAGCTCGCGGCCGAGCTGCGTGGCCTTGCGCTCCAGCCGCTCCTCGAGCTCCGCGGACGGCACGTGCACCTGCAGCCGCACGCGCGAGTCGGGCAGCTCGGTCACGGTCGTGTTGAGCGCCTCGGGCACGTGCGCCACGATACCGTGCGCGCGGATGAGGATCGGGCGAGTCAGGCGCGCTCTGCGCCGCGCCGAGACGCTGATGCTGACCGGGCCCGCGGGGCACTTCGCGGGAGGCGCCCTGGACCTGCTGGAAGCGTTCTCCCGCTACGCGCTGGCGCGCGCACGCGGGCGGCCGCTGCGCTGAGCGCCGGGCGTCGGGTTCCCGCCGGCGCCACTGTGCGCCGGCGGGTCGCCGAAGGGCGCTCGCTCGCGCCGCCCCTCAGGCGGCGCTCGGAGCGAGCTCGCGGTCGCCGAACTGGAGCGTGACCCCGCGGGGCAGCACCAGCACCGGGCAGGTGGCGATTTCGATCAGGTGCGTGGCCGACGCGCTCAGCGCGACCTTGCCCGCCTGCGCCTCAGGGCGCGAGTCGATGATCAGCAGGTCGGTCGCCTCGTTGGCCACGGGGGCGACCTCCGCGCCGAGCGCCGCGGCGAGCGCTTCGGCGGTCCTGCGCGCGCCGCCGTCGCCGTCGCCCACGGCGACGATGCGGCTGATGCCACGGGAGCTCTCGGCGAGGTCGACCGGCGCGATCGCGACGGCGCTCGAGCCGCCTTCGAGCAGGCGCTCGGCCGAGTTGCCGATCGACACGTGGCCTTTGGCGGTGTGCGAGTCCGAGCAGAACACGATCACGTCGGCGGACAGGCGCTCGGCGAGCGACGCGAGCCCCTCGGGCGTGGAGCGATCGGTCACGACGTGGCGTTCCACGTGCCCGTCGCCGAGCAGCTGCGAGCCGCGGTCGAGCAGCTCCTGCGCCTCCGCCTGCACGAGCGTCTCGCGGTTGCTGTCGGGCTCGTGCGTGTGGCGTACGTAGGCGAGCGCGACCTCCGCGCCGGCGGGCTCGAACAGGCGGGCGAGGGCGATCGCGTCGTCCTCGTTCGCGGTGCCGTCGTAGGAAATGATGAGTTTGATCGACATTGGGTCTCTCCTTCTGGTGGAGGCTGCCGGCCCTCCCCGGCGGCTTTCGGGTGGCTGTCCTTGGTTCCGCCTCAATATCGCATCCACCTGCCATCAGCTCCAGTGATTGTTGTTAGTGCTGCTATAAGTTGTGCTAATGCTCAATGTGTCGCGCCTGCGAATCCTCACCGAGGTCGCCTACCGCGGCACGCTGTCGGCGGCCGCGCACGAGCTGTCCTACACGCAGTCGGCCGTCTCCCAGCAGATCGCCGCGCTCGAGGCCGAAGCCGGGATGCAGCTGCTCGAGCGCCATCCGCGCGGCGTGAGCCTGACCGCGGCGGGCCAGACGCTCGTCGCGCACGCCGAGGGCGTCCTCGCGGGGCTCGACGCAGCCGAGGCCGCGCTGGCCGCGATCAAGGGCCTGCGCGGGGGACGCCTGCGCATGGCCTCGTTCCCCACCGCCGGCGCCACGCTGATGCCGATCGCGATCGCGTCGTTCCGCACGTCCTACCCCGACGTCGAGCTGACGCTCGCCGAGGGCGAGCCCGAGGAGATCGCGCCACGCATGCGCGCCGGCGAGTTCGATCTCGCGCTGCTGTTCGAGTTCACCGGCGAGCAGAGCGTGCTCGCCGCCGAGGAGACGCGCGTGGAGCTGCTGGCGGACCCGCTGTACCTCGCGCTGCCTCGCGAGCACCGGCTTGCCAGCGGGCGCAGGCTGCGCCTGTCGGAGCTGGCGGGCGAGTCGTGGGTGCAGACCTCGAGCGAGAGCGCCTGCGCGCGCCACGTCGTGCGCCGCTGCCTGGCCTCCGGCTTCGAGCCCAAAGTGTCCTTCGAAAGCGACGACTACCAGACGGTGCAGGGGCTCGTCGCGGCCGGCGTCGGCGTCGCACTGATCCCCGCGCTCGCGCTTCCCGCCGTGCGCGAGGACGTGGTGATCCGCGCCCTCTCCCCCGCTCCGCCCGTGCGGCGCGTGATCGCGGCGGCGCCACCCGGGGCGCGCCTGATCCCGGCCGCCACGGCGATGCTCGGGATCCTCGAGCACGAGGCGGGGCGCTTAAGGACGCCGGGGCCCCCGGCCGGTTGAGCCGGGAGCCCCGTGTGGCGCCTTGAGATGCCTAGCTCAGAGAGCTATTTGGCGGGGTTGGCCAGCCACGCTTCGTTGGCGAGTTTGGCCAGCGCCTTGTAGCCCGCGAGGGTCGGGTGGATGTCGCCATCCTTGCCTGCGGGTTTGCCGCCCGGAACCTGAACGTTCGGGTTGCACATTTCGGTGTAGTGGCAGATCGAGTTCTGCTCCGCTGTCGCCGTCGCGCCTTTGTTGAACACCGGCATCGGGTTCGCGTAGGTCACGTTCGGGAAATTCGGAACGATGAGTTCTTCGACCTTCTGGTTCAGCCCCTGCTGCAGCGCGTCGCTTTCAGGAAGCACGAACGAGTCCGGGTTGTAGAAGCCCATAAGCACGATCGCGCCCGTGTAGTGACCGCCACCCGGGTTTGTGCTGTCGATCGCAGTGAGGATGGTGCCTATGTCGTTGAGGATGTGCGGGAACGTTTTCGTTTCCGCGGCTTCGATGATGCAGAAGGTGACCGATTCTTCGGGGTTGTTGCCTACGCCGTATTTGCTTTTGTACGGCGGGGTCGTGAATTCTTCGGTCACTTCCTTCTTGCACGTGGCGACCGCCGCGAGCTCGTCGTTCGAGCCGATGTTCAGCGTGATCGACTTGACCGGCTGGTTCGGGTTGCCTTCTTTGAGGAGGGCAAGGACCTCTTCCAGCTGGGACACCGGCGTGCTCGGGCCGTTGCTCAGGTCGGTGTGCAGCGGCAGCCCGTCCGCGAAGTGGTACGCGCACGGGTGGTAGTCGCCTTCACCCTGGATTTCTCCGGGGGGGACGCTCGGTTCGGTCGATTCTTTGCCGCCCAGCGCTTCGTTTTCACCGATGAACCCGCCCGAGGTCTCGCCCGGGCATGCCATGTTCACATCGACGACGCCTTTGCCGACCTCCGTCGGTTTGGCGAGGTCTTTGGTGAACCAGTGGTCGAAGCCTTCCTCGAAGAACGCAGGAGCCTCGTTGGGGGCGTGCGTGTTGAACCGTTCCTGGGAGTAGCCGTAGCTGATCGAGTCGCCCAGGGCGACGTACTGCGTCTGTTCGGCGCTGGCGGCCGCGGGTGCGATCATGACGCCCATCGCACCGAGGGCGAGCGTCATGCAGCACCCAATGAGGCGGCCGCGGTTGCGGAACAGCCCTGCCAGGCCATGCTTGGCTGACATGCTTTACATCCTCCTATGTGTCGCGGGACATGCCCGCAGGCACAGCCCCCTCTTATGATTTATCCCTCTTGCAGTCTCCCCAGGCCGCAGCTAGCGGGAGAGGCCCGCCAGGATAGCCCAGGCCCGACAGTCATGTCAAGCCGGGTTTTTTGGGCTATGTCAACGGCTATCGCCCGTTAGCGCCGGTCTCGCGAGCGCTGCGCCGGGCGTTTGCGGGGTGCTTGGCGGGCGCCGCGCGGGGCGTTTATGGAGCGCTGCGCGGGCGCCGCGGCGCGCCTTCATGGAGCGCCCCGCAGGGGCCCCCCGCCGCTCGCCGCTCGCGCAGGCCCGCTCGCGCGGACCTCGCCGGCGCGTTGCCGTCCGAAGCGCTTGGGACGATTCTTGGCCCGTCGCAGACGACTCGAGCAAGCCAAGGAAGGAACTCGCCGCATGAGCCTCGTGACCCTCTCAGCCCTGATCGCAGGCGCCCTCGCGGGGGGGGTCGGAGCGGCCCTGCTTGCGCGCGCCGGAGCCGCCCGCACGCGCGAAGAGCGCGCGCGGATGCGCGACGAGCTCAAGGCGATCTCGCTCGACGTGCTGCGCGAGACGGGGGACTCGCTCGCGCAGCGCGCGGCCGAGTCGCGGCGCGCCGAAGAGGAGCGCGCCACAGGCGAGATGGCGAGGCGCGCCGAGGAGATCAGGGGGCTGATGGACCCGGTGCGGGAGAAGCTCGGCAGGATGGAGAGCGAGATCGGCAGGCTCGAGCGCGAGCGCCGCCAGGCGCAGGGCCAGCTGGCCGAGATGCTGCGCTCGCTCGGCGAGGGGGTGGGCACATTGCGCGCCGAGACCGGAAATCTCGTGGCGGCGCTGCGCCGGCCATCCACGCGCGGATCGTGGGGAGAGCTGCAGCTGCGCAACGTGGTCGAGATGGCGGGCATGGTCTCGCACTGCGACTTCGTGGAGCAGAGCACGATCCACACCGCCGACGGCCAGCTGCGGCCGGACATGATCGTGCGGCTCCCCGGGGGCAAGACCGTGGTGGTCGATTCCAAGGTGCCGCTCGACGCCTACCTGCACGCGCTCGAGGCCGGCTCGGACGACGAGCGCGAGCGCCACGCGGCCCAGCACGCGCGCCAGACGCGCGAGCACATCGCGAAGCTCGCCGGCAAGGGCTACCAGCGTCACCTCGAGAGCACGCCGGAGTTCGTGGTGATGTTCATCCCCTCGGACGGCATCTACCAGGCGGCGCTCGCCCAGGATCCGGCGCTGATCGAGTACGGCGTGCAGCAGCAGGTCCTGATGGCGACGCCGACCACGCTGATCGGCCTGTTGTGGGCGGTCCACTACGGCTGGCGCCAGGAGCTGATCGCCGATTCGGCGCGCGAGATAGCTGACTCGGCGCGAGAGCTGCACAGGCGGCTGGGCCGCTTCACCGAGCCACTGGCGAAGGTCGGGCGCCAGCTCGACTCGGCCGTGGCCTCCTACAACGAGGCCATCGGCTCGTTCGACCTGCGCGTCATCCCCCAGGTGCGGCGCATGGAGCAGGCCGGCGCGGCGTCGGACCGCGAGGTGCTCGCTCCGCCCGCGGTCGAGCTCTCGGCGCGCGCGATCACCGCGCGGGTGGAACCTGCGGAGCCGCGCGCGCGCCCGCCCCGGGAAGGGCCGCAGGAGCTCTCGGCGGCCTAGCGCCCGCGCGCCCGCGCTCGCCGAGCACGACAAGCATCGCCACGGCCACCGGAACCGTCGCGGGCAGCTCCCTGACGGCGAAGAACAGCAGGTCGAAGCACAGCGCGAGGAGCGCCGCGAGCGAGGCGCCGCGCAGCTGCTCGGAGCGCCCGAGCCCGGCCAGCAGGCCGCCGAGAGCGCCCGCCACGAACAGGTCGCCGTAGCCCATCACGGCCGAGCCGAACACGGCGCTCTGCAGCCGAGGCAGACCGGCGGCGGGGTGCGCGGCGTTGAGCGCGTCGTTGGGCTTCTGCAGCAGGTCCGAGGTGACGAGCGCGGTGTCGGCGACCGCCATCGCCACGATCCCCGCGGCGAGCCAGCGGCGCGGGGTCACCGAAGCGATCATGGCCCCCAGCGCCACGCAGCTGAGCGCCGAGAGGAGCACAGCGGCGCCCTCGCCGGCGAGGCCGCTCCGGTCGGCCCAGGCGAGCGCGAACAGCGGCAGCACGAGCAGCGCGGCGAGAGGCCGCGCACCCGCGCACAGGCCCGCGAGCGCGAGCGCTGCGAGCAGCGGCACGGCCACCAGCGCGAGGTAGGTGAGCCCCTGGGCGCTCGCGCTTTCGGCGGCGCGCACGACGAACACGAAGCCGATCACCGACAGCGGCGGGACAGCGGCCCAGCGGCGCGAGCGAAAGCGCCCGAGGCGCGCGGCCGGCGGTACGCGCACGACGGCCACCAGCGCCCCCTGGAGCGCCGACAGCAGCGCGATCGATATCCAGAACGGCAGCACCTCGCCCCAACATAGAGAGCGCCCGCATACGATGGGGCATGTGCAAGCGTCGACCGCCGAGGCGCCGCCGATCCTCCACCTCTCGACGCTGGTGGGAAGCGCGCTGCGCGATGCCACGGGCGAGCGGCTCGGACGGGTGGAGGACGCGATCGTGCGGCTCGGCGGGATCGGCTACCCGCCGATCACGGGGCTGCTCGTGCAGGTGGCGGGGCGCACGTCCTTCCTGGGCCTTGACCGCGTCGCGGAGATCAGCTCGGACGGCGTGGTGCTGAGCAAGGCGAAGCTCGACCTGCGCCATTTCGAGCGCCGCCCCGACGAGGTGCTGCTGCGGCGCGACATGCTCGACCGCCAGCTCATCAACGTGGAGGGCGCGCGCCTTGTGCGCGCCAACGAGATCGAGCTGGCGCTCGTCGCGGGCGGCTGGCGCGTGGTGGGCGTGGACACCGGCCCCAGGGGCGGACTGCGGCGGCTGCTGCCGAAGCAGCTCGGCGCGCATATCGGCACCGGCGAGTTCCTCGACTGGAAATGCGTGGAGCCGTTCGTGGGGCACGTTCCCACCGTGCGCCTGCGCGTGCCCCACCCGAAGCTCGCGAAGCTCCACCCCGCGCAGATCGCCGACCTCGTGGAGGCGGCTTCGCGGCGCGAGGGCGAGGAGATAATCCAGGCGGTCGGCGACGACGACCGCGAGCTGGAGGCCGACGTGTTCGAGGAGCTCGACGACCACCACCAGCGCGAGTTCCTCGAGGATCGCCCCGACGAGCAGGTCGCGGAGATCCTCTCGCGGATGGCGCCCGACGACGCGGCCGACGTGGTCGGCGAGTTCGACGAGGAGCGGCGCGAGCCGATCCTCGCGCTGCTGCCGGTGGGCCAGCGCGTGAAGGTACGCGCGCTGCTCGGCTACGACCCCGCGGAGGCGGGCGGGCTGATGAGCCCCGACTTTCTGCTGCTGAGCAGCTCCACCGCCGCGGGCGACGCGGTGGAGGCGGTGCGGCGAAGCCCCATCGAGCCGGGCCTGCTCAACACCGTGTTCGTGGGCTCGCCGGATGGCTCCCTCCAGGGCAGCCTCCCGGTGACCTCGCTGCTGCGCGCCGCCCCGGGCGAGCGGCTCGAGCGGCTCGTGAAGCACGAGACCCCGACGCTGTCGCCCGACACCTCCTTCGAGGAGGTCGCGCGGCTGATGGCCGACTACAACCTCACGGCGATCCCGGTGGTGGACGAGCGCGAGCGCCTCGTCGGCGTGGTGACGGTTGACGATGTGCTCGAGACGATCCTGCCGCGAGGCTGGCGGCGGCGCTTCGGGCTGCTCGGCGAGGACTAGACTGCGGCGCGTGAACGCGCCAGGCGGACAGTTCGATGGTGGTCCGAGTACCGCCCGTCATGCGCCGTGTGCGGTCGGCCACGCTTGGCCGGCCGCGCCTGCCTGCGCGGCTTAGCCCCGGTCGCGCACGCCTGTTCGCGTTCCTCGGCCTGCTCGGGCCGGGCCTGATCGCGGCCAACGCCGGCAACGACGCCGGCGGAATCGCCACCTACTCCTCCGCGGGCGCCGAATACGGCTACGGCCTGCTGTGGACGATCCTGCTGATCACGTTCTCGCTCGGGATCGTGCAACTGCTCGCGGCGCGCATGGGGGTGGTCACGGGCAAGGGCCTCGCGGAGCTGATCCGCGAGGAGTACGGCATCCGCTGGTCGATGCTCGCCACCAGCGCCGTGCTCGTCGCGAACCTCGGCATCTGCATCTCGGACTTCGTCGGGATCGGCGCCGCGCTTGGGCTCGCAGGCATCCCCGCGCAGGTGTCGGTGCCGATCGCGGCGGGACTGATCTGGATGATCATCGTGCGCGGCTCGTACCGCTCCGCCGAGCGGATCTTCATCTGGTTCACGATCCCGTTCTTCGCGTACCCGATCGCGGCGGTGCTAGCGCACCCGCACTGGGGAGCGGTGGGCACGTCGCTCGTTGAGCCGCACATCCACCTGAACTCCGCGTACCTGCTGATCCTGATCGCGACCACCGGCACCACGATCACCCCGTACATGCAGCTCTACCTGCAGTCGGCGGTGGTCGAGCGCGGCGTGCGCGAGGAGGAGCTGGCGCACGAGGAACGCGAGTCGGTCGCCGGCGCGGTGTTCGCGAACGTGATCGCGGCGTTCATCATCATCGCCACCGGCGCCACGCTGTTCACGCACGGCATCCACAACATCTCATCTGCCGCCGACGCCGCGCGCGCTCTCAACCCGTTCGCGGGACGCTACGCCGAGGCCCTCTTCGGGGTGGGCCTGCTCGGGGCGAGCCTGCTCGCCGCGGCGATCCTGCCGATCGCCACCTCCTACGTGATCTCGGAGTCGCTCGGCTACGAAAAGGGGCTGGGCCGCCGCCGCGAGGAGGCGCCGGTGTTCGTGAGCATCATCACCGCGATGATCGTGATCTCGACGATCGTCGCGGTCATCCCCGGCTTGCCGGTGATCTCGCTGCTGGTGGGCGTGCAGGTCGTGAACGGCCTGCTGCTGCCGATCAGCCTGTCCTTCATCTGGAGGCTCTCGCGATCGCGCCTGGTGATGGGCGAGCACCGCAGCCGCGGCGCGCTCGATGCGCTCACCGGGATCACGGTGTTCCTCGTCTCGACGCTCTCGGTGATCCTCGTGGTGGTCACCGTGGCGACGCTGTGAGTGGCGCCGATCGTCTCTAGCTCCCGCCCTCGCGCGCCGGCAACAGCGCCGCGCCGACCGCGCCGCCGAGATCCCCGAGCGCCGCCACGTGCACGTGCGGGGGGCGCGAGTCGATGAACAGGTGCGGCTGCATCGCCTCGGCGATGCGCTTCGCGTAGGGATGGCCGAGGCGGATCCCGAGGCCTCCGCCCACGATCACGCCCTCCACGTCGAGCAGGTTCACGGCCGAGGCCACGCCGGCCCCGAGCGCCTCGACCGCGCGGTCGATGATCTGCGCCGCGAGCTTGTCGCCGTGCTCGAGCGCGCGCGCCCACACGCCGCTCGTCAGGCGCGTCCGTTCGCGCTCCTTCATCAGCTTGAACAGGTCGGTCTTGCGACCCTTCTCCACCAGCCGCTCCGCGTAGTCTTCCATCGACGCGCGCCCGGCGTAGGCCTCCATGCACCCGCGCCGCCCGCACGTGCAGCGCGCGCCCCCGATCTCCACCACCATGTGGCCGATCTCGCCTGCGCCGCCGCGCCCGCGCCACGGCTCATCCTCGAGGATCAGGCCGCCGCCCACTCCGGTGCCCCAGAACACGCCGAGCAGCGAGCGGTAGAGCCGGCCGGCGCCGAGCTTGAACTCGGCGTAGGTGGCCACCTGCACGTCGTTGCCGAGCATCACCTTCGTGCCGAGCGCGTTGCCGAGCGCTTCGGCGAGCGGGAAGCTGCCTTCCCAGCCGGGTAGGTTGCGCGCGCTGATCACCGCGCCCCCGTCGATCGTCCCGGGCGAGCCCACGCCCAGCCCCGCGAGGCTCGAGGGCTCGAGCTCGGCCGCCGCGGCCGCGTCGCGCAGCGCTGCCTCCATCTCGCGCGCCACGTCGGCGGGGCCGCCGCTGGTGGGCGTGGGGCGGCGCGAGGAGCCGATCACGTTGTGGTCCTCGTCGACCACGACCGCCTGGATCTTCGTCCCCCCGAGGTCGATCCCGCCGTACAGCGCCATCCGTGCGGCTCATGATCGCAGACGCGGGAGTCCGCGATCGCGGACTCCCGAGTCTGCGCGGCTCAGCCCGGGCGAACGCGAGATTTACCCCCGCTTACAGGCATTCTTCGCCACTGCTTACGCGTCGGTTCAAATATCGGAACGAGCTTATATGCGCATGCGCGAGAGACCACCGTGGCCGGTGTTCGCACTGGCCGCAATGTGCGCGGGAGCGATCGCCGCCGCCGTGCTCGTGGTGGGCCCGCCCGCACAGTCCTCGGCCACCGCGAGCCGCGTCGTCACCGTGTCCGACGGGGTCGTGCAGTCGACGGTCTCCGGGTCGGGCAACGTGCAGGCGGCCACCCAGCTGAACCTCGGCTTCAAGACCGCCGGGGTGGTGCGCCGCATCTACGTCTCGCAGGGGTCGCACGTGGTCTCGGGGCAGCTGCTCGCGGAACTCGAACCGGAGAGCGCCGAAGTGACCCTCGAACAGGCGAAAGCGACGCTGCAGGCCGCCGAAGCCTCGCTCACGCAGCTCGAAGAAACAGGCGGCGAAAGCACCGGCGCGCAGAGCTCTGGGGCAACGGGCGCGCGCGCGAGCACCGCGAGCGTGGCGTTCACCTCCGCGAGCACGCCGCGCGCGAGCACCGCCGCGAGCGGCGGCGGGCCGCAGGGCGACGCAGGCTCGCAGGGCGCGACGGGCACGGCCGGCGCGGGCGCCTCCCCCACCGCACCGGGCAGCTCCCCGGCCGCCACCGGCAAATCGCCGGCCGCGAGCGCCCCCTCGCGCACCGGCACCGGCACCGGCAAGAAAGGGGCTGCGAAGAAGAACACCACGACGAGCGGCGCCGGCGCCACGCAGGCGGCGGGCACGGGCTCCTCCTCTGCGAGGCAGAGCGCCGCCACGCGCGAAGCCAATCTCTCCTCGGCGAGGGCGGCGGTCAAGAGCGACCAGCTGGCGGTGCGCGGCGCCGAGGCGGCGGTGCAGGACACGAAGCTCTACGCGCCCACGAGCGGAACGATCGTCTCGCTGTCGGGCGAAGTGGGGGAAAGCGTGACGGGGTCGGGGACGAGCAAGGGTGAAAGCAGCGCGCCGGGCTCGTCGAGCTCGACCGAAGCGACGGGCGCGCGCGGCGCGGCGGCCTCGCGCTCCTCGTCGAGCTCGAGCTCCTCCTCGTCGTCGTCGTCGAGCGCGTTCGCGGTGCTGAGCGACCTGGGCTCGATGCTCCTGGTGGTGCCGTTGAGCGAATCGGAAGTCACGCACGTGCGGCCCGGCCAGCCGGCGACGGTGACAGTTGAAGCACTCGAAGGGACGAAGCTCGCGGCGCACGTGCTCAGCGTGGCGACGCTGCCCACGAGCAACAGCGGGGTGGTGAGCTACGACGTGAGCTTCCAGCTCGACCAGCTCGCGGCGGGGCTGAAGCCGGGTATGAGCGCGACCGCGGAAGTGGTGGTCAAGCAGGAAGAAGGCGTGAGCGTGCCGAGCAGGGCGATCTCGGGCGCCACGGTGACCGTGGTGCAGAACGACAGGGGCGTGCGCCGCCGCGTCGTCACCGGGCTCGCGGGCGACAGCTCGACGATCGTGCTGAGCGGCCTCGCCGCCGGCGAACGGGTGGTCCTTCCCGTGACCAGCACGAGCAGCTCCACGAGCGTCCTCTCGCGCCTGCGCGGGCTGCGCGGCGCGGGCGGGCTCGGCGCGGGAGCGCTGGGCGGGGGCGCGGCGCTCGGCGGCGGCGGCGGCGCAGGGCTCGTCTTCAGGGGCGGCGGATGAGAGCGCACGCGCCGGTGATCGAGGTGCGCGACGTGAGCAAGACGTACGAGCTCGGCCAGATCCGGGTGCATGCGCTGGCGGGCGTGTCGCTGCGCGTGGAGCGCGGCGACTTCGTGGCGATCATGGGCAGCTCCGGCAGCGGCAAGAGCACGCTGATGAACCTGCTGGGCTGCCTGGACGTCGCCACCGGCGGCCGCTGCCTGATCGACGGTACGGACGTGGGCGAGATGGACGAGGACGACCTGTCGGATCTGCGCAACCGCAAGATCGGCTTCGTCTTCCAGAGCTACAACCTCGTGGCGCGCACGAGCGCGCTCGCCAACGTCGAGCTGCCGCTCGCGTACGCGGGCGTCCCGCGCGCCGCGCGCAGGGAGCGCGCGACCCGCGCGCTCGCGTCGGTGGGCATGGCCGACCGCCTCCACCACCAGCCCTCGGAGCTCTCGGGCGGTCAGCAGCAGCGCGTGGCGATCGCGCGCGCGATCGTCACGAACCCATCGCTGGTGCTCGCCGACGAGCCGACGGGGAACCTCGACTCGCGCTCCACCGCCGAGGTGCTCGCGATGTTCACCCGCCTCAACGACGAAGGGCGCACGGTGGTGCTGATCACCCACGAGCACGACGTGGCTGCGCAGTGCAAGCGCGTGATCACGCTGAGCGACGGGCGCGTCGTGAGCGACGAGCGCTCGGCCGGGGTCCGGCAGCCGGCGCCGGCCGCGGTGACGGCGGATCGGGCGCGAACGGGCCCCGGCGAGGCGCGGCGATGATCGGCAACGAGACGCTGCGCATAGCGTGGGGCGGGATCACCACCAACAAGCTCCGCTCGGGGCTGACGATCCTTGGAATGACGATCGGCGTGGCGTCGGTGATCATCCTGATCGCGGTCGGCAACGGCTCCTCGAAGGCCGTGCAGTCGCGCATCCAGAGCCTCGGCACCAACGTGCTGATCGTGATGCCGAGCGGCTTCCGCGGCGGGGCGCGCGCGAGCGCGGCGGGGTCGGTGTCGCTCACCAAGCAGGATGCCGAAGCGCTGCAGAGCCGGAGCCTCGCCCCGGACGTGCTGAGCGCCTCGCCGGTGGTGAACGCGACCGCGGTCAAACTCGTGTCGGGCGGCACGAGCTACGAACCCTCGTCGTTCGTGGGCACGACGCCGTCGTACCTGAGCGCACACAGCTACAGGGTTCAGGAAGGGTCGTCGTTCACCGCGGGCGACGTGCGCAAGCACGCGCGCGTGGTGGTGATCGGACAGACCGTCGCGCAGGAACTGTTCGCCGGCGCGAGCGCGGTGGGCCAGGCGGTCAAGATCAACGGCGGCAGCTACGTCGTATCGGGGGTGCTGGCCCCGAAGGGGTCGAACGGCGCCGTGAACGAGGACGACGTGGTGATGGCGCCGATCAGCACCGTGCAGAGCGCCCTCACGGGCGTGGGGCCGATCGACTCGATCACGGTGGAGGCCAGGTCGCAGTCGTCGCTGAACGCCGCCGAATCGGAGGTGTCGGAGATCATCGAGGAACGCCACAGGATCAAGGACACCGCCGAACCGGGCTTCCAGGTGCTCAACCAGGGCTCGCTGCTCGAAACGTCGAGCTCCACCAGCAACGTGTTCACGACGCTGCTCGGCGAGGTCGCGGCGATCTCGCTGCTGGTCGGGGGCATCGGGGTGATGAACATCATGCTCGTGTCCGTGACCGAGCGCACGCGCGAGATCGGCATACGCAAGGCGGTCGGCGCGAGGCGCAGCGACATCCTCACCCAGTTCCTCACCGAGGCCCTGCTGGTGTCGCTGATCGGCGGCGTGAGCGGGGTGATCGTGGGCATCGTGGGCAGCCAGTTCGAAATCGCCGGGGTCAAACCCGCGATCGCGACGTATTCGATCTTCCTCGCGTTCGGGGCCGCGGCCCTGTCGGGGCTGTTCTTCGGCACATACCCTGCGGCTCGCGCCGCGACCCTTCGACCGATCGAGGCGCTGCGCTTCGAGTGAGCGCCGGCCGACCACCACAGGAGCGACCATGTCAAACGAGCCACTGAGCAGCCACGAGCTCCCGCAGCCGGCGACCCACACCCGCGCGGAGCGGGCGGACGAGCTGCTGGACGAGCGCGACGGCTGGGCGGAAGAGCAGGACGAGCAGCTCCCGCGGCGGCCGCGGCGGAGATGGCTCGCGCCGCTGCCGGTTTCGCTGGCGCTGGTGCTGGCCGTAGCCGGGGGTTTCATCGCCGGCGTGCTCGTTGAGAAGGGCGAAAGGAGCTCCGCGGGCGCGACCCTCGGCACAGGCACGGGCACGGGCGCGGCCGGCGGGCGTGGCGGCCTCGGCGGATTCGCGGGCCTCGGCGGCGCGGGCGGCGCCCGCGCGGGCGCGGGCGGCGCGGGCGCAGCAGGCGCCGGCGCGACGGTCGGCCAGGTGGCGTTCGTGCACGGCTCCACGCTGTACGTGACGAACGCGGAAGGACAGACCGTGAAGGTCACGACCTCGCGCGCTTCGGCCGTCACGAAGTCGGTCAAGAGCACGGTCGCGGCGATCCACCCCGGCGAAACGGTTCTCGTCACCGGAAGCGCGGGAGCGGACGGCGCGATCGACGCCGAAACGATCCGAACCGGCGAAGCGCTCGGGGGCGGCGGGCTAAGCTCGCTGTTCGGCGGCGCCGGCGGGCGCGCGGGCGCCAGCCCGGGCGCGGCCTCGGGCCGCGGCTCGGGCTCCGAACAGACGCTGTTCGGAAACGGGGGCTAGGCGGGGCGCGCGATGTGCGGGCGGCCGCGAGGCGAGGTGCAAGGACCCATAGACAAAGGACATCAATGCGTTTCAACCTGAATCACACACGTAGGGCCGCTCTCGCGGCATTGGCAGCGGCATGCGCCATCGGAGCGCTCGCGGCGTGCGGCTCCTCCGGCGGCAGCACGGCGGCGAAGAGCGCGTCCGCGTCGGGCACGACCTCGACCTCGACCACCCCCTCCTCCCCCGCCTTCGGGGAAAGGATCGCGAAGCTGCGCAAGTGCTTGCACGAAAACGGTGTGGGGTCCCAGCGGCGCAAACCCGGCACCCCCCCTGGACAGGGGCTGCGCGGCCTGCAGCTGCCCAAGGGGATGAGCCGAGCACAGTACAACGCAGTGCTCAAGAAGTGCGGCCTCGGCGGCGCCCTCGCGGGAGCTGGGCGCCGCGGCCTGCGCAACGACCCGCAGTTCAAAGCCGCGCTCTCCAAATTCTCAGCCTGCATGACCGAACACGGGATCAAGCTCCCGCCGGCGAACTCATCGGGCACCGGCCCGGTCTTCAACACGAAGGGCGTGGACACATCGAGCCCGCAGTTCAAGTCGGCGGTCGCCAAGTGCCGTCCCGCGCTCGCGAAGGCGTTTCCGGTACTGCCGGGGTCGGGCGCCCGGGCCGGCGCGCCGCAGGGCGCGGGCTGAGCGAGCCGCGGGCGGCTAGCGCTGGCGGTGCTTGGGGTCCGGCACCGCCGCGGGGCTGCGCGTGGTGCGCACGGCGGGCACCGGCAGGGCGCCTACGCGTCCCATCAGCTGCTGCCACTGGGTCGCGCTGACGAACGTGGAGGTGAGCGGCGAGGGCGCGAGCGCGGAGTGTGCATGCGCGGCTGAGCCGGCGTGCGCGGCGGGCGCATGCGCGGCCGGCTGGAAGGACACGCGGATCCGGTTCCAGTAGGCGGGCGCTGCGTGCGTGTTGCGCGCGCCGGGGTAGCGCATGAGGCTCGCGATCGTGTGCGGCGCGAACTGTTCGGGGAGCGTGAGCAGCGTGCGGATCGCGAGGTCGGTGATCGTGCCCGCGCCCTGGTGGCCCGCGATCGCGACGCCGTTGATCGAGGTGATGTCGATCTGCGCTGCGGCGCGGGCGGCCGCGCCGGCGCTGAGCGAAGCGCCGGCCGCGGAGCACTCGAGCGCGCCCGCGGTGGGCTTCAGGCCGCTGTGCGAGAGGTAGGAGAGCACCGCGAGCACGCGCCGGTCGAGGCGGCCCGAGGCAATCTCGTGGCGCGCACACGCGTCGAGCGTGATGTTGGGGTCGGACAGCACCGCGCGCTCGAGTTCGGCGCGTGACATCAGCAACACGTCGCCGGCGTTCGCGCCGAGCAGCGCGTTCCCGCCCTTCGCGCCCTGCGGGTGCAGCGCGAGCGCGAGCTGCGCCCAGTTCGTGAGGATCGGGCGCGGGTCGACGGTCGCGGAGTCGCCGGCCGGGCGGATCGCGAAGCGCATGTGCCCGGCGTGGGCTCCCGCGGGCACCTGCACCTTGCCGAGCACGGTCCCGCTCACGACCACCGCCCCGGGCTTCAGCGCCGAGCTGCGCCCGGCGGTGCTGGCGCGCTTCGCCGCCCGCTGGGCGCTGGCGGCGGCCGCGCGGGCGTCCGGGTTGCCGGGTCGGGCGAACAGCCTCACCTTGCCGGGCGTGGATGTCTGCTGGTAGCCGGTGACGCGCGCCGAGAGCGCCTGCGCGGCGCTGGCGGCGGCGTCGGCCGAAGCCTGCGCGGGCGGCTTGACGTTGAGCGTGAGCGGCTGGCGCCCCGCGGTCGCGGGCTTGGACGGCGTGGGGTCGGTGGTGCTGGCGGCTTCGATCGCGGGCGACTTCACGGCGCCGCGCGGGCTGCGGCCGGGCATGTAGGTCTTGGCGATGCTGCCGAGCCCGGCGTAGGTGAAGAGGTCTCCGTAGACGTCGCGCAGCACGATGAAGCTGCCGAGGTGCGCGGAGTGCCCGATCTGCGCGATGCGCCCGTCCTGCACCGCCACCACGGACGCGCGGGGGGTGCTCGTGACTTCGACGAACTGGCGGGGGGCCGCGGCGCTGTGCGCCCTCTTGCCGTTCGCGCCGGCGGTCGCGGCGGTGGCGCTCACGGCGGGCGCGGGCGCGGCTTCCCCGTGCGGCGCGCTCGCTTCGCCGGCGGCCTGCGCGGGCGCGGGCGCGGCGTTGGCGGTGGCGCTCGCGGGACTCGCGGGCGTTGGCAGCAGCGTGTTCCAGGCGAGGTGCGCGCCGCTGACGGGCAGGCGTCCGTCGGTGAGGCCGGTGAGCGTGGCGATCACGGCCTTGGGGTAGGCGGAGATCAGCTTCGCGCGCAGCAGCACCGACGCGACGTATTCCTGGGAGTGGTTGTAGGAGTAGATCGCCGCGGTCAGGTTGGTGGCGGCGCCGGCGGCGCGCAGGTAGCGGGCCGCGGCGAAGATCGCGTCGACGGGGTTGTAGGGGTCGGCGTAGCCGGCGTTGAGCGCGTCGACGCCGTACTGAAGCCAGGTTTCGGGCATGAACTGCATCCACCCGACCGCGCCGGCGCTCGACACCGACTGGTCGGTGCCGTAGTCGGTCTCGATTTCGTTGATGGCGGCGAGGATCTGCCACGGGACGCCGTACTGCACCGCGGCGGACTTGTAGATCGGCAGCAGGAACAGCGGTATGCGGTAGAAGCCGAGCGCCTGGACGGAGGCGGAGGAGGAGGCGAGCGCGGCGGCGATCGCCTTCGCCTGGCCCGCGACGAGCGCGGGGGGCAGCGCGACGTTGTTGGCGCCGAGCGCCTTGGCGGCCGCGGTGCTGTTCTGCTGGGCCGACGGCTTCGAGCGCTTGGCGGTCTTCTTGCGTTTGAGCACGACCGTCGAGGGGTTGCCCGCTTCGGGCGAGCCCTTGGCCGCGGGCGGAGGGGGCGCGGCGAAGGTGGTGGTGGAGCTCGGGGGTTCGCTCGCCGCGGGCGCGGGCGCGGGCTGCGTGCTCGTCTGCGTCTCGCTCTGGGTGGACGTCGGCGGCTGGGCGGGCTGGGTGGCGGTGGTTTCGGTGCCGGAGCTTTCGCTGACGGTGACGTCGGGCACCCCCCCGCCTTCCGCGAGCGCAGCGCTGACGGGGCCGCCCAGCGCAGCCGTCGTCAACCCCCCTCCCGCGAGAGCCGACAGCATCGCGCGCCACGCGAGCTGGCGGGCGTTGTTCAGAGGCTGCATCGCTTGTTGTCGCTCATGTCGTGGGTGTCCCCTTGGTGTGGTGGCGAACTGACCCACGGACCGCGGGGTACGCCCACCGGCATTGATATCGGCAGGCAACCACGAATCCGTAAAGGATTCGTAATCGGGCTCGCGTATAGCGAGCCCCCCGAAACCCGTTCTTTTCCCCGAAACGGGCCCCGGCGGCGCCGCGGACGCGGCTTATGTTACCGGCAAAGCGACGAGTTTGCAGGGGTTTCGGCGGCGATGTCGTGTGCGGCAAGGTATGCAACGGCGCATGCAGGCGCGCGGCCCATCTATGCTGGGCTCGGAGGACGGTATGGGTGCAGAACCGGCTACCCGGGGCGGCTGCTCCCCAATCGGATGGAGAGGCGATGAAGCGGGGTTCTCGCCCGACCGGCTGGGGCAGCCCACGAACGCCACGATCCACGGCAAACGCAAGCTCGTCCACGTCAAGGGCATCATCCTCCCCAAACACTGCCCCAAAGGCGGCTGGCCCGTAGCCTCCCAATTCACCTTCGAAGACGGCACCAGCACCCTCGCCAAACACACCATCCCATGCCCACGCCGGTGAGCGCACTGAGCATCGCGGCGGCCGCGGCGCGCGCGTGGCGCCGGCCGCTCGCGCTGGCGGGGGCGTGCGTGCTGGTGTGCGCGCCGGCCGCGGCGTCCGGCGGCTCGAGCCCGGCGAGCGCGCGGATCCACGCGTCGCTGCGCCCCGACCGGCTGGGCGCGGCCACGGCGGTGACGGTGTCGGTGAGCCTGCAGGGCTCCGAAGAACCGGTGCCGCCGCCGCTTCGCAAGCTGGCGGTGGAGCTGCCGTCGGGGCTGGGCATCGACGAGAGCGGACCCGCGACGTGCACGGCGGCGGCGCTGCGCCACGGCCCGAAGGGCTGCTCCGCGCGTTCGCTGGTGGGTCGCGGCAGCGCGGTCCTCGAGGTGCACGCGGGCTCGCAGGAAATCGAAGAGCAGGCGAGCATGTGGGCGTTCCGCGCGCCCGACCGCGGCGGGCACCCGGCGATGGTGATCCTGAGCAGCGGCCAGACGCCGCTGGACCAGCAGGCGATCAGCACCGCGGTTCTCACGGGCGCGGGCTCGCCGTACGCCTCGAAGCTCACGATCTCGATCCCGCCGATACCGACGGTCCGCTACGAGCCGAACGCGTCGGTGCTGTCGCTGTCGCTCACGGTGGGCGCGTCGCACCCGTCGGCGGTGCGGCTGACCGCGCCGCGTTCGTGCCCGTCGGGCGGCTTTCCGTTCGCTGCCCAGCTCACGTTCGAAGAAGGCGCGAGCGCGAGCGCGGAAACACGAGCGCTCTGCCCGTGAGCGCGCCCCGCCGGCGCACGGGCGGCGGCGCCTTGAGCTAACCTGCGGCACGTGGAAACCGTCCTCTCGATCCTGCAGGTGGCGCTCTCGGTGATCGTGGTGCTGCTCGTGCTGATGCACTCGGGCAAGGACTCGGGCCTGTCGGGAGCGTTCGGCGTGGGCAGCGGCAGCGGCCCGCTGGGTGGCGGATCGATGGTGGAGCGCAACCTGAATCGCTGGACGATCTTCTTCGCGGTCCTGTTCTTCGTGAACGCGATCGTGCTGCTCAAGCGCCCCTGGGCCTGAGCGCCCACCGCGCGCTCGCGGCGGGGCGAGAGCGCCCCTACTCCTCCTCGTCGTCGCGCTCCTGCTCGCGCTCGAGGCGCGTGAGGATCTCGAGCGCCTCGGCGCGCAGCGCGCCGTCGATCGCCTCGTAGTCGGCGCGGGAGAGCTTGCCGGTGCGGTAGTCGAGCTCGGCGTCGCGGATCTCGCGGTACTTGGCCTCGCGCGCCGCCTCGAGCTGTTCGCGCTCGTGCTCGCGCCGCTCGCGGGCCGCCACGGCGCCGGGCGGCTCTGAGGCGGCGGGCTCCCCGCCGGGGTCGCGCGGCCCGCCGCCGGCGGGAGGGCGCAACGGCGCGCTGATCACGAGCAGCACGGCGGCGAGCAGGAGCAGCACGAGGACCACGGGGATCAGGTTCACGGCCTTAGGCTCGCAGGCGAGAGCGCGCTCAGACGCGCGCGAGCCCGCGTGGCGCGCGCTCGCGCAGAACCACGGCGACGCGGCGGCGCACGGTGCTGGGCGCGGGCCAGATCGCGATCAGGGCGCCGCCGACGGCGATGATCCCTCCGATCCAGATCCACATCACGAGCGGCGAGACGTGGAAGTTGAACTGCGCGGGCGGCGGGTGCTTGAGGTAGTAGACGGCGAGGTATTCGAGCGCCACGATCCCCTGCTGGGGCCCGAGCGTGCGGTTCCCGGCGGTGATGAAGCGCTTCAGGGCGGGCGCTTCGAGGTTGGGTTCCACGGCGCTCCAGATGTCGCGCGTGACGCCCCCGTCGAGGCTCACGTGGCTGACGGGCTGCCCGCCGACGAGGCTCGCGACGCTGCCCTGGCTCGGGTCGCCGGAGGCGTAGTAGCCGACGCTGGGCGTGAGCGTGGTCACGTGGCGCTTGCCCTTCCTGACGTCGAGCACGGCGCCGAGCGCGAGCGTGGAGCCGGTGTGTTCGCGGTCCTCGGCGGGGCTCACGGTGGCGGTGGGGCGCACGTAGCGCACGGTGTAGGCGCCGACGTGCGCGGACTGGCCGGGCGACAGCGCGGTCTCGGTGGCGTGCAGGAAGGACGAGGAGGCGGCCACGCCGATGAACAGCGTGGCGATGCCGATGTGCACGATGTAGCCGCCGTAGCGCCTGCGGTTGCGGCGGACCAGCGCGAGCAGCGCGACGGGCGGCGGCTCGCCGGCCATCGCGTGGCGCGCGCGGGTGCCGCGCCAGAACTCCTGCGCGATGCTCGCGAACACGAAGGCGGCGCAGCAGAACAGCGCGATCGCGCTGGGCCTGCCGGCGATCGGAGCGGCGAGCAGCACCACGAGCACGGCCAGCGCGGCGAGCAGCGGCGCGAGGAAGTTGCGCCGCGCGTTGGCGAGCGTGGCGCGGCGCCACGCGATCACGGGCCCGATGCCGCTGAGCAGCACGAGCACGAGCGCGAGCGGCACGGTGTAGCGGTCGAACCAGGGCGGCCCGACGGAGGCTTCCTGGCCGGTGAACGCCTCGGAGATGAGCGGGAAGTAGGTGCCCCAGAAGATCACGAAGCAGAGCGCCACGAGCACGAGGTTGTTGAGCAGGAACACCGACTCGCGCGAGAGCAGCGAGTCGAGCCGGTTGGAGGAGCGAAGCATCTCGCGCCGGCTCAGCACGAGGTAGATCGAGCCGGCGATCAGCACGCCGATGAGCGTCACGAAGGGCACCCCCAGGGTGGCGCCGCCGAACGCATGGATCGAGTGGAGGATCCCGCTGCGCACGAGGAACGTGCCCATGATCGCGAGCGTGCCGGTGGCGAGCACGAGCGACACGTTCCACACCTTCAGCATCCCGCGCTTCTCCTGGATCATCAGCGAGTGCAGGAAGGCCGTGGCGGTGAGCCACGGCATCAGCGACGCGTTCTCCACGGCATCCCAGCCCCAGTAGCCGCCCCAGCCGAGCTCGGAGTAGGACCAGCGCGCGCCGAGCAGGATGCCCACGCCCAGGAACAGCCACGCGGCGAACGCGAAGCGCCGGATCGCTTTGATCCAGTCGGCGTCGACCCTGCGCGCGAGCAGCGCGCCGACGCCGAACGCGAGCGGGATGGTGCACAGCGTGTAGCCCGAGTACAGCATCGGGGGGTGGATCATCATCGTGGGGAAGCGCAGCAGCGGATCGAGCCCCGCGCCTTCGGCGGGAGCGGGCCTGGTGACGGCGAAGGGGTCGGCGTAGAAGACCATCAGCGCCACGAAGAAGCCGCCGAATCCGAGCAGGACCGCGGTGGCGTAGGAGGCGATGTCGCGCATGCGCTTGCGCGTGAGGAACAGCGCGAGGCTCGACCACAGCGACAGGAGCCACGCCCACAGCAGCAGCGAGCCTTCCTGCGAGGACCACACGGCGGCGGCGCGGTAAGCCGCGGGGGTGGTGCGGCTGGATGTGTCGGCGACGGTGTTGAAGGCGAAGTCGTTGCGCAGGAACGCGATCTCGAGCACCGCGAAGGCCACGGTGAGCACGCCCGCGAGCGCGTACACGGCGCGCCGCCCGGACGCGGAGAACTCGGGGCGGCCGCGGCGCACGCCGTACAGCGACGCGATGATCCCGTAAGCGCACACGGCGAGCGCGAGCAGCAGGCATGCGTGTCCGAGCGTGGCCATCGGCTGCTAGCGCGCGCGCGCGGCGGGGAGGCTCACGATTCCTGCTTCTCCCCGGCCGGCGCGGTCTTGTACTTCGACGGGCACTTGGTGATCAGCGAGTTGCGTTCGCCCACGTAGCGCCCCTGGCTCTTGCTCACGGTGACGATCACCTCGCGGCCCTCTTTGAACGGGTCGGGCACGGTGCCGGTGTAGGCGAGCGGGATCGTGGTGCCCCCGCCGGCTCGGTCCTCGACGCTGAAGTCCAGCGTGTCGCCTTCGCGGCGGACCGAGCCAGGCACAACGGTGCCGGTGAGCTGGTAGCTGCGCCCCGGCTGGGCCTCGCGGATGAGCTGGCTCGGCGACAGCGTGGGGCTCGCAGCGCTGAAGCTCGTGTAGATGAGGGCGCTGGCCAGCACCACGGCTGCGCTCAATGCGACCACGAGCCGCACCGTTCGCTTGCGCGCGGGGTTCATCGCCCCCAGTATCTCAAACCTCCCCTGAGCCCGGGCCGCAGGAGCGCCCCGCGCGGCGCCGCCGCGCCCGCGCCCACCAGGAGATTTCGCCTGCAGGGCGAAACCTTTTGACGTGATTGCCGTCTATATGGGTAGCGCATGATGAGAGGAGCCCTCAGCTACCCGCGGCGCGAGCGCCGCGCCCGCGCAGGATCGCGCCCGCAGCTGCGGATGGCGGAGATGCGACCGCGCAGGCGCCCGCGCCCGAACCCGAGCGTGGACCGCGCTCGCGCGGCGGGCGGCCCGGACGACCGCGCGAGCTACGTGTGCGGCTGCGGCCTGCTGTTCGTGGACGAGGTGTCCACGACGGTCGTGTGCCCGCACTGCGGTTGCGAGCAGGCCTGGTAGGCCACTGCTACGGTGGGGCCTCCGCCGGCGGGCCCGGCGGTGGCGGACTCGGCGACGACGGGAGGCCAGGTGAGCCCGCAGCAGCTTCCGATGCTGCGCGACAGGTTGATGCGGCTGTGGGTCATCAGCCCGGAACGGCTGTGGCTCGCGTCGATCGCGTTGCAGCGGCGCGGACACTGGGTGCTGGCGTTCGCGGTCAAGCAGCTGAACACGCGCCTGTACCACAACTCGCTCTCTCCGGGCGCGCAGGTGAGCCCGGACGTGCGGCTCGGCCACTACAGCCTCGGGATCGTGATCAGCCCTCACGTGGAGATCGGCAGGCGCGTGAAAATCTGGCACAACGTGACGCTCACGGTCCGCTCGCCCGCCGGCAGCCCCTCGCGGATCGTGCTCGAGGACGACGTGAAGATCGGCGCGAACGCGGTTCTGATCGCGCCGCGCGGCGCGACGCTGCGCGTGGGACGCGGCGCGCAGATCGGCGCGGGCACGGTTGTGACCAGCGACGTGCCGGCTGGCGCGCGGGTGGTGGGTCAGGCCCCACGGGTGATCATGGGAGAGCCCGGCTCCGCCGGGCCTGGCGGCGAGGCGGCGGGCGGCGCCGCGGCGACGGGTGCGGCCGACGCGAACGGCGCGTACCGGCCGACCGGCACCGAGGACGACGAGGATCAGCTGCTTCGCAGCGAAGATCCGCGCTGAGCGCCCTCGCGGAGTGCGTTCAGGGCGGCTCGCCGATCAGCAGCTCGGTTGGGTCGGGCGCGAGCACGTGCGGCGCATGGTGCTCCTGCGGGGAGAACCGGCGCGTGGCGCAGCGGCGCGCCCGGGGGGCGGCGCGCCGCTGGCCGCAGGGTGGGCGCGGGCCCACCCTCTGTTCCCTCTGGTCGCGCAGGCGCTACTTCAGCGACGTCCAGCTGTAGTCCCACTCGCCGACGTCCCACAGGTCGCCGACGCCGTGCACTTCCGATCCCTCGACGTTGGCCTGCTTGTCCCAGTCGAACGGGATCGCGGCGGCGTCTTCGACGACTTTTTCATCGACCTTCGCCCAGGCGCTGGCGCGGGCGGATTTGCCGGTTACCGATTCGGCGGCGGTCGCTGCTTCGTTGATCGTGGGGTCGTTCGTCTGGCCCCAGTTCACGTTGCCGGTGGCGTTGATGAACTTGCCGTTGAAGGTGATGTTGAGGACGGCTTGGCCGTCGGCGAAGTCGGCGATCCAGCCGACGCTCGGGCAGACGTCGATCTCTTCTTTGGGCACGTTGCAGTACTTCGCGTACATGGTCGCGGTTTCGACCAGCGTGAACTTCGTGTTGAACCCGAGGTTCTTCAGCGTCTGGTTGACGATTTCCGCGTCCTGTTCGGCCGGGTTGCCCTTCGAGCCGACCACCGTGACCTGTTCTGAGCCGGTGTACTTGCCGCTCGGGTAACCCGCGAGCTTCATGTACTTTTCGGCGACGGACGTGTCCCCTTCGGGGTGTTCGTTGAAGTCGAACTTCGGCCCCGCGAGCCCGCCGGACTGTTCGAAGCCGAGCACCCCCGGATACAGGAAGTGCGTGGCCACGTTGGTCACGAGGTCGCCTCCGCGCGCCCGGTCCATGGCCGAGCGGTCGAGCGCTGCCCAAACGGCCTTGCGCAGGTCCACGTTCTTGAACGGGCCCACCTTGTTGTTGACGGCGATGTAGTGGCTTCCGGCGCCTGGCGAGATCTCGAGTTGGCTCTTGTATTTTTCGAACGCGAGCCGCACGTTCGACTGCGCGGGCGGTTCGTTCTCGATGATGTTGGTGCCTTCGAGCACCTGCCGGCCGATCACCGAGTTGGTCCCGCCGATCTTGATGTCGATTTCGTTGAGATACGCGGGCCTGATGTCGGTGCTGGCGTTCCAGTTTGGGTTGCGCACCAGCGTGGCGGACTTGCCCGGCACGTAGCCGATGTCCAACACCTTGCCTTCCTTGTCGTTCTTGAGCATGTACGGCCCGGTCGCGACCTCGTAGGAGGCGTAGTTGGACGGTTTGTTCTTGTCGAACTTTTCCGCGTATTCCTTGGGCACGGCAGCCGTCAGCGGGAGCACCAGCGCGTCGACCACGAGCTGCGCCTTGGGTTCTGTCAGGTGGAAGACGATCGTGTGCTTGTCGGGCGTCTGGATGCCCTTGATCGGCCCGCCGCTCGCGTTGGTCACGCCTTCGACGGAGTTGAAGTAGGTGTGGATGTAGGGGTTGGCCACGTTGGGGTTGGCGCCGCGCTGGATCGCGTAGGCGACGTCTTCGGAGGTGACTTCGCGGTCGACCGGCGGGCTGAAGCGGATGCCTTCGCGCAGATGCACCGTGACGGTCTTCGAGTCCGATGAGATTACGGGCGGGCCCGAGGCCATGTCGGGGCTCGCTTCGGTCTCGGTGTTGGGCTTGAACGAGTACAGCGGCCGCTGGGTGGCGAACACGACCTCGTAGTCGATCGCGTAGTAGGCGATGCCGGGGTCGAGGTGTTCGAAGTCGCTTTCGGCGAGCACCTGCAGCGTGCCTCCGCGTTTGCCGCCGGTGAGCGGCTCGTTCAGCGGGCTTTTGAAGCCGCCCGAGCTGAGCGCGGCGCTTTCGCCGCCCGCCGCAGAGCCGGGCGAGCCGGAGGTGGTCGTGCTGCTCGAGCCGCAGGCCGCGAGCGCGAGCGCGAAGGTCGCGAGCGCGCTCGCCGCCATGGTCATCCTGATTGGTCTCATCGGAACCTCCTCTGGCTCGATTCAGCCGACGGGCGCCCCGGGCGTGAGTGGGGGCACATCCGTAGACGGGGTGAAGCGCTCGTTCGGATAGCCGTGGCGCCTGCGCGCGGCTCGCGGGGGTGACGCGGCGGGGGCGCTCGCGATCGCGGCTGTGGACGCGCTCGCAGATGCGTCTTCGCTCAGCGGAGCGTGCAGCTGGCCGCCCGAGGAGCGGCACGGCGCGCAGCTGCTTTCGACCGACGTCGCGCCGAGCCAGCGGGCGATCGACTCGCCGGAGCGCGGGGTGCCGCCTCGGCTGGCGAGCGTGGCGGCGACGGCGAAGATCACGAACGCGGCGGGTACGGCCGCGAGCAGCGCGCCGCCGCGCAGGCGGCTGCGCCACCAGCGCCCCAGCCCGGGCGCGGCGCGGCGCACGCCCACGCGCGCGCGGGCGGCGACGCTGTCGGCGAGCTGGCGCTGAAGCTCATCGTGCGCGCTCATGTGGCCTCCGCGAGCCTCTCGCGTAGCGTCTGCAGCCCGCGGTGCACGCGCTGTCGCACGACCGCCTCCGAGCACCTCAGCTCGCCGGCGATCTCCGAGTAGGAGCGTTCATCGAGCACCCTCGCGCGGACCGCCGCGGCCTGGCGCGAGGGCAGCTCGCCGAGCAGCTCGGCGACGCGCGCGGCGTCGCCGAGAGAGGCGAGCTCCTCGACGCGGGCGAGGTCGTCGTCATCGAGCACGAGCCGCCTGTGGCCGAGCTCGCGCCTCGCTCTCGCCTCGACGCGTCCACGCCGCTGGCTCGTGCGCAGCTTGTGCTCGGCGATCGAGAACAGCCACCCGGGCCCCGAGCCCCGCTTGGGATCGAACCCGTCGAGCGCCACGACGACTGCCGCGAACGTCTCGGCGGTCAGGTCGAATGCGACCTCGCGCGAGCCCACCCTGCGCAGGTGGAAGCGGGTCACCGCGGGCAGCCAGCGCCGGTAGAAGAGCTCGAAAGCCTCTGAATCACCGGCGGCGGCGGCAACGAGCAGCGCGTCGTCCTCGACACTCTCGCGTGTGCCCACATCTCCTCCTTCGCACGACTGCATATCTTGTGACACACGCGGCGCCCGGGGCGCGCCGATTCGACGAGAAGGCAGACCGTCCGGCGCCCGCGATCCAGCTCGCCACGGGCAGCGTGGCGCATCCGCCGGCGAGCGCGTAGACCATTCGTTGGGACGGCTCGGGACCCCGGGGCCCCACGGGTAGAGCCTGCAGGTGGCCGACGAGCTCACCCTGAGTATGAGGCTGCTGATGCGCGACCCCGTGGCCCGCATCGCGGCGTGGCGCGAAGTCGAAGACGCGGAGGCGTCCGAGGTGCCGCAGCTGCTTCGCTTCGCCGCGGAGACGCGGTGGCAGCTCGAAGAGGCCGAGCGTCAGCTGTGCCGGCCTACTTGATGTAGATGCCGGAGATCGCGCGGCTGATGACGAGCTGCTGGATCTCCGCGGTGCCCTCGAAGATGTCGTAGATCTTGGCGTCGCGGTGCCAGCGCTCGACGGGGAACTCCCGCGTGTACCCGTTGCCGCCCAGGATCTGGATCGCTCGCTCGGTCGCCCACACGGCGACCTCGCCGGCCTTGAGCTTGCTCATCGAGCCCTCGGCGTTCTCGAACGTGACGCTGTTGCGGCCCATCCACGAGGCGCGCCAGACGAGCAGCCTCGCGGCGTCGATCTCGAGCTTCATGCGCGCGAGCGTGAACGCGATCGACTGGTTCTCGATGATCTTGCGCCCGAACTGCTCGCGCTCGCGCGCGTAGTCGAGCGAGTACTCGTACGCCGCGCGCGCGATGCCGAGCGCCTGCGCGCCCACGGTGGGGCGCGAGGACTCGAACGTCTGCATCGCGGCCTGCGAGTTGCCTTTCTTGCCTTCGCGAACGCGGGCGAGGCGTTCTTCGAGTTTGTCCTTGCCGCCGAGCACGTGCCCCGCGGGAACGCGGCAGTCGTCGAGGAACACGTCGGCGGTGTGCGACGCGCGCAGCCCGTGCTTGGACACCTTGGTGCCCTGCGTGATCCCCTTCGCTTCGCTCATCGGCACCACGAACGCCGCGTGGCCGCGCGCGCCGAGCTCGGGGTCGACGGTCGCGATCACCACGTGCACGTCGGCGATGCCGCCGTTGGTGGCCCATGCCTTCTGCCCGTTGATCACCCACTCGCCGGCGGCCTCGTCGAAGCGCGCGCGTGTGCGAAGGCCCGACACGTCCGAGCCGGCGTTGGGCTCGGACGCGCAGAAGGCCGCGACTTTGACGTCCTCGGGGGTGCCGAAGCAGCGCGGGATCCACTCCCCGATCTGCTCGCCGGAGCCCTGTCCGAAGATCGCGGCCACCGCGAGCGCGGTGCCCATGATCGACATCCCGATGCCGGCGTCGCCCCAGAACAGCTCCTCGTTGACGAGCGGGAGCGTGAGGCCGGTGGGGTCCGCGAAGAACTGCGCGAGGCCTTCGAACCCGTAGAGCCCGATCTTGGCGGCCTCCTGGATGATCGGCCAGGGCGTCTGCTCGCGCTCGTCCCACTCGTGCGCGGCGGGACGCACGACGTCGGCGGCGAACCCGTGCACCCAGTCGCGGATGTCCTTCTGGTCCTGGCTCAGCGCGAGCGAGAAGGCGGCCTCTTTGTTGGCCGAGCCCACGATCGCCTCGACGGCGGCTTCGGCAGCATCCGTGGTCCCAGCTGGGGAAGCAGCGGTTGGCGAGGCTGGCATGGAAGGGTTCTCCTTATGCGCTGCGGGCCGGCGGCACCAGCCCTGGAAGGGCGCCGGGTCGGCCTGGAAGCGCCCGGCAGCCAACACAAAGAGTAGCTGGTACGCGCCCCGCGCGCGACCCAAATGTCAGGCTTCCGGCGGCGGCGCGCGGACACGGCGCCCGCCTGCGACCGCGCTCGCCTCAGCGGGTCTGCCAGGCCTCCTCCTGGCGGGTGAGCTCGACTACCTCGCGCGGCAGTTTGCCCGAGGCCACCTGGGCGACGGTGACGTTCTCGAGCACTTTGCGCAGGTTCGCCCGCAGCGCCACCCAGACCTGCTGCAGCGACTCGGCCGAGCCCTCGTATTCGATCTCCTCGGGTCGCTGCCCGCGCACGCCCACGAGCGGTCCCTCGACCGCGCGGATCACGCGCGCCAGGTCGACCTCCTCGGGTGGTTTCGCGAGCCAGTAGCCGCCCTCGGGGCCGCGCTGGCTACGCACGATGCCCGCGGAGCGCAGCTGCGTGAGGATGTTCTCGAGGAACGACACCGGGATCGCCTGCGCCTGCGCGACCTCGTCGACCTTGCGGGGCGCCGCCTGCGAGGAGTCGGCAAGCTCGATCACCGCCCTCACCGCGTAGTCGGCCTTTGCGGTGACGTGCATAGCTTGATTCTCTCCCAAAAGGCGGTCGGCACGTCGCCCCCGGCGCAATTCCGACCGCTGTGGTAGAAGTTAGGCCCACCTAACACGGTCTGCTCTGAATGGCACCTATGGGATTCGCAGAGACGGTTGCGCTCGGCGCGATCGCGGGCTTCACGATCTTCGTGGGGCTCCCGCTGGGGCGCATGCGCGCCGTTGACGATCGCGTGCGCGTGCAACTCGCGATGTTCTCGGTGGGCATCCTCGCGTTCATCTTCATGGACGTCACCAAGAACGGCGAGGAGATCCTGGAAACGGCGCTCGACCACTACAAGGCCCACAGCGCGAGCTTCGGGCACGTGCTCGGGCTGTTCGCGCTGCTCGCGCTCGGCTTCACCACGGGCACCGCGGGCATCTCCGCGGTGGAGCGGCGCCTGCGCCCCCGCCGCTCCGCGCCCGCGCCGCTGGCCGGCGGCGAGGCGCGCGCGACGTTGGAGCAGCCGCAGGCGGCGCAGGCGCAGGTGGCGGAGGACGCACGCAAGCGCGCGCTCCAGACAGGCATGGTGATCGCCACCGCGATCGGGCTCCACAACTTCGCCGAGGGGCTCGCGATCGGGGTCTCCGCGAAAGCCGGCGCGATCGGCCTGGCGACCGTGCTGATCATCGGCTTCGGGCTGCACAACGCCACCGAGGGGTTCGGCATCGTGGGGCCGCTCGGCGCGACGCGCCCGTCGTGGACGTGGCTCGGCCTCGCGGGACTCGTGGGCGGGGGCCCGACGTTCCTCGGCACGATCGTGGGCTACCAGGTCCACTCGAGCCCGCTGGAGCTCCTCTTCTACTCGCTCGCGGGCGGCGCGATCCTGTACGTGATCGGCGAGATCTGGACGGGCATGCGCCGCTACGGGCACCACACGCTCGGGCTCTACATGATCGCGGCGGGATTCCTCGTGGGCGTTGCCACCGACCTGGTCGTGTCCTACGGCGGAGCCTGAGCCGGATTCACGGAGGCGTGCGAGCTCCCGCGCTGCGCGCGGCGCCGCCGATGCCGCCCTCTAGCATGCGGCCATGAGCGGCCGCTGGCAGTGGGACTTCGAGGCGCCCGGCAAGCCTCATGCGGCGCCCGCGGCGCCGCCCCCCAAGCCCCCTCCGGCGGCCGCGCCGCGCCCGCCCGCGCAGCCGCCGCCGCGCAACCGCTACCTGGTCCGCCGCGGCGCAGCCCTGCTGGTGCTCGCGGGCGTCATCGCGCTGATCGTGGGGCTCGCGACGAGCTCGAGCCCGCAGCATGCGAGCAAGGCAGCGGCCACCCGAGCGGAAATCGCGCGGCTGCGCCAAGCGCGCGCACATGTGCCCGCGTCGCCAGAAAACGACCTCGGCGGCGCGGTCTCCGCGGTGCTCGCCTACACGCCGTTCGTGCGCGAAGGCGGCGCCAGCGGCCACGACGTCGCGCTCACCTTCGACGACGGGCCGGGCCCGTACACGCCGGCCGTGCTCAGCGTGCTCGAGCGCTACGACGTGCACGCCACGTTCTTCGCGATCGGGAAGATGGAGCGCTACTTCAGCGCGTCCACGGTGCGCGAGATCGAAGACGGCGACGAAATCGGCGACCATACCGAGACGCACCCGATGCTGGCGCAGCTGTCGGCGCACGACCAGCGCGAAGAGATCTTCGAACAGATGATCCGCGTGGAAACGCTCGGCGCGAGACGGCCTACGCTGTTCCGCCCGCCGTACGGGTCCTTCGACGCGACCACGTTCGCGCAGCTCAAGCGGCTGCACCTGCTGATGGTGCTGTGGTCGGTGGACACCAGCGACTACCAGCAGCCCGGCGTCCCCGCGATCGTCGCCAGCGCGCTGCAGGGAGCTCACCCCGGCGCGATCATCCTCATGCACGACGGCGGCGGCGTGCGCACGCAGACGATCGAAGCGCTGCCGATCATCATCCGCGAATTGCGCGCGCGGGGATACCACCTGGTCACGGTGCCGCAGCTGCTCGCCGACGACCCTCCCCCGCACGGCCTGCCGGCGCCGACGAGCCTGGCGGGCGACTGAATGTGCTCAGCGCGCGGCGCCGGCGCCGCGCGCGCGCGCCAGGCGGTCGGGCTGCGCGGCCTGCCACCGCTCGAAGCTGTCGCTCGCCGCGCGGCGTGCGCGGCGAGGGCGGCAACTATCCTCCCGCCGGTCATGCGGTCGATGCGCGTGTGCTGCGCGGAGCTATGCCCCGATGGACCTCGAGGCGCGTCGCACGCGGCGTGAGCGGCGCAGGCGCGCCCTTCGCCGCCGGCGCACCGCGGCCGCGGCCGTGCTCGCCGCGGTGGCCGTGGCAGCTGTGATCGCCGTCGCGGGCGCCACCGGCTCGCACTCAAGAGACGGCTCGGGGAGCCCATCGGCGCGGGCGTCAGCCGGACGCGACGCGGGCGGGCAGCGCTCCACGCCCGGCTCCGGCTCCGCCACGGGCGCGAAGGCGAGCTCGCCGGCCCCGACGGGACGACCGGGGAGCGAGCCGGTGCCGATCCTCATGTACCACGTGATCGCGCCCCCGCCGAGCGGCGCCCCCTTCCCCGGGCTGTACGTGACGCCTGCGGAATTCGCGGCGCAGATGCACGCGCTGAAGGACGCCGGCTGGCACGCGGTGACACTCGATCAGGTGGCGGGGTACTGGCGCGACGGCGCCCCCCTCGGCGCCGGCAAGCCGATCGTGCTGAGCTTCGACAACGGCTATCAGTCGCAGTACACGCAGGCGCTGCCCGTCCTGCGCCGGCTCGGATGGGTGGGCGACGAGAACATCCAGCTCACCGGTCTGCCCCCCTCGCAGGGCGGCCTCGGCGAAGGCGAGGTGCGCGGGCTGCTGGCGGCGGGCTGGGAGCTCGACACGCAGGGGATCAGCCACGCCGACCTGATCACGCTGGACGCCCAGGCGCTTCACTACCAGATCGCGATCGCGCGAGACGAACTGCAGCGGCGCTACCACGTTCCGGTGAACTGGTTCTGCTACCCCTCGGGCCACTACGACCCGACGGTCGTCGATAGCGTCAGGGCAGCGGGCTTCAGGGGCTCGACCACGGTGATCCCCGGGTGGGCGCACCCCGGCGAAGACCCCTATCTGCTGCACCGCCTGCGCGTGCTCGGAGGCACCTCGCCGCAGGCGCTGCTCGCCCAGATCGCCGGCTCTCGCGAAGCGCCGCCGGCCCCCGCCGCCTACAGCGGCTGACGGGCGCCCGCCGCCCACAGCGGCTGACGCAGGGGCCCGCCTAACCGCAGCGGTTAGAACGCGCGTCCGATTTCGCGCAGGTCCGCGCCATCACCGCGGCGAGAGCGCGGAATCGCGCAACCACGTCCGGGGTTACCTACGCTGCCCCGCGCTCTGCGCCACGCCGATTCGCAGTCTGAAGCGACCACCGGCCATGCGGTCCGCGCAGACGGAGCGAACGGTCCTCAGACGGTCGCAGGCCACCGCCCAGCCCTGGCTCCGCCGGCGGCCCCCACAAGCGCTCAACGAAAGGTTTCACAATGCGACGTCTATACGCCCTGCTCGGGCTCACCGTTGCGCTCGCGGCCATCATCATAGGGCCGGGCAGCGCCGCGACCACCAAGCCGCGGGGCTCGGATCTCGCCTCATTCTCCCCCGGTGCGATCGTCAACGCCGAATCGGCGAACGTCGTCAACGCGGCGCCGACCGGGCCCAAAGCGCCCGAAGGCGGCTGGTCTGTCCAGTTCGCGGACTCCTTTGCCAAGCCGGTCGGCGCGGGCGGCGACACGTTCTGGAAAGCGAACGAAAACAACCAGGGTTGCTGCAACAACTCGAACGAAATCGCCACGGAGAAGCCCTACGCGGTCAAGCAGGGCCCCGAAGGCGTTGAAATCGCGTGCGAATACGTCGCCACCGCGGTCAACGGCAAGCACTACGTGTGCGGCGGCATGGACACCTACAACGGTTTCGCGTTCAAACCCGGCGGCGGACAGACGTGGGCGTTCGAAGTGAATGCCAAGGCGCCGCCGCGCGACTGGGGCGAGGACCCCGGCTGGTGGGCGTCAGACGCACCTTGGACCGCCGAGATCGACTGGTTCGAGTTCTGGGAGTGGGAACACGAAGAATATTACGCCGGCGACCCCGTGTGGATCGGCAAGACCAGCACGACCCAGGACACGGTGCGCCACGAAAGCTACCACATGAAGAGTGAAGTCCCGAATCCTGAAACTGGTTTTCACCGCTACACCACGGTGCTGAAGGCCAACAACGAAATGGAAGAGTACGTGGACGGCGTATACAAGTGGTCGGTGAAACCGCCGCCGTCGTTCAACACGCCGTGGATGCACCTGATCCTCACCCACGGATTGCGGGTCTCGACGAAACTCACCGGAGTCTCGGACTTCAACATCCGCTCCGTGGCCGTGTACGAGGACAGCAGGCACGCCGGCCAGAACGTCGAACACGGCGGCATCGCCCCGGGCACGACGATCGCGGGCGAAGCTCCCAAAGAAGAACACAAAGAAGAACCCCCTGAAGAAGAACACAAAGAACTCCCCAAGGAAGAACCTCCGAAGGAAGAACACAAAGAAGCGCCCGTTGAATTCCTCCCCCACACCCCGACCAACATCGCGGCGGTAAGCCAGAAAACGTGGGTGAGAATCACCTACAAGGCGAACGCGCCCGAAGATCACGTGACCGAATACCGTCTCTACCGCACCGGTCGCAACCACCCCGGCCTGGCTCCGAACGCTCCGTTCGCGAGCAACCCGGCGAGCTCGCTGAAATTCGGCGACAGCTTCGAACTCGAACCTCAAGAGTGGGTTTGCTACAGGCTCGCGGCGGTCAACGCGAAGGGTGAATCGCCCAAGAGCGGGCCGGAGTGCACCGTGTTGTAACCCGGCAGCGCACAAAGCCCCGAAGGACGGCCGCGGCCCGTCGAACGCCCAAGAGGCGGCTCGCCGGAGACCGCGGCCGTTCCTCGCTCTGCGGGCAAACCCTCGCTCGAGCGCGGCGGACCACGGTGCCTTCGCCCGCGCGAGGGCCCGATGGGAGGGCATGCGGTCGCTGCCGCTCCCCTTCATGCCGCCCACACGCCGCCGGGCGCCCGGCTCACCGCCACGCGACGCGCGGCGCAGCGGATGGCGCCTTCAGGCGGCGGCTGCGGCGATCCTGCTCGCCGGCGGGATGCTGTCGCTCGCCGCCGCGGGCATGTGGCGGTCGAGCGTGCGCCAGCACGAACGCGAGACGTTCCATGCGACCGCCCAGGACGTCGGCGAGAAGGTCGAGATCCTGATGCGCCGCGACACGGACTTCGTGATGACGCTGCGCGCGCTGCTCACGATGCGCCCGGGGCTCGGGCAGAGCGAGTTCGGGGCTTGGTACCGAGAGCTCGAAGGCCCCACGAAGGAGGCCGGCAGCATCGGGACCGCGCTGGTGCGCCCGGTGCGCGCGTCGCAGCTCGGGTCCTTCTTGGCCGAGCGCCGCGGCGACGGCGCCTTTCGCGCCGTGGTCAAAGGCAAAATCGTGGGCGTGGCGCCGGGCCGCGGGCCCTACTGCCTGATGTCGAGCACCGTGGCCATGAAGGCGCTCGACGAACCTCTGGCGCATGACGTGCAGGGCGACTGGTGCCTGCAGGACACGCCGCTCGGCGGCGTGATGGCGCCGATCCAGAAGGCCGCCGCCGACAGCGGAGAGGTGCTCGTGTTCCGGGCGGCGCTGCCGCAGCCCACGACCTTCTTCGAGACGGCCGTGTACCGGCGCGGGGCTCGGCTGCGCACGGTCGCGCAGCGCCGCTCCGCGCTGACGGGCTGGATCGTGAGCACCTTCGACACGCACACGATGATCCAGCGGGCGATCGGCCAGCACTCGCACCTCTCGCTGGCCCTGTATCACAGCGACCCGGGAGGCCCCCCGCTGCTGATCGACAGCGCCGGAAGCTCGCCCGGGCCCGACCCGCACGGATTTCGCGAGAGCTTCAGCGTCTCCGGGAGCTGGTCATCGCAGATCATCGGCACGGTTCCCGCGAGCGGGCTCTCGGCGTGGGCGCAGGCGCTGCTCGTGCTGGTCGGGGGAACGCTCGCGGCGAGCTTGCTCGCGGCGCTCGCGCTCGTGCTGGGACGCTCGCGCGAGCGCGCCTACGCGCTGGTGCGCGAGCGCACCAGCGAGCTGCGACACCAGGCGCTGCACGACGCGCTCACGGGTCTGCCCAACCGCGCGCTCGCGCTCGACCGCGCCGCGCAGACGCTTGCGATCTCGCGACGCAGGGGCGTGCCGGCGGCGGCGCTGTACGTGGACGTGGACGGCTTCAAGCACATAAACGACACGTTCGGGCACGCGGCCGGCGACTTGGTGCTGAAGACCGTCGCAGAGAGGCTGCGCAGCGCGATTCGCGAGAGCGACACCGCGGCCCGGCTTGGCGGCGACGAGTTCCTCGTGCTGATCGAGGACGCGACCGAGGACGCCGCGCCCGAGCGCGTGGCCCAGCGAGTGCTCGAGGCGCTGAGGCGCCCCTACGAGGTCGAGACGGAGATCGGACACCGTCTGTCGCTCACCGCCAGCGTGGGGATCGCGAGCGGGTTGCGTGACAGCGCGGAGGAGCTCGTGCGCGACGCCGACCTGGCGCTGTACCGGGTCAAGGCGACGCACCGAGGCGGCTACGCGGCCTTCGAGCCCGCGATGGAGGAGGCGGCGCGCCACCGCATGACGCTCGAGATGGACCTCGCGGAGGCGCTCGAGAGGGACGAGCTGTTCCTGCACTACCAGCCGATCTTCGACCTGCGCACGGAGGACGTCACGAGCGTGGAGGCGCTGCTGCGCTGGCAGCACCCGCGTCTCGGCCTGCTCGCACCGTCGGAATTCATCGGGCTCGCCGAGGACAGCGGGCTGATCGTCCCGATCGGGCGCTGGGTGCTGCACGAGGCGTGCCGCGCGGCCACGCGCTGGCACGCGGGCGGGTTCAACGTCGGCATCGCGGTGAACGTCTCGGCGCGCCAGCTCGACACCGATCAGCTGCTCGGCGACGTGCGCGAGGCGCTCGCGACGAGCTCGCTCGATCCGACGTCGCTCACGCTGGAGGTCACCGAGACCGGGCTGATGCGCGACCCCAGCGCGAACGCGAACCGCCTGCGGCTGCTCCGCGAGCTCGGCGTGCGCATCGCGGTCGACGACTTCGGCACCGGCTACAGCTCGCTCGCGTACCTTTACGAGCTGCCGGTGGACGCCGTGAAGATCGACCGGACGTTCGTGACCGGAATCGCCACCTCCAACCAATCGGCCGCGTTCGTGCGCGCGCTCGTGCAGCTCGGGAAGGCGCTCAACCTGGAAACGCTCGCCGAGGGGATCGAGGACCGCGACCAGCTCAGCCGGCTGCAGCGCGAACACTGCGACCTCGGGCAGGGGTTCCTGCTATCGCGCCCGCTCGACACGCGCGGCATCGAAACTTTCCTGCGCGCCTCGCGGCCCGCCCGTGCGCCCTCGGCGGCGCACAGCTGAGAGCCTCGCCGGCGCGAGCACCTGCGGGCGCCCGTGCTTATGCTGGGGCTCATGGAGGAACGCGACGCGCGCGCGCCCAGCCCGAGGCGCGGCGACCCGCACGCGAAGAGCGTGCAGCTGGAGCTGACGGCCGAGGAGTGGCGCAAGCTGCGGGTGCTCGCGGCAGGCGACGCGATCAGCGTGGAGCAGGCGCTCGTGAGGATCCTGCGCCACGCGCTCTCCGAGCTCCCCGGCAGCAGGTACTGACGAGCGGTCGCTCGTTAGCGCGCGCCGCAGGCACTGTCGGCGCCGGGCGGCGGACCCGGCTCCAACAGCGCATCGCGCCACGGCTGCGCCTCCTCGTCGGTCAGGCACCCTCGGCACGCGAAACCGACCTCGCCGGCGGCGCCGACGACGACCTCCCATTCGACGTACTCCTGGGAGTGGACGCTTGGCGCGGGACGGCCGCAGCGGATGCACGGGCCCACATACGGCGTCTGCGCCTCATAGCAGCGGGCGTGGTAGCGCGACCCGTGCGCTTCCCACAGCCCCGGCTCGGCGGCCGCGGCGGTCACGCGCACCCACCCGTGCTCGACCGAGACGACGGGCTCGTAGACGCCCAACGGCGCGCCGCACCCCGTGCACAGCCTCTCCTGCTCCATCCCTCTGTTGCGCTACCCGCAACCGGCGGGCGCTACGCGCGCGATCCGACCGCCCGAGCCCGGCCGGCTACACGACAGAGTTGACCTCGACCGCTTCTTCGCTCGCGATCGCCGTGCCGAGTTCGATCGCGGCCGGTTCGAACGGCGCGCCCGACACCGAGATTTCGGGCACGTCGATGGGTCCGCCGATCAGCTTGCCGGGCTTCTGACGGCCTTTGTTCTCCACGAGCGTCAGCCCCGTGGTCAGACCCGTTTTGTTCTTCTGCACCCGCGCCACGGCGGATCCCCGCAGCTTGAGCGTCACGAGGCTGCATTCCATTTCCGTTTCACCGAGCGAGAGGTCGAGGCCGACGGAGTTCCCGAGCGGCGTTTTTCCTTCTTTCCACACGCCCAGCGTGCCGCTGAGCCCTTCCAGCACGACTTCGCCTTCCAGGCTGCCGGCCGTGTGGCACGGGAGGCCCGCCACGCATCGCGTGAGCACCATGCGCACGTTCGACACGCTCCCGGGCCCCGAGTATTCGCCGGTCGCGCTCTCGCCTCCTTCACAGTTGAACTTCAGGCCGTGTTCGTTTTCGAGGTGGAATTGGTGCGACGTTTCGATCACGAATTGGTTGAGCGCCGGAGGCCCGGGCTGCCATTCGAAGACGAGGTGCCCGCCCGTTTTCGTGCAGCCGGAGTTGGCGTAGATGCCGCTGCCTTTCGCGACCTTCGCGCAGCGGCCGAATTCCGGCGGGGTGGCGACCGCCGTCGACGCGGCCGCAACCGCAGCGCACATCGCGCAGCACAGGATGAGCGCAACTCGCCTCATCGAACCAGAGCCCCTCCCCTGGAGATCGCCGGGCCTGATGCCTTTCCGCCGCCCAGGCGCGGCGGACAAGCCATTGAGAACTATCTCACCGGACCCGACAACCGTCAAGCCGCCCGCAGAGCGGCGGACGGGCTTCGAACCCGCGACCTCAAGCTTGGGAA
>CAWEZQ010000014.1:0-969736 GCA_963813685.1 uncultured Solirubrobacteraceae bacterium
CGCTTATCACTTATGTCTCCCGCCCCAGCGAGCTGCGGAATGCCAACACACATGGCCGATCGGATAGGTATCGAGGACTGCGCAGGCTAGAGCTTGCCCCTGGAGACGATGAGCACTCGTCGGTCGCCACGTCGGTGTTGGGCGATTGCGCAAGTCCGAGGGCGACGCCGGTGATCCGTAGGCGACAGGTGTTTTCGGGCGCGGTGCCTGCAGCCGAAGGGGGACCGCAGCTAGCGATCCGGCCTCTTGCCTTCCACGCGGAGCGGGAGTGTGGGCGCCCGGGCATCGAGACGCCTGCCACAACGGATGCAGGGCTCGACCGGGATGGCAGATTCGTTTGCACCTGGCTCACCCTGAGCGATGCCGCCACGTCGTTATTGTGATCTCGTACTCGACCTCGCCTTGCTCGGCGCCTGGGACCAAATCCTCGTACGGCTCACCGGAGACAAACGCCCGGGTAAAGGTCAGCCCGACAGCCGCCATGGTGGCCCGTGACGCGGCGTTGACTGCCATGGTCTGAGCGAAGATCCGCTCGAGGCAAACACTCTCGAAGCCATAGCGGGATCAACTCTCGCGCGCCCTCGCTGGCGTATCCACGACGCCAGTGCCGACGCAGCACCCGGTAGCCGAGATCGGCCTCGCCAGCGACTTTCGGCTGATCCGGCCCGTTCGGCGGCTGCAGAATCCACCAGCCGATGAAGTCGTCGTCGGCGAACCCGGCCCAGAATCCGAGACCGGCCACCCCGTCGGCGGCGGCCAGCCGGCGCTGGTGTGCCTGCTCCACTTCCTCGGGTGAGAGAGCCCGTCCAGTGATGTGTCTCATGACTTCGGGATCGGAGTCCAACTCGATCTCGAACTGGAGGTGCTCATCGGCGAGCGGCACGAGACGTAGCCGCTCGGTGTGCAGCGTCGGTTGCGCCATGTGCCCGAGTTTCGCAGGCAGCCGGCAGTAGCATCTCGCTCGTGGGCGGCCTGGCCGCTCCAACTGCGCGCCGTGCAAGTTGACGTAAGAGCAGGTCTCCCGCGCCAGCCGCCCCGGACTCCCGCTCCTCGCTGACTTCCCGCGCCGCTGCGCTGACCCGGGCGCTGAGCTTGCCTGCGCTTGCAGGGACGTGTGCTGGAACCTGTCGCTGGCTGCGGCGGCGCTCCCCGGCTGGTAGGGACCGTAGATCAACTACTTTGAGGTTTGATGAGGTAGTTCCACTCAGGGCACGCTCACTGGATGCCGGTGAGAGCTTTACCGGCGCGACGTACAGGCCGACGTTGAAAACAACGATGGTCTGCTGCAAACCGTTCGAACACGAACGCGTAATGGCTTCTGGTGCCGCGAGCTTCACGTGGGCCCCAAGACGAAGCCTTCGACGACGACAGGCGCTTAGCGGCTTCTCCTCGGAGCTCGCGTATGTAAGACGATGGCTGCACGAGACGCGGCCCGCCAAGCACGCGGGCGGTTAGGACGACGTCGCCGGCGCGCAGGCCGGCCGCGGCCGCGGGACGACGGTGATCCGGCGGTCCTGTGCGGCTACTGCGAGCCGAGCTTCTCCGCTGCCTTCGAAGGGGGCTCGCTCTCCTCGACCTTGCGGCGCAGGTTGGTCGCTTCGACCGCGGCCGCCTGCGCGCTCGTTTGGTAGTCGGCGTAGCCGTCCTTGTAAGCTGCCTGTAGGTTCGTCGGCACCGGCTCACGCAGTTCTTCTCGCGCACGGCGGCTTGGAGCTGCGCGCGCAGCGCCGGCTCGAGGTTGCTGCGACCGGCGCGGTTGTCGATCTCCAGCGCGCCGGCACGTGTGGAGTAGTCGTAGAGCTCGTCTTCCTGCCCGGCGGAGACGATCGTGTTCGTTGACGGCTGCCAGTCGGAGTACGTCGCGTACTTCGCGCTCGGCGTCCTGATCGCGGTGACGTGCAGCGGAGCCTTGACGAGTAGAGCTTCATCGCGAACTCGGTCACGATCTCGTCGGTGCAGTGCACCACGAACGGCCGGCCGGGCGCACCCGGGTCCGTGAGCATCCCCGCCATGTCGTGCCGGCGCGCGATCTGCGAGTACTGCGATTCTCTCCGCCACGCGTTTGACGCCGTCGCGATCGTCAGGAGCAGTGGCGCAACGTCCACGCTCGAGGTCAGCGCGGTCCTCGGCTTGGAGGGTGCCGCGGCGAAGACGCCGCGGAAGTCCTTGACGATCAGCGGTATGCGCAGCGCCTCCTCGTAGGCCGCGGCGCCCTTGCCACGCATGCCATGCGAGGCGCCGTACTCGCCGTGGTCGGAGGTGAAGACGACGACCGTGTTGGCGGCTAGCCGCGGTCGCGAGAGCAGGATGTCGAGCACCTGGCCGATCTGGACGTCGACCCGCCCCAGGAGCTTCAGGTAGAGGTCGATGAACGGCAGCCAGGCCTTTTCCACATTGGGCCCCGTATAGGGCACCTTGCCGAAGGAGACCTGCGCGGTTTCCTGTAGCGAGTGCTGCAGGCGCGGCTTGCCGCGCGCGAGCATCTGCGCCGGGGTCTCGAAGTTCGGCGGCAGTTCGCCGGCGCGTCGCGGAGCGCGCTTCTCAGCCGCCGCCTGGCTGCTCCAGCGATACCACCAGGCGATGTCGTGCGGGTTGACGAACGAGACGGTCGTGCACCACGGCTTGTTCTTCGGCGCCGCCGCGTACCAGTTGCGGAACTGCCGGACGACGAGCGGATCGACGCGCCAGCCCTCCCCCGGCGCGCCGTCGGGGGAGGGGTAGGTGCCCCCTGAGAAGCCGTAGGGCTCGAGCGCGCCCCTGTTCGCTTGAGTCCACTTGTTATCGCCGTGCGTGAGGTGCCACTTGCCGTACCAGCGGGTTTCGTAGCCGCGTTCGCGAAGGATTGAGCCCCACGTCGGGAACTTGGGGTCGAGCGTGCTGCCGCCCGTCACCAGACAGCCGGTCTGCTGGCTGTGAAGCCCCGTGAGCAGGACTGCGCGCGAGGGGCTGCAGTCGTTCGCGGCGGTGTAGTGACTCGCGAAGTAGATGCCGCCTTCGCGCAGCCGCGCGAGATTCGGCATCAGGCCAGCGGCGGGGACGCCGTTCTGGAACCACTGCGGCGTACGCAGCTGGTCGACCAGCACGATGAGGATGTTCGGCGCGCTGTGACCGCGCCCCGCCTCGAGGGCGCTCTTCGACGAGTCTTCCTGGCTAGCGAGCCACTCGCCGACCGCCACGCCACCAGCCGCCAGCGCCCCGCCGGCGATCAGTCCACGCTTGATCACCGTGCGGCGCGTAAGTCGCCCGGATGAGCTCACGCCGGCCCGCCACCTACCACGGGTTGTTGATCCTGGCCGGACGGGCCTGCAAGACCCGTCCCCTCGCACCTCATCCCGCGCTCCCGTGCTCGCGTTCGGCCTCGTCCTCCATGCGGGCGGGGCGCGTGTAGGAGTTGGGGAACTCGTTGAGGTGCGCGAGCGCGACCTTAGCCGTCAAGATCGGGTCGTCGTTGGTCACGTTCGTCGTGCTGTCGTGCAGGCCGTGCTCGAGCTGGACATCCGTTCCCATGCGGAATTGCTCGATATCGAAGGGCGCGCCGAGTCCCAGTCGATCCCGATCGCCTCTCCCGCCGCTCGCGCCTCCTCGACCGTGACGCTCTTGCCGCCTGCCATGCTTTGCCTCCGCGCGATTACTGCTCGTCAGTTGGCGCGAATGCTCTCACACGACGGGCTGTTGCGGAGCAACCCCGATCTGCGCCAGCGCGCCGAGCACCACGCGGGCGAAGCCGGGCAGTTCCTCCCCGGGCGCCGAGAAGCACTAGTGGGCCTTGAGGAAACGTTGGACCGGAAACTCGGTGCGGGTGGCGAATGGGGATGCATCTCGACCGTGGAGGTGGTGATGCGTCCCCCGGAGGTGTTCGTCAGGCCGTTGTTGCATGACGAGGCGGTGCGGTTGAAGCGACTGTCCAAGCGTGCGAAGCATCAGTGCACGCGCCAGCGCGCGGCGGTGCTGTTGGCGTCGAACGTGAAGATGTCGGCGCCGCAGATCGCGGAGATGTGGCGCACCGACCCGTCGTGGGTGCGCAAGGTGATCCACGACTTCAACGAGCGCGGGATGGACAGTCTGCGCCCTCGCTACCGGGGCGGGCGTCCCCGCCGGATCACGACTGATCAGCGCAAGGAGATCATCAGCGTGGCCGGTGCCCGTCCCGACCACCAGGGGGTGCCGTTGACGCGCTGGTCGCTGCCGCGGCTGTCGGTCTATCTCGCCAAGGCCGCTGGCGCGCATTCGGGGCATCCCTGAGCCTATGTTCTCCGTAGCGATCGTTGAGCCCCGGTCAGCGCCAGACGCTTCACCGAGGTTCCCGCACATCTAAGGATCAGAAAATTGGGATCATTCTTTAGTAGGAAGCTGGTCATTGGCGCGACAGGGCTCGTCCTTCTAGGCGGTGCCGGTGGTGCTGCGGCCGTGGTGCAACGCAAAGCTCCTCCGGCTCCGGCCGTCAGGCCTGATCGCGACGTGGCCAAGCACCTCAATGTCACGCCTGGGGGCTCTCACCGCGGCGATGAAGGCCGCGGGCGACGAACGGGTCGAAGCGGCGGTTGCCGCCGGCGCAGAACGAAGGCACAGGCCGACGCGCAAAGCAGTGGATCGAACAGGCGGCGTGCTTGATTTTTCGGCCATGATTGTCGCGGCGGCCTTGGGGCGATGGCGTCGCGGCGCAGTACCTGGGCATCAGTGCGGCCACGCTCTGTAGCGAGCTCAATCGGGCAAATCCTTGGCCAGATCGCAGCCTCGACGCCGGGAAGTCTGTCGAAGGTCCGAAGGCAGCGATCGTCTCGGCAAAGAAGACATGGCTCGAAAAGGCCTTGTCGAGCGGTTCGATCACCAGCCAACAGGAGCAGGAACGTCTGGGCGACCTTTCCAGCCGTATTCGAAGCGATGCTGCAGCGCACCGCGGGGTTGGAGTCATGGAGGTTCTGGCTTCGCTCCCGACGGACGCGGTCAGCCAGCGCGCGCATGAGCCGGAAACGTCCGGCGGGCGGATGGGTGCTCGCCGACGGCGGAAGTGCGTTGCACTGCGGCTGGTCCGCGAGTCCTCCGCCGCACGGATTCAGCGAAACGCTCCCGCCGCCACTGACCACGCTCGATCACCATCGCTGATCGTGCGAGCACCGAGGGGGCCAGTGACCGTCGAAGACTGGACATGTGCAGAGCTGGTCAGCCGACGAGTAGCTGACCCCGTGGTCCGACGCGCCGCGCCTGCCGCTGATCTCTACCCACGCGACACACACTGCCTCGAAGTCGGCGCTGAGCCTCGATGCCGCTGATATCGACCACATCGGCGAGCTGATCGGCCAGCGCGTCCCCGACGGCGGCCTTGCGCGCCCTCGTCGTCTCCGGCGATCAGCATCGTCGGCTACCTCGCTGAGCTGGTTCCACGAGCAGGGGTCGCTGAATCCGCGTCGAGCTGCCTCTACCGACCTCGGCGTCCGGCAGGGCCGCTGGACATGCTCGCCGAGCGAGCCGCCGAGCGACGAGAAAGCTCCGCGGGAAGCCGCGGAGAAGTCGAGCCGGTTCATCGCGTCATCATGACCTTGCCGCTGAAGTTCGGCCTGCGCCGCTGATCGCGGCCTGCTGCATTCCGAGACCTCGTTAGCACGAGCAAAGTCGCCGTGAGCGTGGTTCGGCGACGTTTCTCGGCTTCGATGTTGGTCGATCGCCGACAGCCATTTGCGCACGGATTCGCTGGTCCACGCGAGCCGATCATCACGTCGTCGCGACGACTGGTGGAACTGAGTCGCCAATCGTCGTCCAACCTCGCCGCTTCGAGTACGCCACCGCGTACGCGCCGCACGGTCATCGCGAATCGCCTCGCGTCCGGCCCGCCCAACTGCAGTTGTGCTCCCTTACTGAAACCGCGGGCACCCGAACGAGCTGAACGCGCGCTTGTCCCGCGGCTCGGGGGAGTACGCAGCGCAGCGCATTGCTCACACCGGAGCCCCACGACTGGCAATGAGGACCTGTGAGGGCACCGCGAAGCGCACCACGACCTCGCACCTTCTGATCGACCACTCTGGCGCGACAACCAGCTCGCGCAGGTCGATCGGGCGGCAGCCTCCAGCCAGTCTTGGCCAGCGCTCGGCGAACGCCTGCCAGCCGGTCGAGAGTATTCGGCTCGAGCCGGTCGTCCCGTGCGTGAGGCTGACCAACGCCAGCAGCCCGCCGGGAGCGAGCACGCGGGCGGCCTCTCCGATCAGCGCGCGCGCGTCACCCGGCGAGAGCAAGTCGAACACGTACGCTGACACAAACCGATCAAAGACCTCGTCATCCGCGGGAAGCCTCAGCGGCGGGGGCTCGAACAGCAGAGCCCGCGCCCGCGGCGACCAGCGCGCCAGGCGCTCGCTGGCGAGTGCCACCATCTTGGGACTGACGTCTACGCCCACATACGTTGCCGTCGTCGGCAGCATCCGTTCAAGCAGGTGCGCGGCGTAGCGTCCGGTCCCGCACCCGAGCTCGAACAACGACCTACAACCCTCAAAGTTCGCGAGCTCTGCGAGACGATGCGTGGCAGCATCCTCATACATCCGCTGCGTCCTGGAGGTGGCCGATACGGTCGACACCGTGGTGGCTGCGGCATCCAACGGCATCGCCGCTCAGCGTAGGCCGCGCAGCTGTGGCAAGTGCACCGAGGCCAATCTCCCACGGCGGCTACGCGTCACGATGCCCACCCGCTACGCCCCGCTCGGTGCGCAAGAGCGGTCCTCCCAGCGCGGCCTACACGCTTGCCTTCCGCCCTGGGCAGGCGCGTGTCGCGTTCTGGGCAGATGCCCGGCGTTGGTCGAAACAGGAGCACCGGTGCGGCTAGCAGCAGTTGCAGCTCTCGCCCTGCCACGCGTCGCGCGCCTCGGTCAGCGCGACCGCTGCGATCACGAGCGCGACCGCGGGATCAGCCCACCACCATCCACCTAGAGCGTTCGCGAGCAGACCCATCAGTAGAGCGGCTGAGAGGTAGCCGCAGAGCATCGTCTGGCGGCTCTCGCTGGTGGTCGCTGAAGAGCCGAGCGCGGTCCCGATTCTCCGCTTCGCGGCGGCCAGGGGCGGCATTACGACGAGGGTGACGGCAGCGAGCGCGACGCCGGCCCAGCTGACGGCCGGGTGATGTCCTGCGATCAAGTCATGAGCTGACTCGATCGTGACGTAGAGCGCGAGCATGAGGAACGACGCGGCGATCAGCTGCTGCGCGTGTCGCTCGGCGCGGTGCGAGCTGAGCCGGTCGCCGGTTACGAGCCAAAGAACGACAAGGCCCGCGCCAGCCTCGATCACACTGTCGGCGCCGAACCCGATCAGTGCGACGGACCCGGCGATGACGCCGGCGGCGATCGCGATCGCCGCCTCGAGCGCGTGCCATGCCAAGCCAAGCTGGGTCAGCCGTCGCGCGCGGCTCGTCAGTCGCTGGCGCTTCTCGCGGTCGCTGCGATCGGTAATGGTGACCGGCAGCGTTGGCAGTGGCGTCTCGGTGGCCATGCCCAGAACGGTACCCACGTCGGGCGCGGCCCCGGCTCGCGCCAAATCGATATCGAGGAGGGAAGGCACGTAGTAGAACTCGCGAACGACGGACGGCGTCGGTAGGCGCCTGATCAGCCGAGCGGCAGTCCGGCACTTGCGCGACCCGATCCTGCATCCCGCGCTTGGCGGGGCTCCGAACACCGGCTTGAAGTACTGCGGGAGATGGAAACGGGGTCTCTGCTCGCGGCCTCCCCGCTGCTCGAGCGATATCGCTTGCGCATCATCGGGAGGGACCAGAAACTCGCGCGTTGGGGACGACAAAAGCCCTCGGCGGGAGGTGTAGTGTGGATGATGGTTGCGGGGGCGAGTACCGAGTCGATTCGGCCGTGCGGCGGTGACTCTCGCGACTCCAACGCCCCGGGCTGAGCGCCCGCGGGCTCGAACGAAGGAGCAGATCATGGGAGCAGTCGAGAACGTCGCCACCATGCGGCGCGCTTACGGGGCGTTCAACACGGGCGACATGGACACGCTCACCGAGCTCATGGATGAGACGGTGTGGCACTTGCCGGGCCGGAGTCCGATGGCCGGCGACTACCAGGGCCGCGGCGCGACTCTGGAGTACTTCGGCCAGCTGGCGCAGAAGACGGGAGGCACATTCCGCGCCGAGTTGCAGCACATGGCTGCAGATGGTGAGGACCGGGTCGTCGGCATCCAGCGCAGCACCGCGGACCAGATGGCAAGCACCTTGATGTTGCCAATTGCATTGTCTTCGAGCTCAAGGACGGCAAGGTGACGGACGGCCGGGAGCACTTTGAAGACCTCTACGCCTGGGACGAGTTCTGGTCCTAGCCCCGCCGTCGGGCGAGAGACAGACGATGTGGCGTTCGCGGCTCGACCTAGGCCGAGCCGCGACGCACAGTGGGACGGACCCTGCCCGTCTATGCGGAGCAGAAGCTCCGGCCTTGGCCGACAGCGGGGCCCTCCTGTCCGCGCATTCCGAGACCCGTGAAGCCCGCGCGAGGATGCCTGTGCGGTCGCAGATGCGGGGCTGGCCGTCCGGCGGGTCATCTGGCGCTTGACGCTGGGGGGCAGCCCGCAAGAGTTCTGTGGCGCTCACCGTCGATCCAGTCTGCAACAGGCGAGAACTCGACGCCGGGAGGTGTCGGATGAAGGCGATTGTGGTGACGGACGAGGCCGCGGGAACGGCCGGCATGACGCTCGTGGAGCGGCCCGAGCCGCCGGCAGCGATAAACGACGCCATCGTTCAGATTCATGCGTCGGGATTCGTCCCGACTGAGATGTCGTGGCCGTCGACCTGGACCGATCGCCGCGGCCGTGACCGAACCCCGTCGATCCCTGGGCACGAGCTGGCCGGAGGTCGCCGCTCTCGGCTACGGCGCGACGGGAGAGCGGCGCTCGAGCAGCTCACGGTTGGATGACAAGACCAAAAGGCGGCGCCTACTGCTCGGGTCACAGCTGCCCGAACGAGATGTCGTCGATGTCGATCGCCACGATGACGTTGCTGGTATCGATGCGGTCGGCGGCGTCGCGTGGATGGATGCGGTGGCGGGTGGGCAGTGTGACGTCGTCCACGGAAACGAAGCCGTCGAACAGGTGGGCGGCCGGGGCTCCGGCGATGATCTCGACCTGGTAGTCATGCCGCGCCAGGCGGCCCGCATCGTCGAAGTAGAGGGTCTGCTTCGAGCTGTGGCTGGCCAGGTACTCAGGCCATTCGACGCGCAGCCGCCGCAGAGACTTTCCGTCCTCGCGCTGGGCTGGAAGCTCCTCAACGCGGAAGCCGGGAAGGGCGAAGCAGAACGGTTGGGTGAGGTATGTCCACATCGCGGTTCCCACGAAGTAGGCGAGCTGTGGGCGCGTCCACGGGGTGTCGAAGGCATGCGCGGAGAACGAGGGCCGCGGATCGTCGAGCGCCTCGACAGCCATCCCGTCCCCGTCTCGGATCTCGACCCGGCGGGGAGTGAAAGAGCTCCGCAGCTCGGGTGCGCCGAAGGGATGATGCGACACCCACTCCTGGTGCAGGGCCACGTCGACTCTCACGTCGTCCAGCACCCCGGCCTGGCCCTTCATCCCCCACAAGCCTCCGCCTTGTGAGAGGTGCGCTGAAAGGAAGCTGTGTTCCCGCCAGCGCTCGAGACCGCCCGCCGCATCGAGCGCGGCATCGAGCAGGGCTACGGAGTTTCCGGCGATCGTGACCTCGCTCATGCGCCGGTCAGGAAGGCGTCCACGTCCGCGGCGAACTCGGCGTGGTGTTGGAAGAGGAAGCCGTGCGCCGAGTCCGGGTAGATCTTCAGACGCGCCCGCGGGATCAGGCCGGCCAGCAGATAGGAGTAGCGCGGGAGGATCATCGGGTCGCTATCGCCGCCCGCGACGAATGCGGGTTTGTCGATCGCCGAGACTCGCTGGAGCAGGGAGTGGTTTGGCTGCCCCCAGGTGCAGACGGCGTCGTACTGCGCCAGCCGGGTGTGCCAGCCGGTCGGCTCGTCGCGGTCGACTGTGCGTGCTCCGTAGAGCCGGCCGAGGACCTCTTGTCCCGCTGCACGGCTCGCGTCCGAGCCGGTGAAGAAGACGCTTAGGTATTCCTCGCCCGAAGTCTCCGGCTTGCCCACGGCGCCGATCACCTCAGGCGCCCAACCGTGCATTCCACTCGCTCCCTGCGGGGCCGAAGAGGCAAGCACCACCTTGCGCACGGTCGAAGGACGGATGAGAGCGATCTCCTGAGCGACGAAGCTGCCGATCGAGAACCCGAGCAGATCTACCTCACCGACTTCGAGCGCATCGATGAAGTCGATCGCGTCGAGCGCCATCTGCGCGATCGTGTTCGCTGTCCTCCCAGTTGACGCCGCGACTCCCCGATTGTCGAAGGTGATCACCCGCCGCCCGTGCGCGAGCGCGTCGATTAGAGCGGGATCCCAGTTGTCGAGGTTGCCGCGAAAGTGCTGCAACATCACGAGGGGAGCCGCATCAGCGTCGCCCGTGACGCGGTAGGCGTAGTCAACGCCGTTGGAGGCACTGAGCATCTGATTCTCAGCATCCACGTAGGTCGCGGCCACTGTGGTCTCGGGCACCTGTTCTCCTTTGAGTTCGTCAGCTGCCAGGCATCGGGAGACTGCCGCCACTCCTGAGCGCCGTCATGGCACGGACGCGTGATCTGTAAAGAGCGTCAGCTCGACGAGCTCGACGCCGCGGCGGCTCCGCGATCGATCGCCGAAATCTCGGTCATAGGAGCGGCGCACGGAGTCGGCGGCAGCTCGTGCATGCCCACCCGTCCGGCGGTGCGCTTGTGGCTCGAGCGGCGGGCAAGGGCACTCGCGACGGCGATGACGCTTAGGCCACCGACGAAGGCGGCGTACCCGAGCGAGGCGTCGTGCAGATTCGAGTGGGTCACGGCCACCCCGGCGGCGATCGCCGGCAAGCTGAACGACAGGTAGCACACGACGTAGATGGTGGCCACCAGGCGAGCCCGCTCCGTCGGGGGGGCCAGCGCAGAGAGGATGCGGAAGGAGCCCAGAAAGGCGACGCCGAATCCGACCCCAGCCACCGCGGTGCCGACGAGTAGCAGCGCGGCCGACGGCGCCTCGATCCCTCCCACGGTTACGCCAACGCCGGCCAGCAGCGCGACCGCTCCCCAAAGCACGGCGGCCGCGGGGGCCGAGTTGCGAAATAGCAGCGAGGACAGGCTGCCCACTCCCGTGAGGAGGACGATCATGACTCCGCCCCAGAGCAGGTTTCGTGACCCAGTGATCGATCCCGCCAGCGACGGGCCGAGCGAGAGATAGAAACCACCAAGCGCCCACAAGGCGACCATCCCCGGCAACCCTGCGACGAAGGCACCGAGGCACGGGCGAGGGACTCCAAGCCGTGGGCGCAGGGAACGCACTGCACCCGCATGACGCGCCACCGACTCGGGTACCGTGAGCACCGCCGGGATGGCCAGCGCGAACCCGCCCAGCAGCAGCCACCAGATCAGGTGGGTCGGCGCGGGGGCGTACTGGACCAGCGCGCTGGTGACCAGCGCCCCGAGTGCCAATCCGAACCCAGGGGTGAAGCTGTTCACGACGGGTGCGCGGGTGCTGCCCTGTGGCTGCAGGTCGATCAGTGCCGCGCTCAGCGCACTGGTGGCCGCCCCGACCGCGCACCCTTGCAGAACTCGAGCCGCGTAGAGCCACCCGACACCGCTGGCGGCGAGGAACAGCGACATCGCTCCGATCTCGACCACGAGCGCTCCCACGATCACCGGTCGCCTACCCACGTAGTCAGACAGCGGGCCCACTACGAGCAGAGTCACGATCAGGGCCAGCGCGTAAACGCCGAAGATCGCGGTCAGCGTGGTGGTCGAGAATTGCCACTTCTGCTGATAGACGCCATACAGCGGCGAAGGGGCGCTCGACGCGAACACCAGCAGCCCAAGCACCACCGCGAGCAGCCAGAAGCCGACTCCTCGTGGCAGAAAACCCAGGACCGGCCTGGCCTGCGGCTCCGGGGAGGTGGTCAGCGACGACATCTAACCCTCAGTCCGGCGCTCGCGCGCGCGGGCAGCGGCCACCTCCGGCGAGGGGACAACGATGACCGTCCGGTCGGCGTGCTGGATGACGGCGCGTGAGACGCTCCCCAGCAAGAGCGACTTCAGGCCCGTCAACCCCCGCGAGCCCATCAGGATCGCGGCCGCATCGAGCGCATCGGCCTCGCCGAGTATCGCGTCAGCGATCGTGGTACGCCGGTCAGCCGTCCGCGGCTCGGCGTCGAAGCCCAACTCGATCGCCAGCCGGGCACCCGCCTCAGCCTGCTGCTCGGCGTGCGACCGGCCGGACTCGTCGCTCTCCTGCATGTCCTCGACGCCCCCGCTCAGTCCAAGCGCCGCCGTGTCGAACGGGCTCCAGACGGTGAGGACTGTCGTCCGCTGCCCTCGCAACATCCGAGCGCCGCGCGCGATCGCCTCCTTGGCATCCGTGGAGCCGTCGTAGCAGATCAGGATCACGAGCCCGGGGGGCCTACGCTCGCAAGGTCGATCGAACCTGGCTCTGTTCAGCGATCCAGGCTGCCGCGAGCGTCGTCCAGGCCGCCGCGTCACCGCCGTCCTGTGCCAAGCCGAGGCTGTGGGGGCCGTGGGCGAAGACATGGACCGTGTGGGGAACGCCATTGGCGGTGAGCGACCTGGCCAGTCGATAGGTGTGCTCGGGCGGGACGTAGGCGTCCTCGGCCGTGTGCCACATGAAGAACGGCGGCGAGGAGCTGGTCACCAGGGCGTCCAGCGAGGTCGAACGGCGAAGCTCGGGCGTCGCGTCCTCGCCCAAAAGGATCAGGCGCGCCGGTCGATAGGTCTCGGTCTGCATCGACGTGATCGCGTAGCCGAGCACCGCGAAATCAACCGCTTCGCTCAAATCGCCGCCGGGCGCAAGCGCAGCCAGGCCGGCTAGGTGTCCGCCCGCCGAGAACCCGATCAACCCGATCCGCTCCGCGCCGTCGTCCCTCAGTCGCCGAATCTCAGTCCGCAAAGCGTTCAACGGTTCGGGATGGCGCACCTGCAGCGGGTAGCGAAACACGCTCGCCCGGACGCCCAGCCCGTTCAGCCAGCCGACGATCGGCTCGCCCTCGTGGGCGACGTGCTGGGCGTAGCCGCCGCCGGGGAGGACGATCAGATGTATCCCGGTCATACGGTGGAAGCTGCTTCGCCGCAGTGGTGGCCGCACCGGGTCATCGCGTGATCTCACCGACGTGGTCCGGCGACTCCGCCGCTCCGACACGCCGATACCCGCCGCTGACCCAGTCGACGATGAGGCGGCCGTATTCCTCCGCGGCCTGCTCCCACGCGAAGTGACCAGCATCAAGGCCATGGATCTCGCTATTTGGGAGAAGCTCATTGAGGTACTCGTTGTTCGACCAGGGCACGAGATCGTCGTCGCGCCCCGCCACGACTTGGGTAGGGGTGCTGACTGTCGGCAACAGGTCACGCAAGACAGGATTCTGCTCCGGGTAGTGCCGAACGAACCTGGCGGATTCAGCGAACCGCCCGAGGTCGTAGGCGCTCACGTAGTCCTCGTGGATTTCGGGCTCGCTGTCGCTGCCGGCAACCGCCTCAACTGCGTAGCCAACGTTTGTTCTCGCGTCCAACGCGCGCACGACGTCCAGACTGGGCGCCTCGATGACGTCCTTGAGCGCCCCACCCGCGTCGATCGGAAAGCGGACCGCGCCGCCGCCGATGGTCAGACTGGTAACGCGCTCCGGAGCCTTTGCCGCCAGGAAAAGCGCCGCGGCCGTCCCAACGTCAGGGCCGACGATATGCGGAGCACCCAACCCCCATTCGTCGATCAGACGCTCCAGGAAGGCCCCTGCGGTGTCCGGGGCAATCAGTTCTGGACGCGACTGGTCGGAATGTCCAAATCCAGGCAGGTCGATGGCGACCACCCGGCCGAGCCCTGCCACTTGACGCCAGATGCGACGGAAGGCCCACACGCTCTCGGGCCACGGCGCGAGCAGCAGGAGCGTGGTATCCGAGTCTGACTTGGTGTCCGCGAATCTCACGCGTACGCCGTCGCACACTCGGAAATAGGTTGTGATCGGCGATATCGGTTCTGCGTTCATGTGACTTTCTGTTCCCTTTCGGCCGCGCAGCGGCTGGGTCGGCGCTCGCCCCCGCGAGTGGAGGCGACTTCTCCGCAATGCCGGCCAGTGTGGTGCGCGAGCGCTCAAACGACATCGCACGAATCTGCGATCTGATGTGCCTAGGCGTCATGGTTGTGGTCGGCCGCGATCCGGGCGAGAGCGAGGCGCGAGTTGACCTCGAGCTTGGCGAAGATGCTGCGCAGGTGACTCGAGACTGTGTGTGGGGACACGAACAGCTGCTCGGCGACCTCGCGGTTAGTGAGGCCCTGGGCGACAAGGCGTGCGACGGCGAGCTCGGAGTCGGTCATCGCCTCCCAGCCGGTCTCGGCGCGCTCGCGCGGGACGATGCGCCGGCGGACGCCGTGCTCGCGGAGTCGGCTTCGCACGCGGCCCGCGTCCCAGGTCGCACCCGCCTTTGTGTACAGGACCAGCGCCGCGTCGAACGCCTCGATCGCGGCGTCGATAGCGCCAGCGCGGACGCGGGCGACACCGAGGTCTTCGAGCGCGTAGCCGCGCACGATCGGTCGCGGCCCGACCGCGAATAGGTCGACGGCGCGCTCTAGCTCCTCGATATTCGAGTTCAGCAGACCGCGGACGTGGGCCGCGGTCGCGACGATCGTCGCGACTCCAGGGTTGAGCTGAGCGCGTCGGTCCGCCTGGGCCGCGGCGACCCTCGCCAGCTCGTCGTCACCGGCGGCAAGCGCAATACGCACGAGCGGGATCTCGTCGATCACGTCGATAGGGAACACCGGCACGATCGAGGTGCGCTGCTCGTATCCAACAGCACAGAGCGATGCGTGCGCCGCTGCCGGATCGCCGTCAGCCATAGCCAGCAGGGCGAGCAGCCACACCGCCTGGCGGCGGAAGTTGGGGGTGCTGTCGTCGAGAAGCCCCCGCGCCAACTCAGCGGCCCGCTGCTGCAAGCGTGCGTTCCCCTGATGCAGTGCGACCCGCCCCAAGGCGACGATTCCCGCTGCATCAAGAGCGCCGATGAAGCGATCACCTGACTCCGGGGCGAACTGGCCGTCGAGGATCGCTGCGGCGTCGTCTAACCGGCCCAGCTGGTGCAGCTGCCGCCCCCGCCAGACCTCGAAGATCCGGATGGCCCAGGCGTTTCTGTCGCGCTGCGCGGCGGCAACGCCGTCGGCGGCCAAGCGCAGCGAATCATCCACTTGATCCAGCACGGTCCGGGTCTCGCAACGCCACTCTCGCGCGAGATGCTCGCGTGCCCAGTCGGTCGTGCCGATCCCGGCGCGCGCCGCCCGCTCGGTCATGTCGAGCGCGGCGTCGAAGCGCCCGTCCAGATAGGCAGTAACGCTCTCGGCGAGAGCGAACGCGAACGCCGAGTTGGCATCACCGCTTGCCGCCACAGCCTCGGCCGCCTGGACCTCGATCGTCTTCGCCTCCTGGGCTCGACCACCGACGAGCAGGTTGTGGAAGAGCGCGGCGAAATGGCGGGCGCGCAGATGCGCCGACAGCTCAGGGAGCCCGAGCGCCTGTCGGCCGGCGGCGACGCGCGAATCGGGCGACGTGCGGAACATGCCCGCAATGCCCAGCAGCACCTCGGCCTCCTGCTCTGGTGGCAGCGCGTCGCGCAGATATGTGTCGGCGAACGCGCGCGCCTCATCGACGCGGCCCGCGGAGTGCAGTAGGACCGCGGCCTGAGCTAGCAGCGGGCCCCGCAGGTTGTGGTCGCGCGGCGCCAGCTCCAACGCGCGCCGACTGAGATCGGCGCCGGCCCCAGGGTCGGTGGTGGCGAGCGCCTCGCCGGCGCGCAACAGGATCGAGATCGCCTGCTCGTCACCCGGCTCTGCGCTCGCCGCGACCTGGGCGGCGACCTCGACTGGCGTGGCGCCGGCAGCCAGGAGCGCGTCGGCGGCCTGACGATCGAGCGCTCGGCGCACCGACACCGGCACGCTTTCACGAACGGCTTCCCGGGTCACGTCGTGGCGGAAGGAGAGGCGGTCGCCGCTCTCGACAAGCATCCCGGATTCGATGAGCTCCTCCACCGGGCCGAGCACTGCCGCAGGAGGTCGCTCGAGCAGCTTGGCCAACTCGGCGAACGAAAACCGGCGACCGAGCGAGGCAGAAACCGTGGCGGCCTCGCGAGCGGGCGCGGAGACGCTGCGCAGGCGCTCGCGCATCGTCATAGCGACGCGCCGCGGAACACGCGCTTCGACCAGCTCGGCCCGACCGCCGACTATGCGGATCAAGTCCTCGTCCCGCAGACCGGAGAGCAGCTCCATCAGCACGAACGGGCTGCCCCGCGCGCCCTTGACGAGGTCGAGCAGCGCCCCGTCGGGCTGGGCGTCCATGACGTCCTCGGCCAGCTGGGCCACCGCGGCTTCGTCGAGCGGCCCGAGGCTGATCCGCTCGGCGCCGCTGCGGTCCAGGTGCTCGATCGCGCTGAGGACCTGCGATGAGCCCTGGTCCGGGCGGAAGGCGAGGATCCAGGCCACCGGCAGGTCGGCGAGCCGGACGGGCAGGGCCCGCAGCGCCGCCGCGGTCCCGCTGTCGGCCCACTGCAGGTCGTCGAGCGATATCACTAGCGGCCCGTCGAGAGCGGCGCGCTCCAGCATCGCCTCCAGTTCCTGGAGCAACCAGTACCGCTGCTCGGGCAGCGAGCGAAGTGCCTGCAATTCGGATCGGTCGAGCAGCGGATGCGAGCCGTCGAACAGCGCAGTCATGAGCGGAGCCAGCTCGACAACCCCAGCACCGGGCTCAGCGGCGGCGGCGCCCACCCGGAACGCGAGCCGTCCCGCCACCCGCTCCGCCTCTGCCAAGAGGCGGGTCTTGCCCATACCAGGCTCTCCCTCGACGAGCACCACTGCCCCGACACCCGAGCGCACGCGGTCGAGCTGAACCCCGATCGACGCGAGTTCAGCGTCCCGACCACGAACAAGGGGAGTGCGGGTGCTCGCCAGGCCCAGATCAGCGAGTCTACGGCGATGGCCGAGCCCGTTTTCATCGCACCAGATCTCCGCGCTGGCGGCGCGCCCTCCGGCGGCTGTGCCCGTCGTCGACGACACGCGTTGGGGCTGGAAGGCCGGAGGACATGCACTGGGTACCCGGTTGACAACGGCGACGCTCCTCCGGGCTCGTCCGCGTGGCATCCCACGATCATGCGATCCCTTCCGCCTGCCTGCCACACCTGATCGCCACGGAAAACATCGCATGACCATGCGATTCCGGGCGAGGAGCGAGACTGAACGATCCAACGCGTGCCGATGATCGACACCAACGCCCAGACCGACGTCGCCGCGGCGCCTCGCGCGGCCCGGCCCGCCGAGGGCTAGGCATGACCCGTCCGGACAGCTCGGCGCTGTTGACGGCCGATGGGCGCGGTCGGATCCTCGCCGACGGGACCGTGATTCCGCTGCTCGGACTCGGGGTGTGGCAGGTGCCGGAAGGTCCAACGTGCGTGCATGCCGTCCGGTCGGCACTGGAACTGGGGTACCGCCACATAGACACCGCGCAGGCGTACGGAAATGAGTCGAGCGTGGGCCAGGCGCTGCGCGAGGCCGGCGTCGCCCGGGACGAGGTGTTCATCACGACAAAGTTCCACCCTGGGCGGCGCGACCCCCTCAGAGAGGCCGCCTACAGCATCGAGCGGCTCGAAGTCGACTACGTCGACCTGTACCTCGTCCACTGGCCCGGAGGCGGGGCGACCTGGGCCTGGCCAGGGATGGAGGCCGCCCGAGAACGCAACTACGCCCGGGTGATCGGCGTCTCCAACTTCGACCCCGATGAGCTCGACCAGGTCATCGCCGGAGCGACCAACGCACCGGTGGTCGACCAGGTGCAGTTCAACCCGGCGGCGTACCGCAAGGCGCTCCTCGACGCCTGCGCGGACCGGGGTATCGGACTCGAGGCCTACAGCCCGCTGGGCACCGGCGAACTGCTCCGCGACCCTGTGGTCGCGGGTGTCGCAGACCGCGTTGGACGAAGCCCGGCCCAGATCCTCCTGCGCTGGTGTGTCCAGCGCGGCATCCCCGTCATCACGAAGTCGACCCATCGCGACCGCATCGCCGAGAACGCGGAGATCTTCGACTTCGAACTCTCCGCCAATGACATGGCGGAACTCGACGCGCTCGATCGGTCGGGAGGAACCCGACTGGCACTAGAGCGTAAATGGTGGTGAGCACTCGCGGCGGACAGCCCATCGAGCCCTGGCGAGCTGATCGGTGACACTGCGCGAACACGAAAGCAGGGCGAGTCGGGCGCAACGCAAGAGACCTCTAATTCGCCAAAAGCAGGCACGTCGGCACGGTCGGCGCCGGTCCCGCCTTTGCGTTCGACGCCGCGACCTTTGTTTTCTCTGCGTTCGCCCTGCGGCTGATCTCCCGACGCCGACTCGCCCCTGCCCCGCCGGTCGCCGGTACGGCCCACGTGAGCGCAGTCCGCCGCAGCTGCGCGGAGGCGCCGTCGCATGAGCATGAGGCCGCACCGCGCGGCGCTCCGCGCCCTGGCCAAGGCCGACGCCCGCGCCGATAGCGTTGGCTGCGCGCCCAAGCGCCCTGGTTTGCCCGCGGCCCGCCGCGCGCGTGCCCTCGTCGTTCGATGGATGAGACGGCGTCGTTGCGGGTAGCTTGCCGCCGCTGAATTTCGCGCGCCGCACAGAGGCGCGCCGCTGCGGGTCTGCGTCGGGTGGGGCCCAGCCGGCGAACGCGCGCCGGGCATCACCCGCGGCCTCGAATCGGTGGGGGCAAGCTATAACGTGCCCGCGGTGATAGTCGACCGCGCCATCTACCGCGACGGCCGTCGCGTCGCGGCGCCTCGGGACCTCGCCGAGATGGCTGCCAGCTGCAAGGCGGACGGCGGCATCGCGTGGATTGGCCTGTACCGCCCGAGCCGGGCCGAGTTCGAGGAAGTCGCGCGCGACTTTGCGCTGCACGAGCTCGCCGTCGACGACACGGTCAACGCACACCAGCGGCCCAAGCTCGAGCGCTACGGCGAGACTGTGTTCTGCGTCCTGCGCCCGGCGCGCTACATCGACGAGACGGAGACGGTGGAGTTCGGCGAGGTCCACGTCTTCGCGGGCCCGCGGTTCGTGATCACCGTCCGCCACAGCGAGGCCCCCGATCTTGCCGATGTCCGCCGCAGGCTGGAGGCGCGTCCCGATCTTCTGCGACGGGGGAGCGTCGCGATCCTGCACGCGATCATGGACCGCGTGGTCGATGACTACGGACCTGTGGTCGCGGGCGTTGAGAACGACGTCGACGAGATCGAGGACGAGGTCTTCGACGCCAGTGCCGACGCGTCACGACGCATCTACGACCTAACCAGCGAGGTGATCCTGTTCCAGCGAGCGGTCAAGCCTCTGGCGCCCATGCTCGAGAGGCTCATGCACGACCCGGGAGTCGACGAGGAGGAGCGGCGCTACCTGCGCGACGTCCAAGACCACGCGCTGCGCGTCCAGGAGCAGGCCGACGGCTTTCGCCAGCTGCTGCAGAACATTCTCAACGTCAACCTCACCCTCGAGACCAAGACGCTCAACGAGGTGTCCAACCGCCAGAACGAGGAGGTGAAGAAGATCTCGGCCTGGGCGGCGATCCTGTTCGCTCCCTCGGTGGTTGGCACGATCTACGGGATGAACTTCCACAACATGCCGGAGCTGCGTTGGCACTACGGCTACCCCTACGCCCTGGGCCTGATGATCCTCGTGTCCCTGGCGCTCTACGCGGTGTTCAAGCGTCGGGGCTGGATCTGAGCCGCGGCCTTGCGCTCCGGTGGTTGTTGACTTACGCGCCGGGAACGGGCGCCGGCTCGTGCGAGCGCCCGGCGGTGTCGTCCGCGCCGCGGGCGTGCTCTGAGATGGCGTCGATCAGCTGCGGCCACGCGGCGCGGGGCAGGTCGTGCCCCATCGCGGGGACCGTGATCATGCGCGCGCCGCGGATCGCGCGCGCGGTTGCGCGCCCGCCCGAGGGCGCCACGAGCCGGTCGGCGGCGCCGTGGATCACCAGCGTCGGCGCGGTGATGCGGCGCACTTCGGGCGTGCGGTCGCCCGCGGCGATGATCGCCGCGAGCTGGCGGCCGGGGCCGTCGGGGTCGTGGTCGCGGTCCCAGCTCGCAGCGGCGAGCGCGCGCAGCTCCTGCGGGTCGCGTGGCAGGCCGGGGCTGCCGATCACGCCGAACACGCGTTCCATGTGGTCGATGAAAGCCTCGCGCTCGCGCGGGGCGCGGCGCAGGAAGATCGAGTACACGCGCAGCGCGGGCTGGCCGCTGCGCAGGCTGCCGGTGCTCGACATGATCGACGTGAGCGAGCGCACGCACGCGGGGTGCCGGGCGGCGAGCGTCTGGGCGATCATGCCGCCCATCGACGCGCCCACGACGTGGGCGGGCGCGAGCTCGAGCGCGTCGAGCAGCGAGGCGGTGTCCTGGGCCATGTCGGCGAGCGTGTAGCGCGCGGCGTGGCGCGAGCGCACGAGCAGCTGGCGGATCGTGGGGGGCGGCCCCTGCATGTGCGTGGAGCGCCCGATGTCGCGGTTGTCGAAGCGCACCACGTGAAGGCCCTGCCCTGCGAGCTCGCCGCAGAAGTCCTCGTGCCAGGCCACCATCTGCGTGCCCAGACCCATGATCAGCACGAGCGGCGGGTCCGACGGATCCCCGAAGCTCTCGTAGCAGAGGGTGACCCCCCTCCCGACGTCGCAGAACTGCTCGGCCACGATCCGCGCACTTTAGCGATTGGTCGCTAGCATCGAGGCCGATGGCGGTCGCAGGGGCATCGAGCGGTTCGCGCAACGGCGCGCTGGGCGCCGATGACCGGGAGCTCCGCAAGCTGTCGATCGACACGATCCGCGCGCTCGCGATGGACAGCGTGCAGAAGGCCAACGCGGGCCACCCGGGCACCGCGATGGCGCTGGCGCCGCTCGGCTATGTGCTGTTCCGCCGTTTCCTGCGCGCGAACCCCGCCGACCCGCAGTGGCCCGACCGCGACCGCTTCGTGCTCAGCTCGGGCCACGCGTGCATGCTGCAGTACTCGCTGCTTCACCTGTGCGGCTATGACCTCGGCATCGCGGACCTCGAACAGTTCCGCCAGTGGGGCTCGCGCACGCCGGGCCACCCCGAGCGCGGCGACACGCCCGGCATCGAGGTGACGACCGGCCCGCTCGGCCAGGGCTTCGCCAACTCGGTGGGCATGGCGGTCGCGGAGCGCTTCCTCGCCGACCGCTACAACCGCCCGGGCCACCAGGTGGTGGACCACAACATCTACGTGATCTGCTCCGACGGCGACCTGATGGAGGGCATCAGCCAGGAGGCCGCGTCGATCGCGGGCCAGTTCGCGCTCGGCAAGCTGGTGGTCTGCTACGACGACAACCACATCACGATCGACGGCACCACCGGCATCTCCTTCGACGGCGAGGAACACCTCGGCCGCTTCGAGGCGCTCGGCTGGCACGTGCAGCGCGTGGACGACTCGGAGGACTTGGACGCGCTCGACGCGGCGATCGCGGCGGGCCGCGAGGAAACCCTGCGCCCTTCGTTCATCTCGATCCGCTCGCACATCGCCTACCCGGCGCCGCACGCGGTGGACACCGCCAAGTCGCACGGCTCGGCGCTCGGCGAGGAGGAGGTGCGCGCGACGAAGCTCGTGATGGGCTTCGACCCCGACCTGCACTTCCACGTGGACGAGCGCGTGTACGGGCACATGTCGCTGAAGCAGTCCGGCGAGCGCGAGCAGGCGCGGTGGCGTGAGCGCTTCGAAGAGTGGCGCGAGGCGCTCCCGGACGTCGCCGAGGACTGGGACAAAGCATGGCGCGGCGAGCTCCTCGAGGGCTGGCGCGAGGCGCTGCCGAGCTTCGACGCCGGCGAAAAGCCCGCGACGCGCGCGGCCGGCCATGAGGTGATGGAGGCGTTCGCGGAGTTCGCGCCCACGATGATCGGAGGCGCAGCGGACCTCGTCGAGTCGACCAAGACCGTGTTCGAGGGCGCGGGAGAGTTCGCCGACGTGCACTCGGGGCGCAACATCCCGTTCGGCATCCGCGAGCACGGCATGGGCGGGATCGTCAACGGCGCGTGCGCGCACGGCGGGATCGTGAAGCCCTACGGCTCGACCTTCCTGATGTTCTCCGACTACATGCGCGGCTCGGTGCGCCTCTCGGCGCTGATGGGGCTGCCGGTGGTGTGGGTGTGGACGCACGACTCGGTGGGCCTCGGCGAGGACGGCCCCACGCACCAGCCGATCGAGCACTACGCCTCGCTGCGAGCGATCCCGCGGCTGTGGGTGATCCGCCCGGCCGACGCGAACGAGACCACCCACGCGTGGCGCGTGGCGCTCGAACGCACCGACGGACCGGTGGCGCTGCTGCTCTCGCGCCAGAGCATCCCCGTGATCGACCGCTCCGAGACGGCGCCCGCGGAGCAGCTCGAGAGAGGCGGCTACGTGCTGTGGGACTCCGCCGCGGGCGAGCCCGAGCTGATCCTGATCTCGACGGGCGCGGAGGTCGTGCAGACGCTCGAGGCCGCCCGCACGGTCGCGCAGGAGGGCGCGCGCGTGCGCGTCGTCTCGATGCCGTGCATGGAGCTATTCGAAGCGCAGTCGCCGGAATACCGCGAGCAGGTGCTGCCGCGCGAGTGCACCGCGCGCTTGGCGGTCGAGCCGGGCGCGACCATGAGCTGGTGGAAGTGGGTGGGCTTGGACGGGGAGGTGCTCGGGCTCGACCGGTTCGGCGCCTCCGCGCCGGGTACAACGGTTCTCGAGAAGCTCGGCTTCAGCATGGAGAACATCGCGGCGCGCGCAAGAGACGTGCTCGGCAAACGAACCTGAGAGAAGGAGCGAACATGGCAGCCCACGACGCAGGCGGACCGCTCCAGCGCCTCTCCGCGCTCGGGCAGAGCGTGTGGATCGACAACCTCTCGCGCGAGTCCATCCGGGGAGGGCACCTGCAGAAGCTGATCGACGACTACGCGGTCGTCGGCGCCACGTCCAACCCCACGATCTTCGAGAAGGCGATGACCTCCGGCGACGCGTACGACGAGGCGCTGAACGATCTCACCGCCAAGGGCGTCGACGCCAACCAGGCGTTCTGGACGCTGGCGGAGGAGGACGTGAGGGAGGCGTGCGACGTGTTCCGCCCCGTGTGGGAGGCGACGGAGCACCGCGACGGCTACGTCTCGCTCGAGGTCGACCCGCGCCTCGCGTACGACACGCTGCGCACGTTCCGCGAGGCGATCCGGCTGCACGAGGAGGTCGACAAGCCCAACCTGCTCGTGAAGATCCCGGCCACGCGCCCGGGCCTCGCGGCGATCGAGGACGCGATCGCGAAGGGCCGCTCGATCAACGTCACGCTGATCTTCTCGCTGCGCCGCTACGAAGAGGTGGCGGAGTCCTACATCCGCGGCATCGAGCGGCTGGTGGCGGAGGGCGGCGACCCCTCGAAGGTCGCGTCGGTGGCGAGCTTCTTCGTGTCGCGCATCGACACCGAGGCGGACAAACGCCTCGAAGAGATCGGCGGCCACGACGATCTGCGCGGCAAGCTCGCGGTGGCCAACGCGAAGCTCGCGTACCGCCACTACCTCGAGAAGTTCGCGGGCGAGCGCTGGGAGTTCCTGCGTCAGCAAGGGCGCGACGGCGCAGCGCGTGCTGTGGGCGTCCACGTCCACGAAGGACCCCTCCTACCCCGACACCAAGTACGTGCACGACCTCGCGGGGCCGGAAACGGTCAACACGATGCCCGAGGAGACGATCCTCGCGTTCCAGGACCACGGCGAGCCCGAGCTGTGCCTGGACAAGGGGATCGAGGAGGCCGAGCGCGTGTTCGAGGAACTGCGCGACGCGGGCGTGGACTACGACGAGGTCACCGACACGCTGGAGCGCGAGGGCGTGGAGAAATTCTCGGCGTCGTTCGATCAGCTGATCGCCTCGCTGCGCGCCAAGCAGGAGTCGCTCGCCCCCGCCTGATGGCGGGCGCGGCCGCGTGCCCGTCGCGCGCCTCGCAGGCGGCCCCGGCTCAGCTGTAGGGGATCGGGATCAGCACGCGGATCGTGAGCGGTCCCGAGGGGAACGCGTGCGCGTTCACGGTGACCACGCGGAAGTGCGAGCCGCGGTAGGTGTATGAGCCCTGCGCGGGTACGGCGCCGGGTTCGGGGCCGAGGCTGTTCTTCACGAGCCGCGAGCCCGTGTACATGAGCACGCGCAGGCCCACGAGCCGCTTGGTGAGGCGCAGGTAGCCTTCGTCGTCCTGGATCGAGAGCACGAAGCTCCCGATCGTGCGGCCGTGGACTCGCAGCGGCGCGCTCACGGGCGCGAGCACGAACGGGCCGCCCACGTCGGAGAGCAGCTGCGAGCCGGCACTCACGCGAAGCCGCACGATGTGCTGGTTGAGCAGCGCGATGATCGCCGTGCGCGTGGTCGCCGGGTCGCGGTGCGCGACCGCCGCGAGCAGCGCGGCGTCGTGCTGCACGCGGCGCACCTGCGGCAGCGTGCGGGGGCCGCCCTCGGCGGTGTAGATCGCCTGTGCGACCGAGGCGAGCGTGTTGACGAGCGTGCCTTCGCTCGTGACGCCGCAGAACGCGGTGGTGCTCTCGAGCGGCTTCAGCAGGTACACGCGCAGCCGGCCCCTCGGGAACGAGCGCGCGGCGAACGACGTGTACTGGTAGGTGGTCCCGCCGCGCGTGAGCTTCCCGCGGGACGCCAGCTGACCGGCGGGCAGCGCGAACGATCCGCCCACGCTGCGGTTGCGCTCGCGCAGCGCGATGCGGCCCTGGCCGATGCCCGTGGACTCGCCGAGGAACCCCGCGTCGGACCACACGCTGGTCACGTAGGTGGCGATCGCGTTGCCGCCCGCGCCGACGATCACCCCGCCCAGCGGCGCGAGCGCGGGGCCGCCCACGTTGGCGAGCACGCGCCCGTCCTTGGTGACGAGCAGGTTGGTGAGCTTGCCCGTGGCCACGAGCGCGCGCGCCGCGGCCTGCGTGGCGCGCGCGTCGCCCGCTTCCACGGCGCGGCGCAGCGCGAGCGACTGCCTGATCTTCAGCCGCGCCACCGCTGTGCGTTCGCTGGCCACGCCCTCGCGGTAGACGCGGCGCACCACGCGCCCGAACGAGTACAGCACCGTTTCGGGGCAGTTCATCGCGATCGTGGCGTCCTGCGCCGCGCGACCCGAGCCCGACGAGCCGCCGCAGCCGGCGAGAGCGAGCGTGAGCGCGAGGACGGCGAGCGGTGCGAGCGCGGCCGCCGGCGCGCGCGCGCCGAGCGAGCGTCGGCGGGCCGTGTCGGTTGCGCCCCCGGGCCGAGACATGACCGCACATCCTAGGTCGCGCCCCAGGCGCACCGTCGCGGGCAGGTGCCGCGCGCGCCCGCCATTGGCTAGGGTCCGCGTCGTGCCGCTCGCTCTCGTCACCGGGGCATCCACTGGCATCGGCCGCGCGACCGCGCTGCTCCTGGCCGCGCGCGGCTGGACGGTGCTCGCGGGCGTGCGCGGCGAGCAGGCGGGGGCGAGCCTCGTGCAGGAGGCGGGCGCGGGGCGCGTGCAGCCGCTGACGCTCGACGTGACCGACGCGGGGCAGATCGCGCAGGCCGCGGAGCAGGTGGCGCAGGCGCAGGGCGCGTCGGTGGCGGGCGGGCTCGACGCGCTGGTCAACAACGCTGGCATGGGCGTGGGCGGGCCGCTCGAGCTGGTCGCGCCCGAGGACCTGCGCAGGCAGTTCGACGTGAACGTGCACGGGCAGGTGGCGGTGACGCAGGCGCTGCTGCCCGCGCTGCGCCGCGCGCGCGGGCGGATCGTCTTCATCTCCTCGGTCGGTGGCCGCGTGTCGACGCCGTTCCTCGCGCCGTACGCGGCCTCCAAGCACGCGGTCGAGGCGATCGGAGACGCGCTGCGCGTGGAGCTGCGCACGTCGGGTATCCAGGTGGCGCTCGTGGAGCCTGGCTCCGTGGCGACGCCGATCTGGGACAAGGGCCGCGCGGAAGCAGAAAGCTTCACGCTCCCTCCGGAGCTCGAGCAGCAGTACGCGCGGGTGATCCCGGCGATGCGCAAGGCGATCGACGACACCGAGCGCCGCGGCGTGGCGCCGGAGGTGGTCGCGCAGACGATCGAGCGCGCGCTGGGCGCGCGGCGGATGCGCACGCGCTACCTCGTCGGCCGCGACGCGCGCGCCCAGGTGGTGCTGAAGGCGCTGCTGCCCGACCGCGTGTTCGACCGCCTGATCGAACGCGTTCTGGGAGTGTGAGCCACACCGGGCGCTACCGTTTGCGCCGGTGCTCACCTCAGAGCAGTCGCACACGGCCCCCGCCGCGCATGTGCCGAGCCCTCCCTCCGAAGCGAGGGCGTGGCTGCTCGCGGGCGCGATCGCACTGGTCGGCGTGGCGGTGCTGGTGGCGGTGCTCACGGGCGCGCTCGACTCGAGTGGAGCCCAGGCGCGCCAGCCGCCTCCGCTGGTGCTGGTCGCGCCCACGCCGGTCGCGGGCGCGCAGGCGGCCACCAGCGCGCTCGACGCTCTGAAGAGCGGCGGCGCGGGCACGCGCGCGCTGGGCGGCGCGGGCGCCGCAGCGGACGGCCCGGCGAGCGCGACCGGGGAAGTGGCCCGCCCGCCGGTGCGGGTGAGCGAGCGCTGGATGGAAGGCTTCTATCCGATCTACGCCACCGCGCAGCGCGACGTTCGGCGTCAACTGGCTGCTGCTCGCGTCGATCCACATGCAGGAGACGGCCTTCTCGACCGCGCCGGGCACCTACCACGGCCTGAACTTCGCCGCACTGCTGCGGCGGGCCGATGCAGTTCAACGTGACCAACGGCCCGGTGACCACGTGGGATCTGGTGAGCGACTCCTACATCTACGGCGCAGCGCCCGCGGCGCTATGACCACATGACGGCCAAGCACCCCTCGATCTACGACGACTTCGACTCGATCATGGCGGCCGCGCACCTGCTGTCGGCCGACGGCGCCGGCTACGCGCTCGAAGGCGTCGGCCTGGGCGCGGCCTACGACTACTACGGCCACGACGCGACCGGCGTGGCGTACGCCGACCAGGTGCTCGCGCGCGCGATCGGCTGGTCCCAGCACGGCTTCTGCATCAACTGCGGCGGTGCGACGGCCCGCTCGTGCAGGCGGTGCACGCCGCCTACGGCGCGCCGGTGCTGGCGGCGCTCGAAGCGGAAGAACGCGCGCAGGCGCAGGCGAAGCAGCCGGCGGCGGGGCAACGCGCGCGCGCCCGCCGCTCGCCGGCGAAGCACGCGGGTAGAGGCTCCGGGCGGGCGCACGGGTCGCCCGCCGGGCCTCGAGGATGAATCGCGCGCCGGCTACGCCGCGTCGGCCTGCGCGAGCAGCTCGCCGGCGACGCGGTCGGTCGCGCCGGCGGTGCCGCCGAGCAGCCGCCGCGAGAGCTGCGCGCGGCGGAAGTACAGCGGCGCGTCGTGCTCCCAGGTCGCGCCGATGCCGCCGTGCACGGAGATCATCGTGCGCGCCGCCGTCGTCGAGCGCGCGGCCCGCGACCGAGCGCGCGGCGCTCGCGGCGAGCGGGAACTCGCCGGGCGCGTCCGCGGCGCGCCCAGCCGGCGTAGTAGAGCAGCGAGCGGCCGTTCTCGAGCTGGCGCAGCACCTCGGTGAGCGAGTGCTTGACGGCCTGGTAGGAGCCGATCGCGCGACCGAACGTGAAGCGCTCCTTGGCGTAGGCGACGGACACGTCGAGCGCGGTTTCGACGCTGCCGAGCGACTCGGCGGCGATCAGCGCCTGGGCGAGGTGCCAGGCGGCCGCGAGCGACTCCTCGGACGCGTCGAGCACGCGTCGCCGGCGCGTCCGTGAGCGTCACGTGGCCGAGCGAGCGGGTCGCGTCGTAGCGCTCGTCCGCCTCGACGGACACGCCCTGCGCGCCGGCCTCGATCGCCACGCCGACCGGCTTGCCGTCGAGCATCGCGACGCCCACGAGCAGGTCGGCTCCGGGCGCGTCGGGCACGCACGACAGCTCGCCGCTGACCTTCGCGCCGTCGCCGTCGCGGACCGCTGTGGGCGCGGGCGGGCGCTCGAGGCCGCTCGCCGGGTCGGCCGTCCACGTCGTCGCGCACGTCGTCGGGCGGCGCCACCGGCAGGTACGCGGCGCGGCGCTCGCCGGTCGCGAGCGGCGCCGAGCAGCGCGCGCCGGCCGGGACGAGTCGTTGAGGATCGCGGTCGCCGGCAGGTGGCCGAGCAGGCCGATGCGCGGCGAGCACGCGGCCGCACTCGCCGAGCACGAGCATCGCGTCGAACGCGTCGAGCCCGGCGCCGCCGTGGGCCTCGTCGATCAGCAGGCCCGGCCAGCCGGCCTCGCACGGCCGTCGGCCACAGGTCGGGCAGCGCGTCGCTCGTCGCCGTCGAGCGCCTCGCGGGCGGCTTCGAGCGTCTTGAAGCGCGACAGCGCGCCGCGCGCGGCCTCGCGCAGGAACACCTGCTCGTCGGAGAGCGCGAGGTTCATGCCGCCGCTCCTTCCTTGGAGCGCAGCTCCGAGAACGGGATGCCCTTGTCCAGCCGCGGCTCGGGCGGCAGCCCGAGCACGCGCTCGCCGATCGTGTTGCGCAGGATCTCCTCGGTGCCGCCGGCCGACTTCAGGCCGGGCAGGAAGGAGATCATGTAGGCCCACTCGCTGTCCTCGCCGCAGCGCGTCGGGGCCGAGCACGTCGGCGATCAGGTCGCCGGCCTTGATCGCGCCGTTGACGATCGTGACCTTCGCGAGGCCGGCCTCGGGCCCGGGGATCTGGCCTTTCTGCAGCGCGGTGAGCGTGCGGTAGCCGGTGAAGCGGACCGCCAGCAGCTCGCTGGCGATCTCGCCGAGCTGGTGGCGCACCTCGGGGTCGCGGCGCGCGTGCGGCGTCGCCGGCGATCGCGGCGGCGAAGCGGGTCGAGTTGTAGCCCATGCCCCTCGCTGCCGAGGCCGATCGTGACGCGCTCGAACATCAGCGTGGTCAGCGCCGTGCCCCAGCCGTTGCCGACGCCGCCGACGACCGCGTCCGCGTCGAGCGCGACGTCGTCGAAGAAGACCTCGTTGAACTCGGCCTCGCCGGAGATCTGGCGCAGGCCGCGCACGGTCACGCCCTCGGCGTCCATCGGCACGATGAACATCGTCAGGCCCTTGTGCTTGGGCACGTCGGCGTCGGTGCGCGCGAGCAGCAGCCCGTAGGAGGCGAACTGCGCGTTGGTCGTCCACACCTTCTGGCCGGACAGCCGCCAGCTGCCGTCGTCCTGCTGGCGCGCGCGCGTCTGCACGGCCGCCAGGTCGGAGCCCGCGGCGGGCTCGGAGAAGAGCTGGCACCAGACCTCGTCGCCGTGCAGCATCGGGCCGAGGTAGCGCGCCTTCTGCTCCTCGGTGCCGTGCGCGATGATCGTCGGCCCGAGCATGCCCGACGCCGATCGCGTCGAGGATCCCGGGCACTTTCGCGCGGCCGATCTCCTGGTTGCAGATCACCTGCTCGATCGGGCCGAGGCCCTGGCCGCCGTACTCCTTGGGCCAGGTGACGCCGGCGAGGCCCGCCCTCGGCGAGCTTGCCCTGCCACGCGCGGCGCGCGGCGATTATCTCGTCCTCGTCCTGGATGCGCGTCCGGGGCCCTGCAGGACGGGCGCCTTCGGACTTGTGCTCCTCGAGCCAGCGTGCGCACCTGTGCGCGGTACGCGGCCTGCTCGGGTGTGTCGTCGAGATCCACGGCGTTCTCCTTTGGCTGACTGACCAGTCAATCGCTCGTGCGAACGGTACTCCACCGGCGCCGGCTCGCGCAGGCGCGCCGGCTGGGATCCGCCGCTCAGGCGCCGGCGGGGATCGGCGGCTCGCGGCACCGGCGCTGGTGGTAGACGTCGCTCGAAGCCGCGGTTGAGCAGCGCGCTGGCCTGCGTGGCCGGGTGCGGGCGAGTGCAGCAGCACGACGCCGAGGCGCACGCCGTCGCGCTCGGCGGTCGCGACCAGGCAGCGGCCGGCGGCTTCGGTGTAGCCGGTCTTCAGGCCGGTCGTGCCGGGGTAGTGGTAGATGAGCAGCGGGTTGTTGTTGTACGAGGAAGAGCTTGCCGCCCTTGATCGGGAACGGCAGCGCGGCCGTGCAGGTGTGCGCGCGACGCGCGCGATGCGCGGCTGGCCGCAGGTCGACGTGCGCGAGCACCGCGAGGTCGGCGGCGCAGGAGAAGTTGCCGCGCGTCGAAGTAGCCGGACGGCGAGGAGTAGCGCGTGCAGCCCATGCCGAGGCTCGGCGGCTTCGGCGTTCATGCGCGCGACGAACGCGCGCACGCGTGCCGGAGACGTGCTCGGCGAGCGCGACGGCGGCGTCGTTGCCGGAGGGCAGCAGCAGGCCGTAGAGCATGCGTCTCGAGGCGCACGTGGTGGCCGAGCGGCAGCACGCCGACCTTCGAGCCGCCGGTGTCGACGGCGCGCCTGCGTGATCAGCACGTGCGCGCCGGGCGGCGTCGGACTGCGACGGTGAGCAGCGCGGTCATCATCTTCGTGAGGCTCGCGATGCGCAGCGCGCTGGTAGCGGGTTGCGCTCCCACAGCACCTGCCCGGTGGCGAGGTTGAAGAGCATGCCGGCGCGCGGCGGGTTGGCGAACGGCATCTGCACCGGGTCGGTCAGCGGGTTGGCCATCCCGGTGAGCGCGAGCGCGGGCCTCGAGAGCGGCAGGCCGTCGGCCGACAGCGGTTGGCGCGCGACGGCGTGCACGGCGGCGTGAGCGGCGTGACGGGAGGCGCGCGGCGTGCCGCGGGAGGTGCTCTGCACGAGCAGCACGCCGCCTGCGATCGCGGCGATCACGACCACGGCGCCGACCACGCGCATGCGACGCAACCGCTTGGCGGTTCGGCGGCGGCGGTCGCGGAGGGTTGACTGCGTGAGATACGGGGGCGTCGGCATCGGGCGCGCTCAGTCGGGAGGATGCGCAGGGCGCCGACGATGCCGACGCCGAGCAGCACGAGGATGAAGATGGACAGCGACGCTCGCCAGGGTAAAGCCCTGTTCGGCTATCGCAGCGCAGGGTGAGGAAGGCGAAGCCGACGATGAACAGCAGCGCGACGCGCCAGCACGACGAATGCGCCTCATCGCGCTCAGTCCTCGCCCGTCAGCAGGCCGGTCTACAGCCCGGCGGGCCGCGGTGCGCGGCGCTTGGCGAACAGCGCGGATCAGCGCGCAGCCCGAAGACGAAGCCGCCGACGTGGGCGAAGTAGGCGACGCCTTCCCCGCCCACGGGGTTTGCGAGGCCCGCGACGCCGAGCAGCAGCTGCTCGAGGAACCAGAAGCCGAGCAGGAACACGGCGGGCAGCTCGACGATGGTGACGAAGAAGATGATGAACACGAGGCTGAGCACGCGCGCACGGGGGTAGAGCAGGATGTAGCCGCCGAGCACGGCGGCGATCGCTCCGGAGGCGCCGAGCGTGGGGACGGTCGAGTTGGGGCGACGAGCGACCTGCGCGGCGAGCGCGACGAGCCCGCCGAGCAGGTAGAAGGCGACGAAGCGCAGCGCGGCCCATCGCGTCCTCGACGTTGGGGCCGAAGATCGCGAGGAAGACCATGTTGCCGACGATGTGCAGGAAGCCGCCGTGCAGGAACATCGGCGGTGAACGCGGTCGCCCACGTGGCGCGGCTGTGCCGGGGAAGGCCGCCGTGCTTGCACAGCGCCTCGAGCTCGGCCACGCCGCCGGGCCCGAGGGCGGAGCGCAGCGTGCAGTACTGGCCGGGGTGGGTGAGCTCGTAGGGGATCGCGCCGTAGTCGGCCACGGTGGCGCTGCTGGGGCCGCCGATGAAGCTGCCGCCGTGGCGGATCGCGAGCAGGTAGGCGATCACGTTGATCGAGCACCAGCGCGACGGTCACGAACGGAAAGCGTCGCTAGCGGGATGTTGTCTTTGAGCGGGAACATCGCTGCGCGCGGCGCCGCGCAGCGCGTCGGCGCACGGGCGCGCGAGCGGCGGCAGGCATGACTCCGGCGGGGCGATCGGCAGCGACGGACTCGCGCTGGGCACGCGGCAGGCGGCCGGCCCGGGCGAGCCTACGCGTCGCCGCCAGCGGGCCGACGCCTGCGCGCGGCTGCGAGCGGCCCCTCGCCGGCGAGGACTGGTTTGCCCGCCCACCCCACGTGCTGGTCGGCGTGGTAGGAGGAGCGCACGAGCGGCCCGGCGGCGACGTGGCTCGAAGCCGAGCTCGTAGGCGGCGCGCTCGAGCGCCGCGAACTCGTCGGGGTGCCAGTAGCGCACGACCGGCAGGTGGCGCTCGGAGGGGCGCAGGTACTGGCCGACGGTGAGCACCTGCACGCCGTGCTCGCGCAGCGCGCGCGAACGTCTCGACCATCTCCTCGTGGGTCTCGCCGAGCCCCACCATCAGCCCGGACTTGGTGACCACCTCGCCCTCGCCCAGCTCGCCGGCGAGGCGCGAGCACGCGGCAGGAGCGCGCGAACTCCGAGCCGCGCCGCGCGAGCGGGTACAGCCGCGGCACGACCTCGACGTTGTGGTTGAACACGTCGGGGCGCTCGGCGATGACCTTCGCGAGCGGCATCTCCTGGCCCTGGAAGTCGGGCGTGAGCACCTCGATCTGGCAGCCGGGCGCCTGGCGGCGCACCTGGCGGATCACGCCGACGAACGCGCACGCGCCCTTGTCGGGCAGGTCGTCGCGGTCGACGGAGGTGATGACCGCGTGGCGCAGGCCCATGCGCGCGATCGAGCGCGCCACGCGCGCGGGCTCGAGCGGGTCGTTCCAGGTCGGCTTGCCGGTCTTGACGTTGCAGAAGCCGCAGCGCCGCGTGCAGGTGTCGCCGAGGATCATGAACGTGGCGGTGCCGCGCTCCCAGCACTCGCCGACGTTGGGGCAGGCGGCCTCCTGGCAGACCGTGTGCAGGTTCTCCGAGCGGATCAGCTCGGTCAGCTCGCGGTAGCGCTCGCCGCCGGGCGGCGGCACCTTGAACCACGGCGGCTTGCGCTCGCGCAGCGGCCGCACGTCGGGGCCGAGCACGCTGAGCACGTCCATCCCGCCGGGCTTGGCGCGCGAGCGGGTGGCGCTCATGCGGGCACCGCCTCGGCCGCTGCGCGCGGGATCGGCTTGATGGGCTCGCGCCGCCGCGGGCCTGCGCGGCGGTTCGCGCGTGGCGATCCCGAGGCGCTGCGCCGAGACGAGGCGCTGGCGCCGGCCGTGGGCGCTCGCGAACGCGTATGCGATGCGCCGGCGGAAGCAGGCGATGCCCTCGGCGCGGGGGAGCTCGCGCGCGAGCGAGGTCATGCTGCACGTCGGGCAGCCCGCAGGCGACGACCCAGCGAGAACGGCTCGAGGTCGTTGTCGACGTTGACGGCGAAGCCGTGGGTGGTGACGCCGCGCTGACGTGCACGCCGATCGAGGCGATCTTGCGCTCGCCGACCCACACGCCGGTGTAGTCGGGGCCGTCCTCGGCGCGCGCGCGCGCGGCGAGCCCCGCGCCGGCGAGCGCGGCGACGATCGCGCGCTCCATCGTGCGCAGGTACGCGACGACGTCGTCGATCGCGCATGATCGGGTAGCCGACGAGCTGGCCGGGGCCGTGGTAGGTGAGCCGCCCGCCGCGGTCGGTCGTCGACCACCTCGATCCCGCGCGCGCGGTAGAAGTCCTCGCCGAGCGGCAGCTCGTCGCTCGCCGGCGCGCCGCCCGCGCGTGTAGACGGGCGGGTGCTCGAGCAGCAGCAGCATGTCGGGCAGCTCGCCGGCCGCGCGCGCGTCGCGGATCTGCTCCTGCAGCGCGAGCGCGTCGTCGTAGGGGACGGACCCCAGGTGGCAGACCCAGAGCTCATCGGTGCGTGAGGATCCTCGCTCGTGGTGCATCTGTCGGCTCTCGAAAGAGCCTAGCGCGCGGGCTCCCGCTCACAGCGTGAGCGCGGCGGGCGCCTGCAGCAGCTCGCGGATGCGCGCGAGGAACTGCGCGGCGTCGGCGCCGTAGAGGATGCGGTGGTCGCAGGCGAGCGTGAGCGTGATCGTGTGGCGCGCGCGCAGCCTCGCCGTCGCGCACGACCGCGCGCTGCTCCAGCGAGCCCACCGAGAGGATCGCGGCCTGCGGCGGGTTGATGATCGCGGTGAAGCTGCGGATCACCGTACATGCCGAGGTTGGACACCGTGAACGTGCCGCCGCCGAGCTCGGGCGGCGTGATCGTCGCCGTCGCGCACCCGCTCGGCCAGCGCGCGCGTCTCGCGCGCGATCTCGCCGAGCGACTTCTCGTCGGCGTCGAACACGGTCGGCACGACCAGCGCGTCCTGCGCCGCGACCGCGACGCCCACGTTGACGCGCGAGTGCAGCTGCAGCTGCCCGTCGCGGTAGCTGCCGTTGGCGCGCGGGTGCTCGCGCAGCGCGAGCGCGCTCGCCTTCACGACCATGTCGTTGTACGTGGGCGTGCGCTCCGCGCCGGCGGCGAGGCGCTCGAGCTCTGCGCGCAGCTCCACGCACGCCTCCATGTCGACGTCGATCTGCAGCGTGAAGTCGGGGATCGTCGCCTTCGACTCCGCCATCCGCCGCGCGATCGTCTGCTGCGTGCGCGTCGAGCTCGACGATCGGTCGTCTCGCCCTTCGCCGTGGCCACGCCTCGCGCGCGCTGCCGCCGCCGGCGTCCGCGGCGCCCGGCGCGACGGCCGGCGCGCGGCGGCGCCGCGCGCCGCGGCCTCGACGTCGGCCTTGCACGATGCGCCCGCCCGGGCCCGCTGCCGTGCAGCGCGCGCAGGTCGACGCCGCGCTCGCGCGCGATGCGCCGCGCGAGCGGCGAGGCCTTGACGCGCTCGCCGCCGGCCTGCTCGACCGGCTGGGCGCGCCGTTGCCGGAAGCTGCGTGCGCTGCCTGCGTGGATGCGCCCGCGCGCGCCGGCTCCGGCGCCGCGCGCGCGGCTGAGCCCGCTTCGCCGTCGCCGTCGTGGCGTCCGTGCGCGCCCCGCCGGCGGCTGCGGGCTCGCCGGCCGGGCCGACGCGCGCGATCAGCTCGCCCACCGGCGAGCGTGTCGCCCTCGGCGGCGAGCGTCTCGAGCACGCCGTCCTGGTCTGACTCGTAGGTCATGGTCGCCTTGTCGGTCTCGATCTCGACGAGCTCCTCGCCGCGGCGCACCGTGCTCGCCGTCGCGCTTGAGCCAGCGCAGGATCGTGCCCTCCTCCATCGTGTCCGACAGCCGCGGCATCACGATGTCGGCCATCAGCCGCTCCCGCCGCCGCGGCGCGCCGGCCGGGCTCGCCGAGCGTCGCTCAGCGCGGCTGCGACGATCTGCGGCTCGTGCGGGTAGGCGATGTCCTCGAGCGGCTTGGAGTAGGGCATCGGCACGTCGGCGCCGGTGACGCGCTGCGACGGGCGCGTCGAGGTCGTCGAAGGCCTGTTCGGAGATCAGCGCGGCGAGGTTCGCGCCGACGCCGCCGTGCGGCCAGCCCTCCTCGACGATCACGCAGCGGTTGGTGCTGCGCCACCGAGGCGAGGATCGTGTCGAGGTCGAGCGGGCGCAGCGTGCGCGGGTCGATCACCTCGGCCTGCACGCCGTGCTCGGCGGCGAGCGTCTCCGCGGCGCGTTCCGCCGTGAGCGCCATGCGCGAGACGCCCACGATCGTCACGTCGGTGCCCTCGCGCGCCACGCGCGCGCGGCCGAAGTGCGACGAGGTGCTCCTCGTCGTCGGGCACCTCGCCGCGCACCCCGTACAGCGACTCGTGCTCGATGAAGATCACCGGGTTCTCGTCGCGGATCGCGCTCTTCAGCAGGCCCTTGGCGTCGGCGGCGGTCGCCGGCACCGCCACGAGCAGCCCGGGCACGTGCAGGAACAGCGCCTCCAGGCAGTGCGAGTGCGTGGGCCCCAGCTGGTGGCCGGCGCCCTGGGGCATGCGCACGACCAGCGGCACCGTCGCCTGGCCGCCGAACATGTAGTGGATGTGCGCGGCGTGGTTGACGATCTGGTCGAACGCGAGCAGCGCGAAGTTGATCGTCATCAGCTCCACCACCGGGCGCAGCCCGGTCATCGCGGCGCCCACGCCCACTCCCACGATCGTGTTCTCGGAGATCGGCGTGTCGCGCACGCGCTTCTCGCCGAACTCCTCGAGCAGCCCGTCGGTGACCTTGAAGGCGCCGCCGAACACGCCGATGTCCTCGCCCATCAGCACCACGCGCTCGTCGCGGCGCAGCTCCTCGCGCAGCGCCGCGCCGAGCGCCTCGCGGTAGCGCAGCTGCGCCATCAGCGCGTCCTCCGCCCTGGGTTCGCGCGCGTCCTCGCCGGCCGCGAGCGCCTCGCGTGAGCTGCTGGGGGATCTCGTCGTTGGCCGCCGGCTGGGCAGCGCCGGCGTCGGCGCGCTGCGAGCGCTCTTCGCGCTCGTCCAGCGGCTCCACGGAGTACCAGCCGCGCACCTCCGCGGTCGAGCACGTAGACGTCGTCGTACAGCGACTCCGGCGCCGGGAACGGGCGAGGCCTCGGCGAACTCCACCGCCGCGTCCACGCGCGCGATCGCCTCGCGCGTCGATCCGCTCGCGCTCCTCCTCGTCGATCACGCCCTCGCGACCAGCAGCTCGCCGAACGCGGGGATCGGGTCGCGCTCGCGCCAGTGCGCGACCTCCTCGCTTGCGTGCGGTACTGCTCGGGGTCGGCCATCGAGTGCCCGCGGAAGCGGTAGGTGACGGCCTCGACGAGCAGCGGCCGGCGCTCCTCGCGCACGCGCGCGCACCGCCTCGCACACGACGCGCGTAGGTGTCGAGCACGTCCATGCCGTCGCAGCGCATGCCCGGCACGCCGAGGCTCTCGCCCTTGCGCTGCAGGTCGGTGACGGCGGAGTGGCGGCGCAGCGCGGTGCCCATGCCGAACTGGTTGTTGGTGACCATGAACACCACCGGCAGCCGCCACAGCGCGGCGAGGTTGAGCGTCTCGCCGAACGTGCCCTGGTTGGAGGCGCCGTCGCCGAACGTGCACAGCGTGACCTCCTCGGTGCCCTGCGTAGTCGCTGGCGAGCGCGATGCCCGGCGGCGATCGGCAGGTTGCCGCCGACGATGCCGTAGCCGCCCATGAAGCGGCGCGCGAGGTCGAACATGTGCATCGAGCCGCCGCGCCCGTGCGAGCAGCCGTCGACGCGGCCGAACAGCTCGGCCATCACGTTCTCGGGCGGCGTGCCGCGCACGAGCGCGTGGCCGTGCGAGCGGTAGGTGGAGATCAGGTAGTCGCTCGTCGCGCAGCGCGCGCGCGCTGCCGACGATCGTCGCCTCCTCGCCGATCGACAGGTGCAGGAAGCCGCCGACCTTGGCGCGCGCGTACATCTCGCCCGCGCGCTCCTCGAAGCGGCGGATCAGCGTCATCGTCGCCAGCCACTCGCGCGCCGTCTCAGCCGCCGGCAGCCCAGCCGTCACTCCTCCACGGTACTCCAGCGCGCGAGGAACTCCGGGGCCTCCAGCTGCACGAGGTCCTCGCGCAGCGCGCGCGCGAGCCGCGACGCCGCCTGCCGCGGGGCGATCCCAGAAGAGCACCACTTCGCCGCTGTCGATCTCGACGACCTCGACGTGGTCCACGCGCTCGGCGTCGGCGAGCAGCGCGGGCGTGCGCCCGCCGCGCGTGACGATCAGCCGGTAGGCGTCGCTGGCCTTCACCGTGCGCGCGCTTCCGCGGCGCATCTGCGCGGCGGCCTCGCTCGAGCGCGCGCTCGCCCGCGAACACGCGCCGCCGACGCACGATCGCGGGGACGTCGCGCACGCCCGCCCGCGCCGCGCTGCCGCGGTGCTCCGCGCAGCTGCTCGCGCGATCGAGCGCAGCTCGGCCGCCGCGCAGCACCGCCGCGGGGTGCATCTCGCAGGCCGCCGCGGCGATCAGCACCGATGTCCGGGTCGCTCGAGCGAGCGCCCGCCCGCGAACGCCTGGCGGAAGGCCGCCTGCGCGAACGGCACGACGCGGCCGATCGACTTGGCGTAGGTGGCCACGCGCATCGCGAGCGCGCTGTCGAACGGGAACGGGTCCGGCCAGCGCAGCGGCTGCAGGCCCAGCTCCGCGGCGCGGCGCGCGATCTCCGCGCGGAAGATGTCCTGCTCCTCGCGGCAGCGGAACGCCTCGTGGGGCTCCGCGCGCCGGGCAGCTCGCGCGCGAGCACCGGCGCCACTCGCGCCGGGCCGGGCAGCTCCTGCAGGATGCGCTCGGCCGCCAGGTAGGCGAGCGGGCTGGCGAGGTCGAAGTAGAAGGCGGCAGCGGGTGCTGACACTTCGCGCGGGCTGCGCCCTAGCCGTGGATCAGCCAGCCGTCGGCGGCGCGGCCGGCTTCCATGACCGCCTCCGACAGCGTCGGGTGTCCGTGGATGATGCGCGCGAGCTCCGGGAAGCCGCCCTCGAGCGCGCGCACGTTGACGAGCTCCTGGATCAGCTCGGTGGCGCGCGAGCCGACGATGTGCCCGCCGAGCAGCTCGCCGTAGCGTGCTCTCGCCGACGACCTTCACCAGGCCCGTGCGGTCGCCGTAGACGGTGCCGCCGCCGACCGCGCCGTAGGGGACCTTGCCGACGACCACGTCGTAGCCCTGCTCGCGCGCCTGCTCCTCGGTCAGCCCGAACGAGCCGACGTTGGGCGTGCAGAAGGTGGCGCGCGGGATGTCGACGTAGGAGATCGGGTGCGTCGGCCAGCCCGGCGATGTCCTCGACCGCGATGATGCCCTCGTCGGAGGCCTTGTGCGCGAGCGCGGGCCCCGGCACGAGGTCGCCGATCGCGTACACGCCCGGCGCGCGCTGGTGCGCAGCGCGCCGTCGACCTTCACGAGGCCCCGCTCGTCGAGCTCGACGCCCGCCTCGTCGAGGCCGAGCCCCTCGACGTCGGCGCCGCGGCCGGCGGCGATCACGAGGTAGTCGACCTCCGCGGCGTCGTCGCCGTAGGAGAAGCATCACGCCGTCGCTCGCCGCCTTCACGTCGGCGACCGCGGTCGCTCGTGTGGATCGCGATGCCCTGGCGCTTGAGGCCGCGCTCGACCAGGCGCGAGATGTCCGCGTCCTCGGTCGGCAGCACGCGGTCGAGCGCCTCGAGCAGCATCACCTCGCTGCCCAGCCGCGCGAAGCCCGAGGCGATCTCGGCGCCCGAGGCGCCCGCGCCGACGACCGCCAGGCGCGCGGGCAGCTCCTGCAGCGCCCACGCCTCCTCGGTGCCGATCACGCGGCCGCCGAACTCGACGCCGGGGATCGAGCGCGGCACCGAGCCGGTCGCGAGGATCACGCTCGCGGCCGCGCTGAGCGTCTCGCCGCCGACGCTGCACGCGCGCCGTCGGCCGTGCAGCGCGCCGTCGCCCTCGATCAGGTCGATCGCCGTTTTTCTTGAACAGGCCGCCGACGCCCGAGGTGAGCGTCGTGACGACCTTCTCGCGGCGCGCCTGCACCGCGGCGTAGTCGACCTCGACGCCCGCCGACCTTCAGCCCGAACTCGCTCCGCCTCGCGGATCTCCGTGAGCAGGTCGGCCGAGCGCAGCACCGCCTTGGCGGGGATGCACGCGTAGTTCAGGCAGCGCCCGCCGACGCTTGTCGCGCTCGACCACGGCCGTCTTCTTGCCGAGCTGCGCGGCGCGGATCGCGGCGACGTAGCCGCCCGGCCCGGAGCCGATCACGATGCAGTCATAGGTGCTCTCGGCCATCGCGGCGCTGAGCCTATCGAAGCGGCGCGCGGGCCGGGCAGCCTCGCTCGCGCGCGCTCGCTCGCCCGCCTGGATGCGCCCCATCACGCGCACGAGCTTCCAGAACAGCCAGCCGCCGAGCCCGATCGCTGACGCACGCAGACGCCCGCCGCGAGCGATCGTCGAGGCGACGACCAGCGCGAGCGAGGTGACGATGATCTGGAAGGCGAGCAGCGCCTCGAAGCCGAGCACCGCCCAGTAGCGGCGCCGGTACATGCCCACGCGCCAGCAGCGCGAGCACCACCGCGAGCACCGCCGCGCCCGGCAGCGAGCCGCCGTGGCGGGTGAGGTCGTGGACGCGTCAGCGCGCCGACGATCACGCCGACCGCGAGCACGCACGCACACGCGCGACCGCGACCAGCAGCGCCGGCGGGCGCTCGTCCGCGCCGAGCGGGCTCGAGCGCCGCGCGCGCCTGCTCGTCGCGGCTCGCTCGCCCGCGGCGTCGGCCGCTCGGCCTCCGCCGCGGCGCTGCGCTGCGTCGAGCAGCGTCGCGCAGCTCGCGCGCCGCCGCCTCGGGTCCTCGGCGTCGGCGATCGCGCGCAGCACGCACGCGCGCCGCGCGCCCGCGTCGATCACCTCGCGCGAGGTTGCCGCGTCCAGGCCGCCGATCGCGAAGAACGGCACCGGCGCGTGCGCCGCCGCGTAGCGCACGAGCTCGGCGCCCACCGCCGGGCGGCCCGGCTTGGTCGGCGTCTCGTGCACCGGGCCGACGCCGATGTAGTCGACGAGCGCGGGGTCGACCGCGTCGATCTCCGCCGGGGCGTGCGTCGAGAGGCCGACCAGCAGCTCCGGGCCCACGAGCTCGCGCACCTGCTCGACCGGCAGGTCGTCCTGGCCCGACGTGCACGCCGTCGGCGCCCGCCTCGCAGCGCCACGGCGGGCGGTCGTTGACGATCAGCAGCGCGCCCAGCCGCTCGCACAGCGCCCGCGCGGCGTCGGCGACCGCAGCGAGCTCGTCGTCGCCGAGCTGCTTCTCGCGCAGCTGCACGATGTCGACGCCGCCCGCCACCGCGGCGCGCAGCAGGTCCGGCAGCCGCGCCCGTCGCGCCGGGCCGCTCGGCACCGCGGCGCACACGAGGTACAGGCGCGCGCGCGCGAGCCGCTCGCGCCGCTGCGTGCCTGTGCTGGACGCTGCCATCTCGCCGTGCAGTCTCGCACGCGCGCCGCAGCTGCTCGCCGAGCCGGACGCGGGCTAGCATCAGGCGGCATGGCCGCCGAGCGCTCTGCCGATGTGCTCGTCGTCGGCGGCGGGATCGATCGGCCTCGCGGTCGCCTGGCGCGCGCGCAGCGCGGCATGCGCGTGCCGCTGCTCGAGCGCGACGAGACCGGGCAGGCGACCTCGCGCGTGGCCGCCGGCATGCTCGCGCCCGTCGCCGGAGGTCGAGTTCGGCGACGCCGGCGCGGCGCGTGCTCGCGCTCGGGCTGCGCTCGGCGGAGCATGTGGCCGGCGTTCGCACGCGAGCTGCAGGCGCGCAGCGGCGCTGGAGGTCGGGCTGCTGCGCGACCGGCACGCTGCTGCTCGCGCGCGACGACGACGAGGCGCGCGAGCTCGAGCGCCAGCTCGAGTTCCGCCGCTCGCTCGGCCTGCGCGTGCAGCGGCTGCGCGCGAGCGAGGCGCGCGAGCGCGAGCCGGCGCTCGCGCCCGACGCTGCGGCTGGCGCTCGAGGCGCCGCGACGACCACTCGGTCGACCCGCGCGCCGGTGCTCGCGCGCGCTGCGCGCCGCGTGCGCGCGCAGCGGCGTGCGAGCTGCGCGAGCACGCGCGCGTGCGAGCGCGTCGCGCTGACGCGACGGGCGCGCGCGCCGGCGTGCGAGCTCGACGGCGGCGAGCTGCTCGACGGCGGGCGCGGTGGTGCTCGCCGCGGGCGCCGTGGAGCGGCGAGGTCGGGGCCTGCCGGCGGACGCGCGCGTGCCCGTGCGGCCCGTGCAAGGGGCAGATCCTGCGCCTGCGCGACCCCGTCGGGGCCCGGGCTGCTCGGCACGCGCGTGCGCTACGAGGGCGGCTACCTCGTGCCGCGCGGCGACGGCCGCTACGTGCTCGGCGCGCACCGTCGAGGAGCGGGGCTTCGACGCGCCGCCCGACCGCCGGCGGCGTGTACGAGCTGCTGCGCGACGCCCACGAGCTCGTGCCCGGCGTGAGCGAGCTCGAGATCGAGGAGCTGTCGGTGGGCCTGCGTCCCGGCACCCCCGACAACGCGCCCGCCGATCGGCGCGGGCGCGCTCGACGGGCTGATGTGGGCGACCGGCCACCACCGCAACGGCATCCTGCTCGCGCCGCTCACCGCCGAGCTGGCGCTCGCGGCGCTCGGATGCGCCGCGCGCGGCGACGCCGCCGGCGCTGCTCGGCCGCGTGCGAGCCCGCGGCGCTTCGCTCGGCGCCTTCGACCCGCGCGCGGCGCCGGCCGCGCGCCCGCGCCGACGGTGGCGGCAGCGCGGTGATCGTGCTCAACGGCCAGCGCACGCGAGCTGCGCGGCGGCGAGACGCTCGCGAGCGCGCTCGCGCGCCTCGGCTGCGACCCCGGCGCGCGCGGGGTCGCGGTGGCGGTCGACGGCGAGGTCGTGCCGCGCGCGCGCGTGGGAGCTCTTCGCGCTGGCGCGAGGACGCGCGCGTGGAGGTGCTCACGGCGATGCAGGGAGGCTGAGTGCGATGCGCGCCGACGGCGCCACGCTCGACGAGCGCAGCGAGGCGCCGCGACCGGCGAGGACCCGCTGATGATCGCCGGGCGCACGCTGCGCTCGCGCCTGCTGCTCGGCACCGGCGGCTTCCCCTCGCTCGAGCTCCTGTCGGAGGCGATCGCCGCGTCAGCGGCGCCGAGCTCGTGACCGTCGCGCTGCGCCGCGTCGACCCGGGCGCGACGCGGCTCGCTGATCGACGTGCTCGCGGACGCCGGCGTCGAGCTGCTGCCGAACACCGCCGGCTGCCACACCGCGCGCGACGCCGTGCTCACCGCGCGGCTCGCGCGCGAGGCGTTCGCGACCGACTGGATCAAGCTCGAGGTGATCGGCGACGAGGACACGCTGCTGCCCGACGCGCCCGAGCTGCTGCGCGCCGCCGAGGAGCTCGTCGACGAGGGCTTCGTGGTGCTCCCCTACACGACCGACGACCCCGTGCTCGCGCGGCGGCTCGCCGACGTCGGCTGCGCCGCCGTGATGCCGCTCGGCTCGCCGATCGGCAGCGGCATGGGCATCCGCAACCCGTACAACATCGCGCTGATCCGCGAGGCCGTGGACGTGCCCGTCGTGCTCGACGCCGGCGTCGGCACCGCCTCCGACGCGGCGCTCGCGATGGAGCTCGGCTGCGACGCCGTGATGGCCGCCTCCGCGATCTCGCGCGCGAGGACCCCGTGCGCATGGCGCGCGCGATGCGCTGCGCCGTGGAGGCGGGGCGGCTCGCGCGCACCGCCGGGCGCATCCCGCGCCGGCGCTACGCGACGGCCTCCACGCCCAGCGACGGCCTGGCCGAGTTCGAGTAGGCTGCGCCGCCGCGCAGTACCGCCGGCGGCGCGCCCCGCGCGGCTACCGCACCACTTCGATCGTGCCGTTCATCGACGCCGGGTGGATCGTGCACTCGTAGTGGATCACGCCGGGCTTGGTGAGCTTCACCGCGAACGTCGCCGCCTTCGCCGAAGTTCTTCGAGGCGAAGTGCTGCGGGCCGCCCTCGCTCGTGACGTTGTGTTCGACCGAGTCGAAGTTCGTCCACTTGACCGTGCTGCCGACCTTCACCTTGAGCGTGTCCGGGCGGATCGTGATGTTGCGGTAGGCGATCGTGCACCACGCCGCTCTGCACCGGCGCCGATGCGGACGGGCTCGCCGTACTTCGGCGTGCCCGTCACTTTCAGCGTGCTCGACGGCGTGGTCGGGGCGGTCGCGCTCCCGGCGCTCGTCGTGCCGCTCTGCCCGGAGGCGCCGGCTTTCACCGTGATCGTGGATTCGACGGGGTGCGAGCCGCCGGAGCCGCAGCCCGCGAGCGCCGGCGCGAGCACGCACGCGAGGGCGAGCGCGCGCTTGATCGTGGTGGGTCCTGTGCGCTGCATGCGGGTGAGTCGTGACGCTAGCCCTACACTGGCCGCTTCCATGCCACCGCGCACTTCCTCACCGGCGCCGAGCTCGACCCGCAGCGAGCTCTCGCCGGCTGCTCGACCGCGCGCTCGAGCTGAAGGCCGCGCCGCTGCGCGCTCGCGCGCGCTCGACGGGCGCAGCGTCGCGCTGATCTTCGAGAAGCCCTCGACGCGCACGCGCGTGTCGTTCGAGGTCGGCGATCGACGAGCTGGGCGGCCACGCCGGTGGTGCTGCGCTCCGACGAGCTGCAGCTCTCGCGCGGCGAGGCGCTGCGCGACACCGCGCTCGTGCTCTCGCGCCACGTGGCCGCGATCGGCGTGCGCACCGGCCCCGACGAGGCGCTCGAGGAGCTCGCCGCGCACTCCTCGGTGCCGGTGGTCAACATGCTCACCGCGCGCCACCATCCGTGCCAGGCGCTCGCCGACCTGCTCACGCTGCGCGAGGCGTGCGGCGTCGCTCGCGGGACTGCGCGTGGCCTACGTCGGCGACGGCAACAACGTCGCACGCTCGCTCGCGGTGCTCGGGACGCTCGCGGGGATGACCGTGGCGCGTCGCCTCGCCGCCGGGCTACGCGCTCGACGGCGACCTGCAGCTCGCCGCCCGGCGCGAGCGGCGCGGTCGAGCACTGCACTCCGACCCGCGCGAGGCGGTGGCGGGCGCGCAGCGCGGTGTACACCGACGTGTGGGTGAGCATGGGCGACGAGCGCGACGGCGCGCCGAGCGCCGCGCGGCGCTCGCGCGCTACCGCGTCGACGACGCGCTGCTCGACGCTCGCCGCGCCGGGCGCTTTCGCGATGCACGACCTGCCCGCGCACCCCGGCGAGGAGATCACCGCCGAGGTCCTCTACGGCGAGCGCCAGCGCATCTGGGACCAGGCGGAGAACCGCCGCCACGCGCAGAAGGCGCTGCTCGAGCTGCTGCTGGCGCGGTCATGAGCGCCGAGCCCGGCGCCGCCGCCGAGGCCGCCCGCGCGCCCGCAGCGCGGCGACGAGCTCGAGCTCGAGGTCGACTCGCTCGCATTCGGCGGCGAGGGCGTCGCGCGGCTCGGCGAGAGCGGCTACGTCGTGTTCGTCGCGGGCGCCGTGCCCGGCGACCGCGTGCGCGCGGTCGTGCACAAGCGCAAGCGCAGCTACGCGCACGCGCGCACGCTCGAGGTGCTGCGAGCCGAGCCCCGAGCGGATCGCGCCGCTGGCCGAGCACCCCGGCGTGCCGTGGCAGGTGCTCCCCTACGAGCGCCAGCTGCGAGGTCAAGCAGCGAGCAGGTCGCCGACGCGCTGCGCGCGGATCGGGGGCCTCGAGGGCTTCGAGCTCGAGCGAGATCGTGCCCGCGCTCGAACAGTGGCGCTACCGCAACAAGCTCGAGTACTCGTTCGGCGGCGGCTCCGGCGAGCGAGCTCGTGTGCGGCTTTCACGCCTCCGCGGGCGCCAACCGCGTGCAGGGCGATCGAGGACTGCCTGCTCGCCTCCGAGCGCGGCAACCTCGCGCGCGAGCTCGCGCTGCGCTGGTGCCGCGAGCAGGGCCTGCTCGGCCGTGGGAGCGCGCCGCGGCGCGACGGCGCCGCGACGCGCGGCGAGCGGCGCGCGGCGCGCGAGCGCGCCGCGAGGCGTCGGCCGGCGCCGACGGGCGCGCGCGGCTGCGCAACCTCGTCGTGCGCGAGGGCAGGCGCACCGGCAAGCTGCAGGTGCGGCTCGTGACGACCGACGGGCGAGCTCGAGGCGGGCCCGCTCGCGCAGGCGCTCGCGCAGGGGCTCGGCGAGCAGCTCAGCGGCGTGCTGTGGACGCGCTCGCGGAGCCTCGCCGAGACGACCGCGGGCGGCGACACCGAGCTCGTGTGGGGCGAGGCGCGAGCTGCCCGAGCGCCTCGGCGAGCTCGACCTGCGATCTCGCCGGAGGCGTTCTTCCAGACCAACACCGAGATGGCCGAGGTGCTCTACGGCGCGCTCGAGCGAGTACGCCGCGCTCGAGGGCTGGGAGCGCGTGTACGACCTGTACTGCGGCATCGGCACGATCGCGCTCACGCTCGCGCCGCGCGCGGGCGAGCTGTGGGGCATCGAGCTGTCCGAGAGGCGGTCGCCGACGCGATCGCCGCGGCGCGGCGCAACGCGATCGACGAACGCGCATTTCTTCGCCGGCGACGTGCGCCTGCGCTGCGCGAGCTGCTCGAGCGCGCCGGGCGGCCCGACGTGGTCGTCGTCGACCCGCCGCGCGCGGGGCTCTCCAAGAAGGTCGTGCACCGCATCGTCGAAGCCTCGCCGCGGCGGATCGTCTACGTGTCGTGCAACCCCACCACGCTCGCGCCCAACGCCGCCGAACTCGTCGCAGGCCGGCTGGGCGCTGCGCCGCGTGCGCCCGGTGGACATGTTCCCGCAGACCCACCACATCGAGTGCGTGGCGCTGCTCGAGCGCACCTAGACCTCGCCGCCCGCACGCCGCGCCGCTAGGCTTTCCGCCCGTGCGCGCCGTCACGATCCGCGAGGGGGAGATGCTGGTCGAGGAGCACCCCGACCCGGAGCCCGGGCACGGCGAGGTGCTCGTGCGCGTGCGCGCCGCCGGGCTGAACGGCGCCGACATGATGCAGCGCCGCGGCCTGTATCCGGCGCCACCCGGCTCGCCGCCCGACATCCCCGGGCTGGAGCTCGCGGGCGAGGTGGCCGCGCTCGGGCCCGGCGCACGCGCGCTTCCACGGCGGCGAGCGCGTGATGGCGATCGTCGGCGGCGGCGCGCAGGCGGAGCTCGCGGTCGTGCACGAGCGCCAGCTGATGCCGGTGCCCGACGTGCTCGACTGGCCCGCCGCGGGCGGGCTGCCGGAGGTCTTCACGACCGCGCACGACGCGCTCTTCACGCAGGCCGGCCTGCGTCCCGGCGAGCGGCTGCTCGTGCACGGCGGCGCCGGCGGCGTCGGCACCGCCGCGATCCAGCTCGCGCGCGCGGCGGGCGCGAGCGTGACCGCGACCGTGCGAAACGAGCAGCTGCGCGAGCAGGTGGCCGCGCTCGGCGCCGCCGCGATCGCGCCCGAGGGGTTCGCCGAGCACGGCCCCTTCGACGTGGTCCTCGAGCTCGTCGGCGCGCCCAACCTGCCCGACGAACGTGAACGCGCTCGCGACCGGCGGGCGGATCGTCGTGATCGGGGTCTCGGCCGGCGCCAAGGCCGAGCTCAACCTGCTCGCGCTGATGGGAAAGCGCGGCGCATCCACGGCGTCCACGCTGCGCGCGCGCCCGCTCGAGGAGAAGGCGCTCGCCTCGCGGCGCGTCGAAGCACGAGGTGCTGCCGCTGTTCGAGTCGGGCGCCGTGCGCGTGCCGGTCGCCGAGACGTTCGCGCTCGAGGACGCCGCCGCCGCCTACGACCGCTTCGCGGCCGGCGGCAAGCTCGGCAAGATCGTGCTGCTCGCCTAGTACGGCGGCTGTGCCGCGTACCACTCGCCGAGCACGCGGAACGACGCCCAGAAGTCGCGCTTGGCGTCCTGCTCGTCGAGCGAGTCGTCGATGTCCGGCACGTACAGGCCGTCCACCGTGGGGGTGAGCTGCTGGATCTCGCCGGGGCGCTCGTGCAGCGTGCGCGCGAGCGGGATGTCCAGCTCGTTGAGCGCCGCGAGCGCCTCCGCGCCCATCGCCACCACGATCTTCGGCTGCACGATCGCGATCTCCTGGACGACGCGCGAGATGCACGCGAAGTCCGCCAGCGACGGGTCGCTCAGCGGGCACTTCACGCACAGCGTCCCGTACACCGCCAGCGGGTCGATCTGCAGGCGCTTCAGCGACTTCATCAGCGCGCCCCCCGCGCGGCCGTAGAAGGCCACGCCCTCCTCGATCTCCGAGGGCATCGGCGCGTGCTTGAGCAGGAAGATGTCGGCCTGCGGGTGGCCCGAGCCGAGCACCGGCATGAGGTTGCCGCGCGGGCAGTGCGGGCACGCCTGCAGCTCGCGCGTGAGCGTGTTCAGCTCGCGGATCGCGCGCTCGAGGTACTTCTCCCGAATCTCATCGTCGGTTACCGGCATCGACCCCGTGAGATTTGACGGGCCCTCGTCTTGTCCTTGACTGTGCACCGCCGCTTGCGCCCTCCTAGCGGCGCTCGCCGCCGCCCGGCGCCCGCCGGACACGCTTCAGGCGCCGCGCCTTGCTGGCCCTGCGCGCCGACGGCGGAGTGGCCCGCGTCTGCAGGAACTTGAGCGCCTGCACGTAGAGGAGCGAGGAGGGGCGCGTGTGGATCTCCGCGCCCGCGAGGCTCGCGAGGAACTCGCGCGGGCCGTCGAAGTCGCGCATCCGCACCCGCACAGAGCCGAGGCCCTGGGGCACATGCGAGTCCGAGCCGGCGCCCGCGGTGATGCGGTACTTGGCCGCGAAGCGCGCCGCCTCCTCGTTGAAGGCCCCGATCGCCACGCGCGGGTTGAACACCTCTATCGCGTCCACGTCGTCGAGGATCGGCAGCAGGTGCTCGTAGTCGGGCACCGCGTGCATGCGGTCGAACGGGTGCGGCACGTACACGAGCCCGCCCTGGCGGCGGATCTCAGCGACCGTCTCCTCGATCGACAGGCCGCGCGGGATCTTCTCCTGCAGGAACAGCCCGATCACCTCGCCCTGCGAGGCGGTCTTGACCTCCTCGCCCACGATCACCTTCACGGGTGGGTGGGCATCCGATTCCTGCGCGCGCTCGCTCGCCTCGAGCGCGCCGGAGATCTCGTTGTGGTCGGTCACCGCGATCGCGCCGAGGCCCTGCTCGCGCGCGGTCGCCAGCAGCACCTCCACCGGGGTGGCGCAGTCGCCCGAGTGGTCGGTGTGCATGTGCAGGTCCACGTCGATCAGCGGGCGGCTCTCGAGCTCGCGCGCGAGCCGATCGTCGAGCGCGCCGTCGTGGCGGCGGGCCGCGAGCCGCGCGTAGATGCGCTCGAACGCCGCGCCCGCGCCCTCGCCGTCCTGCACCAGCTCGTAGTCGCCGGGGAAGTGGGTGTCCATCAGCTGCGCCGTCGCAGGGCGGCTCGCGGTGCGCGCGTCGAGGCGCCCGAAGAAGCTCTCCACGAAACGGCGCGCCACGAGCGTCGAGAGCAGCCGCTCGCTCGAGGCGTGGAACGACCCCACGTTGAGCGCGCGCGAGTGGCGCAGCGCCGCGTTGGAGGTGCTGGGCGCGAACGGCTCGTGCACGTGCACGAAGTCGAGCTCCACCGTCCCGAGCAGTTCCTCCACGGTGCGCGCCACGTCGATCGGCAGCGCCGAGGGCCTGCGTCTCGCGCCCGCCGCCACGTCGAGCACCTCGCCCACCGCGATCACGCGCGGCTCGCCGCCGTCGCTGCCCTCGAGCAGTCGCTCCGGGTGCGCGCGCGCGGCGCGCAGCTCCTTGCGCGACGCGCGCACGCGCTCCTGCGAGCGCGACGGCGCGAGCACCAGCACGCGGTGCCCCGATCGCGAGAGCTCCGCCGCCACGCGGCTCACGTGCGCGTTGACCTCGTTGTCCTGTGCCTCCCACGGATATGGGCTCACATGGGCGATTGCGAACGTCTGCCGGGCCACGCACGCAGGATAAGCGCCACGGGCGGCTGCGCGTGACAGCGCCGCCGCGCCGCGTCTCGCGCTACCCCGCCTCGCCCGGCCGCGCCACCGCGCCGGGGTCCTGCGCGAAGTCGCGGACCGCCGGGATCGCCAGCACCGAGAGGGTGAGGAGCACCACGAGCGCGGCCGCGCCATACATGGTCGCGGAGATGCCCAGGCCGAGCGCGATCGGCCCCACGACCGCGAGCCCCAGCGGCTGCATCGCGTAGGTGCCGAGGTGGTCCCACGAGCTCACGCGGGAGAGCTCCTCGGCGGGCACCTCTCGCTGCAGCGCCGTGAACCAGAACACGTTGAAGAGCGAGGCTGCGCCGCCGGCGATGATCGCGAACACGATGATCGGCGCGAGCGCCCTGTCGGCCGCGAGCAGCGCCAGCAGGATCGGCTCGCCGCAGAGGGTCAGCAGGAAGCCCGCGCGCAGCGGCCGGCGCGGGCGCCAGCGCAACCCCGCGGCGCCTCCGAGCATGGCGCCGACCCCCATCGCGGTGTTGATCGCCGCCCACGCCCCCGCGCCGCCGAGACGGCTGCGGGAGATCTCCGGCCCGAGCACGTCGAGCGGCGCGAACACCACCGTGACGATCAGCGTCAGCGAGGCAACGCTGACCCACAGCCACCTGCGAGACGCGAACGCCCGCCACCCCGCGCGCAGGTCCGCCATCGTGCTCTGTCGCGCAGGGGCGAGGACCGGCGCGAGCCGCATCGCCTGAAGCGAGGCCGCGCTGAGGAGGAACGCGGCGCCGTCGAACGCGAGCCCCCATCCGGGGCTCGCGGCCACGACCAGGATGCCGCCGAGCGCCGGGCCCACGATCGAGGAGAGGTTTTCGCTCATGCCCATCAGCGCGTTCGCCTGCTGCAGATGCTCGGGCGCCACCGTCTGGGGCACGAGCCCCGTCGCCGCCGGGCCGAAGAAGGCCCTCGCGAGCCCGTAGACGGCCTGCAGCGCCGCGAGCTCCCAGATGTGCGCCGTGCCCGTCAGCAGCAGCACCGCGCTCGCGATCTGCACCGCGGCGCGCGTGAGGTCCGACAGGCGCATCACGGTCTGGCGCGACACGCGGTCCGACCACACCCCGCCGATCAGCACGAACGAGATCAGCGGCAGCGACTGGGCGGCCAGGATCAGGCCGAGGTCGCGCACCGAGCCCGTCAGGTCGAGCACCGCGAACGACAGCGCGACCGGAACCACGCCGTCCCCGATCGCCGAGATGCCCTGGCCGGCGAACAGGAGCCGGAACGATCGCTCGCTCAGCGCTCCGCTGCGCATCGGCGCAGGCTACAGACGCGCGCTGCCCGCGAGGGCGCTCAGGATCCGCGCGAGGCGCGCGCGCGCGCAGGTTTCTTCGCGGCCCGCGCGCTTGGGCTTGGGCTTGGGCGCGGCGAGCGGCTTGCGCGCGTAGCGGTGGATGAACGCCTCGGTGTCGTGGCGCGCGCGGTCGTCCGGGCGCTGGTTCTGAGGCGACTTCATCAGGTACGAGGAGGGGCCGTCGAGCTGGCCGCCGAGGCCGTTGTTGAGCGCGAGCTTGCAGCAGCGCACCGCGTCGATCACGATGCCCGCGGAGTTCGGCGAGTCCCACACCTCGAGCTTCAGCTCCACGTTCAGCGGCACGTCGCCGAACGCGTGGCCCTCCACGCGGATGTGCGCCCACTTGCGGTCGGTGAGCCACGGCACGTAGTCCGACGGGCCCACGTGGATGTCGTTCGCGGGCAGCTTCTCGTCCATGATCGAGGTGACCGCGTTGGTCTTCGAGATCTTCTTCGACTCGAGGCGCTCGCGCTCGAGCATGTTGTAGAAGTCCATGTTGCCGCCCACGTTGAGCTGCGAGGTGCGCATGATGCGCACGCCGCGGTCGTCGAACAGCCGCGCGAGCGTGCGGTGCACGATCGTCGCGCCCACCTGCGACTTGATGTCGTCGCCCACGATCGGCAGGCGCGCCTTTTTGAAGCGCTCGTCCCAGTAGTGCTCGCGCGCGATGAACACCGGGATGCAGTTGACGAAGCCGCAGCCCGCCTCCAGCACCTGCTCCACGTACCACTTGGTCGCCTGCTCGGAGCCCACCGGCAGGTAGGACACGACCACGTCGGTGTGCGTGTCGCGCAGGATCTTCACGATGTCCGCCGTCTCGCCCGGCGCCTTCTTGATCTTTTCCTTGAGGTATTTGCCGAGGCCGTCGTGCGTCATGCCACGCTGCACCGGCACGCCCAGGTTGCGCGGCACCTTGGCGAAGCGGATCGTGTTGTTCTGCCCAGCCCAGATCGCCTGGCCGAGGTCCTTGCCGACCTTCGTCGCGTCGATGTCGAACGCCGCCGTGAACTCGATGTCGCGCACGTGGTAGCCGCCGAGGTCCACGTGCATCAGGCCCGGCACCCGCTGCGTGGGGTCCGCGTCGCGGTAGTAGTGCACGCCCTGCACGAACGAGCACGCGCAGTTGCCCACGCCGATGATCGCCACGCGCACCTTGTCCGACTGGTAGCGCGCCGCGCCGTTGCGGGCCGCCGCGCCTGCGGGGCGCGCGCGGCCGTTGGGGAGGGCCGGGGTCACGAGGACAAACTACTCCGCCGGCGCCGGTTGGTCACACCGGCCGCATCGCACGCGTTCCTCACACCGCCGCCTCGAGCTCGCGGCGAACGTGCCAGATCCGCTGCGCCACCGTGAACACGCTGAGCACCGCAAGCGTGTAGACCGCCGGCTTGAGCAGTTCGAAGTCCCCGAGCGACGCGCCGCGCGCGAACACCAGGCCGATCGACAGGATCACCACGCGCACCGGGCGCGTGGCGATGCCCACCTTGCACTCCACGCCGAGCGCCTCCGCACGGGCGCGCGTGTAGCTCACCATCAGCGACGCCAGCACCGCCACCACCACGGCCGCGGCCGCGAAGCGCTCTCCGTGCAGCGCGAAATAGCCGGCCACCGCCGCCAGCACGATCCCCTCCTCGAGGCGGTCGAGCGTCGAGTCCAGAAACGCGCCGAACGGAGTGCCCTTGCCAGACATGCGCGAGTAGCGCCCGTCGAGCGTGTCCATCACCGAGCCCACGATGAACGCGATGCCGCCGAGGAAGAAGTAGCGCTCCCACACGAGCACCGCCGCCACCGCGTTGAGCACGAGCCCCGTGAGCGAGATCGCGTTGGGCGTCAGGCGCGACTCGATCAGGCGGTTGCGCACGAGCGCCCGGCGCTCGCCCGCGCCGATCGGCGCGAACGTCCGCCGCTGCTGCGCGCGCTCGGACGTGCGCCGCGTACGCCGCCTGGGGGCGTGCTGCCTGGGGGGCGCCATGCGCCGCGCTTACCCGCCGCCGGCCGTCAGGTGCGGCCGGTGCGGCGTCGGCAGTCCCGCGAAGCGCCACGCCGCCGGGCGCGCGCGCGCGAGCCAGCGAGCGCCGTAGCCCGCCGTCACCGCCGTCAGCGCGCCCAGGATCGCGTCCACGAGGAAGTGGTTCGCCGTGACCACGATCACGAACGTCATGAACAGCGGGTAGAACATCCACAGCGCCTTGCCCGCCCTGCTGCGCGTGAGCCGCGCGAACGGCCACGCGATCATCAGCGCGAACGCCACGTGCATCGAGGGCACCGCCGCGTAGGGGTTGAACAGCGCGCTCATCGACGCGCTCGTGTGCGACAGGTTCACCGGCGTGAGGTGTTCCACCGAGTCGATGAAGCCCCACTCGGGGAAGAAGCGCGGCGGCGCGGTGGGGAACACCGTGTAGCCCATCAGCGCGATCGCCATCGCGATCATGAACATGTTGCGCACGTAGTAGAAGCTGCGGTTGCGCCTGAAGTACAGGTACGCCAGCGCGCCGATCGTGATCGGGCCCTGCGCGTTCACGTACAGCCAGCTCGTGAGCTCCATCACGAAGTGGCTGCCCGACGCCCACGCCTGGACCGAGGGCTCCACGAACAGGTGCAGCGTGCGCTCCAGCGAGATCACGTCGCGCGCATGCGCGAACGCCACGTTGGCGCGTGCCTCCACGAGCCCGCGCACCACTCCGTAGCCGAAGTAGGCGGCGGCGAAAAGCGAAATCTGGCGCAGCGCGTCCAGCAGGCCCTGGGGCAGGACGCGCTCCTGGAGGAGGCGAGCGCGTGCGACCATCGCGGCGAAGCCTAGTCGAATGCTCAGCGGCAGCGAGGCCCCGTCGCGAGCACGCGCGAAAGCGAGAAGCCGTAGCGCACCGTGTAGGCGCCCGCCGCGGGCGCGCGCAGCCGTGTCCAGTCGCCCTGCGGCGCGCGCGCCACGCAGCCGCTGCCCGACGCGAGCGCCCAGTAGGAGGTGAAGCGCACGAGCACCGTGTACGCGCCGGCGCGCGGCACCTGCACCGTGAACGAGTCGCCGCCCAGCCGCACGAGCCGGCCCGCCGGCTGCACAAGTGGCCTCGCGCCGGGCACCGCGAACAGGCGCCAGTGCGGCGAGCGCCACACTTCGCGCAGGAACGAGCCCGCGCGACCGCCTGCCACCAGGCGCGCCTCCGCGCGCCCGGAGTAGTCGATCGGCGCGTCCGGCAGCGCCACGTAGGAGATGCCCTGCGCGTACAGCCATTCGCGGTACTCCGACGGCGAGAGCGCAGCGGAGCGGTAGAAGAGCGCGTTTCGGTAGCGGTCGAGCTGGCGCTCCCAGCCGCGCGCGATCATCACGCGCGCCGCCACGAAGCGCGCCTCCCAGTGCGCCGCAGTCGGCACCACCTCGATGCGAGCCGGGTGCGCCGCGCCGCCCACGCCCAGCATGCGCAGCTCGCGCAGCAGCGGCGCGTAGTAGGACTCGCTCACCGCCGCGCTGCTCTCCGCCGCCACGAAGTCCGTGAGCGGCGCGTTGAGCTGCCAGTACAGCAGCGCAGGCGCGAGCACCCACAGCGCGAGCGCCCTGCGCCGGCCCGCTCCGCGCGCGAGCGCGCAGCGCCGCCAGCGGCCCCGCCGCCAGCGAGCCGAGGCGGTCCGCGTTGCCGCCCACCGCGCTCGGGATCGCGTACGCGCCGATCAGCGCCGCCGCGTACAGCAGCGCGCCCGCGCGCAGCAGGCGCTGCTCGCGCGGCAACAGCGCGAGCACCGCGAGCACCGCCGCGAGCGCCGGGTAGAAGGCCGAGGCCACGAACGGCTGCGTGCCGCCTTCGGGGAACGCCAGCGTGAGCGCGCCGACCGGCACGAGCGCCGCCAGCGCGAGCGCCGCCGGCACCGCGCGGCGCGGGCCGCACAGCGCGTGCGCCACGAACGCCAGCGCCAGGAACGCCCCGGCCACGGGGCTCGCGAGCGACGTGAGGAGCGCCAGCGCGAGCGCCGCCGCGCTGCGCCCGCGCTGCGCGAACCACAGGCAGCCGAGGCCGACCGCGAGGCCCAGGTCGAACGGCACGCGGCTCGAGAGCAGCGACACGCCCGCGCCCAGCGCGAACCACGCCGCGCCGATGCGCGCGCCGCGCTCGGGGAAGCGCTCCGCGATCACCGCCGCGAACAGCGCGCTCGCGATCGTCATCGACAGCGCCGCCAGCACGCGCGGCGTGAGCAGCGCGCCGAGGCCCGGCGCGAGCAGCGAGTACGCCGCCAGGTTGTGCCCGCCGTACCACGCGTTGTCCCACAGCGTGAAGCCCGAGTGCGAGAACAGCCAGCTGCGATATGACGCCGCCGCCAGGTCGGGGCTCTGCGGCGCAACGATCAGGTACGCCGCCGCGATCGCCGCCGCGATCGCCGCCGCGACCGGCCAGGCGCGCGCCCCGCGCGGGTACCCGCCGCCCGCGCGGCCCGCGTGCGCCCGCGCGCCGGCGGCGGCCACGGCGGTCACTCGCCGTTCAGGAACGCGGCCACGCTGTCGATCACGCCCGGGTCGTCGATCCACGGCCAGTGACCCGCGTTCGCGAGCTCCAGCAGCTGCGCGCCGCCCAGCGCGCTCGCGTACTCGCGCGCGAAGCGCGCCGGGATGTACGGGTCACGCGCGCCCCACACCACCAGCGCCGGCGCGCCGATCTCGCCCAGCCTCGCCCCCGCCGCCGCGAGCACCTCCGGAGGCGAGCTGCGGTACAGGCGCAGGATCGCGCGCTGCGTGCCCTGGTCGAAGTGCTCCATCACCGCGTCGATCCACTCGTCCGGCATCGGGCCCGGGGTCGCGTTCGACTCGCGCGTGAGCGCGCGCAGGAAGAAGCGGTTGGTCGATCCCATCGCGATCTCGCCGAGGCCCGGCGTGCGCCAGATGCGCGCCGTGCGGTGCCAGCGGTAGCCCGCAAGCAGCGGCACCGCGTTGATCACCACGATCCGCTGCACCCGCGCGGGCAGGCGCTGGGCGAACACGAGACCCACCGCGCCCCAGTCGTGCACCACCAGCTGCACGCGCTGCACACCCACCGTGTCGAGGAAGCTCTCGATGAACGCGTCGTACTCCGCGATCGTGTACGCCAGGTCCCCCGCCTTGCCCGAGCGGCCGAAGCCCGGCAGGTCCGGCGCGAGGCCTCCCGTGCGCTCGAGGAACGCCACCCATTCGTCGGAGCTCGAAGGCACGCCGTGCAGGTACAGGGGCATCGCGCCGGTCGCGCCCTCGGCCTGGGGCGCGCTTCGCCAGAACACCGGGCGCCCGTCGATCGTGCCGCTGCGCTCGCTGACCTCGGCCACGCCGCGAGGATATATCCGCGGCTATACGTTGGTGGCGTGCCGGCAGCGCCCTTCAAGCCCCCCGCGCGCGCCCGCGTCGCGAGGGTGCGCGACCGCCTGCGCGAGGTCTACGGCGTGCCGCTCATGCGCCCCCACGGCCACCCGATCGCCGAGCTCGTGCTGACCGTGCTCTCGCAGTCCACCAACGACCGCAACCGCGACGTCGCGTTCCTGCGCCTGCGCTCGCGCATGCCCAGCTGGGAGCAGGTGCGCGACGCTCCGCTCGCCGACGTCGAGGAGGCGATCAGGCCCGGCGGCATCTCCAAGGTCAAGTCCGCGCGCATCCAGGCGATCCTGCGCGCGATCTGCGAGCACCCTCGCCGGCCGGTTCGGGGATGCGAGCGCAGCGAGCGTCTCCCGGTTCGGCCCGAGCACGAGCTCTCGCTCGACTGGCTGCCGCGAGCGGGGGTGCAGGAGGGTCGCGAGTACCTCACAGCGCTGCCCGGCGTCGGTCGCAAGACCGCCGCGTGCGTGATGCTGTTCGCCTACGGGATGCGCGACGTGCCCGTCGACACGCACGTCTCGCGCGTCGGCATGCGACTGCACCTGCTGCGCCCCCGCGCGGGCTTCGAGGAGCTGCACGACCAGATGCTGGCGCTCACGCCGCCCGGGCAGGAGCTCGAGCTGCACGTCAACCTGCTGCGCCACGGCCGGCGCACGTGCCACGCGCGCAGGCCCTCCTGCGAGGAGTGCGCGCTCGCGCGCATGTGTCCCAGCCGCGCGCTGTTCGCAGCCTGACGCGCGGCGCGTCGAGCGCGCCTCCTAGGCGAGCGGCAGCACCGCGAACGCGATCACCGCGTAGTGCAGCGCCGCCGCCACGATCACCAGCGCGTGGAACACCTCGTGGTAGCCGAACACGCGCGGGGACGGGTTGGGTCTTTCGCTCGCGTAGACCAGCGCTCCGACGATGTACAGCAGCCCGCCGGCGGCGATGCCGGCCGCGCCGAGCCAGCCGATCGTGGAGGGCAGCTGGCCGAAGATCGACGCCGACACGCAGCCGAGCGCCACGTACACCGCCGCGAGCAGCCACTTCGGCGCGTCTATCCAGAGCAGCTTGAAGACGATCCCGCCGAGCGCGCCCGCCCACACCACGATCAGGATCGTGCTCGCGAGCGAGCCCTTCAGCGCGAGCAGCGCCACCGGCGTGTAGGTGCCCGCGATCAGCACGAAGATCATCGAGTGGTCGAGTCGCCGCATCCAGCGGCGCGCGTTCGGGCGCCACGTCACGCGGTGATACAGCGCGCTCGTGCCGAGCAGCGCCGAGACCGCGAAGGCGTAGATGATCGCCGCCACACGCGCCCGAGCGTCGCCTGCCAGCACGATCACCGCGGCGCCGCAGCCGAGCGAGGCGAAGAACGCATACGAGTGCCAGACCCCGCGCAGCCGCGGCTTGACCAGCGCGACCGGTCCGGCTCCGACCCCCGAAGCACTCATACCGGTGACGGTAGCGCGCTTTCAGCCCGCCGTGGGGGCGGGACGCTCGAGCTTCGCGCGCGCCCGCTCCGGCGTCACCTTCACCACGTCCCACGCCAGGCCCGCGCGCTCGAGGCCGAGGATCAGCCAGCCGGAGGGGTCGAGCTCGTACCAGCGCAGCCCGTGGAAGGCCGAGCGCGGGAACGCGTGGTGGTTGTGGTGCCACGCCTCTCCCAGCGAGGGCAGCGCCAGCCAGAACACGTTGGTCGACTCGTCGTCGGTCTCGAAGCGGCGTTTGCCGAAGAAATGGCAGATCGAGTTGATGCTCCACGTCACGTGGTGCACGAGGAAGATGCGCACGAGCCCGCCCCACAGCAGCGCGCCGAGGCCGCCCGCCACGAGCGATCCCCCGCTGAGCGCGAACCCGAGCAGGAACGGGAGCGCGAGGCTCGCCAGCGCGATCAGCGGGAACAGCCTGTTGATGCGCCTCATCCCCGCGTCCTCGACCAGGTCCGGCGCGAAGCGCCTCGAGGAGGCCTGGCCGTGCGTGCGAAACAGCCAGCCCACGTGCGCGTGCCACAGGCCCGCCGCCATGCCTGCAAACCCCGCGCCCTGCCCCGCGTGCGGGCTGTGCGGATCGCCCTCTTCGTCGGTGAACGTGTGGTGCTTGCGATGGTCCGCCACCCAGTCGATCACCGGCCCCTGCACCGACATCGAGCCGAGCACCGCGAGCGTGTAGCGCAGCCACCGGTGGGTCGCGAACGCGCGGTGGGTGAGCAGGCGGTGGAAGCCGATCGTGACGCCCAGCGCGCTCGTCAGGTACATCACCGCGAACACCGCGAGGTCGCCCGGCCCGAGCAGCCGGTTCCACAACAGCGCCGCGGCGCCCAGCACGCCGAGGAAGGGGATCACCACCGCGGCGATGTTGACGTTGCGTTCGAGACGGCTCACTTCTGAGCACTACCCCCGGGAGGCGCGCGGTTACCCGGCGTTTCGCATACGTCACCGGGCGTTCACGCGCCCGCGCCCGCCGGTCCCGCGGCCTCTACCGCGCGTGGCGCCCCGGCCGGACACGCCGCCGCGCCCGCTTGAAGGCGGCATAAAATCTGCCATACTCTCACTCAGATTTATCAAGCCCACCCCAAGGAGCATTACCAATGGCCAAGACCATAGGCATCGACCTGGGCACGACCAACTCTTGCATGGCCGTGCTCGAGGGCGGCGAGCCGACCGTCATCGAGAACGCCGAGGGCGGTCGCACCACCCCGTCGGTGGTCGCCTTCGCGGCCTCCGGCGAGCGGCTCGTCGGAACCGTTGCCAAGCGCCAGGCCGTCACCAACCCCCAGAACACCGTCTTCTCGATCAAGCGCTTCATGGGCCGCAAGGAGGCCGAGGTGCGCGAGGAGGAGTCGATCGTCCCCTACAAGGTCGTCGCCGGCCCCAACGGCGACGCGCGCGTTGACGCGGGGGGCGAGCAGCATTCGCCGCAGGAGATCAGCGCGATGATCCTGCAGAAGCTGAAGTCCGACGCGGAAGCGTATCTGGGCGAGTCCGTGGACGGCGCCGTGATCACGGTGCCCGCGTACTTCAACGACGACCAGCGCCAGGCAACCAAGGACGCCGGCCGCATCGCCGGCCTCGACGTCAAGCGCATCATCAACGAGCCCACCGCGGCCTCGCTCGCGTACGGGCTCGACAAGGAGTCCGACCAGACCATCCTCGTGTTCGACCTCGGCGGCGGCACCTTCGACGTGTCCGCGCTCGAGATCGGCGACGGCGTGTTCGAGGTCAAGTCCACCGCCGGCGACAACCACCTCGGCGGCGACAACTTCGACAAGGCCATCGTCGACTGGCTCGTGGCCGAGTTCAAGAAGTCCCAGGGCATCGACCTGAGCAGCGACCCGATGGCGCTGCAGCGGCTCTACGAGGCAGCCGAGAAGGCCAAGATCGAGCTGTCCACCACGCAGGAGACGCAGATCAACCTGCCGTTCATCACCGCCGACTCCTCCGGCCCCAAGCACCTCGACACGCGCCTCACGCGCGCCAAGCTCTCCGAGCTCACCTCGAGCCTGCTCGACCGCGTGGTCGCGCCGGTCCGCCAGGCGCTCGACGACGCCAAAGCCAAGGGCGTCAAGGAGATCGACCACGTCGTGCTCGTGGGCGGAATGACCCGCATGCCCGCCGTGCAGGACAAGGTCAAAGAGCTCACCGGCAAGGAGCCGCACCGCGGCGTCAACCCCGATGAGGTCGTGGCGGTAGGAGCAGCCATCCAGGCCGGCGTGCTCGCCGGCGACGTCAAGGACGTGCTGCTGCTCGACGTCACCCCGCTCACGCTCGGAATCGAGACCAAGGGCGGCGTGATGACCAAGCTGATCGAGCGCAACACGACGATCCCCACCCGCAAGGGCGAGGTCTTCTCGACCGCCGAGGACAACCAGCCCTCGGTCGAGATCCACGTCCTGCAGGGCGAGCGTGAAATGGCCGCCGGCAACAAGTCGCTGGGCAAGTTCCAGCTCACCGGCATCCCGCCCGCGCCGCGCGGCATACCGCAGATCGAGGTCGCGTTCGACATCGACGCCAACGGCATCCTCAACGTGTCCGCCAAGGATCTCGGCACCGGCAAGGAGCAGAAGATCGAGATCAAGGCCGGCTCCGGGCTGTCCGACGACGAAATCAAGAACATGGTCTCCGACGCCGAGTCCCACGCCGAGGAGGACCGGCGCGCGCGCGAGCTCGCAGAGGCCCGCAACACCGCCGAGAACGCCGCCTACCAGGCCGAGAAACAGCTCTCCGAGCTGGGCGACCAGGTGGACGCCGAGTCCAAGAGCCGCATCGAGGACGCCATCAAGGCGGTCCGCGAGGCGCTCGAGACAGAGGACGCAGCGGCCATCAACGAGAGGGCCGAGGCGCTGCAGACCGCGTTCCACGCGGTCTCCGAGGCGATGTACCAGCGCGCCCAGGAGCAGGCCGCCGCGTCCGGCAACGGAGCCTCCGCCGACGGCGACGCATCCTCCGACGAGGAGGACGTCGTCGACGCCGAGGTCGTCGACGAGCCGAAGGCGTAGGCCGCCATGAACGACAGCAAGCACCCGCTCGGAGAGAGCGAGAGCTCGCACGAGGCCCCCACCCCCGGCGCCCCCGCGCCGGGGGACGGCGGCCCGCGCCCGGGCGCCCAGCGGATACCCGTGAGCGGGACCCGCGACGGCGCCGGCGAGCCGCAGGCCGCCAACGGCGTGCCCGCGCAGGGCGGCGGGCCGGGCGCCGGCGGCGAGCCAGCGTCGCGCGGCCCCGCCGCCGGCGACGGCGCCGCCGCCGAGGTCGAGGGCGACCTCGATGAGCTCGTCAAGCGCGCCTCCGAGCGCGACGAGTACCTCGCGCTCGCGCAGCGCACCCAGGCCGACTTCGAGAACTACCGAAAGCGCGTCGCGCGCGAGTCCGCCGCCGCGCAGGAGCGCGGCGTGGCCGCGCTCGCCAAGGAGCTCCTGCCGGCGCTCGACAACCTCAACCGCGCGATCGCGGAGGGCGCCGAGGACGACCCGCTGCTCGCCGGCGTGAAGCTCGTGCGCGCAGAACTCGCCGCCGCGCTCGCGCGGCTCGGCGTCGATTCGTTCTCGCCCGCCGGCGAGGCGTTCGACCCGTCGCTGCACGAGGCCGTCGCCACCGTGCCGCAGGAGGGCAGCTGCGCGAGCGGCACCGTCGCAGAGGTCTACCAGGAGGGCTACCGCCTCGGCTCCAACGTGATCCGTCCGGCGCGCGTGGTCGTCTCGGCGTAGCGAGAGAGGCAAGCAATGGCAGCCCGCCCCGACTACTACAAGACGCTCGGCGTAGACAAGAAGGCCACCGCCGAGGAGATCAAGAAGGCCTACCGCAAGCTCGCGCGCCGCTACCACCCCGACCGCAACCCCGACGACAAGGACGCCGAGGCGCGCTTCAAGGAGGTCTCGCAGGCCTACGACGTGCTCGGCGACCCCGAGAAGCGCAAGCAGTACGACTCCGGCAGCGGCCCGTTCGCGACCGGCGCCGGACCCGGCGGCGGCTTCGGCGGCTTCGGCAACTTCGACTTCGACGGCAACTCGATGGGCGACATCCTCTCCAACCTGTTCGGCGGCGCGGGCGGCGCGCGCCGAGGCGGGCGCGCGCGCCCGCGCGCCGAGCGCGGCGCCGACCTCGAGGCGCAGGTCTCGATCACCTTCGACCAGGCCATCTCCGGCGCGCAGGTGCCGCTGCAGGTGCCCATGCACGCCACCTGCCCCACCTGCCGCGGCACCGGCGCCAAGCCCGGCACCACGCCGATCGTGTGCCCGCGCTGCGAGGGCCGCGGCATCGAGACGCAGGGGCAGGGCATGTTCTCGATCTCACAGCCCTGCTCGCGCTGCGGCGGCTCCGGCACCGTGATCGAGGAGCCGTGCCCCACCTGCCAGGGCGCCGGCGCCGTGCGCACCGTCAAGCGCCTGCGCGTGAACGTGCCCGCCGGCGTGCGCGAGGGCAGCCGCGTGCGCATCGCCGGCAAGGGCGAGCCCGGCCGCGATGGCGGCCCGCCCGGCGACCTGTACCTGATCACGCACGTCGGGCCCTCGCCCGTGTTCACCCGCAAGGGCGGGAACCTCGAGGTCGAGGTGCCGATCACCATCCCCGAGGCGCTGCGCGGCGCGGAGGTGCGCGTGCCCACGCTCAGCGGCTCGAAGACGCTGCGCGTCAAACCCGGCACCGCCGCACGGCACCGTGCAGCGACTGCGCGGCGAGGGGCCGCCCAAGCTCGGCGCCGGCGGCGCGCGCGGCGACATCCACTACCGCTTCGTGATCGACGTGCCCGACAAGCTGAGCTCCGAGCAGGAGCACGCCGTCGACGAGCTCTCGCGCACCATGCACGAGGACCCGCGCGCGCGGCTCTTCCCCAACGGCGCCTCCGCCTCCGCCGCCTCCGGCGCCGCGCAGGACACCGCCTCCGCCGCCGCGGGGAGCGACGGCTGATGGCCGCCTCGCACAAGCGCGTCGCGCTCGACTCGAGGCGCGGCGTGTTCATGATCTCCGTCGCCGCCGAGCTCGCGCAACATGCACCCGCAGACGCTGCGCATGTACGAGGCGCGCGGGCTGATCGAGCCCAAGCGCTCGCCCAAGGGCACGCGGCTGTACTCGCAGGAGGACGTCGAGCAGCTGAGGCGCATCCAGCAGATGACCGCCGAGCTCGGGCTCAACCTGGCCGGCGTCGAGCGCGTGCTCAGCCTCGAGGCCGAGATCGACCAGATGCACGCGCGCATCGAGGAGATCGAGCTGCAGGCGCTGCAGGCGCAGGTGCGCCTCGCCGAGGAGCTCGAGCAGGTGCGCCGCTCGTTCCGCGCCGAGCTCGTGCCCTACCGCGCCGGCGAGCTCGTGCGCGCGGCCGACGCGCGCCGCCAGTTCAAATCCAGGCCGAAGAGGAGCAGCGATGGCTAGCGGTGGAACCCCCGGCATGCCCGGCGCAGCACAGCAGGGCGAGGAGGAGCAGAGCCCGCTCGAGCGCTTCGGGCGCGACCTCACCGAGGTCGCCGAGCAGGGCAAGCTCGACCCCGTGATCGGGCGCGACGACGAGATCCGGCGCGTGATCCAGGTGCTCAGCCGCCGCACCAAGAACAACCCCGTGCTGATCGGCGAGCCCGGCGTCGGCAAGACCGCGATCGTCGAGGGCCTCGCCCAGCGGATCGTCTCCAAGGACGTGCCCGAGTCGCTGCGCGACCGGCGCGTGGTCGCGCTCGACATGGGCGCGCTGATCGCCGGCGCCGCCTACCGCGGCGAGTTCGAGGAACGCCTCAAGGGCGTGCTCAAGGAGGTCGTCGAGCGGACGGCAACGTGATCCTGTTCCTCGACGAGCTGCACACGTCGTCGGCGCCGGCGCCGCGCAGGGCTCCGTGGACGCCGCCAACCTGCTCAAGCCGATGCTCGCGCGCGGCGAACTGCGCTGCGTCGGCGCCACCACGCTCGACGAGTACCGCCAGTACATCGAGAAGGACGCCGCGCTCGAGCGCCGCTTCCAGCCCGTGCTCGTCGGCGAGCCCTCCGTGGAGGACACGATCGCGATCCTGCGCGGCCTCAAGGAGCGCTACGAGGTGCACCACAAGGTGCGCATCCAGGACAGCGCGCTGATCGCCGCCGCCACGCTGTCCGACCGCTACATCGCAGACCGCTTCCTGCCCGACAAGGCGATCGACCTCGTGGACGAGGCCGCCTCCAAGATCCGCATCGAGATCGACTCCATGCCCACCGAGATCGACGAGGTCGACCGGCGCATCATGCAGCTCGAGATCGAGCTCACCTCGTTGCGCAAGGAGAAGGACGACGCCTCCAAGGAGCGCCGCAGCGCGATCGAGAAGGAGCTCGAGGAGCTGAAGGCCCGCTCCGCCGAGATGAAGGCGCAGTGGCAGTCCGAGAAGGACGCCATCCAGGGCGTCTCCGAGCTCAAAGAGCGCCTCGACGCCGCCAAGGTCGAGGCCGAACGCGCCGAGCGCGAAGCCAACCTGCAGCGCGCCGCCGAGCTGCGCTACGGCGAGATCCCCGAGCTCGAACGCAAGCTCGGCGAGCTCGAGGCGCAGGAGCGCGAGCGCGCCGCCGGCGAGGACCGCGACGGCGCCGCGCACCCCGTCTTCCTCAAAGAGGAGGTCGACGCCGACGACGTCGCCGAGGTCGTCGCGCGCTGGACCGGGATCCCCGTCAGCCGCCTGCTCGAGGGCGAAACCGAGAAGCTCGTCCACATGGAGGAGCGCCTGCACGAACGCGTCGTCGGGCAGGACGAGGCGATCGACGCCGTGGCCACCGCGCTGCGCCGCTCGCGCGCCGGCCTGCAGGACCCCGACCGTCCCATCGGCTCCTTCCTGTTCCTCGGGCCCACCGGCGTCGGCAAGACCGAGCTCGCGCGCGCGCTCGCCGAGTTCATGTTCGACTCCCAGGACGCCATGGTGCGCATCGACATGTCCGAGTACATGGAGAAACACTCCGTCTCGCGGCTCGTCGGCGCGCCCCCCGGCTACGTCGGCTACGAAGAGGGCGGCCAGCTCACCGAGGCCGTGCGCCGGCGCCCCTACTCGGTGGTGCTGCTCGACGAGATCGAGAAGGCGCACCCCGACGTGTTCAACACGCTGCTGCAGGTGATGGACGACGGGCGCCTCACCGACGGCCAGGGCCGCACCGTCGACTTCAAGAACACCGTGCTGATCATGACCTCCAACATCCCAGTGGGCGAAGGCCTATCCGACACGCAGGTGCGCGAGGCGCTGCTTCAGTACTTCAAGCCCGAGTTCATCAACCGCCTCGACGACATCGTGCGCTTCCACTCGCTCAGCCGCGAGCAGCTATCGGAGATCGTCGAGCTGCAGGTGCGCCTCGTGATCGAGCGCGTCGCCGAGCGCGGCGTCGCGCGTCACGCTCACCGACGACGCCCGCACGCTGCTCGGCAACCTCGGCTACGACCCCGACCTACGGCGCCCGGCCGCTGCGCCGCGTGATCCAGAAGCAGCTCATCGACCGGCTCGCGCTCGCTCTGCTGCAGGGCGAGATCCGCGCGGGCGACTCCGTCACCGTGGACGCCTCCGGCGGGGAGCTCGTGCTGGAGCCGCGCCGCGACCGCCGGTGCAGCCGACCGCGGCGTAGCTCGTGCTCCGCCGCGGTGGCCGCTACGATACTCGACCGCGTCGGTTCACGGCACCGCGACGGTGCAACGGCTCCGGTCTGTATTCGTCCGCGGTCGCGCCGTTGGAGCTTGCGTGTCACCACCTCAATCCTGTCGTCACCTGGCGACATTCGCCCGGTTCGCGTCGTCGACCCGATCGGCGATCGAGCGCGTGCCGGGACGTCCAGCCACCTGCAGTCTGTAGCGTCGACCGATTGCCACTCGGCGCCGTCCGCAGCTGTGCATTCGACGCTTCCGGTGGCCCGTGTTCGAGCCGTACATCGCCGTCGACGCGTCGGCTGGTGACAGAAACGATCGTTCTTGCTGCGTTTCGCGCGGAGTGTTCAGTGTCGGCCTGCTTACGTTCGCATGAGGCGCGGCGGTGCCGGCTGTCGTCGCGTCATATCCGTTGGCGATTGTCCGTTCGTGCCCTGCGTGGCCTTGGTTGCCGGTTGCGCCTGCCGCACCCGTCGCGCCTGTCGCGCCTGGTCGCGCCTGTCGCGCCTGCCTGTCGCGCTGGTGAGCTTCGTGACCGGACCTTTTCGGGCTTATCTTGCAGTGCTCGCCGTGTTGAGCAAGTCGTGAACGGCTGCCGTGCACCGTTCGCGCATGTCTGAGCTTGCCGAGCGTCGAGTAGGCCGCGACGTGGCGGCGTAGCGCAGCCGCCGCTCATCGCGAACACCAGCGCCAGCGTCGCCATGACGCTTGCGTGATCTGAGCATGTCTGCGCATACCACGTGGCCCGCAGCCGGTTGGTAGCTCGGCGACGGACGCCACCAACCGCTGATCCCAGACGGGTGCCACGTCGGCGACGCGTCCCGGTGCCAAAGGTCGACTGGGCAACCTAGCGACCGGGCCTGCACGAGTCTGGCGCAAAGCTGGCGTTCGGGCTGGCGCGGCGCCGACGATCGGGTAGAACCGCACGCGGCAGTCCGTTGCCGCACTCGAACTCACATCGACGGAGGAGAGCCGCCATGCCCACCTACATCATGCTCTCGACGCTCACGCCCGAGGGCGTGCAGACCGTGAAGAACAACCCGCAGCGCATCAAGGAGGTCAACAAGGAGGTCGAGCAGCTGGGCGCGAGCGTGAAGGCGCAGTGGGCCACGCTCGGCCACGTCGACTTCATCTCGGTGATCGAGGCGCCCGACGAGCGCACGATGGCGCGCATCTCGCTCGAGCTCGGCTCGCGCGGCACCGGCCGCTACGAGACGCTCGCCGCGATCCCCATCGAGGAGTTCATCGACTCGCTGTAGCGCGCGAGCGGTGCGACGCGCGCGAGCGGTGCGAGGCGCGCGAGAGGTTCGAGACGCCCGCCGCCGTGATCGCGCGTTCTTCTTCGGCGCAGTAGGCGATCGCCTGGGCTTTGCCGGCGACCGGCGGGGAATTCTCCACCGTCACCGACCACGCCGTGCCGCCTTCGCCGGCTTCGCTCGCCAGCACGACCATCCCCTCGGTGACTTTGAAGCCCCCGCTCACCACGTCCTCGCCTTCGGGGCAGGCGGCTTCGACCGTCTGTTCGGGCGTTGCCCCGTCGACGGTTTCCTGTTTGCCCGCCGCTTCTTCGAGGGGCACGACTTCCGGTTCGAGCCCTTCCGGGCCTTCCCGGCCTTCCGGCCCTTCCGGCCCTTCGGGTCCTTCGGGTCCTTCCACGCCCTGCGGCCCCGCCGGGCCGGGCGAGCCTTCTTTGCCGGCAGTGCCCGCGGGCCCCTGCAAGCCCGCGCTCCCCTGGCTCCCCGCCGGTCCCGTGGCGCCGCGCGCGCCGTGCAGCTTCGCGAGCACCTTCGGGCTGATCTGCGAGGTGGAGCTGACCAGGTAGTGCTTGGCCGCGAGCGCGCCGCCGCTCATCGCGAACAGCAGCGCCAGAGTGGCCGTGACGTTCGCGTAGGTGAGGTGGGAGCGCAGGCGTCTCACGGCCCGCCCAGGGTAGGCGCGGAGCCAGATGCCATCGCCCCGCGCGGCGACCAGCGCGCCGCGCCGGCTGCCATCGGCGGGGGAGACGGCGTATGCTGCGCGCGCATGGCACCGCTCCGGCCGCCGGCACACAGCGCAACGCGACCCGCGCCACACGGCGCGTCGCTTCGCGCATGACGGACGCGGGCGGCGGCGAGCGCCGTCCGGGGCCCTCCGCGCAGGAGGGGCGGCCCGAGGGCCACGGCATCTCGCTCGTGCCCGAGCCGATGGACGACCCCGAGGTGCAGGTCGAGTTCGAGGACATCGACGTGGACGCGCCGCGGGTGGGCATCGTGATGGGCTCCAAGAGCGACATGGACTCGATGCAGTCCGCTGCGCGAGAGCTCGAAGAGCGCGGCATCCTGCACGAGGTGCGCGTGATGTCGGCGCACCGCGAACCCGACGTGGTGGCGGAATACGCGAAGAACGCGCGCATGCGCGGCCTGCGCGTGATCATCGCGGGGGCCGGCATCTCCGCTGCTCTTCCCGGCGCGGTGGCGGCGCACACCGAGCTGCCGGTGATCGGGGTGCCGCTGTCGGGCCGCCTGAGCGCGGCGGGCGGCCTCGATGCGATCCTCTCGATCGTGCAGATGCCGCCGGGCGTGCCGGTGGCGTGCGTGGGGCTCGACAACCCGCGCAACGCCGCGATCCTGGCTGCGCGGATCCTGAGCGCGTAGGTTTCCGGCGTGCTGTGAGCCGGCCGGCCCCCGTGCTCGCGCTGCTCGATAATCCCCCTGAGGTGATCCCCCGCTACACCCGCCCCGCGCTCGGCAGTCTGTGGACTGATGAGCAGCGCATGGAGTGCTGGCGGCGCGTCGAGGTGGCGGCCTGCGAGGAGCTGCCGGGCCTGCTCGGCGAGGCCGGGCCCAGCGAGTCCGACCTGCACGCGGTCCGCACGGCGAGCTTCTCGGTGGAGGCGGTGCAGGAGCGCGAGGCGCTCACCGACCACGACATGGCTGCGTTCGTGGACGTGCTCGCCGCCTCGGCGGGCGAGGCGGGGCGCTGGATCCACTACGGGCTGACCTCCTCCGACGTGCTCGACACGGCGCTCGCGCTGCAGCTGCGCGAGGTGGGCGAGGTGGTGCTCGAGGGCGCACACGAGCTCGTGACGGTGCTGATCGCGCGGGCCAGGGAGCACGCGGGCACGCTCACGATCGGCAGGACCCACGGAGTGCACGCCGAGCCGACCACCTTCGGCGCGAAGCTCGCGGGCTTCGCGTTCGAGGCGCACCGAAACGCCGAGCGGCTACAGCGCGCGTTCGCGCAGGCCGCGGTCGGCGCGGTGTCGGGCGCGGTGGGCACGTACTCGGCCACGAGCCCCGAGTTCGAGGCGCGCGTGCTCACGCGCCTGGGCCTCGCGCGCGAGGACATCTCCACCCAGGTCGTCGCGCGCGACCGCCACGCGGAGCTGCTCGGCGCGATCGCGCTCGCGGGCGCCGGCATCGAGCGCTTCGCCAACGAGGTGCGCCACCTGCAGCGCACCGAGGTGCGGGAGGTGCAGGAGCCGTTCAGCGCCGGCCAGAAGGGCTCCTCGGCGATGCCGCACAAGCGCAACCCGATCCGCAGCGAGCAGCTCGCGGGGCTCGCGCGGGTGCTGCGCGGCAATGCGCTCGCGGCGCTCGAGGACGTGGCGCTGTGGCACGAGCGCGACATCTCGCACTCCTCGGTGGAGCGCGTGATCCTGCCCGACTCCACGATCCTGATCGACTACATGCAGCACCGCGCGATCGCGCTCGTGCGCGACCTGATGGTGGACGAGCGGCGCATGCGGGCGAACTTCGAGCTCACGCACGGCGCGATCTTCTCCCAGCGCGTGCTGCTCGCGCTCGTGGACGCCGGGCGCAGCCGCGACGAGGCCTACCGGATCGTGCAGGAGCTCGCGCAGCGCGCGTGGGACGAGGGCGTTCCGCTGCGGGCGCTGCTCGAGTCCGACGAGCGCGCCGCGGGCCTCGACCTCGACGCGATCTTCGACTACTCGGGCTTCGTGCGCCACGCCGGTGAGATCGTCGGCCGGCTCGACGAGATCGGCTGAGAGCGCCCGCACGCGCTGGTAGCATCGCGGCGCGTGAGCACCGTCGCCGACCTGCCCCTGATCGCGAGCGGGAAGGTGCGCGAGATCTATGAGATGGACGGCGCTGACGCGCCGTCGCGGCTGTTGATGGTGGCCAGCGACCGCATCTCGACCTACGACGCGGTGCACCCCACGCCGATCCCCGACAAGGGCAGGGTGCTCACGGGGCTCTCGGACTTCTGGTTCGCGCGCACCGGGCACATCGTCACCAACCATCTCGTGTCGGTGCGCGAGGGCGTGCCCGAGGACGTGCGCGGCCGCGCGATGGTGGTGCGCCGCCTGCGCATGCTGCCGGTGGAGTGCGTGGTGCGCGGCTACATCACCGGATCGGGCTGGAAGGACTACCAGGCGAGCGGCAGCGTGTCGGGCATCGAGCTGCCCGCGGGGCTGCGCGAGTCAGAGCGCCTGCCCGAGCCCATCTTCACGCCCTCCACCAAGGCCGAGCAGGGGCACGACGAGGCGATCGACTTCGAGCACGCCGCGCGGCTCACCGGCGACGCGGAGCTGATGCGCCGGGTGGCCGGCGTGTCGATCGCGCTGTACTCGTTCGCCGCCGAGCACGCGCTCGCGCGCGGCGTGATCCTGGCCGACACGAAGTTCGAGTTCGGGCTCGACGAGGACGGCGAGCTGGTGGTGGGAGACGAGGTGCTCACGCCCGACTCCTCGCGCTACTGGCCCGCCGACGGCTACGAGGCCGGCCGCTCGCAGCCGAGCTTCGACAAGCAGTACGTGCGCGACTGGGCCACCGCGAGCGGGTGGGACCGCCTGCCGCCCGCGCCCGCGATCCCCGACGACGTGGTCGCGGGCACCCGCGAGCGCTACCTCGAGGCGTACGAGCGCATCACCGGCGAGCCGTTCGCCGCGTGGCTCGAGCGCTCGGGCGCCCAGGGCGCGGCGTGAGGGCGCGCGTGCTGATCCGGCCGAAGGCCGGCATCCTCGACCCCCAGGGCGAGGCGGTCGAGCGCGCCCTGCCCGCGCTCGGGTTCGACGGCGTGGCGCACGTGCACGTGGGCAGGCTGGTGGAGCTGGAGGTCCCCGACCCGCAGGAGCTCGAGCAGATGTGCGAGAAGCTGCTCGCCAACCCGCTCGTCGAGGACTACGAGGTGCAGCTGCTCGACGGCGGCGGCTGAGGGCAGGTGAGGTTCGGCGTCCTGCAGTTCCCCGGCTCGTGCGATGAGGCCGACGCGCTCGGCGCGGCCGCGCGGGTGGGCGAAGCCGAGCTGATCTGGCACCGCGAGCGCGACCTGCGCGGCGTGGACGCGGTGGTCGTGCCCGGCGGGTTCTCCTTCGGCGACTACCTGCGCGCCGGCGCGATCGCGCGCTTCTCGCCCGCGATGGAGTCGGTCGTGGAGTTCGCCCGCGACGGCGGCGTCGTGCTCGGGATCTGCAACGGCTTCCAGGTGCTGTGCGAGGCGCAGCTGCTGCCCGGCGCGCTGCTGCCCAACACGGACCTGCGCTTCACCTTCAGGCAGGTCTCGCTCGAGGTCGTGCGCGCCGAGACGCCGTTCACCAACGCGTGCGAGCCGGGACGCGCGCTGAGCATCCCCGCGAAGCACTCGTGGGGGCGCTACTACGCCCCCGAGCCCCTGCTCGACGAGCTCGAACGCGCGGGCCAGGTGCTGCTGCGCTACGCGCCCGGGCACAACTTCAACGGCTCGCTGCGCGACATCGCGGGCGTGTGCAACGAGCGGGGAAACGTGTTCGGGCTGATGCCCCACCCCGAGCACGCGGTGGACGAGCTCATCGGAGGCTCCGCCGACGGGCTCTCGATCTTCGCGTCGATGCGCGCCGCGGTCGAGGCCGCGCATGCGTGAGGCCGGCGATGCCTGAGCAGCGCGCGCCCGGCGCCGCGCTCGAGGAGGGCCTGCCCGGCGTCGAGGACGCGCTCGCGCTCGGGCTCACGCGCGAGGAGTACGAGCTCGCGTGCGCCAAGCAGGGGCGCGCGCCCAACCGCGTGGAGCTCGCCATGTACTCGCTGTTGTGGAGCGAGCACTGCGCGTACAAGCACTCGCGCAAGCTGCTGCGCACGCTGCCCACCGGCGGCCCGCACGTGGTCATGGGCCCCGGCGAGAACGCCGGCGCCGTGGACGTCGGCGACGGCCTCGTGTGCGCGTTCAAGGTCGAGTCGCACAACCACCCGAGCGCCGTCGAGCCCTTCCAGGGCGCCGCCACCGGCGTCGGCGGCATCCTGCGCGACATCTTCGCGATCGGCGCCCGCCCGATCGCGGTGCTCGACTCGCTGCGCTTCGGCGAGATCGCCGACGGCGAGCCCGGCGGGAGCGCCGCCGGCGGGCGCTCGCGCTACCTGCTCGACGGCGCGGTGTCCGGCATCGCCCACTACGGCAACTCGGTGGGCGTGCCCACGGTGGGCGGCGAGGTGTACTTCGAGGGCCCCTACGAGCACAACTGCCTGGTCAACGCGATGGCGCTCGGGCTCGCGCGGCGCGAGGCGCTCGTGCGCAGCGCCGCCGCGGGGGTGGGCAACGTGCTGCTGCTGTTCGGCGCCGCCACCGGGCGCGACGGCATCGGCGGCGCTTCGGTGCTGGCCTCGGCGGAGCTCTCCGGCGAGGGCGCCGGGGAGGACGACAAGCGCCCCACCGTGCAGGTGGGCGACCCGTTCGAGGGCTCCAAGCTGCTCGAGTGCTCGCTCGAGCTGCTCGAGCGGGGCCTGCTCGTGTCGCTGCAGGACCTCGGCGCCGCCGGGCTCACCTCCTCCGCCGCCGAGATGGCCTCGAAGGGCGCGGTGGGCGTGGACATCGACGTGGCCGCGGTGCCGCTGCGCGAGCCGGGGATGGAGCCATTCGAGATCATGGTGAGCGAGTCGCAGGAGCGCATGCTGTGCGTGCTCGAGCCCGCCAGCGTCGCGGCGGCCGTGGAGGTGTGCGAGAAGTGGGAGGTGAACGCCGCCGCGATCGGCGAGGTCACCGCCACGGGCCGCGTGCGCGTGCTGCGAGCCGGCGAGCTGATCGGCGACATGCCGGTGAGCGCGCTCGTGGACGACTGCCCGCTGTACGACCTGCGCCCGCAGCGGCCCTCGCAGCAGGTGTACGCGCCGCCGCGCCCCGCGCTCGCCGCGCCGCCCGCGCCGCGCGAGGCGCTGCTCGCCCTGCTCCGGAGCCCCAACGTGTGCTCGCGAAGGCCCCTGTTCGAGCGCTACGACGCGATCGTGCAGTCGCGCACCGTGCGCAGGCCCGAGCAGGCCGACGCGGCGGTGCTCGCGCTCCCGCACGGGGGCGCGCTCGCGGTGAGCATCGACTGCAACGGCAGGCGCGTGGCGGCGGACCCCTACCGCGGCACCGTCGAGGCGGTGCTCGAGTGCGCCTCGAACCTCGCGTGCGTGGGCGCCGAGCCGCTCGGCACGACCAACAACCTCAACTTCGGAAACCCCGAGAAGCCGCACATCGCGTGGCAGCTCGCCGAGTCCGTGCGCGGGCTCGGCGACGCGTGCAGGACGCTCAAGGCGCCCATCGTCGGCGGCAACGTGTCGCTCTACAACGAGGGCGCCGCCGGCCCGATCTACCCCACGCCGGTGATCGGCATGGTCGGGCGCCTGCCCGACGCGCGCCGCTCGGGGCGCATGGGCTTCGCGCGCGAGGGCGATCAGATCGCGCTCGCCGGCCCGTTCGCGGCGTCGCTTCAGGCGAGCGAGCTCGCCAAGCTGCTGGGCGAGCCGCTGCCGCTCGAGCTCCCCGCGTTCGACATCGAGGCCGTCGCCGCCGCGCAGGCGGCCGTGCGCGACGCGGTGCGCGACGGCGCGCTCACGAGCGCGCACGACATCGCCGAGGGTGGGCTAGCGGTGGCGCTCGCCGAGTGCTGCCTCGCGGGCGCGCTCGGAGCGCGCGTGAGCGTCCGCGAGGAGCTGATCGAGGAGCTCGTCGGCGCCGCTCCACCGACGCCCGCGTGCGCCACGGCGCTGCTCGGGGAGGGGCCCGGCGGCTTCGTGGTGAGCGCCGGCGCCGAGGCGATCGCCGCGCTCGCCGCGCGCACGAGGGTGCGCGCGATCGGCCGGGTGGGCGGGGAGGCGCTGTCGCTCGAGCTGCCCGCGCAGGCCGGCGGCGGAGAGCTCGAGCTCTCCCTGGAGGAGCTGGCGCAGGCGCATGAGCTCCCCTTGCGGCGCTGCTTCGGCTGATAGCGTGTGAATGTGAGCACAACACGTGAGGGACCGCGTGATGAGTGCGGCGTGTTCGGCATCTACGCACCCGGTCACGAGGTGTCCCGCCTCTCGTACTTCGCCCTGTACGCGCTGCAGCACCGGGGGCAGGAGTCGGCGGGCATCGCGGCGGCGGACCGCGGCGGGCGCATAGTCACGCGCCGCGAGCTCGGCCTCGTCAGCCAGGTGTTCTCCGAGAACGACCTGCGCACGCTCGCCGGCGACCTCGCGATCGGACACGTGCGCTACTCCACCACCGGCTCAAACGCCTGGGAGAACTCCCAGCCGGTGCAGCGCTCGGAGGGCATGAACGGCTCGCACCGCGAGGTCGCGCTCGCGCACAACGGCAACCTGATCAACGCGGTCGAGCTTCACGAGGAGCTGCTCGAGCGCGGCGTCACGTTCAGCTCCACGTCCGACTCGGAGATCATCGCGGCGATGATCGCCACGCACCCCGCGGAGCAGGTCGAGGACGCGATCGCGGACGTGCTGCCGCGCCTGCGCGGCGCCTTCTCGATCGTCGCCATGACGCGCGACCGCGTGGTCGCCTTCCGCGACCCGCACGGGCTGCGGCCGCTGTCGATCGGCGTGCTGCAGGGCGAAGAGGGCGACCGAAGCCGGGAGACACGCGCCTCCGGCGCGAATCCCCGCTTCGGCCAGCACCACTGCGTGGCCAGCGAGTCCTCCGCGTTCGACATCATCGGCGCGCGCTTCGAGCGCGACGTGGAGCCGGGCGAGCTCGTGACGCTCGGCGCGGACGGCCTGCGCAGCCGCATGGTCGCGCCGGGCGAGCGGCGCGCGTTCTGCGTGTTCGAGTACATCTACTTCGCGCGTCCCGACTCGCGCATGAACGGCCAGGCGCTGCAGGTAACGCGCGGGCGCATGGGCGAGATCCTATGGCGCGAGGCGCCCGTGGAGGCCGACCTGGTGATCGCCGTGCCCGACTCCGGCAACGCCGCCGCGCGCGGGCTGGCGCGCGCCGCGGGCCTCCCCCAGGACGACGGCTTCGTCAAGAACCGCTACGTGGCGCGCACGTTCATCCAGCCCGGACAGGAGCTGCGCAAGCACGGGCTGCGGCTGAAGTTCAACCCTCTGCCCGAGGTGATCGCGGGCAAACGCCTGGTGGTCGTGGACGACTCGATCGTGCGCGGCAACACCACGCGCCAGATCGTCGAGATGCTGCGCGACGCGGGCGCCGCGGAGGTGCACATGCGCATCTCCGCGCCCCCCATCAAGCACCCGTGCCACTACGGGATCGACATGTCCACGCGCGAGGAGATGATCGCCCACGGGCGCACCACCGCCGAGGTCGCCGCCGAGCTCGGCTGCGACTCGCTGCACTACCTGTCGCTCGAGGGCGTGTACGAGGCGGTCGGCGCCGGGGCGGGCGGCCGCGAGACCCACTGCGACGCGTGCTTCAGCGGCTCATACCCGCTTGCGGGCAGCGACCGCGCCGCCGGCAAGTACTCGCTCGAGGACGACGCGCACGCCCCCGAGCGCCCGCTCGCCCGCGTCTGAGCGGCGCTCGAGCGCCGCGACACGGACGGCGGGGACGGCGGGCGTGACTAGCCGAGGTGGTCTTCGCGGGCGCCGGCGGCGTCGTTGTGGCGGTTGTTATACGGGCGGCGTGCGATCAGGACGCCGCTGCCCTCGCTGCGCAGCGCCGATCCGAGCGCGGCCGCTATGAGCACGGCGACACCTATTGCTGTGAGCATTTCGCGTCCTCTCTGTTCGGCTCGGCCGGGGTGAAGCCGAGCCCTTGACGAGGGCCCGGGGAAGACCCTCACGACTATTGAAGAACGCGCGTTCTCATCTTTATGTGAGGTGGGTCACGCTATGGTGCGCCGCGGCGTGACAGAGGCCTTGCCCATCGCGGTTCTGGTGTCCGGGACCGGCACGAACCTGCAGGCGCTGCTGGACACCGTGCACGGGCGCGAGGCGAGGATCGTGGCCGTGGGCTCGAGCAGCCCGGGCGCGCCCGCTCTCGATCGCGCGCACGCCGCCGGCGTCCCCGCGCGCGTGTTCGCGCGCGCCGGCTACGCGACGCGTCGCGAGCGCGACGCCGCGCTGGCGGACTGGCTCGAGTCGGCGGGCGCCCGCCTGGTGGTCCTGGCCGGCTACATGGAGCTGCTCGGAGCGGCCTTCCTCGAGCGCTTCGACGGCGCCGTCATCAACGTCCACCCCTCTTTGCTCCCCGCCTTCCCCGGCATCGGCGCGGTCGAGCAGGCGCTTTCATACGGGGTCAAGGTGTTCGGGGTGACCGTGCACTTCGTGGACGCCGGCGTCGATACGGGCCCGGTGATCCTGCAGCGTGCGGTCGAGCTGCCGGGCGCGCGCGACGCCGAGCAGGTGCTCGCCGCGCTGCGCCCGCTCGAGCACGAGCTGCTGCCGAGCGCCGTGCGCATGTTCGCGCGCGGCGAGCTGCGCCCCGATCCGTCAAACCCGCGTCGCATCGCGATCGACGGGTAGGCTCTGCTCGGTGAGCACGGAGCGCGAGCTGATGACCGACGAGTCCCAGCAGGCAGCCTCCGGCCGGCGCTTTGAGCGCGCGGGCGAGGGCGTCGCGGGCGAGGCCGAAGCGGCGGCCGCGGGCCCCGGCATCGAGCCCGCCGCGGCGGGCGAGGTGCGCGTGCGCAGGGCGCTCGTGTCGGTCTCCGAGAAGACCGGGATCGGCGACTTCGCGCGCGGCCTGCACGAGCTCGGCATCGAGATCGTCTCCACCGGGGGCACCGCCACGGCGCTCGGCGCCGAGGGCATCCCGGTGCGCGCGATCGAGGACTTCACCGGCTTCCCCGAGATCATGGACGGGCGCGTGAAGACGCTCAACTCGCGGCTGTACGCGGGGCTGCTCGCGCTGCGCGACGACGAGCGGCACCTGAGCCAGGCGGCCGAACAGGGCGTCGAGCAGGTGGACCTCGTGTGCGTGAACCTCTATCCCTTCGAGCAGACCGCCGCGCGCGAGGGGGTGGGTGACGCGGAGGTGATCGAGAACATCGACATCGGCGGCCCCACGATGATCCGCGCGGCCGCCAAGAACGCGGCGTTCGCCGCCGTGGTGGTGGACCCCTCCGACTACGGCCCGCTGCTCGAGGAGCTGCGCGGGAGCGACGGGCGTGTGTCGAGCGGGACGCGCGCGAGGCTCGCCGCGAAGGCGTTCGCCTGCACGGCGCGCTATGACGCGGCGATCGCCGCGTGGCACGCGCGCCGGGTCTACGAGGGCTTCCCGCCGACGTGGAGCGACTCCTACGCCAAGGTGATGGACCTGCGCTACGGCGAGAACCCGCACCAGAGCGCCGCGTTCTACGCCCGCGCGGGCTCGCCCACGCACCTGCTCGCGGGGGTCGCGCAGCTGCACGGCAAGGAGCTGTCGTTCAACAACCTGCTCGACCTCAGCTCGGCGCGCGAGCTGTTGGAGGAGTTCGACGGACCCGCATGCGTGATCGTCAAGCACAACAACCCGTGCGGCTGCGCGCTCGGCGAGGGCGCCGCCGAGGCGTACGCGCGGGCATTCGCGTGCGACCCGCAGAGCGCCTACGGCGGCGTGATCGCGATCAACCGCCGCGTCGACCGGGCGTGCGCGGAGCTGCTCGGCAAGCAGTTCATCGAGGTGCTGCTCGCGCCCGGCTACGACGCGGACGCGCTCGCGCTGCTGCAGGAGAAGAAGAATGTGCGGCTGCTGGAGCTCCCCGACTGGCCCGCGCCCTCGCGCGAGGTCGAAGGCAAGCCGGTGATCGGCGGTCAGCTCGTGCAGACGCACGACGAGATCACCGAGACGCGCGAGCAGATGCAGGTCGTGAGCGCCCGCGCGCCCAGCGAGCAGGAGTGGGCGGACATGCTGTTCGCCTGGACGGTGTGCCGCCACGTCCGCTCCAACGCGATCGTGCTCGCCGCCGGCGGCGCCACGATCGGGATCGGCGCGGGCCAGATGAGCAGGGTGGACGCGGTGCGGATCGCGGTCGAGAAGGCGCGCGAGTTCCGCCCGGATGCGCTAGCGGGCTGCGCGCTCGCCTCCGACGCGTACTTCCCGTTCGCCGACGGCCCCGAGCTCGCGATGAACGCGGGCGCGAGCGCGATCATCCAGCCCGGCGGCTCGGTGCGCGACGCCGACGTGACCGCCGCCGTGGACGCGGCCGGCGCCGCGATGGTCGCGACCGGGCGCAGGCACTTCCGTCACTAGCCCGTGAGGCCCCGCGACCGCCCGCGAAGCGCGGGGGGTTGAAGAACACGTATCATCGTGATATATCGTGAAACTACTTTGATACTTCACGATAGGAGCAAATATGTTTTCCCATGAAAGAACAGCCCGGCGCTGCGGCCCGGGGCGCCACGGCGCCCACCACCGCGGCCCCGGCTTCGAGCGCGGTGAGTTCGGCGGCCCCCCGTTCGGCGGAGGCTTCGGCTTCGGCCCGCGCGGCCGCGGGCGCAAGGCGCGCCGCGGCGACATCCGCACCGCGGCGCTGCTGCTGCTCGCGGAGGAGCCGCGCAACGGCTACCAGATCATGCAGGAGGTGGAGGAGCGCAGCGACGGCGTCTGGCGCCCGAGCCCCGGCTCGGTGTACCCGGCGCTCGCCCAGCTCGAGGACGAGGGGCTGATCCGCTCGACCGAGCAGGAGGGCCGCAAGGCCTACGCGATCACCGACGAGGGGCGCGAGGTCGTGCAGGAGCGCGGCTCCGAGCGTCCCGCGCCGTGGGAGGAGATGAGCGGCGGAGTGGGCGAGGAGGCCTACGACGCCCGCCGTCTGCTCCGCGACGTGGCGGCGGCCTACGCCCAGGTGATGCGCTCGGGCAGCGAGGCCCAGCGCGCCCGCGCGCACGAGGTGTTCGCCCACGTGCGCCGCGACCTGTACCGCATCCTCGCCGACGACGACGAGGGCGCTAGCGTGGGTGAGGACGCCTAGTCCCGCCCTCCGCCCTCCCATGCCCCCCACCGTTCCCGCCGTCTCGGTCTCACAGCTCGCCAAGAGCTACGACGACGTGGAAGCGGTGCGGGGCATCGACTTCGAGGTCGGCGCGGGGGAGACCTTCGGCTTCCTCGGCCCCAACGGCGCGGGGAAGTCGACCACGATCAACATGCTGTGCACGCTCGTGCGGCCCACGGCCGGCTCCGCGCGCGTCGCGGGCCACGACGTGGTGCGCGAACGCGACCAGGTGCGGCGCAACATCGGGCTCGTCTTCCAGGACACCACGCTCGACGGCTACCTGTCCGCCGAGCAGAACCTGCGCCTGCACGCCGAGCTCTACGGCGTGCCGCGCGAGGCGGTGCGCGAACGCATGCGCCAGGTGATGGAGATGGTCGGCCTGTGGGAGCGCCGCGCGAGCCTCGTCAACACCTTCTCGGGCGGCATGAAGCGCCGGCTCGAGATCGCGCGGGGCCTGCTGCACTCGCCGCGCGTGCTGTTCCTCGACGAGCCCACCGTGGGCCTCGACCCGCAGACGCGCCGCTCTATCTGGAGCTACATCCGCCAGCTGAAGGACAGCGAGGAGATAACGATCTTCATGACCACCCACTACATGGACGAGGCGGAGTACTGCGACCGCATCGCGATCATGGACCAGGGGCGCATCATCGTGCTCGACACGCCCGAGGCGCTGAAGGCGAGCGTGGGCAAGGACCGCGTGCAGATCCACACGGACGACGACGACGCCGCCATCGCCGCGCTGCGCGAGCGCTTCGACATCGAGGCGCAGCTCGCCGAGGGCGCGGTCACGTTCGGGGTGGCCGAGGGCGAGAACTTCGTGCCGCGCCTGTTTGCCGAGCTCGACGTTCCGATCCGCGGGGTGAGCGTCTCGCGCCCGTCGCTCGACGACGTGTTCATGTCCTACACCGGCACCACGATCCGCGATGCGGAGTCCGGCGATGACACGCGCCGCCAGTTCGCGCGCATGATGAGACGCTGATGGCGACCGGGACGACGGACGCGGCGAGCGCCGCGGCCCCCGCGCCGGGGCCGGGCGGCACACACGCGATCGCGCGCGTACGGGTTCCCACGCGCAGCCTGCGCGGCGAGCTGCGCGCGATCCGCGTCGTGTGGAAGCGCGAGCTGATCCGCTTCAGCCGCGACCGGCTGCGTATCGTGACCTCGCTGGTGCAGCCGTTCCTGTTCCTGTTCGTGCTCGGGACGGGGCTCTCGCGCCTTGCCTCCGCGGGCACCCACGGGGTGAACCTGCGCACGTTCGTGTACCCCGGCGTGCTCTGCATGGCGGTGATGTTCACCGCCATGTTCTCCGCCGCGTCGCTCGTGTGGGACCGCGAGTTCGGCTTCCTGCGCGAGATGATGGTCGCGCCGGTGAGGCGCTGCTCGCTCGTGCTCGGCAAGTGCCTCGGCGGCGCCACCGTGGCCGCCTTCCAGGGGGTGATCGTGCTGTGCCTCGCGGGCCTCGTGGGCATTCCGTACGCCGCCACGCTGATCATCAGCGTGTTCGGCCTTCTGCTGCTGCTCGCCTTCGCGATCACCGCGTTCGGCGTCATGTTCGCCGCGCGCGTCAGCCAGATGCAGTCGTTCATGGCGCTCATGCAGATGGCGATCATGCCGATGTTCTTCCTCTCGGGCGCGCTCTTCCCCGTGTCCGGGCTGCCGCAGTGGCTTTCGATCCTCAACCGGCTCGACCCGCTCACCTACGCGGTTGACCCGATGCGGCGCATCGTGTTCTCACACCTCCACATCTCCTCGGCGGCGCGCCGCGCGCTCGACCCCGGCATCACCTGGTGGGGCTGGCACGTGCCCGCGGGCGTCGAGGCCGCGGTGATCGCGCTGCTCGGAGGCGCGATGCTGCTCGTGGCGATCGCCGAGTTCAGCAGCACCGAGTAGCGGCGCTCACCCGCTGGCGTCCTGCGACGGTCCAATTCTGGACATATCCGTTGTCCAGATCTAGTTCCCAGGGAACTACATAGGGGAAGTCAATCTCAACGCGCCCAATTCATATTGGACGCGAGAGGCCAAAACAGGCAAGCTGCCGCTCAATCCACGACTCTGCGGGCCGGCCTCAGGAAACTGGGTCGGCCCGTTCCCTTTCCGGACACCGAATCTGCGGCTTTGCAGGGTGAACACACTTCCCGCCGGCGCCCGCGAGCCTCGTGAGACTCATCTTCTCGCGCTCCGGCCGAGCTCCGATCGAGCCGTCATAGGCGCAAGCTATCGCAGCACGCCCAGTTCGTATTGGACTTCGAGCCTGCATACGGCGAAGCTGCAGCGCGGCCGCGGAGCGGCCGCGCATAGCGACCAAGGAGGGGATAAGCACTCTCGTGCTGCGAGCGTCGGGGCCAGCAGCTGGCCGGCCCGTCGCGATCTCGACGAGCCCGCCGCGAGAGAGCAACTAATACGCAAATAGGAGACACACATGTTCATTACGCTAAGGAGGCAGGCATGACCGCGAGAAGGAGCTTGAGAGCGGTGCGGCTCGTTGCACCGGTTCTCGCCATCGTCGCGATGCTTGCCGTGGCAGGCATCGCAAGCGCCACGCCGACGACGATCTACAGCAACATGCCGACGAAATTGCCGGGCAGCTACGCCTCGCTCGGCTACGAGTGCTGCCAGGTCTCGGAGTTCGGCGGCGAGGTGGAATTCAAAGCACCGGCGGTTGCCGGGAAAGCCTGGAAGAACCCGTCGGTGAGCGCTGTGCTTGACGTGTGGGCATGTGAAAAAGGGAACATCACCAACGAAAACTGCTCGACGAAACCCGGCGCCAAGTTCGAATGGCCGATCACCTTCAGCCTGTACGAAGTCGGCCCAGGGAACACGGTGGGTGCAAAGATCGCGGCCGGGTCGAAGGTGTTCAAAATCCCCTACCGGCCCTCGGTGACCCCGATCTGCAACACCACGCAGTTCGAGAAGGGCGGCTGGTACGACAGGCCGGAAGGCACGTGTTACCACGGCAAGGCGACCAAAATCACATTCCCGTTGAAACTCGCGAAACTGCCTCAAAAGGCGATCATCAGCATCGCCTACAACACGAGCAACTACGGCGCCCAGCCGCAGCACGCAGCGTGTCAGAGCACCGAAGCCGGGTGCCCGTACGACTCGCTCAACGTGGCGGTGCACCAGCCGGGCGAAGCCGAAGCGAAACCCCCCCTGGCGGCGGGCTCTGACCCGGACCTGGAAGAAGTCTTCATCGCCTCGACCTACTCGGCGCTGTTCTGCTCCCCCGGGGTGGCCAACGGGACGTTTGGCCCGTCGGGACCCTGCTGGAACGAAGAACAGCCTGTGCTGAAGGTCACCTCCGCAGCAGAAGGCTAGGAATCAACAGACGCACGCCGGCAAGCTCGGCATTGGAGGGCCCCGCCACGGCGGGGCCCTCTCTCTGTCCGGCGGCAGCAACGAAGCGCGGCGGCGCGAGGATCAGCGGAAACGAGGCGATCTCGCGTGAGCGCCGCGCCGCCCACGGGCGTGCCGGTCGAGCGTCTCAGAGCGCCTTGGATGCGACGCCGAGCACCGGGTCCTGCTCCCCCGAGCGCGCCGATTCCTCGGCGGCGCGCATCGCCTGCGCGAGCTCGCCGGACTTCGCCAGCGTGCGGCGTTCGCTGAGCGGCTGAAGAACGCCGCGCACCGCGAGCATCGCGCCGACCCAGCGCGGAGCCCAGATGCGCGCCGAGCGCCTTTCCACGCCGCGCTCGATCGCGTCGATCGCGGCCGACAGCGGCGCGGGCCTCGTCAGGAAGCCGGGCAGGCCCTCGCGCATACCCGCGCTCGCCGGGTCGTCGAAGCTCGCGCGAACGAGATCGGTGTCGATGAAGCCGAAGTACGCGCAGCCCACGCCGACGCCGACGGTGGCGCTCTCCATGCGCAGCGCGTCGGTGAGCGCCTCGACGCCGGCCTTGGCGGCGGTGTACGCGCCCATCAGCGGAGCGTGAGCCACCGCCGACAGCGAGGAGACGTTGAGCAGGTAGCCGCGCGTCTTCGTGAGCTCGGCGATGACCGCGCGGTCTGTGCGCCATACGCCGAGCAGGTTGACGGCGAGCGTCCGCTCGACCTGCTCGACCGGGCCGGTGGCGAGCGGAGTCGTGAAAGCGATGCCCGCGTTGGCGATGGCCACGTCGATCGAGCCGAAGCGCTCCACCGTGCCGCGGACGGCCTGCTCGAGCGCCGCCGGATCGGTCACGTCCGCCTCGAACCACGCCGCGCGCTCGCCGAGGCGCTCGGCGTTCTCGCGCAGGCGCTCGGGCTCGAGCCCCACGAGCGCCACGTTGGCGCCTTTCGCGTGCAACCGCTCCGCGGCGGCCGCACCGATTCCGCGCGCCGCGCCGGTGATGAAGGCGGTGCGCCCGCGCACGTCGTAGCGCGCGGCGCGCCCCGCCGGCGCCGCCGCCGGGATGCCGTTCGCCGAGCTGCCGTTCGACCCCACGCGCGAACCCTAACCGCTGCGCGCGCGTCGTGGTAGGGTCGGCGCGATGGGGAGCAGAGCGCCACGCGGGCGGCCCGGCGAGCGATGACCGACGCGGCGCGCCTCGACGCCACCGGACAGGCGCAGCTCGTGCGCGACGGCGAGGTCTCGCCGGCGGAGCTCGTCGAGGGCGCGATCCGACGCATCGAAGCGCTCAACCCGCAGCTCAACGCCGTCATCCACGACCTCTCGGAGAAGGCGGTGGCGGCGGCCGCCGGCGAGCTGCCCGACGGTCCGTTCCGCGGCGTGCCGATGCTGCTGAAGGACCTCGCGTGCCACTCCGCGGGCGACCCGTTCCACGAGGGCATGGCGTTCCTCAAGCGGCTGCAGTGGCGCGAAGCCGAGGACACGCACCTCGCAACGGCGTTTCGCCGCGCGGGCTTCGTGTTCGCCGGGCGCACCAACACGCCGGAGCTCGGCATCCTGCCGACCACAGAGCCCGCGGCGTACGGCGCCGCGCACAACCCGTGGGACCTCGGGCGCTCGCCGGGCGGCTCGAGCGGGGGCTCCGCCGCGGCCGTGGCCGCCGGCCTCGTGCCCGTGGCGCACGCCAACGACGGCGGCGGCTCGATCCGCATCCCCGCCAGCCACTGCGGCCTGGTCGGCCTGAAGCCCTCGCGCGCGCGAGTCTCGCTCGCCCCCGACTTCGGCGACGTGATCTCCGGCCTCGTGGTCGAGCACGTGGTGTCCCGCTCGGTGCGCGACAGCGCGGCGGTGCTCGACGCCGTGTGCGGCGCAGCGCCCGGCGACCCCTACGCGGCGCCCGCGCGCGAGCGGCCCTACGCCCAGGAGCTCGGCGCCGACCCGGGCCGCCTGCGCATCGGGCTGATGACCGCGCCGCCGGGCGCGCAGTTCGAGACCGACCCGGAGTGCGTGGCCGCCGCGCGCGCCGCCGCCGCCGCGCTCGAGCAGCTCGGCCACCACGTCGAGGAGTCGTATCCGAGCGCGGTGGACGAGCCCGAGTACATCGCCACCTTCCTCGTGCGCTGGACCGCCGGGATCGCGTGGAACCTCAAATACTGGGAGGCCAAGACCGGGCAGGCGATCACCGCCGAGGACGTCGAGCCGAGCACGTGGGCGCTGGCCGAGCTGGGCCGCACCCACGCGGCCGCCGACTACCTGCGAGCGGTCGAGTTCCACCAGGGCACCTCGCGGCGCATCGCACAGTGGTGGCGCGAGTTCGACCTGCTGCTCACGCCCACCACCGGCGAGCGCGCGACGCCGCTCGGCACGTTCGACCCGCCGCCCGGCGAGCCGGCCGCGCCGATCATGCGCTCGGTTCCGCTCGCGACCTTCACGGCCGTCTTCAACGCGACCGGCCAGCCCGCGATCTCGCTGCCGGTCCACTGGACCGCCGACGGCATCCCCGTCGGCGCCCAGCTGGTCGCCGCGTACGGGCGCGAGGACCAGCTGATCCAGGTCGCATCGCAGCTCGAGCAGGCGCTCGCGTGGGGCGAGCGCTGGCCCGCGCTCGCGGACTCCGCGACCGCGCACGCCTGAGCACGCGCCGCCGCCCGGGCGCGTCAGGCGAACGATGAGCGCTCGCCTGTGTGCGCGAACAGTCCTACCCCATGGACTGGACGTTCACGCTCAGCGTCGCGGCTCGTAGCCGGGGCCGCGGTTGAAGCGGAATGCCCAGCCGCCGAACTCGCCCCCCTCGGCCCCGCCGGGGTCGTCCATCACGCCGTCCACCGTCACGAACTCCGACACCACCAGCCTTCTCATCGCCATCCTCCGGTTCTCGATTTCGGTGCACTATCGACGCGCTGCGCCTCGCGAAATCATCGTGGCGCGGCGCGCGGCCGGCGGGCGTGGGGCAGAATCGGGGCATCGAGGAGCTGCTGGCAGAGCAGATCGCCTACTACCGGGCCCGCGCGAGCGAGTACGACGAGTGGTGGGAGCGGCGCGGGCGCTTCGACCGCGGCGCGCAGGCCAACGCCAGGTGGTTCGCCGAGACCGAAGAGCTGCGCGAGGCGCTCGAGCGCTTCGACCTTGCGGGGAGCGTGCTCGAGCTCGCGTGCGGCACGGGTATCTGGACGGAGCGGCTCGCCGGGCACGCCGCCCGCCTGACCGCCGTCGACTCCTCTCCCGAGGTGATCGCGATCAACCGCGCGCGCGTCGGCGGGCGCGGCGTGGACTACGTCACCGCGGACCTGTTCGAGTGGGAGCCCGAGGAGCTCTACGACGCGTGCTTCTTCGGCTTCTGGCTCTCGCATGTGCCGTACGAGCTGTTCGCGGAGTTCTGGGCGAAGATCGCCCGCGCGCTCGCGCCCGCAGGGCGCGTCTTCTTCGTGGACAGCGCGCGCAGCGCCCTCGTGCAGGGCGCCGTGCGGCTGCCCGCGGGCGGCGGCGAAACGCAGCGCCGGCGGCTGTCGGATGGACGCGAGTACACGATCGTCAAGCACTGGTTCGAGCCCGCCGCGCTGAGCGAGCGCCTGCGCGACGTCGGCTGGGAGATCGAGGTGCACGCCACGCCCACGTTCTTCGTGTACGGGCACGGCAGGCCGCGAGCGGGTTAGGTTCCGCCGCCGCGCGAGGGCGCGCTCCACGCGTCCTGCAGCGCGCGCCGGCGCCGGCGCGGCCACGGCGGCAGCCGCCCGTCGGTCGACAGCCACGACCCCGCCAGGATCAACAGCAGGCCCGCTATCGCGCCGGCGCCCGGGCGCTCCCCCAGCAGCGCGACGCCGGCGGCCAGCGCGACCACCGGATTCACGTAGGTGATCACCGAGGCGCGCGCGGGCCCCGCTTCGGCGATCAGCGAGTTGTAGACCACGAACGCGAGCGCCGTGCATACGAGGCCCAACGCGACGATCGCGGCGAGCGCGCCCGCGCTCGGGCGCGAGGACGGGGCGGTGAGCACGGCTGCGGGCGCGAGCAGGAGCGACGCCACGGCCAGGCTCGCCCCCATCGTCGCGCGCGCGTCCAGGTTCGCGAGGCGATGCTTGAGGATCATCGGGCCCACCGCGTAGCCCACCGCGGCGATCAGGATCGCTAGCGCGCCGAGCAGCTCGCGGGAGCTCCCCGAGACGTCGATGCCCACCAGCGCGATCACGCCCGCGAAGCCCACCACGAGACCCGCCATCCGCGCCGGCGTGGGGCGCTCGCTCTCGTCGAAGCCGAGCGCGAGCAGGGCGATGATCATGGGGACCGAGGCGATCAGGATGGCCGCGAGCGACGAGGCCACGCGCTGCTCGCCGAGCGAGATCAGGGGGAACGGGATCGCGATCTCGATCGCGCCGAACGCGGCGACCCAGCGCAGGCGCCCGCGCAGCGAGCGCAGCGTCCCGGCGCGCGCGGCCAGCGCGAGCAGCACGACCGCGGCGAGCGCGCTCCGCGCGAAGGCCACGCCCGCCGGAGGCGCGCCCCCCTCGAGCGCGACCTTGATGAACAGGTAGGGCACGCCCCAGATCAGCGACATCGACGCGAACGCGATCCACGCGCGGGTCCTCATGCCGGCGAGCATGACACGAGGCGCGCGTCGCGCAACGCGTGCGGCCGATGAGACGGTTGTACGATTTGCAGGGAGGGAATCCGGCAGGGGAGGGAGCGATGGGGAGACACGGAGGTCACACCACACGACGTTGCGCCACAGCGGTGGCGCTCGGGCTGGGCGCCTGGCTGGGCGCCGGGGCAGCTCCGGCGATGGCGGCGGACGAAGCGACGGGGAGCCCCGCGGTGGTCCAGAGCCGCTCCTCGGCCGCGCAGCCCTCGGCGGATGTGGGGGCGCTCGCGCCCGCCACTCCGATCGAATTCGAGGTCGGGCTGGCGCTGCGCGAACGCGCCGGCGCGGTCGCGCTCGAGCAGGCGGTGAGCGACCCCGCGAGCCCGAGCTACCGCCGCTACCTGACGCCGGCGCAGTGGGAGGCTCGCTTCTCGCCGACCCAGGCCTCCGTGCAGGCCGTGACCTCGTGGCTGCGCTCCCAGGGGATAACCGTCGAAGGCGTGACGCCGGACCGCATGACGATCGAAGCGAGCGCGAGCGCGGCGACCGTCGAGCAGGCATTCGGCACCGGCCTCGCGAGCTTCCGCCACCACGGGCGGATCGTGCGTCTCGCGACCGAAGCGCTCGAGGTGCCGAGCAGCATCTCGGGCCTCATCAGCGGCATCACGGGCGTCGATGAGAAGCTCTCGCGGCCGGACGCGCTGACCGGCGCGGCGGTGCCGCGCAGGGCGGCGAAGTCCCCGGCCGCGGCCGGCCCGTTCCCGCCGCCGCCCGGCTTCCGCACCGCGTCGCCGTGCTCGTCCTTCTACGACCAGAAGCGCGACACCAGCGACCCGCCCTACGGCGGCGGCTATCCCGAACCTCTCTACTACACGACGTGCGGCTACACGCCCGCGCAGCTGCAGGGCGCCTACAACCTGAGCTCGCAGATCGCCGGCGGCATCGACGGGCGTGGCGTGACTGTCGCGGTGGTCGACGCGTACGTCGCCGCCACCCTTTACGAAGACGCGCGCAGGTACAGCGAACTCAACCAGCCCGGCGAGACGCTCGAAGCGGGCCAGTTCAGCGAGCTGCTGCCGGCGTCCTACAACGAGACGGGGCCCTGCGAAGCGGTCGAATGGGACGGCGAGCAGGCGCTCGACGTCGAGGCGGTGCACGCCACCGCGCCCGGCGCGCACATCCTCTACGTGGGCGCCAAGAACTGCGGCTTGGGCCTGTACAAGGCGGTGCAGCAGGTGGTGGACGGCCACCTCGCCCAGATCATCACCGACTCGTGGGGCGAAGACGGCGGCGACCTGCTCGAACCGGAAGGCTCGCGTGAAGCGTTCGACAACGTGCTGCTGATGGCGGGCGGCACGGGCATCGGCGTGCAGTTCGCCTCGGGCGACGAAGGCGACGAATTCGTCAACTTCGGCGAGAGCGTTTCGGGCTACCCGGAGTCGAGCCCCTACCAGACCTCGGTGGGCGGCACCACGCTCGAGGTGGGGCGCACGGGCAACCGGCTCGCCGAGTACGGCTGGTCGACGTCGAAAAGCGTGCTCTGCACGCAGCCGCTCGCGGCGCTCGAATTCCCCGGCTGCACCCTGCGGCGGCTCGAAACGTGGCTACCGCGCGAGCCCGGCGAATACGACTACGGCAGCGGCGGCTACACGAGCTTCGTATACCCCGAGCCCTACTACCAGCTGGGCGTCGTGCCGAACTCGCTCGCGAGGCGCAACAGAGCAACGACCGGGACGGCCAACCGCGTGGAGCCCGACATCTCGATGGTCGGCGATCCGTCCACGGGGATGCTCGTCGGCGAGACCCAGGAATTCCCGGGCGGCGACCGCTACGACCAGTACCGGATCGGCGGCACCAGCCTGTCCTCGCCGCTGTTCGCGGGCGTGATGGCCGACGCCGACCAGGCCGCGGGCGGTTCGCTCGGATTCGTCAACCCGCTGCTCTACAGGCTCGCCGCGCCGGGAGCGCCGGGTGCCCTCTATGACGTGGTGCCGGGCGGCAAGCAGGACGCCGCGAGGGTCGACTACGTGAACAGCATCAACGAAGAAGAAGGCCTGCTGCGCGAGGTGAGGGTGATCGAATACGAGGGCCGCGAGGAATTCTGCGAAGGCGAAGAAGAAGAAGAATCCTGCACACACCAGAAGGTCTCGATCAGCACCGCGCCGGGGTTCGACTCGATGACCGGCCTGGGCGCCCCCGGGAAGGGCTTCCTCACGGCGCTCGCGAAGCCGTAGGCGAGGGCCCGCCGCTCAGCCGAGGCCGAGGAGCTCCGGGAGCTCATCCATCGACCGGAGCACCTCGGCGCCGGCGGCGCGCAGCGCGGGCTCGTCGCCGTCCGCCACGTAGCCGAAAACGCGCATGCCGGCGGTGACCGCCGCGGCGACCCCCGAAGGGGTGTCCTCGACGACGACGCAGCGCGAGGGCTTCGTGCCCATCGACGCCGCGGCGTGCAGGAACAGGTCCGGGTGTGGCTTGCCGCGCGGCACGTCGTACGCGGAGAACAGCGCGCCGGCCCCGAACAGCTCGCGCAGCCCGGTCACGCCGAGCGACAGGCGGGTCTTCTCGAGCTTGCCCTGGGAGGCCACGCACACGCGCACGCCCGCGGCGCTGATGCGGGCGACGGCGCCGGCTGCCCCGGGCACCGCTCGCAGCTCGCGCGTGAACGCGTCGTCGCGGGCGCGCTCGTAGGCCGCGAGCCAGCCGTCGGGCAGCGGGCGCCCGAGCTGCTGCTCGGCGCGCTGCACCACCTCCGCGAGCAGGAGTCCCTGGAACTGGCGGCGCGCCTCGGGAAGCGTCGTCGGCAGCCCCTCGTCGGTGAGCGCCCTCGCGAGCACGTCGTTGGAGATCGTCTCGCTGTCGACGAGCACGCCGTCGCAGTCGAAGATCGCAAGCTCGACCTCGCCCACGCGCGGCTCAGCTTCTCTCGCCGGAGTGGCCGCCGGCCATCGCGCGGGCGAGGCGCTCAGAGCGAGCGCAGGAAGTCGCGCAGCGGTCCGTTGACCTCATCCGGATGGGTGAGGTTCGACGCGTGCGGGGCTCCGTCCACGCGCACGAGCCCCACGCATCCCGGGAGGCCCTCGCACAGCTCTTCGGCCAGCTCGATCGGGATCGACAGGTCGGCGGTGCCGTGGAAGACGATCGCCGGGCAGGTGATCTCGCCGATCCGGTCGGTGATGTCGTCGCGCTCGAACAGGCAGTCGCCGGGGGCGCGCAGCGCCTCGCGATTGAGCATGCGCCACTTCTCGATCCACACCTGGTTGAGCTCGGGGTCGCCGATTATCAGGTTCGCGACGGTGTTGGCGAGCTCGTCCACCGGCCCGACCTCGAGCCAGGTCTGCTGCATCTGGCGGTAGGCCGGCAGGCGCTCGGGATCCTCGACGCCCGACTGGGTGTCGATCAGGACCAGCGCGCGCACCCGGTCGGGCGCGAGCAGCGCGGCGCGCATCGAGAGGAAGCCGCCCTGCGACATGCCGCCGAACACGGCCTCGCCGACGCCCAGGTGGTCGAGCAGGGCGAGGCAGTCGCTGGCCGAGTCCCAGTAGGTGAACGGCTGGCCGTCGAACCCGGTCTCTCCGAAGCCGCGCTCGTCCCACGTGATCACGCGGAACTCGCCGCCCAGCGCATCGACCTGCGGCGCGAACATCTCGTGATCCATCAAGAAGCCGTGCGACAGGATCACGGGGGCTCCGTCCCCGCCGCTGTCCTCATAGCGGATGCGCTGACCGTTGATGTCGGCGAATGGCATTCGGCTGACTCCCCCTCGTTCTGCGTGGCGCAGCGTCGCTGCTGCGTCCGGGCAGTCTACCCGCGGGCGTCGGCGTGCGCGCGGCCTGCGAGCACGGCTGCGAGCGCGGCGCGCGCGTGCCGGGGGTTCAGCCGAGGCGCGAGACGCGCTCGACTATCAGCGCGAGGAAGCGCTCAGCGTCGACCCCGGTGGCCACGTGGCAGTTACGCTCCCAGCCCGCCCTGCCCCACAGGTCCACGTACGTGCGCCCGCGCGACGGCTCCGGGCCGGTGTCCACGAGCACCCCGCGGTGCGCGGTCTCGAGCAGCGAGGGATCTATGACGTGCGCGAGCGCCACCGCGTCGTGGATCGGCGCGCCGTCCCAGCCGTAGCGCCGTTCGTGCACCGGCAGGGAGAAGCCGTACATGTCCGCCACGAGCGCGCCGGCGGCGCCCGCGGCGCGCAGGCGCTCGAGCTGCTCGCGGCGGATCAGCGCCTTGTGGGTGACGTCGAGGCCCACCATCGTGAGGTCGAGGCCGCTCGAGAGCACCCGCTGCGCGGCCTCGGGGTCGGCCCACATGTTGAACTCGGCTGCCGGCGTGGTGTTGCCGAGGCCGATCGCGCCGCCCATCAGCACCACGCGCTCGAGCCGACCGCCCAGGTCGGGGTAGCGCGCCAGGAACAGCGCGACGTTCGTGAGCGGCCCGGTCGCCACGAGCGTGACGGGCGCGGCTGCGGACTCGAGCGTCGCGGCGATGAAGTCGATCGCGTGCGCCCGCTCGGCCTCGCGGCCCGGCGCCGGCAGCTTTGCGCCGTCGAGGCCGCTCTCCCCGTGCATGTCTACGGCGACGTGCGGCTCGCGCAGCAGCGGCCGGCTCGCTCCCGCGGCGACCGGCACATCCGCGCGCCCCACGTGGTCGAGCACGCGGATCGCGTTGGCGGTCGTCCGCTCGAGCGTCTGGTTTCCGGCGACCGTGGTCACGCCCAGCAGCCGCACCTCCTCGCTGCCGAGCGCGAGCAGCAACGCGAGCGCGTCGTCGTGGCCGGGGTCGCAGTCGAGGAGGATCGAGGTCATGCCCCGTGCGGGACTCGAACCCGCCCCACCGGATTAAAAGTCCGGCGCTCTACCAGATGAGCTAACGGGGCCTGCGGCCCGACAGTGTGGCAGACGGGCGGTCGATGTCGAGCGCCACGGCGGCGGGTTTGCGCAGGCCGAGCGACCTCTACGGATGTTCTCCGGCGGCCACGCGCAGCATCTCCTCGATCCGCGTGAGCTTCACGCGGGGGCGGCCCGCGGGCTCGCCGAGCGCGCGCTCATGCGTGTCGATCGCCTCCCACGCGGTGTAGGGCACGAGCTGGGGCTGGCGCTCGAGCAGCAGCGCGCGCACCGCGCCGGCGTCGGCCGCGGAGGGGCGGTGCGCGCCCGCGCCGTTGCCCGCGAGGTCGGCGAGCACCGCGTCCACGGTCTCCTGGGCGTCGCGCTTGTTGGTGCCGATCACGCCCGTGGGGCCCCGCTTGATCCAGCCGACCACGTACTCGCCGCTCAGCTGCTCGCCGCCGCTCGCGTCGAGCACGCGTCCGCTCTCGTTGGGGATCACGCCCGCGCGCTCGTCGAAGGGCACGCCCGGCAGCGGGATCCCGCGGTAGCCGATCGCCCGGAACGCGAGCCCCGCGAGGATCGTCTCGCGCTCGCCGGTGGGCCGCGCGCGAAGCCGCCCGTCGGAGGCGCTCACGAGCTCGTTGCGCACGAGCTCCACGGTCTCGAGGCGCCCGTGCGCGTCGGGCAGGAACGCGGAGGGCGAGAGCAGGAAGCGCAGCACGATGCGCTTCGCGTGGCCCTGTGGCGCGCGCTCGGCGTAGGAGCGGAGGATCTCCACGTTCCGCCGCGAGGTCGCGTTCTGCTCGGCCTGCTCGTCGTGCACCGCGAGCCCGCGCTCGAGCTCGTCGGGGTCCACGATCACGTCGGTGTCCTCGAGCTCGCCGAGCTCGAGCAGCTCGGGGTTGGTGAACGCCGCCTGGGCGGGGCCGCGGCGGCCGGCCACCACGACCTCGCTGACGCGGCTGTGGGCGAGCACCTCGAGCGCGTGGTCCGCGGTGTCGGTGGGCGCGAGCTCGGCCTGCGAGAGCACGAGCATCCTCGCCACGTCGAGCGCGACGTTGCCGTTGCCGATCACCACCGCGCGCTCGGAGGAGAGCAGGTCGATCTCGAGGTCGGTCTGGTCGGGGTGGCCGTTGTACCAGCCCACGAAGTCCGTGGCCGGGTGCGAGCCCGCGAGGTCTTCGCCCGGTATGCCCAGCGGCCGGTCCGACGGCGAGCCCGTCGCGTAGACGACCGCGTGGTAGTGCTCGAGCGCCTCCTCGCGCGAGAGGTGCTCGCCGAAGGTCACGTTGCCGAAGTAGCGGAAGCGCGGGTGAGCGGCCGTCTTCTCGTACACGCGCGTCACCGACTTGATCTTGGGGTGGTCGGGCGCGACTCCCGAGCGCACGAGGCCCCAGGGGGTGGGCAGGCGCTCGATCATGTCCACCTCGATGCGCTCGCCGCCGTCCTTGAGCAGGTGGCCGGCCGCGTAGAAGCCCGCGGGGCCGGAGCCGATGACGGCGATGCGGATGGGCGTGTCGCTCATGTGCGGTCGGGGGGTCCTGTCTTTCGTGCGATCGTCGCGTGCGCTGCTGTGAGAAGCCTGGGCGCGGGCTCGGCGAACCCTGCGAATGGGCGCGGCCCGACTCGAACGGGCGACCCCCTCGGTGTAAACGAGGTGCTCTGGCCAACTGAGCTACGCGCCCCTTGGCGGTGGGATCGTCAAGGCTAGCGGGCCTCGCCTGCCGCTCCTTGGCAAGCTTGCGCCGTGGGCACCGCCGAGCGTATCGCCGCCATCGCCGCCGGTGCGATAGTGCTGCTGCTGGTGGCCGCGCAGCTGGCGCTGCCGCGGATCGCCGCGAGCGTGATCTCCTCACGCGTGGGCCGCTACGGCAGCGTGCAGAGCGTGAAGGTGAGCGCCTGGCCCGCGATCAAGCTGCTCTGGGAACACGCCGACTCGGTCGAGGTGCGCGCGAGGAGCCTGCGTCTCAGCCCGGCGCAGAGCGCGTCGCTGCTGTGGGAAGCGCGCAACACCGGGAGGGTCGAATTCTCGGCGGCGAGGGTTCAGCTCGGGCCGCTCGCGCTGAGCGGCGCGCACGTATCGAAGCGCGGCGGCGCGCTTCGCGGCGAAGCGCACATCAGCACCCCGGCGGTCTCCGCGGCGCTGCCGCCGGGCATCTCCGTGGCGCTCGTGAGCAGCGGCGGAGGCCGGGTGACGGTGCGGGCGGGGGGCGGCCTGTTCGGCGTGGGAGCGTCCGTCGAAGCGGTCGCCTCGGCGCAGGACGGCAAGCTCGTTGCGCGCCCCGTGGCCTTTCCGCTGAGCGCCATCCAGCTCACGCTCTTCTCTGACGCGCACGTGCACGTGCGCGGCGTCGGCGCCCGCGCCGAAACCGGGGGCTACGTGCTGAGCATGTCCGCGAGCCTCGGCTGAGCCGCGGCGCTGCGCGGACCCACGCGGAGCGGCAGGCCGTCTTTGGGGCTGATCGTCGGCATCTGGCGGATCCTCAGCCGGAAGTCCGCCGGCAGCGAGAAGCTGAAGCGCGACAGCAGCAGAGTCGCGATCGCTCGCACCTCGAGCTGGCCGAAGCGCATCCCGATGCACGTGCGCGAGCCCCCGCCGAAGGGGACGTATGCCCCCTTGGGCAGCGCCGCGCGCGCCTCCGGCGTGAACCGTTCGGGGCGGAACTGCTCGGGCTGCTCGAACACGTCCGGGAGGTGGTGCGAGGCCCACGAGCAGTAGTTGACGAACGCGTTCGCCGGCACCGTGCGGCCTTCGAACTCGAACGACTCGACCGCGCGCCGCGGTCCCACCCATGCGGGCGGGTACTTGCGCAATGTCTCGTCGAGCACCATCTCGAGCTCAGACAGCTCCCCGGAGAGGAGCTGCGAGGAAGCAGGGCGGCCGTGGGCGAGCTTCTCGTCCTGCTCGGCCACGAGCCGTGCGGCGATGCTCGGCTGGCGCGCTAGCTCATAGAACATGAACGCGACGGTCGAGGTGGTCGTGTCGTGGCCCGCGAACAGCAGCGTCATCACCTCGTCGCGGATCTGCACGTCGCTGAGCGTGTTGCCGTCCTCGTCCTGCGCGTGGAGCAGCAGGCTGAGGATGTCCTCTCCGTGGGCGCCCGTCTCGCGGCGCTCTGCGATCTCCCCGTAGATCAGCGTGTCGAGCTTGCGCGCGGCGACCTGCATCTTCCCCCACGGGCTGCGGCTCCCGCGGAACAGCCGCAGCACGTACTCGCTCGCGTAGAAGGCGAGCGCGTCCTCGAACAGGCCCGCCGCGTCGATCGCCCGCGCGCGCTCGCCGTCGGGGTCAAGCCCGAACAGCGCGCGCATCGCCACGCGCAGCGCGAGCCGCCGCGTCCACGCGTACAAGTCGACGGTCGTCCCAGGCTCGATCTGCTCGAGCGCGGCGGTCGCCTCCTCGAGGATCACGTCCACCGAGGCCGCGATGTGCTCGCGGTGGAACGAGGGCAGCATGATCATGCGCGAGCGGCGGTGGAAGTCCCCGTCGATCGTCAGCAGGCCGTCGCCCATCAGGCCGATCAGGTCGCGGAAGTGGCCCTCGCGCCAGCGGAAGTTGGACGCGTGGGAGACGGTGACGTAGTGGTTCGCGGCGGGGCCCAGCATGAACACCACGTTGCTGTGGAACAGGCGCAGCGTAAAGATCGGCCCGTAGCGCTCGTATGCGTCGAGCAGCATCGGCAGCGGCTCGCTCGCGAAGCGCCGCGTGCGCAGCAGCGAGAAGCGGGTGTCCCCCGGCGGGAACGGCACGCCGGCGGCGCGCTCGGTGCGCAGGTCTTCGAGCACCACCGAGATCGGGCTCACTTCAAGCAGCGGTGGGGGGCCGACGAGCGCCACGGCCCAAGCGTAGTGCAAAGCTGGCTGGGCGGCCAGGGCGCTCGAGCCGCGCGTGGGGCCGCGGCCCGCCTCGGCGCGGAGCCTGCCGCCGAGCCCTGGCATACTGGACCTGCACGTTGGGTTCCCCCGGCCCTTCGCGCGTTTTCGCGGGGGCGTAGCTCAGCAGGTTAGAGCGCTGCCCTGTCACGGCAGAGGTCGCGGGTTCGAGTCCCGTCGCTCCCGCTTTTGGCAGCCTATGCGGCTTCGGCCGTCACGCCGTTCGGGCGGCGGGCGCCGTCCGGCGAGCTGAAGCGCTCGTCGAACTCGAAGCCCGCTTCGAGCGCGCGGCGCACGGGGCACGTCTCCGCGACCCGCTCGAGCCTGCGGCGCTGCTCGGGAGCGAGCGTCGCGGGCACGTTGATGTCGATCGCGAAGCGACGCGGCGTTCGCTCTGTGTCGTAATCCACGCTCACGCTCGTCTCGCCGAGATCCCAGTCGCGGTTCTTCGCGTACATCGCGATCATCATCGCCACGCACGAGGCGAGCGTCGCCGCCAGCAGCTCGTGCGGCGCGGCGCCGAGATCGGTGCCGCCGAGCCGCTCGGGCTCGTCCACGACGATCGTATGGCGGCCGTTCACATCGACCTCGTGCGTGAGGCCGCCGTCGATACGACGGGCGATCGCGGTCATGCCCACGGTCGCAACTCCCTTGCGCGCGCTGACCTGACGTCATCTGCTCTCGTGTCGGCTCTCATCGCCATCTCGGTTCCTCGTGTCCTTACATCGATCGTGCACCACGAGGCGGGCCGGCCCATCCGCTGGATCTACTCGGGCGCGCTCCGCATTGGCGTGCAGCCCGGAGGTGGGTCGCGCGCAACATCCCCGCCCTTGACTGCGCGGAGCGTCCGCGGTTAGCTTGGTCTCCGTCAGCGCCCTGGCGAGCAAGGACGCGTGAGAGGGTCCAGCGGGTCACGGGCGACACGCACAAGAGGGGAGCTAGAGGATGGGAAGGAGAAGCCGCATCGTCGGCATGCTCGCGCTCGCCGCCGGGGTGCTCGCGCCCGCGGCGTCGGCGGCTGCCGCACCGCAGTACGTGGCGCTCGGCGACTCGTATTCGTCGGGCGTGGGCACGCGCGTGTTCTACGAAGAATCGGGCGGATGCGCCCGCAGCCCCGACGCGTACGGTCCCAAGATCGCGGCCGCGAAGGGCTACACGCTGAGTTTCCTGGCGTGCAGCGGCGCGACCACCACGGAAGTCAACTCCAAACAGCTCGGCACGTTGAGCTCGAGCACGAGCCTCGTCACGATCACGATCGGCGGCAACGACGCGGGTTTCAGCAACGTGATCATCAACTGCGCGCTGTACTACTTCACGTGCGGCAGCGCGATCGGCGAAGCCAACGAATTCATCAAGAAGAAGCTGCCGGCGTTGCTGGAAACGACCTACAAGGACATCCGCGCGAAGGCGACCGCCGCGAAGGTGGTGGTGCTCGGCTATCCGAAGCTGTTCACCAAGGAAGGAAAGACGTGCAACGTCAACTTCCTCACCTCGGGCAACGAGAAGAAAATGAACGAATCGGCGGAACTGCTCGACGGCGTGATCAAGGCGCGTGCGGAAGCTGCGAAATTCACCTTCGTCAACCCGACGGGCGCGTTTGAAGCACACGAGGTGTGCTCGTCCTCGGAATGGCTCAACGGGCAGTCGCTGCCGCTGTCTGAAAGCTACCACCCGAACGTTTCGGGCCAGGCCGACTTCACCTCGCTCATCGAGGCGATCCTCTAGGGACACGCCCGCCTGCCCGCGGGCAAATCGCCCGCGGGCAGGCCGGGCGCGCCGGGCGCGCCGGGATCGACGCGCGCGCTACGAGCGCTGCACGAGCTGCTGCACCGCCCACGAGTTACCGTCGGGGTCGCTGAAGAACACGAACCTCCCCCACGGGAAGTCCTGCACCTCGCCGGCCTCCACGCCGCGCTCGAGCAGCTCCGCGCGCGCCCGCTCCGCGTCGTCGACGACCATCTGCAGGCCCTCGATCGAGCCCGGCGCCATCGCGTGCGCGCCGCTCGTCAGCGCGATCGAGCACGCGGAGCCCGGGGGCGTGAGCTGCACGAAGCGCACCTCGTCGCTCACGCGGTGGTCGTGTTCGGCAACGAACCCCGCCCTCTCGTAGAAGGCCTTCGCGCGGTCGATGTCCGCGACGGGCACCTGAATCAGCTCGAGCTTCCAGTCCATCCTGCGCCTCTCTTTCGGTCGTCGTGTTCGTGTGCTTGCCGGTGGCCGCCGGGGGCCGGGCGGCCACAGGGGCCGAGTGAGCTCTCCGCATCGGGAGACCGTCCGGCGGCGAATCGAACGCTAGGCGCGATTGCGGTCAGTTTCGGTCCTCAATCTGTGTGAGAATCGCGCGTCGTGATCGAGACCTCGGCACGCCTGCTGGAGCTGCTGTCGCTGCTTCAGTCGAGGCGCGAATGGTCGAGCGCAGAGCTCGCGGACCGCCTCGAGGTGGGCAGGCGCACGGTGCGCCGCGACGTGCAGCGGCTGCGCCGGCTCGGCTACCCGATCAGCGCGCGGCGCGGCGTGGCGGGCGGGTACAGGCTCGCGGCGGGGGCGTCGCTTCCGCCCCTGCTGCTCGACGGCGAGGAGGCGGTGGCGGTGGCGGTGGGGCTGCGCGTGGCCGCGAGCAGCGGCGTGGCGGGCATCGAGGAGACCTCGGTGCGCGCGCTCGCGAAGCTCGAGCAGCTGCTGCCCGCCGCGCTGCGCCGGCGCGTGGGCGCGCTCGGAGCGGCGACGGTGCCGTATCCGCGTCTCGGTCCCGCGGTCGACCCCGAGACGCTCGCGGCGATCGCCTCGGCGGTGCGCGACGGCGAGGGCGTGCGCTTCGCCTACCGCTCGCACGAGGGCGAGCGCAGCAGGCGCGAGGTCGAGCCGCACAGGCTCGTGCACACGGGACAGCGCTGGTACCTCGTCGCGTGGGACCGCGCACGAAAGGACTGGCGCACGTTCCGCGTGGACCGCATCGATCAGCGGGTGTCGCGCGGGGCGCGCTTCGCGCCGCGCGAGCCGCCCGCGCGGGACATCACCGAGTACGTGGCGCGCTCGATCTCATCGACGCGCGATCGCCATCACGCGCGCGTGGTCCTGCACGCGCCGCTGGCGGAGCTGCGCGGCCGCGTGCCGCGCTGGGCGGGCACGCTCGAGGAGCGCGACCGGAGCAGCTGCGTGCTGCACACGAGCTCGGACTGGCTCGGGGGGCTCGCGGTGCACGTGGCGGAGCTCGGCGTGGACTTCGACGTGCTCGAGCCGCCGGAGTTCGCCGAGCACGTGCGGGCGCTGGGCGAGCGCTTCACGCGCGCGGCGCGGCGGCCCGCCCGTGGATAACCTGCGCGCGCATGGAGGGCGACGGCACGAGGCCGCTCGAGCACAGGACGATCCTTCTCACGGGCGCCACCGACGGCCTCGGGCGCGCGCTCGCGACGGAGCTCGCGCTGCGCGGCGCGAGCGTGCTGGTGCACGGCCGCGACGAGCGCAAGGGCGAGGAGACGGTCGCGGAGATCGAACGGCGCGCACCCGGCAGCGCGCCGCGCTGGCTGCGCGCGGACCTCGCCTCGCTCGATGACACGCGCGCGCTGGCCGAGCGGGTGCTTCGCGAGCACGCGCGGCTCGACGTGCTGGTGAACAACGCGGGTATCGGCATCACCGACGGGGGAGAGGAGCGTAGGCAGGTGAGCCGCGATGGCCACGAGCTTCGCTTCGCCGTGAACTACCTGGCGGGCTATCTGCTGACGCGCCTGCTGCTCGAGCTGATCGAGCGCTCGGAGCCCGCGCGGATCGTCAACGTTAGCTCCGCGGGCCAGGCGCCGATCGACTTCGGCGACGTGATGCTGGAGCGCTCCTACAGCGGCGTGCAGGCTTACCGCCGCAGCAAGCTCGCGCAGGTGATGTTCACGCTCGACCTCGCGGAGCAGCTGAGCGGGCGCGCGGTCACCGCCAACTGCCTGCATCCCGCGACGTTCATGCCGACGAAAATGGTGCGCGACGCGGGCGTGAGCCCGGCGAGCCCGCTCGAGCAGGGCGTGCGCGCGACGCTTCGCCTGATCGCGGACCCGGCGCTCGAGGGCGTCTCGGGCCGCTACTACAACGGAGAGCGCGAGGCCGAGCCGGACCCGCAGGCGCGCGACCCGCTGGCGCGCGCACAGCTCAGGCGGCTGAGCGACGAGCTGTGCGGGCTGTGAGCGCGGCGCAGATGTCCGCGGAGCGCATCAGCCGCACGCCGATCGCGGCCAGCTCGCGCTCGCCGCGCTCGTACAGCCCCGAGAGCGCGTCGGTCGCGAGCACCAGCCTGAACTCGCGCTCGCTCGCCTCGTAGATCGAGGCGCGCGGGCAGTTGGGGAAGTTGCAGCCGCAGAAGACGAGCGTGCTCACGGAGCGCTCGCGCAGGTGCGCCTCGAGCGGCGTCTGGAAGAACGCGCCCCAGCGCGGCTTGTAGATCGCGACCTCGCGCGGCGCGAGCTCCTGCACGTGGCCCGCGAGCAGCAGCTGCGGGTCGAGCGCGGCGCCCTCGCGCGGCAGCAGCTCGGCGGCGAGCTCGCTGCCGGGCTCGCCGGGCTCGAGCGCGCGCACGCCCCGCTCGAGCATCGCGCGCCGGCACAGGTCCGCGTTGGCGCCGCCGGGCTCGTACAGGCGCACGATGTGCACGATCGGGCGCTCCGCGCGGCGAAACGCGTGCGCGAGCTCGCGCATCGGCCCGAGCGCGGCGCTCGTGCCCGCGATCTCGAACGGCCCGCCGTCGAGCACGTCGCGCTGCGTGTCGATCGTGACCAGCGCGGCGGCGGCGAAGTCGGGCTCGGTGAAGGGGTCGTCGCTCACCCGCCGCGCTCGCCGTCCGCAGCCTGCTCGCCGTGGTAGTAGTCGACGGTGTCGCCCATGCGGAACATCGCCTGCAGGCCGCCGCCGCGGGGCAGTCGCTCGAACGCGCCGAGCTTGCCGGAGTCGGAGTAGATCACCACGTCGGGCTCGCCGCTGGTGCTGATCGCGAGGAAGCGCACGGTCTCCTCGGTGCGGTTGACGATCTGGTGCGCGCCGCGCTCGCCGCGTACGAACGCGACCACCTCGCCCTGCTCGAGCTCGCGCCAGCCCTCGGGCGTGCGCAGGCTGGGCCGCCCGTGGAGCACCACCACGAGCTCCTCCTCGGTGAGGTGGTGGTGGTAGGGGTAGGCGGCTTCGCCGGGCGGCACCTCCCACATGCTCAGCCCGAGCCGCTCGGAGCCCGCCTGGCGCCCGAGGCGCGCGCGCACGCAGCGGAAGCCGGGGTGTTCGCGCGGCTCGTCGTAGTCGGGATCCTCGATGTTGACCACGAGCCAAGCGTACGCTCCGCGCGGCCCGGCGCGCTGCGCGGCGTGCGACACTTGGGCGCATGGCCGATGCGGTGCTGAGCGGCGGCTGTGTGTGCGGAGGCGTGCGCTTCGAGCTGAGCGAGCGCCCGTACGGCGCGGGCTACTGCCACTGCACGCGCTGCCAGCGGCGCACCGGCACGGCGAGCTCGGCGCAGGCGCGGATCGACGCGAGCAGCCTGCGGCTGGTCTCGGGCAAGGAGCTGCTGAGGGGCTGGCGCCACCCCGAGGGCGGCCACGAGAAGCTGTTCTGCGGCGAGTGCGGGTCGCACCTGTTCAGCCGCAGCCCCGACGACGCCTCGCAGATGAGCGTGCGCATGGGCGCGTTCGACGGCGACCCCGGCATCCGCCCGTCGTGGCGCACGTTCGTCGCGTACGCGGCCCCGTGGGAGCCGCTGCCGGATGACGGGCTGGAGCGTTTCAGCGAGGGGAAGCCGCACGAGCGGCGCTGACGGCGGGCTCGACGCCGAGCTCGCCGAGGCTGCGCTCGAACTCGAGGATGGCGCCGGTGTCGGCGTAGAAGTCCTCCTGCTCCACGACCCTGCCGAAGCGGGTGCGCAGCAGCAGCACCGCGCGGTTGGCGTAAATCCGCCGCCCCGACGGGTCGAGGGCGCCGTCGTCGAAGCGCGCCACCAGCGTGAGCGCCCACGGCGGGCCCGACATCCACACCTCGCCGATCTCGCCGCGCACGCCCGCGCGCGTGAACTCCTGCAGGAAGCGCTCGATCTGCGCCCTGCCGCGATGCTCGCCCGACCAGCGGTGCGGCCCCTCGTGGAAGCGCAGCACCGCGTCCTCGGCGTACGCCGCGAGCAGCGGCCGGTAGTCGCCTGCGTTGAGCGCGCGCAAGCAGCGCCCGAACCTGAACAGCAGCGCGCGCTTGACGAGCGCGCGCGACACGGGCACGCACGCGAGCAGCGCGAGCGAGCGTCGGGGGGCGAGGTCCATCGCCACCAAACGTACCACCTCTAGAGCGATCTATCTAGAGCCGCTCCGCTGGCGCTGCGCGGCGGCGCGCCTGCGCGCTGCGCAGACCTGCGCGCGCGGCGGCGGCAGCTATCGTTCGCGGCCCCGTACCTTCGAGAGAGATGAGAGGAGGCGCGTGTCCGCAGGCGACTGGCAGCGCTCGAAGCGGTACGCCGACGTGCTCGGCAGGCGCATGGCGTACGTGGAGCACGGCGAGGGCGACCCGATCGTGCTCCTGCACGGCAACCCCACGTCCTCGTATCTGTGGCGCGACGTGATCCCCGAGCTGGCGGGCTCGGGGCGGTGCATCGCGCCCGACCTGATCGGGATGGGCGACTCGGAGAAGCTGCCCGCACAGGACGAGCGGCGCTACACGTTCGTGCGCCACCGCGAGTTCCTCGACGAGCTGCTGGAGCAGCTCGGCGTGCGCGAGCGGGTGACGCTTGTGGTGCACGACTGGGGCAGCGCGCTGGGCTTCGACTGGGCGCGCAGGCACGCGCAGGCGGTGCGCGGGATCGCCTACATGGAGGCGATCGTGCGGCCCTTCTCGGGCTGGGAGGAGTGGCCGCAGGCCGCGCGCGAGGTGTTCCAGGCGATGCGCTCGCCGGCGGGCGAGGAGATGATCCTCGAGCGCAACCTGTTCGTCGAGCGCATCCTCCCGCTGTCGGTGCTGCGCGAGCTGAGTCCCGAGGAGATGGACGAGTACAGGCGCCCCTTCGCCACGCCCGAGGACCGGCTGCCGACGCTCGTGTGGCCGCGCCAGATCCCCGTCGCGGGCGAGCCCGCGGACGTGAGTTCGATCTGCAGCGAGTACGCGCGCTGGCTGTCGGCCACGCCGAGCCTGCGCAAGCTGTTCGTCAACGCCGAGCCCGGCACGATCCTCACGGGCGCGGTGCGCGAGTTCTGCAGGGCGTGGCCGAACCAGCGGGAGGTAACGGTGCCGGGCGTCCACTTCATCCAGGAGGACTCCGGCGCGGAGATCGGTCGAGCGGTCGCCGCGTGGATGGCGCGGCCGCGGTAGGCGCGCTCCGAGCGCTAGGCAGCGGCGCTCGCGGCGGCGATCTGCGCGAGCAGCCCGCCGAGCAGGTCGAGCACGTCCTCGCGCCCGGCGAGCGCGTACTCGCCCGCGAGCTCGCGCGGGGGGCGGTAGCCCACCATCGTGGTGCCGGCGGCGTCCCACACGAGCAGCCGCAGCGGCAGCTCGTAGCCGACGGTCGCGTCGCTCTGCATCAGCGGCGTGCCGCCGCGCGGGTCGCCGAACACGAGCAGCTCCTCGTCGGCGAGCTCGAGCCCCACCGCGCGCGCGCCGCCTCCGTGGTCCACGCGCGCGAACAACGTTATGCCGCGCGACTCGATCGCGGCGACCGCGCGGTCCGCGGTGTCGCGCACGCTGTGCGGGCTCTCGATCACTCTCAGCGGCATGGCGCTCGCCCCGCATGCTTGCACCGCGCGCGCCCGCGCGCGTCGCGAGAGCGCGCGTGTGTCTCGCGACGCTCGCCCGCGCGCGTCGCGAGAGCGCTTATAGTCGTCTCACATGAGCGAGGCCTTTGGACTGCGCGTGGTGGCGAGTTGGCTGTGCAACTGCGTGGGCGTGCTCGTCGCCGCCGCGATCGTGCCCGCGATCTCCTACGGCCACGACCTCGGCACGCTGCTCCTCGCGGGCGCGATCCTCGGCGTGGTGAACCTCGCGCTGCGTCCGCTCGTGATCCTGCTGACGCTGCCCGCCGTGATCGTCTCGCTCGGCGTCGCGCTGCTGTTCATCAACGCGCTGATGCTGTGGCTGACGAGCGAGCTCGTGAGCGGGCTGAACGTCGGCGGCTTCTGGTCCACGGTTGCGGGCGCGCTGATCATCTCGCTGGTGAACCTTGTACTGCGTCCGTGGCGGCGCGCCGGCGACGGGCGCCCGTGGGTGCACGTCAGCGTGTTCGGGCGCGAGGAAGGGCGGCCGCGATAGCGCGATCGGGCACGCAGGTGCCTGGAACGTGCATGATGTCGGCCATCCCCGTAGGTTTACGCTGGTCGGGCCGCGACCGGCCTCGATGTGACAACCAACCCAGGAGGCTCGATGTCACCTACACAGAAAAAACCCGCGCGCGCGAGGACGAGCAAAGGCGCACGCACGCGGTCGGAGGCTAACGACCGCGTGATCCGTCGCATCAGCAGCTCGCTCGACGTAGCGCACTCCGACCTCGGCAAGCTCAGCGGCACCGTGGGAGGCGGCATCGGCGACCTGCGCCGCGACCTCGGCAAACTGATCCGCGACGCGCGCCGCCACGCGGACAAGCTCAGCAAGGCGACGCGCAAAGACCTCGAACGGCTCCAGAAAGACATGGCGGCCGGCGCGAAAGCGAAACCCAAAAAACCGGCGAAACGCGCCAAAGCGGCAGCCAAACGCACGAAAGCCACTGCGGTGAAACGCGCCAAAGCCACGACCAAACGAGCGAAATCCGCGACCGCCGGCAAAGCCAAAGCGGCGGCCAAACCGCGCAGGGCGGCGAAACCGCGCAAAGCGGCGAAACCGCGCGCCGGAGCTGCGCGCTGAACGAGGCGGGGGAGGCGGGCGCCGGGTCAGCCGAGCGGCGTGCGGGCGCGTTCGTCGACCTGCACTGCCACATTCTCCCGGCGCTCGATGACGGCGCGCTCGATCTCGCGGACAGCGTCGCCATGGCGCGCGAGGCCGAGCGCGACGGCATCGGCGCGGTTTGCGCCACGCCTCACATCCGCCACGATCACGACGTGCGCATCGAGGAGCTGCCGGCGCGCGTCGCGCAGCTGCAGTCAGAGCTCGACCGGCTCGGCGTGCGCGTGCGCATCGCCCAGGGCGGCGAGGTCGCGCAGGGCGCCGCCGAGGGCCTCAGCGCCGAGCAGCTGCAGGCGGTGTCGCTCGGCGACGGCTCGTGGATCCTGCTGGAGCCCGCGCCGGGCGCGCTCGCCGACGAGCTCGTGGCACTCGTCGGGCGCCTCGCGGCGCGCGGCGCGCGCGTGGTGCTCGCCCATCCCGAGCGCCACGCGGGGCCGGGCTTCGAAGAGCGCCTGCACGCGCTCGTCGCGGCGGGCGCGCTCATCCAGTGGACCGCCGCGTTCGTGCTGAGCGCCGACGCGGGCACCGCGTCGTTCGTGCGCGCCACCGCTCGCGCGGGCCTCGTGCACCTGCTTGCGAGCGACGCGCACTCCTCGCACGGCGGGCGCCCGCTGCGCCTGCGCGAGGCGTTCGAGCGGCTCCGCGAGACGTGCGGCGCCGAGCGCGTGGAATGGATCTCGCTGCACGCGCCGGCCGCGATCCTACGCGGCGAGCCGCTCACCGCGCCCTGGTGAGCGTCCGTCAGCGCGCGCTCCACGGCTCGAGCGCGACCACCCCTGCGAGCTCGTCCACGACCGCCCGCGAGGCGTGCCCGAGGCCGCGGCGCAGGAAGTTGGCGGCGCCCGCCGCGCCTCCCAGCACGAGCGCCCGCTCGAAGCTCTCGCCGCGCGCCCACGCGCCCGCGAGCGCGCCCATCATGGCGTCGCCGCATCCCTCGCGGAACCCCAGTTCGAAGCGCGGCGGCGAGAGCTGCCAGACCTCTTCGCCGTGCAGCACGACCGCGGGCTCCTCGCCGCGCGTAACGATCACGCTGCGCGCTCCGCGCTCGCGCACGCGCTGCAGCGCCGCGAGCAGCTGTGCGGGCGAGGACACCGGTCCGTGCACGAACGCCGCGAGCTCCCAGTCGTTGATCTTCACCAGGTCGGGCTCGCCCCGCAGCGCGCTGTCGAGGCGCGGCGAGGAGAGGTCCACGAGCGTCTTCGCGCCGCCCGCGCGCGCGTCCGCGACGAGCTGGCCGTACACCTCGAGCGGCAGCGATTCGTCCGGCAGCGGGTTGGTGACCACGAGCCAGCCGCACGCGAGCGCCTTCGCGCACGTGAGCGACAGCAGCTCGTCGAGCTCGTGGCGCGTCGGCGGGTCGCTGAGCACCATCGAGAGGACCTCGCGGCGGCCCGAGCGCCGGTCGGTGACGTAGCAGCCGCTCGCGCTCGCCGCCTCGACCAGGTGCGTGTCGGGGCCCGCCGCCTTCAGCACCAGCTCGCGCAGCAGTTCGCCGGGCTCGCCGCCGATCAGCCCGCACAGCACCGGCGTGGCGCCCATCTCGCGCACCATGCTCGCGACCCACACGCCCTGCCCGCCCGCGTGGAAGTGGATGCTCTCGCGCTCCTCGTTCTCGCGCTCGAGCGTGACCGTGAGCACCGGGTTCGGCGCGAACAGCGCCACCGCGGGCGCGGCGCTCACCGCTCGGCGCTCTGCACGCCGCCCGCGCCGCCCGCGCCGCGGTCGAGCTCTTCGAGGCACGGCGCGAGGTACTTCGCGGCGATCTTGCCGGCCGCCGAGGGCGGGGGAGTGCCGCTCACCTCCGAGCTGAAGCCCTGGCCGCCGGTGATCCGCGCGGTGAGATAGAGCGGCGCGTCGCCGGTGAGCAGCATCCCGTGGATCACCGGCGTGAACGAGCCCGGCGCGACGTCGGCGCCAGCGAGCGCCGCCACGTGCTCCGCCGCCACGTCCGCCTGCTCGGCCGCGAGGCCGCCGTGCTTGACCGGGAAGTCAACCGCGTCGCCCGCCGCATACACGGGCCCCGCGTCCGGCACCTGCATTTGCGCGTCCACCCTGATGAAGCCGTGTTCGGTGAGCGCCAGCCCGCGCACCTGCGGGCCGTAGAGCTCAGGCAGCGCCACGATCCGGTCGGCGCTCACGCGGCGGTCGCCGGGGCTCAGCACGATCTCTTTGGCGCGGGGGATCTCGGCGTATGCGGAGGTGAGCACCTCGATGCCGCGGCGCGCGAGCAGCTGCGCGACCGCGTCGCTCGCCGCCTCGCCGAAGATCGCGAGCGGGCTGTCCTCGGGCGTGACGATCGTGATCTTCAGATCCGCGGCCGAGTCGTACGCGCGCACGGCGGTCATCAGCGCGAGCTCGTACATCGGCAGCTGCCATGGCATGCGCGGCGGTGAGACGAACGCGAGGCTGCGCGTGTAGCCGCCCTCGATGTCCTGCAGCAGGCCGTGCAGCGTCTCGTCCATGCGACTGTCGTCGATCGTGATGACGTGCTCGTAGCGGGGCCGTGCGATCGCTCCGAGCGCCACGATCAGCGCGTCGTAGTCGATCTGCGCGCCCTCGCCGGTGTGGGCGGCGCGCGCGCCGGCGTCCACCCACGCGAGCTCTCCCGCGAGGAGCCGCGCGCCGGCCCGGCTCACGATCGGCTCGAGCGGGTAGTGGCTCGCGGCGGTGTACGCGAACGGCTCGCGCACCGACAGCGGCCGGTAGGAGAACTCGGCGTTGGGCGCGAGCACCGTGGTCTGCACGCGTTCGCCCGCGAGCTCGTGCAGGCCGAGCGCGGCCTCGAGCGCCGCCACGCCGCCGCCCGCGATCAGCACGCGAAGCCTCTCGTCGCTCTTCGCCGGGGTGCTCATCGCCCTGCAGGCTAGCCGCAGCGCGGGCGCGGGGGGGTCACGCGCCGATCAGCCGCCGCTCGAGCGCGTAGCGCACGAGGTCCGCTCGCGTGCTCGCGCCCAGCTTGCTGCAGATGTGCGCCCGGTGGGTCTCGATGGTGCGCGGCGAGAGGTGCAGCCGCCGCGCGATCTCCACGCTCGTGTAGCCGAGCGCGATCAGCCGCAGGACCTCGACCTCGCGCGGCGTGAGCCGGCTGTTGGTCAGCCCGCGGCGCAGGTCCTCGAGGCGCGCGGCCACCGGCGGGCTCACGTACTCCTCGCCGCGCGAGGCGGCGCGGATCGCGTCGGCGAGCTCGCCATCGGCGAGGTTCTTGGTGACGAAGCCGAGCGCGCCCTTCGCGAACGCGCGCTGCACGAAGATCGGCGTGTCCTCGCTCGTCAGCACCACGATCTGGGTCTCGGGCGAGACCTTGCGGACATGCGCGATCGCATCGAGGCTCGAGCCGTCGGGCATGCCGAGGTCGAGCACCAGCACGTGCGGGCGCTCGCCGCGCACCGACTCGACGGCGCTGCCGATATCGGTCGCCTCCGCCACCACCTCGAGGCCGCTCTCGAGCTCGAGCAGCTGGCGCAGGCCGCGGCGCACGAGCCGGTGGTCGTCCGCGAGCACCACGCGCACCCGTGCGGTGTCGGTGACCGGCGCTTCGGCTGCGTGAGCGAGGTGCAGATGGGAGGGCATGGGACCAAGCTAGACCTGCGCCGCCCGCCGGGTAACCGGGTTAACACTCTGATCGCGCGCGGGAAAGCACGGATTGGCGAGCTCGCCCGTCGCGGGTTCGGGCGGCTCCGGGCCGGCTGCGGTGGAACCCCGGATGTGAGCCGTCTTCGCGTATCGCCATCCTGCCCAGGATGCCGGCATCCAGCGCCTCGAGCGCCGCAGCGATCCGAGCCGACGGCCTGTCCAAGCGCTACGGCGACACGGTGGCGCTCGAAGCGCTCGACCTCGAGGTGCGGCCCGGTGAGGTGTACGGATATCTCGGGCCCAACGGGTCGGGCAAGACCACCACGATCAGGCTCCTCTTGGGGCTGCACCGCGCGAGCGCGGGACGCGCCGAGCTGTTCGGGATCGACGCGTGGCGCGACCCCGTCGCGGCGCACGAGCGGGTGGCGTACGTGGCGGGCGAGCCGTTCCTGTGGCCCGCGCTCACGGGCGCGGAGACGTTCGAGTTCTTCGCGCGGCTGCGCGGCGGCGTCGACGCGGCCTACCGCGAGCTGTTGGTCGGGCGCTTCCAGCTCGAAGCCTCCAAGAAGGTGCGCGCGCTGTCGAAGGGCAACCGCCAGAAGGTGCAGCTGATCGCCGCGTTCGCGAGCCGCGCCGAGCTCCTGATCCTCGACGAGCCCACCAGCGGCCTCGACCCGTTGATGGAGGTGGCGTTCCGCGAGACCGTGCAGGAGGCGCGCAAGCGCGGCCAGACCGTGTTTCTCTCATCGCACATCCTCAGCGAGGTCGAGGCGCTGTGCGACCGGGTCGGCATCCTGCGCCGCGGAAGGCTCGTGGACGAGGGCACGCTCGAGGAGCTGCGCCACCTCGGCGCGCAGACGGTCGAGATCACCTTCGACGGGCCCGCGCCGTCGCTCGGCGACCTGCCGGGGGTGCAGGTCAGCGGGGCGGGGCCGAACGCGCTGCGCTGCGAGGTCACGGGCAGCATCGGCCCGCTGATCGCGGCGCTCGCGGGCCATCCGGTGATCGCGCTCTCGAGCCGCGAGCCCTCGCTCGAGGAAATCTTCCTGCACCACTACGACGCCGGCGACGGCGGTGTCGGCGGCTAGCGCCGCCGCGCCGCGCGGGCACCCGCGCGCGGCCGCCGGCGCCCACGCGCGCGCCGTGCGCGCGGTCGCGTGGCATGCGCTGCGCGACGCGCGCGTGCGCACGATCGGCTTCGCGTACCTGTTCGGCGTGTACGCGTACATCCAGCCGGTGGGCTACCGCCACGCCTATCCGACGCTCTCCGACCGGCTCGACTTCGTGCGCAGCTTCGCCGGCAACGACGCGATCCGGCTGTTCTACGGCTACCCCTACGACGCCTCCACCGTGGGCGGCTACAGCGCGTGGCGGGTGGGCGGCACGCTCGCGATCCTCGCGGCGGTGTTCGGCGTGCTCGCGGCGGTTCGCGCGCTGCGCACCGAGGAGGACGCCGGGCGCCTCGAGCTCGTGCTCGCGGGCCTCGTCGGGCGCCGCGGCGCGTTCCTCGGGTCGATGGCCGCGGTCGCAGCGGGCGTCGCCGTGCTGTGGCTCGCGGAGCTCGCGGGCTTCGTGGCGGGCGGGCTCGGCGCGGGCGAATCCGCGTACCTCGCGCTCGCCACCGCGTCCGTGGTGCCCGTGTTCGCGGGCGTGGGCGCGCTCGCGAGCCAGCTCGCGCCCACCCGGCGCGTGGCGATCGAGCTGGGCACCGCCACCGTGGGCGTCTCGCTTCTGCTGCGCGTGATCGCCGACACCGCGACCGGGGCCGGCTGGCTGCGCTGGGCGACGCCGCTCGGCTGGGCCGAGGAGCTGCGCCCCTTCGCGGGGCCGCGGCCGCTCGCGCTGCTGCTCCCCGCGGTCGCGAGCGCGCTGCTGCTCGCGCTGGCGATGCGCCTGTCCGCCCGCCGCGACGTCGGCACGGGGCTGATCGCGCCGCGCGATGACTCGCCGCCGCGCTTCGCGCTGCTCTCCTCGCCCACCGCCCAGGCGCTGCGCGCCGAGCGCGGCGGCCTCGCCGTGTGGGCGTGCAGCGTGGCCGCGTTCGCGCTCGTGCTCGGCGCCGTCTCCTCGAGCGTATCCTCCGCGGGGATCTCCACGAGCATCCGGCGCGAGATCGCGAGGCTCGGCTCGGGGTCGATCGCCACGCCCTCCGGCTACATCGCGTTCGTGTTCATCTTCTTCGTGCTCGCGGTGAGCCTGTTCGCGTGCGCGCAGGTCGGCGCCGCGCGCGCCGAGGAGGCGGCCGAGCGGCTCGAGACGCTGTTCGCGCTGCCCGTCTCCCGGACGCGCTGGCTCGGCGGGCGCCTCGTGCTCGCGGCCGCCGGGTGCGCCGGCCTCTCGCTGCTCGCCGGGCTGCTCTCGTGGGCCGGCGCGGCCGCGTCGGGGGTCGCGGTGTCGCTGCCGCGGCTGCTCGAGGCGGGCGCCAACTGCATGCCGGTGGCGCTGCTGTTCCTCGGCGTGGCCGCGCTCGCGTACGCCGCGCTGCCGCGCGCGAGCGCCGCCATCGCGTACGGCCTCGCCGCGGTCGCGTTCCTGTGGAACCTCGTGGGCGCGCTCCTCGGAGCGCCGCGCTGGCTCGTCGAAATCACCCCGTTCGCGCAGGTGGGGCTGGTGCCGGCGCAGCCGTTCAAGGGCCTCGCGGCCGCAGTGATGGTCGCGATCGGCGCCGCCGCGGGCGCCGCCGCGCTCGCGCTGTTCGCGCGCCGCGACCTCGCCGGCGAGTGAGCCCGCGCGCGACGCCCGCGCGGCCGATGTGAGTAGTTTTCCACACTCATTGCGCGCGTAGAACCACGATTGCGGCCGCCGCCGGCACACGTAAGTTGCGCTGGATGAACACGCTCGAACTCGCCCGCCTGCAGTTCGGCGTCACGACCGTGTTCCACTTCATCTTCGTGCCGATGTCGATCGGCCTCGCCGCGTGGGTCGCCTACTGCCAGACGCGCTGGCACCGCACGGGCGACGAGGTGTACCTGCGCATGACGCGCTTCTGGGGCAAGTTCATGCTGATCTCGCTCGCGATCGGCGTCGTCACCGGGATCGTGCAGGAGTTCCAGTTCGGCATGAACTGGTCGCAGTACTCGCGCTACGTGGGCGACATCTTCGGCCCGCCGCTCGCGATGGAGGGGCTCGGCGCGTTCTTCCTCGAGTCCACCTTCATCGGGCTGTGGCTGTTCGGCTGGAACCGCCTGTCGCCGCGCGTGCATCTCGCGACGATCTGGCTGACCGCGTTCGGCACCGTGCTGTCGGCGTACTTCATCCTCGCGGCCAACTCGTGGATGCAGCACCCCGTGGGCTACGTGATCAACCACGCCACGCACCGCGCCGAACTGAAGAGCATCTGGGCGGTGCTGACCAACTCGACCGTGCTGCTCGCGCTCCCGCACACGGTCTTCGGCGCGTTCTGCACCGGCGGGATGCTGGTGCTCGGGATCGCCGCGCTCGGCATGCTGCGCGGGCGCAGCAACGCCGTGTACGCGCGCTCGGTGCGAAACGTGCTCCCGCTGGTGCTCGTCTCGGCGGTGCTCACGGGCGCCTCGGGCCACGGCCAGGGGATGCTGATGGAGAAGCAGCAGCCGATGAAGATGGCGGCCGCCGAGGCGCTCTACAACACCACCAAGGGCGCGAGCCTCTCGATCTTCGCGGTCGGCCCCTTCGAACACTTCCCCAAGCGCCTGAACACCGACATCCGCATCCCGCACCTGCTGTCGATCCTCGGCGACGCCTCGTGGAACAGCAAGGTCGAGGGCGTCAACCAGCTGCAGCGCGAAGACGTGGCCAAGTACGGCCCCGGCGACTACGTGCCGATCCTCGGCGTGACCTACTGGACCTTCCGCCTGATGGCCGGCGCCGGCGTGCTGCTCGTGCTGATCCCGCTGCTCGGGCTGCTGCTCGCGCGGCGCGGCGTGCTCGAGCGCAGGCGCTGGTTCCTGCGCGCCGCGGTTCTCGGCGCGTTCCTGCCGCCGCTCGCGAACCTCACCGGCTGGGTGTTCACCGAGATGGGGCGCCAGCCGTGGGTGGTGTACGGGCTGCTCAAGACGAGCGACGCCAACTCGCCGCTCGTGAGCTCGAGCTCGATCGTGATCTCGCTCGTGGGCTACACGCTGCTGTACGGCGTGCTGCTGCTGATCGGCGGGCGGCTGTTCCTCAAAGACATGGCCGAGGGCCCCGAAGAGGAGCGGCCCGCCACGGGGGAGTCCGGCGGCCTGCCCCAGCCGAGCTCCGACCTGGTGCTGAGCTACTGAGAGAGGAGCGCCCGCCGCGATGCATCACGACCCCAACTTCCTGCAGACGCTGTGGTTCCTGCTCATCGGAGTGCTGTGGGTGGGCTACTTCATCCTCGAGGGCTTCGACTTCGGCGTGGGCATGCTGCTGCGCGCGCTCGGGCGCGACCGCACCGAGAAGCGCCTCATCATCCACACGATCGGCCCCGTGTGGGACGGCAACGAGGTGTGGCTGCTGACCGCGGGCGGCGCCACCTTCGCGGCGTTCCCCGGGTGGTACGCGAGCCTCTTCTCGGGCTTCTATCTCGCGCTCTTCCTGATCCTCGCCGCGCTGATCGCGCGCGGCGTGTCGTTCGAGTTCTGGGGCAAGGAGGAGGGCTCGCGCTGGCGCGCCACGTGGGAGTGGACCGCCGTGATCGGCAGCTTCCTCGCGGCGCTCCTGTGGGGCGTCGGCTTCGCCGACCTCGTGCACGGCGTGGCGATGAACGCCGCGCACAACGTCACCGCGTCGATATGGGATCTGCTGCACCCCTACGCGCTGCTGGGCGGCCTCGTGACGCTCTCGCTGTTCCTCGCGCACGGCGCGGTGTTCCTCACGCTGCGCACGCGCGGCGAGATGGTCGAGCGCGCGCGCAGGATCGCGCTGCCGGCGTCCGCCGCGGCCGCGGCGCTGCTCGCGGGCTTCCTCTTGTGGACCACGCTCGACCAGGACTCGGGCGGCGTGAAGGTGTCCGCCGCGATCCTCGCCGCGGGCGCGGTGGCGCTCGCGTGCGCCGTGCCCGCGATGCTCGCGCGCAGGCGCGACGGTCGCGCGTTCGCGCTCAGCGCGGGCGCGATCGCGCTGCTGTTCGTGAGCCTGTTCGTGAGCCTCTTCCCCAACGCGCTGCCCTCGACCACCAGCCACGCATACGACCTGTCGCTCGTCGCGGCGTCGTCCAGCCACTACACCCAGACCGTGATGACGGTGGTGGCGGCGATCTGCGTGCCGCTCGTGCTGCTCTACCAGGGCTGGAGCTACTGGGTCTTCCGCCACCGGCTCGGGCGCGAGGACTTCGAGGGCACGCCCACGCCGCTCGCCGTGCTCGAGAGCCGGCGCGCGCGGTAGCGCGATGGCGGCGCCTGTGGACCGCAGGCTGCTCGCGCACAGCCGGCCTGCGCGCGTGCACCTCGCGCTGGCGGGCGCGCTCGGGGTGTGCTCCGCGGCGCTCGTCCTCGCGCAGGCCGCGCTGCTCGCGTACGTGATCTCGAGCGCGGTGATGCGCCACGCGAGCGCCGCCTCGCTGCAGAGGTCGCTGATCGCGCTCGCGCTGGTGCTCTGCGCGCGCGCCCTCGCCGGCGCGGGCTTCGAGCTGTCGGGCAGGCTCGGCGCGGCGCGCGTGATGTCCGACGTGCGCGGCCGGCTCGCGCGGCGGCTGCTCGTGACCGGCCCCGAGCGCCGCCCCCGCGGCCTTCGCACGGGCGAGCTCGCCTCCACCGCGGTGCAGGGCGTGGACTCGCTCGAGAGCTACTTCGCGGGCTACCTGCCGCAGCTCGTGCTGGCCGCGACCGTGCCGCTCGCGGTGCTCGCCTACGACGCCGCGATCGACCCCGTGAGCGCGGGCATCCTCGCCTTCACGATCCCGGTCCTGATCCTGTTCATGGTGCTGATCGGCAAGGGCGCGCAGGCGCAGGCGCGCGCGCGCTGGCGCGCGCTGGGGCTGCTCGGAGCGCACTTCCTCGACGTCGTCCAGGGCCTCGCCACGCTGCGCGCGTTCGGCCGCGAGCGCGCGCAGGAGGACACGCTCGAGCGCGTCGGCGAGAGCTACCGCGCGGAGACGCTCGGCACGCTGCGGATCGCGTTCCTCTCCGCGCTCGTGCTCGAGCTGTGCGCGATGCTCGGCACCGCGCTCGTGGCGGCCACGATCGGCATCCAGCTCGTGCGCGGCTCGCTTCACCTGCAGGCGGGCCTCACCGTGCTGCTGCTCGCGCCCGAGCTGTACGCGCCGCTGCGCGGGCTCGGCGCGCAGTTCCACGCGAGCGCCGACGCCGGCGGCGCGTTCGAGCGGATCACCGAATCGCTCGAGGAGGAGCGCCGGCCCGCGCCCGCGCGTGCCGCCACGCCCGGCCCCCCGAGCCCCGCCCTCGCGCCGGTACGTCTCGAGGCGGTCAGCCTCGCCTATCCCGGACGCGAGCGGCCCGCCCTCGAGCACGTGGATCTCGAGCTCGAGCCCGGCAAGGTGACGGCGCTCGTGGGCCCGAGCGGGTCCGGGAAGAGCACGCTCGCGAGGCTCGTGCTGGGCCTCGCCGACCCCACCTCCGGGCGCGTGAGCTGCGGCGAGCGGGACCTGCGCGAGCTCGATCGCGAGGCGTGGCGCGCGCAGGTCGCGTGGGTGCCGCAGAGCCCCACGCTGTTCGGCGGCACCGTCGCCGAGAACGTCGCGCTGTACGAGCCGCGCGCGAGCACAGAGGCGATCGAGGCGGCGGTGCGCGACGCGGGCGCGCAGGAGTTCGTGGCCGCGCTGCCGCACGGCCTTCGCACCCGCGTCGGCGAGGGCGCGCGGCGCCTGTCCGCCGGCCAGGCACAGCGCATCGCGCTCGCTCGCGCGCTGCTCGCCCGCCGGGCGCTGCTCGTGCTCGACGAGCCCAGCGCGCACCTCGACGAGGACGCCGCGCGCCGGCCTCGGCGCGACGATCGAGCGCCTCGCGCGCGGGCGCACCACGCTCCTGATCGTGCACCATCCGCTGCTCGCGCGCATCGCGCAGCGCACCTACGCGCTGCGCGAGGGCACGCTCGTCGCCGACGCGCGCCCGCCCGCGCCGGAGCGCGCCGCGCCCCCCGCCGCGCCGCCGGCGCTCAGCGGGGTGGGCGCGTGAGTGCGCGCAGCGCCATCGCGCTCGCGGCCGGCGCGCCGCGCTCCGAGCGCACGCGCCTCGCCCGCTCCGTCGCCTTCGCGGCGCTCGCCGCCGGCGCAGCGATCGCGCTGCTCGCGACCTCCGGCTACCTGATCTCGCGCGCCGCGCAGCGCCCCGAGGTGCTCGCGCTGATGGGCGCCATCGTTGCGGTGCGCGCGTTCGGGATCACGCGCGCGCTCGCGCGCTACGCCGAGCGGCTCTCCTCGCACGATCTCGCGCTGCGCCAGCTCGCGCGGCTGCGGCTGCGCTTCTACCGCGCGCTGTGGCCGCTCGTGCCCGCCGGCCTTCAACGCCACAGCGGCGATCTGCTGAGCCGCTTCGTGGCCGACGTGGACACGCTGCAGGACCTGTACCCGCGCGTGCTCATCCCCGCGCTCGTGTCGCTGCTCGTGATCGCCGGCGCGTCGCTCGCCGCCTGGCTGATGCTGCCCGCCGCGGGGATCGCGCTGCTCGCCTCGCTCGCGCTCACCGCGCTCGCGCTGCCCACGCTCAGCGCCGCCGCCGCCGCGCGCTCCGCGCGCCGCCAGGCTCCCGCTCGCGCGCGCCTCGCGAGCGAGCTCGTGGAGGGCATCGACGGCGCCGCCGAGCTCGCGCTCGCGGGCCGCTCGCGCGAGTACGAGCGCCGCCTCGCGGACAGCGACGCGCGCCTCGCGCGCATCGTCCGCGGCGACGCGCTCGCGAGCGCCGCCGCCTCCGCGGCGGGCTCCGTGCTCGCCGGCGCGGGCGTCCTCGCGGTGCTGCTCGCGGGCATCCCCGCGGTGCGCTCGGGCGCGCTCAGCGGCGTGCTGCTCGCCGCGCTCGTGCTGCTCACGCTCGCCGCCTACGACGGCGTGCTCACGCTCGGCGAGGCCGCGCGGCGGCTGCGCGCGTGCTCCACCGCCGCCTCGCGCCTGCACGAGCTCGGCGAGCGCGCTCCCGAGGTCTCAGACCCGCCGCACCCCCGCGCGCTGCCCGCCCGTGCTCGAGGCGAGGGCGCGCTCGCGCTCGAGCGCGTGAGCTTCGCCTACGCCGGCGAGCCGCCCGTGCTGCTGTCCGCGTCGCTGGCGCTGAACGAGGGCGAGCGCGTGGCGCTGTGCGGCCCGAGCGGCGCCGGCAAGAGCACGATCGCGGAGCTGCTCGTGCGCTTCCGCGACCCGCAGTCCGGGTGCGTGACGCTCGACGGCGCAGACGTGCGCGAGCTCGCCCAGGCCGACGTGCGCGCCGCCGTCGCGCTGTGCGCGCAGGACTGCCACCTGTTCAACACCAGCGTCCGCGAGAACCTGCTGCTCGCGCGCCGCGACGCGACCCCCGAGCTGCTCATGCGTGCGCTCGCCGCCGTCGAGCTCGACGGGCTCGTCGCGAGCCTCCCGCAGGGCCTCGGCACGCTCGTGGGGCAGGACGGCGAGCTGCTCTCGGGCGGGCAGCGCAGGCGCCTCGCGTTCGCCCGCGCGCTGCTCTCGCCCGCGCGCTTCATCGTGCTCGACGAGCCCACCGCGCACCTCGACCGCGCGCTCGCGCGGCGCGTGCTGGACAGGATGCTCGCGTACGCGCGCACGAGCGGGCGCAGCCGTGGAGTCCTCGTGATCACGCACGACGTCGACGCGCTCTCGCGCGGCTTCGACCGTGTGCTCGAGCTGCGCGCAGGCGAGCTGCGCGAGCTGGGCGCGCGCTCCGGGCGCTCGGGCGCCGCGCCGCTCGCGGCCTGAGCGCGGCGGGCAGGTGCGCTCGCCGCCGCCAGCGCGTACGGTGGCGCCATGAGCTTCTCCACGCTCGTGGCGATCGGGCTCGCGGGCCTCTGCGGGCCACTGCTGGGGCTCGGCGCGCGCATCTTCGTGCCGATCGTGATCGGCGAGATCCTCGCCGGCATCCTCGTGGGACCGTCGGTGCTCGCCGCCGTGCACCCCGCCGGCGCCACGATCTCGTTCCTCGCCGAAATCGGCTTCGCGATGCTGATGCTGACCGTGGGCATGCACCTGCCGCTGCGCGACCCCCGGCTCATCGCCTCGATGCGCGCCGGCGGCGCGCTCGCCGCGCTCGTGGCGCTGCTCGCGGTGCCCGCCGGGCTACTCGCGGCGGCGGTCGCGGGCTCGGGCCACGCGGCCGTGTACGCGGTGCTGCTCGCCTCCGGATCCGCGGCGGTGCTGCTGCCCGCGATGCAGGAGGCCGGCATCGTCTCGCAAGACGCGCTCGTCGTGATGGCGCAGGTCACGATCGCCGACGTGGTCACGATCCTCGCGGTGCCGATCGTGCTGCAGCCGGGGCGCGTCGGCCACGCGGCGCTCGGCGCCGCGCTCGTCGCCGGTGCGGTGCTCGCGCTGCTCGCCGTGGTGCGGTCGCTCGAGGGGCGCGCGTGGGTGCGCCGCGTGCGCGCCCTCTCCAAGCGGCGCCACTGGGCGCTCGACCTGCGGCTCGCGCTGCTCGTGCTGTTCGTGCTCGCGTGGATCGCGCAGCGCAGCGGCACCAGCATCCTCATCGCGGGATTCGGCGCGGGGCTGATGGTCGCGCTGGTCGGCGGGCCCAAACGCCTTTCCACGCAGATCCGCGGCGTCGCCGACGGCTTCTTCATCCCGCTCTACTTCGTGGTGCTCGGCGCGCGGCTCGACCTCGGCGGCCTGTTCGCGAGCTCTTCGCTGCTCGCGCTCGCGGGCGTGCTCGCGGCGCTCAACGTGCTCATTCACGTACTCGCCGCCGGCCTGCTGCATCGCCCGCCCGCCGCCGGGCTCGCGGCGACCGCGCAGCTCGGCGTGCCCGCGGCCGTCGCCTCGATCGGCCTCTCCGAGCACCTGTTCTCGGCCACGCTCGCCACCGCGATCGTCACCGCGGCGGTCGTGAGCCTCGGCGTGTGCACGCTCGGCGTGGACCGGCTGATCAAGCGAGCACGTGCCGCACCTGGCGCGCAATCTCCAGGTCCTCTCGCGCCGCAAGCACGACCGTCCTGACCTGCGCGCCCGCGGCGCCGATCTCCCGGTCGCCCTCGCCGCGCACGCTCAGCTGCTCGTCGAGCGCCACGCCGAGGAACGCGAGGTGCGCGGCCGCGCGGGCGCGCACCTCGTGCGAGCGCTCGCCCACGCCGCCGGTGAACGCGAGCGCGTCGATGCCGCCGAGCGCCGCGGCCATCGCGGCGACGCCCGCCGCGAGCCTGTGCACGTACACCTCGAGCGCCAGCTGCGCGTCCCCGTCGCCCGAGCGCGCGCGCCGCTCCACCTCGCGCATGTCCGCGCTGCCCGCGATGCCGAGCAGCCCCGAGCGGTGCTCGAGCGCCTCGCCCAGCTCCTGCGCGCCCACGCGCCCTCCTTCGAGCAGCCACAGCAACAGGCCCGGGTCCACGCTGCCCGAGCGCGTGGCCATCACGAGGCCCTCGAGCGGCGTGAAGCCCATCGTGGTGTCGAGCGAGCGCCCGCCCGCGATCGCGCACAGCGATGCGCCCGCGCCGAGGTGGCAGCTGACGATGCGCAGCGCGTCCGCGCCCGCCCCGAGCAGCTGCGGCACGCGACGCGCGACCCAGCCGTGGGAGAGGCCGTGGAAGCCGTAGCGGCGCAGCTGCCAGCGCTCGCGCCACTCGCGCGGCAGCGCGTACTCGGCGGCCGCCGGCGGCAGCGTCGCGTGGAAGGCCGTGTCGAAGCACGCCACCGCGGGCACGCCTGGGAGCGCCTCGCCGACCGCGTCGATCGCCGCGAGCGACTTGCGCTGGTGAAGCGGCGCGAGCTCGCCGAGCTCGCCGAGCGCCGCGCGCACGCCCGCGTCGAGCGCCACCGCCTCGCGGAAGCGCGTGCCGCCGTGCACCACGCGGTGGCCCACCGCGTCCGCGCGTCCGAGCTCGCCTGAGAGCGCGCGCTCGAGCGCGCCGCGCTCCACCTGCGCGCGCGGCGAGTCGAGCTCCTCATGGGCGAGCGTCGCGTCGCCCTCGCCCAGCAGCGACAGCTTCAGGCTGCTGGAGCCCGCGTTGACGACGAGTACTCGCACGGCCTGAGGGTATGCTCCCGGCGCCGGCGGGGGCGGTGTCGCCCGATCGCCCGCCCGGCCGAGCTACGAATCGCTGTGCCCCGGATGGCCGGCGAGCTGGGGCGGCCATCGCCAGCCGGTCAGCTCCGGCGGGTCGATGCCGTGCTCGCGCGTGTACGCGCGGTGGCTGATGCGCTCGTCGCTCATGTGCTGGCGCAGGTGCGCCGCGCGCTCGCCGAGCCCCGGCACGCGATCGACCACGTCGATCACCAGGTGGAAGCGGTCGAGGTCGTTGAGCATCACCATGTCGAACGGCGTGGTGGTGGTGCCGCGCTCCTTGTAGCCGCGCACGTGCAGGTTCGCGTGGTTGGTGCGCCGGTAGGTGAGGCGGTGGATCAGCCACGGGTAGCCGTGGTAGGCGAAGATCACCGGCTGCGCCGCCGTGAACAGCGAGTCGAATTCCGCGTCCGAGAGCCCGTGCGGGTGCTCCTGCTCGGGCTGCAGACGCATCAGGTCGACCACGTTGACCACGCGCACGCGCAACTCGGGCAGCTGTTCGCGCAGGATCGCCGCCGCCGCCACGCACTCGACGGTGGGCACGTCGCCGGCGCATCCGAGCACCACGTCGGGCTCGCCGTCGTCGTTGGAGAACGCCTCGAAGATCCCGATCCCGCGCGTGCAGTGCGCCACCGCCTGCTCCATCGTCAGGTAGTTCAGCGCCGGCTGCTTGCCCGCCACGATCACGTTCACGTAGTTGCGGGAGCGCAGGCAGTGGTCGGCCACCGACAGCAGGCAGTTGGCGTCCGGCGGCAGGTACACGCGCACCACGGTCGCGCGCTTGTTGACCACCTGGTCGATGAAGCCCGGGTCCTGGTGTGAGAAGCCGTTGTGGTCCTGGCGCCAAACGTGCGAGGAGAGCAGGTAGTTGAGCGACGCCACCGGCCGGCGCCAGGCGAGCTCGCGCGTGACCTCGAGCCACTTCGCGTGCTGGTTGAACATCGAGTCGACGATGTGTATGAACGCCTCGTAGCTGTTGAACAGCCCGTGCCTGCCGGTCAGCAGGTAGCCCTCGAGCCAGCCCTGGCAGGTGTGCTCGGAGAGGATCTCCATCACTCGGCCGTCGCGCGCGAGGCCCTCGTCGTCGGGGCGCAGCTCGGCCTCCCACGTGCGGCCGGTGGCCTCGAACAGCGCGCCGAGGCGGTTCGAGGCGGTCTCGTCGGGGCCCATCACGCGAAAGCGGTCCGCGTTGCGCTCCATCACGTCGCGCAGGAAGCCGCCCAGCACGCGTGTGGGTTCGCTCGTGCTCGCCGTCGGCTCGGGCACCTCCACCGCGTAGCCGCGGAAGTCCGGCAGCTCGAGGTCGCGCAGCAACAGGCCGCCGTTGGCGTGCGGGTTCGAGCCCATGCGCCGCTCGCCGAGCGGCGCGAGCGCCCGCAGCTCTGCAAGCGGCGCACCGCTCTGCTCGAACAGCTCCTCGGGGCGGTAGGAGCGCATCCACTCCTCGAGCTGCACGAGGTGGTGCGGGTTGCCGGCGAGGTCCGCGAGCGGGACCTGGTGCGAGCGGAAGGACCCCTCGGCGGGCAGGCCGTCCACCTCCTTCGGCCCCGTCCACCCCTTGGGCGTGCGCAGCACGATCATCGGCCAGCGCGGCCGCTCGGAGGCGCCGTGCGTGCGCGCCTGCGCCTGGATCCGCTCGATCTCCTCCATCACCTCGTCGAGCGTGGCCGCCATCAGCTGGTGCATCTCCTCGGGCTCCGAGCCCTCCACGAAGCGCGGCGCGTAGCCGTAGCCTTCGAACAGCGCGCGCAGCTCCTCGCCGGGGATGCGCGCGAGCACCGTGGGGCTCGCGATCTTGTAGCCGTTGAGGTGAAGGATCGGCAGCACCGCGCCGTCGCGCGCCGGGTCGAGGAACTTGTTGGAGTGCCAGCTCGTCGCGAGCGGGCCCGTTTCCGCCTCGCCGTCGCCCACCACGCAGCACGCGAGCAGGTCCGGCGAGTCGAACACCGCGCCGTACGCGTGCGAGAGCGAGTAGCCGAGCTCGCCGCCCTCGTGGATCGAGCCGGGCGTCTCCGGCGCCGCGTGGCTGGGTATCCCGCCGGGGAACGAGAACTGGCGGAACAGGCGGCGCAGGCCCTCCTCGTCGAAGCCCACGCGCGGGTAGATCTCGCGGTAGGTGCCCTCCAGGTACACGTTGGCGACCACGCCCGGGCCGCCGTGGCCGGGGCCCGCGATGAAGATCGCGTCGAGGTCGCGCAGGCGGATCACCCGGTTCATGTGCGCGTACACGAAGTTCAGCCCGGGCGTGGTGCCCCAGTGGCCGAGCAGCCGCGGCTTGGTGTGCTCGATGCGCAGCGGCTCGCGCAGCAGCGGGTTCGCCAGCAGGTAGATCTGCCCGACCGACAGATAGTTGGCCGCGCGCCAGTAGGCGTGCAGCCCTTCGAGCTCGCTCTGGGACAGCGGGTCGGGGCTAGAGCTCATCGTTCACTAGCATCGTGGCGCACCCGAGCGGAGAGATGTGAACATGTTCGAGAACGTACTGGTGGGTATAGACGGTAACTGGGGCGGCCGCGACGCGATCGCGCTCGCCTCGCGCCTCGCCGCAAAGGGCGCGCAGCTCACGCTCGTGAACGTGCGCGAGGGCGGGCTGCACCCGCTGCACGCGGCGACGCCCGGCGCGCTCGACGCGGAGCGCGCGCGCTCCACCGAACTGCTCAAGCGCGAGGGCGCCGACGGCGGCGCCGACGGCGCCGAGCTCGTGAGCGTCGTCGCGGCCAGCCCCGGCCGCGGGCTTCACCAGGAGGCCGAGGAGCGGGGGGCGGACCTGATCGTGGTCGGCAGCTGCCGGTACGGCGCGTTCGGCCGCGCGATGCTCGGAGACGACTCGCGCGGCGCGCTCAACGGAGCTCCCTGCGCGGTCGCGATCGCGGCGCGCGGCTACAGCGAGCACCCGCTGCCGCTCGCGAAGATCGGCGTCGGCTACGACGGCTCCCCCGAGAGCGTCGCCGCACTCGCCGCCGCCCAGGACATCGCGAAGCCCACGCGTGCGAGCGTGCACGCGCTCGAGGTGGTCTCGATCCCGAGCTACGCGTTCACCGGCATCGTGCCGCCCGCGATGGGCGACACGGTGGACGTGATGGTCAAGCAGGCCGAGGAGCGGATCGCGGCGCTGCCCGGCGTCGAGGGGCGGGCGGTGTACGGGCTGGCCGGCGAGGAGCTCGCGAGCTTCGGCGGGGAAATGGATCTGCTGGTGGTGGGATCGCGCAACTACGGCCCCGTGCGGCGTCTCGTGCTGGGGAGCACCTCCGACTACCTCGAGCGCCACGCGCGCTGCTCGCTCGTGGTGCTGCCGCGCACGCACGAGGACGACGCCTGAGCGCCCGGGTCAGCCGGGGTGGTCGCCCGGCGTGCCGATCAGCCCGCGCTCGAGCGCGTAGTTGACCAGCTCGGCGCGCGAGGACAGGCGCAGCTTCTGCTGGATGTGCGAGCGGTGCGTCTCCACCGTGCGCACAGACAGGTAGAGCTGCTCGGCGATCTCCGCGTTGGTGTGGCCGAGCGCGATCAGGCGCAGCACGTCCACCTCGCGCTCGGAGAGGTCGTCGGGCGGCCCCGGCGGGGGCTCGGACGCGATGCGCGCGCCGAGGCGCGGGTTCAGGTAGCTCTCGCCCGCGGACGCGCGGCGCACCGCTTCGACGAGCTCGTCGTCGGCGGCCTCCTTGAGCACGTAGCCGATCGCGCCCGCCCCGAGCGCCTCGCGCGCGAACGCGGGCTCCTGTTGCATCGTGAGCACCACGATCTGCGTTTCGGGCGACTCCGAGCGGATCACCGGTATGGCCTCGAGGCTCGAGCCGCCGGGCATGTTGAGGTCGAGCACGAGCACGTGCGGATGGTGCCCGCGCACGTAGCGGCGGGCGCTGTCCACGTCGCTGGCCTCGGCCACCACCTCGAGGCCCTCCTCGCTGTCGAGCAGCATGCGCAACCCGCTGCGCACCACCGCGTGGTCGTCCGCGAGCACGATGCGGATCGCGCCGTCGGCGGCAGCGTCCTCGCCGTAAGTGCCCTGCGGCCCGTCCATGTCCGGGACGGTAGCGTCTCGCGCGGCGTCGCGCCACGAGAGCGCGCTGTGTGATGGGTCCTCAGAACGGTGCTGCAAGCTGGCTCCCGGGTGGACGGCGGCGTAGGCGCGGAGGCTACGGTACGCGCCCCCGCCGTTCGGATCATCCGTATTTCCCACACATGCGGCCCAGGGGAAAGCCGCGCGGGGCGGCGCGCGCGGGGGGCCACCGGTGCCGTGGCGCGCGCGGCTACAGCTCCCAGTAGTGGCCCACGTGGGCTGCGGCGCGCGAGGTGAGCAGCTGCTCGGGCGCGGCTGAGCTCGCGGGCTCCTCGCCGGCCAGCGCGGTGAGCGTGGCGATCACGCTCTGCGCGAGCGCGTGCGGCGCGTATCCGCCCTCGAGCACGAGCCCGAGCGGCGCTCGGCAGCGGCGCGCGAGGTCGCGCACGTGGCGCGCGATCTCGGCGAACGAGGAGGTCTCGAGACGGCAGTCGGCGAGCGGGTCTTCGCGGTGCGCGTCGAAGCCCGCGGAGACGAGCACGAGCTCGGGCGCGAACTCCTGGGCCGCGGGAACGACGATGTGCTCGACGAGCGACAGCCACAGCTCCTCCTCGGAGCCCGCGGGCACGGGCAGGTTGATCGTGTATCCCTCTCCGGGCCCGGAGCCGGCGTCGCCGAGCGCGCCGGTGCCGGGGTAGATGCCGCCCTGGTGGATGCTCGCGAACAGCACGTCGTTTCGCGTGCGGAACGCCTCCGCGGTGCCGTTGCCGTGGTGCACGTCCCAGTCGAGGATGAACACGCGCTGCACGCCGAGCTCGCGGATCGCGTACTCGGCGGCGACCGCGACGTTGTTGAACAGGCAGAAGCCCATCGCGCGGGCGGGTTCCGCGTGGTGCCCCGAGGGGCGCATCGCGCTGAAGCCGAGCGGGCGCTCGCCCGCGAGCAGCGCGCGCGCGAGCTCGCACGCGCCGCCGGCGGCGTGCAGCGCGGCGCGGTAGGAGGGCTCGCCGACGAACGTGTCGGGGTCGATCGCGCCGCCGCCCGCCAGCGACATCGCCCTGATGCGGCGCACGAGCGTGCGGTCGTGCACGAGCTCGAGGCGCGACTCCTCCGCGGCGGGCGCCTCGCGCACGTCCCAACCGAGCCAGTCCTCGGCGGCGAGCGCACCCTCGATCGCGAGCAGCCGCTCGGGCGTGTCGGGGTGGTGCGGCATGTGCACCCGCGGGTCGTGCTCGAGGCCCGAGGGGTGGCGGAGGTAGAGCGGGCGGGCCGCGTCCGGCATCGGCGGGGACTGTATGGGCTCGCGCCCGCGCGCGGCGCTCGCGCGGCGCAGGCGGGCGTGAGCGGGCGCTAAGCTCGGCGGCGATGGCGATGCGCGAGATCCCCACCGCGCCGGTGGCGGCCGGGTCGCTGCTCGCGGGCTACGCGGTGGCGGTCGCGAGCGGCTCGCGGCCGCTCGGCGGCGTGGTGCTCGCGGCGGGCGGGCTGTGGTGCGCGCACGCGTGGTGGCGGCGCTGCGGCGCGCGCACCGCGCTGGCGCTGGGCGGCGCGGGCCTTGCGGCGTTCGCGCTCTCGCACGTGCTCGCGCTCGCGATCGGCGCGTGGCCGTCGGTGCTGCTGGTGTCGGCGGCGATGGCCGCGCTCGCATGGAGCCGCGCCGACGCGCGGCGCGCCGGCTTCACGCTCGCGCGCTACGAGAGCTGATGCTCGCGCTGACCGCGTCGCCGGGGGCCGCGGGCAACGTGGCGCTGCGCGAGGTGCCGGAGCCGCAGCCGCTCTCCTCGCAGGCGCTCGTGCGCGTGCGAGCGTTCTCGCTCAACCGCGGCGAGAGCAGCCGCCTTCAGGGCATGCGCGACGGGGAGCTCACCGGCTGGGACGTGGCCGGCGTGGTGGAGCGCGAGGCGCCCGACGGCAGCGGCCCGAAGGCGGGCGCGCGGGTGGTGGGGCTCGTGAACCGCGGCGCGTGGGCGCAGCTCGCGGCGGTGGAGACGCAGCTGCTCGCGGTGTTGCCGCAGGAGGTCTCCGACGCGCAGGCCGCGACGCTGCCGGTGGCTGGGCTCACGGCATTGAAGGCGCTCGATCTGATCGGCCCCGTGGTCGAGCGCAGGGTGCTCGTGACGGGCGCGAGCGGCGGCGTGGGGCGCTTCGCGGTGCAGCTCGCGAAGCTCGCGGGCGCGCACGTCACGGGCGTCTCCTCGAGCCCCGAGCGCGCGCGCGGCCTGCGCGAGCTCGGCGCGGACGAGGTGATCGCGCGGCTCGAGCCCGAGGGCGAGGAGTTCCACGGCATCGTCGAGGGGGTGGGCGGCGCGTCGCTCGGCGCGGCGATCCAGCGGGTGGCGCCGTTCGGCGTGATCGTGTCGTTCGCCTCGAGTGACCCCTCGCCGGTGCAGTTCCCCGCGCGCGCGTTCTTCGGGCGGGCTTCCGGCGCGCGCCTGCACGGCATGCTGCTGTTCACGCAGCTCGCCTTCGAACGCTCGGGCTCGCGCGACCTCGGCCGGCTCGCGGGGCTGGTGGCGCAGTCGCGGCTCGACTGCTCCGTGGACCTCGAAGCGTCCTGGCGCGAGGCGCCGGAGGCGATCCGCGCGCTGCTCGAGCGGCGCATCGCGGGCAAGGCGGTGCTGCTCGTCGACTGAGGCGCGCGGCTGCGCGCGGCGCCGAGCGAGCATAATCCCCGCGATGCGAGCCATCCAGATCGTCGCGGAGACGGGCCCGGATACGGCGCTCGAGCTGGTGGAGCTGGCGGATCCGGAGCCGTCGCACATGCTCACGCCGGGCTCGGGCGTGCTGGTGGAGGTGCACAGCGCGGGGGTGTCGTTCCCGGAGCTGCTGCAGACGCGCGGCCAGTACCAGATGAAACCGCCGCTGCCGTTCGTGCCGGGCAGCGAGGTGGGCGGCATCGTGCGCAGCGCGCCGCAGGGGGCGGCGGTGAAGGCGGGCGACAGGGTGGCGGCGTTCTGTGCGCTGGGCGGTTTCGCGGAGACGGCGGTGGCGCCGGAGTTCTTCACGTTCCCGCTGTCGGGCGAGCTCGACTTCGCGCAGGGCGCGGGGCTGGTCCTCAATTACCACACCGCGTACTTCGCGCTCGCGCTGCGCGGCCGCCTGAAGGCGGGCGAGACGGTGCTCGTGCACGGCGCCGCGGGCGGCGTCGGCACCGCCTCGATACAGGTGGCGAAGGCGCTCGGCGCGCGCACGATCGCGCTCGTCTCGAGCGCGGAGAAGGCGGAGGTGGCGGAGCGCGCGGGGGCGGACGAGACGGTGCTGCTCGGCGACTCATGGAAGGACGAGGTGAAGGAGCGCTCGGGTGGCGGCGTGGACGTGGTGCTCGACCCGGTGGGCGGCGACCGATTCACCGACAGCCTGCGCTCGCTGCGTGAGGACGGCCGCGTGATCGTGGTGGGCTTCACCGGCGGCTCGATCCCGGAGGTGCGGGTGAACAGGCTGCTGCTCGGCAACACCGAGGTGGTGGGCGCGGGCTGGGGCGCGTACGTGATGGGCAAGCCCGATCTGAACCGCGAGATCGGCGCGGCGGTGAACCGCATGGTGGACCAGGGGTTCGTGCGCCCGCTGGTGGGCGCGAGCTTCCCGCTCGAGGACGCGGCGGGCGCGCTTCACATGCTCGACGAGCGCCGTGCCACGGGCAAGATCGTCCTGGCGGTGCGCGACGATTGACGCGCGCGCGGGTTGTTGCGCGTATGCGCGCGGGATCGTTGCGCGTAATCGAATTCTTAGGGTGATTTGACGCGCCCTCACAGGGTGCGTGATAGAAACGACAACGTTCGCTACCTCATGAAAGAGCTCTCATGAAACTCATTGGCGCCGGACTGATGCGCACGGCAACGACCACCCAGATGTTCGCGCTCGAACAGCTGGGCTTCTGTCCCTGCTACCACATGCGCGACCTGCTGATCGACCTCGAGAAGGGCCTCCCGCTGTGGGAACGCGCCTGGGAAGGCGACGCGGACTGGGAGGAGATCTTCGGCGACGCGCAGTCGACCGTCGACTGGCCCTCCGCGCGCTTCTACCGCGAGCTGATGGACTACTACCCCGAGGCGAAGGTGCTGCTCAGCGTGCGCCCGGGCGAGGACTGGGCGCGCAGCATGCGCGGCACGGTGTGGGGCATCTTCCACGGCGACTCGGTGATCCACCACGTGAGCTCCGCGCGGGGGGTGCTCGACCCGCTGTGGCGGCGCTACCTGGACCTGATGCGCGCGATGAGCTGGAACGAGGACACTGGCGCGCTGGCGGGCGAGACGCACACCGACGCGGGCCTGATCGGGGTGATGGAACGCTGGAACGAGTCGGTCAAGAAGGCGGTGCCCGCCGACCGCCTGCTGGTGTGGGACCCGGCGGAAGGCTGGGAGCCGCTGTGCGCGTTCCTCGAGACGGACGTGCCGGCGGATCCGCTGCCGCGGCTGAACGACACGAACTCCTTCAGGGAGGGCATCATCGGCGGAGCGCTCGACGTGCTCAACGAGTGGTGGGCGGCGCGCGAGCGCCCGGCAAGCGGGCTGCACGGCGCGCAACTCGGGGAGCCGGAGCGCGCCTAGGCTCGGCCCGGGACCGGGCTCGCGCTGCGCGGCTCGCGGTCCGCGCGGCGCTGTGAGCCCCCCGGGCCCGCCTAGCGGGGTCTGGCGAAACGACCAGCGAACCTCGCCACGCCTACTTCGCCAGCTGCACCGCTTTGAGGGCCGGACGGTGGTCGCGGCTAGAGTCGCCTCCGTGCTGAACCTTGCGACTCGTCGCGGCGGCCCCGAGGACGAGGACGCGATCCTCGGGCTATTCGACGAAGCCGTCGAGTGGATGGTCGCCCGGGGTCAGGTTGGTCAGTGGGGCAGCGAGCGACCATCCCAGACCGACGACTGGCGAGCCCGTGTGCATCGGACAGCAACGGGGTCGGAGCTGTACGTGCTTGAACTTGAGGACCGAGTGGTCGGGGTCCTCGCCGTGGGCGCAGCGCCCAGCTACCTCCCAAGCGCTACGGCTCCCGAGCTATACATCGAGCTGGTGCTCACTTCCCGCGCTCACGCCGGGCAAGGGCTGGGGAGTGAGCTGGTCGCGATTGCCGAGCGCATCGCTCGCGAGCGTTCCGCCACGATGCTACGCGTCGATTGCTGGGCCGAGGCGCCCAGCCTGGTCGGCTGGTACGAGGCCCAAGGGTTCTCGCGTTGTGGGACGTTCGAGGTTCGAGGGTGGTCCGGCCAGATCCTCGCGCGGTCGGTCCCCGCCTCGACTCAGGCCGAGGTCGCTCGACCCGCCTAGGGCCCGCGCAGCGCGGCCTCGGCGGCCTTCTCGGGCCCCAGGAAGGGAACGAGCGCGAGGTATGCGAGCTGCGGCGCGGCGGCCGGCAGCTCGGCGTTGCGCTGGGCCGTGACGAAGTGGTGCAGCACCTGGAAGCAGCCTCCGACGACGGCCTCGGCGGCGATCGGCGGCGCTTCGTGGCCGTTTGGCACGAAGTCGTGGCCGGCGTCGACGTAGGCGCCGAAGCCCCGCAGGATCTGTTCGCGCGTTGCGATCGTTTCGGGGCTCGCGCCGAACGTGTCCACGATGCTCAGGTGCGCGAGGTCGGGCTCGGAGGCGATGTAGTCGACGAGCGCGCTGATGCCGCCGACGATCGCGCGCGGCCAGTCGGGCATGCGCTCCTCGTAGGCGTCGGAGGCGATCCGCAGCGCCTGCAGCATGCCGATCTTCTGCGCGCCGAGGAACGCGTTGTGCTTGGACCGGTAGATCTCGTAGAAGGTCTTGTTGGACACGTTGGCGCGCCGCGCGATCTCGGGGATCGTGAGCCCCGAGAGCCCCTTCTCGGCGACGATCGCGGCGGTCGCGTCGACGATCCGCTCCTGCTGGCTTTTCACGACCTCCTCGCGCGGCATGTCGCTGCGTCCGCTGGGCAGCCGCCTGCTGGCCTGCAGCGCGCGCTCGGACACGGGCCGCTCGGCGGCGCTCTTGGGGTCGCGCGCGGGCAGCAGCAGCTCGCCGGGGGCGTGCGGCTGATAGGTGCCGCACCACGCCGCGAGCTGGTCGGCGAGCGCCGGCAGCGCGTCGCCTTCGCCGCGCACGAGGCGCGCGGCGAACACCTCGCGCAGGCCGCCGAGGATCAGCTTGATCGTGAGGTCGCCGGAGCCTCCGGTGGGGTCGCCGACACGGTTGACCTTGAAGCGCGCCTCGAGCATGTCGAGCGAGCGCGCGGAGTGCTCGATGGAGGTGGGCCCGGCTCCGAACGCGCCGAGCACGAGCAGCGAGATCGCCTGCGGCTGCGCGGCGGCGAGGTGCGCGAACGCGCGCACCCCGGTCAGGAGCCGGCTTCCCCGCGCGTCCCGCCGGCCGTACGCGCCGAGCACGGCTTTGAAGGTCTGCTCGGAGATCTCGTCGAGCGTGCTGACGAACAGGTCCTCCTTGTCGGTGAACAGCGAGTAGAACGTGGGCTGGGAGACGCGCGCGAGCTTGGTGAGGTCGAGGATGCGCACCGCCGGATACCCCTTCTCGGCGATCAGCTCGATCAGCGCGTTGCGCAGCCGGTCGCGCTGGTCGCGCTGCACCACCTCGGGATCGAGCCCGTGCATGCCCGTGGGTAGGGGCCGGTAGCGCGCGCTGCGCTCCGGACTTGCGCTGCTACTCATCTCTAGCCCCCCGTCGGCACAGATCTGAGACTAACAAAATCTTTCTTACTTGACCACGCTTCGCGCGACCGCGGAGGTCGCGAGCAGCTGCCCGGAGGCGTCGATCGCCTGCACGTCGACGTAGCGGTAGCGCGCGGGCGCCTTGATGGCGGTCTCGAAGCCGGTGCGCGTGGCGGCGGCGACGGGTGAGAGCGCGCGCGCCGAGCTGCCGGCGAACAGCTTCCAGGTGACGGTGCGCGTGTCGCCGTTCCAGCTGGCGTACACGGTCACGGGGCCGCCGTGCTTGGGCGCGATCGAGGCGATCGCGGGGCGTTCGGCGGGCGCGCCGGCCCACGGGAAGCGGTACGCGCGGTAGGACTGGTAGCGGCCGGCGAGGCGCCCGTCGAGGAGCAGCCGCCCGGAGTCGTTGAACTCGGAGAAGTACGGCTCTTCGCCCCAGCCGATGAAGGCGTCGCCGTTTTCGAGCACCTGGATGTTGCCCTCGCTGCCGGCGAGCAGCGCGTGCGGGTGCACGTACTGCGCGACCACCCAGGCGCCGGAGGGGCCGTTGAGGGAGACCACGATCCCGCGCGACTGCTGGTGCACCGCGGGATAGCCGCCGTTGTCGAAGATCGAGATGGTGCCGTTGGGCAGCAGCGTGGCGTCGTGCTGGTAGGCGGTGGCGGTGCCGGGCGAGAGCGGTATCGAGGAGTGCTTGCCGCCGATCGAGCGGCGCACCTTGCCGTTGGCGGGGTCGAGTTCGTACAGCGCGGAGGTGTTGCGCGCGGAGATCAGCAGCGTGCCGCCGCCGGCGAGGTCGAGCGAGTTGATGTGGAAGTAGTCGAAGGGCCAGTGTTCGTTGGCGTAGGAGGGCGAGCTGTAGGAGGCTTCGAGCGCAATGTGGTCGAGCGCGTCCCACTGGCGTCGCACGAGCCCGGTGAGCAGGTCGATTTCCTGGAAGCCCGAGTCGGTGACCGCGGAGGAGCTCGGCCCGTGCACGGCAGCGAGGTCGCACTGCATCGGGTTGAAGAAGGTGACGAGCGCGGTGCTGGGGCTGGTGAGCGCGAAGTCGTGCAGGTCGGCTTTGAGCCCGTTCTCCGCGTGCACGTGCCCGACGATGCGGTAGGCGCTGTTGGCGATCACGTCTTCGCCCATGCCGAAGCCCTCTTCGGGGACGCCGCCCTGCCACCACGTGAGCACGGGCTGCGAGCCCAGGAGCTGCACCTGCAGGTTGCTGGCCTGCATGCCGTTGGGCACCGGCTCGAACCACACGACGTTGCCGGCTTCGTCGAAGATCATCGGGCCGAACTGGGCGGGCCCGCGCACGGCGGTGACGAAGATGTAGCCGGGCGCGGCTTCGGCGGAGCGCGCGCTCAGCTGGATCGCGGGCGGCTGCACTTCGGGGCGCGAGACGTAGTGCTGCACGGTGTCGGCTTCGCGGCCGGAGGGCACGTGCGGCCTGAAGCCGAACACGATCTGGTGCTCCACGACGAAGCTGTAGGAGAACGCCTTGGGGCCGGTGGGGAGCTTCACGACGCCGCTCACGCTCACGCGCTCGCCGGCCTGGAAGGGGGCGGAGGGGACGAAGCTCGCGCCGTCGCCCTGCGAGAAGGGCTCGAGGCGCCCGGCGTGCGGCCCGCTCTGGCTGCCGCTGACCTTGACGGCGCTGAGGTTGGCGGCGGGCGCGCCGAGGATGCTGATCTGCGAGGCGGGCGGAGCGTCGTAGGCGCCGGGCAGCGGCGACACCGAGAGGCCGGTGCCGGGCAGCACCGAGGAGCGGTCGAGCACGCCGGGCACGCAGTTGGGAGCGGTGGCCGCGAAGGAGCGGGCGGGGAGCGCGGCGAGCGCCAGCGCTGCGGCGCCGCAGCAGAGCGATAGCCGTGCGGCGTTGCGTGCTTGAGTGCTCGTCATGCGGTTGCGGCGGCTGCGGGGAAGGTTGATGCTAGATGCTGGGTTCGACGGATGCGCAGGCTCACAAGGACGTGACACCCGGCGCGGGTGTGAGTTTCGAACCTAGAACACGGGCGTCTCTGAATAATCTCCGAAGACCTGCTGCAGGGCCTCGACGATCTCGCCCTCGGAGGCGTGCGCGCGGGCGCAGGCGATCAGCGGGTCCATCAGGTTGCGCTCGGGGTGGGCGGCGTGCTCGCGCAGCGCCGCAAGCGCGCGCTCGACCTGGGCGCCGTCGCGGCGCGCGCGCGTGGCGTGCAGGCGGTCGATCTGCTTGCGCTCGAGCGCGGGGTCGATGCGCAGCGTGGGGATCGGCTCCTCCTCGCCTGTGGTGAAGCTGTTGACGCCGACCACGAGGCGCCGGCGCTCGTCGATCGCCTGCTGCAGCTGGAAGGCGGCGTCGGCGATCTCGCGCTGGGGGTAGTTGCGCTTGACCGCCTCGACCATCCCGCCGAGCGCGTTGATCTTCTCGAAGTACTCGTAGCAGCGCGCTTCCATCTCGTCGGTGAGCGCCTCCACGTGGTAGGAGCCGCCGAGCGGGTCGACGGTGCTGGCGGCGCCGGTTTCGTGCGCGATCATCTGCTGCGTTCGCAGCGCGATGGTGACGGCCTCGCTCGGTGGGCAGCGCGAGCGCCTCGTCGTAGGAGTTGGTGTGCAGCGACTGCGTCCCGCCGAGCACCGCGGCGAGCGCCTCGATGGCGGTGCGCACGATGTTGTTGAGCGGCTGCTGCGCGGTGAGGCTGACGCCGGCGGTCTGCGTGTGGAAGCGCATCTGCATGGAGCGCGGGTTGCGCGCGCCGAAGGTGTCGCGCATCTCCCTCGCCCAGATGCGCCTGGCGGCGCGGTACTTGGCGATCTCCTCGAAGAAGTCGATCTGGGCGTTGAAGAAGAACGACAGGCGCGGCGCGAAGTCGTCCACGTCGAGCCCGCGCTCGATCGCCTGCTCGACGTAGGTGAGCCCGTCCTTGAGCGTGAACGCGAGCTCCTGCTGGGCGGTGGAGCCGGCCTCGCGGATGTGGTAGCCGGAGATCGAGATGGGGTGCCAGCGCGGCATGTGGCGCGTGCACCACTCGATCATGTCGCCGCACAGGCGCATGGCGGGGTCGATGGGGAAGCACCACTCCTTCTGAGCGATGTACTCCTTGAGGATGTCGGCCTGGATGGTGCCGGACAGGCGCTCGGGCGAGGTGGGGTGCACGGGGTCGGTCTCGGCGGCGACCACGTAGAAGGCGAGCATGATGGCGGCGGGCGCGTTGATGGTCATCGACACGGACACCTCGCCGAGGTCGATTCCGGAGAAGAGCGTTTGCATGTCGTCGAGCGTGTCCACGGCGGTGCCCTCGCGGCCGACCTCTCCGAGCGCGCGCGGGTGGTCGGAGTCGTGGCCCATGAGCGAGGGCATGTCGAAGGCGGTGGACAGCCCGGTCTGGCCGTGCTCGAGCAGGTAGCGGAAGCGCTCGTTGGTCTCCTCGCTGGTGCCGAAGCCGGCGAACTGGCGCATGGTCCACAGCCGCCCGCGGTACATGGAGGAGTGGATGCCGCGCGTGTAGGGGAACTCGCCGGGGAGCCCGATGGGGTCCTCGGGGCCGCCCTCGCCGGCGCCCGCGGGCAGGTCGGCGGCGGTGTAGAGCTCGCGCACGGGCTCGCCGGAGAGCGTGGTGATGCTCTTCTCCTGCGCGTGCTCGGAGGGTTTGGCGCTGATCGCCATGGCCACTTCAATGCTATCCGGAGCGCTAGCCTGCGCTTTGGTGTCCACGTCGGTGTTGCTCAGGGAGCTCTCCGGGCTGGTGGGCTCGGAGCACGCGCTGGATGCGCCGCCGGGCTCGCGCTACAACCGCGACGAGGCGCGCAGGCGCGGCGTGGAGGGGCGGGCGGACGCGGTGGTGCTGCCGGGCAGCGCGCGGGAGGTGGCGGCGGTGCTGCGGTGGTGCTACGAGCACGACGTGCCGCTGGTGCCGCGCGGCGGCGGCACGGGCGTGGCGGGCGGCGCTGTGCCGACGCACGGCGGCGTCGTGTGCTCGCTGGAGCGGCTGCGCACGGTGCGCGAGCTGCGAGCCGGCGCTGTGGAGGATGCTGCCGGAGGCGGGCGTGAGCACCCGCGACGTGCAGCGCCTGGCGCGCGAGAACGGGCTCATGTTCGCGCCCGACCCGGGCGCGGCTGAGTCCTCGCAGATCGGCGGCAACGTGGCCACGAACGCGGGCGGCCCGCACGCGCTGAAGTACGGCGTGACGGGCACGTGGGTGTCGGGGATCGAGGCGGTGCTGGCGCCGGGCGAGCTGGTGCAGCTGGGCGGCTGGGCGGGCAAGGACGTGGCGGGCTACGACCTGAAGAGCCTGTTGATCGGCTCGGAGGGCACGCTGGGCGTGATCACGGCTGTGCGCCTGCGGCTGCTGCCGGCGCCGGAGTGCGCGGTGGCGCTGGTTGCGTTCATGCGCGGCCGCGCGGAGGGCTGCGCGGCGATCGCTGAGGTGTTCGCGGCGGGACTGCGCCCGTCGGTGCTCGATTTCGCGGACGGCGAGACGCTCGCGATGCTCGCGGGGGCGTACCCGCGCGCGGCGCGGGACGGCGGCGGGGTTCCGGCGGACGCGGGCTTCGCGCTGATCGTGGAGCTCGACGGGACGCGCGCGGAGGCGCTCGCGCAGCGCGAGGCGTTGGCGGAGCTCTTTGAGGGCGGCGCGGTGGCGCTGCACGAGCACGAGGACGCGCGGGCGCTGTGGCGCTGGCGCGACGGCTTCAACCCGGCGGTGACGTCGGTGCGCGGCGCGAAGGTGAGCGAGGACGTGGTGTTCCCGCTGGAGCGGCTCGCGGAGGGCCTCGAGCGCTTCGAGCTGATCGCGCGCGAGCAGGGCGTTCGTTCCTGCGCGTGGGGCCACGGCGGCGAGGGCAACGTGCACGCGACGGTGCTGGTGGACCCGGCGAGCGACGCGGAGACGGAGGCGGCGGAGGCCGTGGGCGAGCGGCTTTTCGAGCTGGTGGTGGAGCTCGGCGGCTCGGTGGCGGGCGAGCACGGCGTGGGCTGGATGAAGCGCGGACGGCTCGAGCGCCAGTGGGAGCCGCGCGCGCTGGAGCTGCACGAACAGATCAAAAGCGTGTTTGACCCGAAGGGGCTGCTCAACCCGGGAACGAAGCTTGCACGGTACGCTGCGCGCTCTCCGGCGCCTGCAGGCGCGATCCCAGTGAACGAAAGGACCTCCACATGAACAAGTCGCAGCTGATCGACGCGGTGGCCGCGGACAGCGGCCTGTCCAAAGTGGACACGGCGCGCGCGATCGACTCGCTCGTTGACACGGTGGGTAGGACGCTGAAGAAAGGCGGCGAGGTGAGCATCACCGGGTTCGGGAAGTTCTCGGTGGTGGCCCGCAAGGCGCGCCAGGGCGTGAACCCGCGCACGGGCGAGCGGGTGAAGATCAAAGCGTCGAAAGCGCCGAAGTTCTCGCCGGGAGCGGGGCTGAAGGCGGCTGTGAGCCCCAAGAGGAAATAGAGGACGGCGGCGATGACGCTCGTCGGCGAGCTGGAGCTCCCTGCGTTCGACTATACGGACGAGTCGTTGCGCGGGGAGCGCTTCCACGCGGCGATGAGCGCGCTGCGCGAGCAGGGGTGGCTCGCGCAGGGTCCGCACGGCTACATCACGCTGGACCGCGACGCGGGGGAGTTCTTCCTGCGAACGCGCTCGGCGATCTTCCCGGGGATGAAGATCGCGGAGATCTTCGGGGTCACGGAGGGGCCGCTGTACGAGGAGATGCGGCGCAACATCCTGCACATCAACGGCGCGGACCACACGCGCCTGCGCAGCCTCGTGAACCCGGCTCTGTCGCCGCGCGCGGTGGAGCGCTACAGGCCGGCGATGCGGCGCTTCATGGAGCGGCTGCTGGAGCAGGCGGCGGGCACGGCGGAGGGGCGGGTGAGCTGCGAGTTCGTGGAGGCGTTTGCGAAGCCGTACCCGTCGCTTGTGATCGCGGAGGTGATGGGCGCGCCGCTCGAGGACGCGCCGCGGCTTCATCACTGGTCGAACTGGATCCAGAAGCAGTTCGACGCGGGCAGCATGATGAACGAGCGCGAGGGCATCGACGGGGCGGTGGCGGAGTTCTACGAGTACGCGGAGTCGCTGGTGCGCGAGCGCAGGCAGACGCAGGGCGACGATTTGATCTCGCGGCTGATCGAGGCGGAGGAGCAGGGCGAGCGGCTGTCGGACGTGGAGTGCATCAACCTGGTGTTCAACGTGCTGGTGGGCGGCGTGGACACGAGCCAGAGCCAGCTGGCGCACGCGATGCGCCTGCTGGCGGAACACCCGGACCAGTGGGCGGCGCTGGTGGAGAACCCGTCGCTGGCGGACGCGGCGGTGGAGGAGGCGCTGCGCTACGAGCCGATCACGCCGTTCACGGCGCGGATCATGGTGGAGGACACGACGTACCGCGACGTGGAGTTTCCGGAGGGCACGATCGTGATGGTGTGCGCGCACACGGGCAACCGCGACCTGGCGGCGGACGAGCGCGGCGCGCGGGGCGCGGATGCGTTCGACATCACAGCCGAGCGCGGCCGCGCCCGCGCGCTGACGTTCGGCGCGGGCGTTCACTACTGCCTGGGCGCGAACCTGGCGCGCCTCGAGATGCGCGTGGGCCTCGAGTTCCTGGCTGAGAACGTGAGGGACCTGCGGCTCGACGCTGCGCCTGAGTACGGCACGATCTCGGGCATCTACGGCCTCGACAGCCTGCCGCTCAGCTTCTCGCGGGCGCGCGCTGTGGCGGCTGCGTAGTAGCCCGCACGGCACATCGGTGGATTGCCCGCGCTCGCACGAGCGCGCGGGCGCCGATGGATATGTGCGAGCCCCCCAACGGAAGCAGTGCTCGCGCGTCTCTGCCCCAGCGCGTATTGCCCCCCGGCATCTGCCACGCGCTGCGGGCGGAGGCTCGCGCGAGATCGGTGGGGGTCGCGCGGCCCACACAAGGACAACCACTCGGATGCTCAAGCGAACCCTCACCACCGCCGCGATTGTCGTGCTCGCCCTGCAGGCGCTCGCGGGCAGCGCACACGCGGGCAGGTACCACGTGTACACGTGCAGGACGCCCGCGGGCGAACCTGCGCCAGTGGATGGGTGGGTGGGGAGCGTTGCGGCGGGCGGCGCGTACGACGACTACGCGCGCAACACGTGCACCGAAGGCGGAGCGCTCATCGCGGCATTGGGACAACAGACGACGCATCTGAGCAATGTGGATCGCGCGAGCTGGGCGTTTGAAGCGCCGGCTTTCGCTCAGACGGTGGGCGCTGCTCTGACCCGTGCTGGTAGCACGGCGGGCGGTGCGACCGCGAATGCGACTTACCAGTATTGGATTTCGGCTCCATCGCAGGGAAGCATCTTTGACTCGTGTATCGCGACTTTGAAATGCGCGAGCGAGGGCGACGTCAATCAACCTCAGGCCGCCTCAAATCGAGTGACGGTGCCGTCGATACATCTCGGCTCCCGGCTATTCGCCAACGTTTCGTGTGCCGGACCTTCTGAACCTGAACCATATGAATGCTCAGCCGGCAAAGGCGACCCCAACGGCTACGCCGCAGCCGTATATCTCTTCGCTGCTGACATCACGCTCGAACAGGCCGCTGCCCCGAGCGTGAGCGCGGTACACGGCGAGCTTGCGGAAACGGCCTCGGTGAGCGGGACGAGCCCGCTGCTGTTCAGCGCCGCCGACCCCGGCTCGGGCGTGTACGCGGCGGTGTTCTCGATCGACGGCACGGTGGTGCAACGCACGCTGATCGACGACAACGGCGGGCGCTGCGAGGACGTGGGGCAGAGCGGCGACGGGCTTCCGGCGTTCCTCTACCTGCAGCCGTGCAAGGCGTCGGTGTCAGCCGATGTGGGCTTCGACACCGCCGCGATCGCGAACGGCACGCACCATCTCGTGGTCAGCGTGACCGACGCGGCGGGCAACGCAGCCCCGGTGCTCGACCGCACGATCACAGTCTCCAACAGCTCGCAGCCGCGGCGCGCAGGGCGCCGGTGCGGCAGCCGCATTGCCCGGCAGCGCGCTCCCCGGCGCGCCCAACGGCGCCAACGCGTCCGCGGGCGCGAGGCTCGCGGTCTCGTGGAAGGGTGCGAAAGGCGCGCGCCTCACGAGCAGCTACGGACGTGCGCTCACGATCGAAGGGCGTCTCACCGACGTGGCCGGCGCCGCGATCGCGGGCGCGCTCCTGGAAGTCTCCGCCACGCCCTCCTACACCGGAGCCGCAACGCTCGCGATGACACCCGTGCGCACCAACGGCGACGGGCGCTTCACCGTGCGCCTGCCGCGAGGCGTGTCCTCGCGCGCGATCCGTTTCGCCTACCGAGCTCACCTCGGCGACGTGAGCGCCAGCGGCCAGCGCCGCGCTGACGCTCGCGGTGCACGCAGGCCTGTCGCTGAGCATCAGGCCACGGGTCGCGAGCGTCGGGCGCTCGATCTCGTTCCGCGGTCGTCTGCTCGGCGCGCCGCTCCCCCGCGGCGGCAAGCAGCTGGTGCTCGAGGCGCGCGCGCCGCGCGGGCGGTGGATCGTGTTCAACGTGATCCGCACACGAGCGCACGGGCAGTTCCGCGCCAAATACCGCTTCCGCTTCCCCGGCCCCGCCACCTACCAGTTCCGCGTTCACTGCGAGGCCGAGGCCGCCTACCCGTACGCAGCCGGCAACTCCAACACCGTCTCCGTGCGCGAGCGCTGAGACGAAGGCCGCGGCGCCGTCAGCGCCGCTCGGTGCCGAGCGACAGCTGCGTGAGCGACGCGCCGCCGTCCACCGCGATCACCTGGCCCGTTATCTGCGCCGCGTCCTCGCTCGCCAGGAACGACACCGCCGCCGCGATCTCGCTCGGCTCCACCAGGCGCCCGCTCGGGGTCATCGCGAGCGTGCGCTCGCGGATCTCCTGCGGCATCGCCAGCACCTGCTCGGTGCCCACCAGCCCCGGGAGGATCGCGTTGACCGTGATTCCGCGCGACGCGTTCTCGCTCGCGAGCGTGCGCACCATGCCGAGCTGGCCCGCCTTCGACGCCGCGTACGCCACCTGTCCGGGCAGGCCGCCCAGCGCCGCCACGCTCGAGATCACCACCACGCGGCCGCCGCGGCGCTCGCGCATGCCGCCGATGCACGCCTGCACCGTGCGGAACGCGCCGGTGAGGTTCACGTCGATGTCGCGCTGCCACTGCTCCGGGGTCATCCTGTGCGCCGGCGCGATCGTGGTGGTGATGCCCGCGTTCGCCACGCACACGTCTATGTCCTCGAGTGGCGGGAACGCGTCGTTGGCCACGTCGAGCGTGATGTCGCACTCGCCGCGCAGGTCCAGCGTGACCACGTCGAGCCCGTCCTGCGTGAGCCGCTGCGCGATCGCCGCGCCGATCCCGCGCGCCGCCCCCGTCACCAGCGCCCGCCGCTCGTGGGTCACAATTGCTGCCCGTCCACCATCGAAGGAGGGAACGATGACAGACCGGTGGTTCTCAGAGGACGAGCTCTCCCAGCTCTCGCGGCCCACCATGGACCGCGCGATCGAGGCGCTCGACGCCGGCGACGTGGAGGAGGCGCGGCGGCTGTGCTCGGAGATGAAGCACGAGTGGCAGATGCTGCACGACCTCATGGCCTCCGGGGTGCTCGACCTCGTCTCCTACATACAGGACAAGCTCGGCGACGACGGCGTGGCGCAGGCGTGGGAGCACAGCATGCAGCGCGGCTGGCGCCGCCACCACCGCGCCATCAGCGAGCTCGACAGGCGCGAGCTCGTGGGCCTGCTCGCCGCGACCTGGCGCGCCCACTCGTGCTCCGGCGTGGGCCCAAACCCCGGAAGCTTCACGATCACCGAGGACCACGAGAAGGTCACGTTCTCGATGAATCCCTGCGGCTCCGGGCAGCGGCTCGTGCGCAATGGCGCCTACGAGGGCCTGCCGGGCGGAGGCGTCACGCGCGAGGCGCACGACTGGTCCTTCGACCGCAAGGGCTTCCCCCTGTACTGCACCCACTGCAGCTTCATGAACGAGTCGCTGCCGATCCAGTGGTCGGGCTATCCGCTGTACCCGTGCGACCCGCCCGACGACTACGCCAAGGACCCGTGCCGCTGGTACTGGTACAAGGATCCCGACGACATCCCCGAGCGCCACTGGCGCCGCTACGGCGCCGTGAAGCCGCGGGCCCGCGCCGCCGGGTAGGCCGCCCGCACGGCGCGGGAGCAGGCACCTTCGGCCACTCTCAGCGCCGGCCCGAGATCAGGTCGGCCGCGCGCGCGAGCCTCGAGGGCTTGGCGCTGTGCGCCTCGATCCTGTCGGCGCGGCGGTACAGCGCATACACGCCCCGCACCGCCGTCCAGCGCAGCGGCTCGGGCTCCCATCGCCGCGGCTTGCGGCCCACCCACGCGAGCGCCGTCAGGTCGCTGTGCTCGCCCAGCAGCAGGTCGCGCAGGATGCGCCCCGCGAGGTTCGCGCTGGCCACGCCCAGCCCCACGTAGCCGCCCGCCCACGCGACGCCCGTGCGCTCATCCGCGCGCACGCTCACCGCCCAGTCGCGCGGCACGCCGAGCACCCCCGACCACGCGTGCGCGATCTCCGCGCCCGCCGCCGCCGGGAACATCTCGCCGAGCTTCGCCCGCAGGCTCGCCACCGTGGACGGCGCCGTGTAGCCCGCGCCGCCGGTGCCCGACGCGTAGCGGTAGGGCACGCCGCGGCCGCCGATCGCGATGCGGCCGTCCGCCGTGCGCTGCAGGTACACGTACACGTTCGCCGCGTCCTCCAGCAGCTCGCTGCGCTCCCAGCCGATCTCCTCCCACACATCCGCCGCGAGCGGCTCGGTGACGATCATCGAGCTGTTCAGCGGCAGCAGCGCGCGGCGCAGGCCGCGCAGCTCCGCGGTGTAGCCCTCCGTCGCGCGCACAACCCAGCGCGCACCCACCACGCCCGCCGCCGTCACCGCCGCGTGCGGGCGGATCTCGCTGCACCGCCGTGCGCTCGTAGATCGCACGCCCAGACGCTCCACCGCGCCCGCGAGGCCGCGCACGAGCTTCGCGGGGTGCATGCGCGCGACGTGCGGCGTGAACGACGCGGCGCTGCGCTCGCGCCACGCGCAAGCGGCCGGCCAGCTCTCGGCGCGTCGAGCTCGCGCAGGTCCTCGGGCGCGACGCCTACGCCGCGGGCGCTCACCACACGTGCTCGCGCAGGCGCTGCGCCTGAGCCGCATCGAGCGCCACGCTCAGCTGGCCGGCCTTCAGGAAGTCCGCGTCGATGCGCTCCGCTTCGAGCACCGCGCCCACCTCGTCGACGGTCTCGAACATCGCGCGGTGCAGCGCGCGGCCCTGCGCTCGCGCGCCCGCATACCCCCGGCGCTCCCGCGAAGAACCCCGACACCCAGCCGCCGTTGCGCCCCGACGCGCCGAAACCCGCGAACTCGCGCTCGAGCACGACGATCTCGAGCGCCGGGCTGCGCGCGCTTGAGGTAGTACGCGGTCCACAGGCCCGTGTAAGCCCGCGCCCACGATCGCAACGTCGGCCTGCGCCGGCCGCTCGAGCGGCGCGCGCGGCTGCGGCGGGCCTCCGATCGAGCGCCACCAGAACCCCGCCTCGCCCACCCGCATGCCCGCGAGGCTAGCTGGCTGCGGCCGTGCGCGGTCAACTAACCTGCTGCGCCGTGAAGGCGGTGATCCTCGCCGGCGGTTTCGGCTCGCGCCTCAGCGAGGAGACCGCGGTGCGTCCCAAGCCCATGGTCGAGATCGGCGGCAAACCGATGCTGTGGCACATCATGAAGATCTACTCCGCCCACGGAATCGACGACTTCGTGATCTGCCTCGGGTACAAGGGCTACCTGATCAAGGAGTACTTCGCCAACTACTACCTGCACACGTGCGACGTGTCGTTCGACCTCGCCGGCGGGAAGATGGAGGTGCACCGCTCCGAGACCGAGCCCTGGCGCGTCACGCTGATCGACACCGGCGAGCTCACGATGACCGGCGGGCGGCTCAAGCGCGTGCTGCCGTATGTCGCCGGCGAGGACTTCTGCCTCACCTACGGCGACGGCGTGGGCGACGTCGACATCACCGCGCTGATCAGCTTCCACCGCAGCGAGGGCCGGCACGCCACCGTCACCGCCGTGCAGCCGCCCGGACGCTTCGCCGCGCTCGACCTCGACGGTTCGCTGGTGCGCGAGTTCAACGAGAAGCCGCCCGGCGACGGCGGCTGGATGAACGGCGGCTTCTTCGTGCTCTCACCCGACGTCGGGCGCTACATCGAGGACGACAGCACCGTGTGGGAGCAGCAGCCGATGCAGGCGCTCGCCCGCGACGGCCAGCTCGGCTCGTTCCGCCACGAGGGGTTCTGGCAGGCGATGGACACCGTGCGCGACCGCAACCAGCTCGAGCAGCTGTGGTCCTCCGGACACGCGCCGTGGCGCGTATGGGCCTAGCGCCGTGAGCGCCGGCGCGGGCGCCCACGCCGAGCCGAGCGGCGCGCCCGACGGGCGCGTAGACGCCTCGTTCTGGCGCGGGCGCCGCGTCTTCCTCACCGGCCACACCGGGTTCAAGGGCGCGTGGCTCGCGCTGTGGCTGCAGTCGCTGGGCGCAGAGCTCACCGGCTTCTCCCGGCCCGCGCCGTCCACGCCCTCGCTGTACGAGCTCGCGCACGTGGGCGAGGGCATGCGCGCGGTCGAAGGCGACGTGCGCGACCACCAAGCCGTGGCCGGCGCGCTCGCGGCCGCACAGCCCGAGGTCGTGATCCACATGGCGGCCCAGCCGCTCGTGCGCCGCTCGCTCGCGGAGCCCCGCGAGACGTATGAGACCAACGTGATGGGCACCGTCAACGTGCTCGACGCCGTGCGCACGCGCGGCGCCGGAGTGCGCGTGATCGTCAACGTGACCTCCGACAAGTGCTACGAGGACCGCGAGTGGGAGTGGGGCTATCGCGAGAACGACCGCCTCGGCGGACGCGACCCGTACGCGAGCTCGAAGGCCTGCGCCGAGCTGCTCACGGCCGCCTACCGCAGCTCCTTCTTCAGCGCGCCCGACGGCCCTCGTCTCGCCTCCGCGCGCGCCGGCAACGCGATCGGCGGCGGCGACTGGGGCGAGGACCGGCTGCTGCCCGACATCATGCGCGCCGCGCTCGCCGGCGAGAAGCTGCTCGTGCGCAACCCTGCCGCGATCAGGCCCTGGCAGCACGTGCTCAACCCGCTCAGCGGCTATCTCGTGCTCGCGCAGTCGCTGTGGCGCTCGCCCGAGCTCGCCTGCGGCTGGAACTTCGGCCCCTCCGAGCACGAGCTGCGCACCGTCGAATGGATCGTGCGGCGCACCGCCGAGCTGTGGCCCGAGCCGCTTCGGTGGGAGCTCGTGAACGAGCGCCAGCCGCGCGAGACCGCCCGGCTGATGCTCGACTCCTCGCGGGCCCGCGAGCTGCTCGGCTGGCGCGCGCCGATGGGTCTCGAGGACGGGCTCGAGCGCACCGTCGAGTGGTACAGCCGCCTTCGCGAAGACGCCGACATGCGCGAGGTAACGCTCGCCCAGATCTCCGCCGCGCGGGCGATCGGCGGAGCGGACCAGCACAGCGGGCATCCGGGGTGACGCGCGGGGCGCTCGTTATCGTGTGCGCCCGCCCCGACCGATGCCGTTTCTCACCGTCTTCTCACTCCCCAAGGGATTCACCGACCCGCACGTGTCGCTGATCCAGCGCAACGCGCTCGCCAGCTGGGCCGCGCTCGCGCCCGAGGTGGAGGTGCTGCTGATGGGCGAGGACCCCGGCGTGGCCGAGGCCGCGCAGGAGTTCGGCGTCACCCACGTGGGCGAACCCGCGCTCAACGAGTTCGGCACGCCCCTGCTCAACTGGGCGTTCAGCGAGGCCGCGCGCCGCGGCTCAGGCGAGCTGCTCTGCTACGTCAACGCCGACATCATCCTTCTCCCCGACTTCCCCGCCGCGCTCCGGCGGCTCCCGCGTGAGCCGCTCCTCGCGATCGGCCAGCGCTGGAACTGTGACATCACCCGGCCGATCGACTTCGCCGCGGAGCGCGACACGCTCGCGTCGTGGGCGCACGTCCACGGCACGCTCGACCAGGGCCGCGGGAGCGACTACTTTGTCTACCCCCGCTCCACCGACTTCGGGCTGCCCGCCTTCGCGGTCGGCAGGCCCGGCTGGGACAACTGGATGATCGGGCGCGCGCTCGAGCTCTCGATCCCCCTGATCGACATCACGCCGAGCGTCACCGCGATCCACCAGAACCACGACTACGGGCACGTGGCCAAGCGCACCGGCACCGACTGGGAGGGGCCCGAGGCTCTGCGCAACCGCGAGCTCGCGGGCCGGCTCGACCGCTACATGCACACCCCCGCAAACGTCACGCACGTGCTCACCCCGGGCGGCTTGCGCCGGCCGCGCTCCGCCCGGCACCTGCGCGCAAAAACAGAAGCGTTCGTCGCGCTCGAGCCGGGCGCCGCTCCGCTGCGCTACCTCGTGAAGCTCGTGCGCCGGGCCCAGGGAAGGCCGGCGCGCACGTGAGCTCGATCCGCCGGCGCGCCTACGCGGCGCTCCGCTGGCTCGGTGGCAGGCGGCTCGTGATGCCTCTCACCGCGCGCCTGCTGTGCGCGCGCATCGTTCGCCAATCGCCGTCGTTCTTCGCGCGCGAGATGGTCCGCCCCCGGGACGCGCGCATCTACACGCTTCGCCGCAGCGGCCTGCGGGTGGCGATCCGTCACGCCGCAAACGACAGCGCAACGCTCGCCGAGATCTTCTACCGCGGCGACTACATCCCGCCGCCCGAGGTCCGCGCCGCGATCGGCGCGTGCGAGCGCGTGCTCGATCTCGGAGCCAACATCGGACTGTTCGGCGTGTTCGCCGCGTCGCAATGGCCGTCCGCCGCGATCGTGGGCTACGAGGCCGATCCCGGCAACTACGAGGTGCTGCGGCGCACCATCGAGCTCAACGGGCTCGCGTCGCGCTGGAGCGCCGTGTGCGCCGCCGCCGGCGCCCACGACGGCGAGGTCGAGCTCGCCGCGGGCCGCGCGATGGAGTCGTTCGTGCTCGCAGAAGGCGCCACGCCCAGCATCCCCACGATCCGTGTGCCCATGTGCGACGTGCTCGCCCAGGCGTCGGCCGCCGACCTGGTCAAGATCGACATAGAGGGCGGCGAGTGGGAGATCCTGCTCGATTCGCGCTTCAAGCAGCAGCCCCCGCGCGCACTCGTGTTCGAGTACCACCCCCACATGTGTCCCGGCGCCGACGCTCGGGTGGCCGCCGAACAGGCCCTGCGCGCAGCCCGGCTGAGCAGCGCGCCGATCTGGCACAAAGATGACGGATACGGCATGCTCTGGGCGTGGCGCGAGTAGCGCCGCGAAGACTCACATGCGCGACTCGCGAGCGCAGGCAGGCGTGGCGCTACCGGGCCCGGCCGCGCGCAGTCACTAAGCCTGGCGCGCGGGAATGTGGCCTGCGCCCACAGCGCGCCCCTCGAAGCGGGTGCGGTACCACTCGATCGTGCGCTCGAGACCGTCGCGCAGGCCCGTGCCCGCGCGGAAGCCGAACTCGCGCTCCGCGCGCGAGGTGTCGAGCCAGCGCCGCGGCTGGCCGTCGGGCTTGCCGCGGTCCCACACGATCTCGCCCCGGAAGCCCACGAGCTCCGCGATCAGGCCCGTGAGCTCGGCGATCGTTATCTCCTGGCCCGAACCCAGGTTCACCGGCTCCGAGCCGGAGTAACGCGCGGCGGCCAGCGCGATCCCCTCGGCCGCGTCGTCCACATACAGGAACTCACGCGACGCTTTGCCCGTGCCCCAGCAGGTGATCGAGTCAGCTTCCCGCGTCCAGCGCCTCGCAGCACTTCTTGATCAGCGCCGGGATCACGTGCGAGGTGCGCTCGTCGAAGTTGTCACCCGGTCCGTACAGGTTCACCGGAAGCAGGTACACACCCTCGAAGCCGTACTGCTGGCGATACGCCTGCAGCTGCACGAGCAGCATCTTCTTGGCCAGGCCATACGGGGCGTTGGTCTCCTCCGGATAGCCGTTCCAGAGGTCGTCCTCGCTGAAGGGCACGGGCGCGTGCTTGGGGTACGCGCACACGGTGCCCACGCACACGAAGCGCCCGACGCCGGCGAGCCGCGACTCCTCGATCAGCTGGATGCCCATGATCGCGTTGTCGTAGAAGAACTGGCCCGGCGTCGCCATGTTCGCGCCGATGCCGCCCACCACCGCCGCAAGGTGCACGACCACGTCGGGGCGAGCGTCGTTCAGCGCCTCGCGGATCGCATCGCGCTCGCGCAGGTCGTACTGGGATGAACGCGGCGCGACGATCTCCTCGACGTCATGCTCCGCGAGGCGCTCGAGCACCTTGGAGCCGAGAAAGCCTGATCCGCCGGTCACGAGGATGCGCTTGCGCGACAGGGCGTCCACGCGCAGGATGATAGGCGGTCGCGGAGACCTCCTAGCCTCCCTCGAGCGAAACGCCGCCACGACGGGGAGGATCTGCGCAGCATGGCATCAGACGAGCAGCAGGCCGAAGTCGCCGAGCTCGAACGAGACCTGCTCGACACGCCCGCGGCGGGGCCCGCGGCGATCCGCGGCAGCATCATCCGCGTCTCCGGCTACATCACCGGGGTGCTGCTGAGCCTCGTGTCGGCGCCGCTGCTGATCCGCCATCTGCGGTTCGGCGACTACGGCCGCTATGTGATCGTGATCTCGATCGTCACCGTCGTGCAGGGCGTCACCGACGTCGGGCTCGGCCAGATCGGTGTCCGCGAATTCGCGATCCGCTCGGGCACGGGTCGGACCCGCATGATGCGCAACCTGATCGGTCTGCGCTTCGCTCTCACGAGCGCCGGGGTGGGGCTCGGCGTGGCCTTCGCCGCCGTCGCCGGATATGGCCGCACGGTCCTGCTCGGCACCGTGTTCGCCGGCCTCGCGATGGTCATAACCGTCGCCCAGGGCGGGTTCGCCGTGCCGCTCGCCGCGCAGCTGCGGCTCGGCTGGGTGAGCGCGCTCGAACTGTTCCGCCAGGTGCTCGCGGTGACCGCGATCGTCATCCTCGTGCTCGCCGGCGCCGGGCTGCTCCCGTTTCTGATCGCGCTGCTGCCGGTATCGGTGATCGTGCTCGGCGCCACGCTCGTGCTCGTGCGCAGGACGATCCCGATGCGCCCGTCATGGGAGTGGTCGGAGTGGGTGGTGCTGATGCGCGCGGTGCTGCCGTTCGCGGCGGCGGTCGTGATCGGCACGGTCTACCTGCGCGTCACCGTGATCCTCATGTCGCTGCTCACCAGCGCACTTCAGAACGGCTACTACGCGACCTCCTTCACGGTGATCTCGGTTCTCATGGCGATCCCATCTCTGACGGTGGGTTCCACGCTGCCGATCCTCTCGCGCGCCGCGCGCGACGACCGCGACCGGCTCGAGTACGTGCTCCAGCGGCTCGTCGAGGTCACGCTGATCATCGGCGTGGGCCTCGGCATCGGCCTCGTGTTCGGAGCGGGATTCATCGTGCAGCTGCTCACGGGCGGGAACGCGGGGCCGACCGTGTCGGTGCTGCAGATCCAGTCGATCGTGCTCGCGTACACCTTCGTGGGCACCGCATGGCAATACGGGCTCCTCTCGCTGCATCTCCACCGCGCATCGCTCGTGATCGCCGCCACCGGGCTCGCGGTGAGCGTGATCGTCTCGCTCGCTCTCATCCCCGCGCTCGACGCGCGCGGAGCCGCGATCGGGTTCGCGAGCGCGGAGATCATCGTCGTTGGAGGCTCCTTCATAGCCCTCCACCGCGCTCGCCCCGACATCCGCTTCTCGCTGCGCGTCCCGAGCCGGGTGCTGCTCGGAGCCGCGCTCGCCGCGGCCGTCGCGCTCGTGCCCGGGCTCCCCAGCATCGCCGCGGCCGCGATCGCCGGGGCGATCTACCTCGGCGTTCTGGTGGCCACCCGGGCGATCCCCGCGGAGCTCCTTCAGGCGCTGCCCCGCCGCGCGGCGTCACCGTGATCGCCCGCCACGCGCCGCGGCGGCGCCGGCGCGGATCGCGGCTAGGCTGACCGACCGTGGGAACCGGGTCGCCGATGGAGCACGTGCCGGTGGCGCTGTTCGCCTACCGCCGCACGTCGCAGCTGCGGCGCACCCTCGAGTGCCTGCGCGACAGCGGCGTGGAGCGCCTCTACGTGTTCGCCGACGGACCCCGCGACGAATCCGCGCGCGAGGGTGTCGCTGAAGTTCGCGAGCTGATCGACGCGATCGAGTGGGTCGAGCCGGTGAAGGTCATGCGCAAGCACAACCTCGGCCTGAGCGCATCGATACGGAGCGGGCTCGACCAGATCTTCCGCGAGCACGCACAAGCGATCGTGATCGAGGAGGACGTGTGCGTGGCGCCCGAGTTCTACCGCTACGCGCGGCTCGCCCTGGCCCGCTACGAGCACGCCGAGCGGGTGGCCGGGATCACGGGCTTGCGCTACCCCTTCGACCGCGCGCCGCTCGACTCCTACCCCTATGACGCGTTCATGTCGCCGCGCTTCTCCGCGTGGGGGTGGGCAACGTGGAAGGACCGGTGGAGCGGGTTCTCCTTCGATCACGCCGAGCTCAGGCGGCGAGTGCGCGCCTCGCGCGGCTTCCACCCCGAGCGAGCCGGAGCCGACATGGCCGACATGATCGGCCGCGCCGTGTTCGAGGAGACGCTCGGCGGCGCATGGGACGTCGTGTGCGCCGCCAACATGCTGCTCGACGGGCAGTGGTTCCTCACGCCCACGTGGAACATGGTCGAGAACACGGGCATGCAGGAGGGCGAGCACTCGAGCGCCGGCCCGCCGCGTGGGAGCGCGAGCTTCGCTGGGAGAGCGAGCATGCGCCGGCGCTCGAGCACATCAGGTTCCCCCCGCTCGAGGAGGACGCCCGCGTGCTCGACGCCTACCGGCGCTTCTTCACTCGAAACGCCGTCGAGGGCGGCCGTCTCGCCGAGGCGCGGCTGGCGCCTTCGCGCGATGGCGCACCACACGCAGCACGCGGCGCGCGCTGCGCCGTGGCTAGGCGCGGTCGCGGCGCCCGGTGAACCCGCCGTGCGCTGCGCCCGTCGTACAGCGCATCAACCGCGCCGCGCGACCCGCGCCGAGACGAAGCCGCGCGCGTGCGCCGGCGCGCGCCGCAGCAGGTCCTCCATACGTCGCGCGCCGCCTCTGCGGCGGACGTCCTCGAGCGCCCCCGCGAGCGCCGCGCGCGCCGGCTGGGGCGCGGTCTCGAGCGCCTCGCGCAGGGCCAGCGCCACGAGCTCCTGCAGACCGAACAGCGCCGCCACGCACGCGTCGCGCGCACGTCCGCGCCAGTCGATGGCCGCCTTCGCGTCGGCGAGCTCGTCGCGCACCCACACCGCGTTGCACCACGCGACCTGCCCGCCGAGGCGCGAGCGCTCCACGTAGTCGCCCACCGCGAACGCAGGCTCGCCGCGCAACGCCGGCTCGAGGGCGCAATGAGCTATGTCGCGCAACCGCCACAGCGCGAAACCCTGTGCGCGCAGATAGCCGTCGAGGTCCGCGAACAGCGGCTGGCCGCGGTAGAGCTCCTGGAACTCCACCTCCGCCTCGATCGCGCGGACCGAGTGAAGCTGCGCGCCCGCGCCGCGCAGCACGTCGAGCTCCGCGCCCTGCACGTCCACCTTGATCGCGTCGATCGCCTCGACGCCCGCGCCCCGCGCCCAGCTGGCCACCGTCGTCGTGCGGATCGCCTCGGTCGTGCGCTGCCGGTGGCGCCACAGCTCCGGGAAGCGCTCGATGCTGCGCTCGTTCGGCGGGTACAGCGAGGAGCTCTGCGGATCCTCGGTGACGTGCAGCACGCGCTCCCCGTCCTGCGCGCCCAGCGCCAGCGGCTCGTAGCGCTCGTGCGCGGTGTCGCCCGCGAGCGCGTTCAGGCGCGCGCACTCCTCGGGGTCGGGATCGAAGCCCACCAGCAGCGCATGCCCGCCCAGCGCGCGCCACGACGCCCGCACCCCGTCGCGGCAGCCGACGTCGAGGGCCACCAGCGGGCGCTCCAGCAGGGCCGCTACCGCGGCCAGATCAGCTGCGGAGAGCGGTGATCGGTCGATGCCTCGCATCCGCGCCGGGATGATACGCGGGCGGCCGAATGCGTCTGTCGCGCCGCGCAGGCCCGCGCCGCAGCGCCCCGGGAGCGCGGCCATCCTGTGGATAGGGTGCGCGCGTGCACATCGCGCTGGTCACCCGCCAGTACTGGCCGGCCGTCGGCGGCGTTGAGAGCGTCGTCGAGAACCTCGGCGTCTCGCTGCAGGCGCGTGGACACAGCGTCACCGTCGTCGCGCAGGCGGTGGACGAACTGCACTTCGGGCGCATGACGCACATCGTGCGAGAGCGCCGCCCGTTCGCGCCCTTCACCCACGAGGGGATGCCGGTCGTGCAGCTCCGGCCCACGCGGCTGCGGCGCACGCTGCTGCTGCCGCTCGCCGCCGAGCTGATCCCGTTCGGTGGGCGCATCACGCGCAAATGGGCCGGCGCGCACACGTCGGGGTACTACGCGCGCGTCGTGCGCGGCGTGCTCGCGCCCCTGATCCGCGACGCCGACATCGTGCACGTGCTCGGCTCCAACTTCATGTCGGTCGCCGCCGTGGAGGCCGCGCACTCGCTCGGCATCCCCGCCGTGGTGAGCCCGTTCGCCCACCTGGGCGAGTGGGGCGACGACTCGGTGTCGGTGCGCGCCTATCTGAGCTGCCGACGGGGTGCTCGCCACCTCCGCGGCCGACGCCGCCGTCTACGCCGGCCTGGGAGTGCCGCGCGAGCGGCTGCACGCCGTCGGGCTGCCGGTGCCCGACGCCCGCGTCGCGGGCGAGGTGGCGCCCGGCGAGGAGCCTCCCGGCGACGAAGCTCCGCTCGTCCTCTACCTGGGCCAGCGCAGACCCACCAAGCGCTACCACGTGCTGCTCGAAGCCGCCGAGCAGGTGTGGGCCTCGCACCCCGACGCGCGCATCGCGTTCGTCGGGCCGGGGCGTCCGCTCGGCGCGAGCGACCCGCGCATCCTCGACGTGGGCCGCGTGTCCGACGCGGCGCGCGGGCGCTGGCTCGCGCGCGCGGACGTGCTCTGCCTGCCGTCCGGGAGCGAGTCCTTCGGCATGGTGGTGGCCGAGGCGTGGAGCCAGCGCGTTCCCGTCGTCACCAGCGACATCCCGGTGCTGCTCGAGCTCGTCGGCGAGTCCGGTGGAGGGCTCGCCGTGAGCTCGCAGCCCGGACCGATCGCGCAAGCGGTCGTCTCGCTGCTCGACGACCCCGCCGCCGCGCGCGAGATGGGCGCCGCCGGCCACGAGTACTGGCGCACGCAGCTCACGCCGGACGCCGTCGCCGCGCGCCATCTCGGCGTCTACGAAGGCGGCTCGGGGCGCGCGGCGCCGAGCCGGTCGCGGACACGCCGCCCAGCCGCGTGAGCGCTACCTGACGAGGTCCGCGAACACGTTGCCGTCCTCGGGCCGGTCGCCCGCGGGGCGCAGCTCTCTGACGGCGAGCGGGCTGATGCTCGCGTCGCGGCCGTTCAGCGCGACGCGGCTGTAGCCCACCATCAGCGCCATCTCTTCCAGGTAGCGCGGCGTGAAGATGTTGTGGTGGTGCCAGCGGTCCCACTCGTCGGTGTAGGTGCCCGCCAGCCCGCGCGCGAAGTCCGAGTGGTCGCGCATCGACGCCGCCAGATTGGGGCTGTTCACGCGGTGCACCCCGCCCTCGACGAGCACCCGGCGCGCCTCCGCCAGGAACCCCACCGCGTCGCGCTGGCTCAGGTGCTCGATGAAGTCCTCGTGGAACACGATCTCCGCGCATTCGTCGGGGAGCGGCAGGCCGCGCGTCAGGTCGATCGCGAAGAAGTCCTCGCGCGTGCCGCGCGCCTGCGGCCCATCGAAGTCCTCTCCGTACGCCGCGAGGTAGTTCTCGAAGGGCTGGTAGGCGAGGTCGATGTTGATCCAGCCCGCGAGCACCCGCGGCCCGCATCCGACATGCAGGCGCAACGTCCGTCCTGCCCCGCGCGCGCGATCAGCCGCTCGCGCTCGGCGCGGTCGGCGAAGGCCGCGCTCTCGTAGGACTCCGGGACCTTGAAGGCGCGCAGCGCGCTTCGCGTACGGCGTACCGGCGCGAGCTTCACGGCGGCGCACTATAGAGCAGCGCCTATACAGCGCCTTCAGCCGCCGAGCGCCTCCTCGTAGGCCGCCGCCACACGCTCGGCCGCCGCGCTCGTCGAGTAGCGCTCCGCCGCCTCTCGGGCCGCGCGCTGCGCGTCTGCCGCCGGCGGCGAGGCGAGCGCCTCGCGCATCGCCGTCGCGAGCCCCACCCAGTCGCCGGGCGAGAAGTACCTCGCCGCCGCGCCCGCAACCTCCGGGATCGCGCCCGAGCTGCTCGCGAGGATCGGCGCACCCCGCCGCCATCGCCTCGGCCAGCACCATGCCGAACTGCTCCTCCCACGACCACGTCGGCAGGCTCGCCAGCACCACGCACGAGGCGCGCGCGTACGCGCGCGGCATCTCCTCGTAGGGGATGAAGCCGCGCAACTCGACCGCGTCGGCGACACCCGAGCTCGCCCGCGTACGCCTGCAGTCGCGCCCGCTCAGGGCCGCTGCCCACGATCAGCAGGCGCACGTCCCGCGCCGGCTGCGCCGCCGTCCCGCGGCGCAGCAGCGCGAGCGCGCGCAGCACGTCCTGGTGGCCCTTCTCCCACACGAGCCGCGCGGGCGAGAGGATCACGGCGAGGGTCCGCCCGCTGCCACGCGCTCGTCCGCGCCGAAGCGGTCCGTGTCGATCCCCGGCGGGCACACGCGGATGCGCTCCTCGCGCGACGCCCTCGAGCAGCAGCGCCTCGCGCGCCCGCTCGGTCGTCGCGCAGGAACAGGTCCGCCTCGCGCGAGCGTCTGCGCGCGGTAGCGCGCGCGTGCGCATATTGCGGTAAGCGTCGAGCATCGGGATCGTCTCCCACACCGTGAGCACGAGCTTGAAGCCGATGCTCGCGCGCAGCTCGCCGCCTGCATGCTGTACCAGTAGCCGAGCTCCTGCGCGTGCACGATGTCCGCGCCCCGCAGCGCGCCGCGAAGGCCCGAGATAGCGCTCGCCCGGCAGCCGCACCGCCAGGTCGCCGAGCGCTCCGCGCGGCAAGAGGTCGCGCGCCGTCCACACGTCGCGGCCCTCGAGCGCGAGCGTCGAGGTGTCGAACCAGCCGCGGCGCGAGCGCAGGTAGCTCACCGCGTAGCGCTCCGCCAGCGCCCGCTCCTGCCACGGACGCAGCTCCCACGGGTTGGCCTGGTGGCCGCGCACGAGCACCACGCGCGGCCGGCCGTCGGCGTTCGGGCTCGGGCTGCTCGGCACCGCCCCAACATATCCGCCGGCCCGCCGGCCAAGGCCCCACGCAAATGGCCGCGGGTATGCTGCGCGCCGTATGGCGCCGAGCACCACCAGCGAGGGCCCGCCCGCCTTCCGGCAGCGCGCCGTCGACGTGAACCTGCGCTCCGGCCCGCAGATGCGCGAGTACCAGGCGATCGCCGACCGCGTCGCCCGCGACGGGCTCAGCCCCGTGCTCGACTGGGGCTGTGGCCACGGTCAGATGAGCTCCATGCTCGTCGAGCGCGGCGTCACCGTCGAGTCCTCCGACTACCGCGAGGGCGAGGCCCCGCGCGTCATCGACCTGCCGTTCCCCGGGCTGCGCGCATACCTCAGCGGCGACCCCGTCGCGCTGCCGTTCGAGGACGGGCGCTTCGCCGCCGTGCTCGCGCTCGGCGTGCTCGAGCACGTCGAGAAGCCCGAGCAGTCGCTGCGCGAGCTTCGCCGCGTGCTGCGCCCCGGCGGGCGCCTGTACATCTACAAGCTGCCCAACCGCCACTCCTACCTCGAGGCGATCGCCAAGCGGCTCGGCTTCTACTACCACGGAGCGCTGCCGCACGACCGCGTGTACGACGCCCGCAGCGCCGCCGCGATCGTGTCCGGCGCCGGCTTCCGCGTCGAGCGCGTGCGCCACACCAACATGCTGCCGCTCACCGTCAGCGGAGCGCTCGTGTGGCGGCTCACCGGGGCGATCTGGGCGCTCAACCGCCTGCTCGCGCTGGTGCCCGGGCTCAACCTGCTGTCGACCAACATCGAGGTCGACGCCATCGCCGACACGCCTCCGTGAGGATCGCCATCGACGCCCGCGCCGCCGCCGAGGTGCCCGCCGGGCGGGGGCGCTACGTGCGCGAGCTGGTCAAGGGCCTCGCGCGCGCCCGCGCCGACCACGAGTACGTGCTCTACGCGCGCACGCCGTGGAGCGAAGCGCCCGCCGACCCGCGCATGCGCTGGCGCACCTTCTCCGCGCCCGGGCTCGCCTGGCCGCTCGCCGCCGGCGCGATGATGAACCGCGGCGCCGACGTCGCGCTCGCCTGCACCAGCTACGCGCTCACCGTCCCGTGGCGGCTCCCCGGGGCGTGCATCGTGTGGGACTTCTCGCCGTTCGACCGCAGCCTCTCGCCGCCGCGCGGCAGCGGGCTCGAGCGCGTCACGCTGCCGTTCGCGCTGCGCCGCTGCGGCGCGCTCGTGACGATCTCAGAGAGCGTCCGCTCAGAGCTCGAGCAGCGCTATCCCGGGCAGGGCGAGAAGGCGCTCGTCGCGCACCCCGCCGCCGACGCGCGCTTCACACCCGAGCCCGGCGCGCACGATGAGCAGGTGCTCGCGCGCCACGGGCTGAGCGAGCCCTACGTGCTCGTCACCGGCACGCTCGAGCCGCGCAAGAACCTGCCGCGGCTGATCGACGCGTTCGCCGGGCTGTCCGAGGCCGAGCGTGGCGGCCGCGCGCTCGTGCTCGCCGGCGCCGGCGGGTGGGAGACCGACGCCACGTTCGCCTCCGTGCGCCGGCACTCAGCGCTCGTGCGCGCGATCGGGTTCGTGCCCGACGACGATCTCCCCGCGCTCGTTCGCCGCGCCGAGCTGTTCTGCTACCCGTCGCTGTACGAGGGCTTCGGCATACCCGTGCTCGAGGCCATGCAGTCGGGCACGCCCGTGCTCACCTCGGGGCGCTCCAGCATGCCCGAGGTCGGCGGCGACGCAGCCGTATACGTCGACCCGTTCGACGTCGCCGACATCCGCCGCGGGCTCGCCTCGCTGCTCGGCGACCCGGCGCTTCGCGAGCGCTGCGCCGCCGCCGGCGTCGTGCGCGCGCGCAGCTTCAGCTGGGATGAGTGCGCCGCGCGCGTGCTCGGCGCGCTCGAGGCGCTCGCGGGCGCTCAGCGGCGCGCCAGCAGCCACACGTTGCGCCGGTGAAACGGCAGCCAAGCGAGCGCCGCGAACGCGCGCGGGCGCCGTTTGCGCCGCGTGCGCGCCGAGATCAGCCCCACCCCCGGCATCACCGACTCGTAGCCCACGCGCAGCACCTCGAAGCCGCCGTCCGCGAACAGCAGGCGCATGCTTCTGCGCGTGAACGGGCGCCGGTGCGTGTAGTCGTCCCACACCCAGCGCTGCGCGTCCGGCGAGGACGCGAACAGCAGGCCGCCCTCGCGCAGCACGCGGCGCGCCTCGCCCACCAGCGCCACCGGGTCGCCCACGTGCTCGAGCACGTCCTTGAGCACCACCGCGTCGAACTCGCCGTCGGCGAACGGCAGCGGCTCGGTCGACGTCGCCCGCGATCACGTTGCGCCCCTTGCCGCGCGCGATCGCGACCGCGTCCGCGGAGCCGTCGATGCCGCGTGTAGGCGGAGAAGTGCTCGGCCAGCCAGCCCGTGCCGCAGCCCGACGTCGAGCAGCCGCGCGTCCGGCGCGAAGTGGCGCGTCGACGTCCGCGCCAGTAGCCGGGCTGCTCGTGCCAGTCGAAGTAGCCCACCGCGGCGCGCACCGTAGCATCGGCGCGCGATGCCGGCCCCGTCCCACGTGCTGCTCAACGCGCTGTTCCTCGCCCCCGGCGTGCTCCGGCGGCCCCGAGACCTACCTGCGCGGGCTCGCCCCCGCGCTCGCCCGCGAGTACCCCGCGATGCGGCTCACCGTGGCCACGACGCGCTCCGGCGCGCGCGCGCTGCGCGACGAGGGCTGGGGCGACTTCGCCGAGCTCGTCGCGCTGCCCTGCGAGGACGGCCAGCGCGTGCGCCGCCAGGTCGCCGAGCAGGTGCTGCTGCCGCTCGCCGCGCGCGCGCTCGCGGGCGCCGACTCGTGCACAGCCTCGCGAGCCTCGCTCGCGCCGTATCCGGGCGCGCGCGCGACGTCGTCACGCTGCACGACGTCACGTTCCTCGTCGCGCGCACGTTCGGCGCGCGTCACGACGCTCGGGCATGCGCAGGCTCGTGCGCGCGCGCCGCGCGCCACGCCGACGAGCTGATCACCGGCACCGCCGCCGCGCGCGACGAGATCTGCGCGCGTGCTCGGCGCTCGACCCGCAGCGCTTCACCGTCGTCCACCACGGCCACGAGCCGCGCGCGCCGCGCGCAGCGCCGCGCCGACGCGGCCGAGGTGCGCGCGCGCTACGGGCTCGACGGCGCGCCGCGTCGTGCTGTGCGTCGCCGCCAAGCGCCCGCACAAGAACCAGGAGCTGCTGATCCGCGCCGCGCCGCTGCTCGACGAGGACGTCGCGATCGTGCTCGCCGGGCACGCCGAGCCCTACGAGCAGACGCTGCGCGCGCTCGCCGACGAGCTCGGCGCTCGGCGACGCGCGTGCGCTTCGCCGACTACGTGCCCGACGCGCGACCTCGAGGGCGCTGTGGGCGCGTCGCCGCCTGCGCCGCCTTCCCCACGCTCGGCGAGGGCTTCGGCATGCCGGTGATCGAGGCGCTGCGCGCACGGCGTGCCGCGTCGCCTGCTCGGACCTGCCGGTGCTGCGACGAGGTCGGCGGCGACGCTGCCGCACTACTTCGACCCGCACGATCCCGCCGGCGCCGCCGCAGCGCGATCGCGCGCGGCGCTCGCCGACACCGAGACCGCGCGGCCGGCCCGCGTCCGCGCGGCCGGCTTCACCTGGGAGGCCGCCGCGCAGGCCACGCACGAGGTCTACGAGCGCGCGCTGGCGGACGCAGTGCACGCCCGCGGGTCACCACGTCGGCCTCAACCTCGTCTTCCTCGTGCCCGGGCGAGACCGGCGGCATGGAGGTCGCCGCCCGCGAGCTGATGCCCGCGCTCTCGCCGCCGCGCCCGCCGGGATGCGCTTCACCGCGTTCGTCAGCCGCGAGGCCGCGCGCGCCGGCGGGCCATGGGGCGAGCTGATGCCGTCCGTGACCGTGCCCGTGAGCGCGCGCAGCCGCGTGCAGTGGGTGCTCGGCGAGCAGCTCGCTGCTCGCGCCGCTCGCCGCGCGCGCCCGCGTCGATCTGCTCCACAGCCTCGCCTCACCGCGCCCGTGTGGGGGCCCTTCCGCCGCGTCGTCACCGTCCACGACCTGATCTACGCGCGCCGTCCCCGAGGCGCACGCGGGCTGCGCGACCGCGGCATGCGCGTGCTCGTCCCCGCCGCCGCGCGGCGCTCGCACCGCGTGATCGCGACTCGTCAGAGCACGCGCCAGGACCTCGTCGAGCTGCTCGGGATCGACCCCGCGAAGATCGACGTCGTCCCGCTGGGGCTCGGCGCGATCGCGCGCCGAGCCGGCGCCCACGGCCGAGCGCAGCTGCGCGCGCGCTTCGAGCTCGGCGACGCGGCCCGTGCTGCTCAGCCTGTCGGCGCCAAGCGCCCGCACAAGAACCTCGCGCCGCTGATCGCAGCGCTCGCGCGGATCGCGCCCGAGCGCCGGCCCGCTGCTCGTGCTGCCCGGCTACCCCACCGCCGTACGAGGCGCGAGCTGCGCGCGCTCGCGCAGCAGCTCGGGCTCGCCGCCGACGTGCGCTTCCCCGGACTGGCTCGCGGGCGCCGAGCTCGAGGGGCTCTGCGACGCTGGCCGACGCGTTCGTGTTCCCCTCGCTGTACGAGGGCTTCGGGCTGCCCGTGCTCGAGGCGATGGCGCGCGGCGTGCCCGTCGGCTGCTCGGACGCTCCTCGCTGCCCGAGGTCGCCGGCGACGCGGCGCTGCTGTTCGACCCGCGACGACGAGGCCGGCGATCGCCGCCGCGATCGAGCGGCTGCTCGGCGACGCGCGAGCTGCGCGAGCGGCTGACGCGCGCGGGCGCGAGCGCGGCCGCGACGTTCACCTGGGAGCGCACCGCGCGAGCTGACGCTCGCGAGCCTACGCGCGCGCGCTCGCCAGTAGCTCGTCGAGCACCGTCCGCAGCGAGGACTCGAGCCGCAGGTCGCTCGCGCGTTGCGCGCGAACCACGCCGCCGTGCTCTCGCGCAGCGCCACGCCCGCCGCGTGCACGCGCACGATCGCCTCGCCAGCGACCGCGGCGTCCGCGCGACGGCGCGACCACGCCGTTGACGCCCTCCTCGACCAGCTCGATGGCCGCGTTGTCGCGCCCGCGACCACGACGCTGCGGCGTCGCCTGCGCCGCCGCCTCGACGACGACCAGCCCGTAGCCCTCGCGGCGCGAGGGCAGCAGCATGCACAGCGCGCGCGCGCAGCGCCCGCGTCGACCGTGCCGCGAGTCGACGAAGCCCGGCGCGCGCACGACCTCCTGCAGGCCGTGGCGCGCGATCGCCGCCAGCACGCGCGTCGCGCTCGGGCCGTCGCCGAAGATCGTCGCGCGCAGGCCCGGCGATGCGCTCGCGCCGCGAGCGCGACCGCGGCCACCGCGACGGGCACGCGCTTCTCCGGGATGCAGCCGGCCCGGCGAAGACGACGAGCGGGTCCGACCGCGCGCGCGCTGCGGGCTCTGCGCGGGCCCCGCGTACTCGCCCTCGCAGCACCGTCACCGTCGCCGCGCAGCCCCTCCTCGCGCAGCCGCGCGCGTGCAGCTCGCGAGAAGCAGAACGCGCGCTGGGGGACGCGCGCGCACAGCCGCTGCACCGCCCGGCCGACGCGCCCGCCCGCCGCGCCCAGGTACTCGCGCCAGTACTCGCGCGCTCCACACCTCGTGCCAGTCGACGACCAGCCGGTAGCCGCTCGCAGCGGCGCAGACACCGCCGCGGCCAGCAGCGAGAAGTAGGGGAACGACGCCGTGTGCGACGACGTCGTAGTCGGCGGCCGTGGCGCAGCAGGTGCCACAGCACGCCCGCGCCGAACACGAGCGGCGGCAGGATCCGCCGGCGGCCCGCCGCGGTGTACAGCGCCATCCGCGGGCCCGCCGCGACCACGCGCACCGGCCCCTCGGGTCGGCGGCGAGCCGCGCTCCCACTGGCGCAGCGTCAGGTAGGTGACCTCGTGGCCCTCGTCGCGCCAGGCGCTCCGCGAGGTTGCGGTACCAGCGCTCGGCGCCGCCGACGGTGTAGGGGAACAGGCAGTCGTAGACGATGCAGATGCGCATCGCCGCTAGCATTTCAGCTGCGGTGCCGTCCCCGGGCGCACCGCTGCTTTCCGCCCGCCGGAGCGTTATAACCGCAGGGCGCGCAGCCGCCATGGATGGGCAGCGGGAGCGCCGAGCGACGATCCGATGAGCACAATCGCCCCCATAAGCCCCGCCCGCGCGGGCGATCAGCAGCATTCGAGCGCCCCGCTGGTCTCGGTCGTGATCCCGTGCCTCAACGAGGCCGAGAACATCGAGGCGTGCGTCGGCGCGGCCCGCACCGCGCTGTCGGCGACGGGCATGCCACGGCGAGGTGGTCGTCGCCGACAACGACTCCGAGGACGACTCGCGCCGCGCTCGCCGCAAGGCGCCGGCGCGCGCGTCGTGCTCGAGCCGCGCCGCGGCTACGGCAGCGCCTACCTCGCCGGCTTCGCCGCCGCGCGCGGCAGCTACATCGTGATGGCCGACGCCGACCTCACCTACGACTTCAACGAGATCCCGCGCTTCGTCGCGCGAGCTCGAGGACGGCGCCGAGCTGGTGATGGGCGACCGCATGGACAACATCCAGCCCGGGCGCGATGCCGTGGCATGCACCGCTACGTCGGCAACCCGGTGCTCACCGGGCTGCTCAACCTGTTCTTCCGGACCGGCATCTCGCGACGCGCACTGCGGCATGCGCGCGCTGCGCCGCGACGTGCTGCCGCGCGCTCGACCTGCGCACGACCGGCATGGAGTTCGCCTCCGAGATGGTGATCCGCGCCGCCAAGGAGAAGCTCGACGATCGCCGAGTTCCCGATCGAGTACCACCCGCGCGGCGGCGAGATCGAAGCTGTCGAGCTTCCGCGACGGCTGGCGCCACCTGCGCTTCCTGCTCGTCCACAGCCCCAACCACCTGTTCATCTTCCCCGGCGCCGTGCTCGCCGGCCTCGGGCTGCTGCTCGACATCGCTCGTCGGTCGCCGGCGTCAACTTCTTCGGCCGCGACTGGGAGCTGCACACGCTGATCGGCGGGCGCGCTGCTGATGATCGTCGGCACGCAGGTGCTCGCGCTCGGCCTGTGCGCGCACGCCTACGGCACCTACTTCATGGGCGAGCGCGACCCGTGGTTCGACCGGATGCGCGCGCGCTTCCGGCTCGAGCACGGGCTGCTGCTCGGCGGCGCGTTCGTCGCTCGCCGGGGTCGATCATCGGGCGGCGATCATCATCGGCACCTGGATCGCACACGGGTTCGGCGTCGCTCTCCGAGGAGCGCCTCGCGGTCGTCGCCGCGACGCTTCTGATCGTCGGCATCCAGATCTTCTTCTCGTCGTTCCTGCTGAGCATCCTCGGGCTGCGGCGAAACTGACCGGTGCACGCGCCCGCGGCCACAGAGCCCGCCTGGCGCAACGCAGGTAGGCGGCTCGTGGAGCAGGCGGGGCGGCGGCCCTGGCTCGTCCTGCTGGGCGGCGCCGCGCTGATCGCGGCGGCGGCGGGCTACATCGCGGCGCACGTCACGGCGTTCACGCTCGACGAGTCTCTGATCGAGCAGTCCGCCGTCCACTACACCTCGAACCTCCCGCACTCGTTGCTGCACGACCTCGACGCGCGCGCCACCAACCGGCTCTACTCGCTGGTGCTGTCGATCGCGTTCAGGCTATGGAGCGGCTCCGACGCCGTGCGGGTCGACCACGTGCTCAGTGTGGTCCTGTTCGTGAGCGCCGCCATCCCCGTGTACCTCGCCGCGCGGGCGCTGCTGCGCTCGAGGTGGTTGTGCGTCGCCGCGGCGCTGCTCAGCATCGCGGTGCCGTGGCTCGCGCTCAGCGCGGCCCTGTACACCGAGAACCTCTCCTACCCGCTGTTCTGGTGGTGCCTGCTCGCGGTGTGCCGCGCGGTGTGGCGGCCCTCGCCGCTGCGCGACCTCGTCGCGCTCGCCTCGATCGTGCTGCTCGTCTGCACGCGCGTGCAGTTCCTCTCGATGTTCGCCGGCTACCTGATCGCGCTCCTCGCGATCGCCGCCGCGCGCGCCCCACGCGGGGCAGCGACGTGGTCCTCCGCGGGAGCCTTCCGCCGAACATGGTCGAGGCGCTGCTCGTCGAGGTCATCGCGCTGTCGCTCGGCGTCGGCCTCGTGCCCGCGCTGATCACGTTCGTATGGTTCGGCAGGCAGATGTCCCGGCCGCGGCTCGAGCCCCGCTGGGTGTACCTGTTCACGGCCGGCGTCACGATCGCCGTGTTCCTCGTGCTCGCCGTCTACTCGCAGATCGGCTACCTCGGCGCATTCACCGAGGAGCGCTACTTCTTCTACGTTGTCCCCGCGCTGTGGCTCGGCGCGTTCGCCGCGCTCGAGGACGGCAGCGTGAGGGCCTCCGAGCTGCTCGCGTGCGGGCTCGCGATGGCGGCGCTGTACGGCGCGATCCCGTTCCTCGCCGCGCTCAGCCAGGAAACCGCGTTCCTCGCGCCCGTGGAGGCGATCGTTCCGCACGTGCTCACGCTGCGCCTCGATCAGCTCGGCCTGGGCTCGCTGACGACCCAGGACGCGCTCGCCCTGCTCGCGCTGTGCGCCGCGATAGCCCTGGCGGTGGTGTGGAGGAGGCTCCCGTATGCGCGTGCCTGGGGCGCGCTCGGGGCCGCCGCCGTGGTGCAGCTGCTGATCGCCGGCTACGCCTACGCGGTGATCGACGGCCACGTGCCCGGCATCTACGGGCGCACGTCCGGCACCGTCGCGCCGCTCGGATGGGTCGACGCGCACGCCGGCGGCCAACGCGTCGCCTGGCTCGCCGACGTGTCGAGCGCCGCGCCCCCCGCCACGATCTCGCCGCCCGGGCCGAACCAGATGCGCCAGACGCTCTTCTGGAACTCCTCCGTGCGCAGCTGGGTGCAGCTGTCCCAGATCGGCCTGTCCGCCCAGGAATCCCCGCTCGCCGCGCTCCCCGGGATGGCCTCCCTGTACGTCGACACCGCGAGCGGGAGCCTCGAGCCGGCCGCCGAAGCCGGCGCGCTCCGGGAGGTCGTCGAACAGGCGGGCTCGCCGTGGGTGCAGCTCGCCGGCTCGCTGCTCGGGCGCTCGCCCGACGAGGTGTTGAGGCTCACGAGACTCACGCGCCCGGTGCGCGCAATCTGGCTCGCGCTCGGCCTCACGACCGACGGCTATGTGCAGTCGGGACCGCCGGTCCGCCTTTACGCGTTCGCGCCCGCCGCGGCCACTGCGCAGGAGGTGAACGTCGAAATCGCGGTAGCCGCCCCCGCCGCCGGAGCGAGCACCTCGCTGGCGGTCTCGTTCGGCGCGTCGCACAGCACGGCCGCCCTGCGGGCCGCGACCCGCACGCTGCGCCTGAGCGCATGCCTGCCGCCGGGCAGGCGCGCGGTCACCGGCACCCTGCTGGCCGTGCGCAGCGCGAGCGTCGCCGGCCGCGCGCTCGCCGCCGGCGTCTCGGCGGTGTCGAGCACCGTCACCAGTCTCGCGCGGGCGCGCTGCTGAAGCCGGCGGCCTCGTCCTCGCGCAGCGCGAGGAGGAGCGCGAGGACCATCGCGAGCGGCACGCACAGCGCCGTCGCGATCGCGATCACCCACACGAGCCACTCCGGCACCAGCCCGTCGGTCAGGTTCGAAGCGTGGCCGAACACTTCGCCGAGCTGGCCGAACAGCGTGCGCAGCCGGCCCTGCAGGAACGCGAGCGTGATGCCTCCCGGCACGGGCCGCCCCGCGATCGTCATCGCCGAGCGCGATGTGGTGCGGCCTTCGGCCGTGCCGTCGAACGCCACCGCGTGCGCGCCCCGGTTGACGAAGCACGCGTCCGCGATCAAGGCGCGCGGGGGAGGGTCGATCGGAAGCTGCACCGGGCCGCCCGCGTAGCCGCCCGCGAGGCGCGCGTGGGCTGCGTACCCGGGGGCGCTCAGCGCGACTTCCAGCGGCGGCCCGCCCGTCGGCGTCGCCGGGTCGGGGCGGGGGCTGAACTGGATCAGGCGGCTGTTGGGCGTGACCGCGACGGAGGACAGGCACAGCTGCTGGTGGGCCGCCACCGCGAACTGGCTGACGGCCAGGAGCGGCGGCGGTGTCACCGTCTCGGAGATCGGGTCTTCCGCGCGGCTCAGGTATGGCACGAACCAGACGAGCACGCCCGTGACGAACAGCGCCAGCGCCAGCAGCGCCGCGCACAGCGGCACGCTCGCGCGCTCGCGCACGAGGCCCGCAAGCCGAGCGGCTCGGCCGGGCCAGCCGGCCGGCGCAGGCCTAGGCATAGAACCTCGCCGCCGTTATGCCGATCCCGGCGAGCGACAGCAGCAGCCCCAGAGCGAGGATCGCGCCCCCCACCAGCGGCGCGATCCGCCGCGGAAGCGTCCCCACCGTGAACACGATCGCGAGGCCGAAGAGCGACACCATCGGCAGCAGATAGCGCCCGACGATCAACGGGTCCGTGCCGTTGTCGCCGAGCAGCGCCTGGTAGGAGACGTAGTGCAGGAAGAACAGCGTCGTGACGAGCAGGCGCGAGCATCACGAGCACGACCGGCCACGCGCGCAGGAGCGCGCGCCTGCGCACCACGATCGCCGTGTACAGGCCCACGAGGCCGACCGCGGAGAGCACCTGCAGCACGTCGTACACCCGCGGCTTGAACGCGACCTCGAGCGACCCGAACGTCCCGTAGAAGGTCTCGATGAACACCTGTCGTAGCCGTATTCGGGGCCGAGGCGGGGCTGCATCGAAGCGCAGCCGCGGGAAGTAGAACTGGTAGATCGAGGAGAGGAACTGGCGCAGGTTGAAGCCGCGCGCCGCTGTTCAGCTCGCTCACCTGGCCGCCGTACAGCCGCGCCCGAGCTCGCCCTGCCGAACAGCAGGTACGCCCGAACAGCGCCGCCCCGACGGTCGCCGCGGCGCCGGCCACCCGCCGGAGTCCGTCGCAGCGGCGTGCGGTGGCGAATGAGGCTCACGACGAGCGCCGTCGACGAGCACCGGGACCGTCACGAGGCCGCGGCCGTGCGTCAGGACAGCGTCGCTGCGGCGAGTCACGGCTCGCGGCGAGCACCCTGCGTACCGACGGCCCGCGCTTGACGAGCCGCACCGACGAGTACAGCACGGCCGTCATGAGCGCGATCGAGCAGGGTGTCGGCGTTGATCGACAGCGCTCATGAACGCGAGCTGCGGCTCGAGCGCCACGCACGCCCGCGGCCAGCACCTGCTTCCAGCGCACGCGCCCGAACACCTCGCCCGCGAGCAGCCACGTCAGCACGATCGTCGCCAGGTAGCAGAGCGCGTTGAACAGCCGCAGCACGAACAGGCGCTTGAGCAGCGGCAGCCAGATGAACACTCGGTATGGGATCGCCATGACCACGTAGTAGAGCGGCGGGTTCTTGCGCGATCGGGTTGGGCCCGACGCCCGTTGCGCGCGCGAGCCCGCCGGCAGCGCGCTCGATCCTGCGCGCGCAACAGCTGCAGGTCGGCCGAGGTCCACGCGGGCCGTGCCTCCGAGGTCGCCGACGTGGGCTCCAGGTTCAGCCAGCGCAGCGCCGTCGGACCTCCCGGAGTTGGGCGAGGTGCCAGCGGTGGCGCTCGGGAACGAGCCGGTCTCGGCGAGGTGCTGCATGTAGGCGAAGTGCGTCCGTTTCGTCGGGGCCCTGGAAGGCGGGCAGCGCCAGGTTCCAGGCAAGCGCCTGCAGCGCGCCCACGAGGATCAGCAGCGCGAGCGGCCGCGGCACGCGCCGCGCGGCCGCACCGCATGCGTTCGAGGGCGGCCGGCCCGGTGTGCCGGTGGCGCAGGGCGTCGTGGCGTCCAGCCGAGCTCGTGTCGGTGCTCATCCCTGAGCCGAACAACCCCGCGCGACCGAAGGTGCGCCGGCGCAGGCTCGCCGAGCGCGTCATGCCGGGGCTCGCGTGCGAGCGCGGCGCGCAGCGCGCTCTGCACCTGCGCGGCGGCACGCGCCCACGTGCGCTCGCCCACCAGCTCGAGACCCTCGCGCGAGGCGCGCTCCCTGTGCGCCGGGATCGTCGAGCAGGCGCTCGATCGCCTGCGCACAGCGCCAGCGGGTCGGCCTGCGCGAGCTCCATGCGGCCCGTCGGCGCCGAACGTCGGCGAGCATCGGCTCGCTGGCAAGCTCGACGCACCGGCAGCCCGCACGCCATCATCTCGAGCGCGCACCAGCGACGGGTTGGTCATCGACAGCACGATGCCGACGGTCGCGCTGCGAGTAGAGGCTGCGCGAGCGCCGCGCCGCCGAGCACGCCGAGGTGGCGGTGCGGGAAGCGGCAGTCGCAGCGGCTGCCGCTTCGCCGATACAGCGCGATCTCGACCTCCGGCCGGCGCGCGCGCGAGCTCCTCGAGCGCGAGCAGCCCGAGCGGGACCGCGCGCCGCGGCGTCACCGCGCGCGCGTAGAACAGCACCAGGTCCTCGCGCCGGCGCTCGCCGGCGCGGGCCGGTAGACGTCGTGGTCGACGCCGAGGTCGAAGTGGCGGCGCGCTCGCGCCGTAGCGCTCGCGCAGGAGGTCCGCGAGCCACGCGCTGGCGGCGATGCAGTGCAGGCCCCTGCCGTAGGTCTCGCTCGGCCCACGTCGCGCTCCGCCGAGGCGCCGTAGAAGTCGGGCTCGTGGTCCTGGACGAGGTACGCGCGCGCGCCCGCCCCCTCGAGCAGCAGCGCGCGCGCGCACCGTCTGCCAGCCGGTCGCGAGCACGACGTCGGCGCCCGTCCCAGGCGCTCGAAGCCGCCGTGTGCAACGGCGAGTCCGCCCGGCTCGAAGAACTCGCGCGAAGCTGCGCCGGTCGAGCGTCGGCGCGTCTCGCGCGCGTGGCGGCCCTCGCCGTCCTCGAGCCACAGCGAGACCGCGTGCCCGCGCGCCTCGCAGCTCGCGCAGCAGGTGCGACGATCGTCGCGTGGCCGCCGCTGCCGCGGCGGAACGACGGGATCACGATCGCGGCGATCGCGCAGCGGGCCGTCGCCGCCGGCCGGCGCCGCCGGCCAGCGGCGCCGGGCCGTCGCGCAGCGAGCTCGAGCAGCGCCGCGGCGGGCGCGCCGGCCGTGGCGGCGGCGCGCTCCGCACGCGCCGCGGGCGCGCGAAGCCGCGGCCAGCGCGTCGCGCGCTCGCGCCACGACAGCAGCCGTCGCGCGCGGCTGGTCAGCGGGCGCAGCGGTCGCGCGGCGAGCCGCACGAGCCGGTAGCGGCGCAGCGCCAGCGCGCGCGCACCGGCGCGCTGCGCGCGCAGCGCGCTCGACGCCGCTCGAGGCGCAGCGCGCGGCGCGCGAAGTGCGATGCGCTCGCGCAGGTGCCCGCGGTAGGCCTCGATGCCGCCGCGCAGGTCGGCCAGCAGCGCGCGCGGCGCCGCGGCGCCGCGGCGGGGCCGGCTCGCGGCGGATCGCGCGCAGCGCGCCGGCCATGAACTGGCTCGACTGCTCCCACGACGGCCAGCGCGCGCGCCGTCTCCAGCGCGTTCGTGCGCAGGAAGTGCAGCAGCTCGCGGTCGCGCGCCAGCAGGTCGAGCTGGCGCGCCGTGCCGCGCAGGTCGTCCCAGTCGGCGAGCAGGCCGTTCCAGCCGTGCTCGACGTACTCCTCGTGCCCCGTCACCGGCGTCACCACGCACGTCGCGCCGCGATGGAAGCCCTCGAGCGGCGGGCCGAACATGCCCTCGACGCTCGACAGCTTGAGCACGACGTCGCTCGCGCGTAGAGCGTCGGCCATCTCGCGGTGGCTGAGCGGGCCGACGACCTCGTCGGCGCGCGACCTCGCCGAGCGCCTCGCGGTCGCCGCACGACGACCGTGACGTGGTGCGGCTCGCGCATCGCGCGCGGCCGCGTCGATCGCCTCGTGCACGTGCTTGAACCACGAGCGTCGGGCGAGCCCTCGACGAGGACCCGCAGCGGCCCGTCGACGTTGACCGGCGCGCGTTCGCGGCGGCGCGAAGACCTCCTTGTCGATGCCGTTGCGCACGAGATAGCAGGGCGCGTCGGGGCGCAGGCCCGCGAGCGTGTCGCGCGATCCAGCGCGCCTCGGTGATGAACGCGACCGGCAGGTCGAGCGTCAGCGCCGCGCCGAGGCGCTCGGCCTCGTCGTCGCGGTAGAAGCGGTCCTCGAGGCTCTGCACGAAGTACGCGTAGCGCTCGGCGCGGCGAGCTCGAACAGGCGTGAAGACGGTCTCCCACCACGTCGCCACCGCGACGTCGAAGCGCTCGCCGCGCGCCTGCTCGCGCGAGCGCACGTGCAGGTGCGGCAGCTGCTCGTAGCCGTGCCAGTCGGCCCCTCCTGCTCGCGCACCAGCACGAGCGTCACGTCCCAGCCGTCGAGCGTGCTCGAGCTGGCGCGCGTGCTCGACGACCACGCCGACCCCGCCCGAGAGCTGCAGGTCGTTGACGAGGAACGCGACCTTCACTGCGGTGCGCTCCGGCTCGGCGCCGGCCAGCGGAGCGGGCTCCCCGGCGGGCGCCGGCGGCGGCTGCGCGTCCGGGGGATGCTCCTCCTCCGCCGCTCCCGACACCGGACGCCCCAGCTCCCGCTCGAGCTCGTGTATGTAGACGCGCCACTCGTCGAACCAGACCGTGCGCTCGCGCAGCTCCTCGCGCTGCTTCTCGTTGCGCGCTTCGAGCTCGTCGCAGCTGCGCCGCAGCGTGCCCGCGAGCTCCTGGGCGAGCAACAGGTTGCTCTCGCGCTGGCGCTCCCAGCGGCGCTGCGCGAGCACGTCGGTCTGGGCGGCGATCGCGCCCGCCCGACACCTCCGCGTGCCGTGGGCCGAACGCCGCGATGAAGTGGCGTGGCGACCGCGCCCTCGCCGCCCACCTCGAGCTCCATCTCGCGGAGCTGCGCGGGCGCCGCGGGGTCCACCAGCCACCGAGCCCGACACGGCCACCTGGTGGCGCAGGGTGTGCTCCGCCGGCAGCAGGCCCACGCAGCTCCTCGAAGGCGCCCTCGCCCCACGCGCGTCGCGTGGTGCGGGTTCTGGATCGACCAGAAGGCGTCGTTGGGAACGCTCATCAGGAACGTCGCGCCGTGCTCGCGCGCCAGCGCCGTGGCCCACTCGAGCAGCGGCACGAAGGTGGGGAGGTGCTCGACCACCTCGAAGCACGTGATCACCGGCTCGCCGCCGAGGCCCAGCACCGCTTCGCCCACCCGGGCGAGATCCGCGGCGTCGGTGAGGTCCGCGCGCGAGCTGCGCGCGTCGACGCGAGACCCAGCTCGCGCGCGGCGCGGCTCACGCTCTCGGCGTCGATGTCCACGAGCACCGCGCGCGCCGGGCGGGCTGCGCCGAACGCGGCCGCCGCGGCGACCCCGTTGCCGCAGCCGAGGTCGGCCCACGGCGCTCCGGACGCGATCAGCGGCGCCGCCATGCGATAGCGCAGCTCGTGCTCGGCCCGTATCGACGGCGCGGTCTCGCGCGTGATTCGCTCTTGCCAGTCGGACATCGATAGCCCCCGCTCGCCAGGGGCGCCGCTATCGTAGCGGGGCCGATGGGCAGCCCCGTCACGAGTTCCGCCGCCGCGCTGCCGTCGCCGGGCGAGCCGCTGCGGGCGGCGTTCGTGGGCTCCGAGGCGTGGATCGAGGGCTGCTCGCCGCCCGCCCGGGCGGGAGCGCTCGCGACGCTGCGCGTCGCAGCGGGCCCCGGCGAGGAGGACCGAGCGCTCGAGGCACTCGCGCGCTTCAGGCCGCATGTGTCGGTCGCGTTCGATCCATCCGCGCTCGCTCCCGAGCTGCTCGAGGCGCTGCCCGGGACCACGCTCGGGATCCTCGTCGGCGCTTCCGAAGGCGCCTCGCCGGCGCTCGCGAAGCTCGACCGCGTGGCGTCGTTCGCGCCGCCGCTGAGCGGCGCTCGCGTCGCCGGACGGAGGTGTGGCGGTCGATCCCGCCCCCGGTCAGCGATCAGCTCTACGCTCCCGTGCGTCCGTTGCACGGCGCGCCGCGAGCGATGTCGATCGGCCGCTCGACCGAGCACCGCGAGTGGATGCTGATCGACGCCAAGCACCACCACGACCTGCTGCAGGTGATCCACGGGCTCAGCGGCCAGCCGCTCGCCCAGGCGCTCGCCGAGCACGACGTGGGCGTGTACGTCGCGCCGGAGCCCGGCGGCGAGCTTCGGCCTGCAGATCGGAATGCACCTGGCGGCGGGCCAGCTGCTGCTGAGCGAGCTGCTCCCCTACCGCCACGGCCTCGAGCGCGGCATCGACTACCTTCAGGTCGACTCGCCCAATGGCCTCGTGTGGACGCTCGAGCGCCTGTCGCGCTTCCCCGAGATGTACCAGCGCGTTCGTGTGCGCGGCAGGCTCAAGGCCGAGCAGTTCCGGGCGTCCCGGATCTTCGCGCGCGCCGTGCACGACCTGCTGGCCGACGTGCGCGCATTCGGGTCCGAGCGCGGCCGCTGAGGCTCAGGCGCGCCGCACGAGCACCTTGGCGATGCTCTGCGGCACCGTCACGACGTCGAAGCGCTCGCGCAGCCACCTGTCGGGCTCGCCGGAGAGGTACTGGTCGGCGATCGAGTCGTCCTGGGAATCGCGGCGGTAGTGCTCGAGCAGCTCGGGCGTCCAGTCCTTGCAGAAAGTCGTCGTGACGAACATCCCGCCCGGCACCAGCCCGGCGGTGATCGATTCGAGCGCCGCGATCGCGTCCGCGACGTGCTCGAACGCCGACCACTCCACCACGAGCCCGAACGGGCTCCCGTCGGCGCCGGTGTCATAGAAGGAGTGATCGGTCTCTGAGTGATGGACCACCGGCTCGAGCTTGCGTATCCGCGCGAGGAACTCCACGAACTTCAGGAAGTCGGGCACGCGGTCGCTCATCACGGTCCGGTGACCCGCCGTGCACATCGCCAGCCCGATCTGCCCGAGGCCCGTGCCGAAGTCGAGCACCGACAGCTCCCCGGGGCCGCCGAGCGCCTCGAGCCGCTCGACGATGCCGTCATACAGCCAGTAGAAGTCCGGCCGCTCGGGGTCCATGCGGTTGAACAGCCCATACATGTGCAGGATCTGGAAGGTCATGTTGTCGACGCCGAGCGCCTTCTCGTATCCGCGCGCGCGGGGGTCGTCCTCGTAGAACCAGGGCGTAGCGAACTGCGCGCGGTGGCCGGTCTCCCAGCCGAAGTACTCGATCAGCTCGCACAGCCTCGATTCGCGGTCGCTCAGGTGCGGATGCGCTCGCAGCGCGTTCGCGAACACGTTTGCGGCGCGCTCGTGCCCCGTCGAGAACGCAGCCTGGGGGGAAGCCGTTCTCACCGCTCGCCGACTATACGACCTCGCGGCTGCCCGCGGTCCGGCGCCGCCCGCCTGGCCGCTCGGCGGCGTCCCGCAGCGCGGCTCGCACGAGCTCCGGATACACCGCGGACGCGCGGAAGCGCTCGGCCTGCGCGCGTCCGGCCGCCTGCACAGCCGAGTAGGCGCCGGGCTCGCTCGCGAGCTCGTCGGCGAGCGCGAGCAGCTCGGATGGCGTGCGCACCTCCAGGAAGTCGGTGCCCGGGCGCAGGCCGTGCTCGGGGCTGAGCGGCTCGGAGACCAGCGAGATGCCCGGCGGCGAGCGCGATGCACACGCGGTTCTCGAACGACGGGTAGGGGTTGTTGTGGAGGTTGAGCTGGACGTCGCGAGCGCGCGAACAGCGCGCGCAGCTGCTCGCCGAACAGGCCGTGGCCGATGTGAACGATCCGGTGGCGGCGCTTGAGCGCCGCGAGCAGCTGCTCGCGGTGCTCGGTCGAGCGGCCGATGAACAGCAGGCGCGGCGGGTGGGCGCGCTCGTGAACGTCCATGAAGAAGCTGTCGGCGACCGGGAGCGGCAGCGAGCGCCACACGGGAAGCACGCTCGCCGCCGTCTGCGCGATCAGGGGGTCGAAGGAGACGATCCGGTCGAAGTTGCCCGCGTCCACCTGTTCGAGCCACCACATGCGCGCGCGCAGGTCGGGGTGCTCCGTGCCGCCGACGCGCGGCAGCGGCTCGGTGAGGTAGCCGATCGTCAACGCGCGCAGCCCGTCGAACAACCCGGGAGGGATGATCTCCGGGCGGAACACCAGCACCACGTCGGGGTCCACCTCGAGCAGGCGCGCGAGCAGCGGCTCCGGCGAGGCGGCCGCGCGGAAGTCGAGGAACACCGGGTCAAGACCGCCCGCGGGGGCCTCGAGCGCGCACTGGCGGAAGTACACGCTCTGCCCGACGAACGCCACGCGCAGGGCGGGCGCGTCCGTGGCACTCACAGCTGCTCGGCCACCTTGGGCGCTTCGCGGTCGAAGACGAGGAAGCCGCCGATCAGCGCGATGGCGATCAGCGCGATCGGCATCAGCAGCACCGCGGGGCCCCCGATCGCGCCGGCGGCGGTGGGGTAGCTCGAGGCGATGAACACGTGGCGCGCCTCCTGCGAGGATCGCGGCGAACGGGTTGGCCATCAGCACGTGCGCGAGGTTGATGCGCACGCCGAACAGTGTCAGCGGTTTCAGCGTGGTGATCGCGATGAAGACGCCCGACGCGTAGAAGGTCATCTGCAGCACGACTTCCCAGATCGGGCGTGATGTCGCGGTAGCGCACGTAGAGCGACCGACAGGAGCATCGCCGAGGCCGGTGGCGAACAGCGCGAGCACGCGCGATCAGCAACGGCAGCTCGAGCCAGCTCCAGCGCGGCGAGCCGCCCGCGGCGAGCAGGAAGACGAGCACGGGGATGAGGTTGAGCGCAGAGGTTGAAGCAGCGCCGTGAGCACGATCGACAGCGGCACCGCCAGCCGCGGGAACTCGATCTTGCGCACGAGGTTCTCGCGGTCGACCAGGCGAGCGCACCGCGCCGCCGGTCGATTCGCTGAAGAAGTTGAACAGCACGATCCCCAGCAGCAGCGCGACGGGGTAGTAGGGCTCGTGGCTGCCGCCGACGAGCTTCGACCTGCTGAACACCAGGTAGATGACGCCGAACAGCAGCAGCGGGCGCATCAGCTGCCACAGGTAGCCGAGCGCCGAGCCGAAGAAGCGCGAGCTTGAACTCGGTTCGCGCGAGCGTCCACGTCAGGTGCCAGAGCCGGCGCGGGTCGGCGCCGAGCGCCGATGGGCCCTTGATCGGCGGCCCGAGCCCGCGGGCAGCGTGCCGCCCAGTCCGCGCCGGCCGGGTGCGCCGCTCGTGCGCCGAGGCGCTCACGGGACGAGCTCCGCGCGCTCGAGCGGCTGCCGCCGCGCTCGATGACGACCTCGTAGGGCAGCTCGAGCAGCGCGTCGGTGCTGCGCGTGCCGCGTCGACCACGATCGAGACCATCCGCTCGCGGCGGTCGATCCACGCGCCCGCCGTGACGCGCGACCGCGGGGGTCACGTGGTAGCGGCCGGGGGCGAGCACGTTCTCGAAGCGTGATGCGGAACGTCGACCTCGTCGCCCGCGCCGAACGTGCCGCGACGCGGGTCGCTCCACAGGTTGGAGGCCGACAGGACGATGGTCGCGGTGGGCGTTCTGGACGTTGATGCCGAACAGCGGATTCTCGACGTCGGTCGTGGAAGCGCACGCGCGCAGCGAACGTGCACGGCCGGCCCGTCTGCAGCACCTCGGCGCGCGCGCCGTGTTCGTCCTCGAACCACGCCTCGACGATCTCCGCGCCGCCGTCGCCGAAGCGGACCGGCTCCTCGGCTGCGGGCTCGGCTGCCGCTTGCTCCGCGGCCGCGCCGGCGTTCCGCGACGCATCGGTCGAGGCGCCGGCACCGAGCCTCGGCCCGCCGTGCTGCCCGTCCGCGCCCGCTTCGGCCTCCGCCGCGACCTCCTCGACGTGGCGTGCCTGCTCGGAGAAGTTGAGCTCGAGGTAGCGGTTGCCGACGCGCTCGGGGTCGCCGAGCTCGGACCACGCGGCCGTGCTCGAGCAGCAGCGCGCGGTCGCAGAAGCGCTGCACGGCGCCCATGTCGTGCGTGACGAGCAGCACGGTCGCGCCGCTCGCGCGGATGCGCTCGAACTCGTCGTAGCACTTCTGCTGGAAGGCGGCGTCGCCGACCGCGAGCACCTCGTCGATGAGCAGGATCTCGGCGTCGACGTGGATCATCACCGCGAACGCGAGGCGCACGAGCATCCCCGAGGAGTAGTTCTTGATCTTCAGGTCGACGAAGTCGCGCAGCTCGGCGAAGTCGATCACGCTGTCGAAGCGCCTGCGCGCCTCGCGCGGGCTGAGGCCGAGCATCGTCGCGTTGAGCATCACGTTGTCGCGCGCCGGCAGGTCGGGGTTGAAGCCGACGCCGAGCTCGATGAACGTCGACATGCGGCCGTTGACGTAGATCGCGCCGCGCGTCGACGCCGTAGATGCCGGCCAGGCACTTCAGCAGCGTCGACTTGCCCGAGCCGTTGCGCCCGACGATGCCGAAGAACTCGCCCGGCTCGACCGCGAACGAGACGTCGCGCAGCGCGCGCAGCGTCGTCGTTGACGCTGCGCCGCAGCGGATGCAGCGCGCGCTCCTTGAGCGTGCTGCACCTGCTCGCGCGGGATCTCGAAGCGCTTGTGGACACGGTCCACAACGATCGGTGGTGCTGCATGCTCGCCCATTTCCCAGGGTTAGCGTATCTGCGTGGCGTGTCGCCCCAGTCCGCTACGGACCCGCGCGAAGGCAGCGCACGTGCTCCGGTGCGCGCTCGAGCGCAATCGCCGCCACCGCTTCGCGCCCCGGATCCAGGTCGCCCACCCAGAGTCCCCGAGGTTGCCGGTGCGACCGGAGCCGCGCGAGCGCCCATACGCCCGCCCCGCTGTGCTTCGCGCACGCCTCGCGCCGCGTCCACTCCTGCAGGAACGCGCACTCGCGCTCCGCGGCAGGCAGCGCCGCGACGCGGTCGGCGCGCCGCGGGCCGAGCGCGCGCCGCGCGAGCGACGCCGGGATCTCGCGGCCTCGCACGCGCTCCACGTCCACGCCCACGGCGCCCGAGCGCGCGAACGCGAGCAGCGCGAGCCCGCCGGAGTGAGACACGCTGAACTCGAGCGGCGGCTTCGCGCGGTCGCCGGCCGCGCCCGCGGGCGGCTCGAGGCGGGGCTTCCCGCGCGGGCCGGTGCCGACCCGCAGCTCGCGCGGCTCCAGCGCGAGATACGCGCCGAGCAGCGCCCGCAGCTCGGCGCGCGCGGCGATCCAGCGTGCACGCACGCGCGCCGCGGCGATGCGCTCGGCGCGCGCGAGCTCGTCCGCCGCGAGCGCGGATCCCCTCCCGGGCGCGGGCGGGCAGTCGAGGTCGCACAGCCACACGTGCACCTCGCCCGCGGGCAGAGCCGGGAAACGCGCCGGGCGCTCCCATCTCTGCGGCCGCGGGAGGGCTTGCGGCGCGGTGTGGGCTGGGGCGGTCAGGGCAGACATCGGCTGGACGAGCTTCCTAGTTTGGATATGCGTTTACCGTCGGCGTGGTAGCTACGTCTATGACCGCTTTGCGCGATCAAGCATCGCAGCACCGCGCCGATAGACCCCAAATGCAACCCTTCCGCGTCCACGCCGCCCGCTCACCTCACTCGCCGCGCGCCATGCTCGGCCTGCTCGCGGTGCTCCTGGCGCTCGCGCTTGCCCTGCCCGCCGGCGCGCGCGCCGCCGAAGCCGGCGTCGGCGTGAACAACGCCGACGCAACCCAGGTGGGCGCGGTGAAAGCGCTCGGCGCGCACTGGGTGCGCATGTTCGTTTCGTGGCGCTCGCTGCAGCCCACGCCCGCGCCCGTGTCGGAGGCCACGCTCTCCGGCTGGGAAGGCATCCTCGCCGAGTATCCGGCGGGCACCAAAGTGATCCTCGACGTCGTCAACAGCCCCTCGTGGGAGACCGGCAGCGCCGACGAACACGCGCCGCCCGCCAACCCCTCCGACTACGCGAGCGTCCTCGCCACGCTCGCCGCGCGCTTCGGCACGCGCGTGGCCGCGTACGAGATCTGGAACGAGGAGGACGAACCGCGCTGGTGGACGGGCGCGCCCAACCCCGCCGCGTACGTGGCGCTGCTGCGCGCCACCTACCCCGCGATCAAGGCCGCGAACCCCCAGGCGACGGTGTTGCTCGGCGGCCTCACCGGCAACGACTATCCGTTCGTCGAAGGCGTCTACGCGGCGGGCGGCAAGGGCTACTTCGACGCGGTGGCGGTGCACACCGACACCGCCTGCAACCTGCTCTCGCCCTACGAATTCCTGCGCGGCGTGAACGGGCGCATGATCCCCGACTCGTTCCTCGCCTATCGCGAAGTGCGCTCGGTGATGCTCGCCAACGGCGACGACAAACCGATCTGGATGACCGAGCTGAGCTGGCGCACCTCGAGCGCCGAGTGCGAAGAAGGCATGTGGGCCGGACAGAAGCTGTCGGGCGTGACCGACGAGGAGCAGGCCACCTTCCTCGGCCAGGCCTACCACTGCCTCGCCCAGGACCCCTATGTGAAGGTCGCCCTGTGGTTCCCCGTGCAGGACGAAGGCCCTGTCGTCTCGGGCCTGATGCGCGCCGACGGCTCGCACAAGCCGTCGTTCGCGGCGATGCGCGAATACCTGCGCCACGGCGACCAGGTGCAGGGCGAATGCGGGGCGTTCAAGGGCCCTGCGATCCACGTCTCATCGCCGTCGGACAGGATCCGCTACTCGGGCCCGCTGCCGATCAAAGTCAGCGCCTCGAGCTCGCAGGGGGTGTGGCGCATCACTCTGCAGTGCGACGGGCACACGCTGCGCAACTACGAAGGCAAGACCTACCCGCACTCGCTCGCGGGCTTCCTCAACTGGCAGGGCGCCAAGCACATCTCGCGCGGCAAGCACCTGCTCACGATCATCGCGTACGACCGCGAGCGCAACGTCTCGCGGGTGTACCTGCTGATCTACCACCGCCGGGGGCACTCCTCGCGCGTGCACCACGGCCACCACCACTAGCGGCGGTCACCGGCGCAGGGTGTCTCGCGCCCCTGCGGGCGGGTAACCTGCGCCGCCGTGCGCGCGATGAGCATTCGCATCCCGGGCCTCGTGGTGATCGAGCCCGACGTGTACCGCGACGAGCGCGGCTTCTTCGTCGAGACCTACCGGCGCCGCTGGCACGCCGGCGCGGGCATCCCGGCGCGCAAGCAGTTCGTGCAGGACAACCACTCGCGCTCCACGCGCGGCGTGCTGCGCGGCATGCATTTCCAGGTGGGCGACGGCGTGGCCAAGCTCGTGCGCTGCGCGCGCGGGGCGATCTTCGACGTGGCCGTGGACCTGCGCCGCGGCTCGCCCACGTACGGCCGCTGGGAGGGCGTTGAACTCGACGAGCACAGCATGCGCGAGCTGTACGTGCCGGTGGGCTGCGCGCACGGGTTCTGCGTGCTCAGCGACGTCGCCGACGTGCTCTACAAGCAGACCGCCTACTACGACCCCGCGCTCGAGCGCTCGCTCGCGTGGGACGACCCCGAGGTGGGGATCGAGTGGCCGCTTGCAAGCGAGGAGATCGTGGTCTCGGAGCGCGACGCAGCGGCGCTGTCGCTGTGCGAGCTGGCGGGCGAGCTTCCCTTCGAGTGGCATCCTTAACGCCGATGCACGACCATCTCGAGCGCCTGCGCGAGCGCACAAACGGCTTCACGGTCACGCCTGCGCAGTACCTCGCGACCGCGTACGCGGCGCTCGGCGCGCTCACGCTGATCGTGCTCACCGGCGCCGCGGTGCGGCTCAGCGGGTCGGGGCTCGGCTGCCCGGACTGGCCGAAGTGCTACGGCAACGCCTACCCGCCGCTCAACTCGCACGCGGTGATCGAGTTCTCCAACCGCGTCGTCACGGTGCCCGTCTCGATCGCCGCGGGCCTCGCGTGGCTGTTCGCGCTGCGCCGCCGCCCCTACCGGCGCGACCTCGTGTGGCTCGGCGGCCTGCTGCCGCTCGGCGTGGTCGGCCAGGCGGTGCTCGGCGGGTTCACGGTGCGCGGCGCGCTCGACTACGGCTACGTGATGGGCCACTTCGCGCTCTCGATGCTGATCATCCTCGCGGCCGTGGTGCTCGCGTGGCGCGCCGGCCACGAGCCGGCCCCCACGGCGCACTCCGCCACGTCGGGCAACGGCTTCGCGCCGAAGCATGCCGACCGCGGGCTCCTGCGCATGCTGCGCGGCCTCGCGGCGTGGGGCGCGCTCACGATCTTCGCGGGCACCGCCGCGACCGCCGCGGGCCCGCACGCAGGGGGCTCGCCGGGGCAGAAGATCAACCGGCTCGACTTCGACGGGCGCGCCACGATGGACTTCGTGATCCACCGCCACGGGGAGATCGCGTTCGTGTTCGGGCTCGCGGCCGTGGCCGTGTGGTGGCTCGCTCGGCGCCGCGGGGCCGGAAGGGTGGTGCGCGACGCGCTGAGCGTGCTGTGCGTGATGCTCGCCGCGCAGGGCGTGGTGGGGCTCGTGCAGTACGAGACAAAGCTGCCCACCGAGCTCGTGTGGGTGCACGTGGGCCTCGCCTGCGGCGCCTGGATCGCCGTCCTGTGGGCCGCATGCGCCGCCGCGAGGCCCGCTCCCACGGCCGTGAGGGACGCCGTGGAGGAGGCGGTTGAGGGCCCTCTGACGGTGCTTGCGCCCTGAAGTACCCGGAATTTAGGGCCCTTCGGGCCGAAAAACCCCGTATTTACGCGTCTCGTCGTCCCCACGAGCGGTTAGCCTGCGGGCAAGCAACGACACTCGAGAAGGGAGTGGCATGACCAAGAACGAGCTGGCTGAGCGGATCGCACAGCGCACTGGACTGGCCGCCAGCCAGGGAAGGCAGGTGGTGGAGGCCACGATTGAGGCGATCTCCGACGAGCTCGCCGCCGGAGGTGAGGTCGCGCTTGCCGGCTTCGGCAAGTTCAGCGTCAGCCACCGCGCGGCGCGCCAGGGGCGCAACCCGTCGACCGGCGAGACGATCAACATCGCCGCGTCCAAAGCGGCGAAATTCTCGCCGGCGAGTGCCCTGAAGAAGCGCCTGAACCCATGATGGGGCGCGTGTCACCGGCTCTCGCGAGGGGCCGGTGGCACGCCGGGCACATCCGTGGCGGGCGCGCTCGCGCCCATTCGCCGCGCTAGCGATATGTGGAGCACGACGGCAGGCGGCTGAGCGCCTGCTCGCATCTTCGGCGCTCGCTAGGGTCCGCGCACCGGTGGGCGTCGTCTACATCGTGATCTCGCACCGCAACCCCGCGCAGGTGCTTCGGCTGGCGCGAACGTTACGCGCAGGTAGCCCGCACGCGCCGCTCGTGATCCATCACGACGACCGTCAGTCTCAGCTCGACGCGGGCGCGCTGGGCAAGCTCGGCGACGTGCAGCTCGTGCGCCCATCGAGCGCGGTCGCGTGGGGTTGGGCGTCACAGCTCGACGTGCTCCTGCGCTGCCTTGCGTGGGTGCTCGAGCGCATCGCGTTCGACTGGCTGACGATCCTCTCCGGCCAGGACTACCCGATCCGGCCGCTGGCGGAGATCGAGCGCGACCTGCTGGACAGCCCATACGATGGCTACGTGGAGGGCGCGATGGTCGCCCCACCGCGCTGGACGCGGGGCGAGCTCGACGAGTTCTCCTCGCGCTACTTCTACCGCTACCGGCCGATCCGCGATCCCGGCCACATCGTGCGGCGGCTTATCGCGGCCGCGCGGCCTGTCCTGCTCGCGCGCGACATGCCGTGGGGCGTTGCGCTCGGCCGGCGCTGTGCCACGCCGTTCTCGCCCGCGTTTCCGTGCCGGCGCGGCGTCGACTGGCTGTCGCTCTCCCGGAGGGCCGCCGAGGTGGTGGTGAACGCGGCGCGGACCCGGCCCGAGCTCGTGCGCCACTACCGGCACACGATCTTGCCGACGGAGTCCTTCCCGCATACGGTGATGCACGCCGAGCCGGGGCTGCGTCTCAGCGGCGACACGCGCCGCTTCACCTCCTGGCCGAGCCCGTCCGCGCATCCCGCCGTCCTCGGAGTCGGCGATCTGGAGCGCATCCTCAGCTCGGGCGCCGACTTCGCCCGCAAGTTCGACATCGCGATCGATGCGACGGTGCTGGACGAGCTCGACCGGGTGGTGGCGGCGTGATGGGGCTGCGTGATGCGCCGCGTGGCACCGGCTCTCGCGAGGGGCCGACGGCACGCCGGGCAGCGGCACCGGGCGGCGCCCAAACACCTCTGGACATCCGTATGAATCGGCGGCCCGCGCCGCCTGCGCCCGCCTACTGTGTAACTACAGCGGCCGTCGGGGCCGCCGGGGTGCGAGGAGGCTTCAGGGGTGAAGGGCAGGTTCCTCAGCGCAGTGGCAGCGTCGGCGCTTGCGCTCGGCATGCCGGGTTCGGCACCGGCCTCGCAGGCACGCGCGGCGCAGCATGGCCGCGGACATGAGGCCAAACGCCACCACCATGCGCGAAGGGCGCAGCGCGGGAGCGTGTTCCTCCCGCCCGCCAGCGGGCCGATCGCCTTCCTCCCGTCGGGGCCGTCCTCGTCCGGCGGCGCTTCAAGCTGACGGCTGATCGCAGGTGCAGGTCCACCGGGGGCCGGTCGCATGACCGGCCCCCCTACCTGCGAAGCGGCGCCGGCGAACGAATCCGCGGGCACCGTCGCCTCACCCGCCGTTCCACGACCGCTTCGGCCAGTCCGGCGAGCACCGCGCATGGGCCGACTGCTTCGGCGGCGGCAGCTCGGGCAGCATCGGCTTCCCGAGCGCCAACGCCCAGGAAGCGCTCGTCGCCGGCGCGACCGTCGAGGCCGCCGAGCTGAGCTTCGGGCCCTCGGGCGCGGTGTGGAAGTACGTCGCGCTGCTCGGACGCTGAATCAGCGGCCGACTGCCCGCGCGGGACGCTGCCGGCCAGCACGGCCGCAGCTCACCGCGCGGGGCCCGGCCGCCTAGCTCACGACCGTGAACGCGAGCGGGACGGGCGCCGACATCCCGCCGGCCTCGCTCGCCGACAGCACCGCCCGATATGACCCGGCGGCGAGGGCGCGTGTACCGATGCGTCCGCTGAAGGCGATCCGGCAGCCGCCGGAGTTCGATGCGGGGCGCTCGTGAATCTGGACACCCTTGAGCCGGGTGGGAGCGGCGTCTAGACCGCTCGTCCAAGGATGTCCACCGCGTGTTGGATCTTTCCGGCTTGGGCTCGATCAGGTGGGTGCCAATCAACTGAAAAGGGCAAACCCGTCGTGAGCCGGGGACGCAAAGCCAGAGGTCTCACGCAGTGTGAGATAGCTCGGCTGCCAGTGCACACACCAAGGAAGGTGCGTACACCATGAAGAGCCTTTTCAGCAGCAAAACCCTTAGCTCCCTGGGTCTGGGAGCAATCGTGGCCGTCCTCGCGGCGGTTCCCGCCCAGGCGGCCCCACCGACAAAGGGCGAAGAAGTCGACACGTCGATGTGCTCCGAACCGACGGTGGAACAGCCGTTCCTGTACGCCAACGACGCCAACTACTACAGGCTGATGCCCGGTGAGGAACCCGACAACTTCGAAGGCACCGAAGGCTGGGAACTAAAGGGCGGAGCCCGAATCGTCACGACCACGCTGGCTGACGGGTCGACCGGACAGGTCCTCGACCTGCCGAGCGGCTCCGAAGCGGTCAGCCCGACGATCTGCGTGACCAAGCACTACCCCACCGCGAAGACCCTTGTCCACAACGTCAAAGGCGCTGAGGGCGTGTTCACCTACGTCTCCTACCAGGGGACCAACACCTGGGAGAAGCCCAAGAACACCGGGCAGGTGCACGGCAAGGGCAGCGAATGGACGCTCTCAGATCCGATCAACCTGCAGCCCAACAACACAGCCAACTGGCAGCGGCTCAGGATGACGCTGATAGGCGGCGGCAAGACGAGCGAGTTCCAGATCTACAACCTGTACATAGACCCGCGACTGTCGCACTAGCAGCGACTCGCAGCGCCTTCCTGATAGCTGGCCCGGCACCCGCGCAGGGTGCCGGGCCAGGTTGCGTCACGGAGGCCACCGCCGGACGGCCCGGACAGCGGCATCCAGGTTCCCCCGCAGGCTGTCCAGATGATCCGGTGAGCCGGTCACCGAGCTAGGAGGGCGCTTCCGCCCACATTCAGGTAGAGCGAGCCGACCGAGCAAGGGGGCTGGATAGGCTGCCGCCGTGACGGCCGTTGCTCCGGGATCAGGCGCGAGCGTCGCCGAGCTGCTGGGCGTGCTCTCGCTCGGGATCGACCTCGGCCTCGGACTGTCGATGGAGCACATGCTGCGGTCGTGCACGATCGCGCTCGCGCTCGCGGAGCGCTCGCCGCTCGACCCGGTGGACACCGAGCTCGTCTCGCTCACCGCGCTGCTCGCGTGGGTCGGCTGCCACACCGACTCCTACGAGCAGGCGTACTGGTTCGGCGACGACATCGCAAGGCGCGCCGCGATGCACACGATCGATCGGACGCCGCGGAACCAACGGCGCGTGATCATGGGCCTCGTCGGCTCGGGGCTCCCGCCGGTCCAGCGGGCGCGGCGCTTCGCGGAGTTCGTGACGGTCGGGCGAAAGTTGACGATCGGGATGCGCACCAGCCACTGCCGGCTCGCCGGCGAGCTCGCGCTGCGCCTCGGCCTGCGCGAGGACATCCGGCCGGCGCTGCTGCAGATGTTCGAGCGCTGGGACGGCCACGGCGACCCCGGCGCGGCGTCGGGCGAGGAGATCGGGCTTCCGGTCCGGATCGTGCACCTGTCCGACACCGCCGAGGTCTACCACCGTGAGGGCGGCGTCGAGGCGGCGGTCGAGATGGCCAGGGCGCGGCGCGGCACGCAGTTCGATCCCGAGATCGTCGATCTGTTCTGCGCGAACGCGGCCGAGGTGCTCGCGCCGCTCGACTCGGCGCCCAGCTGGGACGTCCTCATGGCACAGCCCGCGCTCAACACACCGCTGTCCGGCGAGCAGGTGACGGCCGCGCTGGAGGCGATCGCGGACTTCATCGACCTGAAGTCGCCGTACACGCTCGGGCACTCCCGCGCCGTGGCGGACCTCGCGGCCGAGGCCGCGAGCGTGGCGGGGCTGCCGGCGGAGGAGGTCGAGCTCGTGCGGCGCGCGGGCCTGCTGCATGACCTCGGGCGCCTCGGGATCTCGAACGCGATCTGGGACAAGCGCGATCCGCTGTCGGCGTCCGAGCAGGAGCGGATCCGCCTGCAGCCGTACTTGACGGAGCGGATGCTGTCGACGTCGCCGAAGCTCGCGGTCCTCGCGCCGCTCGCCTCCTCGCATCAGGAGCGCCTGGACGGCTCCGGCTATCCGCGCGGGCTGCGCGGGGACGCGCTCTCGGCGAGCGCGCGGATCCTCGCCGCGGCCGACGTCTACCAGGCGATGACCGAGCCGCGGCCGCACCGCGACGGCCGTTCCGGCGCCGAGGCCTGCGCGCAGCTGCGCGCCGAAGTGCGCGCGGGGAAGATCGACGCGAACGCGGCCGACGCGGTCCTGCAGGCGGCGGGGCACAAGGTCACGAAGCGCCCGGAGCAGGCCGCCGGCCTGACCGCGCGCGAGATCGAGGTGCTGCGGCTGCTCGCGCGCGGCCTGCCGACCAAGCAGATCGCAAAGGAGCTCGTGATCACGCCGAGGACCGTCAGCACCCACATCGAGCACATCTACACGAAGATCGGCGCGTCCAATCGCGTCGGCGCGAGCCTGTTCGCCACCGAGCACGGGCTCGTCTGACCGAAGACAAGCACCCCGGCGACGCGATCGAGCGGAAACGGACGTCCGCGTTCGCTGCGAGGGCGAGTGCCACACGGTCACCTCCGACCTCGAACCGGCGCGGGGCTGGCTGGCGGGGTTTAGGCGAGAGGGCAGCGAGCTAGTGAGCCGGCGGTCGCGCGGCGTGGGATCTCGCATGGGTGTCGCGCAGCCGAAGATCGGCAGTTCTCCCGATGCGCTTTCACTGCTTGGCGGCGAAGCTTGTGCGGTGGCTGTGGTGAGCGATCGTGGGAGGCTGGGATGTCGGTAAGGCCGAAGTGCGCGACCGGGGTGTTTGGTGTTGGCCGTGCAGGGGGACGCGGGGAGACACAGACAGCATGATTCGGACGCGCCTCACCGATCTCGTCGGATGCACGGCGCCCATCCAGCAGGCTCCGATGGGCACGGTCTCCTCGCCGCGCCTCGCGGTCGCCGTCGCCGAAGCCGGGGGCATCGGCTCGATCAATACCCTCGGCGTTGCGCGGAAAGCCCTCAGGCAGCATCTCGACGAGATGCGTGAGCAGACCGACGGCGTGCTCGCGGTGAGCTTCCTGACCGACGACATCGACGCCGACGCCGTCGCGGATGCCGCATCGCGTGTGCGCATCGTCGACTTCTTCTGGAGCGACCCCCGGCCGGATCTGGTCGACCTCGCCCACAGGGGTGGAGCGCTGGTCAACTGGCAGGTCGGATCGGTGGGGGAGGCACGAGCGGCGGCCCGGGCGGGCGCCGACATGGTCAGCGCCCAGGGTGTCGAGGCCGGCGGTCACTGTCGCGGCGACACCCCCCTGCTGCCGCTGCTCTGCGAGGTGCTCGACGCCGTCAACGTGCCCGTCCTGGCCGCCGGAGGCATCGCGGACGCCCGCGGCGTCGCCGCCGCTCTCGCTGCGGGAGCCTCGGGCGTGCGGATGGGGACGCGATTCATCGCCACAGAGGAATCGGCAGCGCATCCCGACTACGTCGCCGCGATCCTCGCGGCAGGCGCGAACAGCACGCGCATCACCGACGCGTTCAACGACTGTCCGCTGTGCGCGTCCTCGCCGCGCGCCCGCGTGCTCATCTCAGCGATCGATGCTGTGGAGGCGATCGACGTCGACGTGGTCGGGACGATGCGGGGCGCCGACGGGGAGATGCCCGTGCCGCGCCGCTCCTGGGTACCGCCGACCCGAGACGTCAGCGGACACATCGAGGCGATGGCCATGTATGCAGGCGAATCCGTCGCCCTCGTCAACACCGTCCTGCCCGCCTCACAGCTCGTGCGTTCCCTCGCCGAAGGCGCCGAGGCTCTGCTTGAGACGGTGCAACGGAGCTGATCCGGGCGCGGCGAGCCGCGGGAGCCAGGGCAGTACACAACACACCCGTTCGGCCGCGGCAGATCTGACCCGAACAGGACAATCGAACGACCTTCCGCAAATCACCCGCAGCCGGTGTTGTTGCCGCAGCTCGAGCACGTGTAGCAAGAGCCGGTGCGCTGCATCATGCCGCCGCACTGGCTGCACGCGGGCCCGAGGTCGAGGCCCTGCAGGCGCGCGGGCACGACCGGCGGGGATTCGGTGAACGAAGCGCTCGCCGGAGCTCCCTCGCCGGCGCCCGCCGCCTGGGCGCTCGGACCGTCGCTCGGCGTCGTGTCCTCGGGGCCGGCGGTGTCGGAGGCCATCATCGCCTGGGCGGTCTCCTGCGCCGCCTTGCGCGCGCGCACCTCCGGGGTGAGGATGCCGAGCTCCTCCTGCGCGTCCGCGTCCAGGAAGCGCGAGGCGAGCCAGCGCATGATGTAGTCGGGCATCGACTTCGCGAACGGGATCTCGGGGTTGCCGGTGATCCCCTCGGGCTCGAAGCGCATGTAGCTGAACTTCTGCACAAGCGTTTCGAGCGGCACGCCGTACTGCAGCGCGATCGAGATCGCGGTGGCGAACGAGTTCATCATGCCGCGCAGCGTCGAGCCCTCCTTGCCGATGTCGGTGAGGAAGATCTCCCCGACGCTGCCGTCGGGGTACATGCCCGCCGTGATGTAGCCCTCGTGCCCGCCGATCGAGAACTTGTGTGTGATCGACTGGCGCTCGCGCGGCATGCGCTTGCGCCGCGGGCCTGCCTCGGCCAGCGCCTTTGCGACCGCCTGCTCGACGATCGCGTCGACGTCTGCGGGCGCCGGCGCCTCGGTCTGCGCCTCGGTGCGCAGCGCCTGGGCGGTCTTCGAGCCGTCGCGGTAGATCGCGAGCGCCTTGACGCCGAGCTTCCACGCCTGGATGTAGGCGTCCGCGATGTCCTCGACGCTCGCCTCCTGTGGCAGATTAACGGTCTTCGAGATCGCTCCCGAGATCGACGGCTGCACCGCCCCCATCATCTTCAGATGACCCATGTGCGAGATCGCGCGCTCGCCCACGGCCACGTCGAACACCGGCATGTGCGCCTCCTCGAGTCCCGGAGCGCCCACGATCGTGCCGTGCTCGGCCAGATACGCGTCGATCTGCTCGATCTGCTGCTCTGAGTAGCCGAGCGTAGCCAGCGCGAGCGGCACCGTGCGGTTTACGATCGTCATCTGCCCGCCGCCCACGAGCTCCTTGAACTTGACCAGCGAGAAGTCGGGCTCGACGCCGGTGGTGTCGCAATCCATCAGGAAGCTAATCGTGTTGTGGCTGACGAAGCCGTTCGCGACGTAGGTCAGGTTGTCGGGTACCGACAGGTCGAAGGTTGGGTGCTCCTCGAGAAGCTCAGTCGTCGCGACGGTGTCGTAGAAGTAGCCAAGCAAGGCGGCCAGCTCGACCGCATCGGATGCCTCGTCCTCAGCCGTATCGACGGCTCGCTCCAACAGTGCGGCGGCAGAGCGCCGGCTCACCGAATCCTTCCGGGCGAGCTGCAGTAGTAGCGCCTTTCTCAAGGAGTCGTTCTCCGGAGCAAGGCGATCGACCATCGCCCGCGAGACCGGGATGTGGTCGTGGCGTGCAGCCTGTGGGTGGTTGGCGCCGGCGAGCCGCTCGTTCTTCCGCACAGACATGAACCCGATGTGTTCGACGAAACGCGACGCGGAGCTTGCGTTGAGGAGCCTCAGCCGGTGGCACGGGCCTCCGAGCTTCTCGCGGCCATCGTTGATGTCGCGAGTCGTCACGAATCCGAGGGTCAGCAGGAGCGTCTGGACGTCGCGAGCAAACTCCTCACGAGTCGTCGACCAGTAGACGTAGCCGTTGTTTGCGTTCCCGTCGGCCTCGAACAGTCCACGTACGAACGCCGCGTACACGTCACGGTCGTTCGAGTGCAGAATCGAGTCCGGAATATGCGGTGACCAGCCCTTGCCACTGTGTCCCTCGTATGGCGAGAGCTTGGCAAAGCCGCAGGCATCCCACCAGATAGTGAGCGGCACCGAGTGGAACGTCACCTCGCTGTATCCCTCACGCGGAAGGATGTGGGCTGCGAGCCCGAACAGCTCTTGCCCGAGTGCGACGAGCCGGTCTGCGACGTCCTCGTCGCCGTCTGTCACACAGAGACGGATGCCCTTGGCGTGCAACGAGCCGTCGCCCATGAAATAGCCCACGAACTCAGCGAGCTCGGGGCTCATGCGCCGCGGTACCCGTGTTTTGTGGTCTGCGTTCCAATGCAGATCGCCGAGCGGCGGAAGTGACACGTCGCAGGGATCGCCGACTATGCCACCGAGCATCACCGGCACTCGATCATCCGTGGTGATCTCCGCCATGCGCCGCCAGACCCAGCGTCCATCCTTGTCCACCACCTTGATCCGATGCATAGGCGTTCCCTGTATCCGGTAGCCGCGCGCGGTCTCCACGGATACCACCTGCTCCATCCCGTTGACGTAGAACTTCGTCGTCTGCCTCGGGCCCTCGTCCGTCGCAACCTCAATATCGAGGTCCTGCCACTGGGGGCCGTCGACGGCGCCGAGACTCTCCAGGCGCACAAGCCCACGGTTGGTTGACACCAAGCTCCCGCCTACAAGACACCCCGTGGGCGCGAGCACCGTGGCCTGCGCGTTGCGGTAGCCGTGGCGCTCGCCGAGCTCCACGGCTTCATCCCACGAACTGCGGGCAGCAGCCAGCAGCTGTGTGTCGCGGCACTCGCTGTCAGAGATCGCGTATGCCGCGTCACGGTGCATGCGCATCACGTTGTTGTGCGGCTCACGGTTCTTGGCGTAGCCGTCATACGGGCCACGGGCTGCGGCGACCTCGGCCGACCGCCGGTATGCGCGACCGGTCATCAACGAGGTGATCGAGGCGGCCGTCGTGCGGCCCTCGTCAGAGTCATATGGCATGCCGTTGCTCATCAGGTACGCGCCGAGGTTCGCGTAGCCGAGCCCAAGCTGGCGATACGCGCGCGCGTTCTTTGTGATCTGCTCGGTCGGATAGCTCGACGGGGTGACGATGATCTCCTGCGCCAGCAGGACGATGTCGACGGCGCGCTCGAACGCCTCTACGTCGAAGTTGCCGTCGGCGCGGCGGAACTTCATCAAGTTCAGCGACGCAAGGTTGCAGGCCGAGTCGTCGATGCTCAGATACTCACTGCAGGGATTGGACGCGGTGATCCGGCCCGTGTTCGGGTTTGTGTGCCAGCGGTTGATCGTCGTGTCGTACTGCACTCCGGGATCAGCGCAGCGCCACGCCGCTTCGGCGATCTCTTGCATCAACTGGCGCGCCGGCACAGGCTCGCCGATCGGCTCGCCGGTGGTGCGCGCGATCAGCCGCCACTCCTCGTCGTTCTCGACGGCACGCATGAACTCGTCCGTCACGCGCACCGAGTTGTTGGCGTTCTGGTATTGGATCGAGAAGAAGCCGTCGCCGTCGATCGACATGTCGAAGCCCGCATCGCGCAGCGCCGCGGCCTTGTCCTCCTCCTTGGCCTTGCACCAGATGAACTCGCGGATGTCGGGGTGGTCGATGTCGAGTACGACCATCTTCGCGGCTCGCCGCGTCCCGCCGCCGGACTTGATCGAGCCCGCCCACGAGTCCGCGCCGCGCATGAACGACACGGGGCCGGATGCGGTACCGCCTCGACTCAGCGCCTCCATCGACCCGCGGATCTTCGAGAGGTTGATGCCCGAGCCGGACCCGCCGCGGAATATGATCCCCTCCTTGGTGTTCCACTCGAGGATCGACTCCATCGTGTCCTCGACGGAGAGGATGAAGCAGGCTGACGCCTGATTTTTCGGGTCTCCGACGGGATGCCACCCCACGTTGAACCACACCGGTGAGTTGAACGCGGCCATCTGGTGCAGCAGGATGTGCGTGAGCTCGGCATCGAACGCGCTCGCGTCCTCCTCGCTCGCGAAGTAGCCGCCCGCGCGGCCCCAGGCGGTGATGGTGCCGGCCACGCGCCCGATCATCTGCTTGACCGAGTGCTCGCGCTCGGCCGACCCCAGCTGTCCGCGGAAGTACTTCTGCGCCACGATGTTGGTCGCGTTCTGCGACCACGCGCGGGGGAACTCCACGTCGCGCTGCTCGAACGCCACCCGGTCGCCGTGGCCGATGCGCGCGTCGCGCAGCTCCCACTCGACGGCATCGAACGGATGCGTCTCCGCGGACGTGAAATAGCGCGCGATCGACAGCGCCGTCCGGGCGCCGCTGTCGTGGGCCATAGCTGTCTGCGGTGAGCTTTCCATCGAGATGCCTCTCTTTCCTTTCGGCCGCCGAAATCTCAGTGTTTGCGGGCCAAAATCCGGTGATTTTGGGGGTAACACCGGATCATCCACCTCGAGTCGGACGGATCATTCAGAGGCGTGATCGCTCCCTTCAAGGATAGTGGCAGAGGGCTCGGAACCCGGTTTCGAAGGGTCCTCCAAACCGCCCTTTGCGGGCGAAATCGGGCCGCCGCCCGGGCGGCCCGGAGGGCTAACGCCCGAGCCTCACCCAGTCTCTGAATTCGGCCCACGTGGCCGACGCCCTGAACCCCGCCTCGGCCATCGAGTGGCGCGCCGCGAGCTCCCAGCGGGGTTCGAACGCGCGCATCCTCGCCGCAGCCCACGCGGCGCACGCGAGCGCCACCAGCGCCGCCAGCGCGGCGACCGCGATCGCGACCCCAGAGCGCCCGCCCGAGCCGCGACCCGTGCTGCGCGCCGGTTTCGATGCGTGCGCGGTCGCGGGTTGCGTGGCCGCGGGGGCGGTGCCGGCTGCGCCGGTCGTGCCTGCCGGCGTGCCCAGGCCGCCGCCGGCGGCGGCGCTCGAGATGCCGGCCGGGCCAGCGGCGGTCCCGCTCGCGGCGGCCGATCCGGTCAGCCCTGTCGCGCCACCGCCGCCTGCGCTGCCCGCTGTGCCGCCCGGCGAGGGTCCGCTCGTGCCGCGGGCGCCCGTCGCGCTCGCGCCGGTGGTGCCCGTGCCGCTTGCGGTGCCCGTGTGCGCGCCCGCGCGCGCGGTCCTGAGTTTGATCTGCTTGCGGGAGAGGCCGTGCGTGGAATACGCGTTGCGCGGCTGCGTGACGGTTTCGCCGGGCGTGGTCACGACGTTCGCGTCCACCGCGAGCGCCGCCGGAGCCGCGAGGACCACGGCCGCGAGCACGCCGGCTGCGCACGCGCTCGCGCGTGCGGCGGAGGTGCCGGCGAGCCGGAGCGGCGAGGGGCGAAAGCGTCGGCGCGTCGCGGTGGGACGACGTGGCATCGGCCCTGAATGCTAGCCGGAGGACCCGGTTGCAAGCAGATCCTCAACGGCGGCGAGCGCCTCGTGGAGCACCTGCGCGGGCGGCTGCGACGCGTCGATCGCGCGGATGCGAGCGGGCTGCGCGGCCGCGAGCTCGTCGTAGGCGGCGGCGACCTGCGCCTGCAGCGCATCTCCCTCCAGCTCGAGGCGGTCGGGCTCGCCGGCGCGCTCGCCTTGGCGCGCGCGACCCACGTCGGGCTCCACGCGCAGCAGCAGCGTGCGGTCGGCCTCGAGCCCGCCGGTGGCGAACGCGTTGATCGCGCGCACGTCCTGCACGCCGAGCGAGCGGCCCGCTCCCTGATAGGCGAGCGAGGAGTCCACGAAGCGGTCGAGCAGCACGAGCGCGCCGCCCGCGAGCAGCGGCTCGATGCGCTGCTCCACGAGCTGCGCGCGCGCGGCCGCGTACAGCAGCGCCTCGCAGCGCGCGCCCACCGCGAGCGCGGGGTCTTTGACGAGCGCGCGGATGCGCTCTGAGACCTCCACGCCGCCGGGCTCGCGCAGCAGCTCCACGTTCACGCCGCGAGCGGCCAGCTGCTCGGCGAGCGAGCGCGCGAGCGTGGTCTTGCCGGCGCCGTCGATGCCCTCGATCGTGATGAGCAGGCCGCGGGCCACCGCGCCACGGTAGCGCCGCGCGCGGCAGCGCCCGCGCGGCGGCATCTAGCATGCGCGTGAGTGGCGCCCACCGGATCGAGAGAGCGCGTGGCGGCGGCGGCGCAGGCCGCGCTGCCGGGCATCGACGCGCACCCGCACGCTCGCGCGGTGCTCGGCGCGGCGCTGGCGCCCGAGGGCACGCCATCGCACGCGTACCTGTTCCACGGGCCGCCCGGCACCGGCAAGCGCACGATCGCGCGCCACTTCGCGGCGGCGCTGCTCTCCGACGGCGCGCAGGACCCGCGCGCGGCCGCCGAGCGCGCGCTGCGCGGCGTGCACCCCGACCTCACCTGGGTGGCTCCGTCGGGGGCCGCGGAAATGCTCGTGTCGGACATCGAGGAGCCGGTGGTGGCGGCGGCGGTGCGCACCCCCTTCGAAGCGCGCAGGCGCGTGTTCGTGATCGAGTCGGCCGACGCGATGAACGACCAGGCTGCCAACCGCATGCTCAAGACGCTCGAGGAGCCGCCCGCGTTCGCGCACCTGCTGCTGCTCTCAGAGCGCCGCGGCGACGTGCTGCCGACGATCGCCTCGCGCTGCCAGCACGTGCGCTTCGACCCGCTGCCGCCGGGGCGCATCGCGGAGCTGCTCGAGGGCGTGGAGGACGAGCGCGCGCAGGCGAGCGCGCGCCTCGCGCTGGGCGACGCGCGAGCCGCACGTCTGCTCGTGAGCGCGGAGGGCGCGCGGCTGCGCGAGAGCGCGGAGCGCTACGTGCGCTGCGCGATCGCCGGCGACACCGCGCGGCGGCCGTGGCTCGAGCTGCTCGAGATCGCTCGCTCAGCGGGCGCGCAGGCGGGCGAGCGCGCGCAGGAGCGCCTGCAGACGGAGCTCGAGATGCTGCCCAAGCGCGAGCGCAAACGCCACGAACGCGAGGCGCTCGAGTCGAGGCGCCGCGGCGAGCGGCGTGCGCGCACGCACGCGCTCGACCTCGGGCTGCGGCTCGCGGAGCTGTGGCTGCGCGACGTGCTGTGCGTGAGCGAGGGCGCCGCGGAGCTGGTGCACGCGGTGGACCGTCGCGAAGAGCTAGCACAGGACGCGCAGGGGCGGGGCGGCGCTGAGCTGCGGCGCGCGGTCGAGCTCGCGGGCGACGCGCGCGCGAGCCTGTCGCTGAACGTGTCCGAGGAGCTCGCGCTGGAGGCGCTCGCCTACCGGCTGGCGCACGCGCTCGCCGCCGAGGCGCCCTGAGGCCGCGCGCGCCGGCCCCGCGCGAGCTACCCCGCGATCGGCCCGAGGTTGGGCTCGAGCCCGAACGTGTCGAACGCGAGGAAGCGAGAGAACAGGCGGTTGTTGACGCCGTGGAAGTCGGATGAGCCCGTGCTCAGCAGCCCGAGCTCCGCGCAGCGGTTCGCGAGCAGCTCGGTCTGCTCTTTGGTGTGCGTCACGTAGAACGCCTCGATGCCGTCCATGCCGAGCGCGTGGAAGCGCTCCACGCTGTCGAGCACTTCGGCGGGGTCCTCGATGTCCCAGAACGGGTGCGCCCATATCGCCACGCCGCCCGCCTCGTGGATCGCCGCCACGGCCTGCTCCACGGTGGGCGTCGCGCGCATGCGGAACGCGGGCTTGCCCTCGATGATGTACGCGCGGATCAGCGAGCCCACGTCGTCGATGTGCTCGCGCGCGAGCCGCTCCGCGTTGGCGGGCGCTCCGAGCACCGCGGCTGCCACATGCGGGCGCCCGATCGGCTGCCCGTCGGCCACGCGCCTCTTGAGCTCGTTTTCGTCGAGCTCGAAGCCGAGCTCGCGCATCGCGGCGGCCATGCGCAGCGTGCGCTGCTCGCGGTCCGCGAGGAACTCCGCGAGCCGCTCGGCGAGCGCGGGCGAGGTGTGGTCGATGCGGTAGCCGAGGATGTGCAGTTCGCGCGGCGCCTTCGCGGTGGCGTCGATCGAGGAGATCTCGACCGCGGTGACCACGCGCACACCCGCCTGCTCGCCCGCCGCGAGCGCCTCCGCCACGCCGCCGATGGTGTCGTGGTCTGACAGCGCCAGCAGCTCCACGCCCGCGCCGGCCGCGCGCGCCACCACCTCCGCGGCGGGCAGTTCGCCGTCGGAGTGGGTGGAGTGCGATTGCAGGTCGAAGCGCAGCGCCACCAGCGCAGCCTATGCGATGCGCGCGCTCAGCCGGCCTGTTCGCGCGCGGAGAAGCGCGGCCACAGCGTGCCGCGGCGTCCCGCCGCGAGCAGCTGCTCCACGCGCGCGCCGATCACCGCGCGCTGGCGGCGCACCGCGCCGCGGTAGCGGCGCGCTGCGTCCTGCAGCGAGTCGCCCGCGGGCTCGAGCTGCTCGTAGGCGCCGTCGGTCTGCGCGGCGAGCCCGTGCGCGTCGATCCAAACCGCCTCGAGGTATTCGAGCGCGGCCGCGAGCCGTTCGTCGTCGGCGACCGCGTCCTCGCGCTGCTCGAGCTGCGCGACCAGCGGCGCGACCTCGCACAACAGCCAGCGCTGCTCGCCGTATGCGCGCAGCATCAGGCAGATGTCGGTGGTGGCGGGGGGGTTGGCGGGTCGGCTCATGCAAGCATCCGTGCTCGGCGTCCGGGCTGGGTTGCGCTGCTCAAGACTTCGGCCGGCGCGGGCGCTTGCTTTAGGAGGCGCCCGGCCGTTCCACGCATCGGCGGCGCCCCGAGCCGCGCCCATCGCCGCGCCGTCGCGCCGGCGCCGCGGGGGTCACGGCGGCGCACGCGGGGGTCGCGCCGGGCGCGTGCGGGGAGGGTCCGGGCCGGGCGCGTGCGGGGCTCAAGAGGAGCGCGCGCGGGGACGATGTGTAGGTGGACGCACCCAGCAGCCATGTTCGCAGTGGATACGGACCCAACCCGCCGCACGGCAGGCCAGTACGCGCGCGCGACCGTGCGGCGCCTGCGGATGCGCACCCTGCTCGCGCTGGGGGTGCTCGCGGTGGCCACCGCGCTGCTGGGCCGCGCGTTCGGGCTGCACGACCCGCTCTTCATCGCCTCGGAGCTCGCGCTGCTGGTGAGCATGTTCGTGATCTCGCGCTACGTGCTGCCGCTGCTGGAGCGCAAGGACCGCGGAGCGCGGGGCGAGGAGCACGTGGGCGCGCTGCTCGCGGAGCTGTCGAACATGGGCTGGTGCGTGATCCACGACGCGACGCTCGGCAGGGGCAACGTGGACCACATCGTGATCGGCCCCGCGGGCCTGTTCACGATCGAGACCAAGAGCCACCCGGGCCCGGTGCGGGTGGCGCGCGTGCACGGCTCGACGCTCGCTCAGGTGCAGGCGCAGAGCCGCCTGGTGAAGCGCGCCACGGGCCTCGACGCGGAGCCGCTGCTGGTGTTCAGCCGGGCGTGGGTGGACCGCCCCATGGCGCGCCGCAAGGGCGTGCGGGTGCTGCCCGCGCGGACGCTCGTGGCGTACCTCGCGGGACGCGAGCCGCGCCTCGCGCACGAGGAGATCGAACGCGCGCGCGAGCTGGTTGTGCGCGCGCTGCTCGACCGCCCGCCCGAGGAGCGCCTGACCGCTCTGCGCCGCGCCGCGCAGCGCCGCAGCCGCCAGCTTACGTGACGTTTCGCTGCTCGCGGTAGTTTCATACGGGACAGGATGTCGATCTCTCCCTTCAGCGTCAGGCCGTTGCCCCCACGCCACGACGGCTCCCCCGGCGACGAGCGCCGCCGCGCGCGGCTGGTGGTGGCGATCGCCACGCTCGGCATCGCGGCGACGCTGCTCGCGTACGCGATCGCGCCGGGCGTGCGCCACGCGGTGGGCCACGCGGCGCACAGCGTGAAGCACGCGGTGTCGAACGTGCTCGATCACGACAAGCGCGCCAAGAGCGCGGCGCCCGCCTCGCCGTAACGCGCTCGCGCCGCCGTAGCGCCCGCGCCGCCGTAGCGCCCCAAGCGAGGAGTACGGTATGAGCATGGCGAGCACAGCTCCGTCGAGCACGCAGGCCGCCGCGTCCGGCGCCGCCGGCGCGGGCGCGCAGGAGCGCGCAGACGGGCGCCCGCCGATCGGGCTCGCGCCGCGCGCGCCGTCGCTGCCGCCGGGCCCGCGCGCGCCGGCGGTGCTGCAGACGCTCGCGTGGGCGTTCGCGCCCACGTGGGTGATGGACCGCTGCGCGCGCGCGATCGGAGACGCGTTCACGCTCACGTTCGCGCCGAGCGGCATGAAACTGGTGTTGGTCAGCGACCCCGAGCAGGTCAAGACGGTGTTCACCGCGCCCCCCGGCGTGGCGCCGTCGGGCGCGGGCTCCTCGCCGGTGGCGCCGGTGATGGGGAAGAGCTCGGTGATCGTGCTCACGGGCCCCGAGCACATGCGCCAGCGCAAGCTGCTGCTGCCGCCGTTCCACGGCGAGCGCATGCGCGAGTACGAAGAGGTGATCGTGGAGGCCACGCGCCGCGACATGGCGGGCTGGCGCCTGGGCGAGCCGATGGCGCTGCAGCCGCACACGCGCGCGATCACGCTCGAGGTGATCCTGCGCGCGGTGTTCGGCGTGGAGGCAGAGCGGATGGCGCCGCTGCGCGACGCGATCGGCGGCCTGCTGCAGCCGCTGAACGCGCTCGAGATCCTGCGCGCGGCGCTGTCGCGGCCGGTGATGGTGCGACCCGACGGGCGCTTCGGCGCGGCGCTCGACCGCCTCGACACGGTGATCTACGAAGAGCTCGCGCGCAGGCGCGCGCAGGAGGACCTGCGCGAGCGCAGCGACATCCTCTCGCTGCTGATGCAGGCGCGCGACGAGGACGGCGAGCCGATGAGCGACTCCGAACTGCGCGACGAGCTGGTGACGCTGCTGCTGGCGGGCCACGAGACCACCGCCACCTCGGTGGCGTGGGCGGTGGAGCGGCTCGTGCGCCACCCCGCCAAGCTCGCGCGCCTGCAGGCGGAGATCGACTCGGGCGAGGGCGGCGAGGAGTACATGACGGCGGTGGTCAACGAGACGCTGCGCGTGCGCCCGGTGGTGCCGATCGTGGTGCGCGTGCTGACCGAGGACTTCGAGGTGGGCGGGCGCGTGCTGCCGGCGGGCACGCGCGTGACGCCGTCGATCTGGCTGACCAACCGCAACCCTCGCATCTACGAGCGCCCGCGCGACTTCGAGCCGGAGCGCTACCTCGCGGGCGCGCCCGACACGTTCTCGTGGATCCCGTTCGGCGGCGGCATCCGGCGCTGCATCGGCGCATCGTTCGCGCAGCTCGAGATGCGGCTGATGCTGCGCACGATGCTCTCGGAGCTCGAGCCCTCGCTGCCTGCTCGCGCGCGCCGCTCGGGCGAGCGCGTGCACCGCCGCGCCATCACGCTGGTGCCCTCCAAGGGCGCGCGGGCCGTGTGGCGCCGAAGGCGCCCATAAATAGTTCTATGGGCCGCCTTGCGGCGGCCGCGGGGTCGCGAGCGGCGGGCCCGGGCGCGGCGGTTGCCCGCCGAAGCCGCGACTAGCTTGTGGAGGATGGAGGCCGCGATGACCCTCGAGTCCCGTGAGCGCGCGACGCCGGAGCGGCTGCTCGCGCGCTTCGGCCTGGCGGAGTTCAGGCCGGGGCAGCGCGAGGCGGTGCAGGCGGCGCTCGACGGGCGCGACAGCCTCGTGGTGATGCCCACGGGCGGCGGCAAGTCGCTCTGCTACCAGCTTCCGGCGCTCGCGGGCGACGGGCTGGTGCTGGTGGTGAGCCCGCTGATCGCGCTGATGGCAGACCAGCTGCGCAGGCTCGGCGAGGCGGGCGTGCGCGGCGCGATGCTCGCGTCGGGCATGGCGGAGGGCCACAACGCGCAGGCGCTGCGCGAGATCGCCTCGGGCGAGACGCAGCTCGTGCTGGCGGCGCCCGAGCGCTTCGGCTCGGCGGCGTTCCGCGACGTGCTCGCGCGCCGCACGGTGGGCCTGTTCGTGGTGGACGAGGCGCACTGCGTGGCCGAGTGGGGCCACGACTTCCGCCCCGACTATCTGCGCCTGCACGACGCGATCGCGTCGCTCTCGCACGGGCACGGGCCCGGCGGGCGGCCCGCTGTGATGGCCGCCACCGCCACCGCCACTCCGCGCGTGGCGCAGGAGATCGCGGAGCGCCTGGGCCTGCGCGACTGGGTGTCGGTGCGCTCCGGCTTCGACCGTCCCAACCTCACGTTCGACGTGGTGAGCGTGGAGGGCGAAGGCGCGATCTCGCGCAAGCGCGCTGCGCTCGAGCACGTGATCGGCCAGGACGCGGGGCGGCCCGCGATCGTGTACTGCGGCACGCGCAAGGCCACCGACGAGCTCGCCGCGGACCTCGCCGCGCAGGGCATCCCCACGGTGGGCTACCACGCGGGCATGGCTCCGCAGGCGCGCGCGGAGAGCCAGCGCGCGTTCATGAGCGCCGACGCGGAGGTGGTGGTGGCCACCAACGCGTTCGGCATGGGTGTGGACAAGGCGGACGTGCGCACGGTGGCTCACTGGGCGCTGCCCACGAGCCTCGAGGCCTACTACCAGGAGGCGGGCCGCGCGGGGCGCGACGGCGCGCAGGCGCGCGCGCTGCTCTTGGCCGCGCGCGTAGATCTGGGCAGGCTGATCCGCTTCAACACCGAGCGCAGCATGAGCGTCGAGAACGTGCGCCGCTACGTGGGCTCGTTGCGCGCGCGCTCGCACGACGGCACGCTCGAGATCGGCCGCGGCGAGCTCTCAGACCGCGAGCGCGTGCTCATGTCGGTGGCGGAGCGCGCGGGCGCGGTGGAGCTCGAGCCGGGCCCCGGCGGCGGCCTGCTGGTGCGGCTCACCGGCAGGGGCAGCCCGCGCCGCGCGCAGGCCGCGATCCGCGCCGCGGAGAGCCGCGGCTGGGAGTCATACCGCTCCATCGAGCGCTACAGCTCCGACTCGCGCACGTGCCGGCGGCGCCAGATCCTCGACCACTTCGGAGACGACCGCGAGGGCATGCCCACGGGCCGCTGCTGCGACGTGTGCGACCCCGACCCCGAGCTGGCGCTGGCGGTGCAGAGCGCGCGCCCCCGCCGGCGCGCGCCGCGCGGCTCGACCGCGGGTGCCGCGCGCGGCGCGGGCGCGGGCGGCGCAGGTGCGGGCGCAGCGGCCGTGCGGGACGCGCCGCCGCTCACCCCCGAGCAGGAGCAGCAGTTCGAGCGGCTGCGCGCGTGGCGCTACGAGCGCGCGGAGGGCAAGCCCGCGTACACGGTGGCGAGCAACGCGGTGCTCGAGGAGCTGCTGCGCGCGCGCCCCGCGAGCCGCTCGCAGCTGCTCGCGATCAAGGGCATCGGCCCCGCGTTCTGCGAGCGCCACGCCGAGTCGCTGCTGGCGCTGCTGGGCGAGCTCGGGTAGGTCGCGCGGGCCAGCGGTGCGTGCGCCCAGCGCGCATAATGCGCGCGTGGCCTACGACGAGGACCTCGCGAACCGGATCCGCGAGCTGGTGTATCCGGCGGATGACATCACCGAGCAGCGCATGTTCGGAGGCCTCGCGTTCCTCGTGAACGGGCGCATGGCGGTGGCCGCGAGCGGCCAGGGAGGGGTGCTGCTGCGCGTCGAGCCCGCGCACACCGCGAAGCTGCGCGAGAGCCGCCACGCGGGCGCTTTCGTGATGCGCGGCCGCGCGATGGAAGGCTGGCTGCGGGTGTCCGAGGAGGGCGTGAGGACCAAGCGCGAGCTCGAGCGCTGGGTCAAGCGCGGCGTGGACTACGCGCGCTCGCTGCCCGCGAAGTAGGAGCGCGCGGCGGCGCTCAGCCGGCGAGCGACCACGCGATCCGGCCGAGGCCGGGGAAGTGGAGCGCTTCCGCGGTGGCGCCCGTGAGGTCCCACTCCCTGCCTGCGATGTAGGGGCCGCGATCGACCACCGGCACGGTGATGCTGCGCCCGTTGAAGCTGAACGTGATCAGCGTGCCGCACGGGGCGGTCTTGTGGGCCACGCCGAGCTGGTGGCGGCCGAGCACGCCGCCGCACGCGAGCCCCAGCCCGTAGTCGGTGAACACCGACGCCACGCTTTCCTGAACGCCCGACTTCGGCTCGAGCGACCACGGCAGCAGGCCCGCGAGGTTGGCCGCGGCGGCGCTCAGCGAGCGCGTGTAAGTGGCGCGCTCCACCGCCGACATCCGAGCGAGCTCTTCGCGCACTTCTTCATCCGAGGGCGCGCCCGGCGAGGGCTGGAAGGCCACCGGGACCGGGTGGGCTGGGGGCACGCCCGAGGGTGCCCTCGCAGTCCGGGTCTGGGTGGTGCTCGGGGCGGTCGTTCGCGTTTCCGTGGTCACGGGCGGCGACGGCGCGGAGGCGGTGGTCGTGGCGGTCCGGACGCCGGCCTGCGCGCCGGGCGCGTGCGAGGGGTCGGCGGCGCCGCCCGGCTGCGCTTCGGCTCGCACGCCGGAGGACGAGGACTTGCCGCAGCCGGCGGCGAGCGCTGCGAAGGGCGCGAGCGCCGCGAGGGACGCGAGGCCCGCGAGGACGCTCATGGGACGGCTGGATCTGCGCATCGGTCGCCCACCAGCCTCGCAGGCGCGGCACGTGGCGGCGCGCCGGCGCGCTCGCGGGAGCGCTCGGGGCAGCTAAGGTTCAGGCGGAATCCGCCGCGCCGACGTAGCTCAGCTGGTAGAGCACTTCACTCGTAATGAAGGGGTCCCCGGTTCGAGTCCGGGCGTCGGCTCTGGAAGGCCCGTAAGCCGACCCTTCCGTCCGAGTCGCGCGGTCCGCGGCGTCAATCGACCGAGCCGGCGGGCACGATCCACTCGCACGATTGACCGGTTACGGCGGCGATCCGGTCGAAGTCGGCGTCGTAGTGAAGGACAGTGAGATCGGACGCCTCTCCCGCTGCAGCGATCAGCAGGTCCGGAACCTTGCGTCCCCGCTGGTGCCTGGACGCGAGCTGGCGTTGTACCTGCCGAGCACGTCGCATGTGATCGGCGGTGGTCTCGACGAGCTCAAACGCCTCGAGCGCCTCGGCCAGGCGATCCCACTCGCGTGCGCCGCGGGCCGAATAGCCGATCTCGAGGTCGCTGATCCCGGCGCGAGCTAGTTCCTCGCGCAGCGCTTTCGGCTCGATTGCCTCACGCACGGCGGGCTCGCGCAGGCGCGTGAGCACGCTCGTGTCCAGCAGATATCTCAGCGCCATGCCTGCTCGCGCGGCGCTAGGTCGGCGCGGGCGAGCAGGTCGAGACTCTTCTTGACTGACTTGCGCTGCTCGCTGCTGGCCCGGCGCAGTGCCTGGTTCACCGTGTCCTTGATCGTTTCGGTGCCGAGCTCGGCACGTGCGCCGCGAAGAGCCTCCTCATCGATGTCCACGAGATGCTTGCTCATGACGGTATATATAGCACTCGCTACGGATATACGCGCGACGAAGCCTGGCGCCCGTGCCCGGGGGACGTAGTGGAGCAGCTCAGCCCGAGCTCGCTCGCCGCGCTCGAGAGGCTAGCCTCGTCGTCGCGCTGCGTATGGGCGCTGAGGCTACGAGCCGTCAGCTCCGTGTCCCGAAACATGTCCCGAAGTCGGCAGATATGACCCCGCGCAACACGCCCGGATCGGGCCGAACCGCCCGGAAGCTCGCGTAACCCGACGTCTAGCGCAGCCCTCGTAATGAAGGGGTCCCCGGTTCGAGTCCGGGCGTCGGCTCTGAGGCGCAGGCCGCATCGGTGGAGCACCCGTCAGCGCGGTGCTACCTTGCGTCCATGACTCGCGCTGAGCTTCACCGGTTGGTCGACGAGCTGCCAGATGAGAGCGTGGATGCCGCGGGCGTCCTCCTAGCTCGTGCTCGTGACCCCCTCGTGGCGCTCCTCGAGGCTGCTCCACTGGACGACGAGCCGTACGCCGACGATGATCGGGAGGCGTCCGATGACGGTTGGGCTGCATACCGACGTGGCGACGCCATCAGCCTGAGCGAGCTGCGAGCGGAGTTGGAGTCTGACGCCTGAGCTGCCCCAGTGGGACGCGATTGTCGCGCCCACTGCCACAAAGACGTTGCGGCGACTGCCGCGAAACGAACGGCAGCGGATCGTCGCCGCGATAGGGCGACTGCCCGCGGGGGACGGCCCGCGCCATCGTGAGCGTGTTGACTGTCACGCCGGGACCCACGATACACGTACTATGCACGTCTGGTGTACACTTAGTGTATGAGCATGACGAGAACCAACATCGAGATCGAGGATGACTACGTCCAGGTGATCATGGATCGCTACGGCGTACGGACGAAGACGGCGGCGGTCGCGCTCGCCCTGCGCCATATGGCCGGTCAGCCGCTTACCCGCGAGGAAGCGCTCGAGATGCGCGGGGCGCACGCCATAGTCGAGATACCCGCAGACCAGCAGCCGCGCTCAGGCGCGTGATCCTCGCCGACACCTCCGCCTGGGTGGAGTACGACCGTGCGAGCGGGAGCCCGGTGGACCGTCGCCTCACGCAACTGATCGAGAGCTCCGGCCCGCTCGCCGTCACGGAGCCGGTCCTCATGGAGGTGCTGGCCGGCGCCCGAGACGATCGTCAGGAGGAGCGGCTGCGCCGTCTGCTCCTGCGCTTCGAGCTGCTGGCCTTCGACGCGGTCACCGACTTCGACGCGGCGGTACGAATCTACCGGCGTTGTCGCGCGGCGGGCATCACGCCGCGCGGGCTGCTCGACTGCTCCATCGCAGCGGTTGCGTGGCGCCGCGAGGCCGCCCTGCTCGCACACGACGCCGACATGGATCGCATCGCCGGCGTCATCGGGATCGCGGTCGACCAAGCGTCGCTTCGCGCCTCCTAGCTGCGTCGCGCGAGGTCGGCGACCTGAGAGAAGCTGAGCTACCGCCCGCGGCTTGCTCCACTGGACGATGAGCCGTATGCCGACGATGATCGGGAGGGGCCGATGGAGAGCCAGCGGTTTCGTGTCCCGAAATATGTCCCGAAGTCGGCAGATATGACCCGGCGCAACGCGCCCGGATCGAGCCAAGCAGCCCGGAACCGTGCGTAACCCGGCGTCAATGGCCTGCCTCGTAATGAAGGGGTCCCCGGTTCGAGTCCGGGCGTCGGCTCTGGAAACGCCAAGGTTGCGGGTTCGATTCCTGCGCGACCCGTTCACCTTTTCGATCGGCTGCTCCGGTGGCGATAGAGCGCCGGCAGGGCCTGCACGTCCTTCGGGCGGCCCGCGGTCTCCTTCGACCGGATCACGTCGTCGAGGTCGGCCACGTTGACTTCCACGCCGTCGACCACAACAGGATGCGCGTGCATCGCGAGTTGTTGATAGCCGCCCTCGAAGCCCGACGGCCGAAACGAGATGTCCAGCTCGCCGTATCGGCAGACGAGGTTCCACATGACGGCGCGCCGCAGTGACGCCGCGCCGTGATCGAACGGAATGCCGTCGGTCGCCGAGTCGGTGCGCACGCGAGCATCGAGCTCCTTGAGTGCGGCCGAAAGCCTGCGAAGGTTGTCAGTGTCGTCGTCGGGAGTGACGTCAATGTCCCGCGTGGGAGCGATAGGAGCCTGTTGTGCGATCGCTGCGAAGGCCCCGATGACCACGTAACGCACACCATTTCGGTTGAGCACGGAAGCGATCGCACCCGCATTGAGCTTTGGAGGGCGGCTCGCCCGGCGAGCGCTCACGACGCAGGCGCGGCCGGGCGTGCTCGACGCCATGCCTCAATCTGCCGATCGCGCTGACGCCGCTCGCTCGCGGTCCGTCTGGTCTCTAGGTGCGCGAGAACCTCGTCGTGATCGTCGCGTGGCTCCAGCTTCATCGTCAGTTCAAAGCCTGCGGCGTGCAACAGTCTCAGGAGGGTCGCGAGACTCGGCTGGCGCTTGTCCCTCTCGTAGGCCGAGATCATCGTCGTGGGCACGGACGCTCGCTCGGCGAGCTCCCGTTGGCTGATTCCAGCCTTGAGCCGTGCTAGCTGGAGTAGGGCCGCGGCCGGCGAGGGGTCAGAAACATACGATTGTGCCATCGCACGATTGTATCATGCGCCTCGGAAATGCGCACGTAGGCGACGCACACGAGGCCGTGGGGATCGACCGGGAGGCCTCACTGGGGCCGGAATGAGTGCGCAGACGCCACGCGCCCTCGGTGGGCAACTGGCGCTCCGCAGGACCCGAGCGACGAAACGCTTCAGGTCGGCCCAACCGTCCAGCCGCCCGACACCCAACTATTCGCATTTGCGCAGCGATCGGTTCTGTGGCAGCCTACGCGGCCCGAGGGCGTCGTTGTGGGGGACGGCGAGCCTCGCGGGCGGGATGACCCCGTTTACAAGGAGGAGCGATGGGCGTCTTGGCCGGCTGGGCACATACGGCGGTGCTGACAACAACTCGCAGGACAACGAGAAATGGTCTGGTGGCCGCGGCAGTCGCTGCCGCTGTCGCCGGCGCACCGGGAGCGGCGTTCTCGCCCATGCCCGCGGAGGCGGCGGCGGGATGTGTCGTCACGGGTGCCGGCGAACCCCAGGAAACGCTGCAGGCGGCCGTCGACGCCGCGGCGGCGGGAGCCACCCTGCGGGTCAGCGGCACTTGCTACGGCCCCACCACCATCAACAAGGATCTCAGCATCGTCGGGCGGAGCAATAACGGTTCTCGACCCGCGACGCTCAACGGAAATCGTGCCGGGAGCGTGATCACGAACGAGGGTGCGACGCTCGCGCTCAGGGATCTCACGATCACGAACGGCGATACCGAAGCCGCACGCACCGAACTGGGGGGCGCCGTCAATCCCCACGCCGAAAAGGGCGGGGGCATCAACAACGAGGAAGGCGTGCTGACACTGACCAACACGGTTGTGACGGGCAACACCGAGTCTTGGGCGGGCCACGGGTTCAGCGGCGAAACGGCCGGGGGTGGAGGCATCTACAACGAATCCGGATCGGTCACGCTCATCCGATCCATCGTCAGCGCCAACTCCGGTGGCCCCGGCGGTGGAATCGACAATGTCGATGGGACCGTCCGCCTCCATCGCACGACCGTGAGCGAAAACGAAGCGACCACCAGAGACGGTGGAATGGTCGACGACGAGGCCGGCGCAGGCATCTATAGCTTCAACGGCTCGCTCACGCTGACAAACCACTCGACGGTCAGCGACAACCACCTCGCTCGCGGCTGCGGCGCCGGTATCTGCAGCACGGGGACGAACGTCAGGCTCGCCGACTCGATGGTGGTCGGCAACACATTGGAAACAGGCTCGGGCGCCGGGATCTACTCGTCGGGCGTGCTCACCGTCGACAAAGCCGTCATCGCCGGGAACACGATCGCGTACAGCGAAACCTTCAGCGACTCTGAAGGCGGAGGAATCTACAACGAAGGTACCCTCGTCATTCGGTCCTCGAGCGTGTCCGACAACGCCGCGAACCAAGGCGAAGGTCAACGCACGGCAGAGGGCGGCGGAATCTACAGTTCGAGTTCGCTCACGATCGGCGACTCGACCGTGCAGGGTAATACGTCCCGTCTGGGAGGCGGCATCTACAACTCGGCTGCTCTCACGTTGGCCGGTTCCTCCTCTGTGACTGAAAACAAAGCCTCAGAAAGCGGCGGGGGCATCTTCGACGATCAAAGCGAAGGAGCGACCATCAGGTACGTGCGGTGGTCGGGCACGATAAGCGACAACGAACCGGACAACATCTTCACCGGGTAGCACGCTCGCGGCCGCAGCGTCGCGTGCCCCTGGCCTCAGCTGCCCACTGTCGACGATCGATGAGCCTCGCGGCGGGCCTACGATCGCTAAGCGGGGTGCGAGCCGGCAGTTCGGTGTCCCGAAACATGTCCCGAACTCGGCAGATATGACCCCGCGCAACATGATCCGTTCGGCCCAAACCGCTCGCAAACTCGCGTAACCCGGCGTCAATGGCCTGTCTCGTAATGAAGGGGTCCCCGGTTCGAGTCCGGGCGTCGGCTCTGGCTTCGGTGTTCGCTCACCCCGCGAAACTCGACCATCACGGCCTGGCGCGAAGACGCTCGCGGTTTACACCGCGAACCCAGCAGGAGTAATGTGGCGGCTGAGCCGGCCCTCGAGGCGCGGCTCCAAGGCTAACTCAGGGGGGGTCGGGCTTGTGAACTGTGCGGGCTGCGGTTTTGAGAATCTCGCAGGGGCCAGCTTCTGCGGCGAGTGCGGGGCCTCGCTGGCCACGAGCGTGGCGTGCCCCGGCTGCGGCGCCGAGAATCCGAGCGCCCACAAGTTCTGCAACGCGTGCGGGCTCCCGCTGAACGCTCCCCCTCCGGTTGCCGCCGTTGGCACGGGCACGCACACGCCGCATGGCCCGTCACTCGCCAGCGCGGCGCCCAGCGTGCGCGACCCCCGCGCCGCAACTCCCGAGCACCTGGCCGAGAAGATCCGCGACGCCCGCAGCAACCTGGACGGCGAGCGAAAGCAGGTCACGGTGCTGTTCGCGGACGTGACCGGCTCGATGGACCTCGCCGAGCGGACCGATCCGGAGCTGTGGCGGAACATCATGGATCGCTTCTTTACGATCCTCTGCGAAGGCGTCCACCGCTTCGAGGGAACAGTAGACAAGTTCACCGGCGACGGGATCATGGCGTTGTTCGGCGCGCCAATCGCTCACGAGGACCATGCCCAGCGCGCCTGCTGGGCGGCGCTGACGCTGCAGCGTGACCTGGCCGCCTACGCTGCGGAGGTGCGCCGTGGTCAGGGGCTGAGCTTCACGGTGCGGATGGGCATCAACTCGGGCGAGGTGATCGTCGGGCAGATCGGTGAGGACCTCCGCATCGAATACACCGCGGTCGGGCACACGGTGGGCTTGGCACAGCGGATGGAGTCGCTCGCTGAGCCCGGGAAGGCGTATCTCGCCGACCAGACGGCCAAACTCGTGTCCGGCTACCTCGATCTCGACGACCTCGGCGAGTTCGATGTCAAAGGTGTCAGTGAGCCTGTCCGGGTGTATGCGTTGGCGGGCGCCGGTGGCGCCCACTCGCGCTTGGACATCTCACGGGCGCGCGGTTTCACGCGGTTTGTGGGGCGCGTGGACGAGCTGGCGACGCTGGAGGCGGCGCTCGAGCAGGCTCGCAGTGGCAGCGGCGCGGTGGTCGGCGTGGTTGGCGAGGCCGGCGTGGGCAAGAGCCGTCTATGCCACGAGTTTGTCGAGCGCTGCCGCAAGAAGGGCATCCCCGTCTATGAGGCTCAAGGTCAGGCGCATGGCAAGGAGATCCCGTTCCTTCCTGTGCTTCAGATGATGCGCAGCTACTTCGCAATCGCGGAGTCCGACTCCGACCAGCAGGCGCGCGAGAAGATCGCAGGGCGACTGCTGCTGCTCGATGCGGACTTTGCAGAGAGCCTGCCGCTGGTGTTCGACTTTCTCGCGGTACCCGACCCGCACCGCCCGACTCCCCGCATGGACCCCGACGCTCGCCAACGAGCGCTGCTGGAGCTGGTCAAGCACCTGTTTTACGCGAGCAGCGAGAGCAACCCCGGAATCAACCTGATGGAGGATGCACACTGGTTTGACGCCGGCACCGAGATCTTTGTGACCCAGGCTGTCGAGGCGATCCAAGGCTCTCGCTCCCTGGCAATTTTGAACTTCCGACCGGAGTACAACGCCCAGTGGATGCGCAAGTCCTACTACCGCCAGATCTCTCTCGCGCCGCTGGGGCCGGAGGCGATCGAGGCGCTGCTCGTCGATCTGCTCGGCGAGGATCCCTCGCTGAACGGCCTGCCGGACTTGATCCAGGAGCGGACGGCGGGCAACCCGTTCTTCATCGAGGAGGTTGTGCGCGCGCTGGCGGAATCAGGCAACCTCGAGGGCAAGCGGGGTGCCTACCGACTCGTGCGACCGGTCGACCAGACGGTCGTCCCACCGACCGTGAATACGATCCTCGCCGCCCGAATAGACAGGCTCTCAGAGACGGAGAAGAGCCTGCTCCAGAGCGCCGCGGTGATCGGCAGGGAGTTCTCCGAGCCTGTGCTGGCGCGAGCGGCAACGCTCGCTGACGGTGAGTTTGAGCCCGCGCTGCGTGCACTGATCGCGGCTGAGTTCCTGTATGAGCAGGAGCTCTACCCCGAGGCGGTCTACGCTTTCAAGCACCCGCTGACCCAGGAGGTCGCGTACAACTCTCAGCTCGGCGAGCGTCGGGCGACCGTGCATCGCCGCGTCGCCGAGGCGCTTCAGGAGCTCTATGCGGACAAGCTGGACGAGCGCTCCGCGTTGCTAGCCCAGCACTGGGAGGCGGCCGGTGATCCGATGGCCGCCGCTCGCTGGAGCGCGCGCGCCGCTGTCTGGGTGGGGCTCAATGACATCGCCGAGGCGCTCCGCCACTGGCGCAAGGTCAGCGAGCTGCTCGAAGCCTTGCCGGAGTCGGCCGAGTCGAACGCCCTGGCGCACGGCGCGCGAGTCGCGCGGCTTCACTACGGCTGGCGCTTGGGGATCTCAGAGCAGGAGGCGGCCGTGCATTACGAGGCAGGCAGGGAGCTGGCAGAGCGAAGCGGCGACGCAGTGAGCCTGCTGTTGCTGACCACGGCGTACTCCAATGTGCGCGGTATGGCCGGGCACGTCGAGGAGTACGGTGAGCTCGGCGAGGAGGTCAACCGGCTGGGCATCGAGGTCGGCGACCCGGCCCTGCGAATCGCGACGCTGGGCTCGACGGCCTACGCGCGCCTCGTCCGCGGACGGTTGGCCGAGTCGCTCGAGATTGCCGAAGAAGCGATCGCGCTCGGAACCGAGGACCCCACGCTCGGTGGCGGGATCATCCTGGTCTGCCCCTACGCCTGGCACTGGATGCTCAAGGGCGTGCTTCTCACCAACATGGGTTACCCCGAGGAGGCCACTTCGATATTTGAGCGTGCCTTGCAGGTAGCCGGAGAACACGGCGACCACGAGACCGAGACCTGGACTCATATGAACTGGGTCACGCTGGCGCGCAGCAGCGGACAGGTCGAGCTCGCGCTTGGCCATGCGACTCAGGCGTATGAGCTTGCGGACCGGCTCGGGGGCGCGTTCTCGCAGATCTGGGCCCTTTACAACCTGGGGTATGCCCGCCTCATGATGGGCGACAGCAGTGAGGCGATCGCCGCGCTCGAGCGCTCCATCGAGCTCGGCCGCGAAGCCCGCACTGGCCTCGAGGCCGAGTCACAACGGGTGGCGGCGCTGGCGGAGGCGCTGTTGTGCGCCGGCGATTACGGCAAGGCACTGGAGGTGGCAGAGGAGTCGGTGCGGCTCGCGTCCGAGCGCGGCAACGAGGCCATGCTCGCCATCTGCTACCGAGTGCTCGCGGACGCGCTTCTCGCCAGCGACGCACCCGGCAAGGTCGCAGCCGCAGAGGAGGCACTGAAACAGGCGACCGCGGCGGTCGAGGCGACCGGTCTTCGCTCTGAGCTTCCCTTCATCGAGCGCGCTCGAGCGAAGCTCGTGCCTGTGGGCTGAAACGACGCTCGCCGGAACCGCAGCTGAGCGAGCCGGTTCGAGGCGAGTGAACTCGATGCGTGCCCCCCAATATCGCGCGCTGTAGCATGTTTTGCGCTACAGTGGGAGGGTGGGTAGATCCCTTCATGTCCGTTTGGACGACAGCTCAGTCGCGGCTCTGAAGGTCGTCCGGAGCGACGGGCTGAGCGACTCCGAGGCGGTGCGCACTGCTCTGCGTGAGGCTGCGGCGAGACGGCGTGCCCGCTCGTCGATCGTTGCCGAGGTCCAGCGGCTGGCGGCCAACGCAGAGGATCGAGCAGAGATGCATGCCATCCGCGGGCAGATGGCGGAGCTCGCGCCCAAGTCCACCGACTGAGGTGGTCCGCGGCGAGTTATTTCGCCTGCCGCCCCCGCGCGGCAGGCGAGGCAGAGAGCAGCGAGGCGCACGCCACGCCGTGGTCATTCAGGCTGACGAGTTCCTCGCGCTCAGCACGGTGCTCGTTTCGCCGACGTCCACGAGCGCGCAGCCGGCGAGCTTCCGACCGACCGTTACGCTCGATGGCACGGAGACGCGCATCCTCGTCGAGCAAACCACGGTCGTAGACCCACAGCGTCTGGGACAGCCTGCGGGACGCCTCGACCCGTTCGAGCTGCAGGCCGTCGATGCCGCCCTTGCGCTTGTGCTCGGCCTGTAGGCCGGGGGGTGCGCTCGGGAATCCACGTAGGCTCCTCGCCGGCCCATGACGTCAGGTCGATGCCAATGGCGCTGGTGGGCTTCGAAGCCAATCAGCGCACGCCGGTACTCGACCGAGAGCGGCGAGCCTCAGAGAACGGTGAGTAGCTCGACGTCGCGTCCCCCGGCCAACGTGAGGATGGCTGCGTCGAAGGTGAGTAGGCAAACTCCGCGCCGACGCGCGAGCGTCAGCAAATGGGCATCGGTCACCTGCCGATGCCCGGTCATCGCCGGAACGTCGCCATCGGTTGGCGACACATCGTCCGACAGGAATTGGTGACCCGCAACGCTGCGCAGAGCTGAGAGCACGGCGACGGCTGCGCCTACGCCGATCGCGCTCGGCAACACCTTGGGATTGGACGACACGCGCACAAACCCGCCCTCGGTGATGGGGCAAGTGGCCCAGCCGCGGTGACTGTTATCGACAAACCACTTACGCATCCTTGCATGGTGTACGTGCGAGTCCCACGCAAGTGCTACGAGCGCGTTGATGTCCAAGAGCACGATGGGGGGTCAGTCCTCATCGAGCGCACGTCGGACCATCTCGGGGGTGATGGCCGCCGCACCGGGCGGCACCCGGATCACCGGCAGCCCGTCCGCCGCCTCTACCCTCGCTGGCGTCAACCCGCGGCGAGCGAGCTCGGAGATGACCGACCCCAGGGAGCGATGCTCACCCGCCGCCAGCTCACGAGCTGCCGCGACCACATCCTCGTCGATATTGAGCGTCGTTCGCACAAATTGATGCTAGCGCATCAGCGCATCACCAGGCGTCGCTTCGCGCCTCCTGGCTGCGTCGCGCGAGGCCGGCGACCTGAGAATCGGGGGATACTTCCGGGATGAGAGACGAGGGCGATCGCGACCATCGCACCCCGACCGGGGAGATCAAGGTAGGGGTTGCGACGGCATCGGATGTTGACGGTCTCGTCGAGACGCTCGCAGCCGCATTCAGGACTGACCCGGTCTGGACCCGCGTGGGTGCGTTTGCGACCCCGGACACAGGCGGCACCGTGGCGACTATGTGGCGCGATGCTGTACCACGGACACCAACAGGTGGATGATGGAGGCGCCGGGCGAGGCCGCTGCCGTCGTGGAAGCGGCGTACACCGCACTCGCCAACGATGGGCTCGACGCGTTCATCGGGTACTGGGCCCATGATGTCGACCATCGATCGGTCGAGGGCGCTCCCGATGACTTCGGCCCAATCCACGGACGAGACGCCTTTCGCCGGTATGTCGAGGACTGGATTGACACATTCGATGGTTTCGCAATCGAGCCGATCGAACTCACGGAGTTCGGAGCCGGCCAGGTGGCAGGGGTGCTTAGGTTCGGTGGACGAGCCAAGCTGAGTGGGGTGAAGACCGATCAGACCTTCGGAGTCATCTTCGCGGTCCGCGAGGGGAAGATCACGCGGGGGCGAGAGTTCGCAACGCGTGAGGACGCACTGCGAGCGGCCGGGCTGACCCAATAGCGCCACCTCTTGGTTGCGCTGCCCGTCTAAGAGGCACGTTCAGCGGATCGGCGCTCGCCCGGCGTGACCCGGACGGGAGAGGACAACCATGCCCGCGGAGCCCCTATACGACAGCTATGAGGAGAGGATAAGAGCGCATGCGCCACAGCGACCACGCCTTGGCCCGTGCAGGCTAGCAGTACGAATCTGATAATCGGAACAATGTAGCCTCGCTGTTTCCCGTTGCGTGGATATGCGCGCCATGAAGCTTGGCGGCCGGCGCGGGGAAGGGGGGTGGAGCACGTCGCGCGCGAGGGCGCTGCTGGGATACGTTTCAGTCCATGCTCACCCTCCGGATGTGTGCTTCAGACCTCGCTGAGCTGCCTCCCGATCTCGACGGTGCCCTCGAGGACCTCGGGGAGGACTACCGCCGCGTGCTCGGCCCGGGCATCGAGGCGCAGGCCGAGGCTCTCGGCCTTCCGAGCGAAGCGCTTCGCGCGCACGCTTTCGGCCTGTCGCCCACCGACGTTGTCGTCTTCGCCGAGTTGCTCGCCACCCCGGCCGGGGTGATCGTTGTCCGTGCCACCGAGCCGCGATCCGGGCGAGGCAGCGCTCGACTGGAGCTCTACGGCGTCGGCTCTCACGAGATCGGCCAGCTCCTCTACGGGCTCGCAAACTCGCTCTCGGAGCGCTATGACGTCGCGCTGCCCCCGTATCGCCACCAATCGGCGCGCTTCGAGGAGCTGCTTCAGCGCGGTTCGCGAGCCATGTCCGCGCCGTCGAGCGAGGAACTCGAGACTGCCCGTCTGCTTCTGGACCCCGCCCTGCGCAGCCTCCTGCGCTCTATCGCCAGCTCGGATGGAGGTCTTCTTGCGAGCGACATTTCCGAGCAGTCTCGCGCCGACACCCGGGATCGCGCCGAGAGGGCCAGGGCCAGTCTGGAAGCGTCTGGGCTTGCGAGCGCGGAGCTCGTCGTCACGTGCAGCCGCAGCGAATCGCAGATCCTGCGCGTGCCCTCACGCGACCTGCTCGAGCAGATGGCGCAGGCAGGTGCCAGGTGCGCGTGCGGGCGTCCGCTGCTCGATGAGCGCTCGGAGGAGGCGGTCATGCTCACCGAGCGCGGGCGCCGGTTATTGACCTCGAGTCGGTGGATGTCGCTCCTGCTCGTCTCGACGTTGCACGCCCTCGGCGTCGACTACGGCTCGATGACGGTCGAGCAGCAGCCCGCGAGCGCAGAGTCCGATTGCTTTGTGGACATCGATGGCGAGCTCTGTCTGTTCGAGCTCAAGGATGGCGGGTTCGGTCTCGAGGACGCACGCTCTCTCGGCGCCAAGCTGGGGAGGCACCAGCCCGACCACACGATCCTGATCACCACGTCGCCCGTAGACAGCGACGCTCGGGATCACCTTGGCCGTCCCCAGCCCGCAGCCCAAGGCGACCACGTGGCTGAGCGGTCAAGCCCCCCGATCACCTATGTCGAGGGCACCGAGGGAATCGTTGTCGATGTCGGAAGCCTGATCGAATCGATTTACGTGACCCACTCAGTCGATGTGCTGCGGCAATCACTCCCGTTCGTCACGCTCGACGCGGCGAGCCTCGTTGGCGCTCTGCGCGCTCCCGAAGAGGCGACAGGTTCGCCACCGCGGTCGCGACGGCGCGTAGCCGACCGCGACTAGACGAGGCGGCGGCGCGTTAGAACGACGCGGCTTGCCTGCGGCCGGCACGAGGCACGGCAGCCGGCGACGGACCCCCGGCTGGAGTCCGGGCGTCGGCTTCGCTGTCTGCAGCGGCGCACGATCGCTGCGCGAACTGCCGGGTTGCCGCGCGGACCCATCAGGCGTAGTCTGCGCGGGAGACGCGTGCGTGCCCGCTGGCCCGTTGCGGTCGGCCTGCCGGCGCCGGGGATACCGACGAAGGATGGCCGCTGCCAGGTCGCCGGTTGCGCGTTGCGCTGGAAGGTGATGTGGCGGCGAGGAGAGAAAGGGGACGAGCGGTGTCGCGGCAGAATGTAGAGGTCATACGACGCGGGCACGAGGCCCGTTCCGCCGGGCGAATCGGCGAGTGGATCGACACGCTCGATCGACAGATCGAGTGGGACATCTCGGGGTATCCGGTCAGCGGCTTCCCAGTACGCGGACGGGGTCGCGACGCGTTCGTCCGCCACGTCACCAAGTACTGGTCGCTCTGGAACGACTACTCGCAAACGGTCGAGAAGACGGTCGACGTGGGCGACGAGGTCCTCGTGATCCTGCGCGAGCGCGCTCGACTTCGAAACAGCGATGCTCCCACGGAAAGGCAGGTGGCAACGATCTGGACCATCCACGATGGTGTGCGCATCCGCTTCCGCGCTTTCGAAAGTCCAGCCGACGCCATGAGGGCCGTCGGGATCGATCAGTAGCGCCCGCCGGCGGGCGCAAACTTCCCGCGAAGATCAGCTCCGACGGGACCGCAGCGATCGGCGCTGGTACGCTTTCAGCACGGTTTTTTGGGCGCTGACCGGCTCGGGGGGCGAGACTCGGGGCGTCTAGGGGGAGGGAGTCCCAATGAGGTCCCCGGCACATCTGGTCCGCTTGGTGGTTCTGCTGTCTGTGACGCTCGCCGCGGTGCTCGGGTACAGCACGAGCGCGTGCGCAGAAACCGTCACGTTCACGCCCGAGGACTCAGGACAGACCTTCGAAGTCCCGGCCGGCGTGTACACGATCGACGCGGAAGCGATCGGCGGACAGGGCGGACAGGCATACGAGCACTACTGCCACGGCGAACGCGGCCACCTGGAAGAAGTGGTGAAAGGCGAATCGCCCGGAGAGGGCTCTGAAGGCGAAGCTCCCGAAGCCGAATGGATCCCACCTGAATGCTACGGCGAAGCTCCCATTGGACACGGCGGCTCCGGTGCGAGGGTGTCCGCCACGCTCGAGGTCTCCCCGGGGGAGAAGCTATTGATCCACTTCGGTGGGGGCGGGGAAGGCAGCTTTGATTTGACCGGACCCGAAGCCGACTACAACACCTACGGTGCCGGCGGCGGCGGATCCGAATTGCTCGATGACACCTCGTCGCCGCTGGTCGTGGCCGGTGGAGGAGGCGGAGGAGGCGTCGGCGACGGCGGCAACGCGGAAGGATTCATCGGCGGCGACGGCGGCGGCGAAGGCGCCGGCAAGGGCGCAACGCTCTCAGAAGGCGGCGCTGGAGGTAGCTGCTGCCTGCTGAGCGGAGAAGACGGCAGCAGAGGCCGCGGCGGAAACGGATTCGTCGGCGGGGGCGGAGGCGGTGGCTACTACGGTGGCGGCGGCGCGTTCTTCCTCGGCGGCGGTGGGGGCGCCGGATCGAGCCTCATCGCCCCTAGCGCGACCGGAACCGTCGGGTCGGGCGCGGGGCTCGCGCAACAGATGGTCATCACCTACACCGTCTCTCCGCCGACAGCGTCGATCACCACACCCGCCGAAGGCGCCACCTACCTCGAGGGTGAAACGGTGGCAGCCGCATATTCGTGTGCAGAGGGCGAAGGCGGGCCCGGCCTGGAGCCCGGAAGCGAAGGCTGCTCAGGCCCGGTCGCCGACGGCAACGACCTCGACACCTCGACGTCCGGTAAACACGAATTCACGGTCACCGCCACCAGCAAAGACGGCCTCACCGAAACGGTCTCGACCGGCTACACGGTCGTGGTGGCGAGGTGCACCGCGAACAGTGGGACGGTCACACTTTCGCCGGGACTGACAGGCACACCAGCGATCCAGAGGATGAGAATCAAAGGGACGCTGACCGGCTGCGCGGGCAGGCCAATCACGTCAGCGACGTACACCGCGACGCTGGAAACGACCGGTCCGGTCGCGTGTTCGGTACTGAAAGCAGCTGGCGAGCCGGCAACCGGTACCGCGAAGTACGTGTGGACGCCGAAAGCGAAAGCCTCGAAAGGCAGCCTCGACGTGCTCCTCGCCGAAACGTCGGGAATCATGCTCTCGGGCGAACTTGCAAGCGGGCCCTACTCGCCGCTGAGCCTTTCAGGGATCGTCGCCGAGAGCTACACCAACGCAGCCACATGCGGCGTTCCGCAGGGAAGACGCGGGATTGTCAAGAAGGTCACCAGAGGCACGTTCAGCGGGTCGGCGCTCGACTTCGAATAGGGCAGCGAAACCAGACGCGCCGGGAGCTCGCTGCCCGCGTCAGCTGTGTCCGGCGCTCACTCGAGCAGCTCGGTGATCGCCCTGTCGATGTCCTGGGCGAGCTGGTCGGCGTCGGGTAGCGCTTCGCGGTCGACGTAGATGCCGAAGCAGGCGAGATCACCGACGTTCATCATCCCGATCGAGAGCGCATGGCGTTCGGCCAGGGGCACGACCGGATAGGTCGCCTGCAGCGGGCAGCCGAGCATGTACAACGGCTCGACCGGCCCGGGAATGTTCGAGACGACGAGGTTGAAGGTACGGGGGCTCGCGACGAACCGCGACAGCGCGTGCTGCACCGCCGGCAACGTCAGCCCGGCGGCACGCAGGGCGAGATCGGCGCCCTCGGGCTCCCCGTCGCTCTTTCGCTGGTTCATCGTCTCGTGGACGCTGCGCAGTCGCTTCAGGGGGTGGGGCTCGTCACAGGGCAGCTCGGCGAACACGAACGAGATGTGGTTGCCGAGGACGTCGTCTGGGCTCCGGACGCTGACGGGTACCATCGCCTTGAGCGCGACGGGCGGCTCCCCGCGGCGCATGAGGTACGCGCGCATGGCGCCCGCGACTGCGGCCAGCATCACGTCGTTGACGGTCGTCCCGTAACGGCGCTTGATGGCTTGGATGTCGCGGAACGGACGCTGGGTCGACACGAGGTGGCGCAGCGGCGAAAGCTCGCCGTTGAGCGCGCTCGCCGGCGCAATCCTCAAAGAGTGGCTCAGCGCCCGAACGACTCGCGTCGTGCTCGCCATCGCCTCGCGGGCGGCGCGCGCGGGCGAGATCGCCGCGTGCAGCGGGCCGCGAAGAGCGCCGAGCTCGGCGCCGAGGAGATCGCGAAGGCCCCTGATCAGCAGGCGCTCGGTGCTCGGTGGCGGCGCCGCGTGCCACTCATCGGCCACGATCCTGGGCGGCTCGGGCCCCGGATCGAGCAGCAGCGAGGCGAGCTCGACGGCCGCGATCCCGTCCACCATGCAGTGGTGGACCTTTCCGACCAGGCCGATCTGCCGGGTCTCCGGTTCCTCGCAGATCCGAGATCTCCCACAGCGGCCGCTCGCGTCGCAGGGGTGTGGACAGCACGTCGTCCACGAGCTCCTCCAGCGGTCCGGGTGCCCTATAGACGTGCCTGTCAACCGAGAAGCCAGGATCGTCGACCCACTCGGGCGCGTGTACGCCCAGCGGGACACGCGCGAGCTTCTGCCGATAGCGCGGCGCGCGCGACAGCCGCCCCTCGATGTGATCGCGCAACTCCCCGAATTGCGGGAGTCGTCCCTCAGCGGGCGCCGCGAGCCTTGCCGCCCAGCCGACGTGCATGTGGGCCGCGGGGGTCTCGACCGCGAGGAACGATGCATCGAGCGCCGACAGCCGCGAGCTGGCCGTCATCTCGCGACGGGGCTCCTTCGTCTCGCCGGAGCCGTCGGCCTTCCCGCCCTCCTCGAGCCGCGAGTCGCTGGGCGCGCACGTCGGATCGGAACGTCCCGTCCGGTGACGCTCGCGCGCGGGATGTCAACTCGACCCCAATCGGCGGCAAGCGCGAATCCGACCAGTCGGTCGAAGTAGGTTCGCAGCGGAGTCGGCACGATGCCGCTGGGGCGCAGAGCGACACGCGCGCGGCGGTCGTCGTATCTGACTGCCATCGCGAAGTAGGGGAAGAAGATCTCGCTTCGCACGAGCGCGCGCCTGTAGCGCTCGTCGCGGCTGGTGCGCACGAGCACGGGATGCACGACGCGTCGGTAGGGGCCGGGCGCGATCAGGCGCGGCGCCGGGCGCTTGAAGTAGCCGGTCGCGAGCTCGACAAGCTCGCCCACGGTTGTCGCCTTGGCGCCGGCGGTCAGGTGGTAGGTCGCGCCCTCGGCCTCCGGCGCCTGGTTCAGCGCGAAGATCGCGTCGGCGACGTAGTCGACGGAGACGACGTCGACCGGCGCGTCCCGGCGCGCCGGGAGTGCGACGTATGCTCCCCGCGCAAACGCTCGCAGGGGCCAGTAGAGGACGTTGAAGGAGTTCGTCCAGCCGCTGTCGCTCTCGCCGACGATGATGCTGGGGCGCAGCACCGTGATCGGCAGTCGTCGCTGCCACGTCGACACCAGCTTCTCCGCCTCGAACTTCGACCGCTCGTAGGCGTTTCGAAACCGCTGGCCAACATCGAGGTCGTCCTCGCTGAACAGCCCCGCATGTTCGCCTGCGACGTAGGCGGTGGAGACATAGGAGAGGCGCCGCAGGCCGCCCCGTCGCTGGCAACGCTCGCCGAACTCCAGCATCCGCCGGGTCCCGTGGACGTTGATCGCGCGCAGCTCACCGATCGGGAGGTCGAACGAGACGGACGCTGCCCCGTGGATTATCTCTCCGACGCGCTCAGCCAGCTCGTCGCGCCTGCGGCCCAGGCCGAGGCCAGGCCGAGTGATGTCACCGCGCACGGCGGTGACCCGCTCACGGTACGGATGGTTGGCGCCGAAGAGTCCCTGCAGCGTGCGCGCAATCCGCATCGAGGCCGCCCGATCGTTCTCGGCGCGCACGATCGCGTAGACGTGCCGCTCGGTCTCCCGCAGGTACCGAGCGAGAAGCTCCATGCCGACAAACCCCGTCGCGCCTGTCAGCAGCACGCTTTCCGAACTCGGTTGCTTGGCTGTGGTCAGCGTCGGATCGACTCCGGGTTGCGGTCTCCCGTCGGGCCGGCGTCCACCCGGTGCAGGTCGATCTCGAGCAGGCGTCCAGCGGCGATCAGGTTCTTGTTTCCGCATCCGCGCCGCGCCAAACCGTACTCAGCAGAAAAATCACAACGGCTGGGACGACGGGTGACGGGGAGCACCGCATCATGGTGGCTCGGCGGGTCACACACCGCACTGGCCAAAGGTCCGAAATGTGACCGTGCCCTCTCGACCGGTGCCCACCGGGGCGACGCAGCGTCGCCGAGGTGACCCTGGCGCTCAATCGCGCGACACGCGCTCAGCGGTGACTTGCTCGTTCTTCGGGCGCGCCGTCCGCTTGTCCGGCAGCGCCGACATGAGCCGCAGCAGGCCGCGAGCGAGTCGCAGGGGGCCCTCGAACTCGATCCGACCGTCGGCCAGGCGTCCGAGTGCAGCGCGGCCGATCGCGTTTGTAGGGCGGGGCAGCCCACCGGTCAGCGGCGAGGCGAGCAGCGCGGCGAAGTCGTGGAAAGCGCCCTCGAGGACCAGGTCATGCGCCCGATCGGCATCGCGGGCGTCGGCGACCAAGATCTCATCGCCGCGGAAGTCCACCTCGACGGACTGGTAGTCCTCGCTGAAGCGCAGCAGCACGCTGCCGCGCAACTCGCGCGCATACTGTGGCCGCAGAATCGCGCCGCGCTCGACGAACGCGAACACGGCCGCCGAGATCGACCCGCCGCCGGTTCGCCCGAGGCGAACCTTCGGATGCTCAGAGTCCAGGACCGTGGGCACGGCCCAAGACGATATCCACGGGCGGGAACAGTCTCGGCCATCGCCTGTGGCCGTTTCGCGCATTTTGCGATGAGGCGCGCGGCCTCGTCGCCACTCTCACCTGAACCCGTGCAGCGTGAAGATCGGCAGTGTGAAGCTCGTCGTGTGCGACGCCCCGCCGGTGCCCAGCGTGACCTCGAGATGCACCATCACTCGGTAGTGGGGGTGACGCACCAGGTATCTGCGTACTGCCGCGCGCAGGCTCCGCGGCACCGACACGTGGACCCTGGCGGTCGTGCCGGCCGCTAGCAGCCCGGTGAATCCGTTCAGCCGCCACACGTGGTGGCTGCCCGGGAGCGTGATCCATCCCGCCACGCTGGTCGGGCACGGCGATCCGTCGCAGCGGAGCCTGAGCGTCAGCGTGCGCGTGTTGATCAAGGGCTGCGGCGCCCTGTTCAGGAGCTCGAGCGACGGCGGCCGGAGCGCGGAGGGAGGGGGCGGCGGAGGCGCGCCCGCGTTGGTCGCGGCGGTGGTCGTGGTGTCCGTGGTGCCGGCCGGGGGCTGCTGCACCGGCGGCGTGCTGCCTTGCGACGGCGGCGCTTCGATCACCACTTCCTGCGTCGTGGTCGTGGTGTTTCCGAGCGCGTCAGCGCTGCTCACTTGCACTTCGTAGGCGCCCGGGGCCGAGTAGGTGTGGGTGGCCGACGTCCCGCTTTCGCTCCCACCGTCGCCGAAGCTCCACGTCGTTTCACCGAGCGCGCTCCACGCGTCGACCGGCTGGATCGAGAACGAGAGCGCTTCTCCGGTGTATCCCGAAGAGGGGATCGATGCTTCGGTCTGGATCGGTCCCGTGGCGACGTACGAGCTCGCCTTGATCACCGATTCGCTCCCGTTCTCGCTGATCCACGCCGCCACGGCGTCGCCCCGCGGGTCGACGGCGACCGTCGGCAAGAACGAGCTCCATGACGATTCGGAGATGATCTGACGCGCGCTCCATGAGCTGCTTCCTTCCGAGATCCGCGACGCTTCCACGCCGGTGTAGGTGCCGTTGTACGCGCTCCACACCGCCACCGCTTCGCCGTCTTGCGCGATCGAGACGCGCGGTTCTTCGGCGTAGTTGCCGGTTTTGGAGAGATCCACGGCCGCCGTCCAGCTTTCGCCGGCTTTCGGCCGCACCGCGGCCTGGGCGAGTTCTCCCGAGAAGCTGCTGATCCCCCACACGACTACCGCGTTGCCCTGCGGGCCGATCGCCACGCGCGGCTGGGGCTGCTGCAGGAAGCTGAGTTCGGCTTCGGCGAGCTTGACGGGCGCCCCCCAGGCGCCGCTCGCCGATTCGCGGGACGAGGCTTCGATGAGTTCTTTGCCCGCAGCCTCTGTGGCCCATGAGGCGACGGCTTCACCGAGTTCGTTCAGCGCGACGCGCGGCCACTGCGCATTGTGGCCCGTGCCCGACAGGGTGGCCGGCGCTCCCCAGATCCCCCCCGAAGGGCGTGCCGCCGCCTGCGCCACCAGCTCGCTGCCGTCGTCGAACTCCCATACAGCCAGCGCTTCACCGCTCCCGTTGACCGCGACCTGAGGCGCATAGGCTTCGCTGCTCGTGCTGGTCAGCGTCACGGGCGCCTGCCAGCTTTCGCCGGGCGCTGGACGCGAGCTGGTCTGGATCACCGAGTGGCTGCCCGTGTAGTGAGACCACACCGCGATCGCTTCGCCGCCCGGGGTGAGCACGATCTCCGGCGACCCCGATTCATGTGTCGGTTCGGAAATGGTGACGGGCGTCTGCCAGCCACCGCCTTCGGCTGGGAGAACCGACGCCTTGATGACCCTCGAGCTTCCTTCCTGAAATTCCCACACCGCGATCGCTTCGCCCGCTTCGTCGATCGCGACCTGCGGCCACATCGATTCGTGGCCCGCTTCGGAGAGCGTCACCGGCGCCTGCCACCCGCCGCCGGCGGCTTCTCGCACGGAGGCCTGGATCAGGACGTTGCTGCCGTTCCACACCGTTGATACGGCGACTGCGCGGCCGTCGGGGCTCACGGCGAGCTGGGGAGCGCCCGGGCTGAGCGTCATCAGGGTTTCGGGGGAGAGCCACGCCGGCGCCGCGTCCGCGCCCGGCGCGAACAAGAGCGCTGCGAGACACGCGGCGGTCACGGCGGCGAATGAGCCTAACCGTGTCGCCTTGATGACCGCAAATACGTGCTTGCCCGGCTTGTGCATGTGTCGCTCCCGCGTTTCGCCTTCACATCCCCGCCTGACCCCGGGGCCGCATGGCGTATCGACGGACGTTCGGCCCCGCTTTAACTGCGGGGCGCGCCTTTGCGGCGGTGCCGACCGGCCCGCGGACCGCATCGCGCGTGCCGACCGCGCTCCCGCGCCTGGACGGACATTCGAGTGCCCGTTTCCGGCCGGTGCCCTCGGGTAGCGCCGAAGCACAACTTTTCATCCTGGGGCGTGAGCGGACGTGGTCCGCATCCGTTGTTCTCAGTGCCAAGCACCTGTTGCGCACGCACCCGGGTCCGTCGGCGAGCCCAACCTGCCCGTGTGACGGAAGAAGTGGCGCCCGCCGGGTGAGCCGGCGGCATGCGTTGTGCCCTGAACATTCGATGTCAAGAACGAAACGGAAGGAAGGATCCATGCGGAGGTCAGGAATGGGCGCTTGGCGCGCCCTGGTGGGGGCCGCGGTGGCCGCCGCGGCGCTCACGTGCACAAGTCAGGCGCTGGCTGCGTCGCCGACGACGCTCACCACCGAACTAGCCGGCGGCGGGCAGGAGGGCGCCTCGATAACGGTGCCCGAAAACACGGAAGTCACCGACGGTGCCACCGTGAGCGGCGAAAACGCGGCCACGGCCGGCGGAACCGTCACGTACTCCGTGTACTCCGACAGCGAATGCACGAGCCTCGTCGCGGAAGCGGGCCCCGTGGAGGTGAGCGACGGCGTGGCCGAACGCTCCAGCCCGGAGACCCTCGCGCCCGGCACCTACTACTGGCTGGCGAAGTACAGCGGCGACGAAGACAACGAAGAATCCTCGAGCACCTGCGGGAGCGAGGTCGAGACGGTGAGCGAAGCGGCGCCTCCTCCGCCGGAATGCAACGGCGTGACCGGGTCGGCGGGCGTGGCCATTCGCAAGGAAGGCGAAGTGGAACGCGAGACGCTCTCGAACTCGCTGTCCAAAACCGAAGGCGCCAAGGAGAAGCTCATATTCCGCTGGGAAAGCGGCGCCAACGTGTTGAAGCTCACGAATCTCACGAGCGCCACCTGCACGATCAGAACCCACTCCCAGCGGTTCGCCGGCACCGGCGAAGCCACCGTCAACGAAGAAGAAGGCTGGACCGTCAAGTTCTCTCTGGGTCTCACCACCGGCGGCCACTTCGTGTTCCACGTTCGCGCCACCAAGCCCGAACAGGAACCCCTCGTGTTCACCTTCAAGGCGGCGAAGGTCAGCGGCGAGACGTTCTCCTGACACCGCTCCCGCGCGGCGGGGCGTGGCGCATGCGCCCCGCCCTGCCGGCGCGTCGGCGACGCCCGGCGTGTGCCGCCGTGCCTCCGATAGTGTGGGGCGGTGAATGGGGCCGACTACGACGCGGTGGTGGTCGGCGGAGGCCACAACGGGCTCGTGGCCGCTGCCTACCTCGCGCGCGCAGGGCGCTCGTGCCTGGTGCTGGAGCGCCGCGATGAGTTCGGCGGAGCGGCGGTCTCCGCACGCCTGTTCCCCGGCGTGGACGCGCGCGTGTCGCGCTGGTCCTACCTCGTCAGCCTGCTGCCGCCCGCGATCGTCTCCGAGCTCGGCCTGCGTGTAAAGCTCGCGCGCAGGCGCGTCGCCTCCTACACCCCAGACCCCCGCGCCGACGCGCGCCGCGGCCTGCTCGTGGACGCGCGCGACCGCGCGCGCACGCGCGACTCGTTCAGGGCGCTCACCGGCGCCGACGCCGAGCTCGCAGGATGGGAGCGCATGTACGCGATGGTCTCCAGGGTCGCCGCGAAGGTGTTCCCCACGCTCACCGAGCCACTGCGAACACGCGCCGAGCTGCGCGCGCTCGTCGGCGACGAGGAGGCCTGGGAGGCGCTCTTCGAGCGCCCGCTCGCCGCCACGCTCTGCGCGGAGCTCGCGGACGACCTGGTCAGGGGCGTGGCGCTCACCGACGCGCTGATCGGGACGTTCGCCTCCTGCGCCGAGGAGAGCTTGCGCCAGAACCGCTGCTTCCTCTACCACGTGATCGGAGGCGACTGGCTCGTCCCCGTGGGCGGCATGGGCGCCGTCACCGCCTCGCTCGAGAATGCCGCGCGCGGCGCCGGCGCCGAGCTGCTCGCCGGCGCTGAGGTGCTGGGCGTCGAGCCCGAGCGCGACGCCGCCGCGGTGCGCTTCGCCTCCGCGGGCGGCGAGCGCGTGGTGCGCGCGCGGCGGGTGCTCGTCAACGCCGCCCCCTCCGAGCTCGAGCGCCTGCTCGGGGGCGAGGCGCACGCGGGTGAGCGTCCCGAGGGCTCCCAGCTGAAGTTGAACCTGCTGCTCTCCCGCCTGCCGCGGCTCAGGGACGCGACGCTCGCGCCGGAGCTCGCGTTCGCCGGCACCTTCCACGTGAACGAGACCGCGTCGCAGCTGCAGCGCGCATACGAGCAGGCCGCCGCCGGGCGGATGCCCGACACGCCTCCGTGCGAGGCCTACTGCCACTCCCTCGCCGATCCGAGCATCCTCGGCCCGGAGCTGCGCGAGGCGGGCGCGCACACGCTCACCGTGTTCGTGCTGCACATGCCCGCGCGCCTGTTCGCGGCCGACCCCGTCGCGGCTCGTGACGCCGCGCTCGCCGCCACGCTGCGCTCGCTCGAGAGCGTGCTCGCCGAGCCGCTCGAGGACTGCCTCGCGCGCGACCGCCACGGCCGGCCCTGCCTCGAGGCGCACAGCCCGCGCGACATCGAGGAGGAGCTGCGCATGCCCGGCGGGCACATCTTCCACCGCGACCTGTCGTGGCCGTTCGCCGAGCACGACGGCGAGGCCGGCACGTGGGGGGTCGAGACCGAGCACCACTCGATCCTCCTGTGCGGCGCCGGCGCGCGGCGGGGCGGCGCCGTGAGCGGGATTCCCGGCCGCAACGCCGCCATGGCGGCGCTCGGCGGCTGAGCTGCAGCCCAAACTAGATCCGGATTCGCGCCCGCGCGATCGCGTGCACCGCGAGCCCGTCGGGTGCGCCCTTCGCGTCGAGCGCGCGCGAGCCCAGCAGCACCACGCTGTCGCGGTCGAGCGCCGCGAGCGCGGTGTCCGAGACGAGCACCTCGCCTCCTTGCGCCGCCTCCGCCACGCGCGCGGCGATGTTCACGTCGATGCCCAGGTAGTCGCCTCCGAGCCTGCGCGGCCGCCCCGCGTGCAGGCCGAAGCGCAGGCGCGGGCGATGACCCGCGACCTCGATCGACGCGGCTGAGCCGAGGCCCTCGAGAGCCGCGTCCACGGCGCTCTGCGCGCTCTCGAACACAGCCATCAGGCCGTCCCCGAGGCGCTTGACGACCCGGCCTCCGTTGGCCGTGATCGCGCCGCTCAGCACGAGGTCCACCCGGCGGAGCAGCTCGATCGCGCTGTGGTCGCCCGCGCTGAGCGCCCACGAGGAGAACTCCTCGAGGTCCGCGAACATGATCGTGAGCTCGCGCTCGCCGTAGCCGCGGCCCTGCGCCTCCGAGAGCGCCTGCCACACCTGCAGCGCGCCGAGACCCGCCTCGCGCAGCACGCTCTGGCGGTCCGCCAGCGCCACCGCGAGCTGGCGCCCGAGCATCTGCTGGGGGTGGCTGCCCGTGGTCGACAGCGGGTCGCCGTACAGGTTGTCGCCCGGCAGCCGCTCGCGGGCGCGCTTGGCCGCCTCAACGAGCGTGGGCCGCTCATCCAGGCGCCGCAGCGCCCGCATCCACCTCGCCGTCCTGCGCCCTTCCTCGCCCATCGTCGCGCGGCGTGTTCGGGCCCCAGGTCTGAAGGCCCTGCGCCCGCTAGCCCTCGATCACGTTGTGGATCGCAGAGACGCCCGGTTCGCCCGGATCGACGCCGAGCTCGGAGAGGATCGGGATCAGGGTCGCGCCGAACGCTTCGAACTCCTCCTGCGAGTCCCAGATGTCGAACACGTGGACGTTTCCGTCGTTCTCGAGAGCGACGTGGAAGGTCCTGCCCTTGGGTGCGCCCGCTCCCGCCGCGTCGAGCCTGCGGATCGCCTCGTCGTACCTGTCGGGCGTGAAGCCCGCCGGTCTGAAGTAGAGCCCAACTGCCATCTTTGCCCCAATCCTTTCCCGCGCGCGGCGGTCGTTGTCCCGAGCCTGCGAGGCCGACTCTAGTACCGCGGCGAAGCCTTCGCTCGGGACCCGCGGGGCGCCGTGGCCTGCGACGGCGCCCGCACCCCGCGGGGCGTGGGAAATCCCCGATCTTTAGGGGCTCGGCGCTCGCGCCGAAGATATTCGTGGACCCCGGCATCGCCCGGGGCATGAGCCCATGAGCGCCCCAAGCAACGACATCCTCACCTCCTCCGAGGCGGGCGGAAGAGTCATCCGCGGCAGCGCCTGGCGCGCGGGCGCGGGCGTGGGGGGAAGCCTCGTCGGCGTGGTCACCGCGGCGCTCCTGCTGCGCCATCTCGGCGTGGCCGAATCCGGACGCTACGTCACGGTCATCTCGCTGCTGGCGATCGCCGTGGCGGTCGCCGACCTGGGGCTCAACGTGAGCGGCAGCCGGTGGCTCGCGCTGCGCGAGCCCGAGGAGCGCCGCACCCTGATCGCGAACATCTTCGGCCAGCGGCTCGTGGTGATGCCGCTCGCGGTGCTCGCGGTGGTGTGCTTCGCGGCGCTCGCGGGCTACCCCGGCCGGATGGTCGCGGGCACCGTGCTCGCGGGCACGGGCTTCCTGCTCGTCGCCCTCGCCAACGCGCTGCTGCTCCCGCTCACCGTCGAACTGCGCAATGCGGGGCTCGCGCTGCTCGACTTCCTCAAACAGGCGGTCACCCTCGTCGGCGTCGCCGTGCTGGTCGCGCTCGGCTCGCGCCTGACGCCGTTCTTCGCGGTCCAGATCGCGGTCGGGCTGACGGTCGCCGCGCTCGTGCCCGCGCTCGCAGGACGCGACGCGTTCATGCGCCCGCGCTTCGACCGCGCCGAGCAGCGGATGCTGTTCAAGAGCGCGTTCCCGCTGGCCGCCTCGCTCGCGCTCGGGCAGGTCTACTTCCGGCTCGTGATCGTCGTCATGTCGCTCGTCTCGAGCGCCCGCCAGACGGGCTACTTCGGCGGATCGCTGCGCGCGATCGAAGCGCCGGTGAGCATCTCGATCCTCGTCGCGGGCGTGGCCGTGCCGCTGCTCGCCGCGGCGGCGCGCGACGACCGCGCGCGCCTGCGCTACGCGGTCGAGGGTCTCGGCCGGGGCGCGCTGATCGCGGGGGTGCTCGTGATCCTCGTTACGGTGCGGGCCGCCGAGCCGCTGATGGTGGCGATCGGCGGGGACGCCTTCCGCCCGGCGGGCGCGGTGCTGCGCATTCAGGTCGGGGTGTTGATGTTCACCGCGCTCTACCAAGTGTGGACCGCGGCGCTGCTCGCGCTCGACCGCCAGCGCGAGCTGATCCTCACGAACCTGGTCGCGCTCGCGTTCCTCGGCGTGTTCGCTGCGCTGCTCGTCCCGCGCTACGGCGCCCAGGGCGGCGCTGTCGCGGCGGTGCTCGGCGACGCCACGCTCGCCTGCCTGATCTACTGGCGCCTGCGCGCCGCCGCGGGGCCGATGATGGTGCCCGCGGGGTTCCTCGTGCGGCTCGCCGCCGCGAGCGCGGTAGGCTGCGCCGCGCTTCTCGTGCCGGGTATTCCCGGCGTGGCCGCGGCCGCGCTCGCCGGCGTCGCGTTCCTCGTGTTCGGCCACTTCATCGGGATGCTCCCCGAGGAGCTCGAGGACGCGCTCTGGCTCGGCCGCCTTCGCCGGCGCCGTGTCGCGCTCGCCGAGCCGACGCGGAGGGCGCCATGAGCGCTCCCGTGGACGCGCGCGGCGCGGACGCCGAGACGGTGCCCTACGCGATCGTCGGCGCGGGGCCCGCGGCCGCGGCGGCGGCCAAGGCGCTGGTCGCGCTCGGCAGGCGCGTGGTGGTGCTCGACACGGGGCTCACGCTCGAGCCCGAGCGAGAGGCCGCGCGGGCGCGCATGGCCGGCTCGGGACCCGCCGGATGGCGCGCGGAGGACCTCGCGCTCGCGCGCTACTCCGCGCAGGCCGAGAGCGGAGCCGGGTACAAGCGGCTGTTCGGATCCGATCTCGCGTTCCGCGACGACGGCGTTCTCGCCCTCACCAAGGGCGCCGGCGTGGGCGCGCACCCGTCGTATGCGATCGGCGGGCTCAGCAACGTGTGGGGGGCGGGCGTGCTCCCCTACGCCGCGCGCGACCTCGAGGGCTGGCCGCTCGGCGTCGCGGACCTCGAGCACGCCTACCGCGAGGTGCTCGGTTTCATCCCCTACGCCGCCGAGCACGACGAGCTGTGCGAGCGCTACCCGCTCGTGGTCGAGCCCGACGGGCCGCTGCTCCGCTCGGACACCGGCGAGGCGCTGCTCGCGCGGATGCGCGGCCGGCGCCGCGCGCTCGCTGCCGCGGGCTTTCACTTCGGAGCCTCGCGCCTCGCGGTGCGCGTGGGGCACCCCGCGCCCGGCGCAGGCTGCGTGTACTGCGCGCACTGTCTCGACGGCTGTCCCTACGAGCACATATACAACGCCGCCCACACGTTCCGAGAGCTGCGGCGCGAGGGCCTCGTCGAGTACCGGGGCGGCCTGCACGTGGACCGGCTGGGCGAGCGCGACGGGCATGTGCTCATCGAGGCCACGGCGCTCGACGGAGGGCGCGGCGTGAACGTCCGGGCGGAGCGCGTGTTCCTCGCCGCCGGCGCCGTGTCGAGCACGGTGATCCTGCAGCGCTCATCGCTGCTCGGCGCGACCGCGGAGATCCGCGACAGCCAGACGCTGTACCTGCCGTTCGCATGGGCCGGGAGGGCGGGCCGCACCGGCCGCGAGCCGGGCCACACGCTCGCGCAGGCGTTCCTCGTGCTCGACGACCCCGAGGTGTGCGCGCACCCCGTCCACGTGTCGCTCTACACCTACAACGACGGCCTCAGCGAGCGTGCGCGCGCTGCGCACCCCGCGCTCAGCTCGATGCTCGGCCCCGCGCTCGACGCCGTCACCCGGCGGCTCGTGATAGGCATCTGCTTCTTCCACAGCGAGGACTCCCACGCGATCCGCTCGAGCCTCGGCGCCGACGGCGCCTCGGTCGCGCTCCAGCCCGCCATCAGCGCACGCACGCCCGCGGTGCTGAGCCGCTTCCAGCGGGCGCTGCGCCGCTCGCTCGCGCCGATCGGGCTCGTGCCGCTCTCTCCGCTCGCCGAGGTGGCGCCGCCCGGCGGCGGATACCACTACGGCGCCTCGCTGCCGATGGCGCGCGACCCGCGCGCCGGCCAGGCCGACCTGCTCGGGCGCCCCCTGCCGGCGCGCCGGATCCACTCTGTCGACTCCGCCTGCTTCCCGTCTGTGCCCGGCGGCACCGTCACGTTTCCTTCGATGGCCAACGCGTGGCGCATCGCGACGGCCGCGGCGCGCGAGGACGGCGCCCGATGATCGCCGTCACGGGTGCCAACGGGTACGTCGGCGGGCGCATCCTCGCGCACCTGCGCGCACACGGAGCGGACGCGCTGGCGTTCGTGCGCCGTCCCGCCGTAGGCGACGGGCGCGCGCGCCGCTACGCGCTCGCAGAGCCGCTCGATGCGTCCGCGCTCGACGGCGTCGAGGTGGTGGTCCACGCGGCCTACGACCTGTCGGTGCGTGGCGCGGAGGTGCGGCGCGTCAACTGCGCCGGCAGCATGGCGCTGCTCGACGCCGTCGCCGCGCGGGGAGGACGCGTCGTGCTCATCTCCTCGCTGTCGGCGTTCGACGGCGCGCGCTCGGACTACGGGCGCGCCAAGCTCGAGCTGGAGCACGCGGTGCTCGAGCGCGGCGGCGACGCCGTGCGCCCCGGGCTCGTGTTCGGAGCGCTCGCGGGCGGGCTGTTCGGCTCGCTGTCCGCCGCGATCGCGAGCCGTCGCGCGATGCCGATGGTCGGCGGCGGCTGGCAGCGCCAGTTCGTCACCCACGACGAGTCGCTGTGCGAGCTCGTGGCCGCCCTCGCAGCCGGGAGCGTGAGCGCCCCGGGGCCGCTGTTCGCAGCGCACGAGGTTCCGAGCACGCTGCGGGCGCTGGCGCGGGACATCGCGCGCGCACACGGGCACGGGCTGCGCGTGCTGCCAGTCCCGAGCGCGCTCGTGTACGGGGGGTTGCGCGCGCTCGAGCTGCTGCGCATCCCCACCGAGTTCCGCAGCGACAGCCTGCGCTCGCTGTCGAGCACGATCCCGCTCGACCAGGTCGCCGCGCTCGCGCGCTCGCCGGTCTCCTTCCCGCCGCTTCGCCCCGAGCTATGGCTCGGGTGAGCGTGCGCACCCGGGCGCGCGCTCGGCCGCCGACGGCGCTCATCAGCTGACGGCGTCCATCCGGCGCCCGCGCGCCGCCTGCCTTCGGACTATGCTCCCGCGCGATGGGCAGGGGCGGAGCGCGTCTTCTCGTACCGGTCGCGATCGCGGCGGCCATCGCCGTGGCGCTCGCGCTCGGCTCCGGCGCCGCCGCGGGCAGCCCGCCGCCCGCCGCCACCGCCTCGCACTGCGTCGCCCTGCACGTGGGCCCCAGCCTGCGATCGCAGATGAAGGCCGCCTACCGCAGGGTCTCGAACCTGCCCGCGAGCGTGCGCGTGGTCATCAAGGAACGCGTCAAATACGGGCGCTGCGGGCACACTCACTGGGCGTGGGGCCTGCCTCAGCCGGCGAGCGGCCAGGTGCTGAGCGAAGCCGAGCAGATCGCGATCCAGGACCACAGCCCGATCTTCAAGCGCCCGCGCGGCAGGGCATGGCAGGAGCTCGGCATCGGTCCCGTGTGCGGGTCCGGCGCGCTCCCGCGCGCAATGGCGCGCGCGTGGCACCTCTCCTGTCAGTAGCCGCCCGGCGCCACGCGCCGGCGCGGCTCACGAGCCGGCCGGGCGCTCTCCCAGCCCCGCGAACTCCAGCGCCTGCGGCACGTTGTTGAAGTAGTCGATCCGCACGGCGATCCCGTCGCGCAGGTCGATCACCATCGCGTCGGTCCGTTTCAGCGCGATGCCGCTGCCACGCCCGGTGGCGGTCATCCTGAACGTCGCAACGACGCGATCGCCCGCGTCGATCACCTCCCCGGGCTCGATCTCGTACGACGCCCACGCCGTGGCCCAGCCCTCGAGCCAGCGGGCGTAGCCCGCATGCCCGTGGTGCTCGCCGGCGTCGGGGAGGTCATGGTCGTGGATCTCGACCGACTCGCTGACGATCTCCCACTGCGGTTCGCCCGTGGCGACGAAGTGCTCGAACGAGGCGCGGATCAGCTCGACGTTCTCGTGTGACATCGCTGCGGCTTCGCTGCGCGGGGCCGGCTACGCCGATCCCGTGAGCTCCTTCGCGGTCTCGACGTCGGGGCAGCCTCCGACCGCGCGCACGATCTTCCCGTCGCGCAGCTCGTAGGCGTCCGCCGAGCGAACCTCTACGGGTGCGCCGCTGCCCTTCCCCGTGCCGGTCCAGCGCGTGTCGCAGATCACCCAGGGGTCGGCGTCGATGAACTCGATCACTTCCGCGCGAAACTCGTCGTAGGCCTCCGTCCACGCGCTCAGGATCGGGCGCAGCTCCTCGAGCCCGTGCAGCACCTCGGGCACGTCGGGAGCGTGCATCAGGTCGCGCCACTCCACGTCCGGGGCGAACAGCTCGAGCAGGGTGTCCCAGTCGCCTTCGTTGAGCGCCACGTTGGCGCGGCGCGCGATCTCGAGGTTCTCGCGCGACATCGCCTAGACAGCTCTCCCCGTCGCATCGGCGTGATCTGGCATCGCCCGCGATTATCCAGCGCGCGGGGAATGCACGCGAGCCGGTCGGCCGAGGAGGGGTAGCGGCGCGCCCCGCGGGGGTGTGCTTTCGTATGCCGCATGACAGCGGCCGGAACGCGCGGAGGGGGCGGCGCGAGGCAGTGAGCGCCCCCGCGACCCCGCCGGCGCTCGAGGGCGTGACCCACCGCGACGTGCGGGTCGGCGGCCTGCGCATGCACGTCGCCGAAGCCGGCGCCGGACCGCCTGCGCTGCTCGTCCACGGCTGGCCGCAGCACTGGTACGCGTGGCGCAAGGTGATCCCGCTGCTGGCGCCGCACCACCGGCTGATCTGCCCCGACCTGAGGGGCTTCGGCTGGAGCGACGCCCCGCCGGGCTCCTACGCGAAGGCCGAGCTCGCGCGAGACGTGCTCGCGCTGCTCGACGAGCTGGGCCTGCAGGAGGTCGAGCTCATCGCCCACGACTGGGGCGCGTGGGTCGGCTTCCTGATGTGCCTCGATCAGCCCGAGCGCTTCCGCCACTACCTCGCGCTCAACATCATCACGCCGTGGCCCTCGCGGCCATCGCCGCGCGGTCTGCTGGACCTCGCGCGCCTCTGGTACCAGGTCGCGATCGCCACGCCCTGGCTCGGCCGTGCCCTGATCATGCGCACGCCGTTCGTCAACCGCCTGATCGGAACCGGCGCGGTCAACGACCCCTGGGCGCCCGGCGAGATCGAGCTGTTCGCCGACGTGCTGAGGGCGCCCGAGCGCGCGGATGCGTCCGTGCACCTCTACCGCACGTTCCTGCTGAGGGAGCTGGGGCCGTTCCTCGCGGGCGCCTTCAACGCGCGCCGGCTCACGGTGCCGACCGTGCTCATGCACGGCACGCGCGACCTCGCGATCGACCACCGTTCGCTCGGCGAGTGGCGCGCGCACGCCGACTCGATGAGCCTCGAGCTGAGGCACGACTCGGGGCACTTCATCGCCGAGGAGATCCCGGACGCCGTCGCCTCGCGCGCGCTCGCCCTGTTCGAAAGCGCCGCGGGCGTGGCCGCGCCCGCGGCCTGAGCCGAGGCGGCCGAGCGCCTACTCGACGGGCTGCGCGTCCTCCCAGTGAGGCGGTGGGTCGTCGGTCTGCGTCACGCGCAGGATGCGCCCGGGCTCGAACTCGATCACCTGGCCGAACGGCGCCGTGGTGATCTCGGCCCCCATCAGCTCGCTCGTGCCGATCGCGTCGCCGCGCACGAGCACCGCCTCGCCGAAGAGCCGCAGCTCGATGATCCGCGGCGCGAAGGCCGCGAACGCCCCGGTTATCTCCTCGAACATGCGGCTGAGGCCGTCGTGGCCGCGGTAGACCGGGCCGAGGCCCGTCGCGCCCACGGGGCCCATGTCCCATTCGCTCTCCTCGCTCCACACGTCGCGCAGGGCATCCGGGTCATGCGCGGCCCACGCCGCGTAGGAGCGGCGGCACAGCTCTACGCGCCAGTCGGTCATCGCTGCCGGCGAGCTTATTGGACGAGTCGGCCCGCCGCGAGCGGGCCGCGGCGGCCGTCGCCAGGGCCAACGGCTGCGAGCATCAACATACATACATCTGTGATAACGTACAGCCACGATGACGCGCGCACCCCACGACTGGGACGGCGCCGGCTACGACCGCATCTCGATGGCGCTCGAGCGCAACGGCCGCGCGGTGCTCGAGCGCCTCGAGCTCGCCGGAGACGAGACCGTGCTCGACGCGGGCTGCGGATCCGGCCGCGTGACCGAGGCGCTGCTCGCGCGGCTGCCGCGCGGCCGCGTCGTGGGGGTCGATGCCTCGCCGGGAATGCTGGCCGCGGCCCGCGCCCGGCTGGGGGAGCGCGCGGAGCTGATCGTCGGCGACCTCGCGCGGCTCGATCTCGGCGGGCGGCGGTTCGACGCGGCCTTCTCGACCGCCGTGTTCCATTGGATCGCAGACCACGACGCGCTGTTCTCGCGCCTGCACGGCGTGCTGCGCCCCGGGGGGCGCCTGGTCGCTCAGTGCGGGGGAGAGGGCAACACGCCCGAGCTGCTCGCCGCGACGCGCGCGGTGGGCGCGCGCGAGCCGTACGCCCCGTACCTCGACGGCTTCTCGCCGTGGAACTTCGCGGGGCCCGCGCAGACCGCAAGGCGGCTCGCCGCGGCGGGCTTTCGCGACGTGCGCACCGCCCTCGCCGAGTCCCCGCCGCCGTATGACGACCTCGGCGTGTGGCTGGCGGTGAACGCGCTCGGCGCACACCAGCTGCGGCTGCCCGAAGAGCTGCGCGAGCGCTACGTCGGCGAGGTGCACTCGGAGCTCGCCGCCGCCGGCGCGTTCACCTACATCCGCCTGAACATCGACGCCACCGCCTGAGCCCGGCGCGGCCCCCTGAAAAGTGATCGCCTACGCCAGCTCGATCAGGGGGAAGGCGCGGTGGCGCCGCGGCGGGACCAGGTAGTTCTGGCGGCGGGTGGTCGTCGTGAAACGCTCGATCCCGAGGTTTTCGCTCGGCACGCCGTACTGCTGCGCGAGGTCGAGCGAGGCTTGGTTGCGGCGCATCGTCGCGAAGAAGTCGGCCGTCGGAATGAACATCGCGAAGTGCGTCTTCGGCTGCGAGCCGCCGCCGGGGACGTCGAGCGCGTCGTAACCCGGGCCGTCCGCGCGGATGTGGATCGGCGTGCGGTCGTCCGCCCGGCTCGAGCGCTGCAGCGCGGTGCTGTGGCCGATGCGCGGCTGGCCGTCGAAGGTGCCCGTCGCCTGCGCTTCGCTCTGGGCGTCGCGCGTCGAGCCGAACACGTTCTGCACGAACGCCGGGCCGCCGCCGTTGGTGTACTGGTCGCCGTTGCCCGTGCGCGGCGGCGGGTCCGAGCGGAACATGTAGGAGATGCGCCGCTCGTAGGTCTCTTTAGGCCTCGCGTAGAACTGTTCGAGGTCGAGGATCACATGCGACAGGTGCATGATCGACCCGTGCGCGAAGTAGTTCCTGCTGGTCGCGTTCGTGAGGTGCGCCGAGTGGTTGCCGAGGAACGTCGTGACCGCCGGCGGGCCGCTGCTTTTCACCTGCTGGTCCACGAAGCTCATCCACATCGGCGACTGCGGGTTCAGCGACTGCGCGTAGGCGAGGCCCTGTTCTTCGGCCACCTTGCGCGGCAGCCCCTCCTGGTTGAACATCAGGCGCCGCGAGGTGATCTCGAACAGCCCTCCCAGCCCCGACGGCCCCACGTCGGCGCCCGCCAGCGTGCCGGATTCGCCCGCAAGCCACGCGAGCACGTCGTCGATCACCTCGGTCGAGTCGCTGCGCAGCACCAGCGCCATGTCGTTCGCCTCGATCGCCACCGGCACGTTGAAGCGCTGCTTGCTCACCCCGGGGTTCTGCGGTGAGACGTCCGTCGGTGCCGGCACCGCCTCCTCGAGCGCGTAGCGCTGCGTTTCGCTCGCGAGGTGCGGCATGTTCGCCGCGACGAGCGCTCCCGCCATGCCGCCGGGCAGCCGTTCGAAGTAGGGGATGCCGTACGCCACCGTCGTGAACACGCCCGAGGGGCTGAAGGCGTAGGCGGACTCGACCGCTTCGAGCGCCCCGGCGAGCGCCGCCTGGTCGGCGGCCGCGGGCGTGCGCGTGAGCGCGATCGTTGCGAACGTCGTGTAGACGGGCGCGAAGCGAACCTGCACGCCTTCCACGCTGAACGCCTTCGGCAGGAACTTTTCGATCTGGTACTGGACTTCGGGGAGCGCGCTCTTCTTCGGAGCGCTCGCCGCCGCGCGCTGCGGCACGAACGCCAGCACGTCGAGCGCGCTCAGGGTCGAGGCGGCCACGCCGAGCGCGCCCGCCTTCTGCAGCAGCGTTCGGCGCGTGAGCCGAGCCGCGCCGGCGTCCGCTCGAGCGCCATCCCGAGCGTCCAATCGAGCCCCTCCGTGAGCGTGCGTTCGCGCGCCTCCCTGCATGCCTCTCCCTCTCTTGCGCCCGGTCTCTCCCGATCCGTACGGCTCGCGGCCGCAGGCGAGGACAATCCTAGCGTCGCGTGTGCGCTCGCGCGAGCGCACACGCGAGCGCGCTGCGGCGTCGCGCTGTGAATCGCCGGCCGCTGCCACGATGGGGTGATGGCCTCATCGGAGACCCTTCAGCTGCTGCGTCGCCCGGGTTACGCGCGCTACTTCACGGTGGTCGCGGCCGCTCGCGCCACCGGCTCGATGTTCGGCGTCTCGGGGGTGCTGCTGGTGCTCGAGCGCACCGGCGACCTCACGCTCGCCGGCCTCGTGGTGGCCGCGGCGACGCTGCCCGGCGCGCTCACGGGGCCGTTCCTTGGCGCGTGGCTCGACATCGCCCGCAGCCGCCGGCGCCTGCTGGTTCTCGACCGGGCGATCACGATCGCCGCAATCGGAGCGCTGATCGCGCTCACGGGGCACGCGCCCGACTGGCTGCTGCCGCTCGTCGCCGTCGTCTACGGCATCACCTCGCCGCTGTCCTCCGGCGGCTTCGCGACAGTGCTGCCCGAGCTCGTCGGCGCGCGGCTGCTCGACGTCGCCAACACCTTCGAGGCGACCAGCGTCAACGCAGCGTTCATAGTCGGCCCCGCGCTCGCGGGCATCGTCGCCGGGACCGCCGGCGCCGCCGCGGCGCTCGAGGTGCAGATGGCGGTCGGCGCGGTGCTCGCGCTGCTGATCGCGGGCGATAGGACCTTCGAGCTGCGGCCCGTCCACGAGGCCGGCGCGCACGCCGGCCTGCGCGCGGCGGCGGGCGCCGGCCTGCGCAGCCTGTGGCGCATCGCGCCGCTGCGCTGGAACACGATCACGGGGATGATCTACACCTCGGCGTGGGGCACGCTCAACGTCGGCTTCCCCGCATACGCGCTGTCCGTGGGCGCGGGCGCGCACGCCTCCGGCTACCTGTGGGCCGCGATCTCGCTCGGGTCGATGGTGAGCGCCTTCGCGTTCCGCGGCCCCGCGCTGCGCCTCGCTCCACGGCTCCTGGTCAGCGGCTCGTTCCTGCTCATGGCGCTGTCGGTGGCGGCCTGGCCGCTCGCCGGCGGGCTGCTCGCGGCGCTGCTGCTGGTGGCGCTCACCGGTGCGCTCGAGGGGCCGAGCCTCGTCGCGCTGATAGCTGTGCGCCAGCGCGTCACTCCGCCGCGCAGCCGCGGCCAGATCTTCGCGACCGTCGGGAGCCTCAACCTCGCAGCCGCGGCCGCCGGATCCGCCGCCGCGGGCCCGTTCCACGCGGCCTTCGGCACCGACGCGACGCTCGGCGGCTTCGCGGGGCTGATGGTCGTCTCGGCGCTCGTCTCGATCGGCACGGGCGGGCGCGAGAGGACCGCGCGCCCGCGCGAGCTCGACTCCGCGACGCCGTGACGGCATCATTGACGCGAACATGTGCCGCCTGTTCGGGATGAGCGCCGGAGCGAGCCCCGCCAAGGCCACGTTCTGGCTGCTCGGAGCCCCCGACAGCCTCTCGGTGCAGAGTCGCCGCGAGCCCGACGGCACGGGCCTCGGCTGGTTCGACGAGCGCGGGCGCCCGTGCGTGCGCAAGCAGCCGATCGCCGCGTACGGCGACCGCGAGTTCGCGACAAAGGCGAAGCAGGTGAGCTCGCGCACGTTCGTGGCGCACATCCGCTTCGCCTCCACCGGCGGGCTCGAGCTCGTCAACACGCATCCGTTCGAGCAGCGGGGGAGGCTGTTCGCGCACAACGGCGTGATCGAGGACCTGCCCGCGCTCGAGGCCCGCCTCGGCGACGCGCGCTCGCTCGTCCACGGCGACACCGACTCCGAGCGCTTCTTCGCGCTGATCACACGCGAGATCGAGGCGGCGGGCGGCGACGTGGAGCGGGGCATCGCCGCCGCGTGCGCGTGGGTCGCCGCGAACCTGCCGCTGCTCGCGATCAACTTCGTGCTCGCCACCGCCGATGGCCTGTGGGCGCTTCGCTATCCCGACGTGCACGAGCTGTTCGTGCTCGAGCGCGAGCCCGGGGAGGCGCTCTCCCACCGGAGCGCGCTGGGTACCCGCGTGCGCTCCGAGCACGGCAGCGCGCACCCGCTGGTGGTGCTCGCGAGCGAGCGCATGGACGATGACCCCGGCTGGCGCGCGCTCGGCCCGGGCGAGCTGCTGCACGTGTCGCGCAAGCTCGAGACGCGCTCGCTGCGCATCCTCGACGGCCCGCCCGCGCACGCGCTCAGCCTGAAGGACCTCTCGGCGCGCGCGGCGGCGTCGCAGGCCGCGAGCCCCGCCGCGGGGCAGCGCGGCGCGTAGGCCGCTACACCGCCTGTGCGGTCGCCACGCCGCCTGCGCGGCCGCTACGCCGCCTGCGCGGCCGGCTCCGCCTGCGCGTCCGCGCCGCCGGACGACGGCGCTGGTGCGGGTGCCTGCTGCGCCGGCGCCGGCTGCGCCTGGGCCAGCGCGTGCACCGCGCTCGCGCCCGCTGCGCCCAGCGCGAGCGCGGCCAGCGCCGCGCCGGCTCCGCGGCGCTCGCGCCCGAGCGCCGCGTCGAGCGACAGCTCGCCGGGGCCCACCTCGGCGAGCGCGATCACGGCGGCGATCAGCACCAGGTTGTACTCGTAGCCGCCCTTCGTCGCCCAAGGCCCGTTCCTGTAGTGGACGCGCTTCACCGCGGTGAGCATCGTCGCGGTCAGCGCGCCCGCCGCGAGCGGCGTCGCGAGCCCGAGCGCGAGCGCCGCGCCTCCCCCGGCCTCCGCCAGCCCGGCCGCGAGCGCGTTCGCGCGGGGTGGGCGCAGGCCGAGCTTCTCGAACGACTGCGCGGTCGCGTCGAGGCCCCCGCCCCCGAACCAGCCGAACAGCTTCTGCGTGCCGTGCCCGATGAAGAAGCCGCCCACGGTTGCCCGCAGCAGCAAGCGGCCGATGCTCATGAAGGGGTCCTTTCTCGAAGGATTTCGGGGAGGCGAATCAAGCTAGCAGCGTTGGTTTGATTGCTAAAGTTTTGACGCCAAACCAAATTGGTTGGTTTTGCTCGAGTACCCGCTGCGGGGGCGCCCTACTCGCCCGGCGGCGCTTTCCCCACTTCCCTCCGGAGCCGCGCCGCGCGCGGCTCCGGTCCCAACGCCGATCGCATGAGCCCGTCCACCGCTCCGAGCACCTCCCGCGCCGCGGCGTCCAGCCGCGACGGCTTGCTCGTCGACCTGCGCTCTGCGCTGATCGAGCTGCTCGGCGCGGAGCGGCGCCTGCGCGGCCGCGACCGCCAGCAGCCGGAGGGCGGGCTCACCAACGCCCAGCTGTGGGCGCTTCTGGTGTTGCGCGACGGCGAGCGCACCGCCGGGGAGATCGCCGAGAGCACGCTGTGCAACCCGGCGAGCACCACCGCGATGCTCGATCAGCTCGAAGCCTGCGGCGTGGTGTCGCGCAGACGCAGCACCGAGGACAGGCGCGTGTGCCTGGTGGCGCTCACCGACTCCGGCCGTGAGCTGCTCGAGGAGCGTCGTCTGCGCTCGCAGGGCCTGTGGCAGGAGCAGCTCGCAGACGCGAGCGACGGCGATCTGCGCGCCGCCAGAGAGGTGATGCGTCAGATCGCCGGGATGCTGGATGCGCATTGACGGCGCTTCGCTCGAGGGCCCATCCTCCAACCGCGCATCGCTGAACGGCGCACGGCGGCGCGCGGGCGCGCCGCGCTCGCACCCCAACGTCACGCTCGCGGTGCTCAGCCTCGCGGGCATCGCCTACGCGGTGCTGAGCTCCGCGGTGATCCCCGCGCTGCCGACCATCCAGCACGACCTGCACACGAGCGAGACCAACGTGACGTGGCTGCTCACGGGCTACCTGCTGTCGGCGTCCGTCGGCACCTCGATCCTGGGCCGGCTCGGCGACATGTACGGCAAGGAGCGGCTGCTGCTGTGGACGCTCGTGATCCTCAGCCTGGGCTCGCTGCTGGCCGCGGTGTCGAGCTCCCTCGAGCTGCTGATCGTGGCGCGCGTGATCCAGGGGGCCGCCGGCGGCGTCTTCCCGCTCGCGTTCGGCATCGTGCGCGACGAGTTTCCCCCCGAGCGCGTCCCCGGCAGCATCGGCTTCATGTCGGCGATCCTCGGCGTGGGCGGCGGCGCGGGGATCGTTCTGTCGGGCGTGATCGTGGAGCACCTGAGCTACCACTGGCTGTTCTGGCTGCCGCTGCTCGCGAGCGTGCTCGCGGCGGTGTGCACGTGGCGCTTCGTCCCCGAGTCCCCGGTCAGGGTGCCCGGCCGGGTCAACTGGCGGGCAGCCGCGCTGATGAGCGTGGGCATGACGATGGCGCTGATCGCGATCAGCGAGACCACCGTGTGGGGCTGGGGCTCGGCGCGCACGCTCGGGCTGCTCGCCGGCGGCGTGCTCGTCTCGGTGCTGTGGGTCGCCGTCGAGCTGCGCAGCGAGGAGCCGTTGATCGACATGGCGATGATGCGCATCCGCGGTGTGTGGACCACCAACACCGCCGCGTTCCTGCTCGGCGCCGGCATGTACGCCTCGTTCATCGTGATCCCCCAGTTCGCGCAGCTGCCGAAGAGCACGGGATTCGGCTTCGGCGCCTCGGTGGTCGTCTCCGGCCTGTACCTGCTGCCGAGCGCCGTGTGCATGTTCGTGCTGGGGCTGGTCGCCGGGCGCATCTCGCAGCGCTTCGGCTCGAAGTCGGCGCTGATCGCGGGCACCGCGTTCACCGCCGCGTCGTTCGTGCTGCTCACGCTCGCGCACGAACACGCCTACGACATGCTGATCGCGGCCGCGCTGCTCGGCGTCGGCGTGGGCCTCGCGTTCGCGGCGCTCGGAAACCTCATCGTCCAGGCGGTGCCGCCGCACCAGACCGGCGTGGCGAGCGGCATGAACACCGTGATGCGCACGCTCGGCGGCGCGCTCGGCGGGCAGCTCTCGGCGACCTTCATCGCTGAACACATGCGCCACGGCCGGCCCGCGCTGCAGGGCTTCACCGACACCTTCCTGATGGCCACGGGCTTCCTGCTGCTGTGCCTGCTCGCCTCCGCGCTCGTGCCCGCCGTGCGCCGCGCGCCCAGGCCGAGCGCCGGGCGCGCTTCCGAGGCGCTGCGCTCGGCGGCGGAGTAGGCGCGCCCAGCTAGCCGCGCGAGAGGCGCCCGCCGGCGAACCTGTCTATCAGCCAGCGCCCGCCCGCGGAGACGAATTCGAAGAAGACGCCGTTGTCGGCTTCGTAGACGGCGGTGCCGCGCGATTGCGACAGCGTGATGCTGTAGGTGATGCCCGCGACCTGCGTCTGCGGCGAGCCGAGCGCGCCGCTGCCGAGCGCGTGGGTGAGCGCGGCGCCGCAGCTGCCTCGGTCATCCGCCCTGAAGGCCTCCACGAGCTGCGCTCTGGCGGCGGTGGTGAGCGTGCGCGCGCAAGCGTCTTCGCCCGCCGTGCTGCCGTGGGCGGGCGCGCGCCCGAGCGCGCGCGGCGCGAGCGCGTAGACCTCGGAGACCCGCTCGCCGACCGCCGCCTTCTGCGCCTCGGCCGTGCGCGGCGCCCCCGCCACTCCTGCCACGCGTTTGGTCAATTCCCTCTCGGCCGACTGCACGCTGTGGTCGCCGAGCACCAGCGGAAGCACGAGCGCAGCGGCGATCACACACACCGCGATTGCGATCTCGTCCCTGGCCAGCAACACCACCACGATCGCGACGCCGAGGGCGAGCGACATGAATCCGAAAGCCTGAACGACAGCGGGGGAGACCGAGTAGCCGCGGGCTTTGCTCGACAGGTCTATCGCGTAGAGACCGGCGCCGAGGAACGAGGAGACCACGCGCACGGCGATCCACGCGACGATCAGCCCCTCGAGCGATGAGCGCGAGCGTCGCACCTCGCGCACGGTGACGGACCGGTTCATCCGCGCCAACTGCACGTTCGTCTAGTCCGGATCGGCGATCGCGCCCTACGAAGCGCGGGCGCGAAACGCGCGGAAGGTGCAGGACACGCCCCACCAACGTCTAGTGGTAATCGCGCGGCCAGCCGTCACGCTTGTGTGGTGCTGATGAGCGCGCGGTTACGGACTCAAGGCAAACGCCGGCCGCGCTCATCCGCCGCCCTCTAACCGCTGCGGCCCACCGCGCCCACCGCGCCGCGCAGGTCCACGCAGCCGACGCACGCCACGCAGCCGACACAGTTCACGCAGCCCACGCACGCCACGCACGCGGCGCAGCCCACGTTGGCGGCGCCCGCCGCGATCGCCGCGCTGCCCACGATCGCGGCGCTCAGCACCACGCCCGCGCTGCCGACCACGCCCGCCGAGGCCGCCACGGCGGCGCTGCCGACCACGCCCGCGGAGCCGGCCACGGCGGCGCTGCCCACCACGCTCGTTGAGCCCGTCACGGCAGTGCTCGCGAAAACGCCGGCGGACCCCGCCACCGCGCCGCTCCCGGCCACGCCCGCGGACCCCGCCACCGCGCCGCTGTCGGCCACGCCCGCGGACCCCGCCGCGCCGAGGCCGGCCTCACTCGCCGCGCCGCTGCCGGGCTCGCTCACGCGGCGCCTCCCGCAGGACGCTCGACCACGAGCTTCGTCCAGCCGCCCTCGGCGAGCGCGTCCGCCGCGTCGTCCCACGCGACCGTGTGCGAGATGATCCGCTCGGGCGCGATCGCGCCCGCCGCGGCGAGCTCGATCACGTGCTCCATCGCCGGGCGCGCGTGCACGCGGCCGGTCGTGAACGTGACGCACTTCGTGTACATCTCGAGCAGCGGCAGCTCGGGCTGCTCGCCGAAGTAGATCGCGGTGCTCGTGCACACGCCGTCGGGCGCGGTCGAGCGCAGCGCCAGCTTCAGCGCGCCCGGCTTCCCGCTCGCGTCCACCGTGACCGGGAACGGCCCGAGCCGCTTGGGCGTGTCCGCGAGCGTCTGCGCGCCGAGCGCCTGCGCCATCGCGCGCCGGCCCTCGTCGGCGTCGAGGTACACCACCGACTCCGCGCCGAGCCCGAGCGCCAGCGCCACCGCGTAGAGCCCGATCGACCCCGAGCTCGCTCCCCCCGCGACCAGCACCGGCGCGCCCGGATCCTCCGCGAGCGCCGGGCCCACCGCGCGCCACGCGTCGCTGAGGTTGTCGGATGCGCTCGCGAGCGCCGCCGGCGCGAGCCCCGCGGGCAGCGGCACGAGCATGTGCTCGGCGTAGGGGACCAGCACCGCGTCCGAGAGGAACCCGCCCCAGCGCTCGACCGCCGGACCGAACCCGTACGTCGACATGAACCCCGCCGTCGCGCAGTTGCCGGTGCGCCCGCGCCTGCACGGCGCGCACTCGCCGCAGGAGATCTGAAACGGCACGCTCACCAGCTGCCCCGGCTCGAGCGTGCGCACCGCCTCGCCGGCGTCGAGCACCTCGGCCACGCATTCGTGGCCGATCGCGAACGGCGGCGGGAACGGCGAGACGCCGGCGATGATCAGCGCGTCGAGGTCGCACGTGGCGACCGCCACCGGGCGCACGATCGCCGCCGCATCCGAGTCGATCCGAGGCTCGGGCGCGTCCCGCCACTCGAGCGCGCCCGGCCCCGTGAATGTGAGCTGGCGCACCGCCCGCGCGCTCCCGCCGCTACAGCGCGAGCGCGCGCTCGACGATCGCCGCGCCGTCCACGCCGCGCGGAAGGTCGCCGAAGGCGAGCCCGCGGCCGTCGAGGCGCGAAGCGCAGAATCCCTCGGCCACCGCCCGCGGCGCGTGGCGCAGCAGCAGGCTCGCCTGTAGCGCCAGCGCCATGTCCTCCACAGCGCGGCGCGCGCTCCATTCGTCGCCGGCCGGGTCCGAGCCGACGGCCGCGAGCGCGTCGCGCACGCGCTGCAGGTGCGCGTCGAAACGCGCGTCCTCGCCCGCCGCGAGCTCGCACTCCGCGAGGAACGCCGCGGCGGCCTGCGGCTCGCGCCGCAGCGCGCGCAGCACGTCGAGCGCGATCACGTTGCCCGAGCCCTCCCACACCGTGCCGATCTGGATGTCGCGGTAGAAGCGCGCCATCGGCGCCTCCTCGACGTAGCCGTTGCCGCCGAGGCACTCGAGCGCCTCGGCCGCGAGCGGAGCGCCGCGCTTGCACACCCAGTACTTCATGACCGACAGCGCGAGCCTGCGGAAGGCCGTCTCGCCCGACGTCCTCGGAGTCGAACGCGCGCGCGATGCGAAGCGCCGAGGATGTCGCCGCCTCCGACTCGAGCGCGAGGTCGGCGAGCACGTTGACCATCGCGGGCTGCATCGCCAGCGGCGCGCCGAACGCCGAACGGTGGCGCGCATGCCAGATCGCCTCCGCCACCACGCGGCGCATCATGCCCGCCACCGCCGTGAGCGTGTCGAGCCTCGTCCAGATCAGCTGCTCCACGATGAACGCCGTGCCGCGGCCCTCTTCGCCCAGGAGCCGTGCGGGCAGGTGCTCGTACTCGACCTCCGAGGAGGCGAGGCAGCGGCCGCCGAGCTTGTCCTTCAGGCGCTGGATGCGAAAGCCCGGGTGCGGGCGCTCGGCGAGGAAGCACGAGATGCCCGCGTCGGTCTGCGCGAGCGTGAAGAACACGTCGAACACCGGGTGCGTGCAGAACCACTTGTGGCCGGTGAGCTCGTACCAGCCGTCGCCCGCCGGCTCCGCCACCGTCGAGTTCGCGCGCAGGTCGGAGCCGCCCTGCTTCTCCGTGAACACCATGCCCGCCTGCGCGAACGAGTCGTAGTCGGGCAGCGTCAGGCGCCGCTCCCATTGCTCCGCGAGCGAGGGCTCCTGGCGCAGCGTGGGCACCGCCGCGTAGTTGATCGACATCGGGCAGCACGGCCCCGTGTCGAGCTGGTCGAAGAGGTGCATCAGCGCGGCTCTCACCACGTGCGCGCCCGGCCGCGGCTCGCGCCACGGCAGCGAGTTGACCTCGCGCTCGACGCCGAGGCGCAGCATCCAGCGCATCGACGGGTCGTAGTCGACCTCGTCCACGCGGTAGCCGTAACGGTCGTGGGTGCGCAGCACCGGGATGTTGCGCTGCGCGCGCCTCGAGTGCTCGAGCGCCTCCGAGGACGCGGTCACGCCGGCGAAGTCGTGCACGCGGTCGAGGCCCCACTCGCCGCCCTCGCGCAGGAGCGCCTCGCGCAGCGCGGGGTCCGCGTCGAGCGGGTTGTAGTCGGCCAGCGGCGGCGGCTGGTTGGAGACCTCGTGCGTGCTCCCGTGCTGCGCGCGGCTCGTGGTGGACATGCGCGGCTCCCCTCTCTGCGGCTTCGCTTGGCGCACCTGACGATACCGCCCGGCCGCCGCGCGGCGCGAGCCGCTCGCGGGCGGGCGCCCGCCGCCCGGCGCCGCAGGCGGGGAGCCGGCGGGCGCGACCCCCTCAGAACAGTTCGGAGCAGGGGCTCGTGGCGGCGAAGCCCGCGCCGAGCGCGAGGCGCGTGATCCTTTCCTGGATCGTGGAGATTTCGTCCACGGTCTTCACGAACGCCTGCGAATCCGACGCCTTCGCGGCCGCGATCTGTCGGTCTGCGATCGCGCGGTACTGCGGCACGAGCGCCACGAGCTGCGACCACTCCGACGCGCCCTGCCGGGGCGCGCCGAGCGCTTTCAGCGCCACCGGCACGCGGTCGAGCACGGGCCGCAGCCCTTCGAAGAACGCCGCGACCTTCGGAAGCAGCGACACGTCGGGGCTCGTGGGGTTGAAGTTCGAGTAGGGGAACTTGCCCTTCGGCGCGAGTTCCGCGTTCGCCTTCGTGCACAGCGCGTTCACGCGCGCGATGAACGCCGGTTCGATCGCGCCGCCGGTCGCGCCCGTGGTGCTCGCCGGCGTCGTCTGCTGCGGCGCGGACTGCGTCGTGGCGGTGCTCGCGCTCTTGTTCGAGGAGCCGCACGCCGACAGGCCCGCGACCGCCAGCGCGAGGAGCAGCGTCGTGGTGCGGCGTGCGGGCATGGGGACTCCTTTGGTCGTGCAGCGCTGTTGCGCTCAACCTACCCGCTCGCGCCCGCCGCTGCCGTTCAGCTGTACGTGTACCTGTCGGCTTCGGAGGTGAGGCTCACGGCTTTGGCGACCAGGGCCGTCACGTCCACGGTTTCCGCAGCGTGTTTGGGCGCTTTCATCGTGCACGCGGTGGAGCTCGAGCAGGTCACGCCGGTCGCTTTGGTTTTGCCGAACTTGAAGGTGGTCCCCGTGGCGCCGGGCAGGAATCCAACGCCCCTCACGCTCACCGGCGTGCCGCCAGCGGCCGGGCCGCCGCCGGGCGAGACTTCTTCGACCACCGGCGTGTACTTGAAGTGGTCGGCAGACACCTTCGCGCTCGTGCCGCCGACGCCCGTCACGGTGACGTCAACGGTGCCGCCGGTGTTCGGCGGCGAGACCGCGGTGATGCTCGTCGCCGATTTCACCGTCACCGACTGCGCTTCGGCTTCGCCGAAGTGCACCGCCGTGGCTCCGGTGAATTCGGTTCCCGTTATCACGACGGTGGTGCCGCCCGTGGCGGGGCCCGCTTTGACCGAGAGCTTTTTCACGGTGGGCGGCGCGAGGTACGTGTAGCGGTCCGCGGAGACCGGCGCGCTCGTGCCCGCGGGCGTGGTCACCTCGACATCGACCGTGCCTTTGCCGGCCGGCGCGGTGGCCGTCACGGCGGACGAAGATTCGACCGTCACGTTGGTGGCTTCGACGCCGCCGAACGTGACCTTGGTGGCGCCGTTCAGCGCCACGCCGCTGATCGTCACGGGCGTCCCGCCCGCGGCGGGTCCGCGCGAGGGGCTCACGCCGCTGACCGTGGGGAGCTGTTCGCCGAAGGCGAGCATGTGCTGCCCGCCCGCGGAGATGCTCGCCACCCTGCGCACGCCTGCGACTTCCACGGGCACGTCGCTCGGGCTGCCGGTGGCGCCGTCGCCGAGCTGGCCGAACGAGTTGATGCCCCACGTCGCCACGGCGCCCGTGCCGAGCATCGCGACGCTGTCCATTTTGCCCGCGGAGATCGCCGTCACGTTGGACAGGCCGCTGACCGCCTGGGGCGTTTCTTCGATGCCCTTGATCGCGCCGTCTCCGAGCTGGCCGTAGCTGTCTTCGCCCCACGCTTTGACCGTTTTGTCGCCGAGCAGCGCCAGCGCGTGCGTGCCGCCCGCCGCGATCGCGGTCACGCCCGTGAGCCCGTCGGCCGGCACCGGCACCGCGCTGCCTTCGTCTTCGGAGACCGCGCTGTCGGCGAGCTGCCCGGTCGCGTCGCTGCCCCAGCCCACGACGGTTTCTTTGTTCGTGAGCGCCAGGCTGAAGTTGCCGCCCGCCGCGATCGCGGTCACGCCGGTGAGGCTTTTGACGGCCACCGGCGAGCTTGCCTGGTTGTGGTTGCCGTTGCCGAGCTCGCCGTCTTCGTTTTCGCCCCACGCCATCACGGTGCCGTTGGAGAGCAGCGCGAGGCTGTGGTTGCCGCCCGCGGCGATCGCTTTGACGCCCGTCAGCCCTTTCACCTGCACCGGCACTTCGCTTTCCACCAGTTTGGCGTCGCCGAGCTGGCCCTCTTCTCCATCGCCCCACGCCATCACCGTGCCGTTGGAGAGCAGCGCGAGGCTGTGGTTTTCGCCGGCCGCGATCGCCGTCACGCCGGTCAACCCCTCGACTTCGACCGGCGTTTTCTCGATCGTCATCGTGCCGTTGCCGAGCTGCCCGAAGCCGTTGCCGCCCCACGCCATCACCGTGCCGTTCACGAGCAGCGCGAGGCTGTGCAGCCCGCCGGCGGCGACCGCCGAGACGAAGCTGATTTCCTTCACCGGCACGGGCACGTCGCTGAGGTCCGCGGTCGAGCCGCTGCCGAGCTGGTAGTCGAGGTTGCCGCCCCACGCCACCGCGCTGAACTTGCTCGTCGCCACGGTGAGTATCGCCGCGGCGCTGTCGGTGACGCCGCCGGTGTTGGTGAACACCGCGCGGTACTCATAGCCGCTCTGCGCGGTGGTCGCGCCTTCGACCGTCAGCACGTCGCCGGTCGCGCCTCCCACCGCGCTCCACGTGCCGCCGTGGTCGGTCGAGCGTTCCCACTGCACCGTCGGTTCGGGCAGCCCGGTCGCGGCTGCTTCGAAGACCGCGTTTTCGCCCGCCAGCACGATGGTGCTCGCCGGCTGTTTGCTCACCTGCGGCGGCGCGTGCACCGTCAGCGTCGCCGGTTCGCTCGTGGCGTGCCCCGCGGTGTTGGTGAACGTGGCGCGGTACTCGTAGCCGTTTTCGGAGATGCTCGCTTCGGCGATCGTGAGCTTTTCGGCGCTCGCGCCGGGCACCTGGCTCCATTCGGCGCCACCGTCGGTGGACACTTCCCACTGCGCCGCCGGCGCGGGGAAGCCCGAGGCGGCCGATTCGAAGCTCACCGCTTCGCCCGCTTTCGCGCTCACGCTCACCGGCTGCTCGGTCACGGTCGGGGTCTTCTGCACGGTCAGCGTGGCCGCTTCCGTCGTGACTTTGCCGGCGGCGTTGTTGAAGATCGCGCGGTACTCGTGGCCCGAGAGCGAGCTCGTGGCTTTCGCGATCACGAGCTGGTTCGAGGTGGCTTCTTTGATCGAGCTGAACGTGGTGCCGCCGTTGCTCGACATCTGCCACTGGACCGTCGGCGCGGGCGTCCCCGACGCGGTCGCTTCGAAGGTCGCGTTTTCGCCTTCCTGCACGGTCACGCTCTGCGGCTGTTTCGTCACTTCGGGCGCCGAGCGCACGGTGAGCGTGGCCGTTTTGCTGGTGTCCGAGCCCGCTTCGTTGGTGAACGTCGCGCGGAATTCATAGCCGTTTTCGGAGGCTACGGTGCTCGCGATCGTGTACGCGGTGGACGTCGCTTCGGGGACCGGCGCCCAGCTCGAGCCGCCGTCGGTGGACACTTCCCACTGGACCGTCGGGGTCGGTGTGCCCGATGCGGCCGCTTCGAAGGTCGCGCTCTGACCCGCTTCCACGGTTTTGCTCACCGGGTTTTTCGTGACCGCGGGCGCTTTCACCACGAGCGGCACGGCGCGCGCGCCGGCGGTGCGCGCCCACGCGGAGCCCGCCGCGAGCAAGCACATGGCGGCGCACGCCACGGCCGCCGCCGCGATGCCCGCCGATGTGACCCTCCTGGCCGTTGTTCGCACGCTGCTTCCCTCGTTCACGTGAGCCGATCGGGCGCGCTGCGCGCGCCCGCCTCCCCCGGCGGCGGTTCCTTCGCGGATCGCGAAAAGGTGCTCCCTGCCCGCGCGCGAGGCTCCCCCGTCCGCCGGGAAGCTACCGTCGCCGCGGCGCCCCGTCAAGCGAGGGCCCGGGCGCGCGCGACGCCCCGGCACGCGCGAGGCGAGGGCCCGCGGCCCTTCTGCGAGACTGCGCCGCGTGGCGCGCGAGACCAACGACGCGATCGTCCCGCAGCTGAGCGCGGAGCGCCTCGCCGGCACGTTCCCGGGCGACCTGGGGATCGAGCTCACCGAGATAACCGACGAGCGGGTGCGCGGGCGCATGCTGGTGGACCGTCGCCACCTGCACCCCGAAGGCTACGTGCACGGCGGCGCGTGGGTTGCGTTTGCCGACACGGTGGCCGCGTGGGGCACGCTGCGCAACCTGCCGCAGGGGCGCGGCTTCACGACCGTCGAGCTGAAGATCAACGTGCTCGCCTCGGCCACCTCCGGCGATGAGCTCACAGCGGTCGGCGAGCAGCTGCATGGAGGCTCGCGCACGCAGGTGTGGCAGGTGCAGGTGTTCCGCGGGGGGCGCCTCGCGGCGCATTTCATATGCACGCAGATGATCCTCTGAGCGCGCCCCGGCACGCGGATGGCGCCGTGAGCGCGCCCCGGCACGCGGATGGCGCCGTGAGCTCGCCCCGCACGCGGATGGCGCCGTGAGCGCGCCCCGCGTGGGGCTCGTGCTGGGCGCCGGCGGCGTGCTCGGCGGCGCCTGGCTGAGCGGCGCGCTGGACGCCATTGCAACGGAGAGCGGCTGGGATCCCGGTAGTTCGCGCCACATCGTGGGCACCTCCGCGGGCTCGCTGATCGGCGCGCTGCTCGCGTGCGGCGTGCCGCCGTGGCTGATGGTGGCGCGCTCCTCCGGCGAGGATTTCGACGCGCTCTTGCCGGGCGCGGGGACGCGCGCGAAAGCGCGAGCGGCCGCGGGCGCGGGCGAGCGGCCCGCGGGGCGCGCCTCGCGCGCGGGCTTCCCGGTGCACGGCGCCCCGTCGATCGGTCCCGGCTCGTGGCGGCTCGCGCTGTCCTCGCTCGCGCGGCCCTACCGCCACTCGCCCGCGGCGGTGCTCGCGGGCTGGCTGCCCAACGGCCCGCTCTCCACGCAGCCGATCTCCGAGATGGTGGGCCTGGTGTGCGAAGAGCCGTGGGCGCCGCACCCGAACTTCTGGGCGATCGCGGTGGACTACGCGAGCGGCCGGCGCGTCGCGTTCGGCCGGCGCGGAGCTCCGCACGCGCGGCTGCCCGACGCGGTCGCCGCCTCGTGCGCGATCCCCGGCTTCTTCCGCGCGGTGGAGATCGGCGGGCGCCGCTACGTGGACGGCGGCATCCGCTCGGTGTCGAACCTCGACGTGCTCGCCGGCGAGCGGCTCGACCTGGTGGTGGCGCTCAACCCGATGTCCTCGCTTCACCGCGGGGCGCCGCGCAGGCTCGGCGAGCGGGTCGCCTACGCGGTGCGCACGGGCGCTGGCAGGCGCCTCGGCAGCGAGGCCAAGCGGCTCCGCGCAGCGGGCATCGAGGTGATCCTGATCCAGCCCACCGTGCACGACCTCGACGCGATGGGCTCGAACCTGATGAGCCGCAAGCGCCGCACCGAGGTGATGCAGACCGCGCGGCGCACCGTGCGCGAGCACCTGCGCTCATCCCCGGCGGGCGAGGCGCTCGCGACGCTGCCCGCGGGCCAGCCGCAGCTCGTGCGGCGCCCGAGCGGCCCGCGCGAGACATGGGCGCCGTTCGCGGAGCTCGCCCGCGCGCGCTTCGCGAAGGTCGGCGAGGCCCGCGCCTGAGTTCCCCGGCGACGCCGTCACCGGCGCGAAGCGCATCGATCAGATCGCCACCGGCTCAGCCGGCGAGCACCGAAGCCGCCACGCGCTCGGGCGCTTCCAGCGGCGGCCAGTGCGCGACGTCGTCGAGCGCGAGCAGCTGCGCGCGGGGGAGGCGCTCGGCGATGCGCTCGGCCATGTGCGCGCCCGACACCGGGTCGAGCATGCCCCACGCGAACGACAGCGGCACCTCCGCGGACTCGAGCGCAGCCACCCAGCGCTCGCGGTGCTGCGCGCGGTCGGACATGTAGCTGATCAGCAGGTGCATGATGCGCACGCCGCCGTCGCGGCTGTTCGCGAGCCACATCTGCTCGCTGTCGGCGCCCGCGCGCGCGTAGCCCGGCGCGAACGTGGGCGCGAGGCCCGCGACGAACAGCTCCTCGTTCAGCAGCGCGCTCACCTGTGGCCCGTGCTCGGGGTCGAGCAGCGCGACCTGCCCCGGCTGCGCGCGGTGCAGTTCCGGGTAGATGCCGCCGTTGAGGAACAGCACGCTGCGCAGCTCCGCCGCGAGGTCGCGTTCGCGTGCGCGCGCGAGCAGCTCCTGCGTGACCGACACCGAGTGGTCGTGCGCCACCAGCGCGGTCGCGCCGATCCCCTCGTGGCGCCACAGCGCCTCCACCAGGTCCGCCTGCTCGTGCAGCGAGTACACGTGATCGGCGGGCTTCTCCGATGCGCCGAAGCCGAGCAGGTCGGGCATCAGCAGGCTGCGGTGCGCAGCGAGCGCGCCCGCGACGCGCTCCCAGTCGTGCGAGGAGCTCGGGAAGCCGTGCAGCAGCGTGAGCGGCGCGCCGGAGCCCATGCGCCGCACGAACACGCGCCGGCTCGTCCCCGAGAGCCCCAGCGTCACGTGCTCGCCCGCGGCCCACCATTCCTCGACGCTGCCCACGCGCCGCATTATCGAGCAGGCGCCTGCGCGCGCGCATGGGCGATCATGGGCGCGTGCTCGGCAGCGCGCGCGTCAGCGATCGCCACGGCTCGGTCATGCGCGACCAGCTGAACGCGTTCGCGCGCCGCCTCACGCTGCTCGCGGGGCTGCTCGCCGCGCTGCTGCTCGCGGGCGCCGTGGCGCTGTCGCTGATCGAAGGCGTGAGCCTGTGGTACGCGTTCCGCTGGACGCTCGACACCGTGGCCACCGTGGGCGGCTTCCCCCAGCCCACGTCGGTGGGCGGCGAGGTGGTGCTGGTGGTGCTGATCGTCGCCGGCGTGGGTACCCTCTTCTACGCGCTCGCGATGGTCACCGAGTTCTTCGTGGCCGGCCACGTCGGCGAAATGCTCGCTTCGCGCCGCACCGACAGGATGATCGACCAGCTCACCGGCCACCACATCGTGTGCGGCTTCGGCCGCGTCGGGCAGCAGGTGGCGCGCGACCTGCACGCGGCTCGCGCGCGCGTGGTCGTGATCGACTCGAGCGCGGAGGCGCGCCAGCTGGCCGAGCAGGCGGGGTTCGCGCTCGTGGAGGGCGACGCCACCGACGACGACGTGCTGCAGCGCGCGGGCATCGAGCGCGCGAGCTCGATCGTGGCGTGCGCGGACTCGGACGCCAACAACGTGTTCATCACGCTCACCGCGCGCGAGCTGCGCGGCGACATCCGCATCGTGGCGCGTGCCGCGATCGAGGACACCGAGAAGAAGCTCAAACGCGCGGGCGCCGACCGCGTGATCTCGCCGTACAAGGCCAGCGGCACCGAGATGGCGCGGCTCGCGCTGCACCGCCAGCTGAGCGGCGTTGTGGACGTCGACGCCGAGTACCGCATGGAGGAGATCGAGGTCGAAGACGGGTCGGGCGCGGTGGGGCGCACGATCGGCGAGATCCGCGGCGACTCGGTGATCGTGGGCATCCGCCGCGGCGCCGCCTTCCAGCCGCAGCCGCCCGCCGAGACCGCGCTGGCCGGCTCCGACGTGCTCGTGGCGATGGGCAACGCGAGCGCGCTGTCCGCGCTCGAGGCGCTGCTCGAAGCCGGCGCGCGCGCCGACGGGGGGCGCTGAGTCTTCTTTGATGGGCCGCTCACGCGGCCCCGGTGACGGCTTCATCCTCCACCCGGCCTATCTTTGGCGGTCGTGTCGAATCCGTCCATCACGGCCTCGCTCGACGGCGAGGACGCGGTCCTGCGCTTCCCCTACGACGAGCGCCTGCGCCTGATCCTGCGCGCGATCCCCGGCCGGCGCTGGGATCCCGAGGAGCGCGCGTGGCGCGTGCCGCTCGATCCCGACGGGGCCGAATCGCTCGCGCGCCTGTTCGCGGGGCTCCCGCGCCCGCCGGAGCTGAGCCGCGCGCTCGCGCGCAGGCTCGCGCGCAGCCGCGCCGCGCGCCGGCGCGGAGTTTGCGCGGTCGCGCTCGCTCGCCCCGACGAGCGCTGGTGGCTGAGCTTCGCGACCGACGCCGCGCCAGGCGCCGCGCGCGTGCTGCTCTCGCACCCGCAGGCGCGCACCGTGCCCGCGATCGGGCGCGCGCTCGTGCCCGTGGACGAGCTCTCCGCGCAGCTCGTGCGCGGGCTCGGCAGTGGCGAGAGCGCGCGCTCGCTGAGCGTCAGCGCGGCGGCCCTGCGCGCGCTCGCGGCGTACGAAGGCGCTCGCGGCAGCGGCGAGCCGGCCGCCGGCGGGCCCGGCGAGAAGCGGGGCGGCGAGGCCGTGGCGGGCGAGCGCAGCCACGAGCGCGCGGCGCGGCGCGCGCGGGCAGGCACGGAGGCGCGCCCGTGGAGCGGCAACGTGGAGGTCGAGCGCCACGGCGGCGAGCCCGTGTTCGCGCTGCTCGGAGACGCCGCGCGCCTGCCGCTGCCGGTGCGCTCGCAGGCGGCGAGCGCGCACGGGGGAGCGGTGCTCCCGCTCACGCTCGAGTCCTGGCGGCTGATCCGCTCGGAGCTGCGCGGCTGGCCGAGCCCCGCCGCGAAGCGCTGCGGGGCTGCGCTCGAGGCCGGCCGCCCCGCGCCGCCCGCGGTGCTCGAGCTCTCGGCGCTGCACCACCCCGCGGCGTTCGTGCTCGCGCCCGGGCACGAGCCGTCCCTCGTGGAGCGCTTCGCCGCGATCGATGGCGCGCTGGCGCCGATCGTGCCTGCCCGCGCCCGTACGGGCACAGGCGCGGAGGCGGGCGCGCGGCGCGCGGCGCGACCGTTCGGCTTCTCCTCCGCGCACGAGCACGCGCGGCTGGCGTCGCTGCGCGTGGACCCGTTCTGCGTGCCCGCGCTCGACGAGCTGCTCTGCGACGGTGGCGTGTGGGTCGCCGAGGACGCGCTCGAGGCGCTGTGCGAGATCCGCGAGCAGCACGCCGTGGCGGCGGGGCTCGTGGCGCTGTCGGGCGCGCACGACGCGGAGCTCGAGCTGCCGCGCCTCGGCGGCGAGCTGAAGCCGTTCCAGCGCGCGGGCGTGCGCTACCTGCTCGCGCAGCGGCGCGCGTTCCTCGCAGACGAGCAGGGCCTCGGCAAGACCGTGGAGGCGCTCGCGGCGCTCGAGGCCGACGGCGCGTACCCCGCGCTGGTGGTGTGCCCCGCGTCGCTGAAGCTCAACTGGCTGCGCGAGATCTCGCGCTGGCTGCCGCATCGCAGCGCGCGCGTGCTGCGCGGGAACGGGCCCGAGGCGCTCTCCGGCGACGTGGACGTGACGCTCGCCAACTACGACATCCTCGTGCCGCGGCTCGAGCAGCTGCGCGCGCTCGGCCCGCGCGCGCTCGTGATCGACGAGTCCCACCACTGCAAGAACCCCGCCGCCAAGCGCACGCAGGCGGTGCAGCAGCTCTCGGGAGCGGTGCGCGGCGACGGGCTCGTGCTCGCGCTCACGGGCACCCCCGTGGTGAACCGCCCCGCCGAGCTCGTCTCGCAGCTGCGCATCCTCGGGCGCCTGCAGGACTTCGGCTCGGGCGCGCGCTTCGCCGAGCGCTTCCAGGGGGCCGACGCGAACGTGCGCTTGCACTGGCACCTGCGCGCGCGCTGCTTCGCGCGGCGCCTGAAGTCCGACGTGCTGCCGCAGCTGCCCGCGAAGACGAGAGCGGTGGTGCCGGTGGAGCTCGACAACGAGGCCGAATACAGGCTCGCCGAGCGCGACCTCATCGCGTGGCTGCGCGAGCAGCCGCTCGACCTGCGCGAGCTCGACGCGCGCGTCGCCGCGGCGCTGCGCGCCGAGCGCCTCGTGCGCCTCGGCGCGCTCAAGCTGCTCGCGGCGCGCGGCAAGCTCGCGTCGGCGCTGCGCTGGATCCACGACTTCCGCGCCACCGGCGAGCGGCTGGTGGTGTTCGCCCACCACCGCGAGATCCTCGCGGCGGTGCTCGAGCGCTTCCCCTCGGCGCTGCACCTGCTGGGCTCCGACAGCGCCGCCGCGCGCGACCGCACGGTGGAGTGCTTCCAGCGCGAGCACAGCCCCTCCAACCAGCTGATCGTGTGCTCGATCGAGGTGGCGGGGCAGGGGATCACGCTCACGCGCTCCTCTAGCGTGGTCTTCCTCGAGCTCGACTGGACGCCCGCCAAGCACGACCAGGCCGAGGACCGCTGCCACCGCATCGGCCAGCGCGACGCCGTCAACGCCTCCTACCTGCTCGCCGCGGGCACCGTGGACGAGACCATCGCGGAGCTGCTCGAGCGCAAGCGCAGCGTGATCGGCGCGGTCACCGACGGGCGCGAGCGCGACGACGAGGCGGTCCTGGACGCGCTCGTGCGCGAGCTCCGCGGCGCGCCCTACCGCAGCCTGCAGGCGGTGGCCTGAGCTACGGGATGAGCTAAGAAGTTGCTAAGGATTCTCTGCCAGCCCCGCTCTGCCCCGGCCGCCCGGGGGTCCCCCTTGTAATGTCTGGCCCGCCGCAAGCCGGCTGCCGTAGATGAACCGGAACCGATACATCGCCCTTGCGGACGCCGCGCTCGTGTGCGCGTGCTGCGCGCTCTCGCTGAGCGCCTGCAGCGGCTCCTCGCCGGGAGCCTCCGCGCCGATCGCGATCACCGACAGCGCCGCCGCGGCCGCCGCCGCGTCCAACCCGGTGGCGGTCTCGCCGATGCCCGGCACGCCCGACGCGACGCCCGGCACGCAGATCAGCTTCCTGGGGCCCGCCGGCACGAGCGTGGCGTCGGTGAAGGCGGTGGGGTCGCGCAGCGGCAGCCACACGGGCAGCCTGCGCGCGTATTCGACCGGCACCGGCGAGAGCTTCGTGCCCGCCCATCCGTTCACGCCCGGCGAGCGCGTGAGCGTGCATGCGCAGGTGAGCGTCGGCGGCGCCACCGAAGCCGCCACGACCAGCTTCACGGTGGCGCGGCCGGCGCCGGTGAACGAGAAGGTCTTCCCCACCAACCCCGGCGACCCGGGCGCCGTGCAGCACTACCTCTCGGCGCCCTCGCTGACGCCTTCGACGGTGAAGATCACCACCCCCGCGGCGCCCGGCGCGTCACCCGGCTACCTGATGCTCGCGCCCTACCAGGGCAGGGGCAGCCCGGGGCCGATGATCGCCGAACAGAACGGCGCGCTCGTGTGGTTTCACCCGCTGCCGAAGGAAACCGTGGCGACCAACCTGGAAGTCCAGAGCTGGCAGGGCAAACCCACGCTCACGTGGTGGCAGGGGCGGGTGCTGGAGCTCGGCTTCGGCCAGGGCGAAGACGTGCTCTACGACGGCTCCTACCGGCGGATCGCCACGGTGCGCGCGGGCAACGGGCTGCACGCGGACCTGCACGTGTTCCGCCTCACCGGCGAAGACACGGCCTGGATCGACGCGTTCTATCCGGTGCAGGCGGGCGGAGGGCACGTGCTGAGCGACTCGATCGTGCAGGAGGTGGACGTGCGCACGGGCCTCGTGATGTGGGAGTGGCACGCGCTGGGGCACATCGCGCAGAGCGAATCGCACAACACCGCGCCGCGCGGCACCTACCCGTGGGACTACGCGCACCTCAACGAGATCGACCCGGGCCCCTCCGGGGAAGTGCTGATCTCGGTGCGCAACATGTGGGCCCTGTACTCGATCGACATCCGCAGCGGCGCGATCCGGTGGCGGCTGGGCGGCACCCACAGCAGCTTCAAGTTCGGCCCCGGCGTGCAGTTCTACTGGCAGCACGACGCCGAACTGCAGCCCGGCGGGCTGATCTCGGTGTTCGACAACGGCTCGACGCCGCCGAAGGAGAAGCAGTCGCGCGGCCTGCTGCTCGCGCCCGACCTCTCGACGCACAAGGTCACGCTCGTGAAAGCGCTGACCAACCCGCACCGCACGCTGCTCGCCTCGAGCCAGGGCGACATGTTCGCGCTGCCCGGGGGCAACTGGCTGCTCGGCTACGGCGGGCTGCCGAACTTCACCGAGTTCGACTCCTCCGGGCACGTGCTGCTCGACGGCACGCTCGGGCGAAACGTGCAGGACTTCAGGAGCACGCTGTCGCCGTGGAACGGCACGCCCGCGAGCCCGCCGTCGCTCGCCGCCCAGCCCTCGGGCTCGCAGATCGAGGTCGAGGCGAGCTGGAACGGCGCCACCGCGGTGGCCTCCTGGCGCGTGCTCGCGGGCGCCTCGCCGAGCGCGCTCGCGCCGGTCGCGACCGCGCCGCGCAGCGGCTTCGAGACGCGCATCGCCGCGCCGAGCGCGGGCCCCTACGTGCAGGTGCAGGCGCTCGACGCCTCCGGCGCGGTCATGGGCGCTTCGGCCACGGTGAAGGCGTAAGGCGGTGGCGCAGCGTTCGGCGCCGCGCTCGCGGCGCGCGAACTGCCCGACGAGCTCTTCGCTGCGGAGTTTGCGACGCGCCGCGGCGGCCGTGGCGCTGTGGCGCGCCGCGAGGAAGTAGTTCTCGAAGCCGCGCCCGTGCGCCAGGTCGAGCTCGCCCGGCGAGCGGCGCGCGCAGCTCCTCGCGCAGCGCGCGCTCGAGCTGCGTGTGCAGGATGCTCCTCGAGGTCGCTGTCGCCCGGCGCTGTTGTGCAGCTCGAGCCGGCCGCTGTGCGTGGTGTAGTCGTACAGCTCCGTTCCTGGCCCGCGCAGCAGCGGCGTGATGCCTTCGTCGGGCCAGTAGGAGTAGGTCGCGTACTTGGCCGTGGGCGTGCGCAGCGCGATCACGTGCAGCGGCGCGTCGGCCGCGTACGGCTCGATCGCGTACTCGGTCACCATCTCGTCGGTGGCGTGCAGCACGTAGTCGCGGCCCGGCGCGGTGGGGTCGGCGAGCATCGCGGCTATGTCCGCGCGTCCGGCGAGGTGCGCGTAGCGGGGCTCTGTGCGCCAGTCGTCGCGAGCCCGTGGCGATCGTGAGCAGCAGCGGCGCCACGTCGACGCTCGAGGTCAGCTGCGTGCGCACCTGTTCGGGGGCGCGCGTGAGCTCGCCGCGCGGGTCGCTTGACGATCAGCGGCACGCGGATGCCCTCCTCGTAGACGCCCGCGCCCTTGCCGCGCAGCCCGTGCGAGCCGCCGTACTCGCCGTGGTCGGAGGTGAACACGACGACCGTGTTGGCGGCCACCGCGGGGTGGCTTTCGAGCGCGTGCAGCACCTGGCCGACGTGGTGGTCGACCTCGCGCTGCAGCTTCACGTACAGGTCGAGGAACGCCAGCCAGCGCGCCGCGAGTTCGGGGCCGCCGAACGGCACCGGGCCGAAGGACGCGGCGGCGGTGGCCTGCAGCGAGCGCTGCAGCCGCGGCTTGCGCCGCTCGATGCAGCAGCGTCGGGCGTCTCGAAGTTGGGCGGCAGCCTCTGCACGACGTGCCGCGCGCTCGACCTCGGCGCGGCACGCGGTCGCTCCACTCGTACCACCAGGCGATGTCGTGCGGGTTGACGAACGACACCGTCGTGCACCACGGTTCGGCGTCGCCTTCCTGCGCGAACCACTCCTCGAACTGCCTTGGCGATGCGCGGGTCCCGGCGCCAGCCCTGCCCCGGCGCGCCGTCGGGCGAGGGGAAGGTGCCGCCGGAGAAGCCGTACTGCTCGAGCGTCCGCCGGGCCCGTGAGCTCGTTCCAGTGGCTGTCGCCGTGCGTGAGGTGCCACTTGCCGTACCAGCGGGTGTGGTAGCCGTGTTCGCGCAGCATCGAGCCCCACGTGGGGAAGCCCGGGTCGAGCGTGCTCCCGCCCGTGATCATGCAGCCGGTCTGGTGCGTGTAGAGGCCGGTGAGCAGCGCGGAGCGCGACGGCGTGCAGTCGTTGGAGACCGTGTAGTGGCGCGCGAACGACACCGCGCCTTCGCGGAGCTTCAGCAGGTTCGGTGGCAGGCCGTCGCCGCCCGCGGCGTCGGCGAGAACCACTGCGGGAAGCGCAGCTGGTCGACGACGATCACGAGGATGTTGGGGCGCGCGCTGCGCGGGCGCGCCGCGGCGTGGCGCGGCTCCGCGCTGGGCGGCGGTGTTGGGAGGGCTCGATTCGCTGGTCGCGTCCGCGACGGCGCGGATCGCGAGCCCCGCCCCCCACGGCGCCGCCGGCGAGCAGGCCGCCCTTGAGGAACGTGCGGCGATCGAGTTTTTTCGTGTTCTGTGAGTCCATGCTGCGGCCGCGCGCACTCATCGTAGGGCCGGCGGCGGCCCTTGTGGCCGCCTGCTGGCTTGCCGCATTCGCGGCGGGGCGGGCCGAGGCGTCCGCCGCGCCGCAGTGCGCGCCGGCGACATTGAACAACTCCGCGCTGCTGGATGGCGCAGTCACCGTCTCGCCGATGCCGGGCAGCCGCGACGCGCCCGCGGGCACGCAGATCAGCTTCCTCGGCGTGAGCGCGCGGCGGATCGGCTCGGTCGTGGTGGTGGGCTCGCGCAGCGGGTACCACAGCGGCCGGCTCGAGCCCTACTCGCAGGGCGACGGCGCGAGCTTCGTGCCCGCGCGGGCGTTCGACGAAGGCGAGCGCGTGACCGTGCGCGCGCGCCTTGCCGGCCCGCACGGCGGCCGCGGGCTGCTCGACCGCTTCGCGATCGCGAGCGAGGACCCCGTGAGCTCGCGGCCCGAGCGCGTCCACTTCGGGACCGCCTCGCAGGAGCAGAGCTTCGTCTCGCGCCCCGACCTGCATCCGCCGATCGTGCGCGTCACCAGCAACTCGCCCGCGAGCACGCCCGGGGACGTGTTCACCGCGCCCTACGGCGGCCCGGGCGTCGCGGGGCCGATGATCTTCGACCAGGCGGGGCAGCTCGTGTGGTTCCACCCGCTTCCGCGCTACACCTCGGCGACCAACCTGCGCGTGCAGCAGTACATGGGCAGGCCGGTGCTCACGTGGTGGCAGGGCGACATCACCGAGCACGGCTACGGGATCGGCGAGGATGAGATCGACGACGGCACCTACACGACCGTGGCGCGCGTGCTCGCGGGCAACGGCCTGCACGCCGACCTGCACGAGTTCCAGCTGACGCCGTCGGGCACCGCGCTGATCACCGCCTACCGCGAGGTCGGCTGCGACCTGGCCTCGCGCGGCGGCCCCGCCGACGGCGCGGTGACGGACGGCTCGGTGCAGGAGATCGACGTGGCGAGCGGGCTCGTGATGTTCGAATGGACGAGCCTCGACCACGTGGCGCTGTCGGACTCGTTCTCTCCCGCGCGCGGCACGAGCAGGGAATGGCCGTACGACTACTTCCACATCAACTCGATCAACCTCGACCCCGACGGCGGCCTGCTGGTGTCGGCCCGCAACACGTGGGCGGCGTATGACGTGAACGCGCGCAGCGGGCGCATCGCGTGGCGCCTGGGCGGGCACGACAGCACGTTCAGGGAGGGCCCGGGGACGCAGACGGCCTACCAGCACGACGCGCGGCTGCTGGCGAGCGGGCAGGTGAGCCTGTTCGACAACGGCTCCACCCCCACGGTGCACAAGCAGTCGCGCGGCGTGGTGCTCACGCTCAACCCGCAGCGGCGCACGGTGACGCTCGCGCGCCAGATCACGCACGCGCCCGCGCTGCTCTCCGACAGCCAGGGCAACATCCAGGCGCTGCCCAACGGGTCGCTCTTCTTCGGGTGGGGCCAGCAGCCGTACTTCAGCGAGTACGGCCCCCTGGGCGAAGTGCTCTTCGACGCGCACTTCCCGCGCTACGACGAGTCCTACCGCGCGTTCACGTTCGCGTGGACGGGCGCGCCCGCGCACCCTCCTACGTTCGCGTTCGTGCCGGGCGGCGCCGGTGCGGGCACGCTGTACGCGAGCTGGAACGGCGCCACGCAGGTGGCGAGCTGGCGGGTGCTGGCGGGGGCGAGCCCCGCGGCGCTGGCGCCCGCCGCGGCCGCGCCGCGCGCCGGCTTCGAGACCGCCATCGGGCTGCCGCCGGGCACGGTGGGGCCGTACCTGGCGGTGCAGGCGCTCGGGGCCGAAGGGCAGGTGCTGGGCGTGTCGGAAACACGCACCGAGTAATCCCCCGTCCGCGCCGATCTGGCTGCTTGAATTCCATATCGTGGAATTTATCGCGGGCGGTAAGAGGGGCGCCGGCACCCCCGGCGTGTGGCGCGGGCGATGAGCGGGGCGCTGCAGCCGCGCGGCGCGATCGGCGCCGGGCGCGACTCTGGCTCGCCGCGCGTGGTTGTGTGCGGCGGCGGCGTGGCCGCGGTCGAGGCGCTGCTGGCGCTGCGCGAGCTGTTCGAGTCGTTCCCCCACGTGGATTTGGTGGCGCCGAACCGCAGGCTCGTCTACCAGCCGCTCGCGGTGGCCGAGCCGTTCGGGCTCGCGCAGGCGCACCTGTTCGAGCTCGACGCGATCGCGCGCGACCTCGGCGCTGAGCTGCGCGTGTGCTCGCTTCTGCGCGTGGACGGGGCGGGTCAGACGGTGGTGCTCGCGGACGGCACCGAGCTGCCCTACGACGCCGCGATCATCGCGGTGGGCGCGCGCCGCAGGCCGTGGCTCGCCGGCGCGATCTCCTTCGGCGGCGCGCAGGACGCGCCGGCGCTCTCGGCGCTGCTCGGCCGCCTCGAGGAGCGCTCGTGCGCGCGCGTCGCGTTCACCGCGCCCGCGGGCGCGAGCTGGTCGCTGCCCCTGTACGAGCTCGCGCTGCTCACCGCCACCAGAATGGCGGAGCGCGGGATCGGCGACGTCGAGCTGACGGTGGCGACGCCCGAACCGGAGCCGCTCGCGCCGTTCGGCGCGGCCGCGGGCGCGCTGCTGCGCGGCCTGCTCGCCGACCGCGGGATCGCGCTGCATACGGGCGCCTGCGCGGAGTCGCTGCACGGCGGCGTGCTCGAGCTGAGCGGCGGCGCGCTGCTCGAGGTGGACGAGGTGGTGGCGCTCGCGCGGTTGCAGGGTCCGCGCCTGCGGGGCCTGCCGGCCGACGCCGACGGCTTCATCACGGTGGACGAGCACTGCCGCGTGCGCGGCCTCGCCGGCGCGTACGCCGCCGGCGACGGCGCGGCGTTCGCTGTCAAGCAGGGCGGCCTCGCCGCGCAGCAGGCCGACGCGGCGGCGGAAGCCGCGGCCGCGGACCTCGGCCTCCACGTGTCGCCGCGGCCGTTCGAGCCGCTCCTGCGCGCGATGCTGCTCACGGGCGTGGCGCCGATGTACATGCGAAGCGACCCCGCCGCGCCAGGCCCCGGCGAGATCGCGTCCAACCCTCTGTGGTGGCCGCCGAGCAAGATCGCGGGCAGGCACCTCGGCCCCTACCTGCACCGCATGAGCGAACCGCTCGGAAGCCCCGAGGCGCCCGTGCCGGAGCCGTTTGAGCCGGAACCGCGGAACGGGGCTTCGCGTGCGCGCATATCCGCCGGCGGGATCGTGGCCGGCGGCGGGATCGGCGAAGCGAGCGAGCTCGCGCTGGGACTGGCCGACGCCGACGCGGGCGAGGGCGACTACGGCTCCGCGCTCGGCTGGCTCGAGGTGGTGGAGCGCCTCGACGGCACGCTGCCGCGCGCATACGCGGGCATGCGAGAGAAGTGGCTGCTGCGCGCGCGGCGCGGCCTGCCGGTCGTGGCGCCGATGCGCTGATACGTCGCGCTGTCGGCGCGATGATGGCGCCGCCCGTGCGGGTCAGCGGGTCGCGAGCAGCGTGACGGGGCTGCGCGAGGCGCGCGTGCCGGCGGCGGTGCGCGAGGACAGCGTGAGCGTGGCGGCGAGCCTGCGGTGGGCGCGCACGTAGCGCTCGGCGGGCTTGGACAGGTAGATCGTGAGATCCCGCGCGCGGTCTGAGAGCTGCGTGAACGCGCGGCGGGCGAGCAGCGGCGGCGCGCCGTTGGCGCGCGAGGCGAGGCTGAGCGTGGCGGTGCCGCGGCACACGCCCCTGCGCGGCCTGCGGCAGCGCGCGCTCACGACGAGCGCGTCGCCCACGAGTCGCAGGCGCAGGCGCGAGCGGGGCGCGGCGAGCGTGAGCAGCCCGCCTGCGGCGGAGACGGGTGCGCCCAGCAGCGACACGAGGCCGCTGCCGGGCACGTCGTTGAAGACCTGAGCGCCGATCGTGCCGGAAAGCGGGTCGGCGGCGTTGCCGGTGTGGGGCAGGCCGAAGATGCTCTGCAGCGTGCGCAGCACGCTGTAGTGGTTGTAGGGGGCGGAGGACACGGTGCCGGGCTTGATGAACGGCGAGAGCAGCAGCGCGCCGGTGTTGCCGCCGCCGGGCTGCCACGAGAGCGCTTCGTGCGGGTGTTCGAACAGCAGCTTCAGCGCGCCGAAGATGTCTTCGGCCGTGTCGGGGCCGCCGAGCAGCAGGCGGTTGGTCCCGGAGGTGACGTTGAACGTGGCGATGCCGGGGATGCTCACCACGCCGGTCACGTTGGGTTTGCCGGTGGCGCCGGGCTGGTTGGGCTCGTTGCAGCACGCGCGGTTGTCCACGTAGGGGCTCGAGTTGTAGAAGTTGGCCTCGTCCCACACGATCACGATCAGGCCGTTCTGCTTGTAGGCGGGCGAGGCCATGATCTTGGGGACGACCATGCTCAGGAACGAGGAGGTCTGCGCGTCGCAGTACTCGGAGGTGGGCTGCGAGCCGGGGCAGATCGTGGCGCCTTCGAAGAACCTGGCGTTGGAGCGCTCGGCGTAGAAGTTGGGGCACAGGTCGTGTCCCTGGTCGCACAGGTTGGGGCCGATCCAGCTGAGGTTGGGCGTGGTGGCCACGCTGCGCAGGTCTTTGACGAGCGGTTCGAACGTGTTGCGGTCGAGCGGCACGTCGTCGGCTTCGCATGCGCTCGGGCTGTCGATCCAGTTGGAGAAGTACATGAACGGGTTGCCGCCCGTCTCGTATCCGGGTTCGCCGCCGGCGTCGCCTTCGTCGTAGGCGCCGAGCTTCGGGTGCTGGCAGGGGCGCTGCATGTCCTCCTGGTAGGCCTTCACGGTGAGCGCGGGCGAGGATTCGCGCATCTGCGTGCCGATGTCGGGGACGCCGCGCGGGTACACGCAGCCCTGGCCGAGCGCCACCCCGTTTTCGGCTGTGGCGGTCTGGGCGAACGGCGTGAAGTACAGGCAGTCCAGCAGGCTGCCGGTGCAGAAGGTGAGCCCCAGCGACGGGAAGCCGGTCTTGGGGCAGGCGCTCGAGCTGAAGAAGCCGAAGCTCGGCGGCTGGCCGCTCACGATCGCGGTGTAGTTGGCGTCGCTCGGGTGCGCGACGCCGAAGTAGTCTTCGAGCAGCGCGCCCTGCGAAGGGAGCGTGCGCGCGAGGTAGGTCATCGATTCGGGCGAGCCCGCGCGCGGCTGGAAGCTCAGCGCGGGCGGCCCGAAGCTCTCGGGGAAGCTGTGGTTCTCCATCATGAACAGCCACACGTGCCCCACCGGCGGCGCGCCGGGCGCGGGGGCGCTGAGCGGAACGCTGCTCGCGGCCTGCGCGGCGCCGGTGACGACGGCGCCGGCGCCCAGCAGCGCGCACACGGCGAGCGCGACCGTGGTCGCGAGGGCGGCTGTGTGGCGCACGGCGATGATTATCGCGGAGCCCTCCGGTCGTAACGGGTGCACGACGAGAAAGGAGAGCGAGATGGGGTTGCCGCAGGCGGTTGCGCAGCGCGTGCACGAGGCGGTCGAGCGCAACGTGGGCGACGAGTCGACCCCGGGCATGGCGGTGCTGGTCGCGTGCGGCGAGGACGTGTATGCGGAGAGCGCGGGGAGCCTCGAGATCGGTGGCTCGCCGGTGGCGCGCGACTCGTTGTTTCGCATCGCATCGACGACCAAGCCGGTCACGGCGGCGGCTGCGCTGGCGCTGGTGGACGAGGGGCTGATCGAGCTCGACGAGCCGGTCGGCCGGCTCTTGCCGGAGCTCGATGAGCCGCGGGTGCTGGCGCGCCCCGACGGCCCGCTCGACGACACCGTGCCCGCCCGGCGGGCGATCACCGTGCGCGACCTGCTGACGTTCACGAACGGGTTCGGGCTGATGCTCGAGATGTTCGCGACGCCCGAGCCCTGGCCGGTGAAGGCGGCGGCCGACGATCGGGAGCTCGTGACGTTCGGCCCCCCGGAACCCACGGTGCAGCCCGACCCCGACACGTGGATCGCACGTCTCGGCGAGCTGCCTCTGATGGCCCAGCCGGGCGAGCGCTGGCTCTACAACACCGGCGCTTCGGTACTGGGCGTGCTGCTGGCGCGTGCCGCGGGCACCTCGCTCGAGGAGGTGCTGCGCAGCAGGATCCTCGAGCCGCTGGGGATGCGCGACACGAGCTTCTCCACGGAGCGGCCCGAGCGCCTGCCGGCTACGTACCGGCCTGGGCCCGACGGGCTGTCGCTGTGGGATCCGCCGCGCGGGCAGTGGAGCACCCCGCCCACCTTCGGGGACGGAGCCGCGGGCCTGCTGTCCACGGTCGACGACCTGCTCGCGTTCGCGCGCATGCTGCTCGCGGAGGGCGCGGGCGTGCTCTCGCCAGAGTCCGCGCGCGCGATGTGCAGCGATCGGCTGACGCCCGAGCAGAAGGCGCGCGGCGGCCTCGGCCGCGACTTCTTCGCGCGCAAATCGTGGGGCTTCTGCCTGGCGGTGCACGACGACGGCTCGTTCGGGTGGAACGGCGGTCTCGGCACGAGCTGGCACGTGGACCCGTCGCGCGAGTTGACCACGATCGTGCTCACGCAGCGAATGTTCGAAACCTTCGAAGCGCCCGCCAGCCACGTGGAGATCCAGGAGGCAGCACGCACGGGCGTGGGCGAGGGGTAGGCGGGCCCGGTCCGGCGGGACTACTCCTCTTTGGGTCTCTCGTCGTGCGCCTGCGGCGGGCGACCGGCGCCGAGCGTCATGGCCATGCCGATCGCGATGAACAGCAGGAGCAGGCCGCCGAGGACACCGAGCACCACCGCGAACGAGTGAATCGCCGAGATCGCGGCCAGCACCACGAGCGCGCCGACGAGCGTCGGCAGCCCGAGCGCCTGAGCTCCGAACAGCATGTAGAGGACGAGCAGGATCGCGACGATGACCAGCGCGGCCACGAGCAGCATGAGGGGAGTGTGGCGCGCGCGGCGGGGGGTGTCCAGGGGAAGGGGGCGAACGGGCGCTTCGACGGCAGCTCGCGATCCCTATCGTGGTGCTGTGAGCGCCGAGCGCGACCTCGATTGGCGGCTGACGGTGAGGTTCGAGCGCGGTGAGCACGCTCACGGCGTGTTCATGCGGCTTCGGACCCATGCGTCGGCGGCGCTCGCCGCCAGCCGTGCCGGCAACGGGCTGGTGGCGCGCCGCGAGGACGAGTGGCTGCGCCTGTATGGGACGTCACGCGACGCGCTGGTGCGCGCGCAGGCGATCGTGGAGGCCGCGCGCGAGACGGAGGGCGTCGACGCGGAAGAGCAGGCAGAACATCGCAACCCTGCCGGTGAGTGGATGCCCTTCGAGCTGCCCGCCGCGACGCAGGGTGACTCCGCCGCGATTCATGAGCATCGCGGCAAGGGGCCATGGGGCGCCGAGAGCGAGCCGGGCCGGGTCCAGGTGCACTTCGAGCTGGGCAGCAGAAGCGAGGCGAAGTCCTTCGCGAAGCAGCTCGAGGCCGACGGCTACGACGTGCACGAGGCCGAGTCGTTCCTGTTCGTGTTCGCCGACGACGCGGAGCACGCTCACAAGCTCGGCGAGCAGCTGCAGGCGCGCGCGCCCGCGGGGGCGAGGCTCTTCTACGAGGGTGAAGGCAGGACCGCGTTCATCTGACGCGCGGCCCCGTGGTTGAGAGCGCGGTTCAGGACGGCGGGCCCTGAATGCGCTGCGAGCTCGGCGGGACCGAGGCGCTGGAGCGCCAGTCGAGCTCGAACGCAAAGACGCGATCGGCGAGTCCCTTGAGCTCGATCGCTCCCACGTCCGCGAAGCGCATCCCCTCGCGGTTGCCGACGAGCGAGCGCACGACGTCCGAGACCAGCACCTGACCGGGCGCGGCGCAATCGCACAGCCGCTTGGCGACGATGACGGGCATCCCGAAGTAGTCGTCGTCTGCGGCGATGGCCTCGCCGGCGTTCAAGCCGACCCGCAGTCCGATCGGCTCACGGCTCACGCGCCCGCCGCGTGTCGCGGTCTGTCGCTGCATGTCGATTGCGCAGCGCACGCCGCCGAGGGCGCTCGAGAACGCGAGCATCAGGCCGTCGCCGAGGTTCTTGACCTCGCGCCCGCCGTGCTTCCTGGCCGCCTCCCGCAGAGCGCCGAAATGCTCGCGAAGCGCGCGATCGCCGAGCTCATCGCCCAGCCGCGCGATCAGCTCGGTCGAGCCGGCGATGTCGGTGAACAGAATCGTCACCGTCGAGCTCGTGATCCCGACCTCGGTGACGGTGGTGTCACGCGACCGAGGCCGGCTCGGCTCGAGGAAGTCGATGACGGTGCGCCCCACGCGCAGCACGTCGCCGTGGCACAGGCGCCGGCGGCGCCTGAGGCGCTCGCCGTTCACGAACGTTCCGTTGCGCGAGAGCCCGTCGTCGCTGAGCAGCCAGTGTGCCCCGAGCGGGATCAGCTCGGCATGGACGGCGGACACGCTCGGATCCCACGCCACGCACAGGCCTGCGTGCTCGCTGCGGCCGATCGTCGCCGGGTGCCCGTCCTCGAGCGCCTGCTCATGCTCGTGTCCTTGCTCGTCGCGGTAGCGCAGCGAAGCCACGCGCCAAGTTTGGCGGATCGGCGGGTCGGCGGGTCGGCGGCTCGCAGCGTTTGGGGGCGGCGCCCGATGGGTACAGAGCGCCGGACGGCGTTTGCGCTCGGGGTTTCGGGGGCTCGATGACAACGGGGGTGTTGATGATGAACCGAAGGTTGATTCGTCCCGTGGGCGGGTGCGGGAGCGGCGCGGCGCGCCTGGCCGCCGCGCTCGGTCTGCTCGCGCTCGCGCTCGCGCTTGCCGCGCCGGGCGCCGCGCTCGCCGAAGACGCGCCTCCGCCGAGCGAGCTGCCGCCCGCCACGTATCCGAGCACCTACTCCGAACAGCGCTTCATCCGCATGGACGACGGCGTCGAACTCGGTGCGACGATCACCTTCCCCTCCGAGAACGGCAGTGGGCCCGCGCCCGGGCGCTTCCCGGTCGTGCTCAACATGACGCCGTACGGCCGTGACGCCGGGTGCGCATGCGAAAACGCGGCGAACTACGCGACGCGCGGCTTCGTGCTCGCGGTCGTCGACGTGCGCGGCACCGGCGGCAGCCAGGGGAACCTCGATCAAAACTACTTCTCGCCGCGCGAGGCGAGGGACGGGTACGACCTCGTCGAGTTCCTCGGGACGCAGCCGTGGTCCAACGGGAAGGTCGGGATGTCGGGTGGCTCCTACCTGGGCATCATGCAGTACCTCACAGCCGAGGAAGACCCGCCGCACCTCGCCGCGATCGCGCCCGACGAGGCGCTCGCGGACATCTACAACGACGCCGCGGACCCGGGCGGCATCCTCTCGCTGGCGTTCGACGCACAGTACCTCGGGCTGCAGGGCGGGCTGGGTCTGTCGGGGCCGAACACCGAACCGAGCATGATCCCGGGGACGCTCACGGCGAAGTACGAACAGGCGACGGGTCGCTCGATCGCCTTCGACTACCTCGAACACCCTTATGAGGACTCCTTCTACTACGAACGCTCCCCGATCACGCGGGTGTCGAAGATCCACGTCCCCGTGTTCGTGCTCGACGGCTGGCGCGACGCGTTCGTTGCGGGCGACGTCCGCATGTTCGAGCACCTGGAGCGCCGCAAGGGGGTCGAAACGCTGCTCAACGTCGGCCCCTGCACGCACAAAGGCTGCGGTCTGCCCTCCGACCCCGAGCAGGAACCGCCGGGGATCGACGACATCGAAGCTCAGGAGCTGCAGTTCTTCCAGCGCCACCTGATGGGGATGGAAGTCCCGAGTCTGCCGCGCGTGCGCGTCTATGACCAGCAGGCGGGTCAATACGTCGACACGACCGCGTGGCCGCCGCCCTCTACGAAGTTCAAGCGCGAGTACCTGGGCGGTGAAGCGCTCGCAGCCGGGCGCCCGGCGCAAGCGAGCGCGAGCTACATCACGAACCCCGCAGCGGGTCTGTCGATGGCATTTGACGAGCAGGGGACCGTGGCGCTGTCGCCGTACATACCGATCGACCAGCGCGTCGAAGAAGAGCAGGGGCTCACGTGGCGCACGCCGGTGCTCTCGGAACCGCTGACGCTCGACGGGCCGATCGCGCTGCACCTCGTCGCGTCATCCAGCGCGACCGACACCGACTGGTTCGCCAAGATCTCCGACGTCGCACCCGATGGCACGCAGAACATCGTCGCCGAGGGCCAGCTCCGCGGCTCGCTACGCGCGCTCGCACACGGAAGCTCACGCAAGCAGCCGCTGCAGACGCTGGCGACGCCCGAAGCGATCGAACCGGGGAAGTTCTACGACTACGAAATCGCGATCGCCCCGACCGCCTTCGAGTTCGCCGCCGGAGATCGCCTGCAGCTGCGGCTCACCTCCTACAACATGCCGAACGCGCTTCCCGGCACGATCGACTTCAACGGGAGCGAACCCGCCGCCACGAGCTTCGTCCCGCTGCTTCCCGCGACGAACACGGTGCGCTTCGGCGGCGCGGACGGCAGCGCGCTGCTGCTGCCGGTGGCGCCCGGCGCGTAAGAACCGCAGCGAGCGAAGCGGGTCTCGAAGGGCGGGATAGGACACGGATGAGGGCCGGCCATGGTGGTGGCCGGCCCTCAATGCTCCGTCGACGCGTCTCTCAGGCCGTCATCTCACGGTCCGAGGACCTTTCATCTCTCGCCGGCACCCCCCCTCAGGCTTTGCCTTCGAGGGCTTCTTGGGCGGTTTCGGCGCCTGTCTGGTGGAGCGAGCCGTTGATGACCGAGCTGTTGCCGCTGGGCGACGGCAGCCCGATGCCGGAGTTTACGGCTTCGTCAGCGCCACCTTCCCGGCCGCAACCCTGCACGCCGGGTACTGCGAAGGTGCTGCTGACGATCGTGTTGTTCAACACCTCGAGGATGCCCGATTTCGTGAATTCGAGCGTTCCCAGTTTGCCCTTCAGTTCGCCCGATGTCCCGTCCGTGAATTCCGTGTCGATCGGGTTTTCGTCCGAGCCTACGTAGCAGCTGTTGCCGAGGAACGGGTTGCTCAGCTTCACCTTCACGGGGAACCCGAACGCCTCGCCGCTTTCCGTGAGGAGGTTGCCCAGGTTCACCACGATCCCTGACGCCGGACCCGCCGCTTCGATGGTGGCGAATGTCTTGTTTTCTTTGGCGTTCTTTGTGTAGAAGTTGAAGCGTTCGAGTTCCTTGCCGGACAGCTTCGACTTGTCCACGAACTTATTGAGCGCCGGCCCGGGCTGCGCCACTGGCACGATCGTCGGGGCGCCTTCCGGAGCCAACCATTCGAGCTTTTCGAATTCGCCTTCTTCGGTGTAGCGTTCGACGAGCGCGCCCTGCAGCACCACCGGGTACTTGAAGTTCACCGTGACTTTGCCGGCCGTGAACTCGGACTCCTGGTTGGGCGTCGTGCCTTCGTGTTCTGCTTCGTAGGTTTCGCGTATGGCTTTCGATGGCCATTTTTCCTTCAGTGTGGACTGCGCCCAGACACATGCGTTCGGTGCTTCGCCGAATGGGCAGAATTGGAACGCCTGGAAGGCGGCGTGTTCCTTTTCCGTTTCGCAGGTTTCACCGTAGAGAACCTGGCCTTTTTTGCATTCCGTGGCGGCCATGGCCGACGACGACGCCATCGCCGCCAGCGCAAAGACTGCAATCACGCAAAGCCCAACCATCCTTAGAACTTTCACTTGTCTCACTCCTATGTCCTCCGGTTTGCAGTGTTGAGCGCGGTCAGCCCGATGGGCTGTTGCGCGCGTGCTCCGTCGAGCGCATCTGAGCTGAGCCATCTCGGCTCGATCCCCTTACGCCCCCCTGCGACGGGACGGGCCGCAACCGGCCTCGTCCCCGTCGAAGCTCTCCGGGCCACGTTGCGCTCATGCGGCCCTCCTGGTGGTCGCTGCGCTGGTGCGTGCGCCGAGCAGCTCCAGCACCCTGTAGCCGTAGGGCGTGAGCACCCACGCGTTCGGGCGTCCGCTCGTAGCCCCGCCACGCCTCACGCCGCTGCTCTTCCGATGAGCTCATCTCCGTCTCCCTCGCGTCGGCTGACACTGCGCGCGCTCGCAGCCGTGCCTGCTGCCTCCGGCTCGCCTGCTCGCACGCTCGGCACCGCGTGCTGGCGAGCGGTCTGCTTGTGACAATACGCCCATGCGCGTCGCGCCGGGTGCCGATACGGCCTCGCGATCGCCGGAAAAGCCGCAAATAGCGAGATATTGGCCTGCGTCTCCCGGCGGCAAGCGCAACGCCGGTCTCCGGCCCCGGCGGGTCTGGACTTGCTGCAGCATTCGAGCCACGTCAAGAAGGGCGACGTGATCTCCCAGTGCGTGAGCCCGGGAAAGAGCGTCGCGCCGGGCGCCAGGGTCGGGCTCGTCGTGAGCAGGGCAGGTGACCAGGCGCGGCTCTGGCGCGTAGTGGGTCTGGCAGCACCCGCGGCGAGGCTCTTCAAATCTCGAGCGAGCGGGCCACTTGTTTGGGGCTGCGGGCGCGGCCTCCTTGAATCCCGCGCAGCTCCCCTCTCAGCCGTAGCCGAACGCCATAGCAGGTCTCAAAACCCGGGCCGGACAAGCCCTTTGAGAGGTACTTGAGCCGCACGGCCGACGCGCCCGAGGCCGAGAGTCAGCATCGGAGCCAACACAGAGAGTGCAAGCGCTAGCGATCGCCGCCGCGCCGCGATGGGACGGGACACGAACCTGTACATCTTCCCCCCTTCTGAGCAAGGCATCTGCCTCGCTCGTCTTGTCTTATCACGGTCGGAATGGCGCGCGGCCCCGACGGCCGGCGAGACGGTGATCCGACGGTTCACCCCACCGCTCGTCGCCAACTGACGACGTCGACGGGGCACCGCGCCTTCCCCACCCAACACGGCAGCTCTCGCTCTACAAGCGGAAGGGCCGGGATTCGAACCCGGGAGACCGGTCACCCGGCCTAACGGTTTTCAAGACCGCCGCATTCAACCGCTCTGCCACCCTTCCGCGACGGCTCAGATGCTACGCGCCGGTGCCCCGGTTCCATGCGCCGCCGCTTCGAGCCCGCCCCGGGGCCGGCGAGGTCCGCCGCCCGCCCGCGCCCCGGGGGTGCCGCGCGCCGCCTTCACCCCGTCAGGTCGACCGCCGCCCCCACGATCGTGTCGGCGTCGATGCCGAAGTTGCGATACAGGTCCTGCACGTCGCCGGACTGCCCGAAGTCCGACACGCCCAGGCACGTGATCGGCGCGCCGTCGATCGCCGCGAGGAACGCGAGCGTGTGCGGGTGGCCGTCGAGCACCGTCACGAGCGGCGAGCTGCGCGCGGGCGGGAACAGCTCCGCGAGCACCGCGTCGTCGGCGTCGAGCAGGCCGCGGCGCGCCTGAAGCGCGCGGAACAGCAGGTCGGGCGAGGTGAGGCACAGCACGTCGGCCAGGATCCCCGCGGCGCCTAGCTCGGCGGCCGCGGCGAGCACCTCGGGCATCATCACCCCCACGCCCGCGAGCGTCACCGCGGGTGCGCTCGGCGCCTCGATCAGGCGGTACCCGCCCGCCAGCACCTGCGCGCGGCGGCGCTCGCGGCCGGCCTCGTCCTCGGGCACGCGCGCGAGCGCCTGGTCGAGCGGGCGCGTGGACAGCCGCAGGTACGCGGAGCTTCCGCCCTCGCGGCCGAGCTGCGAGAGCGCGTGGAGCAGGATCCACTCGAGGTCCTGCCCCCACGCGGGCTCCCACGCCACGCAGCGCGGCTGCTCGATGCCCACCGACGGCGTGATGATCGACTGGTGCGCGCCGCCCTCCGGCGCGAGCGTCACGCCCGCGGGCGTGCCCACCAGGATCGACTGTCCGCCCGCGTAGATGCCGAACGACCACTGCTCGAGCGCGCGGTTCACGAACGGGTCGTACAGCGTGCCCACCGGCAGCAGCGGCTGGCCGTCGCGCGACCACGTCGCGCCGAGCTCGCCGAGCAGGCCCACGAGGTTGCCCTCGGCGATGCCCAGCTCGACGTGCTGGCCGTGCTCGGACTCGCGCCAGCGCACCAGCGTGTCGCTGTCGTCCGCGAACCAGTCGATCCGCTCGCCCATGTTCCACACCCCCGCGCGGTTGATCCAGCCGCCGAGGTTCGTGGAGGACGCCACGTCGGGGCTCACCGACACCAGCGACGCCGCCACCTGCGGCGCCTCGTGCGAGAGGTCGAGCAGGAAGCGCCCGAACTCCTGCTGCGTGGAGGCAACGCCCGCGTGCCCGCGGCCGAGCGCGCGCGGCACCGCAGGCGGGGGACGGCGCGCAGGCGCCACGCGCCGCAGCCGCTCCGCGGCGGCGCGGCACAGTGCTGCCTCCGGCGAGTCCTCCGGGAAGCGGCGCCACGGGTCCGCGGTGTCGACGCCCAGCTCGGACGCGAGCTGCTGCCACTGCGCGCCCGTCAGCAGCGCCGAGTGGTTCGCGGGGTGGCCCTCGGTGGGCAGGCCCCATGCCTTGATCGTGTACGCGAAGATCACCACCGGGCGGTCGCCAAGCTCGTCGGCGCGCCGGTAGGCGTCGAGCAGGTCCTGAAGGTCATGGCCGCCGAGGTCCCTGACCGCCGCCGCGAGCTCCGCGTCGGGCAGGTCGCCGATCAGCCCCGCGATCTCGCGCCCCGCGTCTCCGGAGCCCGGCAGGCGCTCGCGCAGCGTGCTCGCATCCGCGCGAAGCAGCCGCTGGTACTCCTCGTTGGGCATCTCGTCGATGCGCCTGCGCAGCGCCTCGCCGCCGCGACGCTCGAATAGCGCGCGCAGCCCGCGCCCGTACTTGACGGTGATCGTGTGCCAGCCCGCCGACTCGAACATCGCCGCGCTGCGGCTCACCGCGATTTCCGGCACCACGCGGTCGAGCGACTGGCGGTTCACGTCCACGATCCACAGCACCTCGCCGAGGCGCGCGACCATCGGGTCGATCGCCGCTTCCCAGATCGCGCCCTCGTCGAGCTCCGCGTCCCCCAGCAGCGCCACGTGGCGCCCGCCACGAGGCACCTCGTAATGGCCCGCCACGTAGCGGTGCGCGAGCGCGCTCCACAGCGTCGCCGTCGCGCCGATGCCGACCGACCCCGTCGAGAAGTCCACCGGGTCGGGGTCCTTCGCGCGGCTCGGGTAGCTCTGCAGGCCGCCGAATGCGCGCAGCTCGGTCAAGTACCGCTCCTCCAGCGAGCCCAGCAGGTAGTTGATCGCGTGCAGTACCGGCCCCGCGTGGGGCTTCACCGACACGCGGTCGGGCGCGCGCAGGTGCTCGAAGTAGAGCGCCGACATGATGCTCACCATCGACGCGGAGGACGCCTGGTGGCCGCCCACCTTCACGCCCGACTCCGTGCGGCGCACCCTGTTGGCGTGGTGCACCATGCTCGTGGCGAGCCACAGCACGCGGCGCTGCACCGCGTCGAGCACCTCGATCGGCTCGTCGGTCGTGCTCGAGCTCGCAGCCGGAGCGCCCATCACACAGATGCAAGACGATCGGCGCCGGGTTCTCAACCCCCCTGGCTAGAACACCACCGTGGTGTTGCCGTGCACCAGCACCCGGTCTTCCAGGTGCCAGCCGACCGCCCGCGAGAGCACCGTCCGCTCGATGTCCGCGCCAAGGCGCTCCAGCGCCGCCACGTCTTCGCGGTGGCTCACGCGCACGGTGTCCTGCTCGATGATCGGCCCCGCGTCGAGCTCCTCGGTCACGTAGTGCGCGGTCGCGCCGATCAGCTTCACGCCGCGCTCGCGCGCCTGCTCGTACGCGCCGCCGCCCGCGAACGCCGGCAGGAACGAGTGGTGGATGTTGATCACGGGCGCGCCCGCCCGCTCCAGGAAGGCGCCGCTGAGGATCTGCATGTAGCGGGCGAGCACCACCAGCTCGGTCTCGCCGGCGAACATCTCGAGCAGGCGCTCCTCGGACTCCGCCTTGGCCCCCGGCGGCACGGGCACGTGCTCGAAGCGAAGGCCGAACGACTCCACGTCCGCGCGCAGGTCGGGGTGGTTGGAGGCCACCAGCGCCACGTCCATGTCGAGCTGCCCCTGGCGCCAGCGCCACAGCAGGTCGAGCAGGCAGTGCTCGCGGCGCGAGACCAGGATCGCAACGCGCTTGCGCCGCGCCGCGTCCCACATGCGCCAGCTCATCCCCATCGGTTCGGCGACCTCGGCCGCGAAGCGCGCCTCGAGCTGTGCCCGCGAGCTCGCGCTCAGCTCGAGGTCGAACTCCATGCGCATGAAGAACGCGCCGCCCCGCGGATCGGTCGTGTGCTGGTCCGAGCGCACGATGTTGGCGCCCACGTCGGTGAGCAGCCCCGACACCGCTGCCACGATCCCCGGCCGGTCCGCGCAGTCGATCAGCAGGCGCGTGATCGCGCCCTTCGAGCTGCTCGCGCTCTCGCCCCGCTCCTGCCGCGCGCGTGTGTGATCGTCCGAAGCCACCCGCCGCACATCTTGCAGAACGCCCACGACGGCGCGCCCGCAACGCCTGCCGCGGCGCGGCCGCAGCGCACCGCAAGCCTCGCGCGGCGACGCACTAAACTTGGCTGACCGCAAGGAGAGGTGGCCGAGCGGCTGAAGGCACTCGCCTGCTAAGCGAGTATGGGGATCAAACTCCATCGCGGGTTCGAATCCCGCCCTCTCCGTCGGCTTTAGTCCTGCAAATACAGGGTTTTCGGCGTCGGCTCGGACGAGTCATCACCCGCCGCCTTCGGGAATCGACGCGGTGCGTGGAAGCATTTCGGAAGCGGCCGACGCACGAATGCGCCGGCGCCAAGCGCGCGAGCGGCTTACGGCTCGGGCGCTCGGTGACACTGCCGGTCCGGTGCGCGAGCGCATCGCCTTGGAGCGCAACACCGGACACTCGCTCGCGGAAGGCGCTCGCAACCTGCAAGTCCACGCGCAGATAGTCATCGCGCTCGACGGCTACAGGCACTTGATGCCCGGCAGCGAGGAGGCGGCGGGCATGCTCGATGCCTCTCTGGATCGCGCCGACACCCAGGCGCGCGTCGCGCGGCTCGCCGTATGAATCCTGCGGTCATGCTTACGCGAGTCAACCGAGATCGAGCGACCTTCCATGCGCTGCCGGGACGCATCACGCACCACTCGCTGCGCCGCACGTTGTGCTCGCTGCTGTGCGCGCTCGGAGAGGACCGGCGTCGTCATGGACGAAATGGGCCCCCGGCCCGGCGCTGGCTTTGCGCGTCACCAGCAGGCGATGAGCCGCGAGGACGACGAGAAGGTCGCGCTTCAGGTGCTGATCGACGGCACACCACCATCATGGCCGAGGTGCCGACGCCTACGGGTGGATGGTCACCCGCTCAAGCTCGAGTTCTGTCCCTGGCCCAGTAACGATCGCCCGATCACCGAACCCTTTGAACGTTACGTCCTTGAACGATGCGCGACCTCCTCCGGTCAGCACTCCGCCAATTCACTCGATCGTCTCGATTGGGCGGCGGACCCGCGCGCACTCGGGATGATCGTGCCCCCACTGCCAGCTCGTCAACGAGTTCGCCCTGACCAGAGATCAGGCAGACATCAACGCGCTTGCGACTGAGATCCAACCCAACGTGCAACATGATGTACGAGGCCTCCTTCCAGGCTCGGTCTTCGGTGACAATCGATCGTGCCACCGAAGGGGGCCTCCTTCATCACATTCCAGAGCAGCGACGAGACGAGCTACATCGACCGCTCCTGCCCGCGCAGAAGAAGCGGGCGTTGCGCCCTGCTTCCCGCGCTGGTGCGAGACTGGCGCCGAACTGGCTTCAAATGCCCGTGCGACCATCTATGCATGCCTGGACACCAGATGCAGACAACATCCACCCAAAGCGGCTGACTCGCATACCGCGAGCGTGGCTGCTCGCCGTCGCAACCCTCGTGAGCGGGGCGCTGGCGGGCTGCGGGGGAGGCTCCCCGACCGCGGCGACCCGGGGCGGCGCGACCGGCCCGGCCACGGTCACGACCGTGGCGGGCGGCTCCGCGGCGATCGTCACCGCGCCGACCGGCGCGGCTCTCTACTGCGAATCTGCTCCCTGCTACACCCCGCACCAGTTCCGGGTCGCGTACGGCATCCAACCGTTACTGGACAGCGGGATCGACGGCCGTGGCGAGACGGTGACGGTCCTTGTCCCTGTACCACGCCCCAAAGAAGAAGCCAGCGATATCCGGCAGGATTTAGACAGCTTTGACAGCACGTTCCGGCTGCCCGCCGCGCGGATCGAGGTTGTGAGGAGCCTTGCCGGCCCAGCCTCGCCGTGGCGGGCTACAGGCGAGGAGGTCGGGGACACCGAGTTCGTGCACGCGGTCGCCCCTGCCGCCGCCCTGCGGGTGGTCCTTTTCCCCTCCAACTGGGGGGCGAGCGCCGCGAACGCCACCGCAGACATGCTCGCCGGGTTGCGGCTCGTCGTGTCCGATACCGACGTCGCTTCGATCAGCTGGAGTTTGGGGGAGCACTACTTCACGGCGGCTCAGGTCGCCGAGATGCACTCCATCCTGCTGGGGGCGGCCGCTCATCACGTCACGGTGATCGGCAGCTCCGGCAACGGAGGCGAGTTCAGCGTCAATCGCTTCAATAAGGGCACACCGGTCAAGGAGGTCAGCCTCCCGGCCTCCGACCCGCTCGTGCTGGGCGCTGGCGGCACCACACTCACTGCAAATCGCAAGACCGGCGCCTACATCGACGAGACCGCTTGGAGCGATTCGGGTGGCGGCTTCGGCCACCTGTACGCTCGTCCCGCCTATCAGGACGGCGTCCCCGGGACCTCGAAGACGAGGGGCGTGCCCGACGTGGCCGGCGACGCCGAAGAAGGCGGCATGGCGCGGGTCGAAACCGCCGGCGGCGAGGCATCCCTCACAGCGCCCGGCGGCACCAGCGACTCCGCGCCGCTCTGGGGGGGACTGATGGCGCTGGCCGACCAGTACGCCCGTCACGACCTCGGCTTCGTCAACCCCACCATCTACCGGATCGGCGGCAGTTCCAGCTACCACAACGCATTTCACGACATTACGACCGGTACCAACGGCTACTCGGCCGCTCCCGGATGGGACCCGGTAACGGGCTGGGGGACCCCCAACGCGCAGGTGCTCATCCCTCTGCTGGCGGGCCTCACCAACCGCAGTAAGACATAACAGGATCGTGCATCGCCCGGCTCTGACACGCCGAGGGAGTTACGAGCAGGCAGACGCGACTGCTTCCAAGTCGATGCGAGCGTCGCGTCAATCGCCGCTCGTGCCACCGTCCAACTCGATAGCGACCGTCAACGCCGTCCGCGCGCCTGCTTGGCTCACCGAAGCGGAAGCAACGTCGGGTGAGGGTGCGTCGTCGCGCCTCCTACCTCGCTAGAACCAGGTAGCTGAAGCCGAGGACGCCTCGATAGACCGTCTCGTACTCTCGAAGTTGCTCGTCTAGCTCACTGCGGATGTCGGCTGCGCGCTTGTGGTTGGGGTTCTCGCTCAACCATCGTTGGCGGCCCGCGCGCCACGTCGCCTCAAAGTCATCCCACTCACACTGATCGGCCGTACTCAGGTGAACGACGCGCCAGCCGGCCGCGCGGGCATGCTCAACAACGACCTCCAGTGGGAACACCTCGCCCTCAAAGAGCGCGGCGGCAGCGGGCGTCGGTGGAGTCTCCCAACAGCCATCGCCGAATAACAGCCTGCCTGTCGGCGCCATCACGTCGGCAAGTGCAACAAGGGCGTTCTCGGTCCCGCCCCACGCATGCGATGCGCCGATACACAGGAGTAGATCGGCAGGCTCCCTCCATGCTGCCGCCTCGCCCTCCCTGAACGTCACGCGGTCGGCGAGCCCCCGGCCAACAGCAAGCGCCTGTCCACGCCTCAGGGCTCGGACATCGGTATCTACCCCGATCCCCGTCGTCTCGGCACCGCCGGCTTCGACAGCTCGCAGCAGCAGCTCCCCCCAGCCGCAGCCGAGGTCCACGACGTGCTCGCCCGATGAAACGCCCAGCCGTTCGACCAGCAGGGCTGCGTGCTCCTCGGACAGCGGCGTGTTCCAGCGCATGTCCGCGTAGCGGGCCTCGTCGAGATCCGAATAGTCGGTCACGAGAGCATTGTTCCGAAGCTCCCGCGCAGAAGAGGCGTGTGGCAGCCTCAGGCCCGGCTATCGAGATTGCCCTTTCCGCTCTGCTCGGCTGCCGCTCGAACGCTCGCTCATCTGTGAGGACCGCAGCGCTTCGTGCTCGGAGGTATTGCTGTCGTGATGCATGACTGGAGGTCGCGGAAGGGCCGCCGCGCGTACCTGTCAACCGCTACGCAGCGGACACCAGGACACGCCGCCACCCAGCGCAGCGACGGCCGGCTCTAGCACTATGCCGCTTTCGAGGCGAACGGCAGCGAACCGGAGCAGACCGTCTGCGCTAAGCGAGTATGGGGATCAAACTCCATCGCGGGTTCGAATCCATCCCGCCCTCTCCGTTCAGCCCGCGCCGCCGGCGCTGCGCGCTGCCCGTGTACGAACGGCCGGTGGGCGGGACAGAGTGCGTGCTGCTCGCCGAGAATCCTGGCGATCCTCTCGCTGACCAGCGACCTCGGCTCCGGGGTGGCCTTCGAAAAGGGCCTGCGCACGTGCGCCGTGGCGAGCGCGTTCGCCGACGCGCTCGACCTCGGTCCCGCCGAGCAGCGCACCGTCTTCCACGCGGGGCTGCTGCGCGCGCTCTGAGATCCCGGCGCGGGGAGCGCGCCGAGGGGCAGATCAGGCGGCGAGCTCCTCGTCGAGCTCCGGCCCCAGCTCGAGGCCGGCGCCCGCGAGCAGCTCGTCGACCTGCCCCGGCCGGCGCACGCCCACGATCGCGCCGTCCACCGCGGGGTTGCGAAGCGTCCACGCGATCGCCACCGCGCCCGCCGATACGCCCAGCCGCTCGCCCGCGCTGCGCGCGCGCTCGGCCAGCTCGAGGTTGCGCGCGAGGCGCGGCTCGGTGAAGTTCGCGTCCTCGCGGCGCCAGTCGTCGGCGGGCATCGCCTCGATCCGCTCGCGCGTCATCTTGCCGGTGAGCAGCCCGGAGCCCATCGGCGAGTACACGATCACGCCGATGCCCTCGCGCTCCGCGTAGGGAAGGATCTCGGTCTCCGCGTCGCGCTCCACCATCGAGTACTGCGGCTGCAGCGTCTCGATCGGCGCGATGCCCTGGATGCGGCGCATCTGCTCCACGTCGAAGTTCGACACGCCGATGTGGCGCACCAGGCCCTCGTCCTTGAGCTCCTTCAGCGCCGCCCAGCCCTGCTCGATGTCCTCGTCGGGGTTGGGCCAGTGGATCTGGTAGAGGTCGATCGCGTCCACGCCCAGCCGCTCCAGGCTCGCCTCGGCCTCGCGGCGCAGCGAGTCGCGCTCGAGGTTGTGCACCACCGTGCGCCCCGGCCCCTCGAGCAGCGAGCACTTCGTGAACACGAGCGGCCGCTGCTCGAGGCCCGCGATCGCCCTGCCCACGACCTCCTCGGAGCGCCCGAACCCGTACGCGGCCGCGGTGTCGATCCAGTTGACCCCCAGCTCGAGCGCGCGATGGATCGCCGCGATCGACTGCTCGTCGTCCTGCGGCCCCCAGCCGAACTCCCAGCCGCCGCCTCCGATCGCCCACGCGCCCACGCCGATCCGCGTGATCTCGAGCCCGGTCTCGCCGAGCATCGTGCTGGCCAGCTTCACCTCGGTCATGCTCGCTCCTTTCCGCTCGCGTGAAGCACACTACCCGCCCGGCGGCGCGGGTCTCGCGCGTTCGCGCTCACGGCGTGCGCGCCGCGCGGGGTGTCTCGGGCCTCAGCCCGCGGGGTGTCTCGGGCCTCAGGACGCGTCCACCTCGCGCAGCGTGCCGTCCTCCACGGCATACACGAACCCTCGCACGCTCTGCTTGTTGGGGATGAAGGGGCTCGCCTTGATGCGCGCGATCGACTGGCGCACGTCCTCGTCGAGGTCGGGGAACGTCTCCGCGGCCCACGCCGGCTTGATCCCCGTGTCCTCCTGGATCGAGCGACGGAACTCGTCGTCGCTGAACGTGAGCATGCCGCAGCCCGTGTGGTGGATGAGGATGATCTCCTCGGTGCCCAGCAGCCGCTGGGAGATCGCGAGCGAGCGGATCGCGTCGTCGGTCACCACGCCGCCCGCGTTGCGGATCACGTGCGCGTCGCCCTCGGAGAGGCCCAGCAGGCGGTGGGGGTCAAGGCGCGCGTCCATGCACGCCAGCACCGCCAGCTTGCGCGCGGGCGGCAGCGGCAGCGAACCGTTGCTGAAGGACGACGCGTAGGACTGCGCGTTGTTCAGCAGCTCATCTGTGCTCGACATGGCGGATCTCCTCTCGTGTTCAGGATCAATTTGGTGAGGAACTTACTCTAACAGCGCTGGGGCGGCGCCGGCTCGCGCGGGCAACACGTTCCCTACCCTCGCGGCTGGCTACGATGCTCCGCATGTGCAGAAACATCAGACAGCTCCACAACTTCGAGCCGCCCGCCAGCGAGCAGGAGGTGCGCGACGCGGCGCTTCAGTACGTGCGCAAGATCAGCGGGTCCGCGAAGCCCTCGCACGCCAACGAGGCGGTCTTCGAGCGCGCGGTCGATGAGGTGGCGCTCGCCACCGCGCGGCTGCTCGACGGCCTCGTGACCTCCGCCCCGCCGAAGGACCGCGAGGCCGAGGCTGCGCGCAAGCGCGAGCGCTACCGCCAGCGCTTCGCCGCCTAGGGGCCAGGCGCGGTGTGGCTCGCGCGCGAGCTCGAGCTCTCCCCGCGCCCGCGCGGCTTTCACCTGGTGACGCGCGAGGTGCTCGCCTCGCTCCCCGAGATCGAGGAGCTCTCGGCGGGGCTGCTGCACCTGCTGCTGCTGCACACCTCCGCGTCGCTCACGCTGAACGAGAACGCGAGCCCCGACGTGCGCCGCGACTTCGAGGACTACTTCAACGACGCGGTGCCCGAGCGCAGCGGCCTGTGGACGCACACGCTCGAGGGCGCCGACGACATGCCCGCGCACATCAAGGCGTCGCTGCTCGGCGCCTCGCTGACGCTGCCGGTGCGCGGCGGGCGGCTCGCGCTCGGCACGTGGCAGGGCATCTACCTGGGCGAGCACCGCGACCGCGGGGGCGCGCGCTCGATCGCCGCGACGCTGTGGGGCGAGTAGCCCGCGCGCGCCGGCCTCGGAGGCGCCGGACGGCCCTCCTCACGGGAAGCGCGCGGCCCACGGCTCGAGCTCCACGCCCGTGGCGTTGATCACGTAGGAGATCAGCCGGTACCAGCCCGCGATCACGAGCAGCTCGAGCAGCTGCTGCTCGCTGAAGCGCGCCGCGAGCTTCGCCCACAGCGCGTCCGACACCGTGGCGGTGTCGTGCAGCTCGTCCGCCAGCGCGATCAGCTCGCCGTCGCCGGGCTCCCACGCCGGGTCCTCGGGGCCGCCTTGCACGCTCGCCGCGAGCTGCTCCTCGCTCAGGCCGAGCGGCAGCGCGAACGCGAGCGCGTGCACGCCCCACTCGTACTCGGCGCCCGCGCGCGCGCACGTGCGCGCGATCATCAGCTCGCGCTCGCGCGGCGGGACGAGGCCGTGTCCGAGGATGCCCGCGCCGAGCGGGCGCATCCGCGAGGCGAGCTCCTCGTTGACGTTGAGCGTGCGAAACAGCTTCAGCGGCTCGAGCGCCGAGCCGGGCGGCATCCAGCGGCGAAGGGACTCCTCGATCTCGGGCGCGTACGGCGGCTGCAGGGGGGCGATGCGGGGCTGTGAGGCGACGGGTGGCATGGCTAACCTTTCTTCTTCGATTCTCGAAGCATGCTGATCGAAAGTGTAGCTTCTAATTCCAAAGCAAGCGAAACCGAAGACCGGCCAGGTGCCGCTGCCAGGGCGCCCCGTGCGCGGCTCGCGCACCGGGCGCCCCGTGATGGCGCTGCTCGACCTGCTCGGCAGGCGCTGGGCGCTGCGCGTGCTGTGGGAGCTGCGCGACGGCCCCGTGCCCACCTTCCGCGAGCTGCAGGCGCGCTGCGCGAACGTGTCCTCGAGCGTGCTCAGCGAACGCCTGCGCGAGCTGCGCGCCGCGGGCCTGCTCGCCGACGGGAGCGGGCGCGGCTACGAGCTGTCCGCGGAGGGGCGCAGGCTGCTGCGCGCGCTCGCGCCGCTCGACGCGTTCGCGCGCGAGTGGGGCGCCACGCAGCGCGCGCCTTCGCTACTCGGACGGCTCCGCCGCGGCGACCGCGAAGACGATGTGCCGGCGGGCGAGGGTTAGGTAGGGGTGGAGTTCCACGGGGCCGCCCTCGATCGGCGCGACCGTGACCTCGGTGAGCGTGATGAAGTCGCGCTCGGACGCGTTCAGGAGGTCCGAGACGCGGCTGCGGTAGCCGTCGCGCGCGAGCGTCAGCGAGCCCTCGATCCTGTGGCGCTCGGTCTCGATGCGCACCCGCTCCTGGCGGTGGTCCATCGCCGGGAAGCCGTCGCCCGTGGCGGTGTCCTCTGCGCTCATGTGTCCCATTATGGGCGCTAGCGCGTGACCGCGTAGGTTCTCGTGATCGTGGTGCGCCGGCCCGTCGGCCCGGTGGCGAGCACCGTCACGCGCGCCACGAGGCCCCGCCTGTGCCCGAGCGCCCGGCGCAGCGCGCCCAGCGCGTGGGCGCCGACGAGCACGCGCACGTGGCCCGCGGCGACCGGCGGCAGCGAGCGCGAGACTCCCACCAGCGCGAGCGCGCGCCGCCCGCTGCGCGCCCGCAGCGTGGCGCTCACCTTGATCGCGCAGCCGCGCTCGCAGCTCACGCTCAGCGCGAGCGAGCGCAGCGCGAGCACGCCGTGGCTGCGCAGCAGGCGCACGCCCACCACCGGCGCGACGTCGAGCGGCGGCGGCCAGGACCCGGCTGCCAGGCAGCCCGCTCCCGCGGGCGAGGCCATTTCGAAGCGCTCCGACGCGGTTGTTGTTGGTGTCGGCCACGTACACCCTGCCGCTGCAGTCCAGCGCGATCGCGCTCGGCTGCGAGAACGTGCCGAGCGCGGTCCCGCGCAGACCCCACTTGGCGAGGAACTGGCCGCCGGGGGAGAACATCTCAACGCGGTTGTTGTAGCTGTCCACCACGTACACGCGTTCCGCGCCGTCGAGCGCGATACCCGTGGGTGAGCTGAAGCGGCCGTTGCCGGAGCCCGCCGACCCCCATTCGGCCACCACCGTGCCCGCCGGCGAGAGCTTCACCACGCGGTTGTTGCCGGTGTCGGCCACGTACACGTCGCCGGCGGGCGTGACCGCGAGCGCCGCGGGGCGCCTGAACTGGCCAGGCCCGCCGCCCGCCGCGCCGCTGCCCTCGGCGGCGCCCCAGCGGCCCACCAGCGCGCCGGTCGCGTCGTAGACGAGGATGCGGTTGTTGTTGGTGTCGGCCACGTAGGTGAGGTCGGGCCCGCTCGCCACCGCCACCGCGCCCGCCCCGCTCAGCGAGGAGGCGCCCGGGCCGAGCACCGAGCTCAGTTCCGCGAGGTACGTGCCGTCGCCCCACAGGTGCACGATCCGTCGGTTGCCGGGGTCCGCCACGTATACGGAGCCGCGCGGGTCGAACGCGATGCCCGCGGGCATGTCGAAGGCGGCGCTGCGGCCGCCCGCGGCCGTCCACTGCCCCCACCAGGCGTCGTTGCCCGCCTGCGAACACGCTCGATCCGGTCGCCCACCGTGTCGGACACGTAGCAGGCGCCCCGTGGGGTCCGCGGCGAGGCCGCGCGGCGCCGTCATGAACGTGGGCCCGCGCGCGCGCAGCCCGATCTGCGCAGGTAGACGCCGCTCGGGTCGAACACCTCGACTCGGTCGTTGGCGGTGTCGGCCACGTAGGTGTCGCCGGCGGGGTCGCTCGCGAGCGCGCGCGGGAACGCGAGCTGGCCGGGCCTCGAGCCCGTCGCCGCCCCAGGCGCCCGCGAACGCGAGCTGCGGCGTGAGCTTGACCACGCGGTGGTTGAGGTCGTCTGCCACGTACACGTCGCCCGCGGCGTCGAGCGCCACGCCGTAGGGGAAGGCGAACTGCCCCGGCCCGCTGCCGAAGCTGCCTGCTTCGGCTTCGTACACGCCGTCGGGGCTGAATTTCTCGACGCGGTGGTTGTCGTCGTCGGCGACGATCACCTCGGCTCCGTTGGCCGCGACCCCGCGAGGGTACGTTGAACTGCCCCGCGCCGCTCCCCTTGGAGCCCCACTGCATCGCTTCGCCGCCCTGCAGGTTGAAGCGCTGCGACGCGGTTGTTGCCGCTGTCTGCCACGTACACGTAGCTGCCCGCCACCGCGATGCCGCCGCCCGGGCGGCTGGCTGGGGTTCTGCGAGGAGCCGAAGCTGAAGCGTCCGAGCGCGGTGCCCTTACCGCCCCACGAGGTGATGAATTCGCCGCCCGGCGTCGAACTTCTGGATGCGGTCGTGGCTCGAGTCCACCACGTACACGTCGCCCGCCGCGTCCATCGCGAGGCCGCCGATCGGGCCGAACTGGCCGTGGCCGCCGCCGAAGCTGCCCCACTCGCCCTCGTACGCCCCGCTCACGCTGAACTTCTGGACGACGTAGCCGAGCTGGTCCGCCACGTACACGTCGCCGGTCGCGTCGAGCGCCACCGCCTCGGGGAAGCGCAGCACGCCCTCCGCGCGCCTGCCGATGATCTTCGGCGGCGGCGTACGGGCACGGCGCGCTCGGGCCCGCGCCGGGGCAGGCTTCCGCATCCGCGCCGGCGGCCCCGGCGGCGAGCGCCGCGCACGCCAGCGCGAGCGCGATCGCGATCCGCGCGAGGAGGGGGAGGGGCGCGCTTGCGCGCGCGCACGTGCTCGTGGGGCCCATCGCGTGCGTCGAAACACATGGCGCGCGCCGGGGTCGCGGTGTGCTCGGCGCGGGCCCTACAGGATGCTCTCGTGGGTGCGCGCCGGAAGGCCCGCCCGCGCCGCCGGCCCCGCCGCCGCGCGGCCCGGCGCCGTCGGCCGGTTGCGCTCCTCGCGCACGATGTACAGCGGGCGGTGCTTGACCTCGTCGTAGATGCGGCCCACGTACTCGCCGATCACCCCGAGCGCGATCAGCTGGATGCCGCCGAGCAGCAGGATCGCGATCGTGATCGAGCCGAAGCCGGGAAGGTAGGAGTCCGTCGACGCGCAGCGCGATCACGACGGGGATCGCGAGGAACGCCACGCCCGCGCTGAGGATGCCCGCGTAGGTCGCGAGCTGCAGCGGCAGGTGCGAGAACGACGCGATCGCGTCGAGCGAGAAGCGCAGCATCTTGCGCAGCGTGTACTTCGTCTCGCCCGCCTGGCGCGCGTCGCGCTCGTAGGAGACCGCGGTCTGGTTGAAGCCCACCCACACCGTCATGCCGCGCAGGAAGCGCGAGCGCTCGGTCATCGTCAGCAGCGCGTCGAGCGCGCGGCGGTCGAGCAGGCGGAAGTCGCCGGCGTTCGGCTCGAGGTCGACCTGCGCGAGCTTGTCGAACAGCTTGTAGAACCACGACGCGGTCGCGAGCTTGAAGGCCGTCTCGCCCTCCCGCCGGCGGCGCACCGCGTACACCACGTCGGCGCCCTGGCTCCACTGGGCGATCATGTCGCAGATCAGCTCCGGCGGGTCCTGCAGGTCGGCGTCGATCATCGCCACCACGTCGCCCACCGCGTGCTCGAGGCCCGCCGTCAGCGCCGCCTGGTGGCCGAAGTTGCGCGACAGGTGGATCACGCGCACGCGCGGGTCGCGCGCGGCGATGCGGTCGAGCAGCTCCGGGGTGGAGTCGGCGCTGCCGTCGTTGACGAGCACCAGCTCGAACTCGTAGTCCGCGATCGCGCTCGTGGTGCGCGCCACGAACTCCTCGATCAGCTCCTCCTCGTTGAACACCGGCGCAACCACGCTCAGCAGCGCGGGGGTGCGCAGGTGTCTGTCGGTGATCGTCATCGCCATGGGGGAGGCACGGGCGGCGCGGGGGCTGAACGCATATTCCAACGAAAGCCTAAGCCGCTCATGAATTTAATCGTTCATCCTGTCGGTTGATGCCATCGCTGCGCGAACCGACGAAACTGCCCACAAGCGTAGCGGCCGCGCGCCGCGCGCCCGTGCTCGTGCAGTTCCTGAAGTTCGGCATGGTCGGTGTCTCGAACACGCTGATCACGCTCGCCACCTACACGCTGCTGCTGAAGGTGTTCGGCGTGTGGTACCTCGCGGCCTCCGCGATCGGCTTCGTGCTGGGCGCCACCAACGGCTTCCTGCTCAACCGCCGCTGGACGTTCGCGGGGCATGTGGGCGATGCGTTCACGCCGCTGCGCTGGGCGATCGTGCAGGGCTGCGGGCTCGGCGTCAACGAGGGTTTGCTGTACCTGTTCGTGCACGACGCCCGCATCGACAAGCTGATCGCGCAGGTGTTCGCCACCGCGGTGGTCACCATCAGCACCTTCTTCGTCAACCGCGCGTGGACGTTCCGCAGCCACCCGCTCGCGGTGGCCGATCTCGACGCCTGAGCGCGCGCGGCGCACCGCCGCCGACGGCGCGCGCGAAGCGCAGCGCCGCCCCTCAGCGGAATACCGCGAGCAGCGAGAGGCCGGCGGGGATGCGCCCGCCGTGGGCGATCAGCGCCGCCTCGAGCGCGAGCGGGCGCTCGAGCAGCCAGTTGAGCGGCTGCGGCGGCACCCACAGGTCGAGGCTCGACTCGGTGGTCTTGCTGTTGAAGCGGTCCAGCACCCGAGGATGATCGCGACCGGCAGCAGCAGCGAGTTGAAGTAGGTGGTGCGCACCTGCTCCCAGCCCGCCTGCTCGGCCGCGCGCTGCAGCGAGCGGCGCGTGTAGCGGCGGCGGTGGTGGTTGATCACGTCGTGCCCGCTCCACAGCCACGGGTACGCCGGCACGGTCACCAGCAGCGAGCCGCCCGGCGCGATCACCCGGCGCAGCTCCGTCAGCGCCGCGTGGTCGTCGTCGAGGTGCTCGATCACGTCGAGGCACACCGCCAGGTCGAAGCTGTCCGCCGCGAACGGCATCTCGAGCACCGACCCCGCGATCACCTCGCCGACGCCGCGTCCGCGCGCGATCTCGACGCTCGTGTCCGAGAGCTCCACGCCCGTGACCGAGCCGTGGCGCGCGAGCTCCACCATGTTGCGCCCGCTTCCGCAGCCCGCGTCGAGGATGCGCGCGCGCGCCGGCAGGCGCAGGCCGGAGATCACCTGCTCGAGGACCGTGCGCCGTCCCCGGTACCACCAGTGGGCGTCCTCCGCCTGGTGGGTCTGCAGCTCGTAGTCGCGATCCATCCGCGCAGCATCTTTTCCTAAAGGCACGCGTCGCGCTGCGCGGCCACCTCGCGCGAGCATCCGCTCCCGGCGGGCGCACGCGCGCGGCGCTGTATTCTCGGCGGCGTGACCGGGCGCCAGCGAGGTGTCCGCGCCCGTCTCGTGGGCGCGCTGCTGCTTGCCTTCACCCTCGCCGCGTGCCTGCTCGCGCCGATCCTCCCCGCCGCCGGCGGCCAGGGCGCGCCGCGCGGGGGCTGGTGGTCGCGTGCAAGCGATCTTGCAAGCGGGTGCGCGCTCAGCGGCGCGCCGCAGATCGCGTTCCCGAGCGAAGGACCGAGCCTCCCGAGCGGGCCCGGCGCGATCGCGTGGCTGAGCGACCCCGCAGCGTGCGGCGGGCGAGCGGCGCGCGGGCGCGCGAGCGTCGCGATCGCGGCGCTGTCTCGCTCCGAGCGCGCCGGCGCACCGCTCGCGCGAAGCCTGCCCGGCGCCTCCACCGGTCCGCTCGCGGCGGTCGGCACGAGCCACGGGCGGATCGCGGTGGCGGCGGGAACGCTCACGAGCTCCGCCCGCGCCGCCGCGGCGGTGCTGCAGGGCAGGGCCGGCGAGGTGCGCGCGCCCGCGCTGATCGCCGCCGGCCGCTCGCCGTCGCTCACGCGCGCGTACCTCAGCGACTCCGCGCTCGCAACCGTGCAGCGCAGCGCCATCGCGGTGCGCGTCGAGCGCCACTTCAGCTCGAGCTTCTCACCCGCGCGCCTGATCCCGATCGGCCCCGGCCGCGTCACGAGCCTCGTCGCCACCATGGACTTCCGCTCGGACGTGCTCGTCGCGTGGCAGCAGGACGGCGCGATCTACGCGCACATGCTGCGCGCCTCCGGCCGCGCCGACCCCACGCAGCGCGTGGGGCCGAGCGAGCCCTACCCGCAGCTGCAGGCGCTGGTCAGCGACAACGACCACGGCATGGTCGCGTGGGCCACCAGCCGCGCGCACGGCACCGGCGCGGCGAGCACGCGCATCTACGTCGACCTGTCGGCCGCGGAGGTGCGCTTCGGCGTGCCGCGGCTCGTGGACTCCTTCGGCGACCCGCAGTGGATCGGCACGCGCGCGGGGTCGCTGCGGCTCGTGCGCCTGTCCACCGAGAACGTGATGCTCGCGTGGACGGACTTCGAGCGCGGCCACTACGTGGTGCGCGCCTCCGCCGCGGTGCACGCGGGCGAAAGGCCCTCCACGCTGCTGTCCGACCCCGCCCGCCAGACCGTGCTCGAGGATCTCGCCACCGGGCCCGCCGCGGAGGCGCTCGCGCTGTGGAGCTGCACGCCCGCGGGCGCCCGCGCGGGCGGCGCTCGCACCCAGCTGTGGACGAGGCGCGCGTACCTGACGGACCACGACAACGTCGCCGCGCGTCCCGCCGAACCGATCGCCTCGCCCGGCGCGGGCAGCGAGGCAAGCGTCGCGGTGGACCCCGCCAACGACCGCGCGCTCGCCGCGTGGCTCACGCCCGCGCCCGGGCGCATCCAGTACGTGGTCAGCCGCGGCGCCGCCGGCTACCGCCCGCACCCGTTCCCCGGCGAGGTGCTCGGGCGCTCGAGCGGCGTGCACTGGCTGCGGATAACGCTCGCCGCGGTGCTCGCGCTGCTGCTCGGCGCAGGCGCGCTCGTGCTGCGCCGCCGCGCGCGCCGTCAGCCCGCCGCGCGCTGAGCGTGGCGCTCCTGCGCCGCGGCGCCCGCGGCGCCTGTCTCGCGAGCCCGCGCGCGGCGGTCGCGCTCGAGCACGGCGGCCACCAGCAGCAGCGTCGCCAGCAGCACCGCCGTTGCGATCCAGCGCAGGCGGTGGTGCACCGCCGGCGCCGCCGCGTGTGCCGAGCGGGGCGGCGCCGCGAAGATCAGCGGGATGTGGCGGCCGCGCACGAGGCTCACGAGCGGCGTCTCCTGCGACGGCGCGAAGCGCGCCTTCCACTCGTACAGGTTGCGGAACTTGATCTCCGCGTCGTGCAGCTCGCGGTTCACGATCACGCGGATCACCCGGCCCGAGCGGATCTGCTCGACGAGCGCCGGGTAGCTCACCCAGCTGAACGCGTGCGCGGCCGGCGCGAGCAGCGCCGCGCAGCACAGCGCCCACGCCGCGGCGCACGCGGCGCGGGTGCCGCGCGCGCGGCCGCGGCGCTCAGGCCTGGCCCGCAAGCGCCGAGCGCAGGAAGTCGACGGTGCGCCGCCAGGCCTGCTCGGACGCGCTCTCGTCGTAGGTGCCGAGCCGGTTGTGGTCCGCGAAGAACGCGTGGCCCGCTCCCTCGTAGTACTCGAAGCGCACGTCCACGCCCGCGTCGCGCAGCTCCCCTTCGAGCTTGCGCGCGTCCTCGAGCGGGATGAACGCGTCGGCGGTGCCGAAGTGGCCCAGCACCGGTCCCCTGATCGTGTCGAAGCCGGGCTTGCCGTGGGGCATCACGTAGTAGAAGGTCACCGTCGCCGCGATCTGCGGGCAGCGCGCCGCCGCCCACACCGACAGGCCGCCGCCGAGGCAGAAGCCGACCGAGCCCACGCCCGGGCCCTCCACTCCCGGCTGCGCCGCGAGGTACTCGGCGGCGCCGCACATGTCCTTCTCGGCCTGCTCCATCGAGAGCGCCATCATCCGCTGTTCGGCCTCGCTCGGCTGGGTCGTGGGCTCGCCGCGGTACAGGTTCGGCGCGAGCGCGAAGAAGCCCTCGCCCGCGAAGCGGTCGCACACCCCCTTGATGTGGTCGTCGAGCCCCCACCACTCCTGCAGCACGATCGTCGCCGGCCCGCGCCCGCCGGCCGGGGTGGCGAGGTAGCCGGGGGTACTCCCGGCGCTCGTGGGGAACTCGATGTCGGGCATGCGCTCGCTCCTTATGTCGTGGGCTTCGCGCCGCGGGCGGCTCTGGCGCCGCCCCTGCGGGCGTGCCGGCACGGCGCGGCGCGGCGAATACTCTCATGCGCGGGCGCGAGCGCGACGCGCCGCGCGGGCGGTGGCGCGGGGCGCATGGCACGGGGCATGGCGCGGGCAGGCGCGCTCCCCGGCGCCAGAGAATCCGCCGGGGAGAACGCCTTCACGACGCGCGCCGGGGGCGCCGCGCGCCATGCGCCTCAGGGCGTCGGCAGCGCGACGCTCAGTTTGCTGACGGTGACCGCGAACGGCGTGTTGTTCGCGCGGTAGTACGGCGCGTCGCGGCCCAGCAGCTGCAGCTTCACGGTGTCGCCCGCGGGGAAGTAGTAGCCGTTGCCGTGCAGCTGGAAGGTCACCGTGCCCGACTGGTTTTCGGTGAGCCTGTAGGTGCCGCGGCTGATCAGGCGCTGTTCGCCGTTCTGCATCACGTCCCACAGCCGCGCGTCGATCTGCCCGTAGGGACCCGTCGTGCTGATCGTGGCCGTCGCCGTCGGCAGGCCCAGCATCGTGAAGCCGTGGCTTTCGGTCGTGTAGTTGGCGGTGTCCGGCTCGGTTTCCGCGGTCACGCTCTTGCACGCTTCGCTCGTGCCCGCGATCGGGTCGAACTCCGCCGCGATCGCCGGGTTCCCGCCGGCCGAGGTGAACGTCTGTGATTCGCTCGAGCCGAACGTCACGGGCCGCCCGCCCGTGAGCAGCGCGAAGTTGCGCGCGGTGAACGGGCCGCCGCCGGGTTCGCCCGACGGGCAGGTCTGCGTGTATGCCACCGCGCTGCCGTTTTTCGGCGGCGCGCCGGCGCGCTGCAGTTTGGAGGCGAAGAAGCCGGCGGCCTCTTCGTTGAAGGCGCGGTCGGTGTTCACCTTGTTGGTGCCCGGGCTGTGCCCGAGGTCGCCGAACATCAGCGCCGCGTAGCCCTTCTCCGAGCGCGCCTGGTTGTACGCGCGCAGCGACTGCTCGACGGGGAACAGGTCGTCGGTCCATCCGCTCTCGAGCAGCATCGGCGCGGGCTTGCCGCTCAGGCCGTAGCCCTGGTGGTAGGTGTAGAGCTGCTCCGCGATTTCGGTGTCTTCGGGCGTTTCGGGTTCGCCGAGGCTGGTGGTGGTGAACCATCTGGTCAGGTCCGCTTCGGGGTCGCGGCCCGGGGGCGCGATGTAGCCGCTCGCCTCGCCGTCCGCGTAAAGGCCCGTCACGTAGCTCTGGATCTGCACGCCGAACGGCTCGAAGCTCTGATCCGCCGGCGCCACTTCGCTCGCGAGGAAGCGGCCGTTGGGCTCGAGCGCGTCCACCATGTCCGACCACGGCCAGCGCGGGTAGGCCGCGGCGATGCCCATGCTCTTGCCCTTCGGGCTCTTCCACGCCGCGAATTCGCCGTCGGGCAGACGCACGCGGTTCTTCAGGTACGCGAGCTCGATGCTCTGGCCGCCGCCGTAGGAGATGCCGGTCACACCGATCGCTTTCGGCTTGGTGATCTTCTCGTCGGCGAGCACGCCCAGCAGGTACTGGGTGTCGCGCGCCTCGTAGCGCTGGTCGGCGAGCCTGATGAAGCCTTCTTCGCACGCCGGCGTTTCCGCGCGCGATTCGCTGTTGCCGCACGAGTTGCCCCAGCCCCGAGCGCTGTAGTTCACCACCGCGTAGCCGTGCTGCGCGTAGTACACGTTGTTGTAGTCATACGTTTCGTTGCCGTTGCCTTCGGGCGAGCTCGCCTCGAAGGAGGTCTTGTTGCCTCCCCACCCGTGCAGCATCACGATCGTGGGCCACGGGCCTTCGCCTTCGGCGGGCAGCGTCACGTCCACGTCGAGCGGCGTGCCGTCGAACGACGGCACCCGCTGCGCGAGCGTGCTCGTCGCACAGAGGCGCACTCCGTTCTGCGCGGCGCACGCTTGCCCGAAGGGCGCCGGCGCGGCCGCCGCGACCCCGGGCACCGCGAGCGCCGCGAGCGCGGCGGCAGAGAACAGCAGCATGCTGCACAGGCACTTCGCGACGCGAGTCAACTTCGGATCCCCCTTCAGATTCCCGACACTTACGGTCTCGCGCTGATACCCGCGCGGCGCGCGCGCCAAACCCGCGTGGGGCGCGACGCGGGAGCGCACGCGCGCGACCCGGGGTCGCCGGCTCCACCGCCGGCGCGGAGCACGCGCGCGCAGAATATGCTCCCTTCCGAACAAATGGATGTACGCGCGGGCGGCGTAGCCGGCGCGGCGTGCGCGCGGCGCGGGCTCCGCGGGTACGCGAACACGGCGTATGCCACAGGTAGCTGGGGACTAGTGACAGAACTGATCGCATCGAACGGCTCCATCTCGCAGGCGGGGGCGAGCGGGCACCCGGGGCCCGCCGCGCCCGAGCGCCCGCGCGAGGGCTCCGACGCTTTGCTCGCGCTGATCGGCGACGTGTGCGGGATGCTCGATCTGAACGAGCTGCGCTGGGGGCTGCTCGACGCGCTGCACCGCGCGCTGCCCTCCGACTACGTGTCGCTCAACGACGTAGGCCCCGGACCCGAGGACGCGATCGCGATCATGAAGCCCGACGCGCCCGCCTCCTCCTACACGCGCTGGAACCGCTACGCCCACCAGAACCCGCTGCTGCGCTTCTACCTCGAGACGCTCGACGGCCGCGCCTACCGCTTCTCCGACGTGGTCTCGCGCGCGGAGCTGCACCGGCTCGAGCTCTACCGCGAGGTGTACAAGCCGCTCGGCGTCGAGTACCAGCTCGCGTTCACGCTGCCCGCGAGCCACGACCGGGTGCTCGCGATCGCGCTCAGCCGCGGCGGCCGCGACTACACCGACGCCGAGCGCGACTTCGCCAACCGCGCGCGCCCGTTCCTGATCCAGGCCTACCTGAACGCGATCGCGTTCGACTCGCTGCGCTCGCGCGGGACCGCGCCCACCGCCGAACTGCTCGACGCGCTGCGTGCCGCCGGCGCCACCCGCCGCGAGGCCCAGGTCCTGCGCCTGGTGGCGCTCGGGCGCTCGAACCACCACATCGCCGCCGAGCTCGGCATCAGCAGCCGCACCGTCGGCAAGCACCTCGAGCACGGCTTCCGCAAGCTCGGCGTGGCCGACCGCTCTTCCGCGGCGCGCCGCGTGTGGGAGCTCGCGGGCGACCGCATCGAACGGCCGCGCAGGGGCGGCGGCGACTGGCGCGAGCGCCACAGCGAGCGCCTCGAGGCGGCGCAGGACGCGCGGGAGCGCGCCCGCCGGCGCGCGCCGGCCGCCGTGTGAGACGCGGGCCGCGCCGCGCCTCCCGCTAGACCCTGATCACGCTGCGCCGGCCCGCGAGGCCCGCGCGGGCGCCCGCCCCGGCGAGCAGCCACTCGGGCGCGTCCTCGAGCGCCTCGCGCGCGGCGCGGCGGCCCGCCTCGCGCGCCGCGTCGATCTGGTGGAACTCGAGCAGCCCCACGCCCGGCACCCGCACGGGGATCGTCATGTCGGCATGCAGGCGCGCCGATTCGTCGGTGTTGGCGCTGCTCAGCAGCGCGATCCGCGCCATCGTCTCGGGCAGCGGTGGCACGCGCGCGCGCCGCGCGGGCGCGCCGTCCTCGCGCTCCTGCGCGTTCGAGCCCGCCTCGGGCGCGCCGTCCGCGGCGGGATGGGGCCGCTCCGCGCCGCCCTTGATGTCGATCGCCAGCACCGGGCCCTCGCCCGATGACGCTCATCGGAGCGAGCGGCAGGTTGTCGAGCAGCGAGCCGTCGATCAGGAGCTCGCGATCGCGGCGCAGCGGCGGCGCGATCAGCGGCAGGCACATGCTCGCGCCCACCGCGAACTGCATCGGCCCGTAGCGCTCGACCACCAGCGCGTTGCCGCGCAGGTTCACCGCCACGCAGTAGAACGTGCGCGCGAGCTCCTCGAGGCGCAGCTCGCCGAACACGCGCTCGAGCATCACTTCGGCCTTGTGCCCTTTGATCAGCCCGTAGCGCGGCAGCGTGTAGTCGTTGATCGGGTTGCGCCGGACCCACTCGTCGTAGCAGCACGCGTCCATCGCCGCGCTGTCGTAGCCGCTCGCCAGCAGCCCGCCGATGAACGCGCCCATGCTCACGCCGCCCACGCGGTCAGCCACGAGCCCCGCGCCCGAGCAGCACCTCGAGCACGCCGAGGTGCGCGAACGCGCGCGCGCCGCCGCCGCTCAGCACCACGCCCACCGCCCTCGCGCCGAGCCTGCGCGCCGCGCGCGCGAGGTCGCGCCCGCGCGAGTCCGCGCCGATCGCGTACACCGCCCGCCGGCCGCACCCGCTCGACCCACGCGCCGAGCTCGCCCGAGCCGGGCCTCACATCCCACGCGATCAGCTCCTCGCCCGCGATCGGCGCGAGCGCCGCGCCGGCGCCCGCGCCATGCGGGAACTGCTCCGGGATCCTGCCGGCCACCGCGCTCAGCACCCGGTCGGCGCGCGCGATGCAGAACTCGTTCCAGGCACGCGCGCCCTCGCCCTCGCCGCACACCATCAGCACCTGATCGTGGTCTTCCTCGCAGCGCTCCACCACCGGCGCGAAGCTCGCGCTCGGCGCGGCGCCGTTCCGGCCGAGTCGCCGCCGCCGCCGCGGTCGCGTCCTCCGGGTAGAGCACCGCGACGCGGCCCCGGGCGCACAGCGCCCGGCTGAGGTCGTCGGCCAGCTCGAGCAGCGGCACGCCGGGCGAGAGCGAGCGCAGCGCGATCGTCACCGGCCGCGCGCGGCGCGCCGGCGGGATCGCGCGGCTCGCCTGCAGCTGCGCGCTCAGCACCCGCGTGAGGCCCAGCGCGAGCTCGGGTTCGGAGCGCAGCAGCGCCTCGAAGCTGTCCCTGTCGATCCGCAGCAGCTCGCTGTCGCGCATCGCGCGAACCGACGCGCTGCGCGCGGAGTCGTTGAGCAGCGCGAGCTCGCCGAGCACGGCGCCGCGCGTGATCGTGTTGATCGGAATCTCCTGCTGAAGCACCTGCAGGTGGCCGAGGCGCACGCACGTACACGCCGTCCGCGTCATCGCCCTCGCGGAACAGCCACTCGCCGCCGGCGAGCGTGACGCTGCTCGCGAGCGCCGCGATCTCCTCGAGGAGCTCCGGCGCGAGGCCCGCGAACACCGGCACGCGGCGCAGGAAGTCGGCCGTGCTCTGCGCAGCGGGCGGTGTGTCATCGGTGCCTGCTTCGGCGAGGCTCGGGAGCTCCTCCGCGTCGGGCTCATCCCACTCGGCGTGGCCTCCCGCGCGCGGCGCGCGCTCGGAGTCCTCGCTCTCCTCGGCCGGCGCCACGCGCAGCGCCATGCACAGGAGCGCGCCCGCGAGGAAGCAGCCGCCCGCGAAGCGCCAGCCGTTGTCGAAGGCGTGCAGCGCCTGCAGCGGGCTCGGGTTGCCGATGATCGCGATCAGGATCGCCACGCCGAGCGCGGCCCCGAGCTGGCGCGAGACCGAGTTGAGCGCCGTGGCGAGCGCGAAGCGCGGCCCCGGCACAGAGCCCACCGCCGCGCCGCTCAGCGTGGGGAAGCTGAGGCCCGCGCCGATGCCCAGGATCAGCATCCCCGGCAGCCAGCTTGCCGAGGAAGTCCGCGCGTGCGCCGAGCGTGGTCGCGAAGTACGCCATGCCCGCGGCCCACACGAGCGCTCCGGGGACCACAACCCTGCGGTGCCCGACGCGGTCCACCAGGCGGCTCGCCGGGATCGCCACCGCCATCGCGGTGAACGGCCCCGGCGTGAGCGCGAGGCCCGCCCTGAGGATCGAGTAGCGCCACACGCCGGTCAGGAACAGCACGTTGCACAGCGTGTATGCGTAGAAGCCCGCCGCCATCACGAGCGTCGCGCCGTTCGACAGCGCGAAGGAGGGGATGCGCAGCAGCGCGAGGTCGATCACCGGCGCGCGGTGCCGGCTCGAGCGCAGCACGAAGCCCGCGCCGAGCACGAGCGCCGCCGCGAACGCCCCGAGCACGCGCGCGCTCGACCAGCCCCATTCCTCGCCCTTGACCACGCCGAGCACCAGCGATGCGATCGCCAGCGCGAGCGTCGAGGCGCCGAGCAGGTCGGGCACGCGCCTGCGGCCGGGAGCGCGGCTCTCGACCAGCACGCGGCGGCCCAGCACGAGCGCGAGCGCGCCCACGGGGATGTTCACGAGGAACACCAGCCGCCAGTTCGAAGCGGTCACGAGCAGGCCGCCGAGCGGCGGCCCCACGCCCGCCGCGAGCGCCGCCACCGCCGCCCACAGCGCCACCGCGTGCATGCGCTCGCGGGGCCTGTGCGCCTCCAGCACGATCGCGAGCGAGCTCGGCACGAGCATCGCCGCGCCCGCCGCCTGGATCAGCCGCGCCGCCACCAGCAGGCCCAGCGAGGGCGCCGCCGCGCACAGCCCCGAGGCGGTCGTGAACGTGAGCAGCGCGAACGAGAACACGCGCCTGCGGCCGAGCAGGTCCGCGAGCTGGCCGCCGCCCACGAGGAATGCCGCGAAGACGATGTTGTACGCGTTCAGCACCCACGAGACGCTCGACAGCTTCGAGTCGGGGAACTGGTGCGCGATGCTCGGGATCGCGATGTTGACGATCGTGGCGTCCACGAACGCCATGAACGTGCCCAGCACCGCGACAGCCAGCACGGCCGTGGTCGATGAGACGCGCCTCGTGCGCGCCGGTGCGCTCGCCGTGACGGACGTGCTCACGGCACTCTGCTTTCCCTGCGCTGCAATGCGTCGCCTCGCCCTTCCCCCCTGTGCAAGGGCCGAATCCCCCCCGGGGAGTTATTGACGACGCGCGCAAGTGTGTCAAGTCGGCCTACGTTGATAAGACGCATCCGCGGCGCACGCAACCGCGCGCCCCACCACCGAGGCGCGCCGCAACGCGCGTTCCCGCCGCGGTTCTCTCCTCCAGGCGGGCCGCACGCCGCGGGGGACGCGCCGGACGCGCGCCACCCCGCGGCTCGGCCCGTGGCTCACCCGGCGAGCGCCGGCGCGCGCCTGGCGGAGAGGCGCTCCTCCGCGTAGCTTCGCCCGCGCTCCGGGTCGCCGGTCGCGAACGCCGCGATGTCCGCGAGCGTCACGATCCGCCCGAGCGCGCCCCACGTGCCGTCGGGCACCTCCGGCGTGAACACCCACACGCGCGCGGGGTCGCGGTCGAAGCGGCCCTGCTCCGCGTCGAGCACCGCGTCGGTGATCGTGCGCGCCATCGCTTCGCGGCGCTCCGGCTCGTACTGCCCCTCGGGCACCGACGCGACGAAGCGGTAGCGCGGCATTTCGGCGGGCTCGCCCGCCACGTACACCGCGTCGGGGCGGTGCACGAACACCCACGCGATCGAGCGTACCTGCGGGTTGTGCGGGTCGGCCCCCTCGTTCGCGATCAGCAGGTCGGTGAGCGTCGCGAGCAGGTCCCGCTCGGCCTGCGGCGCGAGCGCTCCCGCGGGGATGTAGGCGTCCAGCATCGGCATGGGTCAAGGCCTCCTTGTCGTCCTGTCGTCCGTGCGAGCACGCAACACGCAGCCGCGCGGGCTGAAGCGCGAGACTCGCTTCTTTCAGGCAAGCGACCGTACCATAAGTTGATTCGCTTATGCAAGCGATAGACTTGCGGGTGACATGGAGCGACCGAGCGGCGTGCTAAAGAGCGCAGCGACATGAAGCGGACGCCGCTCGCGCGGCACCCATGCTCGATCGCGCACGCGCTCGACGTCGCGGGCGAGTGGTGGACGCCGCTGATCCTGCGCGACGTCGCCTACGGGCTAACGCGCTTCCGCGAGATCCAGGAGGACCTGCAGATCTCCGCCAACGTGCTCGCCGACCGGCTCGCCACGCTGGTGGCCGCGGGCATCCTCGAGACGCGCCCCTACCAGGAGCGCCCGCGCCGCGAGGAGTACGTGCTCACGCAGAAGGGCGAGGAGCTCGTGCCCGCGCTGCTCGCGCTGATGCGCTGGGGGGACCGCTGGACGTGGCCCGAGGGACGCGGCCCCGTGCGCTGCGTGCACGACGCCTGCGGCGAGGAGGTGCGCGTCGAGGTCCGCTGCCCCACGTGCGAGCGCGAGGTGGACGTGCGCGAGCTGCGCGCGCTGCCCGGCGCTCCCGTCGCCGATGTGCCGCGCGAGCACGACCCGGGCTACGTGTCGGGGCGCCGCCTGTACACCACCCCCGGCGGGATCGCGCTGTCGCGCTGAAGCGGGCCGCGCTCAGCCGCAGCCGACGATGCCGCCGTCGAGCGGGATCACCGCGCCGGTCATGTAGGAGCCCGCGCGCGAGCACAGGAAGCGGATCAGCCCCGCCATGTCGTCGGGGCGCCCGATCCGCTGCAGCGGCACCATCTGCTCGAGCGCGCGGCGGCCCTCGGGCTGGTCGAGCACGAACGCGAGCATCTTGCTTTCGAACGGCCCGGGCGCGATCGCGTTGACGGTGATGTGCTCGGAGGCCAGGCGCTTGGCGAGATGGCGGGTGAGCATGTGCACCGCGGCCTTGCTCGCGCTGTAGCTGTAGTTCTCCATCGAGGGCACGCGCAGCCCGTCGACCGAGCCGATGTTGACCACGCGCGCGGGGTCCTCCGCGTCCGCCGCCGCGCGCAGCTCTCCGAGGAGCGCCACCGTGAGGTGGAACAGCCCCTCGACGTTCGTGTGCGCCACCTTGTCCCAGCCGCTCGCCGGGAACTCCTCGAGCGGCGCGCCCCACGTGGCGCCCGCGTTGTTGACGAGGATGTCGAGCTCCGGGAAGCGCTCGCGCGTGGCCTGCGCGAGCGCCGCCGCGCCCTCGGGGCTCGACACGTCGGCGGGCACCGCCACGCAGTCGCCGACCTGCGAGAGCTGCTCGGCGGCGGCCTGCACGTCCGCGCTCTTGCGCGAGGAGACGATCACCCGGGCCCCGCCCTCGAGCAGCCCGCGCGCGATCATCAGGCCGATGCCGCGCGAGCCGCCTGTCACGAGCGCGCTCTTGCCCTCGACGTGAACAGGTCGTCGCCCACCGGGCTCAGTCCGCGAACTCCGGCGGGCGCTTCTGCAGGAACGCCTCGATCGCCTCCGGCACGCCGCTTGCCGAACGTGGCCATGATCTGCTGGCGGTCCTCGTACTCGACCGCCGCCTGCTCGGAGGGGATCTCGAGCGCGCTCCACATGCCGCGCTTGGTCAGGCGCACGCCCCACGGCGACAGCGACGCGATCTGGCTCGCGGCCTCGATCGCGCGACCGGCGAGGCTCTCGTTCTCGACCACGTCCGCGACGAGGCCGATGCGCAGCGCCTCCTCGCGCGTCTCACGCGCCGCCCCGTGAGCATCAGCTCGTGCGCGCGCGAGGCGCCGATCAGCCGCGGCAGGAGCCAGCTCGTGGCCATGTCGCAGTTGGACACGCCGATGTTGATGAACGCCACGCGGAACACCGCCTCGGCGGCCGCGTAGCGGATGTCGCAGCCGAGCGCGAGCGCGATCCCGAGGCCCGCCGCGGGACCGTTCACCGCGGCGATCACCGGCTGCGGCAGCGCGCGCAGCCCCAGCACGAGCCGCGACATGTGCTCCTGGTTGGCGAGCCGGTCGCGCGACTCGTCGGTGCCGTCGTTGCCCGGCGCGCGCGCCGTAGCCGTGCAGGTCGAGCCCCGCGCAGAAGCCGCGCCCCGCGCCCGTCAGGATCACCGCGCGGCACGCGCGCTCGAGCGCCGATCTCGCGCAGCTCGATGTGCAGCGCCTCGCACAGCTCCGCGGTCATCGCGTTGAGCTGCTCCGGGCGGTTGAGCGTGAGCCGGCGAACGTGCGGCGCCGGTTCGTCGACGAGTACCAGCTCGGGCATCGCGCGCATCGTATGCGCTTCAGGCGCGCGGGTAGCGGAACGCCTGCGTCTGCGTCACCTTCGCCGCGAGCTCGCCGTCCTCGCGCGCGAGCTCCGTCTCGACCACGATCAGCGTTCGCCCGCGGTGCAGCGGCCGCGAGGTCGCGCTGACCGCGCCCTCGGTCACCGCGCGCATGAAGTTGGTCTTCGACTCGATCGTGGTCGTGCCCGTCCGAGCGCTGGGGCAGGTTGAGGAACGCGCACACCGCCCCGCACGTGTCCGCCAGCGCCATCAGCGCGCCGCCGTGCAGCACCCCGCCGGTGGTGCAGCGCTCGGGCGACCACTGCATGCTGCCGCGCACCAGCTCCACGTCCACGCTCTCGAGCTCGACGCCGATCAGCACCGCGAACGGCATCGGTCTCGTATCCGCTGCGCGCTCGCCGTCTCGCTCATCGTTGGTGCGCGCAGGCTACAGGGGAGCACGCGCACGTGTGTGTGACACTGGCGCGCGTGCGCGAGACGCGCGAGAGCACGGTGGCGGTGGTGGGCCACGTCGAGTGGGTGCAGTTCGCGCGCGTCGCGCACGTGCCCGTCGCGGGCGAGGTGGTGCACGCGCAGGAACCCTTCGAAGAGCCCGCCGGCGCGGGCGGCGTCGCGTCGGTGCAGCTCGCGCGCCTCGCGGGCTCCTCGCTGCTGCACACGGCGCTCGGCGACGACGAGCGCGGCCACCGGTCGATCGAGCGGCTGCGCGAGCTCGGCGTGGACGTCGCGGCGCAGCTGCGCCACGCGCCCACCCGCGACGCCGTCACGCTCGTCGATGCGCGCGGCGAGCGCACGATCACGACGTTCGGCGAGCGGCTCGAGCCGCACGGGGCGCCCGCGGGCGCGGAGCACGCGTTCGACGCGATCTACTTCACCGCCGGCGACGTGCAGGCGCTGCGCTGGGCGCGCCGCGCCGCGCGCGTGCTCGTCGCGAGCCCGCGCGCGCGCAGCGCGCTCGGGCACGGCGTGCCGCTCGACGCGATCGTGCTGAGCGCGAGCGACGAGATCGAGCTCGCGGCGCTCGCGCCCGCGCGCGAGGAGGCCGAGCTGATCGTCTTCACCGAAGGCGCGCGCGGCGGGCGCTACACGCGCCGCTCGGGCGGCGGCGGGCGCTTCGCGCCGGCCGAGCCGCCGGGGCCGCTCGAGGACTCCTACGGCTGCGGCGACTCGTTCGTCGCGGGCTTCACCTACGCGCTCGGCGCCGGCATGGCGCTCGACGACGCGCTCGCGCTCGGCGCGCGCTGCGGCGCGTGGTGCGCGACCGGCCGCGGCCCCTACCGGCGCCAGCTCTCCCGCGCGGAGCCGGCGAGCCGCGCATGACAGTATGTGCGCCCTGATGGCGCCCGAGCAGATCACTACGGAGCTCTCGCAGGGCGTGCTCACGATCACGCTCAACCGCCCCGAGCGCCTCAACGCGTGGACCGCCACGATGGGGCGCGAGCTGATCGCGGCGTTCGACCGCTCCGACGCCGACGACGACGTGCGCGCGGTGATCGTGACCGGCGCGGGGCGCGGCTTCTGCGCCGGCGCCGACCTCGGCGCGCGGCGGCGAGACGTTCGACTACCGCACGCGCGTGCACCGAGGGCGCGGCGGGCCGCGCGACAACGGCGGCCAGTTCACGCTGCGCGTGTTCGCCTCCACCAAGCCCGTGATCGCCGCGATCAACGGGCCCGCGGTGGGAGTGGGCGCGACCATGACGCTGCCGATGGACGTGCGGCTCGCCTCCGAGGAGGCGCGCATGGGCTTCGTGTTCACGCGCCGCGGCATCGTCCCCGAGGCTTGCTCCAGCTGGTTCCTGCCGCGCGTCGTCGGGATCAGCCAGGCGATGGAATGGGCGGCCACCGGGCGCGTGTTCAGCGCGCAGGAGGCGCACGAGCGCGGCCTCGTGCGCAGCGTGCACCCGCCCGGCGAGCTGCTCGGCGCCGCGCGCGAGCTCGCGCGCGAGATCGCCGAGAACACCGCGCCCGTGTCGGTCGCGCTCGCTCGCCAGCTGATGTGGCGGATGCTCGGCGCCGAGCACCCGATGCTCGCGCACCGCGCCGACTCGCGCGGCATGTTCGCGCGCGGTCAGTCCGCCGACGCCGTCGAGGGCGTCACCTCGTTCCTCGAGAAGCGCCCCGCGCGCTTCCCCGACCGCGTCAGCGACGGGCTGCCCGCAGATCATGCCGTGGTGGAGCGAGCCGCGCTTCGAGTAGGCGCGCGCTTGCGGCCCGCAGCGCGAAACCCCGCAGCGCCGAAGGCGCTCATCAAAAACTCGGAAGCTTCTGAACCAGCGAGAGCACCGGCGCGAACCCATCGCCGTCGCGTGCCACGCGCTCCAGCACCTGCGGCGCCTCGAACGCGAGCCGCTCCGGATCGCCGCTGCGCGCCGCCGCACGCACCTCCTCCCAGCGCAGCGGAGTCGACGCGGTGGGGCGCGCCACCGCGCGCAGCGAGTACACGCACACCGTCGTCTTGTTGCGGTCGTTCTGGCTCCAGTCGATCAGCACCCTGCCCGTGCGCCGCGCCTTGCTCATGCGCGAGACCACCAGCTGCGGCTCGTCGTGCTCCAGCACCTCCGCCACCGCCTTCGCAAAGGACTTCGTCTGCTCGAAGCGCACGCGCGGCGAGTTGAGCGGCACGTACACCTGCAGGCCCTTCGAGCCCGACGTCTTGGCGAAGCTCCGAAGGCCCAGGTTCTCGAACATGCCGTGCAGCTTCAGCGCCACGCGCGCGCACTCGATCACGCCCGCCGGCGCCCCCGGGTCGAGGTCGAACACCACCGCCGTGGGGCGCTCCGGCGAGGCCGCGAGCGCGAGCGGCGTGTGCAGCTCGAGCGCCGCCAGGTTCGCCAGCCACACGAGCGTCGCCAGGTCGTCCGCGAGCACGTAGTCGATGCGCTTCGAGCCCGCCTGCAGCGCCGCCGTGCGCACCCACGCCGGACGGTGCGCCGGCGCCTGCTTCTGGAAGAACGACTTGCCCTCCACGCCGTCGGGCCAGCGCGTCACCGTCAGCGCGCGGCCGTGCAGGTGCGCGAGCATCGCCTGCGCCACCGTGGCGTAGTAGCCGATCAGCTCGCGCTTTGAGAAGCCCGACTGCGGATACAGCACCTTGTCGAGGTTCGAGAGCTTCAGCTCGCGGCCGTCCACCGTGATCTGCGCGCCCGCGCCGGCCTCCTCTATCTCGAGCGGGCTCTTGGGTCTGCGCGCGCCGCGCGCCGCCGCGCGCGGCGGCCTCGCCGGCCCCCGAGCGTCAGGCTCGCGCGCGCGCCCCGGCAACTCCGCCACCACCTCCCGCGCGGGCTTGTCGTCGCGCAGCCCCAGATAGCTCGGCTGGCGCAGCTGCCCCGCGCTCGTCCACTCGCTGAAGCGCACCTGCGCGACCAGCCGCGGCTCGCAGAAGACCGCCTCGCGCGGCGGCGCTGGGCCGGGCGCGGTGAACGGCGAGCTGTCTCGCTCGAGCTTCCCGAGCATGCGCGAGAGGCGCTCGAGCTCGCGATCTGAGAAGCCCGTGCCCACGCGGCCCACGTAGCGAAGCGATCCGTCGCTCTCGTGCACGCCCAGCAGCAGCGCGCCCACCGTGCTCCTGCGCCTGCCCTTACCCGGCAGCCACCCGCCGATCACGAACTCCTGCTCGGGCACCGTCTTGACCTTCAGCCAGAAGCGGCTGCGCGCGCCCGGCTCATACAGCGAGTCCATGCGCTTGGCCACCACGCCCTCGAGCCGCTGCTCGGTCGCGGCCTCCAGCAGCGCCTGGCCGTGGCCGCGCACGTACTCCGGCGTCTGCCAGCTCTCGCCGCGCAGCGACAGGCCCTCCAGCCGCTCGCGCCGCTGCGCGTAGGCGAGCCCCATCAGCGGGTGGCCGTCGAGCCACAGCAGGTCGAAGATCATGTACGTCACGCGCCTGCTCGCCGCGAGCCGCTTCGCCTGCGCCGCGTTCTGCACCTGCATGCGCTGCTGCAGCGCGCCGAAGCTCGGGCGCCCGTGCTCGTCGAGCGCCACGATCTCGCCGTCGAGGATCGCCGAGTGCGAGCTCAGCGCGCGGTTCAGCCGCGCGAGCTCCGGATAGCGCTCGGTGATGTCGATCAGGTTGCGGCTCTGAAGGCGCAGCGTCCCCGGCGTCGAGTACGCGATCGCGCGGATGCCGTCCCACTTGATCTCATACGCCCAGCGCTCGTCCTCGTCGCCGGGCAGCTCGCCCGCGCGCGCCAGCATCGGCGCGAGCCGCTCGGGCATCGGCTCCGCGGCCGGGTCCGCAGGCGGGTCCATGCGGTGGATCATCCAGTCCTTCGGCTCATCGCCCTGCTCGATCGGGAACAGCGCGTAGCGGCCGCTCACGCGCTCGCCGTGCAGCGCCACCTCCACCTTGCGCCGCTCCCACTTGAGCGGCTCGAACGTGCCGCGGTCCCAGATCGAGATCGTGCCCGCGCCGTAGGAGCCCTTCGGGATCTCGCCCTCGAAGTCGAGGTACTCCAGCGGGTGGTCCTCCGTGTGCGCCGCGAAGCGATTGTCCTTCGGCGCCTCCGGCAGCCCCTTCGGCAGCGCCCACGACGCCAGCGCGCCGTCGTGCTCGAGGCGCAGATCCCAGTGCAGCCGCCTCGCGCTGTGCTCGTGGATCACGAAGCGCGGCGCCTTCGTCTTGGCCCTGGCGTTCGCCTTCGTCTTCGCGTTCGGCTTCGCGTTCGTCGTCTTCGCGTTCGGCTTCGCGTTCGCCTTCGCGCGCGAGCCCCTGCCGGGGCGCGCGCCGCTCGGCTCAGGCGTCGCCTCGAAGTCCCGTTTCGCGCTGTAGCGCGCGAGGCGCCCCTGCCCGTCCGGCTTCTCCGCGGCCCGCCCGCCGGGCTTCTCCGCGCGCGGCCCGTCCGCTGCGCCGCGCCGCGTGGGCACCTAGCGTTTGGCGGTGGCGCGCGAGGCTTTCGGCTTTGCCTTGGCCGCGGGCCGCTTGGCGGCGGAGCTCGCGGCCTTGGCGCCCGAGGCAGACCCGCTCTTGGGCTTCGAGCCGCCCTTCGCGGGGCCTTTCGCGGGCGCTTTGGCCGCGGCTTTCGCGGCTGCGCGTTTGCGGGGTTTGCGCTGCGCGCCGCCGGTGGATTCGCGCTCGCGCACCGCGTCGAGGCTCGCCTTCAGCGCGCTCATCAGATCGGGCGCGGGCGCCGTCAACTCCTCCGGCGGAGGCTGCACCGAGATCTTCTCGCCCTGCGCCTTGCGCTCGATCATCTCGAGCACCGCTTGGCGGTAGGTGTCGCTGTAGCGCTCGGGCTCGAAGTCGGACGCGAGCGATTCCACGAGCTGCTTCGCGATGTCGAGCTCGCGCGGCGTGATCTTCACGTCGGCCACCTCCTGCAGCTCGTCGAGGCGGTCGGGCGCAAGCACTTCGTCGGCGAACAGCATCGTGGCGAGGCCCAGCGCGTCGCCCATCGGACGCACCGCCACGAGCTGCTCCTTGGAGCGGATCACCACGCGCGCGATCGCCACCTTGCCGGTCTCGCGCATCGCGTCGAGCAGCAGCCTGTAGGGCTTCGCGCCGCCGGTGCCCGGCGCGAGGTAGTAGGGGTGCTCGTAGTAGATCGGGTCGATCTCCGACAGCTCCACGAAGTCCTCGATCTCGATCGTCTTCGTCTTCTTGGGCTCGAGCGCGTCGAGCTCGCCCGGCTCGATCACCACGTAGCGCTCCGGCGAGATCTCATAGCCCTTCACGATCTCCTCGTAGGGCACCTCCTCGCCGCTCTGCGGATCCACGCGCTTCTGCTGGATGCGCACGCCGGTCCTGCCGGAGAGCTGGTGGAAGCGCACGCTCTTGCGGTTGAGCGCGCTGTAGAGCTTCACCGGCACCGTGACCATGCCGAAGCTGATCGCTCCGGTCCAGATCGCTCGGGGCATATGACAGTAGTACCACCTCATACGCGTCGCAACCATCGCTGCACGGCGCGTGCCGCGCGCGGCGCGCGTCCTCAGGGCGCGGGCCAGGAGCCCGGCAGCAGGTCGCCCGGCGCGTCCACGTCCGCGGGCGGGCGCCCGTCACCCGCGCGTGGCGGCAGCGCGGGCAGCGCGTCGCGGTCCTCCTCCTGCCAGTCCGGGCGCTCCTCGGGCAGCGGGTGCGCTCCGGGCGCCGCGAGCCGCGCGGAGTACATCGAGGGCACGCCCACCACCCTCGCGATCACGGTGGCCTCCACGACCGCGAGCACGATCGGCACGATCAGCGAGTAGCCGCGCGTGAGCTCCAGCACCAGCACAATCGCCGCGAGCGGCCCCTGCATCGCCGCGCCGAGCACCGCGGCGCCGCCGATCAGCGCGTAGGCGCCGAGCGGCGCGCCGGGCCACAGCTGCGCCCATCCGTCGCCGAGCAGCGCGCCGAACAGCACGCCGAACGCGAGCACGGGGGTGAACAGCCCGCCGGGCGCGCCGCTGGCGAGGCACGCGGCGGTCGCGAGCGGCTTGAGCGCGAGCAGGATCGCGACGAGGCCCGCGCCGAAGCCCGCCACGGCGGCCAGCTGCACGATGTTCTTGCCGTTGCCGAGGATCTGCGGGTACGCGATCGCGACCGCCCCGAGCGCCGCGAACACCACAAGCGGCGTGAGCACGCGCGAGCGCGCCGTCGAGGGGCGCAGCCGGCTCGCGAGCGCGATCAGCCGGATGTAGCCCACCGCGGCGAGGCCCGCGAGCGGGCCGATCACGAGCGCCCACACCACCTGCGTGGCGCTGATGGGATAGGACGGGATCAGGTAGGTGGGCGCGTCCGGCAGGAACGTCCACGCCACCACCGTGGCGATCAGCGCGGTCGCGAGCGCCGGCAGAACGAGCGGCAGCGTGATCGTTCCGAGCAGCACCTCGAGCGCGAACAGCGCGCCGCCCAGCGGCACGTTGTAGACCGCCGCGAAGCCCGCGCCCGCGCCGCACGCCACCAGCAGCCGACGCTGCCAGTCGGGCACGCCCGCGCGCTGCGAGAGCGTGCTCGCGATCGCCGCGCCCGCCTGCTGCGGCGCGCCCTCGCGCCCGAGCGACGCGCCCAGCGCCACCAGCACGATCGAGTGCACGCCGCGCAGGATGCTGCCGAGCAGCGGCAGGCGCGCGCCGCGCAGCCACAGAGCGTCCACCACGTCGCCCGCGCCCAGGCTGGAGCGCGCGAGCACCAGCGCGCCGCCGCCGGCAATCGCGCCTCCCACCACCAGCACCACCACGCGCCGCGCCGCAGCGGTGTGCTCCACGCCTTCGAGGAACTGGCCCGTGTCGTATCCCCACGCCACGTGCTGCACCGCGTGCAGCAGTTCCACGAACGCCGCCGCGCCGAGCCCCGCGCCGACGCCCACGAGCGTCACCAGCGCCCAGAAGCGCACGCCATAGGAGGCCACGATGCCGCGGCCCGGCACGTTGGGCTGGGCGGACGCGGAGGAGCGGGCGGCGCTCACATCCCGCCAGTCTGCAGCACCCGCCCGGCGGACGAGAGCTTCAGGCGATCGCGGGCGCGCGTTCAGGCGATCGCGGGCGCCTTGGGCAGGCGCTCGAGCGCGTCGTTCATCTCCGCCTCCGAGAACTCCGGGTCCTCGAGTTCGCCCGCGAGGTACGCGTCGTAGGCGGCGAGGTCGAAGTTGCCGTGGCCGCACAGCCCGAACAGGATCACGCGCTGCTCGCCGGCCTCGCGCGCCGCGTCCGCCTCCTCCATCACCGCGCGGATCGCGTGCGCGGGCTCGGGCGCGGGGATGATGCCCTCGCAGCGCGCGAAGCGCACCGCCGCCTCGAACGTCTCGTTCTGCCGGTACGCGCGCGCCTCCACCACGCCCGCGCGCACGAGCCCGCACAGCATCGGCGCGTCGCCGTGGTAGCGCAGGCCGCCCGCGTGCACCGGCGCCGGCACGAAGTCGTGACCGAGCGTGTACATCGCCATCAGCGGCGTCAGCCCGGAGGTGTCGCCGAAGTCGTAGCGGTAGGAGCCGCGGGTGAGGGTGGGGCACGCGCTCGGCTCCGCGGCCACGAAGCGCATCTTCGTCTCGCCGCGCAACACGCCGCGCGCGAACGGGAAGGCGAGCCCCGCGAAGTTCGACCCGCCGCCCACGCAGCCCACCACCACGTCGGGCATCTCGCCCGCCATCTGCATCTGCGCGATCGCCTCCTGGCCGATCACCGTCTGGTGCAGCAGCACGTGGTTGAGCACCGAGCCGAGCGCGTAGTTGGTGTCCTCGCGGCCGCCCGCCACCTCGACCGCCTCGGAGATCGCGATCCCGAGCGAGCCCGTGGGGTGCTGCTGCTGCGAACGCCCCGACTCGGTGAGCTCGCTGGGCGAGCGGTGCACCGTGGCGCCCCACGTCTGCATCATCGAGCGCCTGTAGGGCTTCTGGTCGTACGAGGAGCCCACCATGAACACCTCGCACTCGAGCCCGAACAGCGAGCACGCGAACGCGAGCGAGGAGCCCCACTGCCCCGCGCCGGTCTCCGTGGACAGGCGCTTCACGCCCGCGCGCCTGTTCTCGTACGCCTGCGGCACCGCGGTGTTGGGCTTGTGCGAGCCCGCCGGCGAGACGCCCTCGTACTTGTAGTAGATGTGCGCGGGGGTGTCGAGCTCGCGCTCGAGCCGCCGCGCGCGGAACAGCGGCGTGGGCCGCCACAGGCGGTATGCCGCGAGCACCTCCTCGGGGATCTGCACGAACGGCTCCTGCGAGACCTCCTGTTCGATCAGCCCCATCGGGAAGATCGGCGTGAGGTCGGGCGGCCCCGCGGGCTCGAGCGTGCCGGGGTGAAGCGGCGGCAACGGCTCGCCGGGCAGGTCCACGAGCAGGTTGACCCATTGCGCGGGTATGTCGCGCTCGGACAGCAGGTACTTCACCGGCTCCTCGCTCATCGTTCCTCCCTCGTGGCCGCAGGCGGTCAACAGCCTACAGCCGCGCGCGAGCCGCGCACTACGGGCTCCTCCTCGTTGGCGGCGCGCAGGAGGACTATCCTCGTGCGATGGGGCTGGAGGAGGTCAACGTCACTCCACTCGACCCCGAGCGCTTCCTCGACGTGCTCGCGCCCGAGGCGATCGAGCGCTTCCAGCACACGATCGTGCGCGGACGCGAGCTGCTCAGCTCGCGCAGCTTCTGGAACGTCAACTCGACGGCGCGCGGCGGCGGGGTCGCGGAGCTGCTCAACTCGCTGATCGGTTACGCGCGCGGCGGGGGGCTGGACGTGCGCTGGGCGGTCATCGAAGGCGACCCGGACTTCTTCCGCGTCACCAAGCGGCTGCACAACCGGCTGCACGGCTTCGCCGGCGACGGCGGTCCGCTGGGCGAGGCGGAGCAGGCGATCTACGAGCGCTGCTGCGCGGCGAACGCGGAGCAGATGGCGGGACAGCTGGGTCCCGAGGATGTGGTGCTGCTGCACGATCCGCAGACCGCGGCGATGATCGAGCCGCTGAAGCGCACCGGCGCGAAGGTGATGTGGCGGGCGCACGTGGGGGCGGACGTGCCGAACGACCGCGCGCGCGAGGCCTGGCGGTTCCTGTTGAGCTACGTCGAGCACGCGGACGCGTACGTGTTCTCGCGGCTCGCATACGTGTGGGAGGGGCTCGACCCCGCGAAGCTGCACGTGATCGCGCCGTCGATCGACGCGTTCTCGCCGAAGAACCACGGTATGGCGTTCACGACGGTGACGGCGGTGCTGCGCGCCGCGGGCCTCGCCGCCGATCAGCACCATGGCTCGCGGGCGGCGTTCGAGCGGCTCGACGGGAGCGTGGGCCTCGTGCGCTCGCAGGCCACGCGCGTCGAGGAGTACCAGCTGCGCCTCGATGTGCCGCTGGTCGCGCAGATCTCGCGCTGGGACCGGCTCAAGGATCCGCTCGGTGTGCTCGCGGGGTTCGTCGAGCACGTGCACCACGAGGAGGATCCGCACCTGCTGCTCGCGGGCCCCGAGGTCGCCGCGGTGGCCGACGATCCGGAGGGCGCGGAGGTGTTCGCGGAAGTGCAGGCCGCCTGGTCTGAGCTGCCGCGGAGCGTTCGCAGGCGCGTCCACCTGGCGCTGCTGCCGATGGCCGATCCCGACGAGAACGCGGTGATCGTCAACGCGCTTCAGCGCCGCACCGACGTGGTCGCGCAGAAGAGCCTTGCCGAGGGCTTCGGGCTGACCGTGACGGAGGCCATGTGGAAGGGGCGCCCGGTGGTCGCGTCGGACATCGGCGGCATCAGCGACCAGATCGAGGACGGCCGCACGGGCTTCCTCGTCGAGCCCACCGACATCGCGGCGTTCGGCGCGCGCGTGAGCGCGCTGCTCGCCGACCCGCACCGTTCGGAGCGCATGGGGGAGGCCGCGCAGGCCCGTGTCCGCAATAAGTTCCTGGGCTCGCGCCACCTCGGCGAGTACGTCGACCTGCTCGAGGAGGTCCTCGGCGAGGCGCCTCCTCGGGCGCGCAAAACTGGCCAGGCGGCCAGTATCATCCCAGGCCCATCCCGAGTGGCGAGTGGAGGTTGAGACATGGCGACGGTAGATCGTGACCTGAAGGACATCGAACTCACCGAGGAGGAGCTGTGGGAGGACGGCCCTCCGTACGCGCTGTTCAAGGAGCTGCGCAAGGGCTGTCCGCTCCACTGGACCGAGAGCTTCGAGGAGTTCCCCGAGGAGGCCGGCTTCTGGTCGGTGACGACCGCGGATGACATCCACACGGTCAGCCGCGACTGGGAGACCTACTCCTCAGAAGCGGGGGGCGTGCTGGTGGCGGCAGCGGGCTTTCCGATCGAGCTCGCGCGGGCGATGTTCATCGGGATGGACCCGCCGAAGCACGACCGGCTGAAGGCGCTCTTCCAGATGGGCTTCACGCCGAAGCGGATCGCCGCGCACGAGGACGCGATCCGGGCGATCACCCGCCGCGTGCTCGACCGCCTCGACGGCCGCGAGGAGTGCGACCTCGTCAACGACGTGGCCCAGCCGGTGGTCTCGCGCGTGATCGGCAGCTTCATGGGCGTCCCCGAGGCGGACGACGCGATCTGGGCGCGCCTAATGAACTCGACGCTCGGCGCGGCCGACCCGGACCTCAACCCGGACGGCTTCGAGGGCGCGGTCGAGAAAGACGTGCCGGAGATCTTCGAGCGCTGCCGCAAGCTGATCGCGGAGCGGATCGAGAGCCCCACAGACGATCTGACGAGCGTGCTGGTGCATGCGGAAGTCGAAGGTTCGAAGCTCGAGGAGCACGAGATCGTGATGGGCTTCTTCCTGCTGATGGCGGCGGGCAACGACTCGACGAAGGCGACGTACTGCTCGGGGATGCGCGCGCTGATGGAAGACCCCGAGCAGAAGCAGATGCTGCTGGATGACCCCTCGCTCGTGCCGGACGCGGTGGAGGAGTCGCTGCGCATGTTCCCGGCGTTCGCTCATTTCCGGCGCACGGCGACCGCCGACACGGAGCTTCACGGGCAGCAGATCAAGAAGGGCGAGAAGGTGGTGATGTGGTACGTGTCATCGAATCGCGACGAGACGCGCTATGAGGACCCGGACCGTTTCGACCTGATGCGCAAAGCCGAGCACCAGGCGTTCGGCGCGGGCGGCAGGCACTTCTGCCTCGGCACCGCGCTCGCACGCCTCGAGCTGCGCATCCTGATCGAGGAGACACTCGCGCGCTACCCCAACATCGCGCTCGACGGCCGGCCGGTGATGGTCGAATCGCTGTTCATCAACCAGCTCAAGCGCCTGCCGGTTCGCCTCAAATGACTTGATGGAGGCGCTTCGCGCCTCGGCGGGTCGCGCGCGGCGGCAGGCGGCGCCGCGCTCCGGCGGGGATGCGCGCTACACGCGCACCATCACCTTGCCGGTGTTGCCGCCGGTGAACAGCAGGTTGAGCGCGTCGGGCGCGTGCTCGAGCCCCTCGACGACGTGCTCTGCCGCCTTCAGCTCGCCCGCGGCGAGCCAGCCGGCGAGCTCGGCCTGCGCCTCGGCGAAGCGGGCGAAGTAGTCGAGGATGAGGAAGCCCTCCATGCGCCCGCGCTTGATGATGAGCATCGAGTAGTTGCCGGGCCCGCGCGCGTTGGCGCGGTCGTTGTAGCCGGAGATCGCGCCGCACAGCGCGATGCGCCCTCGCAGCGCGAGGTTGGCGAGGCACGCGTCGAGGATCTCGCCGCCGACGTTGTCGAAGAACAGGTCGATCCCGTCGGGCGCGAGCTCGCGCAGCCGCTGGCCCACGTTGCCCGCCTTGTAGTCGATCGCGGCGTCGAAGCCGAGCTCGTCGACGATGCGCGCGCACTTCTCGGGGCCGCCGGCGATGCCGATCACCTTGGCGGCGCCCTTGATCCTCGCGATCTGCCCCGCGGTCGAGCCGGTGGCGCCGGCGGCGCCCGAGACCACGACCACGTCGCCCTCCTGCACGCGGCCCACGTCGAGCATCCCGAAGTACGCGGTGAGGCCGGTGATGCCGAGGATCCCGAGCGCGGTCGTGGGGGAGACGCCGTCGGGGATCGGCTGCATCGCGCGCTCGCCCTGATCGGCGATCACGTAGTCCTGCCAGCCGGTCATGCCGAACAGCAGCTGCCCGGTCGTGTAGGCGTCGCAGTTGCTCTCCACGACCTCCGCGATGCCGCCGCCGCGAATCAGCTCGCCCACGCCGATCGGCGGCAGGTAGCCGGGCGCGTCGTCCATCCACGTGCGGATCGTGGGGTCGATCGAGAGCCAGCGCACGCGCGCGAGCGCCTCGCCGGCGCCGGGGGAGGGCACGTCCTCCTCCTCGATGCGGATCGTCTGCTCGTCGACCATGCCTGAGGGCCGCTGCGCGAGCACGAGGCGGCGGTTGCGATCGGTCATGCGGTTCCTCTCCCTCCGGGTGTCGCGCCGGGCGGCGCAGGCGGCATCTTAGACACGCACGGAGGTGGGCTATGGTCCACGCCGATGGGCGAGAGCGGACAGCGCGTGCGGGTGGCCACGAGCGACGGGCACGGCATCGACGCGGAGCTGTTCCTCCCGCCGGGGGCCGGTCCGCATCCGGGCGTGGTGGTGCTGCACGAGTCGTTCGGGCTGAACGACGACATCCGCCGCATAGCGGCGCGCTTCGCGCGCGAGGGCTACGCGGCGATGGCGCCGAACCTGTACTCGCACGGCACGCGCATCGTGTGCCTGACGCGCGTGCTCGTGGACATGACGCGCGGCAGCGTGGGGCGCGAGATCGCCGACATCCACGCCACCCGCGAGGCGCTCTCCTCGCGCGCGGAGGTGGACGAGGGCCGCATCGCGCTCGCGGGCTTCTGCCAGGGCGGCGGCTTCGCGCTGATCGCGGGCACCGACCCGGGCTACGCGGCGGCGGCGGTCAACTACGGCATGGTGCCGCGCGAGCGCTCGGAGCTCGACGGCGTGTGCCCGGTGGTCGCGAGCTACGGGTCCAAGGACCGCATGGTGGGCGCGGGCATGGCGCGCCTGCTGGAGCGCCACCTGGGCGAGCTCGGCGTGGCGCACGACGTGAAGACCTACGACGGCGTGGGCCACTCGTTCTTCTCGCGCGTGGACGGCTGGCAGGGGTGGCTCGCGCGCGTGCCCACGCCGATGGCGGTGGGCTACGACGAGCAGGCGGCCGAGGACGGCTGGAAGCGGATGCTCGCGTTCTTCGCCGAGCACGTGCGCGGCGCGCCGGTGTAGCGGCCGCGCGGCCCCCGCCGGGGCGCCCGGCTCACTCCAGCCACATGCCGCTCGCGACCTGCACCTGCACGAGCTCCGGGCCGCGCGGCTCGGCCATCGCGGAGCGCAGCGTCACCGTGAGCTCCTCGCGGCCGGACACCTCGCGCGCGGGCACGCCGTAGGCGTTGGCCACCGCCGCGACGTCCACGCCGGGCAGCTCGAGCCCCGGCGCCGCGCCGATCTGCTCGAGCTCGGCGAACCACTTGAGGATCATGTACTCGCTGTTGCGCAGCACCAGGAACGTGACCGGCACCTGGTAGGCCGCGGCGGTCCACAGCGCGGTGATGCCGTACTGCGCGGAGCCCTCGCCGAGCACGCACACGACCGGCCGCTGCGGCTGCGCGAGCTTCACGCCGACCGCGGCGGCGATGCCGTAGCCGAGCCCGCCGCTCGCGCTGAAGAAGTAGCTCCCGGGCCGTGACAGGCGCAGCCGGTTGCGCAGCGCCATGGTGCTCGACGGCGCCTCGAGCACCGCGATCGCGTCCTGCGGCCACACGTCCGCGAGCGCGGCCATCGCGGCGGACCCGCTGATCGGCTCGGTCTCGGCGGGCTCGCCGGGCGCGGGGCGGGCGGGCGGCTGCTCGCGGCCCGAGGGGCCGAGCAGCTCGAGCAGCCCGTCGAGCGCGAGCGCCACGTCGCCCACGATCGCGTCGCCCATGGGCGCGCGCGCGGCCTCGGCGGGGTCGCTCGTGAGCTGCACGAGGCGCGCGCCCTCGGGCAGCAGCGGGCCGGGAACGTAGGGGTAGTACGGAAAGACGGCAGAGCCCGCCACGAGCACGAGGTCGTGGCCCGCGAGCACTTCCGAGACCGGCCCGATCGCGGGCGGCAGCACGCCCTGGAAGGCGGGGTGATCCTCGGGGAAGCCGATCCGCCCGGCGCCGGCGGCGGGCGTGGACCACACCGGCAGCCGCTGCTTCTCGGCGAGCGCCACCGCGGCGTTCCAGGCCCCGCTCGCGTCGATATCGGGCCCCGCGACGAGCACGGGGTTGCTCGCCTCGTGCAGGAGGCCCGCGAGTTCGGCGAGCGCTTCGGGGTCGGGCGCGGGCGGCGCGGGCAGCGCGCGGGCGAGCGCGTTGCGCGCCGCGTCGGGGTCGGCCTCCGCGTCCCAGTCGTCCATCGGGATCGACACGAACGCGGGCCCGCGCGGTGGAAGCCACGCGTGGTGGATCGCCCGCGCGATCGCCTGGGGCACGTCCTGCGCGCGGGGCGGCTCGAAGCTCCACTTCACGTACGGCGCGGGGCCCTGGAGGGCGTCGCGGTTGGTGAGCGTGGCCTCCATCGTGACCTGCGCGCGGACCTGCTGGCCCGCAGTGATCAGCAACGGCGAGTGGTTGGCCTGGGCGTTGAAGATCCCGCCGACCGCGTTGCCCACGCCGGGCGCGGTGTGCAGGTTCGCGTGGGCCGGACGCCCGCTCGCGGCCGCGAACCCGTCGGCCATCCCGAGCACCACGAGCTCCTGCAAACCGAGCACGTAGCGGAAGTCCTCGGGGAAGCCCGCGAGCATCGGCAACTCGGTCGAGCCGGGGTTGCCGAAGATCGTCGTCATGCGGTGCTTGCGGAGCAGCTCGAAGGTGGCCTCGCGGACGTTCGGCACGCCACGAACCTAACCGATGGGGCCGTCGCGGGGCCGCTCACGGCGCGCGCGGGGCGCGCCCGGCGCGGCGGGCGTGGGCGCCGCGCGCGTTGCGGGCGCTCACAGGATCTTCACCGGCGGGCGTCTGAGCCGGGGGAAAACGGGTAGTACAGCCCACGAGGCAGGTGCGCACGGGGGTAGCGCGCGCCCGGCCTTTCACAGCCCGCGAGAGAGGACGATCCTTGGAAGAGAATCGACGCGAGTCAGAGCGCAAATCGCACACGCGCCGCGCGTTCCTGCGCAAGGGCGGCACTTGGGGCGCGGCCGCGGCCGGCCTTTCGAGCGGCTCGCTGTGGCGCGTCGCTCAGGCTGCGGGCGCGACGATCCACCAGCCCGACACGCTGCCCTACCCGAAGCTGCCGCCAGGCACGGTGAACGAGGCGATGCCGTTCGACCACCTGGTGGTGATCATGATGGAGAACCACTCCTTCGACAACGCGCTCGGAGCGCTCGCGCTGCACGGCCAGCCGAAGGCGCACGGCCTGCGCTTCAACGCGCAGGGCGTGGCGCTCAACAGCAACCGCGCGATCGACGGCTCGCGCGTGCGCAGCTTCCCGTTGCCGACCACCGCGCAGGGGACGGGCGTGTCGCAGAGCTGGAACGCCACGCACACCCAGATCGACGGCGGCAGGATGGACGGGTTCGTGCGCTCGGTGGGCAACGACCAGCCGATGGGCTACTGGACGCCGGAAGTGCTGCCGTTCATCTACTCGCTGGCGGGCACGTTCTGCTCGGCCAACCGCTGGTTCTGCTCGGCGCCGTGCCAGACCTACCCCAACCGCCGCTTCCTGAGCGCGGGCACCGCGTACGGCAATATCTCCACCGACAACGAAAGCCTCGAGGACCCGCCGCCGCCGAACGGCACGATCTGGGACCGGCTGAGCACCTACGGGATCAGCTGGATGAACTACTTCACCGACCTGCCGTCGACCGGGATCATCCCCTCGACGATCGAGAATCACCCCACGAACATCGCGCCGATCGCGCAGTTCTACGCGGCGTGCAAAGCGGGCACGCTGCCGTCGGTATCGCTCGTCGATCCCGAGTTCGGCGTGCTCGGCGACGTGGGCGCGCCGCTCGCCTCGCTGCCGCTGCTCGCGCCGATCGCGGACAAGCTCGAAACCACCGGCGGCGACGAGGAGGACCCCCAGGACATGTCATACGGCGAGTACTGGGCCTACCAGACGGTCAGGGCGATCCTGGAATCGCCCGCGTGGCCGCGCACGCTCTTGATCTACACCTACGACGAGCACGGCGGCTACTACGACCACGTGAAGGTGCCGCCCGCGATCGAACCCGACTCGATCCAGCCGGAACTGCAGGAAGGCGACGTGCCCGGCAAATACAACATCTACGGGCCGCGCGTGCCCGGGATCGTGGCGTCTCCGTACTCGAAGCCGAACGCGGTCACGAACATCACCCACGACCACACGTCGTTCCTCGCGACGGTGGAGGCGAAGTGGAACCTGCCGCGCCTCACCTACAGGGACGCGAACGCGAAGACGGTGATGGACTTCCTCGACACGAGCAACGCGGCGTTCATGGAACCGCCGACGCTCGCGGAACCTCCCGCGCCCACCGAAGCGGCGCAGAGCACGTGATCCTCCGGCTGCCCCGTCTGATCGTGGGGGGCGCAGCGGCGCTGGCGCTGCTGTGCCCGCCGACGGCCTCGAGCGCGCAGGCTGCGTTGCGCACCGGCGCACCTGCGCGCTCGAAGGCGAACGCCCGCGCCGCGGCCGCGCGCACGCGGCCGTTCAAGCTCCCGCACGTGGGCCACGTGTTCGTGATCATGCTCGAGAACGAGAGCAGCACGAAGACCTTCGAAGAACCGTCGGCGGACCCGTATCTCGCCGAAACTCTCCCGGCGCAGGGCGCGCTGCTCGAGAACTACTACGCGACGGGACACGCGAGCAACGACAACTACATCTCGGTCGTCTCGGGCCAGCCGCCGAACGCGCAGAACCAGGCGGACTGCCAGCTGTTCGACGACTTCATCGGCGGCGCGATGCTCGAAGACGGCGTCGAGACGGGCACGGGCTGCGTGTATCCCGCGGAAGTGCAGAACATCGGCACGCAGCTCTCGGCGGCGAGGAGGAGCTGGAAGGACTACGACCAGGACATGGGCAACATCCCCGCGCGCGAGAGCGCGGCGTGCGGGCACCCCGCTCTGGAAGGCCGCGATGAAACCCAGAGCGCTGTGGAAGGCGACGGCTACGCGACCCGCCACAACCCGTTCGTGTACTTCCACTCGGTGATCGACGAACCGAAGTTCTGCGACAAGCACGTCGTGGCGCTGGGCGGCCCGAACGGCGAAATGCCGGCTTCGAAGCTGCGCGGCGAGACGGGCCTGGCCACGGACCTGCAGCGGCCCGGCACGACGCCTGCGTTCTCGTGGATCACGCCGAACCTGTGCGAAGACGGCCACGACTACCCGTGCACGAACGAGCCGAGCGGCGCGTCGGCGCTGGCCGACATCGACCGCTTCCTGGAAACGTGGGTGCCGAAGATCACGGGCTCCGAAGCGTTCCGGCGCAACGGCCTGCTCGAGATCACCTTCGACGAGGGTGAAGACTCGGACGCCGAATCGTGCTGCGGAGAGCTACCCGGCCCGGGCTCGCCGCTGCCGGGGATCACCGGCCTGGGCGGGGGGCGCGTCGGCGCGGTGCTGATCTCGCCGTTCATCAAACCGGGAACGGTGAGCGCCGTCGAATACAACCACTACTCCTCGCTGGCCAGCTGGGAGACGCTGTTCAAGCTGCCGAGGCTGGCGGACGCGGCGAGCGTGACGAGCACGTTCGGCGCGGACGTGTTCACGACGCCCGGAGCGTAGCGGCGTCCTTCGCGCTGCGCGCGTCGCGCTCGGCCGCGGCCTGCGCGGCGCGGGCGCGCTCCAGCATCTCGGCGATCGACCCCGTGATGCCGTCGATCATCACGTCGATGTCGGGCACCGTGTCGCGGTCGGCGACGATCCCGAAGAACATCGTGCCGTCGTAGCTCAGCACCGCCACGCCGACGGCGTGCTGGGCGGCGAGCGGCACGAGCGGATGGATCTCGCGCATCCGCGCGCCGAACGCGTACAGCGGCTGCTGCGGCCCGGGGACGTTGGTGATCGTGAGGTTGAACAGCCTCGTCGCGTACAGCGACTGCGCGAGCGCGGAGTGCAGCACCGGCGGCGCGAGGCCCGCGATGTCGAGCACCGCTGTGGTGCCCGCGGCCTGTTTCCCGTCGGACTTCAGCGCGCGTGACGCGCGCGAGGTTTCGCTGTAGCGGCGCATCAGGTCGGGGTGCAGCACGGGCAGGTCGATGAACAGCGAGGAGACCTTGTTGCCGAGCGCGAGGTGATCGCTCGCCTGGCGCACGTTCATCGGCACCATCGCGCGCATGCCGCCCTCGGGCAGCTTCTCGTCGCGCGACTTCAGCAGCGCGCGCAGGCCGCTCGCGGTGGCCGTGAGCACCACGTCGTTGACGGTGCCGCCGAGCGCCGAGCGGATCTCCTTGAGCTCGCCCAGCGGCACGCGCACGACCTCGAAGCGCCGGCGCGTGCCGATCGGGTCGTTGAGGCTCGTGTGGGGCGCCCCGTGCAGCTCGTCCTGGATGACCATCTCGACCGCGGCGCGCGCCCCCGAGAGGGTCTCGCGCGGATGCAGCGCTCCGTGCACGCCCGCGTAGGCGAGGTGCCCGAGCGATTCCACGGGCACCAGCCCGGCCCACGCGTGCGCGAGCGCGCCGAGCGGGCCCCGGCGCTCGCCGCCCGCCGTGCCGTGCTCCTGGGGCTGTGCCCGCTCTGCGGCCGGCGGCGGTCCCGGCGCGGCGGGCTTCGGCGAAGCGTGCGGCGGTCCCGGCGCGGCGGGCTTCGGCGAAGCGTCGAGCAGCAGGTGCGCCACGTCCACCGAGCCCACGCCGTCCACCAGGCAGTGGTGGGTCTTGCTGGCGAGCGCCCAGCGGCCGCCCTCGAGCCCCTCGAGCAGCACGTTCTCCCATAGCGGGCGGTGCCGGTCGAGGCGCTGCGAGAACCACGAGGACGCCCATTCTCCGAGCTGCTGCTCGCCGCCCGGGGCGGGGATCGCGGCGCGCGTCACGTGGATGTCCAGGTCGAAGTTGGGGTCGTCCTCCCACGCCGGCCACGTCAGCCCGCCGGTGTGCGCCTGCGAGAGCCGGCGGCGGTAGCGCGGGAGGCTCGAGAGGCGCGAGCCGAGCAGCTCGCGCACCTGCTCCACGGTGGGCACGCCGCCGCCGGGGACGGGGTCGAACACCATGATCCCGCCGATGTGCATGTGAGCGCTCTCATCGGCCTCCTCGAGCTCGAGGAAGGTCGCGTCGAGCGCGCTGAGGTGCTCGCTCATCAGAGCGCCCCGGCGCGCGCCTGCTGATCACCGTCCGGGGGGAGCAGCTTCTCGGGCGGGACGAGCAGCACGGGGCAGTGGCCCTGGTGGACCATGCGGCGGCTCACGCTTCCCACCGCGTGCGCGCCGCTCAGCCTGCGGCTGCTCATCACGACGAGCGACGCGTTGAGCGCACGCGCCGTCTCGGTGACGAGCGCGCGGGCGCTGGCGGGCTCGATCAGCACCTCGCTGTCGCCTCCGAGCGCCCGTTCGAGCTCGTGCGCCTGGCGCTCGATGCGGTGGGGGTGAAAGCCCGTCTCGGGGCCGATGGCGTGCACGAGCGTGGCCTCGGCGTGTTGTGCGCGGGCGATCCGCGCGGCGAGCGACACGAGCTCATCGGATCCCTCGCCGCCGTCGCTCGCGACCAGCACGCGCGGGCGCGCGGTGCGCGGCGCCATCGCGCGTCCGATCAGCAGCGGTGTCGAGAAGTTTCGCTCGGCGCCGGCGGCGACGCCCCCGAGGAACATCCCGCCGAACCAGCTGGTGGCGGGCGCCCCGATCGCGAGCAGGTCGTAGTTGGCGGCCCAGTCGAGGATCACGTGCGATGGCGGGCTCGCGGGGTCCACTTCCACACGGCACTCGACGCCGGCGTGCCGGGCGATGTCGACCGCGCGCTTGAGCATCCGCTCGGCGTCGGTAGGCAACACCGCGGGCGCGCGGTGGTCGCCGAGAAAGCGGTGTGAGGTGATGAGCAGGAGCGTGAGCATCGCGTCGGGCGCCGCGAGCGAGGCGGCCTGCTCGATCGTGGCGAGGCTCTCGTCGCTCCCGTCGACCGCGCACAGCAACTCTTTGAAGGGCGTCTCCTGCGCCGACCAGGCGGTGGTGCAGTCGGCCGGCGTGGTGGTGATGGTGTCCTGGGTCATGGCCATAGCCAAACACCAGGGTCTGCAAAAGTGATCCGGGGGTTTCCGCGGTCGTGCGGGGTTAACCCCCCGATCTGGGGCGGGCGTGCATCTGCGCGGGTGACTCAGGTGGCGCGCAGCTCGAACTCGAGCGCGAACGGCTGCGCCGCGGCGAGGGCGGCGCGCATCGCCTCCTCGCTCTCGTAGCGCTCTCGCAGGCGCCGCGCCTCGCAGCGCACGCACAGGCGCTCGTGTGCGAACGGCCACGGCTCGAGCGTCACCGGGCCGTCGCCGATATCGCGCAGCTCGACGTCGGTCAGCCCCTCGCCTGCGGGCACGTCGCGCAGCGTGAACGGCCGCCAGGAGAGGCACAGCGCGAGCGACAGCCCATCCCACGCCCACATCTGGCGCCGCGTGCGCTCGGCCTGCGCGGCGGAGACCCCGAGCTGCTCGCACAGGCGCTCCTGGCGCTCGCGCTCCTCCTCGATGTGGCCGCGCAGCAGCGGCTCCTGGTCGGGCATGTTGCGCGCGCGCAGTTCCGAGAGCGAACGGCCGTGCATCGATACGACGAGCGCCGCGTGCGCGCTCTGGCTGAGCAGGCGCTCGGGCGCCGAGCGCCAGATGCCGAGGTGCTGCTCGGGGCTCGACTCGAGGAAGCTGAGCGGCAGGCCCGTGTCGGGGTTGAACGGGATCGCGAGGTCGAAGCTCGCCCAGCCGATGTCGTGCTGCTCGGCTCCAAGCGCCACCTCCTCGCGCGGGTCGGCCGCGGGGAAGCGCTCGTTTCCCCACGCGCGCGCGAGCTGGCCCGAGAGCCACGCGTGCGAGAGCTGTCCGATGGCGATCGCGGCGGCGTGCTCGCGGCGGATCAGCATTCCCTCGTGAACTCTACGAACGGCAGCTCGCCGAGCAGCCCCGCGTGCGCGAACACGTCCTGCACCTGCGGCGGGCCGGCGATCAGCGTGAGCTCGTGGCCGCGCTGCAGGCACAGCCGGCAGCGGAACGAGATCACCATCACGCCGGCCCAGTCGATCGACGCGAGCTCGCGCAGGTCCAGCGTGAGTGGCCCGGGGTTGAGCTCGCACGCGCGCTCGATCGCGATCTCGAGCCCGATCGCGGTTGCGTGGTCGAGTGCGCCGCGCAGCACCAGCGTGCGGTCGGCGCCTTCGGAGCGCCCCGGCCTCGCGGGCGCGCCGGGGGAACGGTCGTATGCGGTTGCGGGTGCGGCGACGGGATCGCGTCCCGTTGCACGGCTGCGGCGAGGCCGGAACGGCACCACCGTGGGTTGGGCTGCCATGAGGCTCAGCTCCTTTCGAGCTCGGTAATTCACTCAGGTGCGCCGGACCGGTCCGTCCGGCGCGCGTATGCGGACCCGGAAGGAGCTAGTCCGGGCGAGCGCTGATCAGCTGCGCCGGCGCGGGCAGCAAGGGGGCCGGCGGGAGCTCAAGTCTTCGCAGCACGCGCGGCGCGCACGCGCCGAGCGCGACCAGCCCGAGCAGGAGCAGCATCGGAGCGGCGCCGCCCAGGCCTCCCGCGGCGGACGGCGCAAAGGAGCCCGGCGAGGGCGGCGAGCTCGAGCCCTGCAGCGCTCCGTCCTCGCCGCCGCGCGCCGAAGCTGTCGCCTGCGCGGGCGGGTGCCCGCCGCTCTGCACGGCCGTGAGGGACAGGGCCGGGAGCGCGCGTGCGGGGGCACCGCCGGCCTCGGCAGGTGCGCGACCGCGGCTGACGGCGGCCTGCGACGGCTGCGCGGCCGAGATCGCTGGCTGCACCTGCGCGACGGGCGGCAACGCCTGAGGCAGCGGCTGCTGCGCGGCGGGTGACTTCGGCGCCGGCGCGGGCGTGTCCGCGCCGTTCGGGGCCGCCGCCGGCACGACGCGGACGCGCGGCGCGACCGGAGCGGCGGGCGCAGGCTGGTGGGGGAGCGGCGGCTGCGGCGCGCCCGGGTCCGCGATTGCGCCGAGCGCTTCGGAGGCGCCCTGGCCGAGCAGGGCGCCGGCGGGTTCCGTGAGCGAGCGCGACGCTTCGGCGAGGCCGCCGGCGAGCGTGCGCGCGGCTTCGCTCAACGGGCCGGTGAGCGTGCGCGCCACTTCCGCGACGGGGCGGCTGAGCGGGCTCCCCGTTTCCGTGAGGCGCCCGGTGAGCGAGGCGGTCCCTTCGGCGAGTGCGACCGTGAGCCCGCGCGTCGTTTCGGTGAGGGCGGGGGTGATGGTGTGGGTGAGCGTGTTGACGGGTTCGGTGAGGGCTGGGGTGATGGTGTGGGTGAGCGTGTTGACGGGTTCGGTGAGGGCTGGGGTGATGGTGTGGGTGAGCGTGTTGACGGGTTCGGTGAGGGCTGGGGTGATGGTGTGGGTGAGCGTGTTGACGGGTTCGGTGAGGGCTGGGGTGATGGTGTGGGTGAGCGTGTTGACGGGTTCGGTGAGGGCGGGGGTGATGGTGTGGGTGAGCGTGTTGACGGGTTCGGTGAGGGCGGGGGTGATGGTGTGGGTGAGCGTGTTGACGGGTTCGGTGAGGGTGCGCGTGAGCGCGCCGACCGGTTCGGTGAGGGTGCGGAGCGGTGCCGTGGGAGGTTCGGTGAGGGTGCGCGTGAGCGCGCCGACCGGTTCGGTGAGGGTGCGGAGCGGTGCCGTGGGAGGTTCGGTGAGGGTGCGCGTGAGTGCGCCGACCGGTTCGGTGAGGGTGCGGAGCGGTGCCGTGGGAGGTTCGGAAAGCGCGTTACCGACGCCGCCGGCCACGGCTCCGGAGGCGCTCTCGAGGCCTCCGGATGGCTGCGCGATCCCGCCGGCAGCTGCGAGCCCACGGGCGAGAGCGCCTGTAGCGTCTTCGGCCGCTCGGGACGGCGAACCCGTCGCGGAGGGCCCGTCGGCAAGCACGCCTGCGACGGCTTCGCCCGCCCCGCGCGCGATGCCGGCGGCCGGCGTGGCCGAGCCGTTCGAGGACGCGGCGCCTGCGAGCGCTTCGCCGCTCGCGCGAGTCGCTGCCGATGGGCTCGTGCCGCGCGCGAGCGCGCCGCTGAGCGTGCCGACTTCGCCGCTAGCGAGCGTGCCAGCGCCGCCTGCGCCCGCCTCGGCCGGGCTCGCGCTGGGTGCTGTCTCGACCTGCGGGGTCGCGCCGCCGGCCGCCTGTTTCAGCGCATCGCCTGTGACGGCCGGTGCGCTGCGCACCACTTCGAGGACTTCGGAGGTGGGTGCCACGCTCGCGGGTGACGAGCCCGACGGGGCGGCTGCGGGGCCGGCGCTCGTCGTGCGCTGCGGAGCAGCAGGGGGCGAGGGCGCGGGGTTCGGCGCGGAAGCGCCGTGGGTCAGGGTGCCTACGGCGCCGGCGGTGGTCTGTTCGGCTGCGTGCCCGAGCGCGGGCGCGCCGGCGGAAGGCGTTGCGGTGCCCGCGGAGGGCGCCGGAGCGGTGGGCGCGCCGGCGCTCGCCGGTGCGGTCGCGGGCACGGGGAGCGACTGGATCGCGCTTGCCAGCGGCGGCCCCGCTTCGGCCACAGGGGCGGGGACCGGCGGGACGAGCCCGGTCAGCGCGGCGCCGCGGGCCGCCGTGCATGGGAGCGTGCACAGCGCGCATGCGAAGCCGACCACGACGCGCCTGCCTCGTCGTTCTCCGCGCCGCGAATATCGTCCCGCCAATGCGTCCCTCCTTGACCTGGTTACTTCCCTGTGCGGCGCAAAACTACGCATCTCCGGCGAAACCTCCGGGGTGTGTCCGTCTGGTTGACAGGTGACTGTTTAGTCACCTATACTCGGCGTCATGGACGAGGTGTTCAGGGCGCTCGCCGATCCCACCCGCAGGAGCCTCCTCGACGAGCTCTTCAGGGAGGACGGCCAGACGCTGAGCGCGCTCGAGGGGCGACTGCCCATGACCCGCTTCGGGGTCATGAAGCACCTGCGCGTGCTCGAGCAGGCCGGCCTCGTGGTGACTCGGAGGCGCGGCCGAGAGAAGCTCCACTTCCTGAACCCCGTGCCCATCCGTCTCGTTCACGACCGCTGGGTCAGCAAGTACGCGGAGCCGTGGGCGGCGTCGTTGAGCGAGCTCAAGCAAAGACTGGAGGACAGGACGATGCAAAAGACATTCGAGATCTACATCAAGACCACTCCTGAGCGCCTGTGGCAGGCGATCACCGACCCACAGATGCAGGCCGCCTACCGGTTCGGCGTGGTGGCGGAGTCGGACTGGACGGAGGGGTCGGCGTACACGGGCACACCCGCGCCCGGAGGCCGCTGGCCGGGCGGCGCGATCATCGCGGGCGAGAACCTCGAGGTCGATCCGCCGCGGCGTCTCGTGCAGAGCTTCAACGCGCTGTGGAACGATGACGTGAAGGCCGAGGGCACCTCGCGGGTCACGTGGGAGATCGAGCAGGTGGGCGACTCGTGCAGGCTGCTCGTTGTCCACGACCAGCTGCGCGAGGACGCGAACGCGGAACTGTTCGGCGGCTGGATGATGATCCTCTCGGGCCTGAAGACGCTTCTCGAGACGGGCGAGACGCTCACGACGCCCGGGTCGCTGATGTACCTCGACGCAGCGGCCGGCTGATCCGCCCCGGGCGCCGCGCGACGCCCCGAACGCGCGGCGCGCGGGTCGCGCGGCGCGCGGGTTGTTCCCGGCGCGCGTGGGCGCGCGCGTGCGGCCTCGCGCGCGCCCCTACGCGCGCGTCCAAATCCAGGGCGATCGCGTCAAGCGCGGGCGGCCTTTGGCCGATCAGTGACGCAACGATGAGGTTCAGGCCACGTAACAGCCTCGTCGCAACGTTCGCGATCCTCTCGAGCCTGTCGCTTGCGGCGCTCGGCGTCGTGCTCACGCTCGAGATCGGCAGCCGCATCCGCCAGGATGCGCTCGCCAACGTCCGCGACGTGGCGATCGTGACCGCGCGCTTCGGGATCGAACCGCTGATCTCCTCGCGCGCGCTGCGCGACGGCCTTCATGAAACCGACGTGGAACGCGTGGACACGGCGCTCCGCGCGGAGCGCCTCGCCGACCGGGTGGTGCGGGTCAAGGTGTGGAGCCGCAACGGCCAGGTGGTCTACTCCGACGACAAGCGGCTGATCGGCAGAAAATTCCCGATCGACGACGAGCTCGAGGGCGCGCTCGACGGAGCCACGTCGTCTGACATCTCCTCGCTCAACAACGCCGAGAACCTCGACGAACGTGGCTTCGGGAAGCTGCTCGAGGTGTACGTGCCGCTGAAGAGCGAAGCCGACGGGAAACCGAGCGGAGCGTTCGAGCTGTACATGCCATACAAGCCGATCGCGGCGCAGATCTCGAGCGAGACGCGCGACCTTCTGCTGCTGCTCGGAGGCGGGCTGCTGCTGCTGTGGGCGGTGCTGATGCGGATCGTGATCGGCGCCTCGAGGCGTCTGCGTGCGCAGGCCGACGAGAACCGCCATCAGGCCACCCACGACGCGCTCACCGACCTGCCGAACCGGCTGCTGTTCGAGGACCGCACGCGCCAGGCGCTGCTGGCCGCGCGCCGCACCGGCGCGGAGGTGGCGGTACTACTGCTCGACCTCGACCGCTTCAAGGAGGTCAACGACACGCTCGGCCACAAGGTGGGTGACCGCCTGATCTGCGAGGTGGGCGTCCGGCTGGCGGGCACCGTGCGCGCGAGCGACACGGTGGCACGGCTCGGTGGAGACGAGTTCGCGCTGCTGCTCTCGGGCGTGGACGGTAACGAGGGCGCGCTGCGCGTCGCGCGCGAGCTGAGCGCGGCGCTCGACGAGCCGTTCTTGCTGGAGGGCGTCGCGGTGCGCGTCGAGCCGAGCATCGGCGTGGCGATCTATCCGCGCGATGGCGCCGATGCGGACACGCTGCTGCAGCGGGCGGACGTGGCGATGTACCTGGCCAAGGGGTCGAGCTCGCGCTGTGCCCTGTATGACCCCGGGCTCGACGTCAACGACGTGGAGGGCCTGAGCCTGATGGCGGACCTGCGTCGAGCGCTCGATCACGAACAGCTCGCGCTCGTGTACCAGCCGAAGCTCGACCCCGCTTCGGGCGTGATCACCGGGGTCGAGGCCCTGGTGCGCTGGAAGCACCCGACGCGCGGCCTGATCGCCCCGGCGGACTTCATCCCCGCCGCCGAACACACCGACCTGATGGCGCCGCTCACGAACTTCGTGCTGTGCAGCGCGCTCGCCCAGGCCGGCCGCTGGCGGGCGCGCGGGCGCGACCTCGAGCTCGCGGTGAACGTCTCGGTGGGCGATCTCACTCAGGACCTCGCCGAACGACTGCCGGCGATGCTCGAGAGCGAGGCGGTCCCCGCCGGGCGGCTCACGCTCGAGGTGACCGAGACGGGGGTCATGGCGGACCCCCAGCGCGCAGCCGAGGTGCTCGAGCGGATCAGCGCCACGGGCGTACATGTGTCGATCGACGACTTCGGCACGGGCCAGTCGTCGCTGAGCTACCTCAAGCGGCTGCCCATCAACGAGCTGAAGATCGATCGCTCCTTCGTCGCCGGCATGGCGCGAAGCGACGACGACGCCGTGATCGTGCGTTCGACGCTGCAGCTCGGCCACGACCTCGGTCTGCGCGTGGTCGCCGAGGGCGCGGAGTCCGAGGCCCAGCTCGAGGCGCTCACGCAGATGGGCTGCGACGTGGTGCAGGGCTACGCGATCACGAAGGCTCTGCCGTCCGAACAGCTCGAGGCGTGGCTGAGCGTGGTCGAGCGCAGCGGCCGCTACACGGTGGCCGCGCTGTCGGCGCAGCTCGCCGTGGGCACGCGCTCCCGGTAGCCGGGGCGAGCCCGTCGCGATCTCGGGGCCGTCACGGCACCCGGAAGCTGAAGCGCGCGACCGGAATGGCGTGGCCCTGGCCCGGCAGACCGGGCACCGGCATGGCGCTGGCCGCTCCCACGGTCGGCACGTAGCTGACCCTGCCGCGCACGGCGCCGGGGCAGGTGTAGGGCACGAACATGTCCTGGACCACGAGCTGGCCGGCCCTGATGTCCGAGTTGGTGGGGCCACCGGAGCCGCCGGTGGTGCAGCCGTGGCGATGGGGGTAGGTGAGTTCGGTCTCATACCAGCTGCCGCTGTTGGGGATCGCCACGTGCGAGACGAAGCTGATCTGCACGAGCATCTCGCGGGCGCCGCCGGGGAGCGCCTTGAAGCCATGGGGCACCGACGCGTCGCACGGTTTCACCTTGTCTTCCTTCCCGCAGTAGCGCCGCGCCGGCAGCTTGCGCACCGACACGTGCGTGGCGAGCTGGGCGGCGGTCGGAATGACCACGTGGGGCGCCACGAATCCCACGGGCGGGCACGCGCCGAACAGCGACTGGCGCGTGCCCGGCTGCGCCGCCCTGCAGACGTGCCCGTCGCGGTAGCGCACCTCGGTGATCACGCCGGCGGGGAGTTCGGGGCCGCCGCGGTCGCCCCTGAACGCGTACGCGCACCGGTTGCGGCCGCGGCCGGGGCCGAGCGCCGGCGCGAGACAGCCCTTCGTCTTCTGGGGGAGCACGATCAGGTACCCGCCCTCGGGGCCGCTCGTGGGCGTGGTCTCGAGCCTCCCGGACGCGGTGCGCCAGGTGATGCTGACGGCCTCCGGGCCGAGCAGGCCGTAGTAGATTTCGCGCTCGTCGGCCTGAGGGCACTTCGGCTCCGCCGACAGGGGCGAGTGGAACCGGCGCGGCAGCGCGCCTTCCACGGGCGCGCGGCAGCCGCCCTCCGGACGGGTGCCGCCCACCAGCCCGCTGGCGGGGGCGTCCTGCAGCGCCACGTTCACGAAGCCGTGGCCGTGCGCATCGGTGACCACGCAGCCGAGCGGTCCATACAGGTCGCGTGAGAGCGGGTGGAAGCGCCGGTCGTCGGAGAACGCGCCGTCCTGTCCGAGCACGCCGACGGTGGCGTAGTCGACGCGGCCCACGTCCACGCACGTGAGCCCGCGCGTGGTGCGCACCACGCGCACGCCCCAGGGAAGACCTCCGCCGGGGTCGCTTGCGCGCAGTGGCAGGAGCTTCAGAGTTCCCGGGATCGCGACGCCGTCGTTGGCGTCGGGGGTGGGACGCGTTTCGGGTCCGAGCGGGGTGCCGCGCTCGAACACGCCCGCCGCGCTCAGGCCGAGCGCGGTGCCCGCGAGGCCAACGGCGAGGTTCACCGCCAGCCAGCGCCAGCGCACCGCGCCGCGCCGCGGCCGGTCCGCGGCGCGCGAGCTCACGGCGGCGGACGCGGCCTGCGGCCGGTGAGCGTTCTCGCCGCGGGCCGCATCGATCAGCTGCGCTCGCAGCTCGGGCAGATAGCTCATCCGGCGTTCTCCATCCGCTCGCGCAGGCTGCGCAGCCCGCGGCTCACTCGCTGGCGCACCACACTCGGCGAGCATGCGAGCTCGGCCGCGAGGTCCGCGTAGCCGCGCTGCTCGAGCACGCGGCCCTCGATCGCGCGCCGCTGGTCCGCCGGCAGCCCGCTCAACAGCTCGAGCGCTCCCGAGTCGCCCGCCCCGAGCTCCTCGATGCGCTCGAGCGCATCGTCGGTGAGCGCAAGCGGCTCCATGCGCAGGCGCCGGCGCGCGCGATCCTCCACGCGCCCCCGCTCCCACGTGTCGGCGAGCTCGTGGCGGGCGATCCCGAACAGCCACGCGCGCGCGCTGCCGCGCTCCGCGCGGAAGCTCGGCGCGGCCGCGAGCGCCGCGGCGAACACCTCCGCGGCGAGATCCGCCGCGAGGTCGGCGCGCCCCGTGGCGCGCCAGAAGAAGCCGAGCACGGGCCGCTCGAAGCGGTCGTAGAAGGCGCCGAAGGCCTCGGGGTCGCGCGCCGCGCGCACGAGTAGCTCCTCGTCGCTCGGGCTGTCGCTCGCGCTCCCCATCGAGGTGGTATTCGGGAACGGCGCGATTTTGTGACAGGACACCCTCAGCGTCCCTGCGTGCGTCGTGCCGGTCGCGGCGCCGGCTCTCGGGCGGTTACACGCGCACGCTCGTGCGCAGGTGGTAGACGATGTCGATGCACGAGAAGAACGCCCGCCCGATTATCCGCCCGGGCAGCCGCCCGAGAGCGCTCGCGACCTGCCCTGCGCGCGAGCGACCCGGCGGCAGCCGCGTGGCGTTCAGGCAGCGCCCGTGATCGTGCCGCGCAGGTGGCGCAGCAGGAGCAGCCGCAGTCGCGTCGCCTCGCGCTGCGGGCCGCCGCCCGCGACCAGGAGCCACGCGTCGCCCTGCCGGCGAGCGAGCACGTACCCGCGGAACGTGCTCGAGCCGGCCCACACGCCGGGATGCCCTGGAAGTGGCGAGAGGCCGGGAATCGCCGCGGGCGGCGAGGAGGCCGGTTTGGCGGCGTCGAGCAGCATGGCGGTTTCGTAGCCGAAGCGCCCGATGCGGTACTCGGTGCGCGCGCACGAGGTGAACGCGCGGCCCACCATCGCCCGCGTGACCGCGTGGATCGAGATCACGACCGATCCCCACACGGGCGCGAGCCCGGCGATTCCCGGCGCGCCGAGCGTGCATGCGCCGCGCGCCTGCGGCCGCGGGCTCTCCCAGGTGCGCGAGCGCATCAGCACGGGCGGGATGCGCAGCTGCGCGATCCTGTGCCCCCGCGCGTCGAGCGGCGTGAGCTGCGGATCGGGGCGCGGCGGCAGCGGCGCGCCGCGATCGCCCCTTCGCGCCGTGTACGCGATCGCCACCGCTCTGATGCCGTACGGCAACCCCGGAAAGGACCTTGTGGGGACCCTGCGAGCGTGGTTCACCTCGACGTATGCGACCTGCGGCGTCGTGAGCATCACGAGCTCGCCCGTGCGCGAGCGGCCGTCGGCGAAATAGACGCCGCCGAACAGCGGCCGGCCGGGCGCGGGCACGGAGGTCGCGCAGCCGCCCGCGCCCCCTGAGCCGAAGCGCACGAAGCTGCACCAGCCCGGTTCGCCCGCGGCGAGCGCCGGCGAGAGAGACACGCTGAACGCGCCGCCGCCGGCCGCGCGCGTGGCCGCGCCGCCTGCGCCCGCGCGAGTGCGACCGCGGTGAACGGGCCGGCGGTCGCCGGCGCCGCCGGACGCGCCGCCCAGCGCAGCGGCGAGCCCCGCGAGGGCTACCAGCGCGAGCGTCGCGCAGGCGCGACGCCGGCGGTGGCGTGCGCGCGCCTGCTCGATCACACCCTGCCTGGGCGAGCGGGGCGCGGGAGGGAGGGCGGGTCCGCCGGCCGGCGCGTCGTGCTCCGCGCGGTCCGGGCGCTCGACGAGTAGCGTCATTGGCGCTACTATAAATAGCACCATTATGGAAGTCAAGGTGGGCCGCTCCGACGCGATGCCGCTGCACGATCAGGTGGCTGCGCACATACGGCGCTCGATCGCCGAAGGCGACGCGGCCCCCGGCGAGCGGCTGCCGCCGGCGCGCGACATCGCGGCGGTGCTGGAGGTGAACACCAACACGGTGCTGCGCGCGCTGCGCGCGCTGCGCGACGAAGGCCTGCTCGAATTCCGCCGCGGGCTCGGCGTGCGCGTGGCGGGGACGCCCGAGCAGGGGATCATGCTGTCGAAGGCGCGCGAGCTGCTGACGCTGGCGCGCCGCAACGGCTACCAGCGCGAGGAGCTGATCCAGATGATCCGGCGCCTGGGCTGAGCGGGCAGGGGCGGCGCGGCGTGGGTGGCGGCTTGCAGTGCGTCCAGCGCTCGGCGTGCTCATCCCGGTCGTTGACTACCCTTTCGGTACCAGTCACTTGGAGGGTTCCCGCTTTGGGACAGACCACATTTCAGGAGAGGCATTCGCGGCCCAGATACCCGGATGCCCCCGAGCCGGGCTACACGAGATACGGGCGTCCGCGCTGGCGCCGCCCGCTGATCGCGCTCGCCTGCTCGGTGCTGCTCGTGGCCGGCGCGCTCGCTGTGCTCGCGTTCGTGTTCTCCAAGCCGAAGCTCGAGGGCGACGCGGCGGCGCTCGCGCACGTGAGCCTGCCGCTCACCGGGGGGACGATCGAAACCGTGCACGCCACGGGGCCGCACGGGCACAGCATCCCGCTCGCGGTGCGAGGCGGGCAGCTGTGGCCGCAGGCGACGCTGGCGCCGGGCGAGCCGGTGACGCTCGAAGTGACGGTGCGCCGCTCCGGCTGGATCGGGTGGCTCGCCGGCAAGCGCTTCAGTGAGCGCGTGCAGCTGCGCACGCCGAGCGCGAGCGTGCGCGAGCGCTACGTGACGCTCGCGTCGAGCTCGCCGCTGCGCCTGTCGTTCGACCAGCCGGTCACGACCGTCGCGTACGGGGCGCCCGAACGCCTGCACAGGATGAGCCTCGGGAAGCCGAGCAGCGAAGTCTCGGTGAAGCGCACGGGCGAAGCGGGCTCGATCGAAGTGGCGGCGGCCGCGCGCAGCTGGGAGCGCCTGCCCGCGGCGACGCTCGTCAGCTGGTTCCCGGCGGGCTCGCACGCGAGCGCGGTCGTAAGCCCGCGGCCCGGCGCGCGGATCTCGCCGACCACGCCGATCTACGTCACCTTCTCCCAGCCGCTGAGCGCCGCGCTCGGCCACTCGACGCCGGACATCTCCCCGGGCGGCTCGGGCGCATGGCACACGCTCGACGCCCACACGGTCGTGTTCCGGCCCTCGGGCTACGGCTACGGCCTGGGCGCGCCGGTGACGCTCGCGCTTCCGCACGCCGTGCGCGTGATCGCGGGCGACGCGCAGGGCGCGAGCAACGTGGCCACCTGGAAGGTTCCTTCGGGCAGCACCCTGCGCGCGCAGCAGATCCTCGCGCAGCTCGGCTACCTGCCCCTCGCGTTCGCCGCCGAGCGCACGGTCGCCCACACGGCCGCCGCGCAGGAGCGCGCCGCGATCGACCCCCCGAAGGGCAGCTTCTCGTGGCGTTACGGCAACACGCCCTCGGCGCTGCGCTCGCTGTGGTCGCCGGGTGGGGAAAACGTCGTCACCAAGGGCGCGCTCATGGCGTTCGAGAACGACCACGGGATGACCGCCGACGGGATCGCGGGGCCGGCGGTGTGGCACGCGCTCCTGAGCGCGTCGATACACGAGCAGCGCTCGAGTTTCGGCTACACCTTCGTGATGGTGAGCGAGGGCTCGCAGAGCCTCGAACTGTGGCACGACGGGTCGATCAAGCTAAGGACCGCCGTCAACACGGGCATCGCCTCCGCGCCCACCGGGCTCGGCACGTTCCCCGTGTACGAGCACATCGCCTCGGGCACGATGAGCGGCACGAACCCCGACGGCTCGCATTACGAAGATCCCGGTGTGCCCTGGATCAGCTACTTCAACGGCGGCGACGCGCTGCATGGATTCGAACGGGCGCAATACGGCTTCCCGCAGAGCCTCGGCTGCGTCGAGATGCCGCCTTCCTCCGCCGGCGCCGTGTGGCCGTACACGCCGATCGGCACGCTCGTCCACGTCACATAGCCGTTCCTCGCAGCGCCGCTCGCCGCCCGCCTATAGCCTTCGCGGCGGGCGCCTGAGAGAGCGGCCCCTGCACCGTGGCGGAGGCGAACATCTGCGCGGGCCCATTCGGGCTCGCATACGACTTCTACATCGAGCGTCCGTGGCTGATGCAGCGCATCGGGCGCGCGGTGTGGGGCATCGACGCCACGGTGCTGTACGCGAGCATGCAGCCGATCCGCGAAGCGGGCGGGGGAGCGAGGATCGCCGACGTCCCGTGCGGTGGCGGCGTGGCGCTCAGGGCGCTGCGGCCCGGGCAGGACGTCCGCTACATAGCCGGCGACCTCGACGAGCGGATGCTCTCGCGTGCCCGGCGCCGCGCCTCCGCGACGTCGCTCGGCCAGGTCGAGGTGATCCGCGCCGACATGACCGCCCTACCGCTCGAGGAGGAGAGCGTGGATCTGTTCGTCTCGTTCAGCGGGCTGCACATGATCCACCAGCCGGAGCTCGCGATAGCGGAGATCGTCCGCTGCCTGAAGCCCGGCGGTGAGCTGATCGGTACGAGCTTCCTGCGCGAGGGCACGCGGCGCCAGCAGGCGCTGTTCAGCGCAGGCCGACGGGGCGGCCACGCTGAGCCGCCCCGCTACGAGGACCTGCGTGCGGCGTTCGAGCGCGCCGGGATCGTCGATCTCGAGATCGCCCCGCGCCGGGGCCTCGCGGCGTTCCGGGGCCGCCGTGCGCCGGCGGCCCCGTGAACGCGCGACCCCCCGCGCTAGATCACCGCACGTAGCCTCCTGGAGCTCTGGGGACGCTCGGCCGGCACCGTCGCGGCGACCTTCGCCGGCGGCACGGGCCACTCGTCCCTGAACGGCAGCGACTCGCTCACGCCCGCGTCCTCGAATATGCGGTGCACGGGCGGGCGCCCCGGGATCAGCGAGAAGTCATATCCCCGCCGTTCGCAGAGCCTTGCGCGGAACGCGACCACGGCGACCCCGATCGGGTCGATGTGCTCGAGCTGGCGCAGGTCCAGCGTGATCCCGGTGACGCCCTCCGCGCAGCAGCGCTCGATCTCCGTTTCGAGCGCGTGCACCGACCCGTGCGTGAGCTCCCCCGTCACGACGAGCGTGTGCAACCTCGTGCTTACGCTTTCGAGCCCTGCGGGCTCGACTCCTGTACCGCTTCCTCTCGACGCCGTTAGATGGCGCTTCATCACGGCTCCTTCCAGATAAGCCTCGGATTTGTCTCCAATGGGCGCGGCCGCCATCGTGCGGCGCCGCGCCGTGGGGCGAGGTGATCTGGAAGGAGTTAGTCGGGCCGTTCAGGGATCAGAACGGCGAAGCTGGTGAGCACCGGCTCGCAGGAGAGCGCCAGACGGCGCACCGCGTGAGGGGTCGCCACCAGCAGCAGCAGCGCAAAGCCGATGAAGCCTGCGAGACCGATGCCCGCGCCGCCCGGGGCGGACGCGCCCGAGCCGCCGCTGGGCGGGCCGGCGGGCGCCTGGCTGACGGGCGGGCTGGCGACCGTCGAGCGGCCGTGGTCGTCGCTCCCGGGCGCTCCGCTCGTCACGGCGTCGAGGTGTGCCGCGACGGCTGCGAGCCCCTTGCCGGTGACAACGAGTACCGGCTGGCCCCCGAGCAGGCCGCCGGTGCAGCTCGCGTGCATGCGTTCTTCGAGGCCCGACAGAATGCACCCCTGGCTCGAGCTGCCGCTCGCGCCGGTCACGATCGTGCTCGAACCGCGCTGCGTGCCCGCCTGCTGGTTCGCTGCGGCCGAGGAGCCCGTCACCGGAGGCGTGGAGGAGGGCAGCGCGCCCGCCGATTCGCCTGCGCCTCCTTCACCTTTCGCGCCCGCGGTCGCTCCGGATTGCGAGGACGAGGAGGCGCTGGCGTGCTGCTGCTGTTCGCCCGGCGGGGCCGCCGGCGCTTCTTGGGTCGTCTTTTCGGTGCCGGCCACGGCTTCACCGTGCGCAGCTTCCTGCGTCTGTTCCCCGCCTTCGGGCGGCGGCGGCGATTCCGAGGGTTTTTCGGTGGGTTCGCCCTGCTGTTGTTCCGCGGGCGGTTGTTCGCCGCCTTCGGGCTGTTTTTCGACGGGTGGTTTTTCGCCCGATTCGCTGGGCGGCTGTTCGGAGGGCTTTTCGGAGCCTTCGACCGGTGGTTCGCCAGACTGTTCGGCTGGCTTTTCGACGCCTTCGGCGGGCGGTTTTTCCGCCGGCGCTTCGGTGCCTTCGGCGCGAGCGGGGCCGGCCAGCAGCAGTGCGCCGATCAGCGCGAGCACGAGGGGTAGGAGCCAGCGCAGCCCGCCTCCTGCGGTGCGCATCGATCGAGTGTTGCTGCCGACCATCACTGCCAAACCCTCCAAAGGACCTTCCCTTGCCGCGATGATACGGCCAGCCAGCCGATTGTGCGCCGCCGCGGCGCTCCCGTGTGGCGGGTGTCTCCGACCATTGTCAGCCGGCCGCCCGGTAGCCCTCGCGGGGGTCGTGCGGCTGCCGCGATCCGCGGCTCGACTCCCCGTCGGCGATGTCCGCCAGCCGTGCCGCCGTGATCCACTCGGAAAGCGCCGTCGCCTGGCGCTCGTCGCTCACCGCGCTGAGCCTGCACAGGGCGAGGCCTATGAGCACCGCCGCCAGCCAGGCGGCTGGGATGAGGAGGAATAGCAACGTTCGCTAAGGCTACGGGATACCGAACCGTTTTGGGGCGCAACGGCCCGCGATTCTCATAAGAATCGCGGGCCGAGCGGGGCTTTGGGCGGCTCAGCGCCCGAGTCTCGCCTGCAGACGCTGCAGCGCGACCATTCCGCGCTCGGCTCGGCTGCCGGGAGGCGGCACGATGCCGAGCTGCCTGGCGAGGTCGTTCATGTCGTAGAACGCGCGGTACCGGGCGATGCGCCCGTCGCGCATCGTCCACTGGTCGACTCCGTCGACGCGCATCGGACGTCCCGTCGCGGCGAAGCCGGGCGGCTCGATCGCGCCGCGGTTGGTGCCGCGCATGTTCCACGACCACAGCACCGTGTCGCCGTCGACCGCGAGCACCGGCGGGTCGGGCTCGCCGAACACCAGGTCGGGAAACGCGCGGAAGCTCTGGCGCATGAACTCCTGGACCGCCGCGACGCCCCGCGCGGGCGCGGGCAGCGCGGGGTCCGACCACTCGATGTCCTCGGCGATGAGCTCCGCGATCGCATCGGTGTCGCAGCCGTTCCAGGCCGCGACGTAGCGCTCGACGAACGGGCGCAGCGAGGAGGTGCTCGCCGGCTGCGCGGGGGCGGCCATGCGCTGACGATAGCGGCGCGGGTCGCGGCCCGCTCACAGCTCGGCGACGATCAGCTCGCGCACGAGGGAGAGCTCGAGCGCGAGCTCTCCCTCGTGACCGGTGAAGCGCTGCGCGGGCGTTGGCACCGAAATCGCGGCGATACGGCCCGGGCCGTCTGTGAAGGCGATGCCGGCCGCGCAGATCCCGATCGTGTGCTCTTCGCGGTCGAACGCCACGCCGTCGCGCCCGACCCGGTCGAGCTCGCGCAGCAGACTCTTGCGGCGCGTGATGGTGTTCGGCGTGTGGCGCTCGAGTCTCGCGGGGAGCAGCTCGATCACCGTGGCGCGGTCGAGCTGCGCTAGCGCCGCCTTCCCGTTGGCGGTGCAGTGCAGCGGAAAGCTCGCGCCGATCGCCGAGACGGCCCGCAGCCGGTGAGGTGCGGGGATCTGGTCGATCAGGCGGAGACGGTCGGCCTCGAGCAGTGCGCAGTCCACCGTCTCCTCGAGCGATGAGGAGAGCAGCTCCAGAAACGGATGGAGGCGCTCCCGCAGGGCGGCCTGCCCGTCCTGGGCGAGGCGGGCGATCTCGGGGCCGAGCCGAAGTCCTCCGTCCGGTGAGGCGGCCTCGAGCAGGCCCTCCTCGAGCAGCGCCCCGGCGAGTCGGTGCACGGTCGATCTCGGCAGCCCCGCCGTTGCTGCGATCCTCGAGAGGCTGAGCCCGTCCCGGTGGCCGCGCAGCGCGCGCAGGATCGCCGCCGCGCGCGTGATTACCTGAACGCCGGCGTCGCCCGCCTGCGCAGGGCGCGCATGCGCGTGAGACCCCGGGAGGCCGGCGCGCGCGCTCTCGGCGTGGTTCGCGCTGCTGTCCTGTCTCACGGGACAGCAGGCTACTGGCCGGGACGGCTGGTCTCGACGAACCCTCACTTCTCGGTCGCATAGCTTCCCGGCATGCAGGACACCCTGTCCCACTGGGCGTGACTTAACCGCGAAGAGCTCGCGCCGCGCGGACGCGAAGAGCCGGCCCCCGGTCGAGCTGCGCACCGGGCTTCGCTTCTACCCGGGGCGCGTTATCGGCTGACGCGAGCAGGCTTCCGGGCGCCCGCGTCGAAGCCCTCCAGAAGCAGCCGCGACTTCGCAGCCGCTTGAACGGAGGACGATGCAGGCGAGAAAGCTTCTGGCCGAGCTCCTCGGCACCGCGCTACTGGTGTTCGTCGGCGTGGGCGTGGCCACGATGTCGTTCGGGTTCAAGCTCGACGGGGGCAGCACGGCCGCGGGCGTGCTTGTCACCGCGCTCGCGTTCGGGCTCGTGCTGCTCGCCCTCGTGTACACGATCGGACCCTTGTCGGGGTGTCATGTGAATCCTGCGGTCACGATGGGCTTCCTGGCCTCCGGGCGGATGAGCATCGGGGATGCGCTCGGCTACTGGGTCGCACAGTTCGCGGGCGGTCTCGTGGGCGCGCTGGGCCTGTGGGCGGTGCTCAGCGGATCGAGCCGTTACAGCCGCTCCGCGGTCGGCCTCGGCGCGGACGGATGGGGCTCGCACTCGATCGTCGGGCTGAACGGCACCGGAGCCTTTGCGGCCGAGGTGATCCTCACGTTCATCTTCGTGATGGTGGTGCTCGCCGCCACGAGCCACGTGGCGTCGGCGGGTTTTGCCGGGCTCGCGATCGGGCTCGCGCTCGCCGTCGTGCACATGGTGGGCATCCCGCTCACGGGAACGTCGGTCAACCCGGCGCGCTCGCTCGGGCCCGCGGTGATCCTCGGCGGCGACGCGCTCAGCCAGGTGTGGCTGTTCATAGTCGCGCCGCTCGCGGGCGGGCTGATCGCGGCGCTCGCTTGGCTCGCGCTGATCTCCGAGCGGGACGCCCCGTCGGCGCCCGGCAGCGTCGAGCCCTCGGATCTGCCCGCGGCGTAGCCGCCGTGCGCGATAATCCGCGTCTGCAGGAGACGCGGGTGGTGAGAGCGCTCGAGAACAGCCCCGCCGCAGCACACGCCGATGCGATCGACGCCGCGGCGAGGGATGCTGCGCTCGAGCGCGCGCACGAGCTGGTGGGCAACGGCGCGATCACGCTCGAGCGCTTCGCGGAAGTCGTCGAGCGGGTGCTCGACGCCGAGCGCCACGCCGAGCTCGAGTCGGCGATGAGCTCGCTGCCCTCGCCCGTACGTGTGACGCCGGCTTCGCGCCGGCTCTCGGCGCCGCTCGTTGTGCGCGTGCCCGACGGCGACCTGCGGCTCGGCGCGGGCTGGCAGCTCGCGCGCGAGACCACGGTCCTCACCGGGTTCGGTTCGGCCCGCCTCGACCTCTGCGCCGCGAGCTGGGACTGGCCCGAGGTGAACCTGCACATCGCGACATGGGGCTCGGTCGACGTGCTCGTGCCGCGCGGTGTCGCCGTGCAGATCGCGTCGGCGTCGGCGGCGATCCGCGTCGAGAGCCTGGCCGAGCCGGCCGCGGCGGGGCCGCTGCTGCGGGTGAGCGCGTCGGGGCCCACTGGCCACATCCGCGTACGTCACCCCGGCACGAGCCCTCGCCCCCCGCGGCGCGCGGCGCTGCTGCACGGGCTGCGGCGTGCGCTCGGCGCTCGATTGCGCGTCGAGGGCAGCCGCTAGAGTTCACTTAATTCGAAAAGGCGAGGAGGTCGCTCACGCATGGCCGCCCTGATAATCGTCATCGTCATCGTCGTACTCATCGGCCTCCTCTTCTGGGGCGGGTACAACGGCCTTGTCCGGCGCCGCAACCGCACGCAGGAGGCGTGGTCGGAGATCGACGTCGAGCTCAAGCGCCGCCACGACCTGATCCCCAACCTGGTCTCGACGGTGGAGGGCTACGCCACGCACGAGAAAAGCACGTTCGAGGCCGTGACCCAGGCGCGTGCCAACGCCGTCAACGCCACCTCGACCGGCGACCCCAGCAAGATCGCTCCCGCGGAGAACGCGCTCTCGGGAGCGCTGCGCTCGCTGTTCGCGGTCGCCGAGAACTACCCGCAGCTGCGCGCCGTGGAGAGCTTCCAGCAGCTGCAGGAGACGCTCACCGCGACGGAGGACAAGATCGAGTACGCGCGTCGCTACTACAACACGAGCGCACGTGACTACAACATCGCGCTGCAGTCCTTCCCGCGCAACCTGATCGCCGGGCCGTTCGGCTTCAAGGCCGTGGCCTTCTTCGAAGGCGAAGCAACCGACCGCGAGGTGCCCCAGGTGAGCTTCCCGGGCTCGGACGCCGCGAGCGCGACAGGAGCCGCAGGAGCCGCGCCGCTGCCCGCCGCGGGAGGCGAGGCGCTACCTCCGGCGGGAGGCGGGCAGGGCCCGCCGCCTGCGGCCGGATGAGAGCCGCGCGTCGCCGGCGCGCGCCTGCCGGGCGCTGAGGTCCGGCGCCGACCAGAGCGTTGGCCGCGAGCGAGCGGGCGCGCTCACACCGACTGGCCCGACATGATCCGTTCGAGCGCGGCGATCCGTTCCTCTATCGGAGGGTGGGTGTCGTAGAGGCGGTGGTACCAGGCCTCGTGGTGCTGCAGCGGGTCGTCGATGCACATGGCCGCCACGGAGTGGTTCATCTTCTTGAACGGAACGTCGTTCTGCGCGAGCTTCTTGAGCGCGCTGAGCAGTCCCGCCGGGTTGCGGGTCAGCTCGACGCCGCTCACGTCCGCGAGCGACTCGCGGCGGCGCGAGAGCGCGAGGCGGATCAGCGGCCCGAATACGAACCCCACGATCGCGAGCGCCAGCCCGGCGATGAACAGCACGACGATCAGCTGGTTGTCGCGGCGCCCGCCGCCGGCGAAGAACACGCTCCGCCACAGGATGCTGGCGAGCAGCGCCGCCATCCCGATCATCGTGGTGACGATCAGCAGCAGGCGGATGTCGTGGTTCTTGATGTGGCTCATCTCGTGCGCGGTGACGCCCTCGAGCTCCTCGCGATTCATGATCGAGAGCAGCCCCGTCGTGTATGTGATCGCTGCCTTGTCGGGGCTGATGCCGGTGGCGAACGCATTGGGTGAGGGGTCGTTGATCACGTACACCGCCGGCTTCGGTATCCCCTCGCCGATCGCGAGCGACTCGACGAGGTCGTGCAGCTGCCGGTATTGCGTGGGGTCCGCCGGTTCGGCTCCGGACACGCGCAGCACCAAGCCCGCGCCCGCGTTGAGCGAGTAGAGGATCGCGCCGAGCGCGAGCAGCGCTCCGATCACCAGCCCGTCGATCACGGGCGTCACGCCGTAGTGGGCGGGCGGCGTGTAGGTGTAGCTGTTCTGCGCGGGGTGTTCGGCGATCGCCTTGAACAGGAATCCGCACCCCGCGCCGATCGCCAGCCAGATGACGAAGAAGAGGGCGATGAAGGCGACGCTGCGCCGCTTGTTGCTGGCGATCTCGCTGTACATGGCAGAGATGCTACGGCAGCGGATGGCGGCGCCGCTCACGTGCGTAAGCTCGCTGTGTGCCCACGGGTGAAGACGGATCGGCGCCCGCCGCCCCACGCGACACTCCGCCGCGGGCGCGGCTGTGACAGACGGCGGTGCGCGAGGGCGCGAGCGGCAGCTCGGTACGCGCGACCTGACCGCTTCGACGGTCGCCAACATCGGCCCGGGGATCGACTTCTACTTCGCCTTCGGCGTGATCGCGGTGACCGCGGGCGTGGCGGCGCCGCTCACGATCATCGCCGCCGCAGTAGCGGTGATCTTCCTCGCATACACCGTCGCCCAGTTCACCAAGGCCGAGCCGTCGTCGGGGAGCTTCATCACCTACGTCGAGACCTCGCTCGGGCCGCGCGCGGGTGTGGTCACAGCGCTGCTCGTCGCGGTCGGCTACACCGTGGCGCTCGCCGGCGTGTTCACCATGTCGGGGGGTATGGTCACGCTGACGCTCGCCCACTACACCTCGTGGAACGCGCCGTGGCAGCCGTTCACCCTGGTGCTCACCGCGGCGGCGGTGTGGCTCACGGTCAGGGGCGTGAAGCTCTCGACGAGCGCTGTGGGGATCGCCGTTGTGGTGCAGGTGGCGATCATGGTCGCGGTGTGCGCGGTCGTGCTGATCGACCAGCGCTCGCACCTCTCGAGCGTTCCATTCTCCTGGGCGCACCTGAGGGGCGGCCTGGCGGGCCTCTCGGCGGGCTTTCCGCTCGCGCTCTACATGTTCATCGGCTGGGAGAACGGGCCTGCGCTCGCCGAGCAGGCGCGTGAACCAACGCGCACCGTCCCGAGGGCGCTCTACATATCGATCGCGATCGCCGCCGTCCTGTTCGTGCTGTTCGCGTACGCGACCGTCACGGGCTTCCACTACGACGTCTCCTCGGTGGGCCGCGCGTCGATTCCCTTCCTGTCGGTCGCCGATGCGCACCTCGGTGACGGCGCGCTCGTCGCGTGGATCGCGGGCTCGCTGTCGGTGCTCGCGGCGCTGGTCGCCGCCACCAACTCGCAGGCGCGCATGCTCTTCGACGGGGGCCGCTCGGGTCTTCTCCCGCGCTGGCTGGGCCGCGTGCGGGAGCCATCGGGCACACCGGTGAACGCGCTGCTCACGATGGCGGTCGTCGGCCTCGGGATCATCGCGGCGTGGTGGATCGCGCATCTGGTCGGCGCGGAGTCGGGCTCCACCGACCCGGTTGGCCTGTACGCGGAGTGCTCCACGATGGGCACGATCGTGATCCTGTTCGTCTACTTCCTGACCACGCTCTCGCTGCCCGTGTTCATGTGGCGCTTCCACCGGGACTCGTTCTCGGCCGTGCGTCACGTGGCGATTCCGCTGGTGGGGGCGGTCACGCTGATCGTGCCGTTCGTGAAGCTGTTCGAACCGGGGCAGCCGGCCCCCTACAACGCTTTCCCCTTCGCGGCGCTCGCGGTCTTCGCGGCGGCAGTGGCGATCGCGGGCTACGTCGTGCACCGCCGCCCCGAGACGGGTGCCGGCGAGGGAGGCGCAGCGCGCTGAACGGGCAGGCCGGCCCGCCCCGGCGTGCGTCAGGAACCGGCCGGGCCGAGCTCGCTCAGCACGCGCTCGCGCACCTCGTCTGGGCGGGCGGGCGCGCTGAACTCGATCACCGCCCACGCGTCCGGCTGCTCGGGGTCGTGCGGGTCGGCGCTCAGGATGAACACGTCGCTGGCGGGCGAGCGGAAGCCGATCCTCACGCTCGTGTGCTCGACGCGCAGGAAGCGCGCGGTGATACGCAGCAGCGGGTAGGCGCCGCCCGGATGGGTGGGACTCCAGCGCCAGCCGCCCGCGACCCGCTCGACGTAGATGCGTCGCTCTTCGCGGGTGGCAACCGCCACCGCCTCGGCGACCGTCTCGAGCGGGGATGGCTCGAAGACGCTGCGCAGCAGACGCGCGCGTTCCGCCGCGGGCCGCTCGTGGCCCTCCGCAGCTTCGCCCGGGTGTTCGCTTGGTTCGTTCTTGCTCATGTGAAAGAGGTCGCCGCGGCGCGCGCCACCTGACGGGCGTGGGACCCCTTTACCCGTCTTCGCGTGAATATGCGCCGTGCGGCCTGCGCCCTGTCCGGCGGCCTTGCGAGCATCAGCGCGCCGATGCACGATCTCGCAAACCGCTCGCTCCGGTCGCTCGCGCGCGGTCTGAGCTACGAGACGGTGCTGGCGGACCCGCCGTGGCGGTTTGAGAACCGCACGGGCAAGATGGCGCCCGAGCACAGACGCCTCGCGCGCTACGACACGATGACGCTCACGGACATCGCGGCGCTGCCCGTGGCGCAGGTCGCCACCGAGGGCGCTCACCTGTACCTGTGGGTTCCCAACGCGCTGCTCGCGGAGGGGCTCGAGGTGATGCGAGCATGGGGATTCACCTACAAGACCAACCTCGTCTGGTACAAGACGCGCAAGGACGGCGGCCCCGACGGGCGCGGGGTGGGCTTCTATTTCCGGAATGTCACCGAGCTCGTGCTGTTCGGCGTGCGCGGGTTCCGCCGCACGCTCGCGCCGGGCAGGCGCCAGGTGAACCTGTTCGCGGAGCGAAAGCGCGAGCACTCACGAAAGCCCGAGCATCTCTACGAGATCATCGAGGCGTGCTCGCCGGGTCCCTACCTCGAGCTGTTCGCGCGGCATCCGCGCGAGGGCTGGCACCAATGGGGGGACGAGCTGCAGGCCGGCGAGTCCGCGCCTGCGCGCCGCTCCCCGCCGCGCGCCGCCGCGGGCGGGCCGAGAGGGCTTAGCGCGCGCTGAGCGAGCGTCGCGGCGCGGGTGCGCCAGGGGTATATTGGGCCGGCCCGTGAGCAGGAACATGGATCTCCCGCCGGGTCCGCGCGCGCCCGCGCTGCTCAACCTTGCTCGCTTCGCGCGCAGGCCTCTCGAGGAGCTGCTGCGCTGGCACGCGCGCTACGGAGACGTGTTCAGCGTCCGCTTCTCGGGCTTCGGCCTGGGGGTGTACGTCGCGGACCCCGGCGCGATCCGCGAGCTGCTCAGCGGAGACCAGTCGGGCCTGCTCGCGGGCGAGGCGAACTCGATCATGGAACCCGTGCTCGGTGGGCACTCGGTGATCGTGCTCGACGGGCCGGAGCATCTGCGTCAGCGGCGCCTTCTGCTCCCGCCCTTCCAGGGAGCGCACGTGGCGGCGTTCCGCGAGACGATCCGCGAGGTGGCCGAGCGGGAGGTGGCGGGCTGGCGCATCGGCGAGCGCCTCGTGCTGCGCGAGCGGATGCGCGCGCTCACATTCGAGGTGATCTGCAAGGCGGTCTTCGGTGTGACCGAGCGCGGGCGCGTCGAGCGCCTGCGGCGGGCGCTCATGGCGGTGATCGACGCGGGCAACGTGTTCATGGCTCCCGCTCCGCTGCGCGCCGACCACGGGCCGCTCAGCCCCGGCGGCTGGCTCGCGCGACGACGCCGCGCGGCCGACGCGCTGCTGTATGAGGAGATCGCCGCGCGCAGGCGCGAGAGCGACCTCGAAAGCCGCACCGACGTGCTCTCGCTGCTGCTCGGCGCGCGCGACGAGAGCGGCGCGGGGATGAGCGATGAGGAACTGCGCGACGAGCTGTTCACGATGCTGGCGGCGGGCCACGAGACGACCGCGACCGGGCTCGCTTTCGCGCTCGACCTGCTCATGCACAACCCGGACGTGTTCGAGCGCCTGCGCGAGGAGGTGGAGGCAGGCGAGGATGAGTACCTCGAGGCGACCGGCAAGGAGGCGCTGCGCCTGCGCCCGGTGATCGACGCGGCCCAGCGGACGCTCGCCGTGGCGCGCAACGTCGCCGGTTGGGAGCTCCCGGCGGGGATCAAGGTGTACCCGGGCATCGCGATCGTTCACCACCGCGCGGACCTCTATCCCCGTCCCTTCGAGTTCCGCCCCGAGCGCTTCCTCGAGGAAGAGGCGCAGTCGTATGCGTGGCTGCCGTTCGGCGGCGGGATCCGCCGCTGCATCGGCGCCGCGCTCGCGCAGGCGGAGATGGCCGAGGTGCTGCGCGTGATCGCCGAGCGCGTGGAGCTGCGCGCGGAGCGGCCCGAGCTCGATGAGGTGGTGCTGCGCGGTATCACGCTCACGCCCCGCCACGGCGTGCCGGTGCGCGTGGCCCGCGTGGACCGCGCCGTCCGGTCGGCGCCCGCGCTCGTCCCGGCGGCGCTGTGAGCGCCGAGCAGCCGCTCGCGGAGATCGTGCGCCGCTACGACCGCACGGCGCCGTTCTACGGCGCGCTCGAACCCGTCTTCCTGCTCCGCCGTTCCTTCCGCGCGAGGGCAGTGGATGCGCTCGGGCTCGCGCCCGGCGAGCGTGCGCTCGAGGTGGGCTGCGGCACGGGCCTGAACCTGCGCTATCTCGCGGACGCCGTGGGCCCGCGCGGCGAGGTGCTGGGGGTGGACGCCTCGCCGGGGATGCTCGCGAGGGCGCGCATGAGGGTGGCCCGGCGCGGATGGCGCAACGTGCGGCTTCTGCAGCAGGACGCCGCGAGCATGGAGATCGACGCGCCGCTCGACGCGGTGCTCTTCGGCCTGAGCTACTCCGTGATCCCCGAGCGTCGCTCGGCGCTCGAGCGGGCATGGGGATCGCTGCGTGAGGGCGGGCGCCTCGTGATCTTCGACGGCACGCTGCCCGCCGACGCGCTCGGCCGCGTGCTGCGGCCGATCACCGGGTTGCTGCTGCGGATCACCCCGGGCGACCCCGACGCGCGGCCGTGGGAGGACCTCGTGGAGCTCGGGCGACCCGTCGAGCGGCGCAGCTTCTGGCCGGGCATCTGGTACACGTGCGCCGTGTCGAAGACCCGCGCGTCCGAGGGCGCCTCGGTCTAGACGGCCCTGCGGCGTGAGGCCGCCGCGGCGCAGAACGCATCGAGCACGCGGTCGCGAAGCTGCCTGACGGTCCACGGCTTCCGCTCCTTCGACGAGTGTGACCTTCTCGGGTTCGTCGACAGGGAGAACCCCGACGGCGAAGACGCTGCCCGACGAGGTGAAACCCTCCGATTCGCACGTGGCGCTCAACACGATCGTCGACGACGACAGAACTGAGCACCAGATGGTGCGGATGAACGTGCCGTTCGGGAGGCGCTGTCAAGAGAGGAGATCGAGGCGCTACGAGCGCTGCTGCGGCGGTACATCGAGGCCATCGGAGACACTGCGTAACGGCCTGCTGTTGAGCTCGCCTCTGCGGCCGACTGGTGACGAGTTGGAGAGCCCGTGGAAACCGTGATCGCTCCAGTCCACGCGGGCTCATTGGGCCGGGATCGTTCATCATCGACACGGGTAGGCAAGCCGCCAGAGCCACTCATGCTGGTAGCCGAGCCGTCGTTCCGAGACTCGCGACAGTCCTGGATCCCGCGCCGAGCAGGGCTCTGCGCGGGCTGTTGAGGGTGCCTGTCGCTTGAGCAGAGCGGGGGCGTCGGAGTAGCTGTCGAGATCGCTCCCGAGCAGGCGCCCGCCGGATGCTTAACCCGTCGTTGGGATGCTTAACCGTTTCGGCAACAGCGTCCCGATCGTGCGGCAGCGCGCGTCTAACGCTCTGGCTCGGCATTGGTTGCGTCGCAATGATTTCGCGCACATGATGTCGCGTGTTGGCACGCCCCGCCTTCGCCAAAAAGACCGATCCAGGGGTCCCTCGAGCCACGGCCGGCACCCTGGCCTGCTGAAGCCCCGCTGGATGCCCGGCGGTTGGGCGCGTCGCTGACGTTCACGTCAGATCCGCTGCCAGCGGTCTCAGTATCGGCTCACCGCGTGACTCCTGCAAGAGCCGGGGCTCGCGCTTGACCGCCTTTGTGAGCCAGCTGCGTGCCTGCTTGTCGCGTCCCGCGGCCGCCGCGACGAGTGCCTGCGCGTACCAGACGCCGGGGTTCTCGGGGAGCTCGGCGAGCCCTTCATCGACGAGAGCCTGAGCGCGGTCGAGCTGGCGACGATGCAGCTCGCGTGTCAGTGATGGGTCGCCATGCGTATTGGATGTCTGGCGCGTGCTCCTCGTTGTTGCTGCCGTCGGTGCGTTCCACCTCGACGAACCCGTTGCGGCGATAGAACCGTTGGGCGCGGGAGTTTGAGATGAATGTCCATAGGCGCAGCCCGGACGGTCGCTCCCGCTTGGCGACCTCGAGAAGGCGGGTGCCGATGCCGCGGCTCGTCAGCGATGGGTCCACGTACAGCTGGTCAACCCAGTCGCCGTCGAGGACCATGATCCCCAGTAGTTCGCCGTCGCCGGATTCCGCGATCCACAGCTGCGTCCGCGCGACGTGCTCGGCGAGCCATGACCGCACCTCGCTGTCGGAGTGCACAGCGGCGGGGATCGCATCGCCAGCCGCCTTCCGGGCGCGAAGCCACAGATCCGCAGCGACGCCTGCGTCGGCCGGACCGCCGCACCGAACAGTCACGTTCATCGAAAGATCGTGCCACACGACAACCTGTCGATTCCCGCCAGCAGGGGCGGCTCTGCCGGGGCGTCCGAGCCTGGTGGGCGCCTGCCCAGGCCCGTGTGAGCCGCTACTCGTAACCCGCTGTGCGGGGGCTCCGGCTGCTCGGCCGCCCGTAAATTGGATCGGGTGAGATGATCGTCGGTCGTGGATCTCGGGAGCCGGTATCTCGAACTCGTGCTCAGGCTGCGCAAGCTCGCGCCCGCGCTGGTCGATGATTACGCCGGCCCGGAATGTCTGGCTCGGGTGGTCGACAGTGAGCTGCCACGATCGCCGAGCGAGCTGAGCGAGCAGGCAAAGGAGCTTCATCGACTCGTACAGCAACAGCAGATGGACTCAGACCGCCGCAGTTGGCTCTCGGGCCAGCTCGCGGCCATCTCGACCGTGCTCGCCTGGCTCCAGGGAGAGCGCTTCAGCTATCGCGAGCTGGCCCTGGCCTCCCACGGCATCGAGGCGAAACGCGTGCCAGAGGGGCAGTTTGAGCTAGCGCACAGCAAGCTCGATCGTGCGCTTCCGGGGCGCGGCAACGTCCGGGAGCGCTACCAAAGGTGGGCCTTGACGCAGCTCGTCCCGCCTGGCCTGCTGTCGGCAGGCATGCAGGCGCTGGCCAAGGAGCTGCGCCGGCGTAGCATCGAAATGTTCGATCTGCCGGCCGGCGAGGGCGTGGCTTTCGAGCTCGTCTCCGACGAGCCGTGGGCGGGAAACGCGAACTACACAGGCAAGCTGCATACGAGCATCGCGATCAACCAGGAGCTGCCGATCACGTCGTCTCGGCTGCTCGAGCTCGTCAGCCACGAGGCCTACCCCGGACATCACACCGAGGCGGTCTGTAAGGACGCGGAGCTGATCTGCGGGCGTGGGCGCAGCGAGCTGGCCGTGTACGTATATGCGAGTCCGCAGGCGGTGCTCTCAGAGGGCATCGCGTGCCACGGGCTGGAGGTGCTGTGCGGCGAGGAGGCTGAGGAGCTCGGTGCACGCTGTCTGCGGCCGCTGGGCATCGCCTATGACGCCGAGGTCGCGGCGAGCGTCCGCGAGGCCGAGCAGCTTCTGCTCGGCGTACGGCCCAACGTCGCGATCATGCTCGACGAGGAGTCTCTCTCCGATCGCGAGGCACGTGAGTACGCTCGACGGTGGATGCTGCAAGACGACGAGCAGGTGGAGCGCTCCGTCGACAGCCTGGAAGGTCGAATCTGGCGGCCCCTCGAGTCCTGCTACCCAGCAGGCCTCGAATGCTGCCGCCGCTACACCGAAGGCGACCCAACCCGCTTCAGAGAGCTCCTGCACGAGCAGATCACTCCCGCGACAGGAGGCTTCAGCCCACCTGGGGTGTCGGCCATACCCGACGGGGAGATCTTCAGAGCATGAGCGGGGCGGTGCGGCGGCGCGTTGGAATGTACGCGGTCTGGCGAACACTTGGGGGCTAGCGCCAGCTCGACCAGCATGAACGGCGTGATGGGCTGACGAGCGCCGAGCGCGAGGAGCTGCGAGAACTGCGTCGTCGCGTCAAACGCGTCGAACAGGAGCGCGACATACTCAAGCGAGCCGCGGTCCTCTTCGCGGCGGAGACCGAGACCCGGTGAGCATCTCTTCTTCAAGCGGAGCGAACTTGACGAGTGGCGTCGTGCTGGAGGCCGCCGCTCATTTCTGCTCGCAAAGCGTCGTGATGCTTCCAAAGCGCTTCCAGGCCACCAGGAACGCCACTCCGGTTTGCCAAAAACCCAATGGGCGCGGCGGGTTTCGAACCTGCGACCTCTCGCGTGTGAAGCGAGCGCTCTCCCACTGAGCTACGCGCCCTCAGGGGCCGATTCTATTCGAAGTCGCCGCGCTCCCGGTCCGCGCAGGCCGAGCGCCGCGAGCCAGGGGGCGCGAGCCTGTGCGGGCCGTCACGGGCCCCGCACAGGCTCGGCCTGGTCCCTTACGCCAGCAGCTTCACCGGTTCCCCGAACAGGATGGAGTCCATCGTCGCCAAGCCCGTGTTTTCAAACGGGCCGCCGAAGGATGATTCGAGGACATCTTTCGGGCCGCCTTCGAGGTTGGGGAATATCTGATTGCCGAGAGTCTGCGCGAAGTTCAGTTTGAACACTTCGGACGGAGTCACGAGTTTGTTGATCGGCAACAGCCTCCCGATCACGGACCCTTGCATCTTGACAAAGGTCGCGGAGCCGCAGCCATACGCCAGGATGCCGGCGCCCGCCGATTCCACGAGGTCGGCGCCAACGATTTTTTTCGCTTTGTTGATGTAGCCGATCCTGATGCTGAGCGGGTTTGTCACGATCATTCCCGGTACCACCCCTGGGGTGTTGCAGGGTATTTTGCCGAATTTGCAGCCCGTGAACGTAATCTGGATTTCGCCGGACTGGGGACCGGTGATTTCACCGGTGTCCGTGTCAGCTTTGCATTTCGTTTTTTTGCCGGTGACCGTTTCGAACAGGGCGGCTTTGCTCGTGGACGTGAACGTTTTCGGGAACGGCCCGGTGAATTCCGGAAGTGCCGAAGCCGACGCCGCCGTGGCCGCGCCCACTGCGAAAGCCGCCATGAGACACGCAGCGGTGATGCGCATGCGGTGCATGTGGATCTCCTCCCCTCTGGTCCGGTTCGTCTCGGCGACCCCCGGATCTGAGAGCACCCTACAGCAGTCGTAAAGTGCGAGACGGACCGTCTCGCCGCAGGGCGGCGAGCTGACACACGGTGAAACCTGTAGACCATCCGGCAGATTCAAACGATTCGTGTCACTACGAACTGTGGTCGTCTTTTCCCGTCCGTCCTTTTTACCGACTTCGCACAGGGGTGAGCCGGACGCAGAAATGCGCGTGATTGGTAAACGTTCGTGCGCTTCGATTAGTCGGAAGCGCGTGGCGTCGCTTCGCCGCGCACGCCCGCGCCGACGTCGGTGAGTCCCAGCCGCGCGGCCGCGGCGGCGGCCTCCCCGCGCGTGCGAACGTCGAGCTTGCGGAGAATTGCGGATACGTGGTGTTCGGCGGTGCGTTCGGAGACCACCAGGCGCGCGGCGATGTCGGCGTTGCGCAGCCCGTGTGCGACGAGCTCGAGCACCTGCAGCTCGCGCGCGGTGAGCCCGGCGGGGTTCTCGCGCGTTCTGGCGCGCGGCCCGCGCGGCACGCCGCGCACCCCGCGCTCGCGCAGGCGCCGCGCCACGATCGCGGCGGCGGGAGCGGCGCCGAGCTCCTGCAGCTCGGCGTGCGCGCTGCGCAGGGCGTGCTCGTCGTCGCATTCGGCGAGCGCGAGCGCGGCCTCGTAGGGGCAGCCCATCTCCCTCCACAGATCCGCCGCGCCGCGCGGGTCGCCGGCGAGCGAGAGCGCGTAGGGCTCTGCGACGGCGTCGCGCGGAAGCTCCTCCTTCACGCCGGCGCATCTGCGCCAGTAGGCGAGCGCGCCCGCGAGCCACCGCGCGCCACGCGCGAGCGCCAGCTCGAGCGCGGGGGCGCTGTCGCGCTCGATGGAGGCGCTCTCGCCCGCGAGCCAGGCAGCCTCCGCGCGCGCGCAGGCGAGCTCTCCGACGCGTTCGGGCTCGTGCGTGGCCAGCGCGGCGCCGCGGTCCTCGTCGAGCAGCTCGGCGACGCCGGGATCGCCGCGGCGGGCGCGCACCAGCGCGAGCGTGATCAGCGCGGAGGCGCGCGGCACCGCGGCGCTGCGGTGATCGCGCAGCACTAGCTCGGCGGACTCGCTCGCCTGCTCCCACAGCCCCCTGTACAGCTCGATGCGCGCGCGCCACGCGAGCAGGAACAGCCGCCAGGTGTCGAGCCCGCGCTCGCGGCAGTACTCGAGCCCCGGCTCCAGGTACTCCTCGGCCAGGTCGAGCTTGCGCCGGCGCAGCGCCGAGAGCACGATGCTCGGAAAGGCCCTGCCGGCGTAGTCGGCGAGGTCGTGCGTCCGTGCGAGCTCGAGCGCGCGCACGAGCTGCGCGTGTCCCTCCTCAGATCCGGCCTGCAACTCGGCGGCGCCGATGTTGGTGAGCGCGTACACGAGCGCTTCCGCATCGCCGATGCGCTCTGCCACCTCGATCGCGCGCTGCCCCCACTCGACGGCGCTCTGTAGCTCCCACACCACCATGCGCCGCTGCGAGAGGTTGGCGTATGCCATCGCGAGCTCGTGCCCCGGCGCCGCGCGCTCGAGCAGCTCCACGGCCTGCAGCGCGCGCGCCTCGCCCTCGTCCACGCGCCCCACGAAGAACAGCAGGCGCGAGAGCGTGCGCAGCGCGTCGCCCTCGGCGAGCACGTCGCCGAGCTCGCGGCGGCACGCGAGCGCCTGCTCCTGCGCCTCGATGGCGGAATCGAACTGGTCGGTGAGCCAGCACTCGTCCACGTGGCGCTCGAGCAGCTCCGCGCGCTGCTCGAGCGCCAGCTCGCCGGCGAACTCGAGCGCGCGCCGGTAGTGCGCGGCTGCCTCGCGGTGCGCGCCCGCGCGCGCGGCGCGCTCGGCGGCGACGGGCGCCCAGCGCAGAAGGGCCGCCGCGTCGCCCGCGGCGTGGGCGTGGTGGGCGAGCGCCGCGTAATCCTTCTCGCCGGCGCGCGCCTCGAGCGCGGCGAGCGCTGCCGCGTGGAGCGCGGAGCGCCGCGCCGGGGCGAGACCCTCCTCGATCGCGAGCCGCGCGAGCTCGTGCCGGAAGCCCACGTGCCCGGCGCTCGCCACGAGCATGCCAGCGGCCACGCATTCGTCGAGGCGTCCCGCGCGGTCCCCTGCGAGCTCCTCCACGAGCTGCCTGTCCGCGTGCCCGGGCACGATCGCGACCGCGTCGAGCAGCTCTCTCGCCTGCGGCGCGAGCGCGGCGGTGCGCGCATGCACCGCGTCGCGCACGGTTTCGGGAAGCGTCTCGCCGCCGGCCTCGAGCACCTCGGTGACGAAGAACGCGTTGCCGCCGGTGAGTCGGTGGAGCTCGAGGGCGTCCAGCGCGCGGGAGCCCGCGAGCTCGCGCACGGCCTCCGCGGACAGCGGCTCGATCCGTCGGCGCAGCACGCGGCCGGCGAGCTCGCCGAGCACCACGCGCAGCTGCGGCGCAGCCTCGAGTCGGTCGTCGCGGAAGCTCACCGCCACGAGCGCGGGCACCGAGCGGGCGCGGCGGCCGACGAGCGTGAGGATGTCGAGCGTGGCCTCGTCGGCCCACTGCATGTCCTCGAGCACGAGCACGGTGGGCCTGCGCCGCCCGAGCTCGCGCATCAGCTCGGAGGCGATCTGGTGCGGGCGCGCCTCGGCGGCCACGAGCTGCTCGAGCTCGCCGCCGACCTCCTCCGCGACGTCGAGGAACGCGCCGAGCGGCCGGGGGGTGAGCAGCGGCTCGCAGGCTCCCCACAGCACGCGCACGGGCGCCGCCTGCGCGTCGCAGAAGCTCTGCAGCAGGGCGGTCTTGCCGACACCGGCCTCGCCCGCGAGCAGCACCAGCGAGCCGGTGCCGTGCTCGCGCGCAGCGGCGAGCGCGCGCTCGAGCTCCGCGAGCTCCTCGGCCCGCTCGACGATGCCGGACACGCCCGAATCATGACGGCGGCGCGCCGCCCGAGGCGGCTCGGGGCCGCGGCGCGGCGGTCCGCCCGCGATCCGCCCGCGTGGGCGTAGAGTCAATTCCAGTGAGGGGTGGCGCACATCACGGGGCGGGGGTTCTGGCGTGGGCGCTCGCGCTCGCGGCCGCGCTGCTGTGCGGCTGCGGCGGCTCGGGAGGCCTCCGGGCGGCCGGCGACTTCACGCCTCGGAAGGCCGGCACGCTGACGGTGGCCACCGCGCAGATCCCCGACCCGGGCTTCTGGGGCGGCACGCCGCAGCGCCCGCAGGGCGGCTTCGAGTACGGGCTCGCGAAAGCGCTCGCGGCGCGCTTCGGGCTGAAGCGTGTGGCGGTGAAGCTGGTTCCGTTCGCACAGATCACCGCGGGCAACCTCGGCGGCGCGGACCTGGCGTTGTCGGACATCACGGTGACGTCCACGCGCGAAGCGCACGTCGACTTCTCGGTGCCCTACCTGAAAGCGCCGCCCGCGATCCTCGTGCGCCCGGGCACCGAAGTGCCCGACGTGCACGCGGCGCGCGAACTGCGCTTCGCGGTGCAGCGCGGCACGACGCTCGAAGAAGACCTGCAGGGCGCGATCGAACCGCTGGCCTCCCCGATGCTGCTGGCGCACCAGCGCGAAGTGCTTCAGGCGCTGCGTGCCGGCCGCGCGAACGCGGTGATGCTCGACCTGCCGGTGGCGCTCGCGTACGCGCACGAGTCGCCGAAGCGCTACGAAGTCGCCGCGCAGCTGCCCAGCGAAGACGTGCTCGCGGTGGCGCTGCCGAAGGGGTCGAGCAACGTGCAGGCGGTGGACTCCGCGCTGCACGCGTTCAACGCGAACGGCACGATCGAAGGTCTCGGCAAGCGCTGGCTCGCGACCGAACTCACCAACGGCGGCGCCGAAGACATCCCGGCTCTGAGGACCGAACCGCAGTGAGCGCCGTGCACGTACCGCTCGCCTCGATCGTGGAGCTCTCCACCCCGAAGGGCGCGCCATGGGAGTTCCTCGTGCTGTTCGTCACGGTGCTCCTGGGGCCCGTGATCCTCTCCAAGGCGCGTGCGCCCGGGATCGTGGGGCTGCTGCTCGGCGGCTACGCGGTGGGGCCACACGGCTTCGGCCTGATCGCGTCGGGCAACACCACGGTGCCGGACCTCGGCCAGCTCGGCCTGCTGTACCTGATGTTCGTGGCGGGCGTGGAGCTGGACCTCAACCTGGTGCGCCGCCACCGGCGCTCGGTGGTGATCTTCGGGCTCGTCACGTTCGCGCTGCCGATGGCGTTCGGCACGACCGTGGGAGTGGCGCTCGGATGGGAAACCGCCGCCGCGATCCTGCTCGGCTCGCTGCTCGCCTCGCACACGCTGATCACCTACCCCACCGTGCGCGACGCGGGGCTCGCCGCGGACCCCGCGGTGGCCACGGTGGTGGGCTCCACGGTGCTCACCGACACGCTCACGCTGGTGGTGCTCGCGGCGGTGGCGGGCTCGGTGGGCAGCGGGCGCTCGCCCGCCGAGGTGGCGGTGCAGCTGATCGTGGGCCTCGCGGTGCTGATCGGCTTCAGCCTGCTGGTGCTGCCGGCGCTCGCACGCGCCGCGTTCCGCTCCTTCGGCGCGGAGCGCGCGGTGCGCTACGTGGTGGCGATCACCGCGTTCCTGTCGGCGGCGACGGTGGCGGAGCTGTTCGGCATCGAGGGGATCGTCGGAGCGTTCTTCGCGGGCCTCGCGCTGAACCGGCTGGTGCCCAACGAAGGTCAGCTGATGGAGCGCATCTCGTTCTTCGGCGGCGCGGTGTTCATCCCGGTGTTCCTCGTGTCGGTCGGCTTCATCCTCAACGTGTCGGTGATGGTGCAGCCCAACACGCTCGAGCTCGCGGGCCTGTTCATCGCGGCGTGCATGGGCGGCAAGGCGATCGCCGCGTGGTTCTCGGCGCGGGTGCTCGGATTCTCGCGCCCCCAGGCCGAGCTGCTGTTCTCGCTCAGCGCGGCGCAGGCCGCGGCGACGCTCGCGGCGACCGTGGTGGGCTTCCAGCTCGGTCTGTTCGACAGCTCGGTGGTCAACGCGATCCTGGTGGTGATCTTCGTGAGCGTGCTGATCTCCACGATCGCCGCCAACAGGGCCACGAGCGAGCTGCAAGGCGGCGAGCGCGGCGAAGAGCAGCTCGGCGCGCGCGTGGTGGTCGGCGTGGCCGAGCCCGAGCACGCACGCGCGGCGCTCGCGATCGCGGTGCGCATCGCGCGCGCGGACGGCGGCGTGGTGCTGCCGGTGCTGGTCGTGCCCGAGTCGGGTCCGATCGCGCCGAAAGCCGCGCGCGAGCGCCTGCTGAAGCTGGTTGCGGCCGCGGGCGTGGACGGCCAGCCGGCGACGGTGGTCGACCGCCACCTGATGGACGGCGCGCTGCGCGCGGGTGCGGCCGCGGAAGCCACGCTCGTGCTGGTGGTCGACGGCGGTATGCCCGAAACCGAGCGCTCCGAGCTGGTGGCGCTCGCGCACGCGCACTCGCTCGAGCACTTCACGCCGGTGGCGCTGGTGCGCGGCGACGCGGAGCGCCTGGGGGCGGTGCGCACGATGCTCGACCCCGGAGACAGCGATGCGTGCGTGGCCTTGGAGATGGCGCGCCGCGTGGCGGGCGGCGCGGTGGCGGCGCTCAACGGGGCGGGGCCGCAGGCCGGGTGGCCGCAGGAGCTCGCGCCGGGTGACGTGACGTTCGTCTCCGCGCACGTGGGCGAGGCGCTGACGGCGCTCGCGCCGGACCAGCCCGGCGTGGTGGTGAGCACGCTCGTCGAGGGCTGAGCTCGCCGACCGGCGCGCCGGCCGCGCAGCGGGAGCGCCGGCCCGGCGCGGCTTCAGGCGAACGCGAGCTGCAACGCGAGCAGCGCGGCGATCGACGCGAAGCAGTACACGTGCCCCCACAGGATCGTGCGGGCGAGCGCTCGCTGCTCGGAGAGCGTGCCGCTTCGCGTGCCGAGCCGCACGGCCTGCGGCACGATGCGCGCGCCCGCGAGCGCGACCGGCGGCAGCGCGAGCGCGAGCGAGGCGACCGACACCCAGGTGCGCGTGTCGGCTCGCGCGAGCTGCACCGCGATCGCCGCGAGCGTGGCGAGCATCGCGCCGGCGATCAGCCTGTTCATCGGCCGCGCGGCGGTGGTGACGCGGGCGTAGTAGCGCGCGATCGACGCGAGCGCCTCCTCGGGCACCTCGCCGCCGGGCGCGCGCAGCGCGAGCACGTCGAACATCAGGTCGAACCACAGCACGGCGAGCAGGAAGCCGCCGCCGGCTGTGACGAACGCGCTCATGACCCGAACTTCACGCCGGTGTGCGGGAACAGCCTGTCGGCGCCTTCGGAGTACGCGGCGGCGAGCGCGTTCACTTCTTCCTGCGTGAGCGTGAGGAAGAACGTTTCGGGGCCCTTCAGCTGTTTGTAGCCGGCCACGAGCTTCTTGCCGATCTGGGCGAGCGCGAAGTGCGCGTCGTACACGCTCTCGATGTACAGCCCCACGTTTTCGCGCGCGAAGCGTCGCGCGACGGGCGTCCCGTGTTCGATCTGCGCGATCGCGTAGCCGATCTGGCGCCAGCCGCGCCTGGCGAGCCCCACGTACCCCTTGTACAGGCCCGCGATCGAAAACGCGGGACCGGTGAGCGCTTCGGCCCTGAAGCCGTGCACGAGGTCGGGGAGTTCGAGCTTTTCGGCCACCGCGATCGCCCGCAGGATCGCGGGCCTGCCGACCCCGCGCTCGCCCGCGGGCAGGCCGCGGTAGATGAGCGGCCACGCGGCCTTGGTCGCGGCGACCTCGGCGGCGGCTTCGCGGCGCACCTCCTGCAGCTGGCGCGCGATCAGCACGAGGTCTTCGCGCTGCAGGCGCTTGCCGACGGGCGTTGCGCGTTTGTGCGAGCAGCCGCTGGCGAAGAGCGCGAGCAGCGCGAGCGCGAGCAGCGCCGGCGCCGCGCGGGCGGCGCTGGCGGCGATGCTCATGCGGTGGCCGTCCGTGGGCGGCCTAGGTCCCGAGCAGATCCACGACGAACACAAGCGGCGCGTTCGCAGGAATGCTGGGAGGGGCACCTTTCTTTCCGTAGGCGAGTTCGGAGGGGATGACCAGCTCGCGCCGGCCGCCGACCTTCATGCCCACGATGCCCTGGTCCCAGCCCTTGATGACGGCGCCCTTGCCGAGGGTGAAGGAGAACGGTTCGCTGCGTTTCCACGACGCGTCGAACACTTTGCCGCCTTTGTAGAGGACGCCCACATAGTTGACGGTGATCGTCTGTCCGTCCTTGGCTTCGGGTCCGGTGCCGGTAATGAGGTCTTTGGTTTCGAGTTTGCTCGGCGCCGGGCCTGTGGGCGGGGTCACCTTCGGTTCTTTGGAGAGCGGGCCGCTGGTTGGGGTCTTGGCGGTGGTCGAGGTTTCTTCTTTGCCGCCGACGCTCGCGAGCGCGTTGTCGGATGCGCTCTCGTTGCCGATGGTGATGGTGCTCGAGCCGGAGCTGCTCGAGCCGCAGCCAGCGATGAGGGCTGCTGCGCCGAGCGCTGCGAGCGCGAGCGGCGCTCGTGCGCGGATGGTTGGGAGGGCTCTTAAGTAGTTCACGGTCGCGCAGCCTACCGAAAGCGATAAAGGCTGCGTTAGGATCGACGCGGACCGTGCTAGGCGGGGAGGTAGCGGTGCCCTGAATCCGCAATCCGCTCTAGCGGGGCCGAAGTCCCCTCCGAGGGGCTCCGTCTCCGGTCGCCCCGCTGTCCGAGGCGTCGATGGTCCGGGTCCCGCGCGGTGTCGGCTTGCGAACCAGGTCAGGTCCGGAAGGAAGCAGCCTTAAGCGACCACCGGCAGGCGCAGCGGGCGCTCCCGGGCCGGAGCCAAGGGCGGCGAAAGGCGCCGGGGACGCCAGCCTCGACGCGGGGTGCACGGTCCGCCTGAAGGGCGCGCGCCGCCGTGCGCGCGCCCTTCAGGAGCAGCGTTCGTAGATGACCCACGAGCGGCCGGAGCGAACGCGCACGAAGCTCGCGGGCACGTGCACCTGCTCGTGCGGGTCGTGGGGGTCCAGCACGTAGTCTTCTTCGACTTCGCGGCTCGCGGGGTCCACGTATATGCCGCGCGAGATGCTGCCGGACTCGAGGCTCACGACGCGCGCGGGGCTCGTCTTCAGGTAGAGCGCGAGCAGCGGCACGGGCGCATGGTTGGGCACGCCCACGGGGCCGCAGCGGAGGTTCACGGTTCCGCTCTGCACGAGCGCGAGCAGTTCGCCTTCGATGCGTTGCGAGTTGGCGAGTTTGCCGAATTCGCGGTCGGCGGAGCGGTACTGCGCGGGCGCGTAGGCGAGCAGCGCGATCACGAGCAGCGCGGCCGCGGCCATCCACCAGCGCCGCCGCGGGTCATCGCGCGCGAGATGCGCCCAGCCGCATACGCCGGCGCCGGCGAAGATCGCGAGGATCGCGGCGGCGAGAAACGCGTAGCGCGAGTTGATGGGAAGCCCGAACGACGCGAACAGCGCGAACACGAGCACCGCGATCACGCCGGCGCACGCCCCGAGCAGCGCGCGCGAGCGCAGCAGCCACAGCGAGAGCACGCCGCCGAGCGCGGCGCTGACGAGCACCGGGGGGCGCAGGATTTCGCCGATGCGCCTCGGGATGTATTCGGGCACGTCGGCGATCCCGGTGGCGCGGTCGAGCGCGGACGCAGTGTGGCGCGTGTTTTTCAATGACCACAGCGGATCGCCGGTGATCGCGAGGTCGCTGGCGATCCAGATCAGCGGCGCGGCGGCGGCGAGCAGCGTCAGCGAGGCTACGCTGCGCGCCCCGGCGGGCCGCGCGAAGCGCATCAAATACAGCCAGTAGAGCCCCGAGAACACCCACGCCTCGGGACGCAGCAGGCCGGCGAGCGCGAGCAGCGCGAGCACGGGCGCGCCGGCGCGCGGGCGGCGCGTCTCGACGAGCAGCGCGCCGAGCACGAGCAGCAGGTAGGGCAGGTCGATGTAGGCGCGAACGCCGTAGGACAGGACCGGCACGCGCGTTATGAAGATCGCGCCCGCGACGGCTCCGGCGGCGCGCCCGAACCAGCTCGCGCCGAGCGCGTATACGGCCCACGCGCAGCCCGCGAGCGCGAGGAAGCCGAGCGCGACCGCCACGGCGCGCACGGCGGAGGGGCCGAGCGGGTAGAGCACGAGGCCGATCGCCTCGATCAGCGGGTGCGGGGTGGGGGCGATCGCGACGCCGTAGGCGGGTGTCTGCCCGCGCGCAAGCTGCCCACCCCAGGCGAGCGCGTAGAGCGTGTCGTAGTTGGCGAAGCCGACCCCCGAGATCAATCGCAGCAGCACCGCGCCGGCGGCGATCGCGAGCGGCGCGGCGAGCCTCGCGGGCGCATCGAAGACATGCGCGCGCGGGCGCGGCGAGCTCACGGAGAGGCTCATCAGCGCATGACGGTACCCGCTGGCGCGGCCTGTTCGGGCCGCCCTGCGAGCGCGGGTAGACTCACGCGAACGGTGTCCACGGAGGAGCAGCAACCGACCGAGCAGCGCTCGCTATACCGCAGGCACCGCCCGCGCACGTTCGCGGACGTGGTGGGCCAGGAGCCGGTGGTGCGCACGCTGCGCAACGCCGTGGAGCGCGGCATGGTGCACCACGCGTACCTGTTCGTGGGCTCGCGCGGCACCGGCAAGACCTCGATGGCGAAGATCCTGGCGGCGTGCCTGAACTGCGAGCGCGGCCCCACGATCGAGCCGTGCGGTGTGTGCGAGTCGTGCACGTCGATCGCGAACGCGAGCTCGCTCGACGTGATCGAGATGGACGCGGCGTCGAACAACTCGGTGGACGACATCCGCGACCTGCGCGAGAGCGTGGCGTACGCGCCGGTGAGCGGACGGCGCAAGGTGTACATCCTCGACGAGGCGCACATGCTCTCGACGGCGGCGTGGAACGCGTTCCTGAAGACGCTGGAGGAGCCGCCGCCGAACACGGTGTTCGTGCTCGCGACCACCGAGGCGGCGAAGGTGCCGCCGACGGTGGTGGACCGCTGCCACCGCTTCGACTTCCACCGCCCCACGGTCGAGCAGATAGCGGCGGTGCTTCAGCGCGTGGCGCAGGCGGAGTCGATCGAGCTCCCGCCCGAGGCGCTGGCGGCGGTGGCGCGCTCGGCCACGGGCAGCTTCCGCGACGCGCTCGGCACGCTCGAGCAGCTCGTGACCTACAGCGGCAGCGAGATCCGGCTCGAGGACGTGCTGGCGGTGCTCGGCGTGGCGGACGCGCAGCTGCTCGCGCGCACCGTGGACGCGGTGGCGGCGGGAGACGCCGCGGAGGCGCTGCGGGCGCTCGAGGAGTGCTCGCAGCAGGGCCGCGACGCGGCGTCGTTCGCCGGCGACCTCGAGGTGCGCGCACGCGAGCTGCTGGTGGTGCAGACGCTCGGCGAGGTGCCGGCTGAGCTGTCGCTCACGCCGGAGGCCGACGCGGCGCTGGCGGAGCAGGCGGCGCGCGTGGAACACGCCACGGTGGTGCGGCTGCTCGAGCTGCTCGGCGAGGCGATGGAGGCGGTGCGCTCGGGCGCGGACGCGCGCACGCGCCTCGAGCTCGCGCTGGTGAAGGCGGCGAAGCCGGAGGTGGAGGGCTCGATGCGGGCGCTGCTGGCGCGCATGGAGCGCCTCGAAGCAACGCGCGGGGATCGATCTGATGCGGCGGCAGAGCCGCCGCCGGGGTCGCGCGGCGCGGCCCCCGGCGGCCCGCCGGGCGCGCAGGCGGCGAGCGGGCCCGCGGGGTCCCCCCAGCCGAGCGCCGGCGCGGCGGGAGGAGCCGAGCCGTCAGGCGCCCGGGCGGGGCCGGGCGGATCTGAGCCGGCCGCGGACGAGACGGGAGCCGCACCCACCACAGCAAGCGCGGCCGCGCCGTCGGCGGCGCCGGTCCAGGTTGCGCCGGCGGGAGATCTCGAGTCGTTCTGCGCGATGTGGCAGGGCGTGGTCGAGCTGGTGCGCGCGGAGCATGCGATGCTGGGAGCGGTGATCGCGGAAGCGCGGCCGGTGGGCCTCGAGGGCGGTGATGTGACGCTCGCGTTCCCGTCCACCGCGCAGTTTCTGAAGAAGAAGGCGGAGAGCCCCGCCAACCGTGCTGCGGTGGGCGATGCGATCCATGCGGTGACCGGCGGCCGCTACAGGCTGTCGTTCGAGTTGAGCGCAGTGGCGCGCGAGCAGGGCTCCGCGCCCGATGAGACCAGCGAGGAGGAGTGGGTGAGACGCTTCATGGAGGAGTTCGACGCGGAGGAGATCGCGGAGTTCGAGGCAACGGAGTTCGGCCGCGAGCGGATCACGGCGCGGCGCGAGTCGCCCGCCGAGGGGGAGCCCTCGGGCGCCGAGCGCGAGACGGGCGCGGCGGAGCGCGACGAGCGCGCGGTCACGAGCGGCGAGGGCACGTGATGCCCAAGCAGCCGCGAATGCCCAACATGCAGCAGATGATGGAGCAGGTGCAGAAGATGCAGCGCGACATGGAGCTCGCGCAGGAGGAGCTCAAGCACGAAACCGTGGAGGCCTCGGCGGGCGGCGGGATGGTGAGGGTCACGGCGAGCGGCGATCTGGAGCTGCGCTCGGTGCGCATCGACCCCGCGGCGGTGGACCCGGAGGACGTGGAGATCCTCTCCGACATGGTGCTCGCGGCCGTGAACGAGGCGCTGCGTTCGGCGCAGGAGCTCGCGGCGCGCAAGATGGGTGGCGCGACCGGGGGCTTGGACCTCGGCAATCTCGGCGGGCTGGGCCTGCCGGGCTTGTGAGAAGCCCGGCGGGCGCCGTAGACCGCGGCGCGTAGAGCGACCCCGTCGCGCTCCAGCGACGCCCGCGACGACCGCCGCCCGTTAGGCTGCCCGGTCCGCAGCGGAATCGAACCGGGAGAGCGCAATGCAACTGAAGGTGGTCGGAGCAGGGCTTGGACGCACGGGCACCGCCTCGCTGAAGAAAGCGCTGGAGCAGCTGACCGACGGGCCGTGCTACCACATGTTCGAGGTGTTCGAGCACCCGGAGTCGGTCGCCATGTGGCACTCGGTGGTGCTCGGCGAGTCCGGCGACTGGGACGCGCTGGTGGGCGGCTACACGAGCAGCGTCGACTGGCCCGCCGCGGCGTACTGGCCGGAGCTGTCCGCCGCCAACCCGGACGCGATCGTGCTGCTCTCCTCGCGCGCCACGCCCGAGGAGTGGTGGGGGAGCATGGAGAAGACGATCATAAGCGTCCTCACCGTTGAGCTCCCGCCCGGGGATCAGGGGATGGCTGCGCACCGGGCGATGGTCCTGGACCTGTTCGCCCGGCGCTTCACCCCGGACTGGCGCGATCCGCAAGCGGCGATGGCGGCGTACACGCGACACAACGAGCGCGTTCGCAGCGAGGTGCCGGCCGAGCGGCTGGTGGACTGGCAGCCGGGCGACGGCTGGGAGCCGATCTGCGCGGCTCTGGGGGTGGCGGTCCCGGCGGATCCGTTCCCGCACGAGAACAGCAGCGCGGAATTCCAAACCACCATGGATGATCGCCTCGACGCCGAGACCGCCTCCTGACGCTGATACTTCGGAGCGCCTCGGCGCATCGCGAGTTCGACGACGCCTGGGGCGTCAAGGCCTGAGCGGCCCGAGTCCCACCCCGGCGAGTCGCGACGGCCGTGACGGCGCCCGCGCGCGCACTAGGCTCCTCCCGTGAACTCCTACGCGCCACCTGTGCAGCGGCTCGTGACAGAGCTCTCGAAGCTGCCGGGCGTGGGCAACCGCACGGCGCAGCGGCTCGCGTTTCACATCCTGCGCGCCTCGCCCGAGGACGCGGGCGCGCTCGCCGAGGCGATCCTCGAGGTCAAGCGCCGCATCCGCCTGTGCGAGGTGTGCTTCAACCTCACCGACGAGACGCGCTGCAGGATCTGCCAGGACCCGCGCCGCGACCAGGGCCTGATCTGCGTTGTGGAGGAGCCCAGCGACGTGATCCCGATGGAGCGCACGCACGAGTACCACGGCACCTACCACGTGCTCGGCGGCGCGCTCTCGCCGATCGACGGGGTGGACCCGGAGGACCTGAAGATCGCGCAGCTGCTCGAGCGGGTGAGCGCTGCCGGGGCGCAGGTGCGCGAGGTGGTGCTCGCGACGAACCCCACCACCACCGGCGAGGCCACCGCGCTTCACATCGCCGAGGCGCTGCGCGCGAGGGCGCCGCAGGTGACCGTCACGCGGCTCGCCAGCGGCCTGCCGGTGGGCTCGGATCTCGAGTACGCCGACGAGGTGACATTGGGCAAGGCGCTCGCAGGGCGCCGCGCTGTGTAATCCTCGCGCTCATGCCAGGCATCATCGTGATGAAGTTCGGCGGCACCTCGGTGGCCGACGCCGAGCGCATCAAGCGCGCGGCGCAGCGGATCGTGCAGCGGCGCGAGGAAGGCCTCCGCGTGGTGGCGGTGCTGTCCGCACGCGGAAAGACCACCGACGAGCTGATCGCGATGGCCGAGGAGGTCTCGCCGGCGCCGGACCCGCGCGAGATGGACATGCTGCTGTCCACGGGCGAGCGCATCTCGTGCGCGCTGTGCGCGATGGCGGTCCACGACATGGGGCATCGCGCGATCTCGCTGACGGGCTCTCAGGCGGGCATCGTGACCGACAACTCGCACACCAAGGCGCTGATCGTGGACGTGCGCGCCGACCGCATCCGCACGGCGCTCGAGGAGGACGCGATCGTGCTGGTGGCGGGCTTCCAGGGCGTCTCGCAGGACGCTCGCGACGTCACCACGCTGGGCCGCGGCGGCTCGGACACGAGCGCGGTGGCGGTCGCGGCGGCGCTCGAAGCGGACGTGTGCGAAATCTACACCGACGTGTCGGGCGTGTTCTCGGCGGACCCGCGCATCGTGCCGGAGGCGCGCAAGCTCGACACTGTGTCGTTCGAGGAGATGCTCGAGATGGCCGCTTCGGGGGCGGGCGTGCTGCAGCTGCGCTCGGTGGAGTACGCGCGAAACCACGGCGTGCGCATTCATTGCCGCTCGTCGTTCGACGAGGAGCCCGGTACCTTTGTGATCGCGGAGGAGGAGACGATGGAGCAGCCGCTGATAACAGCAGTCACGCATTCGGTGTCGGAGTCGCGCCTGACGCTGCGCGGCGTGCCCGACGCGCCGGGCGCGGCCGCGCGCATCTTCGACGTGCTCGCGGGCGCCAACGTGAACGTGGACATGATCGTGCAGAACGAGCCGCTGTCCGCGGGCGGCAAGGCCGAGATCTCGTTCACCATCCCGCGCGACGACCTGCGCGTGGCGTGCGCCGCGCTCGAGTCGCTGCGCGGCGAGGTGTTCGAGGACCTGCACGCCCACGAGGAGATGGGCAAGGTGTCGATCGTGGGCGCGGGAATGCGCTCGCACCCCGGCGTGGCGGCGAGGGTGTTCGGCGTGCTCGCCGGCGAGGGTGTGAACATCGACATGATCTCCACCTCGCCGATCAAGATCTCGTGCGTGATCGACCTCGACCGGGTGCCCCAGGCGGTGCAGGTCCTGCACAGCGCGTTCGGGCTCTCGGGCGAGGGCACCGTCCTCACGGAGGAGCCCTTCAAGTAGGTCCGCGCCGCCCCGGCGGCGTCGCCCGCAGCCGGACCCGCAGCCGCGCCTGCGCGGGCTCGCGCGCCGCTGGAAACATGAGGCGGCGCTGCCCCGCCGGGCCACCTGTCAGACGCCGCTGCGCCCGAGAAGGAAGGCGCGCGCGTGGTTGCCGCACTTTGCGATAATTATGCAACAATCCGAATTGCGGCCCGCGGAGAATGGGTTCACGGAGGGTTCACGGAGGGTTCACGGATGGACGAAGAACGCTTGAAGGAAGGCATGCACGCTGCGGCACGCCCACGGCGCTACGTTGACAGGCACCTGCTGATGCTTCTTCGGCCGGTGCTTCGCTACAGCTACGGCCGCGAAGCGTGGGTTCTGCGGCTCGTCGGCAACGCGAGGGGCCCGGTGCTGCGGGCCAACCGCCGCAGCGGCGCGAGCAACGCGTTCACCGGCGCGGAGCGCCGCGGCGCGCTCCCGGCGCGCTAGCGCCGCTGGGGCGCCGCCGCCGCGCTAGCGCCGCGCGAGTGTCTCCTGCTCCTCGAGCGAGCGCTGCAGCGCCTCGAGCACGCGCACCACGCGCACGCCGCTGTGCCCGTCCGAGCGGGGCGTCTGCCCTGTGCGGATGCACTCCACGAAGTGCTCGCACTCCACGCGCAGCGGCTCGAGGTTGGGTATTTGCGGGGAGAACGTGTCGCCCGAGCGGGTTATGTACTCGCCCCACGAGCGCGTGTCCTCGTCGAAGCCCTTGTCGTACACCGTGAGCTTGCCCTCGATGAGCATGTCGTCGAACGTGGCCATGCGCCGCTGGCCCACCACCGTCATGCGCCTCTCCTTGTGGGGATCGAGCCACGACAGGTGCAGGTGCGCGACGATCCCCGAGGGGAAGCGCAGGTAGCAGAAGACCACGTCCTGCACCCCCTCGCGCACGTAGCTCGCGCCCTGCGCGAGGCACTCGCACGGCTCTTCGCCGATCAGGTGGAGCGCCACCGACACGTCGTGCGCGCCGAGGCTCCACAGCGCGTTCTCGTCCGCGCGCAGCTTGCCGAGGTTGAGCCGGTTGCCGTACAGGTAGTAGAGCTCGCCCAGCCCGTTCTCGTCGATCAGCTGCTTCAGCCGCGCCACCGCGGGGTGGTACTCGAGCAGGTGCCCCACCATCAGGATGCGCCCGGCCCCCTGCGCGGCCGCCACCGCCCCTTCGGCCTCCACGGCGCTCGTCGCGAGCGGCTTCTCCACGAAGCAGTGCTTGCCCGCCTCGCACACCGCCACCGCGAGCTGCGCGTGGGTGGGCACCGGGGTGGCGAGCGCCACCGCGTCGAGCTGCGGGTCCTCGAGCAGCTCGGACAGCTGCGCGGTCACGCGCGCGCCGGGGAACGAGCGCGCGTTGCGCTCACGCGCGTCCTCGGAGGCGTCGCACAGCCACGCGAGCTCGCAGCCGGGGATCGCGGCGAGGTTGCGCGCGAGGTTGGGTCCCCAGTAGCCGAGGCCCACCACGCCCACGCGGATCTCGGCGCTCACCGCGCGCCTCGAACCGTGCACGTCGCGGATGCGCGCGTGCGCCTCACGCCACCGCCACCCGCGAGCGGGCGAGCGTCCCGATCGCCTGCACGCAGCGCTCGGCGGCGTGGCCGTCGCCGTAGAGCTCCGGGCGCTCCGCGGGCGGCGTGCGCGACAGCGCCGCGAGCGCCGCATCGCGGTCGAGGTCCACGAGCGTGTTCCAGCCGGCGTCCACCGTCTCCACCCACTCCGTGTTTGCGCGCAGCGTGACGCACGGCACCCCGGCAAGGTACGCCTCCTTCTGGACGCCTCCGGAGTCGGTGAGCACCGCTCGCGCGTTGCACAGCAGCGCGCTGAACTCGAGGTATCCGAGCGGGCCCGTGATGCGCAGCCCGCGGGCGCTCTCGAGCCGCGTGAGCAGCCCGGCGTCGCGCAGGCGCTCGCGCGTGCGGGGGTGGAGCGCGAGCAGCGCGGGTGCTGAGAGCGCCTCGATCAGCTCCACGAGCGCGTGCAGCCGCTGCGGGTCATCGACGTTGCCCGCGCGGTGCGCGGTGATCAGCAGGTAGGAGCCGCTCTCGAGCTCGTGCGCTTCGAGCGCGCGCGTGTTCGCGCGGGCGAGCGGCTGCGTGCGCAGCGCCACGTCCACCATCACGTCGCCCACCAGCTCCACGCGCGCGGCCACCGACTCCGCGCGCAGGTTCTCCACGGCGGTCTGCGACGCGCACAGGAGCAGCGCCGCGAGGTGGTCGCACAGCACGCGGTTGAGCTCCTCGGGCATCGAGCGGTCGAACGAGCGCATGCCCGCCTCCACGTGCACCACGCGCACGCCCGACTGCGCCGCCGCGAGCGCGCCCGCGAGCGTGGAGTTGGTATCGCCGTACACGAGCGCAGCGTCGGGCGAGAGCTCTGAGATCAGCGGCTCCAGCGCCGCGAGCATGCGCGCGGTCTGCGACGCGTTCGAGCCGCCGCCGATCCCGAGCTCGCGCTCGGGCCGCGCGAGCCCCAGCTCGGTGAAGAACACCCGCGAGAGCTCGTCGTCGTAGTGCTGGCCCGTGTGCACCAGCAGCTCCTCGTGGCGCTCGCGCAGCGGCCCCGACACCGCGGCGGCCTTGATGAACTGGGGACGGTTGCCCACGACCGTGAGGATGCGCACGGCCCCAGCCTAGACGGCCCGCTTGACACGGCGGCTATAGTGAACCGTATGGTTCAGTATCAGGCGCACGAAGCGGGCACGCAGACGCTCGACCGCACCTTCGCGGCGCTCGCGGACCCAACGCGCAGGGGCATCCTCGAGCGGCTCGAGCGCGGCGGCGCCACGATCACCGAGCTGGCGGAGCCGTACGGCATTTCGCTCACGGGCATCAAGAAGCACGTGCGAGTGCTCGAGGACGCGCAGCTCGTGAGCACCCAGAAGGTGGGGCGCGCGCGCCGCTGCACGCTCGGCCCGCAGCGCCTCGAGGGCGCGAGCGAGTGGATCGAGGCGCACCGGCGCATGCACGAGGAGCAGCTGGAGCGCCTCGGCGAGTTGTTGAACGAGATGAAGGGAGCGAACCGATGAGCAGCGACACACAGGCACACGCCGCCACGATCGCCACGCCCGGCGAGCGCGAGATCCTCACCGAGCGCGTGTTCGACGCGCCGCGCGAGCTCGTGTGGCGCGCGTTCACCGAGCCCGAGCTGATCGCCAGGTGGTGGGGGCTGCGCGGGTCCGTCACCGAGGTGGTCCAGCAGGATCTGAGGCCCGGCGGCGCGTGGCGCTTCGTGCAGCACCAGCACGAGCGCCCCGACGCGGCGTTCCGCGGCGTCTATCGCGAGGTCACCCCGCCCGAGCGCCTCGTGTACACGTTCGAATGGGAGGGCATGCCCGGCCACGTGCTGATCGACACCGCCACCTTCGAGGACCTGGGCGCGAGCACGCGCGTGAAAATGCACTCGCTGTTCCACACCACCGCCGAGCGCGACGGCATGCTCGAGGCGGGCATGGAGCGGGGGCTCGAACAGGGCTACGGCATGCTCGACGAACTGCTCGCGGAGCTCGCCGGCTGAGCGGCCCGTGCCGGGCGCAGCCGGGCCGGGCGGTCGCGGACGTGCGGGCCGTCGGTCAGCCGCTACGCGGCCGCGCCCACCACGGTGGTCGTCCAGTCGATCACCGAGCTGGGGCGCACCACGTGGCGGTTCAGGCCAAGCTCGTCCGGCTCGAGGCCCAGCGCGAGGCCCACCAGCTGCGGCAGGTGCAGCACCGGCATCTTCAGCGTGCGCCCCACCAGCGGTTCCACCACCGGCTGCTGCAGGTCCAGGTTGAGGTGGCACAGCGGGCACGGCGTCACCAGGCAGTCGGCGTCCGCGTCCACCGCGTCGCCGAGGTGGCGCCCCGCCTGCCTGAAAGAGGCCTCCTTGTTCATCGTCACGATCGGGAAGCCACAGCACTTTCGCGCGCCCGCGTAGTCGACCACCGTGCCGCCCAGCCTCGCTATGACCATGTCGAGGTAGCGGTCGCGTGGGCGCTCGGAGTCGATCCCCAGCCGCGCCTTGGGGCGCACGATGTAGCAGCCGTAGAACGGGCCCACGCGCAGGTTGGTGAGCGGGCGCTTGACCAGCGAGCCGAGCCGCTCGAGCCCGATCTCCTCGACCAGCAGCCACAGGAAGTTCTTGTTGGTGAGGCCGCGCTCGTAGCTGAGTCCCTCCGCAGCGAGCGTGCCGTTGATGTGCTCGCGGTAGTCCGCGCTCGAGTCGAGCCGCTGCTGGCACTCGCTCTGCGCTCCCTGGCAGGTCGAGCAGATGTTCATCATCAGATCCGCGCCCTCCACCTGCTGGGCAAGCGCAAACGTGCGCGCGTTGAGCGTGTCCGCGAGCTCCTGGTTGTGCTCCGCGATCACCCCCGCGCCCGTGCAGCACGCGCGGTCGAGCTCCACCAGCTCGATGTCCAGCAGCGGCGCCACCTTCGCCATCGAGCCGTGCAGCTCCGGTGTGAAGCCGCGACTCACGCAGCCCGGCCAGTACGCCACCTTCATCAGCCTGCGCTCCCTTCCAACGGGTTCGGCGCGTCGTTCTCCGGCTCCGCATCGCCGCCGTCGGCCGCGGCGCGCGCGGCCGCGCCGTTGCCCGACTTCGCGGAGGCGTCCTCTTCGTCCTCGCCCATGATGTACAGGTTCAGCTCGTAGCGCTGCTCGCGGCTCTCCACCCTGTCGTAGATCGCCTGCACCGCGCGCAGGTCCGGCTTGGGGATGCGGTGCGGTTTGAGCGGCGCGAGCGGGCTGATCTTGCGGCGCAGAAGTCCCCACACGAGCGTCGGCAGCGAGCTCAGGAGCTCTTTGCCCGCGGGCGGCGCGAATTTGCCGAACCACGAGTTGCCGCCGTAGGAGCGCGGCAGCAGTTCCGCCTCCCACAGCAGCCCGTTGTCGTGGATCAGCGACGCGAACGCGGCCTCGTGACGCTCTCCGTTGTTGCGGTCCACGATGTGGTGGTCGGTGGTCGCGATGCGCCGCAGCCGCATGATCTGGCCCATCGGGTTCACGTCCTTGGGGCACGCGTCCACGCACTTGAAGCAGTGCGTGCAGTCGAAGATGCCGTGCGGGTCTTGCGCGAGGTCGTTGAGCCGCTCGAACGGCTGCGAGTCACGCGGGTCGCCCACGAAGCGGTAGGCCTTGGCGAGCGCCGCGGGGCCCACGAAGTCGGGGTCCACCTCCATCGCCAGGCAGTCCGACACGCACGCGCCGCACTGGATGCACGCCATCGTCTGGGTCACGTCCACCATCGACTCGCGCGGCACCAGGTACTCGCGCTCGGGCACCGGCTGCTTGGCGAGCAGCCACGGGGTGACGCGTTTGATCTTCTTCCAGTGGACCGCGTCCATGTCCACGATCAGGTCCTTGATCACCGGCATGTTGCCCATCGGCTCGATGTCGATCACGCCGTCGCTGGCGCCCGCTCGCGCGGCGTCGAGATGGGTGTGACACGCGAGCGCCGGCTCGCCGTTCACGCGCACCCCGCACGAGCCGCAGATCGCCTGGCGGCAGGAGCAGCGGATGCCGATCGAGCCGTCGAAGCGGTCCCGCGCCTGCAGCACCGCCTCGAGCACCGAGCGGTGCGGCTCGAGCTCGATGCTGTGCTCGTCCCAATACGGCGCCTCGCCCGAGGAGGGGTCGTAGCGGCGCAGCCTGATCTTGAACTGCTCCGGTGGCCTGTCGTGCGCTTCTGCCATCAGTGGCTCCTCTGCCGGGTCGGGCGATGCGTGGCGGGCATCAGTATTTCCTCTCCTCCGGCTGCCACTGCGTGATCGTCACCGGCGAGTAGCTCACCTGCGGCGCGCCGTCCGCGCCGAGCGTGACGTCGATGTGCTTGAGCCACTCCTCGTCGTTGCGCTCCGGGTAGTCGGTGCGGTACTGCGCGCCGCGCGACTCCTTGCGCTCGAGCGCCGCCACCACGGTGGCTTCCGCGCAGTCCACCATGTAGCCGAGCTCGATCGCGCCGAGCACGTCCTGGTTGAAGACGGTGCCGCGGTCGTCGATCCACGCCGAACCGGTCTCCTCGCGCAGGCGTCCGATCGTCTCGAGCGCGCTGGACAGGCCCTGCTCGTCGCGGAACACCGCCGCGTGCCTGTTCATCAGCTCGCCGAGCTCGTCCTTGATCTCCGACACGCGCCTGCCCTCGCGCGGGCGCGCGATGATCGCTTCGATCATCTCTTCGTCCGCCTTCAGCTGCGCGCGGCCGTTCGACCTGGGCATCGGCATCGACGCCGCGCGAGCCGCCGCGTGCTCGCCCGAGCGCCGGCCGAAGATCAGCGTGTCCAGCAGCGAGTTCGCGCCCAGGCGGTTGCCGCCGTGCACCGACACGCACGCCACCTCGCCCGCCGCGTACAGGCCCTCGATCGGCGTGCGCCCGTCCACGTCGGTCTTCACGCCGCCCATGATGTAGTGCTGGCCCGGGCGGATCACGATCGGTTCGCGCGTGATGTCCACGCCCGCGAAGTCGCGCCCCAGGTTCACGATCTCGCGCAGCGCCTCCAGCGTGCGCCGGCGCGGCACCACCGTCACGTCGAGGTAGATGCCCGCCTTGCCGGGACCCACCCCGCGGCCCTCGTCGATCTCCACCTGCTCCGCTCGCGAGACCACGTCGCGCGAGGCCAGCTCCATCTTGTTGGGCGCCGCTTTCTCCATGAAGCGTTCACCCTGCGAGTTGAGCAGGTGCGCGCCCTCGCCGCGCGCGCCCTCGGTGATGAGGATGCCCGTCTCAACAAGACACGTGGGGTGGTACTGGACCATCTCCATGTCCATCAGAGGCGCGCCCGCGCGGTAGGCCATCGCGATCCCGTCGCCCGTCACGATCAGCCCGTTGGTGGTCGGCTTGTAAGCCTGGCCCGCGCCGCCGCACGCGAGGATCACGTTCTTCGCCGTGAACGACTCCATCCGGCCGCTGCGCACGTCGCGCGCGATCACGCCGCAGCAGCGGCCGTGCTCGTCGCGAATCAATGAGGTCGTGAACCACTCCTCGAAGCTGTCGATCGACTCGTGGTGGCGCATCATCTGCTCGTAGAGCACGTGCAGCATCGCCTGGCCGGTGATGTCCGCCACGTACGCCGTGCGCTTCATCGACGCGCCCCCGAACGCGCGCAGGTCCATTTCGCCTGCGTCGTTGCGGTGGAAGGTCACGCCGATGTGCTCGAGGTGCATCACCTCGCCCGGCGCCTCCGAGCACATGATCTCGATCGCGTCCTGGTCCCCGAGGAAGTCCGAGCCCTTGACGGTGTCGTACGCGTGCGAGTGCCAGTCATCGTCCACGCTGATCGCCGCGTTGATGCCGCCCGCCGCCGCCACCGAGTGCGAGCGCACCGGGTGCACCTTGCTCATCACGGCCACGCTCGCGCCGGCCTGCGCCGCCGCGAGGGCCGCGCGCTGGCCCGCGAGGCCGGCCCCGATTATCAAGACGTCGTGCGCTGGCATGGATGATCTCTGGAGGTCAGGGAGGGGGGGTGTGCTGGCGAGACTCTATAACGAGCGGCCACCCGGCCCGCCGCGCGCTACGCGTCGAGGCCCACCGCCGCGAGCGCCTGATCGGTCTGCTGATACAGGCAGATGCGTGCGATCTTCTCGCCCGCGAACGTGAACACGAGCGTGCTTCGCGCCGAGACCTCGATCCCGTCCCGACCCCGCTGGTGGGCAACGTTGGGCACCACGACCGCGTCGCGCACCTCGATCAGGCGATCCGGCACGATCTCGATCTCGGCGAAGGCCTCGAAGTAGTCCGCGTAGAAGCGCAGGCACTCCTCGATCCCCCGGTAGACCCCCCGCGAGCCAGCTCAGCGACGCCGCCAATCGAGCTTCGCGGGGGCTCCGCGCCCCTCTACGTGGCCGGGTTCAGCGCCTGGCGCACCTCCGCGAGCGTCACGACGCCCTGCAGCACGCCGTCCTTGTCAACCGCCACCATCGCCCCCAGGCGGCCCAGGCCTTCCGAGCCGAGCAGCGCCTCGAGCGGCGCCTCTTCGCCGATCTGCACCGGCAGGTCGTCCTCCAGCACGTCGCTCACCGCGAGCGCCGGGCGGCCCGCCAGGATCTCCTCCTCCACGCGCTGCTGGCGCACCACGCCGAGGAAGTGCCGCGCCGGGTCCACCACCGCGAACCACGGCCTGCGCAGGCGCTGGAAGTACTGCTCGCGCGCTTCAAGCAGCGTCTCCTGCGCGGGGATCGTGACCGGCGCGCGGTCCATCACGTCGGCCACCGTCATGCTCTGCACGCGCTTGCCGATCGCGCCGGCCAGCACCGCCTGGCCCGCCGCCTGGTAGAGGATCGCCGCCAGCACGATCGTGAACAGCCCCAGCACCGACGCGCTCGAGCCGAGCGCCCACAGGCCGTACGCGCCGAGCGCCAGCGCGAAGATCTGCCCCACGCGCCCGGTCACGAGCGTCGCGCGGTTGCGGTCCCCTGTGCGCTTCCAGATCACCGCCCGCGCGATGCGCCCCCCGTCGAGCGGGAACGCGGGCACGATGTTGAACACGAACAGCACCGCGTTCACGAACCCCAGCCAGCCCACCAGCGCCAGCGCGGGCGTGGTGGTGAAGCCGCTCTGCGCGAGCGTCACGTCGGCCGCGCGCCCGCCGCTCGGGAGCAGCTCGCCGATCCCCAGGCACAGGCCGAACAGGACCAGCGTCACCGCCGGCCCCGCCGCCGCGATCTTGAACTCCTCGCCGGGGCTCGCCGGCTCGCGCGACATGCGCGAGAGGCCGCCGAAGAACCACAGGTCGATGCCCACCACCGGGATCCCCAGCCTGCGCGCCGCCAGCGCGTGGCCCAGCTCGTGCAGCACCAGCGACGCGAAGTAGCCGAGCGCGCCCGCCACCGCGATCAGGATCGTGGTCGTCTGGGAGGCCTGCAGGACGTCGGGGAAGAATTCGTCGCCCAGCCAGTAGATGAGGAAGAAGAGAATGAACAGCCAGCTCGCGCTGACGCCGATGCGGATGCCGAACACACGGGCCAGCTGCATGTTCTCCCTTGGCCTCATGGGTTCATGTTAGGCGCACGCGTCACCGCCGCGTGGAGCGGAATCGGGGAGAGCGCCACGCGCTCGGGCCGCGCAGCGCGACCCCGGCCGCGGAGCGGCCATCCAGATCCCTTAACAACTATGCGTGAACGCGGTTGCGCTCGATGATCGCCTCGAAGTCGGTGCCCGCCGGCAGCGTGCCGTACTCGAGACCACCATCGCCGCCCAGGCGCGACGCGCAGAACGCGTCCGCGACGGCATGCGGCGCATTGCGGACCAACAGCGAGCCCTCGAGGCACAGGGCCATGTCTTCCACCACGCGGCGCGCACGCGCCTCGAGCGTCTCGGGTTCCGCGAAGCGTCGTGACAGGCCGTCGATGCGCGCGTCCAGGCGCACGTCCGCGCCCCTGGCCAGCTCGAGCTCCGCGAGGAACACTTCCAGAGACCGCGGCGAGCGCGTGAGCGCGCGCAGCACGTCGAGGCTCATCACGTTGCCCGAGCCCTCCCAGATCGACGCGAGCGGCGCCTCGCGGTACAGGCGCGGCATGCCCGACTCCTCCACGTAGCCCGCGCCGCCGAGGCACTCGAGCGACTCGAACGCGTGGTTCGGCGCGCGCTTGCACGTCCAGTACTTGCCCACCGCCGTCGCGAGCCGCTTGAACAGCTGCGCGTCGGTGTCCTCGCGCCCCGCCGCAGCGTCCGCGTCCGCTTCGTCGTACGCGCGCGCGAGGCGCATCGCGAGCGCCGTCGCGGCCTCCGACTCCACGCACAGGTCCGCGAGCACGTTGCGCATCAGCGGCTGGTCGATCAGCGTCCTGCCGAAAGCGCTGCGGTGCGCCGTGTGCCACGTCGCGTTCACCACTCCCACGCGCATCCCCGCCGCCGTCCCGATCACGCAGTCAAGGCGCGTGTGGCCCACCATCTCGATGATCGTCGGAACGCCGCGGCCCGGCTCGCCCACCATGCGCGCCCACGCGCCGTGCAGCTCGATCTCAGACGACGCGTTCGAGTGGTTTCCGAGCTTGTCCTTCAGCCGCTGTATGTGAAAAGCGTTGCGCTCGCCGTCCGGCAGGATGCGCGGCAACAGAAAACACGACAGGCGCGGCGGGTCGAGCTCCGCCGTCTGCGCTAGCACCAGGAAGAAGTCCGACATCGGCGCCGAGCAGAACCACTTGTGGCCGATCAGCTCGTACTCCGCGCCCGCGCCGCCGCCGTTCAGCGCTCGCGCCCTGGTGGTGTTCGCGCGCACGTCCGAGCCGCCCTGCTTCTCGGTCATCGCCATGCCCGCGATCGCGCTCCCCTTCTCGCCCGCCCACACCAGCCGCGGGTCATACGTGCTCGCCGTCACCAGCGGCTCCCAGAACTCCGCCAGCTCCGGCTGGTGGCGCAGCGCCGGCACCACCGCGAAGGTCATCGTGATCGGGCACGCGAAGCCCGCCTCCGCCTGCATCGCGGTCATGTACAGCGCCGCGCGCGCCGTGTGCGCCGCCTCGCGCTCGCACGTCCACGGCAGCGAGTGCAGCTCGTTCTCCACGCCAAGCTTCATCAGGCTGTGCCACGCCGGGTGGAACTCCACCTCGTCGATGCGGTGGCCATAGCGGTCGAACGTGCGCAGCACCGGCCTGTTCTCGTTCGCCAGCCTGCCCCACTGCTGCTGCGGCTCTCCGCCCACCGTCTTGCCGAGCTCCGCCGCGCGCTCGCACACCCAGCCCGCGCCCTCGCGCACCGTCGCCTCCGCCAGCGGCACGTTGCTCGAGAACACGTCAACGCCCTCCATCGGCGGCGGCTGGTTGGCCACCGTGTGCGTCTGCCACGGCGCCGCCGCCTGCAGGGCCGCCTCCTCCACGCTCGCCATTCGTGAAGTGTCGCACAAGGCGGGGATCGTGGCCGCCGGGCGCTCGCGCGCGCCGCGATAGCATCGGCGACCCCCGACCCGAGGACCCCCATGGCCAAGATCAAGGTGAAGAACCCCGTCGTGGAGCTCGACGGCGACGAGATGACGCGCGTCATCTGGTCGTTCATCAAGGACTCGCTGATCCTCCCCTACCTGGACGTGCAGCTCGAGTACTACGACCTGTCGATCCACAACCGCGACGCCACCGCAGACGAGGTCACCGTGCAGGCCGCAGAGGCGATCAAGCGCCACGGCGTAGGCGTGAAGTGCGCCACGATCACACCCGACGAGGCGCGCGTGAGGGAGTTCTCCCTGAAGGAGATGTACCGCTCGCCCAACGGCACCATCCGCAACATCCTCGGCGGCGTCATCTTCCGCGAGCCGATCGTGATCTCCAACGTGCCGCGGCTCGTGCCCAGCTGGACCAAGCCGATCGTGATCGGCCGCCACGCGTTCGGCGACCAGTACCGCGCCACCGAGCTCGCCGTGCCCGGCGAGGGCACGCTCACGCTCAGCTTCGCGCCCGCCTCCGGCGGCGAGCCGATCGAGCTCGAGGTGTACGAGTTCCCTGGCGCCGGCGTGGCGATGTCGATGTACAACCTCGACACGTCCATCCGCGACTTCGCGCGCGCCTCGCTGCGCTACGGGCTCGAGCGCGGCTACCCCGTGTACCTGTCCACCAAGAACACGATCCTGAAACGCTACGACGGGCGCTTCAAGGACATCTTCGCCGAGGTGTACGAGTCGGAATTCCGCTCGGAGTTCGAGGCCGCCGGGATCACCTACGAACACCGCCTCATCGACGACATGGTGGCCGCCGCGCTCAAGTGGGAAGGCGGCTACGTGTGGGCGTGCAAGAACTACGACGGCGACGTGCAGTCGGACACCGTCGCGCAGGGCTTCGGCTCGCTCGGCCTGATGACGAGCGTGCTCATGACCGCCGACGGCAAGACCGTCGAGGCGGAGGCCGCGCACGGCACAGTCACACGGCACTTCCGGCTGCACCAGGAGGGCCGGCCCACGTCCACCAACCCGATCGCCTCGATCTTCGCGTGGACGCGCGGCCTCGAGGCGCGCGGGCGCATGGACGCCACGCCCGAGGTGAGCGGGTTCGCGCAGACGCTCGAGCGAGTGTGCATCGAGACCGTCGAAAGCGGAAGGATGACCAAGGACCTCGCGCTGCTGATCGGCCCTGAGCAGCCATGGCAGACCACGCAGGAGTTCCTCGCCTCGATCGACGCGAACCTGCAGGCAGCGATGGCCCGAGCGCAGCCGCCCACGTAAACCGCAAACCCCACGAGGAGATGAATCTGTGAGCGACCCCGTACGAGTGACGGTCACCGGCGCGGCCGGGCAGATCGGCTACAGCATCGTTTTTCGCATAGCCAGCGGCCAGCTGCTCGGCCCCGACCAGCCGGTGGACCTGCGGCTGCTCGAGATACCGCAGGCGATGGGCGCGCTCGAGGGCGTCGCGATGGAGCTCGTGGACTGCGCGTTCCCGCTGCTCGGCGCGATCGACCTCCACGACAGCCCCGAGGAGGCCTTCGACGGCGTGCAGGTCGCGCTGCTCGTCGGCTCGCGGCCGCGCACCAAGGGTATGGAGCGCGCAGAGCTGCTCGCCGAGAATGGGAAGATCTTCACGGTCCAGGGCAAGGCGCTGAACGCGCGCGCGGCGTCCGACGTGAAGATCCTCGTTGTCGGCAATCCCGCCAACACGAACTGCTTGATCGCGATGAACAACGCGCCCGACATCCCGCGCGAGCGGTTCACCTCGATGATGCGCCTCGACCACAACCGCGCGATCGCCCAGCTCGCCGCGAAGCTCGCCGTGCCCGTCACAGACGTGTCGCGCATGGGCGTGTGGGGCAACCACTCGCCCACCATGTACTCCGACCTGTTCCACGCGCAGGTGCGCGGCGAGCAGGCCGCGGCCGCCGTGGACGACCAGGAATGGATCGAGCAGACCTTCCTGCCCGGCGTCGGCAAACGCGGAGCCGCCGTGATCGAGGCGCGGGGCGCCTCCTCGGCGGCCTCCGCCGCGAGCGCCGCGATCGACCACGTGAGCGACTGGGTGCTCGGCAGCGACGGCGAATGGGTATCGATGGGCGTCGTCTCCGACGGCTCCTACGGCGTGCCCGAGGGGCTCATCTCGGGCTTCCCCTGCACGTGCTCCGGCGGTGAGTGGTCGATCGTGCAGGGCCTCGACATCGACGAGTTCTCGCGCGGGCGCATCGACGCGTCCGTCGAGGAGCTGGTGGGCGAGCGCGACACGGTCTCCGGCCAGGGCCTGATCTGAGGGGTAAGACAAAACACATCATGCGAGGGGCCAGCGGCGCGCCGCGCGTCGCGGGGCCGGGCGCGCCGAGGAGGTTGGAGACAAAAACGGGGGGCCGCGAGGCCCCCCGTCGATTCAGGTGCGGTGCGAGCCCGCGCGCTCAGCCCCTCGGGAGCCAGCCGCGACCCTGCTTTTTCACCTTGCCTTCGGACTCGAGGCCGGGCAGCACCCGGTAGAGGTAGTTCTGCTTGATCCCCATCTTCGCCGCGAGCTCGGGGATCGTGATGCCGGGCTGGCCCTGCACGAACGAGAGGGCTTCGGCCGCGCGGGTGCCGCTCCCTTTGCGCCTGCCCGCACGCCGTTTCGCCGGGCGCCCCGCCGCTTTCGCAGCCGGCCTCGCAGCCGGCCTGCCCGCTTTTTTGCGAGACGGAGCCCTTTTTTTCGCTTTGGTCGCGGTCGCCGCCGCCGCGGCGCGCGCTCCTTTCGGCCGGCCGGGGCCCCGGCGGCGTTTCACGGTCGCGGTCGAGTCGCTGGATGAGGATGACCCGCGCACGGTCGCGAGAGCCGACGCTGCCGACTCGAGTCGGGTGTACTCGTCCACGTACTGCTTCAGCTCTTTCAACCGGTCGCTGATCTCTCGGCGCTTCTCGTCAAGGAAGTCGGTCACGGTGGCATTCCTCTTCACTAGTGGTGATGTGAGCGATTCACACCAGGGGTTCCGGAACTACCTTACACCAAACGTTTACGCCCGCTTCTCAACATAGTCGCGCAGTCGGTCGAGTGTCCGCTTGGCCTCGCGCTCGGGCATCCCGCCCACCAGCGCGCGAGAGACGAGCGCGCCGAGCGCGCCCAGCGGTGCATGGAAATCGTTGCGGTAATCGAAACGGGTTGACCCGTTCTCGCGCGAGAGCACGTATTCGGTGTGCGCGCGCGAGCGAGCCGGTCCGTGTCCCTCCCACACCGCGAGCTCGCACGGGCGCACCTCCACGAGCTCCCAGTGAACGTCCAGGCTCACGCCGCGCATGTGGATGCGCTGGCTCATCGTGTATCCCACTCGAGGCGCGCCCTCGTCGGCGCGGAGCAGCCTGCGGTGAATCGTGACCCACTCGCCGAGCGAGGAGGGGTCCATCACCGTCCTCCACACCTCCTCCGGTGGGGCAGCGATCGTGATGGAAGCTGTTACCTCGCTCATCTCAGAGAAGCGGGCGCCGGCGCCCGTCACGCGGCACCGTATATCTCCGGCGCCGCGCGAGCGCGCTCGCGCTCACCGCGCGGCGAGCGGCTCGAGCGCCTCCCATTCGCGAAGCGCATGTTCCACCGCCGCGTCGAAGGAGTGCAGGCGCACGCCGAGCAGTCGCGCGCCGTCCTCGCCGGAGACGAGCAGATCGCCCTGCAGCCCTTCCATCAGCGGCAGCACGAGCTCGGGGTCCTCGCCCGCGATCGCCGCCGCCACGCGAGCGGCGATCGGCGTGAGCGTCACGCCGAGCCCCAGCGCAGGCCTGCCCACCAGCATCAGCTCCGCGATCCGCGTGAGCATCTCTCCGTAGCTGAGGACCTCGGGCCCGCCCACCTCGAGCGAGCGGCCACCCAGCGGCGCGCTCGCCGCGGCAACCAGCATCTCCGTGATGTCGCGCGCGTCGATCGGCTGCGTGCGGAAGCGCTGCCACGCCGGCAGCGCGAGCACCGGCATGCGCTCCACGAGCCTCACGAGCAGCCTGAACGAGCGCGAGTGCGCTCCGATCACGATCGACGCGCGAAGCGCCACCGAGTCGCCAACCCCGCCCAGCAGGATGCGCTCCACCTCCTCGCGGCTCTCGAGGTGCTGAGAGGTGCCCGCCCGCGAGCGTCGTCGCGCTCCGTTCTCGTGCCAGCGCGGGCTGATGCCGCCCAGGTACACGATGCGGCGCACCCCCGCCCGAGCCGCCTGCTGCGCGAACCGCTCCGCCGCCGCGCGCTCGCGTTCCTGAAACGGCGGCGCGCCCGCCGGGGCGCGCTCCATCGAGTGGATCAGGTAGTACGCGACCTCCACGTCCGCGAGCGCACGCGCGAGGCCTTCGCCCGTGACCGCGTCGCCCGTCACGATCTCGATCTCCGCCGCCGCGCCGCGCGCAGCCGCCTCCCAGGGCTCCATGGCGCCGGCGCTCGAGCGCGCCAGCGCGCTGCGCGCCCGGCGCGGGTCGCGCGCCAGGGCCCTCACCTCGTGCCCGCCCGCGAGGAGGCGGGGCACGAGCAGCGAGCCGACGAACCCGCTCGCGCCTGTCACGAGAATGCGCATGCCCCCGATGATGACGCGGCGGCGCTCCCGAGCCCGCCGATCGGCGCAAAATGCGCCGTGCTACACGGGATTGTCACACCAAAGTGACTGCTCGGCGGCTATTTACGGGACGCATTTCTTTTCTCTGCGATTTGCGGCATGGCGCCCGAGCGCTCCCTTGAGCGCACCCCACGCGCGTGCTTTGATCGCCCGCGATCCATGCCGAAGCGGACCACAGGGGGGAGACCTTGACGCAACGCAGCAAGACCGGGCTCCGGGCGCCCTCAGGGCGCAAGGTGACCTGCGAGCAGTGCTACTTCCGCGTCAACCTGCTGTGCGCGCTCGACCTCGACGAGCCGTGCTCCACGTTCCGGCCCAGCGAGGCACAGCTCCGTCCGCCGCAGCAGCTGCGCATCGTCTTTCGCCAGGAGCGCCGCGCCCGCGCCGCTTGGGCGTTTCCCTCGGCGCAGGAGCAGGCTGCGCTGCACGCGTAGCGGTCCGCCGCGCGGGGCTTGCGCGGCGCGGGTATATTGCTTGCCGAGAGGAAGTCCGGCAATCCTTGGCCATAGGCGGTGGAGAAGATGTCAGCGAAAGACAGGATCGGCAAGGCGGGAGAAGCCGCACGTGCCGCGCAGCGCAACCAGTACGTGCAGCGCGTGATCGAAGACGATGAGCTGCGCGGCAACCTGCTCGCCGCCTACGCGGCCGCGCGCAGCGCCTACGGGCGCATGAGCAACGGCAAGCCCGCGACCAAGGCGATCTTCGAGGACCGCAAGCTGCAGCGCGAGCTCAAGGACGCCGCCAGCGCGCTGCGCGAAGCATCGAGCTCGCTGCGCGAGCCGCCCCGGCGCGCCAGGCGCGGCGGCATCGGACGCACTCTGCTGCTGGTCCTGATCGCGGGCGCGCTCGCGATGGTGGTGAGCGAGTCGCTGCGCTCGAAGGTGCTCGACGTGCTGTTCGGCTCCGAGGAGCAGTTCGACTACAGCTCCACCACCGCGCCCGCGCAGCCAGCCCCGGCCGGAGTGTCAGCAAGCTGAGTGAAAGCGGACGAGCGATGACCGCCGTCGACGCCACACGCGCGCGAGCGCCACTACCGAAGAGGGGCGACGCCGTGCATTCATCGCCTGGCACCGGGCGCTCGCTGTCGGGCGACAAGGCGCAGCGCATCATCGACGCGATGCGTCGCAGCGTCGCCCGACGCGGGGCCGCCGCCTCGACCTTCGACCGCGTCTCGCGCGAGGCCGGAGTCTCGCGAGGGCTGCTCCATTACTACTTCGGCACCAAGGAGCAACTGCTGGTGGAGGCGGTGCGGCGCGACACCGAAATGCGCCTCGAAGCCCTCGAGATGCTCGTCGCCACCGCGCGCAGCGCCGACGACTACATCCTCCTGATGGAACAGAACCTGCGGGCGACCATCGCCGACGACCCCGACTACGTGCTGCTCGTGTTCGAGCTGTTCACACTCTCGCGGCGCAACCCCGACATCGCCGCCGAGTACGACGAGCTCTTGCGCCGCTCGCGCGTGCGCCTCGCCGAGATGCTCGAGCTCGGACAGCGCGAGGGGATCCTGCGGCTGCACGCCCAGCCCGAGGCCGTCGCCGAGACGCTGTTCGCGCTCGCCGACGGGTTCGCGCTGCGCATGCTCTCCGACTCCGAGCGCGACTTCACGTCCTCGTTCGAGGCCGCGAGAACCTGCGCACGCTCTCTGCTCACAGATTGACGTTCTTATAATCGGCGGGAGCATGCCGATTTACGAGTACAGGCGGCCCGACGGCACGACCTTCGAAGTGCTGCAGTCCTTCAGCGACGACGCGCTCACCGAGGACCCGCAGAGCGGCGTGCCCGTCGAACGCGTGCTGCACGCGCCAGCCGTGCATTTCAAGGGCAAGGGCTTCTACAACACCGACTACGGCAAGCGCTCGCGCCAGCGCGACAGCGCCGCCTCCGAGCGCAGCTCCTCCGAGTCATCCGACGGCGGAGGCTCCTCGAGCGAGGGCGCGAAGGACAGCTCCCCGCAGAACGGCACGAAGCCGTCCTCGTCCTCCTCCTCCTCCTCCTCCTCCTCCTCGGGCGGCGATTCGAAGACGGCCGGCGCCAAGGGCGCCAAAGACTGACGCGCGCGAGCGCAGGGTGCCCCGTCGCGCGCTGACACGCGCGACGCGGCGATCGCCGCCGCTCAGCCCGACATGAAGCGCGCCGCCGCGGCGCGCCGCTCCGATTCGGAGACGACGAGGCCCTGTCCTCCCGCCGGCAGCGTCTCCGCGCCGGTGGGCTTCAGCACGCGTGTGGCCGGCGTGCCCGATATCGCGAGCCCGGTGAACAGCTCGAGCAGCGTGGGCCCGCTCATGTCGGAGATGATCGTGGGCGGCGCGTTCCAGGAGATCAACGGCAGGCGCAGGAAGCTCGACGGCGAGAGCAGCCGGCTCTTCATCGCGTTGAACAGCGCCTGCTGGTGTTCCTCGCGCTGGATGTCGGTCTCGTTCGGCTCGCACAGGTTCTCGCGCGTGCGCGCCAGCGCGAGCGCCGCCTTGCCGTCGAGGTGGTGAGTGCCCGCACGCAGGCGCAGCGTGTACCCGCCCTGGCTGAACCCGCCGTCTAGGCGCGAGACGATGCAGCTGCCCGTGTAGGTCACTCCGCCCATGGAGTCGATCAGCGCGGGGAAGTTTTCGAAGTTCACTTCCACCAGGTGGTTGATGGGAATGCCGAGCCAGCGCTTGATCACCGCGATCGACAGCGCCGGGCCGCCGAACGCGTGCGCCGCGTTGATCTTCTGCAGGCCGTGGCCCGGTATTTCGACGATCGTGTCGCGCGGGATCGACAGCCGCGCCGAGTGCCCGCCGCCGGCGCGGATCAGCATGATCGTGTCCGAGCGCCCGAACCCCGTGGTTTCGGCGCCCGGTTCCTTGCTGTCCTTCTGGCGGCGGTCCGAGCCGAGCACGAGGATGTTGTTGGCCGAGGTCAGCGGGTTCCCGGAGGGGTCGAGCACCGCGGCCACGTCGCTCGGCGGCGAGGTGCGCTCGAAGTGCGAGCTCACGAGGAACAGCAGCATCGACAGCACGATCCAGCCCACGATCAGCGCCGCGAGCACCAGCAGGATGCGCCGCGGCCTCGTCCAGCGCCGCCAGCGCTCGCCCTGCGCGAGCGCCGCGCCGCGTGCGCCCGGCGGGCCGCCGCCGAGGTCGCCAAGCGCCGGACGCGCGAGCTCGTCCTCGCCGCGCGGCACGAGCCGGCGGCGCGCGCGGTAGCGCGTGTATTGCGGGCTGCTCTCGGGCGAGTCGGGCATCAGCAGACGGTAGGGGAGCGCGCGGGCGGAGCGGGCCGGCTCGCGCGGGAGCGGAACGTATATTTGACAGATGGCTCCCGCGCAGGCGGCAGTCGGGCGGCTGCTCGTGTGCCCCACGCCGATCGGCAACCTCGAGGACGTCACGCTGCGGGTGCTCGCCGCGCTGCGCGATGCCGACGTGCTCGCGTGCGAGGACACGCGCCACACACGAGTCCTGCTCGACCGCCACGGAATCAGCGCGCGCCTCGTGAGCCTGCACGAGCACAACGAACGCGCGCGCTCCGCCGAGCTGGTGGCGCGCATGCGGGCCGGCGCGAGCGTGGCGCTCGTCTCCGACGCCGGCACGCCGCTCGTCTCGGACCCCGGTTTCGCGCTCGTGCAGGCGTGCCTGCGCGAGGGCGTGGAGGTCGAGGTCCTGCCGGGGCCGAGCGCCGTGGTGACCGCGCTCGTCGCCTCCGGGCTGCCCGCCGAGCGCTGGCGCTTCGCGGGCTTCCTGCCGCGCGCGCGCCGCGAGCTCGAGCGGCTGCTGTGCGAGACGCCCGAGACGCTCGTCGCGTTCGAGTCGCCGCGCAGGCTCGCGGCGACGCTCGCGCTGCTGGCAGAGCACGACGGCGCGCGGGCGGTGGCGGTCTGCCGCGAGCTCACCAAGCGCCACGAGGAGGTCCGCCGCGCAAGCGCGAGCGAGCTCGCCGCGCACTACCAGGCCAACCCGCCGCGCGGCGAGATCGTGCTCGTGTGCGCCGCCGCCTCCGCCACACAGCTCGCCGAGCGCCGCAGCGAGCAGGCGCTCGAGGCCCTGCGCGGGCTCGTGCAGGCCGGCGCGAGGGCGCGCCCCGCGGCGGCCGCGGTGGCCGCGCTCAGCGGAGTCGCCGCCAACGAGCTCTACCGGCGGCTCACCGGCGGATAGCCTGCTGCGCTGATGGACGACTCGTTCTACGTCACCACGCCGATCTACTACGTCAACGCCGCGCCCCACCTGGGGCACGCGTACACGGACGATCGCCGCCGACGTGATGGCGCGCCACCACCGCCAGCGCGGCGAGCGCGTGTTCTTCCTGACCGGCACCGACGAGCACGGCGAGCCCGTCGCCGACGCCGCGCACGCGCTCGGGATCGAGCCCAAGGAGCTCGCCGACCGCAACGCCGAGCGCTTCCGCGCGCTCTCGCCGCAGCTGGAGGCGAGCAACGATTTCTTCATCCGCACCACCGACCCCCAGCACGAAGCCAAGGTGCAGGAGGTGCTCTCGCGCGTGCGCGACGCCGGCTACGTGTACGAGGGCGTGTACGAGGGCTGGTACTGCCCTCGCTGCGCCGACTTCAAGGCCGACAACGAGATCGACGAGGGCAACCTGTGCCCGATCCACCACATCGAGCTCACGCGCGAGCGCGAGCAGAACTACTTCTTCAAGCTGTCCGCCTTCCAGGAGCGCCTCGAAGCGCTGTACGTGGAGCGCGAGGACTTCGTCACGCCCCGCACCCGCTACAACGAGGCGCTGTCGTTCATCCGCTCGGGCCTGCGCGACGTGCCGCTCACGCGCCACAAGCTCACCTGGGGCGTGCGCGTGCCGTGGGACCACGAGCACGTCTTCTACGTGTGGTTCGACGCGCTGCTCAACTACTACAGCGCCCTCTCCTACGCACGCGAGGGCGAGGATCTGACCGCGACCTTCTGGCCCGCCAGCTACCACCTGATCGCCAAGGACATCCTGCGCTTCCACGCGGTGTACTGGCCCGCGCTGCTGATGGCCGCCGAGATCGAGCTGCCGCGGCACGTGTTCATCCACGGCTACCTGCTGATGGACGGCGAGAAGATGTCGCAAGTCGCTCGGCAACGTGCTCGATCCCTTCGAGGTGATCGAGCGCTTCGGCGCGGACGCGCTGCGCTTCTACCTGCTGCGCGAGGTTCCCTTCGGCCAGGACGGCTCGGTGTCGAGCGCGTCGTTCGAGCTGCGCTACGAGACCGAGCTCGCCAACGAGCTCGGCAACCTCGCGAGCCGCTCGATCGCGATGCTGCAGCGCTACCGCGACGGCGCCGTGCCGCAGGGGCCCGCCGACGAGGCGCTCGCGGGCGACTTCGCGGGCCTGCGCGAGCGCGTCTGCGAGCTGATCGACCGCGCCGAGCTGCACGCCGCGCTCGACGAGATCTGGCAGCGCGTGCGGCGGCTCAACCGCTACGTCGAGGAGCAGGCGCCGTGGCAGCTCGCCAAGGACGAGGCGCGCTCGGAGGATCTCGACCGCGTGCTGCGCACGCTCGCCGAGGGGCTGCGCGTGCTCGGCGTGCTGCTGTGGGCGTACCTGCCCGCCAGCTGCGAGCGGCTGCTCGGCGCGCTCGGCGCGCCCGGCCTCGAGCTGTCTGGCGCCGAGCTCGGCGCGGGGCGGATCGCGCACGCGAGCGCGATCGACTCGCTGTTTCCCAAGGACCGCGGAGACGCGCCGTGAGCTCCGCGGCGCGCGCGGCGGTGCGCGCTTGATCGACTCGCACACCCACCTCGACCTGTGCGAGGAGCCCAACGCGGAGCTCGTCGCCGCCGCGGGCGCCGCGGGCGTGACGCGCCTGCTCACCGTCGGCATCGACGGCGCGTCGTGCCGCGCCGCGCTCGCCGCCGCCGAGGACTTCCCGCAGGTGTACGCGGCGATCGGGCGCCACCCCAACTCGGCGAGGGGGTTCGACGAGGCGGACCTCGCGGAGCTGCGCGGGCTCGCCGCGCACGAGCGCTGCGTGGCGATCGGCGAGACGGGGCTCGACTTCTACCGCGAGGGCGCGCCCGCCGCCGACCAGGAGCGGGCCTTCGCCGCGCAGATCGCGCTCGCGCGCGAGCTCTCGAAGCCGCTCGTGATCCACACGCGCGCCGCCGAGGAGCAGACGCTCGCGCAGCTCGCCCGCGAAGCGGAGGGCGTGAGCGTGGTGATGCACTGCTTCTCGATGCCCGCGCGCCTCGAGGAGTGCCTCGGCCGCGGCTACGCGATCTCGTTCGCGGGCAACGTCACCTACAAAGCCGCCGCCGAGCTCGCGCAGGCCGCCGCGCGCGTCCCCGAGGACAGGCTGCTGGTGGAGACCGACGCGCCGTTCCTCTCGCCGGTGCCGCTGCGCGGCAAGCCCAACCAACCGGCCTTCGTGGCGCACACGCTCGCCTTCATCGCGCAGCTGCGCGGCGTCGCAGCCGAGCGGCTCGGGGCGATCGTGGAGCGCAACGCCGAGCGCGTGTTCGGCTGGGCATGAGCGCGGTGGCCGGCCTTCCGCTGCAGCCGAGCATGCGCCGCCTGCGGCGCTTCGGGGTGCGGCCCGACCGCGACCTCGGCCAGAACTTCCTGATCGACTCCAACATCCTCGGCGTGATCGAGCGCGCGGCCGAGCTCGGCCCCGCGGACGTGGTGCTCGAGATCGGCGGCGGGCTCGGCGTGCTCTCCGAGCACCTCGCCGAGCGCTGCCGGCACGTGCACGTGATCGAGGTGGACGAGCGCCTGCGCGAAGCGCTCGAGGACGCGGTCGCGGGCCGCGCCAACGTGGACGTGCTCTGGGAGGACGCGATGGGCGCTCGACCTCGCCGCGCTCTCGCCCGCGCCCGGCAAGCTCGTCTCGAACCTGCCCTACGGGATCGCCGCGAGCGTCGCTGCTGCGCACGATCGAGGAGCTGCCCTCGCTCGGCCTGTGGGTCGCGATGGTCCAGCGCGAGGTCGGCGAGCGGCTCGCCGCGGCGCCCGGCACCTCGCGCGTACGGCACGCCCGTCGGTCCTCGCGCAGCTCGCGTGCGACGTGCGAGGTGCTGCGGGCGATCCCGCGCACCGTGTTCCACCCCGTGCCCAACGTCGACTCGGTGCTCGTGCGCATGCGCCGGCGCCCACCCGGGGATCCCGAGCGCGACGACGCCGGGCCCGCGCTGCGGGCGCTCGTGAGCGGCGCGTTCGCGCACCGGCGCAAGACGCTCGCGGGGTCGCTCGCGCTCGCCGGGGGCGCGGGCGGGCGCTCGCGCGAGCAGGTGCGCGCGGCGCTCGAGCTGCTCGGCCAGCCCCCCGACGCGCGCGCCGAACGCCTGTCGCCGGGGGAGTTCCGCGCGCTCGCGCGGCTGCTCGAGCTATGAGCGCGCTGCGCGCGCTCGCGCCCGCCAAGGTGAACCTCGGCCTGTTCCTCGGGCCGCTGCGCGCCGCCGACGCCCGCCACGAGCTCGTCAGCGTGATGCAGTCGATCTCGCTCGCCGACGAGGTCACGCTCGAGCCCGCGCCGCGCCGCGGGCGCGGGCGGCGACGAGCTCGTGTGCCCCGGCGTCCCGCGCGCGCCCGGCGAGAACCTCGCCGCGGCCGCGCTGCGCGCCTTCCGCGAGCGCACGGGCTGGGATGCGCCGGCGCAGCGGATCACGGTGCACAAGCGGATCCCGCTCGCCGCGGGGCTCGGCGGCGGCTCCGCCGACGCGGCCGCGGCGCTGCGCCTCGCCGCGCGCGCCTCGCGGCTCGCGGACGAGCAGCTGCTGCTCGGGATCGCCTCCGAGCTCGGCGCGGACGTCCCCGCGCAGGTCGCGCCGGGGCGCTGGCTCGCGAGCGGCGCCGGCGAGCAGCTCGCGCCGCTGCCCGCGCCGAGCCCGCCGCTCGAGGTGCTCGTGCTGCCGCTCGCGAGCGGAGCTGTCCACCGCGCGGGTGTACGCCGAGGCGGACCGGCTCGGCCTCGCGCGTCCGCGCCCGCGAGCTCGCGGAGCGGCGCGAGGAGCTCGCCGGCGCGCTCGCGCTCGGCGCCCCGCTGCCCGCCGCCGGCGAGCTGCTCCACAACGACCTGCAGCGCGCCGCGGTGTCGTTGTGCCCCGAGATCGCGGGCACGCTCGAGCTCGTGCGCTCCGCAGGCGCCCAGCTGCGGCTCGTGAGCGGGTCGGGGCCCACGGTGATCGGGCTGTTCGCCGCGGCGGCGTCCGGGGCGAGGCCGCCGGGCAGCCCGCGCGAGCGCGGCGGCGGGGACCTCGAGCGCGTCGCCGCCGCGCTCGCCGAACGCGTGCCCACGCCGATCTTCGCGAGCGCGTCGAGCGCGAGTTCGCGGACGCCGGGCCCGCGGACGACGGGAGCGTGCGTCACAATGCGAGCCACAGCCGATGAGCCGGACCGACGATCAACGACCTCGTGGCAGCGTGCGCCGTGATCCTCGGCCTGGCGCTGTACGCCGGGCTGATCCTGCGTCCCCGCGTGGAGCAGCCTACGCGCGCCTGTGGGAGCGCCTCGCGGCGACCGTGCTCTCGCTGTACGTGCTCGCGGTGCTCGTCGGCATCGGGGTGCTCGCCGCGCTCGCCGCCGTCTACTTCTGGGGCTGACCGCGGTGTCCGACCTCGCGGCGCTCGACGCGATCACCGAGGCGGTCGAGTCCGGCGCCGGCCTGCCCGAGGTGGTGCGCGCCGCCGCCCGCGCGCTCGACGCGAGCCTCGCCGTGACCGACGCGTGGGGCGCCACGCTCGCGGTGGCCGCGCGCTCGCCGTCGGAGGAGCGCGCGCTGCTCTCCCAGGGCGACGGCGTGTCGAGCACCCCGCTGCGCGTCGCCGACACGATCGTGGGCACGCTGCACATGCGCGCCAAGAGCGAGCCCAGCGCGTCGATGCGCAGGCTGCTGCGTGACGATGATCGCCTCCGAGGTCGAGCGCGTGCGCGCGCCCGACCGCGCGTCGGAAACGGCCGCCGCGGACTTCCTGCGCGCGGTCCTGGCGCCGCGAGCTGACGCGACCGCGAGGAGCTGCTCGCGCGCGCCAAGGAGCTCGTCGCTCGACGTCGAGGACGGCGGCGAGCATGATCGTCGCGCGCGCGCACCCGCAGGCGCCCACCGACGAGGGCTGGCGCGGGACGGGTGCGCGCGGTCGCCGAGCGCGGCGCGCGCGCCGTCGCGAGTCGCTCGATCGCGGCGCTCTCCGAACGCGAGGGGATCGCCGGCGCGGAGGTCCTCGTGCTGGTGCCCGGCGGCGAGGAGGCCGGCGCCGCGCGCGCCGCCGAGGCGCGTGCTGCACGAGATGGAGGCGGGCCTTCAGGGCTACACGTTCGCGGTCGGCCGCAGCCGCATCGCCGCAGAGCCCGAGGAGCTGCCGCGCGCCGCGAGCGAGGCGCTGCTCGCCGCCAACGTCGCCGAGGGCGCCGCGGAGCGCCGTGCCGCTCGCCTTCGAGCAGACCGGCGCGTACAGGCTGCTGCTGTCCGCGATGAGCGAGAACCCGAGCGAGCTGCAGCGCTTCTACGCCGAGACCGTCGAGCCGCTCGTCGGCCTACGACGAGCAGTACGAGACCGACCTGGTGCGCACGCTCGAGACGTTCCTCGAGGCCGACGGCAACGTCGCGGGCACCGCGCAGCGGCTGTTCACCCACCGCCACACGATCTACTACCGGCTCGAGCGCGTGCGCGAGCTGTCCGGGCTCGACGTCAGCTCGAGCGACGGGCGCGAGAAGCTGAGCCTCGGCCTGAAGGCGATGCGCGTGCTCGGGATCACCGCCGCCGGGGGCCCCGCGTCCGAGGCGGGCGCCGCCGGCGGACGGGTGCCGCGGCGCGGCGGGCGCCGCTCCTAGCGGCTCAGCGCCGGCGCGAGCCGAGCTCGAGCGCGTAGATGCCCGCGACCCCCGACAGCCCCAGGAACGAGGGCACCGTGGGGGAGGCCGCGACGCCCGCGTCGGGTATTCGCGGGTGAGCATCACCTCGCGGTGCGGCGGGGAGGCCATCCACGCGGACACGATACTCGCGGGCGTCGAGTCGGCGTGCGAGCCCCACGCGAGGTTCTCGCCGACCGAGTAGCGCGCCGCACGCGCCGTGTAGCGGGTGGCGGACACGAGCGACATCGGCGTCCTGCCCGAGGGGCGCACGTCGGAGAAGTAGTCGAGGCGCACCATCGCCGCGAGCTGGCTCCGCGCGACCGCGTGCAGTTCGCGGTTCGCCCGCAGCGGTTTGAGGTGGTGGCCCAGGCGCTCGCGGTTGATCAGGCAGAGCGTCGCCGACTCGAGCACGCCGAGATCGGCCTGGCTCGGAAGCAGGTTTTCATCGGCGCAGCCTTCGGCGGCTCTGTGGGGGCTGCGCGGTATCACGCCGGCGCTGGACGGCGTCGCGCGTGCGTGCGCAACGGCGGCCAGCCAGCCCCCACAGGCCGACACGAATGCCGCGAGCACGGCGCCGAAACGGCGCCCTGTTCTACGCGTCAGCTCGAGCAGAGTGCAGGAATGGTTGCAGGTCGAGCCCACGCAAGGTTTTTCCCCAGCCACCGGAGGCCCGCTTCTACCCACATCCGCAGGGTTTTATGCTTCCCCCTGCCGTTGGGGGGTCGTCCAACGGCAGGACATCAGGTTTTGGTCCTGAGAATCGGGGTTCGAATCCCTGCCCCCCAGCCTCCCGGGCGCACGTGCGGACAGCCACTAGCATCTCTCGCGTGAGCGCGCCCACGGTCCTGATCCTCGCAGCGGGCCAGGGCACGCGCATGCGCTCGCGCACCCCCAAGGTGCTGCACGAGCTGTGCGGGCGCCCGATGCTGCTGTGGCCCGTGCGCGCCGCGCAGCAGGCCGGCGCGGGCCGGATCGTGGTCGTGGACTCGCCGTTGCGCGCGCTCGAGCCGGTGCTGCCGGAGGGCGTGGAGCTGGCCGTGCAGGAGCAGCCCGACGGCACCGGCGGGGCCGTCGCCGCGGCGCTCGCCGCGCTCCGCGCGGACGGGACCGCGCCCGACCCCGGCGCGCCCGTGGTGGTGCTCGCGGGAGACGTGCCGCTGGTGAGCGCCGAGGCGATCGCTTCGCTGATCGCCGCACACAGCGCCTGCGGGCGCCGCAGCCACGATGGCGAGCACGATCCTCGAGGATCCGAGCGGCTACGGCCGCGTTGTGCGCGACGCGCAGGGCCGCGTGGAGCGCGTGGTCGAGACCAAGCGCGACGGCGACGCCACCGAGGCGGAGCGCGAGATCCGCGAGGTCAACACCGGCATCTTCGCGTTCTCGGCGCCCGCGCTCGAGGAGGCGCTGCCGGAGCTTCGCCCCGAGAACGCGCAGGGCGAGCGCTACCTGCCGCAGGTGCTCGACGTGATGCGAGCCAAGGGCGCTCGCGTCGAGGCGCAGCTCGTCTCCGACGAGCGGCTCGTGCTCGGCGTCAACGACCGCGCCGCGCTCGCGCGCGTGCGGCGCATCGCCCAGGCCGCGATAAACGAGCGGCACATGCTGGCGGGCGTCACGATCGTGGACCCCGAGGCCACGGTGATCGACGCCGACGTGCAGATCGCCCCCGACACCGTGATCGAGCCGTTCAGCGCGATCCACGGCGCGTGCTCGATCGGCGAAGGCTGCAGCGTGCGCTGCTCCTACCTCGTGGACTGCGTGCTCGAGGACGGCGTCAGCGTGGGCCCGTTCGCGTACTTGCGTCCCGGCACCGTGGTGCGAGCCGGAGCCAAGGTCGGCACGTTCGTGGAGGTCAAGAACTCCGACATCGGCGCGGGCGCGAAAATCCCGCACCTCTCCTACATCGGCGACGCCGACGTCGGCGAGCGCACGAACCTCGGCGCCGCCACGATCACCGCCAACTACGACGGGCGCTCCAAGCACCGCACGACGGTGGGGCGCGGCGTGAAGACGGGCGTGGACACCACGCTGGTGGCGCCCGTCACGGTCGGCGACGAGGCGTACACCGGCGCGGGCTCGGTGATCACCGAGGACGTCCCGCCGGGGGCGCTCGGCATCGCGCGCGAGCGCCAGAAGAACATCGAGGGCTACGCCGAGCGCGTGTCGGGCGACGAGGGCGCCCTCCGCCGCCGTTAGACTCCCCGGCAGATGAGCGACCCTCGGGGAAGATGAGCGCGACGGAAACCCGCGTCGAGTCCAGGGCAAGCCTCCCGATCGACTACAACAAGCGGTTGATGCTCTTCAGCGGGCGCGCGAACCCGCAGCTCGCCGTGGACATCGCCGACAAGCTCGAAGTGGAGCTCGGCCCGGTCACGCTGAAGACCTTCTCCAACGGCGAGGTCTACTGCCGCTACGACGAGTCGATCCGCGGCGCCGACGTCTTCATCGTGCAGTCAACCTGCGGCAACTCGCAGACCGGCGTGACCGCCAACGACTCGCTGATGGAGCTGCTGCTGATGATCGACGCCGCCGTCGGCGCCTCCGCGCACAGGGTGATCGCGGTGACGCCCTGGTTCGGCTACTCGCGCCAGGACAAGAAGTCCGCGCCCCGCGAGCCCATATCGGCGCGCCTGGTCGCGCGCATGCTCGAGGCCGCGGGCGCCGACCGGGTGCTCACGATGGACCTGCACGCCGGCCAGATCCAGGGGTTCTTCCAGAAGCCCGTGGACCACATGACCGCGCTGTTCATGCTCACGCAGTACTTCAGCGACCTCGGGCTGCCCGACCTCGTGGTCGTCGCGCCCGACGCCGGCCGCGTCAAGCTCAACAAGAAGTTCGCGTCGAAGATCGGCGCGGAGCTCGCGATCCTCGACAAGGAACGGCCCGCTCAGCAGGTCGCCGAGATCGGCTACGTGATCGGCGACGTGCGCGGCAAGACCGCCGTGATCGTGGACGACATGATCGACACCGCCGGCACGCTCGCCGCGGCCGCCAAGACCGTCATGGAAGCGGGCGCCGAGAAGGTGTACGCCGCGGCGACACACGCGATCTTCTCCGGCGACGCGTTCGAGACCCTCGAGGCCTCGAGCCTCGAGCAGGTGGTCGTCACCGACACGATCCCCGTGCTCCCGGGCCGCCCCGACAAAGTGCGCGTGCTGCCGTGCGCCGAGCTGCTGACCGACTCGATCCGGCGGATCTTCGTCGACGACTCCGTCAGCGAAGTGTTCGGCGGCGAGAACCAGCTGTTCTAGCCGATGGCCCGGTTTAGCGGGCGATAACGGCCGGATCAGCTGTATCTGTCAACGGCTTGTCAACGAGAGCTGCGGCGACCGTTTCCGCGGCCATCGCGTCAGAGTGCGGCAGCAGGTGGGCATAAGTCGCCAGGACCGTCTTGGGGTCGTCCCCGAGGCGTCCCGCTACCACGTGCAGGGGGACCGATGGCGTGGCCGTCAGGGCAAGCGTGGCGGCCGTGTGCCGCAACGTGTGCAGGTGGCCGGTCGGGATGCCCGCCGCCTTGCGATGCTCGGCGAACCAGCCGGTGAGGCGCTGCGGGTGGATCGTCGCGCCGAGCTCGTCGCAGAACACGAGATCCCCGTCCGCATACGCGGGGCCGGCGAGGTCGCGCTCAAGCTGCTGAGTCTCACAGTGATGGCGAAGCGCGCCGACCGTCGAGGGGTCGAGCGCGATCGTGCGCTCCGAGAGCCTGCTCTTGGGCGGCCCGAAGGTCGCGCCGCCCGTTCAACGAAGACCGTTCGGCCAGTGTTCGGTCACCGTTCGGTGTGGGACCGAACGCCTCAGGCCCCGTAAACACTGGGGATTTGGAGGACCGTTCGGTCCGTTCGGTCGAATCGGAGGTGGGTGGCTCCGAGGAGCCAGGTTCCGACAGAGAGACCTACGTCGAGCGCTTCCGCCGGGACGAGCGAGCGGGACGGTGGGGGCGATGAGGCCCACGGTGCCGCCGACGTGGCGCGTGAGGCTTGGACGTCATCACGTTCTGCCGCGATGGATCGTGCCGGCGAGGAGCTGCACGGTGCCGGCTGTGGATGCTGAGGACGCCTGCTTGATCGTCGTGAGATGGAGCCATGCAGATGTAGATGTTCCTGGCTGGCGGCCGTGTGTTCGTCATTCGATGCGGTTCGCCAGCGCCAAGCCGATCGGCAAGGCAACCAAGAACGAAGTGTCCACCGCCGTGGACACGTGTCAGCTCGAGCTTCCCATCGCCGCATGAACCCGACCCTGGACGGCCAATGGGCTCACATCGTCGCCGGCATCGGACCCGCGTCCCTCTCTGCGCTCGTGAACGTGCTCAGCCGATCAGACGTGATCGCCGGCATCGCCCCTGATTCCCTGACCGCGCTCGTGAACGCGCTCAAGCGTTCAGGCGCGCTCGACGGCGTGTTGGCCGAAGCATCCACCGAACTACGCGACGACCACACCCTGCGTCCGTCGCACGGGCAACTCGCGACCGCGATCCGGCTAGTCGAAGCGGGCGCTCCCAAAGACGTCGTGTTGGCGAAGGTCAGTAGGCGCACTTACTTCCGCGCCCGCAGGGAGTGCCAAGAGTGCCAAGCCACACCGACAAGGACTGACACGCTTCTACCGCAATGACACTTCGCTCGCGCGAGCACGCGAAGGTCGCAGCGCCCGGCGTCGTGGATGACCTCCTGGTGGGGCGTCGGGCGCGCGGCAGACTTGTGGCTCGCTTACTCCTCCAGCCCCACGGCTCTGAGGGCCTCGTCTCGGGACGCGAAGCTCCGCATCCGCCAAAGCTTGCCGTTGCGCACCGTCCAGACATCACTTCGGCGCTGCTCGACGGGCACCCCGCTCAGCTTCCCCTTACCCCAATGTCGGAATGTTGCGATCACGTCATCACCGGCGTCGATCCACTCCTCGACCTCCAAACCGGAGAGGTCAATAGCACCGAGCCAGTCGCTGTAGTACTCACGTACACCGGACAGGCCGCGATAAACGACGCCGCCATCGAAACCACCCTGTATCTCGATGTCGGGGTCGTAGAGCGCGCGCGCAGCCTCGTTGTCATGGGCGAGATATGCCGCGGTGGCCCGCTTCACCACCTCCACGTTCTCCTGCGACATCGCCTACTCCGCCAGCCCGCACGCACGGAGTGCACCGCCGGGAGTCGAGTAACCCTCCATCCGCGTGGCTCTGCCGTCGCGCATCGTCCAAACCTCCGCGATGACGCGAACGACGGGCAGCCCGGTGAGTTCCGAGCGGCTGCGCTGGCAGAGGACCGCGATGACCCGCTCGCCGGCGTCGACCAGCGCGTCGATCTCGACCTCCCACGGGCCCCACACCGCCGTCCAATCAGCGGCCATCTCCTGCTCGCCCTCGATGCCGTAATACACATCGCGCTCGACCCAGCCGGCATACCTGGACATGTCCCAGACCATGTCCGGGGAGGTGAACCCGTCAAAAAACGTGCCCCTGGCGCGGAAGTGCTGGTACGCAGCCCGCACGATCTCCACGTTCTCCTGCGACACCGCCTACTCCTCCAGCCCGAGGTCGGCGAGGGCGCGGTCGCGGTCCAAGTAGAAGAGGAACTTGACGACCTTCCCTCCTTGGACGTGGAATAGGTGTGCGGTCCTCGTCATCTCGGGCGAGTACTCCAAGCCGCTCGCTTTGCCGCGTCCGGTGCCGTGGACGAGCACGGCCACGCGTTCATCGTCGAGCTCTCGAAACTCATCCGCGTAGACATGCACATCCTCGGAGGCGCTGAACCAAGCGCGGAAGCCCTCCGCCATTCCGGCCAGCCCGTGCCATGCGCCCGGTGAGGGTCCCTCGACCAACACCCATTCGATGTCAGGGTCCGCCCACTTGCCATGGCTGAAGTCCCCGCGTTCCCAGTCCGCGTAGATCGAGCGTACGAGGTCCAGGTTCTCCGACATCGCCTACCCCCGTTCCTCGGCGAGGCGTTCGGCGGCAGCACGGGCCTCGTCGGTCGTGCCGTAGTCGGTCCATTGCGACACGACACCGCCCGCGTGCGTGACCACCACCGCGAATCGCAGATGGACCTCGGCGCTCGTGCCACGAAGACGGCCCGTCACCCCTGCGGAGAACCAAGCCACCCCGTTGCCGAGATCGCGGACTTCATCGGACGCATACGACCGCTCGTCATACGAACCGTTGAAGTCCTCAAAGTAGCCGCGAATCGCGTCCCGGCCCTCGAATCGTCCCACGCCTGTCAGAAAGACCGCGTCGGGAGCGAAGGAACGAACAAAAGCATCTCCGTCCATGAAACTGGAAGCGTCTAATAGGTGCCGCACAAGCTCCACCAGGTCGGGGGTCGTGGACTCCTCGGACATCGTCCGGCCAGTATCCCGCTTGCCGCCCCGGCAGGCCCTGAGCCCGAGGGGGGGCCAGAAATGACTAGCGCAGATCGCCGGTTCACCCGGGTGGAGGCAACATGCCGCGAACCGCCGCCGAGAAGATCTCCAAAGCGGTCAATCGTCCGCTGGCCGATCCCGGCGAGAACGTGCCGATGTACACGCCGGCGTTGCCGCAGCGCCAGGAGGACTTCCACGTCCTGGCGTTCGCCGGCGCGACGATGAAAGGCGATGAGCCCATGCGCGCGATCTTGCTCTCGGACAGCTGCGCGATCGACACGGCGTTGGGGTTAGAGCGCGGCCGTCGACCCCAGGGCCGCTTGCTGTTTGCGCCGATCGTCCCGGCCACGAAGGAGACGGTCGAAGCGCTCGACGACGAGCCGCTGTTCGGCCGATTCCCACTCGAGGCGGCGCCGGGCAAGCTCGGCTGGGCGACCGCAGAGCTGAGGGACTGCTTCATGGTCGATGCGCGCGATGTGCGCACCGAAGATCGCATCCTCACCCTCAACGCCGAGGCGGCGGCGGATCTCGAGGTCAGCTGGGATGCATGCGCCCTCCGGCGCGGTCCTCTCGCGGTCTCGCACAACATCGCTAAGCTCGCCAGCGCGCGCGCCGGCGAGGGTGGCGATCCCGAGGAGCAGGCCAAGGCCGTCGAGAAGATCGAGGAGATGTTGCTGATCGCATGGCGGCTCGAGGGCGGCCTGCTCCGGGCGGTGGCCGACGCCCCCACGCCCGACCGAGCTGCCCTGGAGCAGATCGTGGACGAGCTCAAGAAGCTCGAGGAGGCCGCACGGGCCGCACACGAGCGGCTGTCGGCGGCGCTGTAGCCTCAACCGTCCACCACCTGTGCGCCGAGACCCTGGCTGACTCGCTCGTGATCAAGCTGATCCAGAATCAAGACGGAGTCGTGTTCGCGCAGTCCGTCGCCGAGGGCTAGGACACCGCGGCTTGTCAACGCGATGTCAGCGAACGTAGCCGGACGGCGTAGCATCCGGCGTCATGGAGGCCCCGCGACAGCCCGCAATCGCCCGTAATCTCTGACTCTGCGCTACCGCCCGGCACCGGCCAGCACGGGCAGCAGAGAACCAGCTGTTCTAGCTGTAGATCCTGAGCACGTTGTTCAGCCCTGCTCCTCGGCGAGGCGTTCCGCGGCGGCACGGGCCTCGTCTATGTCGGTGTAGACCGTGACCCGTTCGATCAGGGCGTCTCTCCATGCAATCACCACGCCGCGACGGGCGTGCACCCGAACGTCATCCGGGCTGCCGGCCGGCCGTCCTTCCCCACGGACGACCGCATACACCACACGGTTGCCGAGTCCGATGACCTCCTCCGGCGCGTCCTTCTCGTCGTCATAGGCCGAGCCCCACTCGTCGAGGAATCTACGAATCGCAGCATCCCCTTCAAACACGCCGAGACCCACGTGTGACAGGTCATACGCGGAACGGGGGCCGAAGAAGCGCATCGTCGCCTCCGTGCCCTGGGCCTCGATCACCTCCCGTGTGAGGCGTATCAGGTCGTGCGCCGTGGACTCCTCGGCCATCGCTCGGTCAGTATCCCGCGAGTGAGCCGCTCGAGCTACCCACGCCGCAGCGGTGCGCTACCTTTTAGCCGGCCCGCCCCGCGCGGGACGGGCAGGAGACGGTGTCATGAGCGAACGGGGGACGCGGTGAGGGGGCTGCACACGACGCCGGTGCGCGCAAAGGCGGCGCTCGCCGCGGCGTGCCTGCTCGCGTTGCTCGGCTGCGCCTGCGCTCAGGGCGCCACGCTCGGCGCGCTGCGCACGCGGCTGCGCGGCTTTCACCTGAGCCCCGCGCCGCTCTTCCCGACGCGCCTGCCTGCCGCCTTCCACGGCGCGTCCGCCACGCTCGGCCGCGAAGGCTTCGACTTCAACGTCGAATGGACCAAGAACCGCCCCGCCGCGTACGGCCTTCGGGAAAACTACTTCGACGTGTCCTTCCGGCGCGGCGGAGCGGCGCTGCTCGAAACGGTCGTGCACGACCCGCGCAACACGAGCGTGCGCAAAGCGCACATCGGCTCGCGCGCGGTCTTCTCGATCCAGGCCGACAAGGCGGTGCTCGCGTGGAGCGCCCACGGGCGCACCTACCTGTTGATCGACAAGTACGCGAGCGCGCGGACCGAGCTGCGCGTGCTCGCGCCGTTCGTGCGCGCCCTGCGCCCGCTCGCCTGAGCAGCGGCCCGCTCTCCGCGGGCGGACACGCTCACGCGGGGCACGGCGTGGGCGCGATGCCCCCCGGCTCGAGGCACTCGTCGAGGCGCGCGGGCGCCCTGCCGCGGCGCATCACGAAGCGCGTGTACTTGCCGAGCCTGCCGCTCTGCGACACGCGGACTTCGAGCACGGTGCCCGGCTTCAGCGTGTGCTTCTGCAGGCGGCGGAAGCCGAGCGTGGCCGTGCCGACGCCCGACGCGCGCGTGCTCTGCACCGCGTAGTGGACGGGGCACGAGCCCCCGTGGCACTCGAGCGCGATCTGGGCGCCCGGCGGCGCCTCCACCGACAGCAGCTGCACCGCGGTGCCAGAGCGCGTCGCGCTGCCCACGATGCGCACGATCGGGGACGGCAGCATCGGTTCGGGGACCGGCGAGCTCACCGGGATCTCCTCTTCGGCGACGCTCGAAGACCCGTCCGCCGCGCTCACGCGCAGCCTCACCAGGTGCTCGCCCGGCGACGCGAACGTGGCGCTCGCCAGCGGACCGCCTTCCGCGAAGCGCCCGTCTCCCTGAAGGTCCCACGAGAACGCCAGGATCGGGCTCGTGAGGTCGGTCGAGATCGACGCGAACGACACCGTTTCGCCCGTGTGCGGGCTGCCCGGGAACCACAGGAAGGACGTCGCCGGCGCCGCGTGCGCGACGGGCGCGCGCGCGAGCGCAGCAGCGCCGAGCACGGCGCCGAGCGCGAGCGCCGGGATGAGCGCGAGCGGGCGAGCGCGCATTCGCTCGCCGCCCCGCCGCGCGTGGTGCCGGGTGGGCGTCACGACGGGCATGTGATCGGGTTGGTGCCCGCAGGGCTGAGGCACGAGTCGGCGCGCACCGGCACGCCCCGGTGCGGGATCGTGAAACGGGTGAACGCGCCGATGTCGCCCTCTCCCCACACGCTGAAGCGCAGCGTGACGCCCGCCGGCAGGAAGCGCTGCAGGCTTCGCAGGCGGGTCAGCGCCACGCGGCCGGCGCGTGCGGCCACCACGCGCTGCAGCGTCCTCACGGGGCACCCCCGCCCCGAGCAGGTGACGCGCAGGTGCGCGTCCGCCGGCGCCTTCACCTGCACGCGCGTGAGCCGCACGCCGCCGCGGCGCAGCGCGCCGGCGATGCCCACCGTGGGGAACGGGAACAGCACGCCCGCGGGGGGCCGGCTCATGCGCACCGTCTTTTCGACCACGCTCGAGAGGCCTTCCGCGTTGGTCACACGCAGGCGGATCACGTGGTCGGCGGGCGTCGGGAACGACGCGATCACCGCCGGGCCGCCCGCCACGAACGGGCCGAACGCCGCGTCCGACGAGGAGTCCCACGCCCATTCGGTGATCGGGCTGGTGCGGTCGAGCGAGGTGGACACGAGCGTCACCTGTTCGCCGGTATGCGGCTGCGCCGGGAACCACGCGAACGACGCTGACGGCGCGCTCTTCAGGTCGTACTCCGCGGCCGCCCGCGCAGGCCGCCGTCCCGCGGCCGCGGGCGCCAGCCCGGGAACCGTCAAGAGGATCGCCGCGCCTACGCCCAGCGGCTTTACCGCAATCCAACCCACCCTTGTCAGATGGGTACCCGCGCGTGTGCAGGGTGAAACCCGCCACCCGCCGCCGGCGCGGGCACGATCGGGGCGCGCGGGCGCGATCAGGCCGCGGCGCGCGGCGCGCTCACGCGCGCGGCGCGTCCACTATGTTGAGCGGGTGGCGCAGCGCACCTACAGGGGGCAGGCGGAGAAGACGGCGCTCGACCGGATGCTGACGCGCTTCGGGTACAGCCGGCTGGGCAGCTACCTGTTCCTCACGCTGTTCCCCGCGATCGACAAGCGCATGATCCCGCTGACCGGCGGGCGGGTGATGGTGGCGATGGGCCAGACGGTGCTGCTGCTGCACGCGCGCGGCGCGCGCAGCGGCCAGCCGCGCGAGACGCCGCTGCTGTACACGCCGCGCGGCGAGGACGTGGTCCTGGTGGCCTCGAAGGCCGGCGCGGAGCACAACCCGGCCTGGTATCACAACCTCAAGGCGCACCCCGACGTGGAGGTCGAGATCGGCGGCGAGCGCGTGCCGATGCGCGCGCGCGAGGTCGAGGGACCGGAGCGCGAGGAGCTATGGGCACTGGTGAACGACAACTACCCGGGCTACCGGATCTACCAGCAGCGGGCGGCGGGGCGGCGGATCCCGCTGATGGTGCTGAGCCCTCGCTGAGCGCCGGCGCGGGCGGGGCGCCGCGCGCCCGCCGCGCCAAACGCGTGCTGCTGATCGCGGGCGGCGCGGTTCTGTTCCTCGTGATCAGCGCGCTGCTCGCGCGCTTCTTCACGGTCGAAAACGTGGAACGGGAAAAGGACCTTGCGCTGATCGAAGCGGAGACGCGGGGGGACGTGAACGCGATGCTCGACGGGATCAGCGGCTGCCGTGCGCGACCGTCGTGCGTGGCGAGCGTGGAGCAGAACGCGCGCAACCCGCGCCTGCGCCGCAGCGGCGCGGTCAAGATCCTGCTGCTCACATCGAGCACCTCGAGCTCGCTGTCGGGGGCCACCGGCAAGACGCGGCTGGCGTGGACGGTGATCGGCAAGCTCCCGGTGGTGCAGTGCATCGACGTGCGCCGCACCGGCAACTTCCTGACCGGCACCCACGTGCAGCTGCTCTCGCTGAGCGCCCCAATCCCCAACGAAGGCGATTGCTAGAGTCACACTCTCGATGGCCGGCCAGACGAGCAAGCTCAACGTCAACCGCCGCGGCTCCGAAGGCTCGCGGGCGGCGCGCCGCCTGCGCCGCTCCGGGCGCGTGCCGGGGGTGCTGTACGGCGGCGGCGAGGACCCGATCGGGTTCGACGCGGACGCGCGCGACCTGCGCCTCGCGCTGGCGAGCTCCGGCGCGGTGCTCGACGTGAGCGTGGACGGCGCGAAAGCCACGCCGGCGGTGCTCAAGGAGGCGCAGCGCCACCCCGTGCGCGGCGAGACCACCCACGTGGACCTGCTGCGCGTGCGCCTCGACGAGGAGATCAGCGCGGTGGTGCCGCTCGAGCTGCTCGGCGTGGAAGACGCGCCCGGCGTCAAGCAGGGCGGCGTGCTCGAGCAGATCACGCGCGAGCTCAACGTCCAGGCGCTCCCCACCGCGATCCCCGAGTCGATCGTGCACGAGGTCGGCGAGATGGAGATCGGCGAAACGATCCTGCTCTCGGCGGTGAGCGCGCCCGAGGGCGTGACGCTGCTCGACTCTCCGGAGGAGACGGTGGTGGCGACGCTCTCGCCGCCGCGCCTGCAGGCGGAGGTCGAAGAGGAAATCGAAGCCGAGACGGAGCTCGTGGGCGAGGGCGAGGCCGAGGAGCAGGCGCAGGCTGCCGAGGACGCCGGCTCCGAGGACTCCGGCGGCGAGGAGTAGCGCCCCCTGAGACGCCCCTTCGGCGGCGGCGGTCCCGTCGACTGGCTGATAGTCGGGCTAGGCAATCCCGGCCGCGAGTACGACGGCACCCGGCACAACATCGGGTTCGCCGTCGCCGAGCAGCTGATCGCGCGCTGGCAGCTCGGCCGCGAGCGCACCCGCTTCCGCGGGCGGCTGGCCGAGGGCCGCGTGCCCGCCGAAGCGCTCCCCGGCGCGGGCGGCCCGGGCCCGCGCGTGGCGGTGCTGATGCCGCAGACCTACATGAACGACGCGGGGCGCTCGGTGGGCCCCGCACGCGGCTCCTACAAGCTCCCGCTCGACCGCGTGCTGGTGGTGCATGACGAGATCGACCTCCCCTTCGGCGAGGTGCGAACCCGCGTGGGCGGCGGCCTCGCGGGGCACAACGGCCTGAAGTCGCTGCGGCGCGAGCTCGGCAGCGCGGACTTCGCGCGCGTGCGCGTGGGCGTGGGCCGGCCCGACTCGAGCGACCCCGAGGTCGTCTCCGCGTACGTGCTCGGGCGCTTCTCCGAGGACCGCGCGCAGGTCGCCGACCTCGTCGAGAGCGCGTGCGAGCAGGTCGCGCGCGCGCTGCTCGACGGCGCCGCGCAGGCCGCGCCGAGCGGGGGCTGAGCGATGGCGCGGGGCGCACCCGAGCTGCGCCGGCTCCTCGGGCTGCTCGCCGAGGACGAGGGCGCGCTGGCGCTCGCGCGCGAGGGCGGCCACGCGTTCGTGTCGGCGTCGATGCGCGCGTACGTGATCGCCGCGCTCGCGGAGGCCGACGAGCGCCTGCGCTCGCGGCCCGCGCTCGTGGTGGTGGGCGACGACCGCGCCGCGCGCGACCTCGCCGCCGACCTCGGCGCATGGCTCGCGCCGCGGCGCGTGCGCTACTACCCCTCGCGCGGCGTCGCCTACGAGTCGCACCTCGCGCCGCCGCCGCACCTCGTGGGCCTGCGCGTGGCCGCGCTCGACGCGCTGCTCGGCGCGGACGCCGCCGAGGAGGACCAGCCGGTGGTGGTGGTGAGCGCGGTGGCGCTCTCGGAGAAGGTGCCCGACCCGGAGCTTCGCCCCAAGTCGTTCACGCTGCGGGTGGGCGAGCTGGTGGACCTCGACGAGTGCGCCGCGGAGCTCGTGCGCGCGGGCTACGAGCGCGTGGAGCAGGTGGAGGAGCGGGGCCAGTTCGCGATGCGCGGCGGGCTGCTGGACGTGTTCCCGGCGACCGAGGACCGCGCGGTGCGCGTGGACACGTTCGACGTGGAGATCGAATCGCTGCGCTGGTTCTCCACGTTCACGCAGCGCTCGCTCGGCGAGGTCGAGGAGGTCGAGATCGCGCCCGCGGCGGAGCTCGACGCGGAGCACCGCGAGCTCGCCGAGATCGCCGCTGCCACGGGCGCGTTCGCGGCGGGCGAGGGCCACGAGGGCGAGCGCCCCGACATCGCCGAGCTGCTGCCGCTCGAGCGCTTCGGGGCGCTGCTCGACCTGGTGGGCGAGCGCAGCGAGCTGCTGGTGGCCGCCGAGGAGGATCTGGCGCCGGCGCTGAGCGACAACTGGGGCGACGTGTGCGCGGCGTTCAAAGACGAGGACGTGCGCCAGCTGTACGTGAGCCCCGAGGACGTGCACGCCACGCTCGAGCGGCGCGCGCGCATCTGGCTCTCGGCGCACGCCGCCGATCAGCCGGTGCAGCTGCGCGCGCAGGCGGCCGAGAGCGCGGCGCGCTCGCTCTCCGAAGCCGAGCCCGAGCTCGAGAAGCTCGTGCGCTCCGGCTATCGCACGGTGGTCGCGTTCCCGCGCCGCGGCGAGGGCGAGCGCATGGCCTACAACCTCGCGCGGCTCAAAGCCACGTGGCTGTCGGACGAGCCCGACGCCGGCCGCGGCGCGGTGGAGCCCGCGCTGCGCTTCGCCGCGGCTTCGCTGCGCGACGGCTTCGTGGCGCCCCAGCTGCGGCTCGCGGTGTACCCCGAGCACCGGCTGCTTCACCGCCGCCGCGCCGAGCGCCCCGAGCGCGCGCGGGCGGGCACGCGCCGCGGCGCGCTGCGCTCGTTCACGGAGCTTCGCACCGGCGACATCGTGGTCCACGAGGACCACGGCGTGGCGCGCTTCGCGGGTTTCGAGACGCGCACCGTGGCGGACGTCACGCGCGACTACCTGTACCTCGAATACCAGGGCGACGACCGCGTGTACGTGCCCGTGGACCAGCTCGCCAAGATCTCGCGCTACGTGGGGGCGGGCGCGGCCGGCGCGCAGCCGCCGCTGAGCAAGCTCGGCGGCACGCGCTGGGAGACGATGAAGGCGCGCGCGCGGCGCGCCGCGCAGGAGCTCGCGGGCGAGCTGCTGAGCCTCTACGCGGAGCGGCGCAGGCGCGCGGGCCACGCGTTCGCGGCCGACTCCGACTGGCAGCGCGAGTTCGAGCAGCGCTTCCCGTTCACCGAGACGCCCGACCAGCGCGAGGCGATCGAACTGGTGAAGGCCGACATGGAGGCGCCGCGGCCGATGGACAGGCTGATCTGCGGCGACGTGGGCTACGGCAAGACCGAGGTGGCGCTGCGCGCGGCGTTCAAGTCGGCGGCGGAGGGAAAGCAGGTGATGATGCTGGTGCCCACCACGATCCTCGCGCAGCAGCACTACGGCACGTTCGCGGAGCGGCTCGCCGACTACCCGTTCACGATCGAGCACGTGTCGCGCTTCCGCACCGCCGCGGAGCAGCGCGAGGCGGTGGCGGGCTTCGCGAGCGGGCGCGTGGACATCCTGATCGGCACCCACCGCCTGCTCTCGCGCGACGTGCGCGCCAAGGACCTGGGCCTGTTGATCGTGGACGAGGAGCAGCGTTTCGGCGTCAAGCAGAAGGAGCTCCTGCGCCAGATCAAGCTGAAGGTGGACGTGATCGCGATGTCGGCCACGCCGATACCGCGAACGCTTCAGATGTCGCTCGCGGGGCTGCGCGACATCTCGGTGATCGAGACGCCGCCCGAGGGGCGCAGGCCCGTGCGCACGTACGTGGGCGAGTACGAGGAGGAGCTCGTGAGGGCCGCGATCGAACGCGAGCGCGAGCGCGAGGGCCAGGCGTTCTTCCTGCACAACCGCGTGGAGACGATCGAGGAGACCGCGGAGCGGCTGCGCGCGCTGTGCCCCGGCGTGCGCTTCGCGGTGGCGCACGGGCAGATGGACGAGCGCGCGCTGGAAACAGTGATGATGGATTACCTGCGCGGCGAGAGCCAGGTGCTGGTGTGCACCTCGATCATCGAGTCGGGCATCGACATCCCGCAGGCCAACACGCTGATGGTGGAGCACGCGGACGCGTTCGGGCTGGCGCAGCTCTACCAGATACGCGGGCGCGTGGGCCGCAGCCGCGAGCGCGCGTACGCGTACCTGCTGTATGACTCCGCGGCTGCGCTCACGCCCGAGGCCGCGCAGCGGCTGTCCGCGCTGTCGGACCACACCGAGCTCGGCGCGGGCTTCAAGATCGCGATGCGCGACCTCGAGATCCGCGGCGCCGGCAACCTGCTGGGCGACGAGCAGTCGGGCCACGTGGCGGCGCTCGGCTTCGAGCTGTACATGCAGATGCTCGACGAAGCGGTGCGCGCCGCGGAGCCCGCGGGGGAGGGCGCGGAGCTGCCCGAGCCGGTGCGCCTGGACGTCAACGTGGACGCATACGTGCCCGCCGATTATGTGCCCTACGAGCAGGCCAAGATCGACGTGCACCGGCGCATCGCGGGCGCGCTCGAGGTGGCGGACCTCGAGGAGCTGCGCGAGGAGCTCGAGGACCGCTTCGGCCCCGTGCCCGAGCCGCTCGAGAACCTGCTTGCGCTGCAGCGCGCGCGCATACGCTTCGGCGAGGCGGGCGCGCGCACGGTGAGCTTCCGCGGCGACCGCCTGGCGGTGGTGCCGATCGAGCTCGACTCCGCGCGCGCGCGGCGCCTGCGCGAGGAGCTGCCGGAGGCGCTGTACGAATCGGGGCGCTCGCAGGTCTCGGTGCGCGTGCCCAAGGAGGGCGCCGAGCGCTTTCCGAGCGTGGTGCGCGCCGCCGACACGCTGCTCGCGGTGGTGCGCGAGGCCGCATAGGCGCCAAGGCTTATGTTGCCGTTAGCGCAGCCTTACGCAAAACGCAGGTGCTTTTCGCTAGAGTGCCGCGCTGCATGCCCAGGATGTTCCGGCTGATCGCGGCGCTAGGCGCCGTTTTGTTTGCGCTCGTAGGCCTCGCCGCGTGCGGCGGCGGCGTGCCCGGCGGCGCGGTGGTGTCGGTGGACGGCACAGCGATCTCGAAGACCGCGTTCAAACACTGGATGGGCGTGGCGGCGGTGTCCACCTCAGCGGGCACCCCCGGAGCGAAGGTCGTGATACCCGAACCGCCGGGTTACACCGCGTGCATCGCGCACCTCAAAGAAAGCTCCAAGAAATCCACTCAGAAGGAACTCAAGAAACAGTGCGAACAGCAGTACAAAGCGTACCTTCAGGAGGTGCTCTCGTTCCTCACCTCCTCGCAGTGGGTGCTCTCCGAAGCGAACGCGCTGGGTGTGAAGGTCAGCGACAAGGAAGTCAGGAAACAGTTCACGACGATCAAGAACGAGCAGTTCAAAAAATCCGCTGAATTCGAAAAATTCCTTCAGACCTCGGGCCAGACGGTGTCGGACCTGCTGCTGCGCGTGAAGCTCAACATGCTCTCGACCAAAATCCAGGCCAAGGTCATCAAGAAGAAGAAGCTCACCGAAAAGGAAATCGCGCAGTACTACAACAAGAACAAGTCGCGCTACGGAACGCCAGAAAGGCGCGCGGTGTACCTCGTGCTGACCAAGACCGAAGCGCAGGCGGCCTCGGCGAAGAAGGAAATCGAAGGCGGCAAGAGCTTCTCCTCGGTGGCGAGCAAGGTGTCGATCGACCCGATCTCCAAGGCGAGCGGCGGCCTGCTCCCGGAAGTCACGAAGGGGCAGGAGAACCCCACCCTCGACAAGGCGCTGTTCGTGGCGTCCGTGGGAACGCTCACCGGCCCGCTCAAGACCCCCTACGGCTACTACGTGTTCAAGGTCAAGAGCAGCACTCCAGGCAGCCAGCAGAGCCTCGCCCAGTCGAAGACGGCGATCAAGTCACAGCTCGAAGCCACGCGCGAGCAGACCACGCTGAGCAAATGGATCAAAGAATTCAAAAAGCGCTGGAAAGCCAAGACGGAATGCGCGTCGGGCTACGTGGTGGCCAACTGCAAGTCCTACAAAGAACCGAAGGGCAAAACCACCAAAACCGGCTGAGCGGCTCCGCATGAGCCACGTCGAGCGCATCCACGCCCGGCAGATCCTCGACAGTCGTGGCAACCCCACCGTCGAGGTGGACGTGGGCCTGCGCTCGGGCGCGCACGGCCACGCGGCGGTGCCCTCGGGGGCGTCCACGGGCGAGTTCGAGGCGACCGAGCTGCGCGACGGCGGCGAGCGCTGGGAAGGCAAGGGCGTGACGCGCGCGGTGGCGAACGTCAACGGCGAGATCGCGCAGGCGCTGATCGGCCTCGACGCCGCGGACCAGGCGGCGCTCGACCGCGCGCTGATCGAGCTCGACGGCACGCCCAACAAGTCGCGGCTCGGCGCCAACGCGATCCTCGGAGTGTCGCTCGCGGCGGCGCACGCGCAGGCGGCCGAGGAGGGGATGGCGCTGTGGCGCTACCTCGGCGGCGAGCGCGCGCACATGCTGCCCGGTGCCGATGATGAACGTGCTCAACGGCGGCGTGCACGCCGACAACAGCGTGGACTTCCAGGAGTTCATGATCGTGCCCGTCGGCGCGCCCAGCTTCTCGGAGGCGCTGCGCATGGGCGCGGAGATGTTCCACGCGCTCAAACGCACGCTGCACGAGCGCGGCCTCGCCACGGCGGTGGGCGACGAGGGCGGATTCGCCCCCGATCTCGGCTCCAACGCGGAGGCGCTCGAGATGCTCGTGGAGGGCATCGGGCGGCCGGGTATGAGCCCGGAAGCGACGTCGCGATCGCGCTCGACCCCGCCACCAGCGAGTTCTATCGCGACGGGCGCTACGTCCTCGAGCGCGGAGGGGCGGTCGCTGAGCGCGCAGGAGCTCACCGACTACTGGGCGCAGCTCGCGGGCGCCTACCCGATCGTGTCGATCGAGGACGGCATGGACAGAGGATGACTGGGAGGGCTGGCGCGGGCTCACCGAGCGGCTCGGCTCGCAGGTGCAGCTCGTGGGCGACGACATCTTCGTGACCAACACCGAGCGCCTCGCGGCGTGGCATCGACGAGAAGGTGGCCAACTCGATCCTGGTCAAGGTCAACCAGATCGGCACTCTCACCGAGACGTTCGAGGCGATCGCGATGGCGCGCGAGGCGGGCTACACGGCGGTCATGAGCCACCGCTCCGGCGAGACCGAGGACGTCACGATCGCGGACCTCGCGGTGGCGAGCGGCTGCGGGCAGATCAAGACGGGCGCGCCCTCGCGCTCGGACCGCGTTGCCAAGTACAACCAGCTGCTGCGCATCGAGGAGCAGCTCGGCGGCGACGCCTCATACCCCGGCGCGAGCGCGTTCTCCGCGTAGCGCGCCGCAGCAGGAGGTTCGCGCGCGGCCGCGAATCAGACCGGAGCCATGCCAGCAGCAACGGCCTATCGGGCGCGCCCGCGCCGCCGCAGCGCAGCGCGGGCGGGGGGCCGCTCGGCAGCGTGGGACATCGGCGCGCGAGCGGCCGCGGGCGTGCGCTGGGATCGCGTGGGGCGCATGGCGATGCTGTGCGTGCTGGTGGCGCTCGCGTACCTGTACCTGAGCGCGGGGGTGCGCATGTTCGACACGTGGCGCCAGGACGCGCGCGACAAGGGCAGGGTGGCGGCGCTCGAGCGCGAACACCGGACGCTCGCCGCGCGCCACGCCGCGCTCAGCCAGCCCGGGGCGGTGGAAGCGCAGGCGCGCGCGCTCGACATGATGAAGCCGGGCGAGCAGCCGTATGTGGCCCCCGGACTCCCCGGGAACTGAGGTGCGCGCGGCCGGTGCGCGCCCGCGGGGGGCCTGCGGGGCGCTGCTAGCCTCGCCGCGTGTCGTACGAGAACGCGTTCTACCAGTGGCAGCAGGGCGAGCGAAGGCTGCGTGCGGCGCCGCCCGAGCACGCGCGCGCGCAGCAGCGCGTGACCGAGGCGCTGTCGCGGAGCTGCGCCGGCGGCTGGGCGGGCGCTTCGCCACCGAGGAACTCGTGAGCCTGTACGAGCGCGGCACCGCGTGGTGCCTTGCGATCGCGATGCACGTTGCGCCCGACGATCCGTCCGCATGGGAGGCGGGCGTGGTCGTGGACGCGGCGTTCGCGCGCTACCTGCGCGAGGCCGCGGACTTCGCGGGCGGCCGGCGCGAGCTGAGCGCCTAGCCCTCCTCGCCCGCGCGGCGGATCACGATGCGGTCCTCTTCGACCGTGACCTCGACCGGCCGGTGCCCGGCCCAGTGCTCGGCGTAGACGGGGTTGTCCTGGATGGCGGGGTCCAGCCACAGGCCGTAGCCCTCCTCGCCGTGGTCGAAGGTGCCCTCGAGCGGCTCGCTCGCGCGCGCCGTGGTGCGGCGCCCGCGGCCGCCGCGGCGCCCTCGCCGCCGGCGCCTGGCCGCGCTCTCCTCGTCGTCTCCCTCCTCCTCGCCATCCGCGTCCGGCCGCTCGCCCTCCTCGGGCTCGGCCTCGGCCTCCGCCTCGGCTTCCGCCTCGGCGGCCTCGAGCTCGGCGGCGATCAGCGCGTCGTCCTCCGCGCGCAGGTCGATCTCCTCGTAGTCCGCGGCGGTCATGCCGTTCGGCGACTCGTCGCTCGAGAGGTCGTTCTGGCGCTTGAACTGCTCGATGTCTCGCACGCTCACTTCGAGCTGGTGCGCCACCCACGCGTCGGTGCGTCCCTGGCGCACCCAGGCGCGGATTTGGTTGAGGTGCGGGCGCAGTGATCTACGGGGCATGGACGGTCCGGGAGACTAGCGCAAAGCGCGCGCGATGCGCCGCGGGGAGTCGCGGCACGGCGACCGTCAAAACTGCCCAAACTCACGGCTGCTCGTCCGGTGCCGTGACCTCCTCGCGTTCCTCCGGTCCTGCGACTATGCTTGCCGATGACCGGCGCTGGGGGGGTCTACGACCGGTCGGCCGTCGGCTAACAGGAAGGTGCACCCAATGCTGGTTCTGACGCGCAAGTCCAACCAGAGCATCATGATCGGCGACGATATCGAGGTGTCCGTCCTGTCGGTGATGGGGGAGAAGGTGCGGATCGGCATCCAGGCGCCACAGGACGTTCCGGTGTTCCGCAAGGAGATTTACCTCGAGATCCACCGTGAAGCCGCATCGCCCGCGACGGCCGAGGACGACGGCACGCGACCACGGCGCGAGGGCGAGAGCTCTGGCAAGGCAACCGGCGGCGAGTCCGCCGGCGAGCGCGAGGGCTAGCACCCTTTCACACACGTGTGAGCGATCCGCGCATGCGCGGATCGCCGGGCGGCGCATGCGCCGCCCGCGGGGCCGCACATGTGCGGCCCCGGTGGGACTGGCGCATGCGCCGGTCCCCCGCGGCGCATGCGCCGGCGGATCGGTCCGCACATGTGCGGACCCCGCGCGCATCGCGCGCACGGGCGCTAACCGAGCAGCAGGTACAGCGTGCGAAACATCACGACGGTGACGACCGCGGCGGTGAGCACCAGCGTGAGCACCAGCAGCACGAAGCGGACCGAGCCGCGCTTCTTGCGTTTGGCCACTTCGCGCTTGAGCGCGCGCTGCTCGGTGGTGCGCCGCAGCGAGTCGCGGCGGCGGCGGTCGAGCGAGATCTCGCGGTACGAAGGCCTGCTCGCAGCTCGGCGAGGCTCTGGCGCATCTTCATGGCGCTGAGCGCTCCGCCGCTAGGAGCCGACGGGCGCCTTGGCGCGCTCGTACACGCTGACGAAGCGCAGGTAGTTCTCGGCGATCCTGCGCGCGCCCTCGGCACGCTCGATCTTGCCGTCGACGTACGCCTTCAGCGGGTCCCACCAGATCGAGCGGCCGATCGCGAAGCCGACGAAGCCGTCGACGGGCGCGGCGGCGGTCAGCCAGTGGTCGACCTTCGCGTCGTCCGCGCCGCGGCCCAGCACCACGCACGCCACGCCGTCGCGGCCGCCGCTGCGCGCCTGCGCGACCAGCATCTCGCAGTCCGAGCGCTCGTCGACGCCCTCGATCTTCCAGACGTCGACCTCGATGCCCGCGTCCTGGATCTCGGCGATCGCGCGGCGCATCAGCTCGGGGCGCAGCTCCGCGTCGTAGCGGTCCGCGTCGCCGCCGACCTGCTCGAGCTGCGCGGGCTCGGCGGGCACCAGCAGCTCGAACAGGAACTTGCGCCCGTGCGCCTGCAGCCAGTCGCTGAGCGTCTTCAGCTTGCGCAGCTGCTCGCGGTTGGCCTCCGCGTCGCCGTCGGGGTTGTAGCGCACGAGCACCTTCGTGAAGTCGGGGTCGAAGCGCTCGATGTGCGCGCCGAAGTCCTCGCCGTACTGGAAGTCGAACATGTTCTGGCCCGAGCGCTCCGCGGGCATCGCCAGCTTCAGGCCGCGCTCGCGCGCCTCCTGCGGGACGGTGGAGCCGAACTGCTCGTCCACCAGCACGCCCGTCACCGCGGGGTCGGCGCCGGCGCTCACCGCCTGCAGCATGCCCTCGAAGATGAGGTGCTTGGCGTCGGCGATGATCGCGGTCTGCTCGTCGTCGGGCTCGCCCTCGATCCCGAAGAACTTCTTCTGGAAGGAGCCGCGGTGGTCGAACGCGAGGATGTAGAGCTTGTGGTCGTATCCGAGGGTCATGGCAGTGAGTATTCCAAAGGCGCGCCGGACGGGGTCGAGAGGTCCTTAGAATGGATCGACGATGAGCTCCGGCGCTGATCTGTTCGTGGTCTGCAAGCAGTGCGGATCCGAGGTGAGCCCGTACATCACCGAGTGCCCGTACTGCGGGCACCGGCTGCGCAGGCGCGCGCCCAAGCTGCCGCGCGCGCACGCGCCCGCGAAGGCCACCCGCACGCGCACGCGGATCCGCTCGCTGCTCTCGCCCGCGCGTCTCTTGCCCGCGAGCCGCCGCCGGCGCGCGTCGTTGGGCTTCGACGGCGCCAGCTTCCGCTCGGCGCAGCGCCCGTACGCCACGATCGCGCTCGTGGCCGCGGGCTGCGCGGTGCTGGATCGCGTTCCACGCCGAACCGCTGGTGTTCGCCCAAACTCGCGATCATCGGGCCGCTGCACGGCGACTGGTGGCGGCTGTTCACGAGCCAGTTCGTGTACGTCAGCGGGACGTACGCGTTCGTCGCGCTGGTCGGCGTGGGGCTGTTCGGCTGGCTGCTCGAGCGCCGCCACGGCCCCGCGGTGGTGCTCGCGCTGTTCTTCGGCGCGGGCGCGGCCGGCGGGCTGGTCGCCACCAGCGTGTACGAACTGCCGCTCGTCACGGGCGCCAACTCCGGTGCGCTCGCGCTGCTCGGCGCGTGGGCCGCGCCCGACCTGCGCACGCGCCGCGTCGAGCCCCTACGACGACGCCGACCTGCTCGGCGCCGCGCGCGATCGCAGCGCTGCTGCTCGCGATCCCCTTCGCCGTGCGCTCCGCGAGCTGGCTCGGCGGGCTCAGCGGCGCGGGCGTGGGCGTGCTGTTCGGGCTCGGCCTGCACCGGATGCAGGAGACGGAGCTGTAGGGACTGCGCCGGGTCGGGCTCGGCTAGCGCCCGGCCCCGCTACGGCACGCTTCCTCGGCCTCGACGGCCGCCCGCGGCAGCTTCGCTTCACCTTTGGCAAGCGCGTGTTCGTCGTTCGCGAGTTCGCGTTCGGAGAGGTGCTGTTCGACATAGCGAAGCGCGCATTCGCAGCCCGAGGTGGCGGCGCCGCCTCCGGCCAGAGTGCATGCGCGCATGAAATTCATGCGGGTGGCGGCCGCGTAGACGGTCCGCTGCTGCGAGGAGCCGCCGGGCGCGAGCCCCGCGGCCGACACGGGGACGGCTTCGGCTTCGGACGCGGATTCGGACGGGGGCTTTGAATGCCGCGGCGCGTTGTGCACCCGCACCCGCAGGCGCGTGGGCGCATAGCCCCTCGCGGTGGCAACCACGCTGATGCGGCTCGTGCCCGCGCGCAGCGGCACCCACCGCGCGAACGCGCCGTGAGTCACGTGCGCGGGCGAGCCCGCGACCGCCACGTGCGCGGTGGCGGGCTGCACGGTGCCGAACACCCTCACCCGGCTCACGTTCAGCTCGGAGCCCTCCACGGGCGCCGTGAGGGCGACGCGCACCGCCGCGCGCGCGTTCGCCGAGGTGCCGCTGCCGCTGCCACAGCCGGCCAGCGCGAGCGCCGCGATCACGGCGATCGCGGCGAGCAGCGGTCCCCCGGCTCGATGAGCCTCCGTGCGCATCGCCGCCACAGTGTCCCGCCGCAGCCGCGCGAGCGCACCTGCACGTTGGTCTAGTCGTCGTGGGCGCGGATGTACAGTTGCCTGGCTGCCCGTTTCCCGTCCCCAGCTGCTAGAGAGTTGTCCGTGACCAACGCCGTGGTGCTGATCGAGGCCGAGCGCGACGCGCTGTCCACGCTGGGCGGCGAACTCGCGGACATCGAGGGCGTGGCGGAGGCCTACTCGGTCACCGGCGAGTGGGACTTCGTGGCGATCGTGCGCGTGCCCGACCACGAGCAGCTCGCCGACGTGGTGACCGCCGAGATCGGCGGCCTCTCGGGCGTGCTGCGCACGCAGACGATGGTCGCCTTCGCGGCGTACTCGCGCCACGATCTCGAAGCGCTGTTCTCGATCGGCGAATGACCGGCTGAGCGCGATGCGCGCGCGTGCCGATGAAGCCGGAGTACGGGCCGACGCTCGGGCGCTGCTCGCGCCGCGCTGGCATGCCGCGCGCGCCGCTCGCGCGACGCGCGCGTGATCGCGCTGCGCGCTCGCGTTCGCGGTCGCGGTGGGCGCGCTGGTGCTGACGCTCGAGAACGCCAACTACTCACCACGGCGGCCGCGTGCCGTTCAGCTTCAGCTACCGCGACCTGTAGCGCGCCGCTCCCGAACCGGGCGGCTACGTGCGGGTGGTGCGCCGCCACCCCGACGGCTCGCTGCGCGGACTCCTTCGCGGTGGGCCCGCTGCACGCTGCCGCCCTACAGCGGCGAGCTCGCGGGCGAGCTGCCGCTGTACGCGGCGCCGTACATCCGCGGCCTGCGCGCGCGCTTCACGCGGCTTCGTGCTGCGCGGCGAGGGCAAGACGAAGGTCAACGGCGTGATCCGCGCCTACAACATCTTCTACACCGCGCTCGTGGACGGGCGCGAGATGTACGGGCGCGACGTGCTGCTGCTGCCCGAACGGCGCGGCGCGCGCGAAGGCGTGGAGATCGTGATGCTGACCACGCCCGGCGAACAGCCAAGGGCAACGACACGCCGATCGAAGTGGGCGCCGCGGGCGTGCTGCTTCCGCCCGCTGAAGACGTTCACGCTCGGCTAGCGCAGCGCGCCCAGCGCGGGAGGCCGGCCGGCGGCGGGAGGCTCAGCCGGCGTCGCCGTTGCCGGCCGCTTCGGCGCCCGGGGCGCCGCCCTGCGCGCCGTTTCCCTCGCCGGCGCCCGGCGGGCCGGTCGCGGGCTTGGTGCCCGGCGCGGGCGCTTCGGTGCCGCCCGGGCCGGTCGCGCCGGCGGGCGTCTTGGCGGCTTCGCCGGGGGTGACGGGTTCTGCGGTGGGGAGCGCGGGGCTCGGCGGCGCCGGCGTGGGCACCGACACGGTTTCGGTGGGCGGCGCTTCGGCGGGCTGCGGCGCGCCGCTCGTGGCGGAGCTCGGCAGCTGCGTGGTCTCGCTCGTGACCTCGGTGACCTGAGTGGAGGCCTGCGCTTCGCCGGCGTCGCTGCTGCCGGGGGGCTTGACGGGCGTGGCCGTGGGCATGTCCGCGGGGGTCGCGCCCGCGGCGGGCGCGGCGGGCACGGCGGCGCTCGCGGTGGGCGCCTTCGGCTTGGCGTGCAGCGCGCGGTGCGCGGCGAGGCGGCGGGCGTGCGCCGGGGCGGCCGGGCTGAGCGGCTGCGGGCGCTCGCGCGACCACCACGGGCTCGCTCGCGACCTGCGCCACCTGCGCTGCTCGCGGCGTGCGTGGCCGGGTGGGGCCGGTGGTGCGCGACCGTGGATGGTCGGCGGCGACGGCGCCCGCCGTGACGATCGCGGCGGCGGCGAGCCCGGCGACGGCCTTCGTGGCGAGCGCGCCTGCGCCCGCGGTGAGGATGCCGCCGGCGACGCTGCGCTCCACCGGCCGCCGCCTGCGCCCGCGGCCGCGCCGGCGCCCGACGCGTGGCTCCGGCGCCGCCGGCGACGTGCGCGCCGCCGGCCGAGGCGGGAGCCGAGCTTGGCGAGCAGCAGCTTCTTGAAGAGCAGCAGCGGGCCCGACCGGCAGGATCGCGGCGAGCGCGTGGTTGTTGTCGCTTGAGCTGCTTCTTGAAGGAGCGCGCAGCGCTCGCAGCCGCGCACGTGGCGGCGCGCGGGCGTGGCTCAGCTTGGCGAGGCCCTCGGCGACTTCGCCGAGCTCGAGGCGGACCTCGTCGCAGCTCAGCTTGCGCGCCTCGGCGGCCTCGGCCAGCGAGATGCGGGCGCGCACGAGCAGCGACTTGACCGACGGCACGGTGGTCTCCATCGCCTGGGCGATCTGTTCGTAGGAGAGCGCGTCGATCTCGCGCAGCAGCAGCGCGGTGCGCTGGGTCTCGGGCAGCTCGTGCACGTCGCGATCAGCTCGCGGAAGCTCTCGCGGCGCATCACCCGGTCGCCCGTGGAGATGCCGTGCTCGGCGAAGTGCACGTCCATCGAGTCGACGCCGATCGCGGACGCGCGGCGCAGGTGGTTGAGCGAGCGGTTGCGCGCGATCCGGTACAGCCACGGGCGCACGTTGATCTCGCGCTCGTCGGCGAGCACCGCGTTGAAGGCCGCCGCGAAGACCTCCTGCAGCACGTCCTCGGCGTCCTCGCGCGAGCTCGAGCATGTGGCGGCAGAAGGACAGCAGCCGCGACTGGTAGCGCGAGCAGAGCGTCTCGAAGGCGGCGTGCTGGCCGCGGCGGGTGAGCGCGATCAGGCGCTCGTCGGACTGCAGGCGCAGCAGCGCGGACGGGCCGCGCAGGCCCGGCATGCTGCTGGAGTGTGTTAGTGCGGAGACCTCCATGGCGGTCCAATTGTCCGGCTCTCGACCCTAAATACACCGTAGCAACGCGCCGAGTTGCGCCTGGACGGACGCGCAATTACCCTCCCAGGCGCGGCCAAACGCCGGCTAAACGGGCCTCGCATAGACTGGCCGCGCACACGCCCGGGTGGCGGAATCGGCATACGCAATCGACTTAAAATCGATGGCCTCGCAAGGGCATGTGGGTTCGAATCCCACCCCGGGCATCGCCTCGCGCGCCGCGAAATGGGTAGAGTCGCGCCCGAGTGTCGAGCGAGAGCGCGCAGGAGAGCGGGACCGAGCAGGCCGCCACCGCCTTTCACGGCGGGCGCCTGATCGCGCGCCGCCTGAAGGCGCACGGCGTGAGCAGGCTGTTCACGCTGTCGGGCGGGCATCTGTTCTCGATCTACGACGGCTGCCGCGAGGAGGGCATCGAGATCGTCGACGTGCGCCACGAGTCCACCGCGGCGTTCGCCGCCGAGGGCTGGGCGAAGGTCACGCGCGAGCCCGGCGTGTGCGCGCTGACGGCCGGCCCCGGGGTGACCAACGGGATGAGCGCGATGGCCTCCGCGCAGGCCAACCACTCGCCGATGGTCGTGCTCGGCGGCCGCGCGCCCGCGCTGCGCTGGGGGCAGGGCTCGCTGCAGGAGATCGACCACGTGCCGTTCGTGCGGCCGCTGACGCAAGCTCGCGGCGACGCGCGCAGAGCACGGCGGAGATCCCCGGCCTCGTCGACGACGCGTTCGCCGCGGCGTGCGCGCCGCACGGCGGCGCCGACGTTCGTGGACTTCCCGCTCGACTACGTGTTCATGGAGGCGCCCGAGAGCGGTGCGGCGACGCGCCGGCGAGCGCCCGCGAGCGCCAGCGCGGCGCCGCGGCGCAGCGATCGAGCGCGCGGGCGAGCTGCTGCGCGGGCGCCGAACGCCCGGTGATCATGGCGGGCACCGACCTGTACTGGGGACACGGCGAGCAGGCGCTGCTCGGCAGCTCGCGCGAGACGCTGCGGCATCCCGGTGTTCCTCAACGGGCTGGCGCGCGGCTGCGTGCCGGCCGACCACGAGCTGTTCTTCTCGCGGGCGCGCTCGCAGGCGCTGAAGGGCGCCGACGTGGCGCTCGTGATCGGCGTGCCGATGGACTTCCGCCTCGGCTTCGGCGGCGCCTTCGGCGAGGACACCGAGATCGTCGTGATCGACGTCGGCCGAGCCCGAGCGCAGCGCACCCGCGCGCGGTCGCGGCCGAGTGCTACGGCGACGATCGCGGCGACGCTCGCGGACGCTGCGCGCGGCGGCCGGCGCCAAGCGCGCTCGCGAGCGAGCGCGTGGATCGCCGAGCTGCGCGCGGCCGAGAGCGAGCGGCGCGAGGCCGAGCGCGCCGAGCTCGAGGACGACCGCGCGCCGCTTCACCCGATGCGCCTGTACGCGGAGCTCGGCGAGCGTGCTCGACCGCGACGCGATCGTGATCGGCGACGGCGGCGACTTCGTCTCCTACGCGGGGCGCGTGATCGACAGCTACAAGCCCGGCTGCTGGCTCGACCCGGGGCCGTTCGGCTGCCTGGGCACGGGCCCGGGCTACGCGCTGGCGGCGAAGCTCGCGCACCCGCGAGCGCCAGGTCGTGCTGCTGCTCGGCGACGGCGCGTTCGGGTTCTCGGGCATGGAGTTCGACACGCTCGCGCGCCACGGCGTGAACGTGGTGGGGGTGATGGGCAACAACGGCATCTGGGCGCTCGAGAAGCACCCGATGGAGTTCCTCTACGGCTACTCGGTGGCCGCGGACCTGCGCCCGGAGACGCGCTACGACGCAGGTCGTCGAGGCGCTCGGCGGCCACGGCGAGCTGGTGGACCGCCCGGGCGGCGTCGCGCCGGCGCTCGAGCGCGCGTTCGCGTCGGGCAAGCCGGCGCTGGTGAACGTGCTGACCGACCCGACGGTCGTCTACCCGCGCAAGTCGAACCTCGCCTGAGGCGAAGCGCCCCGCCGCCCGGCTGCGTGCCGTGGCGCGCGGCGCCTACTCGGCGCCCGCGAGGCGCAGCGCTCCGCCGTAGAGGATGTCGTGCTCGGAGACCTCGACGCTCGTCGAGTGCGAACGCCCGCATCGCCTCCGCCGAGCAGGATCATGCCGGCGACGATCGTGGGCGCGCGGTCGGGGTGCAGGCCGACGACCTCGCGGCGCTGCTCTTCGGTCATCTCGGCGAGGCGCGCGAGCAGCAGTTCGACGGTTGCCGAGCAGCAGCTCGTAGCCGTGCACGCGGTCGGGGTCGTAGGGGTCGAGCTCCTGGTCGATCGCCGCGGCGGAGGTGGCGGTGCCGGCGACCGCGATCGCCGCGCTGACGTGCGCGCGCTCGTGGGCGGGCAGGCCCTCGAGGAAGACGCCGCGCACGTCGGCGCGCCAGCGCCTGCAGCTCCGCGGGCGCGGGCGGGTCGGTGTGGATGTGGCGCTCGCTCATGCGCACCACGCCGGCGTGCAGCGAGACGTGGAAGCCCGCGCTGTGCCCGCGCCCGACGATGAACTCGGTGGAGCCGCCGCCGATGTCGATCACGACCGTCGGCTCGCCGTCCGCGCTCGCGCCTCGCCGCGGCGCCCCGACATCGCGCCGAGGAACGTGAGCTGGGCCTCTTCGTCGCCGCTCAGCACGCGCGCGTCGAGCGCCGTAGCTCGCTCGCGCACCCGCTCGGCGAAGTCCGCGCCGTTGGACGGCGTCGCGCACGGCCGAGGTGAGCACCGCGAGGTTGGCCTCGCAGCCGTGCTGCGTCGATCTGCGCGCGGTACTCCGTCGAGCGTCGCGAACACGCGCTCGATCGCCTCCTGCGAGAGCGAGCCGCCCGCGTCGACGCCGCTCGCCGAGGCGCGTGACCTGCGAGCGGCGCACGAGCTGCTCGACCGCCTCCGTGCGCGGGTCGACGTCGGCGATCAGCAGGCGCGTCGAGTTGGTTCCGATGTCGACGACGGCGACGCGCACGCGCGGGGATGCTAGACATGTGCGCGGCACATGAGCGATCAGGGTCACAGCGGCGGCGGCGGGGGCGGGGGCGTGGCGCTGGTGACGGGCGCCAACCGCGGGATCGGGCGCGAGGTGGCGCGCCAGCTCGCCGAGCGCGGCTACGAGGTGCTGCTGAGCGCGCGCGACGGCGCGAAGGCGGCGGCTGCGGCGCGCGAGCTCGCGCAGAGCACCGGCGGGAGCGTGCGGGCGCTGACGCTCGACGTGTCCGATCCGGCAGAGCATCAGCGCGGCGGCCGAGCGCGTGCACGCGCGACCCGGGCCGGCTCGACGTGCTCGTCAACAACGCCGGCGTCGGCAGCGACTTCGGCGTGTCCGGCACCGCCCCGGACTTCGACGCGATCCAGCGGGCGCTCGAGACGAACTTCTTCGGCGCCTACCGGCTCACGGTCGCGCTGCTCGACCTGCTGCGCGCGAGCCCGCACGCCGCGCATCGTGAACGTCTCGAGCGGCATGGGCGGCGTCGCGGAGATGGGCGGCTGGTCGCCGGGCTACCGCGTGTCGAAGGCCTCGCTGAACGCGATGACGCGGATCCTCGTCCACCGAGCTGAGCGACGACGGCGTGCTCGTCAACTCGGCGTGCCCGGGCTTCGTCACCACCGACATGGGCGCGCCGATGGGCGCCAAGAAGTCGGTCGAGGACGGCGCGTCGGGCATCGTGTGGCTCGCGACGCTGCCCGACGACGGCCCCACCGGCGGCTTCTTCCGCGACGGGCGGCCGGTGGCCTTCTGAGGCCGCTCGCTGCGCGCGTTTCGCGGCTTTTCAGGCCCGCGTGCGTTTGCTAGAACATAGGTAGCGACGCGGGGTGGAGCAGTCTGGTAGCTCGTCGGGCTCATAACCCGAAGGTCGCGGGTTCGAATCCCGCCCCCGCTACCTCCGAAAAGCCCCGCTTTTGCGGGGCTTTTCTGTGGGCACGACCCCACGGCCGCGTCGGTTTCGTGCCAATCTGAGGTGGGAGGGTCGCGCGTTCACGCCTCATATCGCCGTCAACCTGCGGGTTCCCGCGATCGCCGAGACAAGCGCACCGATGCCTGCGGGGCGGCGTGAGAACCGAGATGAGAGCGCGATCAAAACGCCGGGGTGGTGCCGGCCGGCGCTGAGGTGCTCGGCTGAGACGTGTGCGAAGTCGGCGACGTTCTCGGTTAGCGGCGTGTGGCCAGCCGCGATCGCCGCTGCGAAGGCCTCGGGGTCAGACGAGTTTCGAGGGTTCGCCGAGGAATACCGTGACCTTGGCGACCGCGTCCTCTGGCTCGGTCGGCTCGAGGGCCGGGGACGCGGCAGCGGCGTCCCCGTGAGCGCCCAGCTCGACATCATCTTCGACGTTCGCGGCGACAAGGTCTCGCGGATGCGCCCGTACCTGGACCACGATGAGGCGCTGCGGGCGGCGGGCCTAGCCGAGTAGCGGTCAGGTGCCGGTGTGAGGCCGGCGTCGGCGAGGGCGCGGTCGCCTTCGCGCCGTCGCGCCGTATGGGTGTCAGCCGAAGGTGAAGACGTAAGCGCGCACGCCCGGGTCCAGGAACGTGATCTCGAAGTCGCGCTCGGCCACTGCCGCTCGCTGGCGGATGAGCTGGTACATCCGCGGGTCTGTGACGGCGCCTTCGCCTGCCGCGTCGACGTCGAGTCCGTGCGCATCTCCGGGCGGCTGCGCGTCGAGGCGCACCGAGAAGCGGACTCGACCCTCCGCGGCGGGCGGCGCAAGGACGAGGTTGAGGTCGCGGGCCTTGAAGCGGTACGCGACATTGCCGGGGGGCGCGTCGAGCACGGCGGCCTCGCCGCCGACCGACCACGCGCCGCTCAGCGCCCAGTGGTTGAGCGCGAGGCCGTCGCCACGCGGGTCGCTGCGCCGTTCGCCGCGGGCGGAGCCCAGGTAGGTCTCCGGGGATCCGAGCGTGTCCCAGTCGGCTGCTTCGGCGAGACCGTCGGCGTCCACGCGGACAGCCTCCTCCTCGACGCCCAGCAGTCGCTGGATCGCCCGCCCGGTCTGCTCGTAGTCGCCCTCGCCGAAATGGTGAAAGCGCAGTTCCCCTTCGCGATCGACGAGGTATACGGCCGGCCAGTAATGGTTCTCGAACGAGCGCCAGATCGCGAACCCGTTGTCGATGACGACGGGGTAGCCGATGCCGAGCTCGCGGGTCGCGCGTCGCACGTTCTCGAGGTTGTGCTCGAACCCGAACTCCGGCGCGTGCGCGCCGACGAGCACGAACCCGCGCTCGCGATACCTCTCCTCCCACGCACTGAGGTACGGCAGGGTCCGCAGCCAGTTGACGCACGAGTACGTCCAGAAGTCGACGAGCACGACGTGCCCGCGCAGATTCTCGGCCGTGAGCGGCTCGGAGTTGAGCCAGACGCTCGCCGTGTCGAGTGCGGAGAGGGCGTTCTGGGTGGGGTCCATGGTGGACATGTTGGCCTCCGGGCGTGTCGCGCACAAGCCAATGCGAACGCGGATGGCGGCGCACCCGGGTGCGCACGTGGTCCAGCGCCGCTAGTCGCAGGCGCGACGCGATAAGGGCGCGTCGCGCTGAATTCCATGAGCGCGGCGGCCGGGGTGCGAGCCGGGCCAGGAGAGGCGATCACCCGCTCCACGCCCGCGCCGGTCTCGCGGTGCGTGCAACGAAGCGCACGCCCTGTGCGCCCTCGAGCGAGAAGCCCTCGCCCGCACCGGGGGCCACGTCGATCTCGAAGCTCGGGCGGCCAAAGCGCTCGTACAGCTCGGAGTCGATGTAGAACGGCGCCCCGGCAAGCTCGCCGAGCCGGATGTCGTAGCGGCCCGCCGGAAGCTCCTCGGCGTGCAGGCACATCGGGGCGCTTCCGTCGCAGCAACCCGCGGACTGGTGGAAGGCGAGCGGACCGTGCGCGGCGCTGAGCCGTCCGATCAGCTCGAGCGCCGCCGGCGTCGCGGTGACGGTCGCGTGCGCCACCACTAGAACAGCCCCATCGGGTTGGGGTCGTAGCTGACGAGCATGCACTTGGTCTGCGAGTAGTGGTCGAGCATCATCTTGTGGTTCTCGCGCCCCACTCCCGAGACCTTGTATCCGCCGAAGGCGGCGTGCGCGGGATAGTGGTGGTAGCAGTTGGTCCACACGCGGCCGGCCTGGATTCCGCGCCCCATCCTGTAGGCGCGCGCGCCATCGCGGCTCCACACGCCCGCGCCGAGGCCGTACATCGTGTCGTTGGCGATGCGCAGCGCCTCGGCCTCGTCCTTGAACGTCGTCACCGAGAGCACCGGCCCGAAGATCTCCTCCTGGAAGATCCGCATGTCGTTGCTGCCGCGGAACACGGTCGGTTCGACGTAGTAGCCGTCCGCGAGCTCGCCGTCGAGCAGCCTGCGCTCCCCGCCTATCAGGAGCTCCGCGCCCTCCTCGCGCCCGATCTCGATGTAGCCGAGGATCTTCTCGAGTTGAGCGGCCGAGTTCTGCGCGCCCAGCTGCGTCTCGCGGTCGAGCGGGTTGCCCTGGCGGATAGCGCGGATCCGCTCGAGGCAACGTCCCATGAACTCGTCGTAAATCGACTCCTGGATCAGAGCGCGCGACGGGCACGTGCATACCTCGCCCTTGTTGAACGCGTACAGCACGAGACCCTCGACGGCCTTCTCGGCGAACGCGTCGTCCGCCGCGATCACGTCCTCGAAGAACACGTTCGGGGACTTGCCTCCGAGCTCGGTCGTGGAGGGGATGATGTTCTGCGCCGCGTACTGCATGATCAGCCGGCCCGTCACCGTCTCGCCGGTGAAGGCGATCTTGGCGATGCGCTTGTTCGACGCGAGCGCCCTTCCTGTCTCCGCCCCCGGTCCGTTCACGATGTTGAGCACGCCCGGCGGCAAGACGTCGCCGATCACCTCGGCGAGCTTGAGGATCGACCAGGGGGTCGAGCTCGCGGGCTTGATCACCGTGCAGTTGCCCGCGGCGAGCGCCGGCGCGATCTTCCAGGCGGCCATCAGCAGCGGGAAGTTGAAGGGGATGATCTGTCCGACCACGCCGAGCGGCTCGCGGAAGTGGTAGGCGACGGTGTCGTGGTCGATCTCCGAGATCGCGCCCTCCTCGCCTCGGATCACATCGGCGAAGTAGCGGAAGTGGTCGACGGCGAGCGGGATGTCCGCCGCGAGCGTCTCGCGCACGGGCTTGCCGTTGTCGTAGCTCTCCGCCACCGCCAGCATGTCGAGGTTGTCCTCGATCGCGTCCGCCACGGCGTTCAGGACCTTCGAGCGCGACGCCAGCGACTGCTCGCCCCAGCTCTCGCGGGCCGCATGCGCCGCGTCGAGCGCGAGCTCGATGTCCTCGGGCGTCGAGTGCGCGACCTCGCAGAACGGCTGGCCAGTGATGGGCGTGAGGTTGGCCCGGTACTCGCCGTTCACCGGCGCGACCCAGTGTCCGCCGATGAAGTTGTCATACCTCTCGGCAACCTCGACGGGGCTGCCCGGCAAGCCGGGTGCCGGGATCGTGCTGGATTGCTCGACGGTGGCCATTACGGACTCTCCTTTGTGGCTCGGAAGCTTGAGCCAACGAAACCAGCGCGCGCGTCGCCTCCCATCCGCACGACGCCGTCTGCACGCGTGGGCGACTACGGAGGCGCCGTGCGCCAATCCCGCACGCCGCGCGGCTCGCCCGCCCGGCGGCGGCTCGCCCGATCGGGGCGGGCCGAGGCCAAGCACGGAGAGCCGGACGTCTTGCACCGGCGCAGCGCCCCGGCGCGCACATGGAACGAACGTCTGAGAGATTCCTCGCGCACCGAGTGGCAGCGCCAGCCCCCAGCCCAGGAGGTACCCAACATGCTGTCGTGGATCGCCAGGAAGCAGGTCGGCCGCACCATGGCGCAGCCGGCGTGGAGCTCTATCCCGACGAGGTTCTCATCAAGGGGTTCCCCTGGAACCAGACGAGTGAGCGCTGTGGCTGACCTACGCCGCCACCACCGCGGCCGCTGAGCGATCGGGGGCCACCCCCTTGACAAATCCGTACTAACCCCGGTGCTGTCGGGGCCGGGCGCCGCAGAGAATGGGAGGTGTAGCGATGATCGATTCGCCCCTTAACTCAGTCGTGTCGCGGTCCGCGCCGGCTCGTGCAGGCGGACAGGGCGACCGGCACGCGTCCACGCCGGGCAAGGTGCTCACATGAGCGTCCCGTCGATCGTCGTGTTCGCGCCCTCGCCGCTGCTCACGATCACCGTCGAGGCGGCCGGCACCGGCAACGAGGAGATCCACCTGCACGCCGGTGGCCAGGGCTTCTGGGTGGCGAGGATGGCGGCGCTGCTCGGAGTGGATGTGGCGCTGTGCTGCGCCCTCGGCGGCGAGCCGGGCGCTGTGCTGCGCGCGCTGATCGCCAAGGAGAACGTGCATCTGCTCGCCGTGGATTGCGCGGCGCCCAACGGTGTCTACGTCCACGCGCGCCGTGGCGGCGAGCGCGAACAGCTCGCACGCACGAGCTGCAGAGGGCTCACACGCCACGAGGCCGACGAGCTGTACGGGGTGGCGCTCAGCGCGGGGCTCGACGCGAACATCCTCATGCTCACCGGCGTTGACCCCGACGGAATCCTCGAAGACGACATCTACCGGCGGCTCGCGAGCGACCTGCGCAGCAACGGCGTGCGTGTGATCGCCGACCTCGCGCGCGGCCCTCTGCGGGCCGCGCTCGCCGGCGGACTCGATGTGCTGAAGATCAGCGACGAGGACCTGGCCGACCTCGGCGTGGATGCGGGCGCGGAAGAGCCGGAGCTGCTCGCGGCGCTCGCGCGCCTGCACAGGCTCGGAGCGGAGACCGTGCTGATCTCCCGCTCCGAGCGGCCCGCACTCGCGTTCGATGGCCTGAGCGCGCGGTATCTGCGTCTCGAGGGCCCACGTGTCGAGCCTCTGGAGCACCGCGGCACCGGAGACTCCATGTTCGCTGCGCTCGGCGTCAGCCTCACCGGCGGCCACGGGCTCGAGGATGCGCTGCGCCTCGCGATGGCCGCGGGCTGTCTCAACGCGACGCGGCACGGGCTCGGCACGGGAACCCGCCAGGAGATCGAGCAGCTCAGCGCCCACGTCGAGGTGGCCGAGCTGACGGCGCAGGAGCTTCCCGCGTGACGGTGAGCCGTCATCCCACCGGCGCGGTCGCGTTGCTCGACGATCCCCTTTTGCTTCGTCCCGCGGAGCGGGCATTCGTCGATCGCGCTGACGCAGGGCGGACGCTCGCAGCTCTGCTCGAGCGCTTCCGCGGCGAGCGGCCGGTCGTGCTCGGCATGGCACGCGGCGGCGTGCCCGTCGCCGCCGAGGTCGCGAAGGCCCTCGACGCGCCGCTCGACGTGGCTCTGGTGCGCAAGATCGGCGCACCCCGCAACCCCGAGTATGCGATCGGCGCTGTGGCGGAGGGCGGCGTGCACTTCGTCGACAACGAGACCGCGCGGGCGCTCGGGCTCTCCGAGGTCGAGGTGCATGCGCTGATCGAGCGTGCGGACCGCGAGCTCGCCGAGCAGGCTGCGCGATACCGCGGCCGGCGCAGTCCGATGCCGCTCGACGGACGCACCGCGATACTGGTCGACGACGGTCTCGCCACGGGGCGCTCGGCGCACGCCGCGGTGCGCTCGCTGCGACGCCGCGGGGCTGCGCGCGTGATCCTCGCTGTGCCCGTTGGCGCCCCGTCGTCGGTGCGCGCGCTTCAGCCGGTCGCCGACGAGGTCGTCTGCGCTCAGGCTCCGGACGAGCTTTGGGCGGTCGGCGCCTGGTACAGGGACTTCCGCCCGGCCCGCGATGAGCAAGTCACCGGGCTGCTCGCTGACGCGGACGCGCGATACTCGCAGGGAGACGACGCTGCGGATCCCGGGGACGCCGACGTGGTCGTCGCGCTGGGCTCGGGGATGGAGCTCGCCGGGGAGCTGAGCATCCCAGCAGGCCCGGCGGGCGTGGTGCTGTTTGCGCACGGAAGCGGCTCGAGCCGCCTCAGCCCGCGCAACCGCGCGGTGGCGCGGGCGTTGAACGGCGCGGGCTACGCGACGCTGCTTTTCGACCTGCTGACGCCTGAGGAGGAGCTCGACCGCGCGAACGTGTTCGACATTCCTCTGCTGGCCTCGCGCCTGCTGGGCGCGAGCGCATGGCTCGAGCGGCGCGAGGAGTGCGCGAGCCTGCCCCTCTCGTTCTTCGGCGCGAGCACTGGCGCCGCGGCCGCGCTGACCGCTGCCGTCGGTGCGCCCTCTCGACTGCGGGCGGTGATCTCGCGCGGCGGGCGCCCCGACCTGGCGTCCGATCTCGGCGCGGTGTGCGTGCCCACCCTGCTGATCGTGGGCGGCGCCGACCGGCAGGTGCTCGAACTCAATGAAGCCGCGTACCGGCAGCTTCGCTGCGCCAGCGAGCTGGCGGTCGTGCCGGGCGCCACGCACCTGTTCGAGGAGCCCGGCGCGCTCGAGCACGTCGGCCGGCTGGCGATCAGCTGGCTGGATCGCTGGTGCGGCGCACGGAGGTGAGCGGGCGTTCGGAGGCGAGCCGCGCATGCGGCCCGCCTCGAGCAATCGCCCCGCGGCTCACGTTGCGGTCGGCGTGATCTCGATCTTCCGCTTCTCGGGCTGTTTGGGGAGCGGGATGGTCACCTCGACGACGCCGTCGGAGGTCTTCGCCTTGATCTTCTTGGCGTCGACTCCCGCCGGCAGCGCCATCGAGCGGCTGAGCGACCCGTAGCGCCGCTCGCGTCGCAGGAAACCGTTGTCGCCAACCACGTCCACAGCCGGCGTCCAGCCGCGCTCGCGGCCGTCCAGCAGGTCGCCGGAGATTCCCGCCGCGCCGCGGCCTCCGGGGGCCCCATGTTGGCGGTCGCCCGGAAGGCCCGGGATGCGTATAAACCCGCACGGTGTTGGCCCCGTCACCCTGATACTGGACCTCCTGCGGAGATCTATCGTGCCGTCAACCCCGAAAGGAGATGTCGTGTTCAAGAACTTGCTGGTGGGCGTTGACGGCAGCGAGGGCGGCCGCGACGCGATAGCGCTCGCGAAGTTGCTCGGCGGACGCGACGCGAAGGTGACGCTCGCCCACGTGCACACCGGCAGGCTGCGGCCGCTCAACGTGGTCACCCCCGGCGTGGTCAACGAGGAGCGCGAGGCCTCGGGCGCGCTGCTGGAGAGGGCCCGCGAGGAGGCTGGTCTGACGTGCGAGCTCGCGAGCGTCGAAGCGGCCACCCCCGGCGGAGGGCTGCACAGGGAGGCCGGGCGGATCGGCGCTGACCTGCTGGTCGTGGGCTCGTGCAGCCGCGGGCCGCTCGGGCGCGCGGTGCTCGGCGACGACACGCGCGGGGCGCTCAACGGCGCATCGTGCGCCGTCGCGATCGCCCCCCTCGGGTACGCCGAGCAGGACGCATCGGTGGCGAGGATCGGGGTGGCCTACAACCGCTCGCCCGAGAGCGAGGCCGCGCTCGAGGCCGCGCGCGCGCTCGCCGGCGACCTGCGCGCGAGCGTGGAGCTGCTCGAGGTGCTCTCGATCCCGAGCTACTCCTACACCACGGTGATCCCCGCGCTGATGGGCGAGGGCATCGAAACTGTGCTGCAGGAAGCCAACCGGCGCCTGCACGAGCTTCCGGGCGTCGAGGGCCGCGCCGTCTACGGCCTGCCCGGCGAGGAGCTCGCCGCCTTCGGCGGCAAGGTCGACCTGCTCGTGGTCGGCTCGCGCAGCTACGGGCCGCTCAAGCGGCTGGTGCTCGGGAGCACCTCGAGCTACCTGGCGCACCACGCGCGCTGCTCGCTGCTGGTGCTGCCCAGGGGCGCCGCGCTGCCGGAGGGGGCCGCGCCGGAGCGCGAGCGGACGGGCGCCGCCGCAGGGTCTTAGCGCGCCGCGGCCGCCATCACCTCTCGCACGCGCACGCTCGCGTCGAGGCAGCTCACGAGCGCGCGCAGCTCGCCCGCCGCGCGCGCGCCGATCACCGGCTCGGCGAGGCTTGCGAACTTGCGCTCGAGGCGCTCCCGCTGCGCGGGAAGGTCGCGCTCGGGCTCGCGCACGTCGTGCGCTCCTGCGAGCACCGCGCCGTCAGCGAGCTCCACCTCGACGCGCGTCGGCTCCCCTGCGGCGCCGTCCTCGGCGAGGCGCACGCGCTCGCGCAGCGCGATCACCTCCGCGTCGCGTGCGTCCTCGTCGCAGATCACCGCGGTGTCGCGCCCGAGCAGCGACATCGCGGCGAGCTGCGCGATGCTGAACTTGACCTCGAGCGCGTTCGCGGGCTCCGCGATCGAGCAGGTACCGAGCTCCACCTCGCTCACGTGAAGCGTCACGCGCTCGACCTCCTCGGGCGAGAATCCCGCGGAGTCGCGCAGGCCGCGTATGCACTCGATCGCCGAGTGCGTGAAGAAGCACGCGGCGTGGTACTTGAAGAGGTTCTCGCGGATGAACCATCCATGCGGCGGCTCCGCCAGGGCCGCGTCCGGGTGGCAGCTCCCGCCGGCGAGCGCCGCGAACCCCTGCTCCGCCTCGATCGCCGCTGCGTTCGCGCTGAACCCGTGCTCCGCCAGCAGCGCCGCGAGCATCCCGCTCTCGCACGCTCTGCCCGCGTGCAGCGGCTTGGTCATCGTGCCGAAGTTGCACTTCAGCGCCGCCGCGGAGCTGGCCGCCACGCCGAACGCCACGGCGGTCCGCGCGGGGTCCAGCCCGAGCAGCCGCGCGCACGCCGCCGCGGCGCCGAAGGTGCCGATCGTGCCGGTGTAGTGGTGGCCGCGCAGGTATGGCTCCGGGCCGAGCGCGACGGCGAGCCTGCACGCGGTCTCGTAGCCCGCGAGGAACGCGCTCAGCAGCTCCTCGCCGTGCGCGTTCCGCACCTCTGCGAGCGCCAGCGCTGCGGCGCCCACCGCGACGGACGCGTGCCCGAGGAAGCTCAGGTTCATGTCGTCGTAGTCGAGCGCGTGCGACGCGGTGCCGTTGACGAGCGCCGCGTGCAGCGCGCCGAGCCGCTCGCCGCGACCCACCACCGTGGCGCTCGAGCGGTCCCCGGGGTCGCCGGGTCCGACCGCGTCGAGCAGCGCGAGCGGCGCGGGCTCTCGGCTGCCCGCGAGCGCCACGCCGAACCAGTCGAGCAGCGTCTGGCGCGAGAGCTCGGCCACGTCCGCGGGAATCTCCCCGAACGCGAGCGCCGAGGATCTCCGGGCGAGCCCGTCCGTGAGGCCGGCGGTGGAGATGGCGTTGCTCATCTGCTCGGCGATATCACACCACGCCACGGCGGCGGCATACGCCCGCCACCTGCGCTCCGAGCCCTTCTACGAGGGCGCGCTGCGCCTCGTGGTCGCCGGTTGACACGCCGGGGTCCGCGCTCAAGCCCGCGCCACGCTCGGACGATAGGGCCGCATGAGCCGCAGATTTGCAGCCGTGGCCGCCCTCGTCGCGGTGGCCGTGGTGGTGCTCGCGGTCGTGCTGCTCACCTCCAAAGGCAGCTCGTCCAGCAGCCAATCCCCTCCGGCGAGCGCGAGCGCGCCCGCGCAGAGCGCCGCGGCGGGCACGCCCGCATCGGGCGCCAAGGCGGCGGTCGCGACCACGCCGCTGAGCGGCGGGAGCTTCGCCACCGCCTACCCGAAGGGTTACCGGCTCACGCTCAGGCACGGCGCTCAGGGCGCCGCGCGCTACCAGCTCAGCTCCACCGGAGCCGCGGTCAACAGCGTGGAGATCCCGCCCGCGCGAACGGTCGCGGTGACCATCGACGAAACGCCCACGTCGCTGTTCCGCCGGCTGCATCTCGCGGGAGCGCAGGCCGACACCTCGGCGGCGACGCAGTCGCCCGTTGAGCTGATGCCCAACTTCGTGGGCACGCCGGGCCGCGCAGAAGATGTGGTGCACGCCTCGGCGGTGCACGCCACGACGCTCGGCGGAGCGCCCGCCGCGGAAGAGTCCTACACCTACCGCTTCGACGGCCGCGACAACGTGCAGGTGGACGTGCTCGCGCGCCGCGGCGCGCGCGTGGTCAACATCGAGCTCGACGCCGAACCCGCGCTCGCGGGCGCGAGCCGGGCAGCGCTCGAATCGATCACCGGCCGCTGGCGCTGGCGCTGAGCGCGAGCGCCGCAGGCGCCTCCGACGCGCTGAGCCCGCGCGCGGCGCGCCGCGCTCGCGCAGGCGCTCAGGCCTGCCGCCCGATCCAGGCGAGGATCTCGCGCGAAGGCGCCAGCACCGTGCCATCGGCGAGCTTGAGCGCGGGCAGCTTGGTCGATCCCGTCGCCTCGCGCAGCTCCTCGCGCGAGCCTTTGCGCAGGAACGGGATCGGGCTGCCGTGCGCGGCCACCACCTTCTCGTACTCGATGCCCGCCGCCCGCAGCGCCTCCTGCACGCGCCTGCACGGGTGTATACGCGGGCCGCCGTCGTCGCCATGGCACACATACAGCGTTGGATTCGCCGCCATCGCACTCCTCCGGTTCGTGGTGCTCGACGCCTGCGAAGCCTAGCGCCGGCGCGGCGCGAGAGGCTCAGCGCACGAAGCGCACGCGGTCGGCCTGGCGCGCGTAACCCGCGTGCGCCCAGAACGCGAGCGCCACGGGGTCCTCGCCGGCGACGATCGCGGTGAGGCGCGCTGCGCCGCGCGAGCGCAGGTGCTGCTCGCCCGCGCGCAGCAGTGCCGTGGCGATGCCGCGGCGTCGCAGCCCGGGGTCCACGGCGAGCCGGTAGAAGCTGCCGCGCCAGCCGTCCCACGCGGCGATCAGCGATCCCGCCAGCGCGCCGTGCGCCTCGGCGAGCAGCAGCGACCGCGGGTCCGCCGCGAGCAGCAGCTCGAGCCCCTCGCGCGTGTCGGGGATGCCGCGCGGCGCGCCGCCCGCGCGCTGCCACAGCTCGAGCACCGCCGCGACGTCCTCGCGCCGCGCCGCGCGGATCACGAGCCGCTCACCGGGCTCGGGGGTAAAGGCGCCGTGGCCGCTCACGGCGCCAGCCGGCTCACCCGCCAGCGCTCGCCCTCGCGCTCATAGAGCATCCGGTCGTGCATGCGGTCGGGCGCTTCATCCCAGAACTCCACCGCCACGGGCACGAAGCGGATCGCGCCCCAGTCGGGCGGGCACTCGGGCGGGCGCTCGATCACCTGCATCAGGTGAGCGTGGCGTGCGCGCAGCTCGTCGATGTCGCCGATCTCCTCGCCCTGGCGGGAGACGAGCGTTTGCACGCGGTGCGAGAGGTCTCGCTCCGAGAACAGCTCGAGTGCGAGCTCGCGCTCGGCGACCGCGGCCTCGCCCGTGAGGTGGACCTGGCGCCCCGCGGCGGGCCAGTGGAAGAGCAGCGCCACGTGCGGGTTTCGCTCGAGCTCGCGCGCCTTGCGGGTCCACAGCGCGGAGCTGAACAGAAGCGCGTGCTCCTCCACGCGCTTGAGCGCCACGGTGCGCGCCGACGGCCGCCCGCCCTCGCCAACGGTGACGAACGCGACCGCGCCCGGCTCGGCCACGCCGGCCTCGCGCGCCTGTGCGAGCCAGCGCTCGAGGACGCGCAGTGGGTGCTCGTTGACGCTGGCGCTCATCGCCGCGGCGTCCAACACTACCCGGGCCGGCTCGGCCGGTTGCGCTGCTCGAGCTGCGCGGCCTCGCGCTCGTTGAACTGGCGGCCCTCGCGCACGAAGCCGAGCAGCAGCTCGAGCTGCGAGGCCGAGTAGCGCTCGTACAGCCGCTGCGACTGGGCCATGTGCTCGGAGTAGAAGCGCTCGGCGATCCCCTGTGCCTTGGGGGAGAGCTCGACGAGCACGCGCCTGCGGTCCTCGTCGTCGCGCACTCGCCGCGCGTAGCCGGCCGCTTCGAGGCGGTCGAGCGCGGTGGTCATCGCGCCGCTCGTGAGCCCCGTGGCCTCGGCCAGCCTGCCTGCGCTGACGGCGCCCTCGCGCTCCAGCAGGTCGAGGCAGCGCATGTCGGTGCGGTTCAGCCCCAGCGCGTCCGCGACCGCCTGGTCGAAGCGGTCGGTGGCGCTCTGCGAGCGGCGCACCTCGTCGATCAGCTGGGCGAACAGTTCACGCTTGTGGTTTGACATGCTAGTATCTCGACATTCAAGAGTTTCTATATTCTAACGAAAGTCTCCCGGCGGGCCCGAGATGAGCCCCGCGGGGATCGAACATGACGAAAGGAGACGGTAATGGCGAGCGCCATCGAGGCACATGAGCTTAGAAAGACCTACGGCGAGACTGTCACAGCGCTCGACGGCTTGAGCATGTCGGTGGCCGAGGGCACGATCTTCGGCCTGCTGGGGCCCAACGGCGCGGGCAAGTCGACGACGGTGAAGATCCTCTCGACCCTCTCGCGCCCCGACAGCGGCAGCGCGCGGGTGGCCGGGATAGACGTCCTGTCGGACCCCGTGGGCGTGCGCCGCGCGATCGGCGTGGTCGGGCAGAAGCACGGCGCGGACCCCGAGGCGAGCGGCCGCGAGAACCTGGTGCTGCAGGGCGAGTTCCACGGGATCACCGGCTCCGAGCTCGCGCGGCGCGTGGACGAGTCGCTCGAGCGCCTGGGCCTCGCCGACGCCGCGAAGCGGATCGTGAAGACCTACTCGGGCGGCATGCAGCGGCGCCTGGACGTGGCGATGGGGCTCATCCACCGTCCGCGCGTGCTGTTCCTCGACGAGCCCACCACGGGCCTCGACCCCGAGGCGCGGGCGCAGATGTGGCGCGAGATCGAGCGACTCGCGGCGCAGGAGCGCATGACGATCCTGCTCACCACCCACTATCTCGAGGAGGCGGACGCGCTCGCGTCGCAGCTCGCGATCGTGGACCGCGGCAGGGTGGTGGTCGAAGGCACCCCCGGCGAGCTCAAGAGCTCGCTCGAGGGCGACACGATCCAGGTCGAGCTCGCGGGCGAGGTCGACGGCGCGCGCGGTGCGCTCGAGCGCGTTGCGGGCGTGCACGACGTGGCGCTCCACGGCGCCACGCTGCGCGCCCGCGCGGGCGACGGAGGCGCCGCGATCCCGGCGGTGCTCGCGGCGCTCGACGCGCACGGCGTGCGGGCCGCCTCGGTGACGGTGGCGCGGCCGTCGCTTGACGAGGTGTACCTGCGCCACGCGGGACGCGCATTCGAGAAGGCCAACAGCGAACAGGAGGTGGCGGCATGACCGCGGTCAGGCAGAGCTGGCAGGTGACGATGCGGGGGCTTCGCGTGCTCGCCCGCCAACCCGCGTACCTGGGGATCACGCTCACGCAGCCGATAATCTGGCTGCTCCTGTTCGGCGCGCTGTTCAAGGCGGTGACGCGCATCCCGGGCTTCCACGGCGGCTCCTACATCGACTTCCTCACGCCGGGCATCGTGGTGATGCTCGCCGTCTCCTCCGCCGGCTGGACCGGGATGGCGCTGATCGAAGACATCAACGGCGGTGTGATGGACCGCATGCTGGTCTCGCCGGTGTGGCGCGGCGCGCTGAATGCCGGCAGCGTGCTGTACGCGGTGCTGATGGTGCTGCTGCAGACCGCGCTGATCGTGCTGCTCGCGCTCGCGCTCGGCGCGCACTACACGGGCGGCGTCGGGGGCGTGCTGCTCCTGATGGTGGTCGCCGGGCTGCTCGGCGCGGCGTTCGCGTCGCTGTCGAACGCGGTCGCGGTGCTCGCGCGCCGGCGCGAGACCCTGATCGGCGCGGTGAGCTTCGTGCTGTTGCCGCTCACCTTCCTGTCCACCGCGCTCATGCAGCAGAGCCTCGTGCCCGCCTGGATCCGCACGGTGGCGAAGTTCAACCCCGTCAACTGGGCCGTCGAAGCGGGCCGCTCGGCCGCGATGCAGCACATCGACTGGGTACTGGTGGGTACCCGCGTGGCGCTGCTGGCCGCGCTCGTGCTGCTCGCGGCGACGCTCGCAACGCGCGCGTTCGGAAGCTACCAGCGGTCGTTGTAGGCGGCGCTTCAGCCGGGGTACACGCGCAGCAGCGAGGTGCCGTCGCCCGGGACCTCGGCGGAGATCGAGCCGCGCGTGGTCGCGGTGGCGTGCGACCACAGGTTGCGCAGCGAGTAGCGCGCGAGCGGCGGCATGCCGATCGCGGCGGCGCTCGTGGAGATGCGCATCGGCGAGCCGCCGCGGTTGAGCAGCGCGACCGCGCGCGAGCCGTCGAGCAGCGGCTTCACCCACACCTGCCCGTTACCCGAGGAGGAGACCAGCGTGCCCTGGATTCCCGCGGGATCCTGGTCGACCGCGATGACTTCGGCGTTCTGCAGCGCGGAGCGCGACGCCGAGGAGATCTTCGCGAGGTTGTCGCTCACCATCAGCGGCGCGGCCACGATCGCCCACATCGACAGCTGGCTGCGGAACTGGGTGGCCGACATGCCCTGGTCGGGGCCGAGGTAGTCGGGGTCGTTCCAGTGGCCGGGTCCCGCCGCCTGCGGGTCCGCGGCGTCGGCGTCGAGGTTGCGCAGCACGTTGGTGAAGCTCACGTGGCCGGGCGTGCCCACGTCGGTGTCGGTGCGCCAGCTCGTCCCCACGTTCTGGCCGAATTCGTAGGAGTTGAACACAGATTCGGGCAGGTTCGGCTGGTTTTCGGCGTACTGCCCCGGCTGCAGGAAGTTGCAGATGTTCAGCAGCATCGGGCGGTGGCTCGCGTTGGCCTCGATCGCGGCATGGACTTCGGAATACGCGGTCTTCGGGTTCAGGCCGTCTTCCTCGCCGCCGCAGAAGTCCACCTTCACAGCGTCCACGCCCCATGCCGCGAGCGTGTTGGCGTCCTGCTGGTAGTGGCCGTAGCTGCCCTGGCCCGCCCCGCCGCAGCCGTCGTGCCCCGCGTCCGTGTACACCCCCAGCCTCAGGCCGTACGCATGCAGCGTGCGCGCGAGCCAGGCGATCCCGTGCGGCCACTGCCGGGAGTTGACCGTGATCTGCCCCGAGGCGCCGCGGCCGCCGTGCCACCAGCCCACGTCGAGCCACACGTAGCGGAAGCCCTCGCGCGCGAGCCCCAGCCGCAAGAGCTCGCTCGCCTGGGTGAGCACCGTCGACTCGCTGTAGCGCCCGCCGAACGCGAAATAGGTGTCCCAGCCCATGTAGGGCGTAGGCGCGAGCACCGCGCTCGCGCGTGCTCGCGCCGCGTGCGCCTCGGGCGCGGGCGCGCACAGCGCGAGCAGCGCCGCGGCGGGCGCGAGGGCGCCCGCGAGAGCGCCCCGCCGGCGACGCCCGCGCCGTGGGCGGGCCTCAGTGTCCGCGCGCCGCATGCTTCGAAGCGCTCAGGACCACCGTCTGGTGGGCGAGCGTGGACTCGATCACGCCGATCACCGTGCCGCTGACCGACAGGGTCGCAGCGAAACGGCGCTTCGCCGCCACGAGCCGCCTGCCGGTCGAGTTGAGCGTGGCGGTGACGGTGTGGCGCGCGCCGCGCGCCACGCGCGTGCTCGCGCTGGCGACCGTCACGGTGGCGTGGCGCAGCGACGCCTCGGCGGAGCCCCGGGGCGCGCGCGCCGAGACGCCCACCACGCGCCGTCCCGCGAGCGCCTCCACGACGGTCACGCGCACGCTCACGTGGCAGCCCGAGAACGCGTTCGAGGAGCACGTGATCGGCACGCTCACCCGGCCCTTGGAGAACTGCGCGCGGCCCACGAACGTCTCGCCCGCGGAGGCGGGCACGCCGCCCTGCGGGATCGTCACGAACGCGCTCTTGGCCGTCGCGCTGCCGCCCGCGTCGGTCGCTGTCACCTGACACTGCAGGTGGTGCCCCGAATCCTGGCCTTTCACCGTGTAGGTGGAGCCTGTCGCCCCTGCGATCGGTATCAGGTCGCGCAGCCACGCATAGGAGAGCTGCGCTTCGGCGCCGGACTGCGTTCCCGCGTGGCACGTGAGTTTCTGGCTGACCGCGGGCGTGCCCGTGATCGATGGGTGCGGGAACACGAGCGCCACTTCCGAGGACACCGCCGTGACGAAGGCCTCGTCGAGGCCGGCGCTCGCGCCCTCGGGGTCGGAGGCGACGAGCCGGTAGTGGTAGGGGGTGTTCGGTGCGAGCGAGCCCACTTCCGCGGACACCGACTGCGCGCCGCCGGCGGGCACCGGCAGCACCGAGCAGGGAACCGAGCTCGCGTAGGGGACGCCCGTGCCGTATTCGAAGAAGCAGGCGCCCAGCACCGCGTCGTTGGGGCTCACCACTCCCGCGAGCGTCGCGCTGGTGGAGCGCACGATCGTGGGGACCGTGGTGGTGGCTTCCGGCGCCGGCACCCGACCGAGCACCGAGCGGCCTTCGCGGTCCACCGCCAGGCAGAAGCCGCCCGGCGCGCACGCGATGCCGGTGAGCGAGCGGCCCGGGTCCGCCGTGCTTTCGCGCCAGCTCGGCAGCGGCGCCGTGGGGCCGTCGCTGGCGAACGCGAGGCCGCGCGCGTCAACCGCCACGCACAGGCCAGAGGAGGCGCACGACACGCCCTGGATGCGCGCGCCCGAGTCGATCGGCGTGAGGCTCCACGTAGGGGTGGGCGATGCGGCGTTCTGGCTCGCGAACACGTCGCCCACGCTGTCTGCGGCCACGCACACCGCTCCCGCGGAGCACGACACCGCCAGCAGTTCGGTCCCGGACACCGCGTGGCTCTGCCAGCTCCCGCCGGTCTTGGGCGTCACCGTCGAGAGCACGTTGCCGGCGGCGTCCACGGCCACGCACAGCGATTCCGATGCACACGAGGCTGCGGTCAGCCGCCTGCCACCGTCGATCTGGGCCGATTTCCACACTCCGCCCACGGGGCCCGTGCTGGTGAACGCTTCCCCGTTTTCCGCGACGGCCACGCACAGGGAGGCCGAGGGGCACGACACCCCTGTGAGAGCCGCTTCGCCGACCCTGCGCGGAGCTGTCCAGCTCCCGGCCACGGCGGGATCGGAGCTCGCGAGCAGGTTGCCTGCCCTGTCGGCCGCCACGCAGGTCCCGGGAGCGACACAGGAGATCGCGTCGAGTTGCTGGCCCGGGTCGATCGCGACGCGCGTGTACGCCGGCGAGGCGACCTTGGGGTTCGAGGTCACGAAAGCGGCGCCTTCGCCGTCGACGGCGACGCACAGCGATTCGCCGGCGCACGATACGCCGCCCAGCGCGGCCCCGGTGACCGTCGCCGGCGCGGAGAAGGTGAGCGGCGCGGACGCCCACGCGCTCTGTGCGCCCGCGGCGCAGCAGGCGACAGCCAGCGCGGCGACGAGGCCGCGTGCGGCGCGCCTGCGGGACCTGCATCTGCGATCGAGCGCTCTCGTCATGGCATGCGCGAGGACCCACCCCGGGTGCTTCGAGCTTCGCAACCCGAGCGGCCGTCGAGGGTTGCGGCACGGTAGCGAAATTTGCGCCCGGCGGCGCCGGGGCGAGCCGAGATCCGCGCCCGCGGGCTGCGGCGCGGGCTATCGTCGGCCGCGTGGCTGCGCGCGGGGCGGTGATTCGCTGGGCGAGCGACCCGGGGGACGTGCCCGGTGCGCTGCGCCTGCGCGAGCAGGTGTTCTGCGGCGAGCAGGGCGTGCCGCGCGCGGAAGAGCTCGACGGGCTCGACGACGGCGCGCTCCACCTCGTGGCGGTCGCGTCGGGCGGCGAGGTGATCGGCACGCTTCGCGTGCTGCTCGCCGGCGACAGCGCGAAAATCGGCCGCGTGGCGGTGCGGCGCGACTGGCGCCGGCGCGGGATCGCCTCGCAGATGCTGGCGCTGGCGATCGCCGAGGCGCGCGCCCGGGGTTGCGTGCGCGCGCGTCTGGCTGCGCAGGTGGAGGCGCTCGCGCTGTATGAGCAGGCGGGCTTCGCGGTCGAGTCCGATCCGTTCGAGGAAGCGGGGATCGAACACGTGTGGATGGGGCTTGCGCTCGCCTCGCAGACGAGCGCCTAGTAGAAGCTACGGACAGCGCGCGCGAAGCTTTCACCGATGCGGGAAGCCGCGCCGGCGGATTGACTGGGGGCATGATGAACGCCCACGAATCCACACACACAGGCAGCTACCTGACGCCGCGGCTCGAGCACGCACACGTGTCCGATGCGATGCGCGTCGGCATCCTCAGTTGCCCCGCCGACGCCACGCTGCGCGACGCGGCGCGGACGATGACGCTGCACCACGTACACATGATCGTCGTTACGGACCCCGCCGACGGCCTGCCCGTGGCATGCCTGTCGGACTCTGCGCTGCTGCGCCAGCTTCTCGAGCCCGGCGGCGTGGGGCGCACGCTCTCGCAGGCCGCCGACCACGATTACGAGACCGTCTCGACCGGCGAGCCGCTCGGAGTGGCCGCCGCGGTGATGCGCGACGAGGGCATCTCGCACCTGGTGGTGCGCGACGAGCACAGCGGCAGGCCGGTCGGCGTGCTGTCCACGCTCGACATCGCAGGCGTGCTCGCGTGGGGCGAGGCCTGAGCCCGACCCGCCGGCGGGACACGCGGCCGAAGGCCGTGCGTACCGGCGTGAGCCCGATCCGTCAGCGCGAGGCGTGAGCCCGATCCGCCAGCGCGAGGCGTGCGCGCGATCCGCCAGCGCGAGGCCTGAGCGCGATCCGCCAGCGCGAGGCCTGAGCGCGATCCGCTAGCGCGACGGGCGGTAGCAGGCCAGGTGAAAGACACGCCCCGGCGCGCCGGGGAGCCGCGGCTCCGCCGCCAGCGAGGTGCGTCGCGCCTGCCCGCCCTCGACGACGACCAGCGGCTCGTATACGCCGAGCGCGGCGCCGCATGCCTCGCAGGCGGGCGGCCGATCCGCCGTCGACTCCGAGCAGTCTGCGGCGCCCACCTCGCGTTCCATGGTCAGAGGTGGGCGCGGACCCGTCGCAGGCGCATCCTCTCGAGCTCGCGCGGCGAGTATGCGCTCACCTCGAGCGTGAGGCAGTCCTCGAGCGAGGCGAAACGGCGCTGCGAGCTCGCGGGGAGCTGCGGGACGAGCCTGAACAGCCGGCGGCCGTCGGTCAGGTAGCTGCCGTCCGGGTCCTCCTGGCCGGCGGGTCCTTCGGCGTGGCGGCGGGCGGGCGGAGACAGCATCTTGGGCGGAGAGGATCGCGCAGCCGGCGCGGGCCGGCATCCGCATTCTGCGGCCGCATCCATGCGGGAGACTACGGACTGCGGGATCCGGGTCGCAGCGCCTCGGCTTTGCCGCATCCGCGAACGTGGTTTGCGCAGATATGCGCCACCGATCGGTGGCCTAACGTCGGTTGCCTCCGATGCTTGCATCTCCATTAGCCGCGGTGGGCACGCCGCCGGGCCGCGGTGCGCTGTGACGCGGCGCCGGGACGGGCGGGATGCAATGGCGGCCACGCGCGTGCACGCGACGCTCGGGTTCCTGCGGGGCGCTGGTGTGGCATACGAGCTGCGCTCGCACGATCCGGGGAACGACTCGACCGGCGCGGCGCGGCTTGCCGGCCTGTCCGCCGCGCAGGTGGCGCGGGTTGAGCTGCTGCGCGACGGCGCCCGCTACCTGGCGGTCGCGCTGACCGCGAGCCGCGTGGTCGACCTCGGCAAGCTGCAAGCCCTGCTCCGCGTTCCCGCAGAGCTGCGGCTCGCCAGCGAGCAGGAGCTGGAGCGCGACCTGCCCGCGCTCGACCGGCGCGCGGCAGCGCCGTTCGGCCCGCTGCTGCCGCCCGTGGCGGCGATCGACGGCGAGCTCGTGCGCCGGCCGAGGATCCTGTGCCCGGCGGGGGACCCGGACTACTGGGTGATCCTCGACCCGCTCGAGCTCGTGCGCATCACCGCCGCGCGCGTGGGCGACATCTGCGAGCGCTGAGCGCGTCCGGACGCGCGCGGAGCGTGCCGGAGGAGTTGGCATGCGCCCCGCGCCGCGTCCGCGGCGAACGCTCGGTGACGGCGTGACGGGGTATGACGCCGCCTCCGCAGGCTCGCGCGCCGGACAGGGAGAGAGCCGTCCGGTCGCGGCCGCCGACGGCGCCCATGGGTGCGACGCTGGGTCGGCGACCGCTGTTCGCGCAACGTAGCCGCGGACATGGCCCCTCGCATCGGGGGCGAGCACGTACTCGCCGTAGGTACTTAACCCGGTGATCGGGCCATGGCGCGGGAGCGCAGCTCGCGCCGGCCCGGGTCGAGCCGAGCCCGCGAGCGTTTGCGCCGGTGTCGTTGCCGTTCGCATGCCGCCGAGCCTTTCCGATCGCCCGACTCGCGGCACCCGGGCACGTGCGCACTTCACGGTGTGGTCTCCTACGTACGCGGCGTCGCTCGGGCGCCCGCCTACGGCACGCGTGCGCGAGCCCGCGTAGCATTGGTGCATGAGGAACGGCTAGAGCGATGGCCGAGGACGCCACACCAGAGGACAACGGCGGCTCGACCCGGCGCGACGCGCATCCGCCGATGCCGCGCGACACGCGCGGCTGGCGCGTTGCGCCGGCCCCCGACGGACGCGGCATGCCGCAGCAGCCGAGCAAGCCGCCGCCGCACCGCAGGCCGTGGTTCTTGTGGGTGGTGCTTGCGCTGTTCGCGCTCAACTGGGTGTCGCTGCTGCTCGCACAACCCTCCTCCAACAGCGAACAACGGGTCACCGTGCCGTTCAACCCGTACTTTCTCGAACAGGTGCAGAGCGGCCAGGTCAAGTCGATCTCGACCAAGGGCAACGCGGTCGAAGGCACATTCACCTCCAAGCGGCTATATCCGCCGACCGGCAAGAAGTCGACGCGCACGAAGCTCTTCAAGACCGAGATTCCGACGTTCTGGAGCGACTCCCAGCTGACGGCCACGCTGAAGGCAGAGAACGTCGAAATCAGCGCCCAGTCGACCACCAAAAGCACTTCGCTGATCGTCGAGCTGCTGCTCGGGTTCGGCCCCACGCTGCTGATCGTGGGCCTGTTCATCCTGGTGGCGCGGCGAGCCGCCGGCGGAGGCGCGATGGGCGCGCTCGGCAACTTCGGGCGCTCCCGCGCTCGTCGGGTGGATCCGGAAACGATCCGCGTGACCTTCGACGACGTGGCCGGCATCGACGAGGCCAAGAGCGAGCTCACCGAGATCATCGACTTCCTGCGCAATCCCGAGCGCTACTCGCGCCTGGGCGGGCGGATACCCCACGGCGTGCTGTTGTACGGGCCGCCCGGGACCGGCAAGACGCTGCTCGCGCGCGCGGTCGCCGGCGAGGCGCACGCGGCGTTCTTCTCGATCTCCGCGTCCGAGTTCATCGAGGCGATCGTGGGCGTCGGCGCCTCGCGCGTGCGCGACCTGTTCGCGCAGGCGAAGGCCGCGGAGCCGTCGATCATCTTCATCGACGAGCTCGACGCGATCGGCCGCTCGCGCGGCGGGAACATCACGTTCGGCGGCGCCAACGACGAGCGCGAGCAGACGCTCGACCAGATCCTCACCGAGATCGACGGGTTCGAGTCCGCGGAGGCGGTGGTGGTGCTCGCGGCCACCAACCGGCCGGACGTGCTCGACCCGGCGCTGCTGAGGGCGGGGCGCTTCGACCGGCGCGTCGCCGTGCAGCCTCCCGACCGCGCCGGCCGGCGCAAGATCCTCGAAGTCCACACGCGCTCGATGCCGCTCGCCGACGACGTGAACTTCGACGAACTCGCGGCCGCCACGCCGGGCATGGTGGGCGCGGACCTGGCCAACCTGGCCAACGAGGCCGCCCTGCTCGCGGCGCGGCGCGGCCACGAGAAGGTCGCCAAAGCCGACTTCAGCGACTCGCTCGAGAAGATCCAGCTGGGCTCGCCGCGTGGGATCCTGCTCTCGGCCGACGATCGCGAGCGAACCGCCTACCACGAGTCGGGCCATGCGCTCGTGGGGATGATCACGCCGGGCGCCGACCCCGTTCGCAAAGTGTCGATCATCCCGCGCGGCATGGCGCTGGGCGTCACGCTGTCAACGCCCGACGCCGACCGCGTGTCCTACAGCCGCGAGGATCTCGAGGCGAGAATCCGCGTCGCGCTCGGGGGCCGTGCGGCCGAAGAACTGATCTACGGCACGATCACCTCCGGCGCGGAGTCCGACATCCAGCAGCTCACGCAGATCGCTCGGGAGATGGTCGGCCGCTGGGGAATGAGCGAGGCGATCGGGCCGATCGCGGTGCTGCCGAGCGACGGGCAGGGCCCGCTGCTGCCCGGCTCGAGCGAGACCTCGGAGGCGACCCACCAGCTGATCGACAGCGAGGTGCGCAGGATCGTCGAATCGCTCCACGAGGAGGTCTCACGGCTCCTGCTCGAGCACCGCGACCAGCTCGAGAGCCTCACGCGGGCGCTGCTCAAGAGCGAGACGCTCGACGCCCCCGAGGCGTACGCGGCGGCCGGCGTGCCGCTGCGCAAAGAGGAGACCGAGGAGCCCACGCCGGTCGCGTAGGACCGCGATCGCGCGCCCTCCGCGGTGCTACCGGCTTCTCCGGATGAGATAGCGGCGCAGCTCGTCGGCGCCCCACACGATCAATGGGAACGGCAGGAGCACGGCGATGTCGCTCGCGGGTAGCGCCGCCGTGCCGAGCAGAGACTGCAGCGGCGGCGCGTACACGAACAGCGCCGCGAGGAGCAGCTCGGCGACGATCGCGACGATCAGGTGGCGGTTGCTGAAGACGCCCACCGAGCGCAGCGACGATCGCGCGGTGCGGACGGCGAACGCGGTGCCGACCTGCCCCGCGATCATCCCCAGGAAGGTCATCGTGGTGGCCTGTAGGTATGCGTGGTGGAGGGGATGGCCGGCGCCCACCGCGGCGCCAGGGTGCCATCCCGCGCGGGCAAGCACGTAGAAGAAGCCGCCCGTCGAGAGGGCGGCCACGAGCACTCCCAGGAACAGCCACGCGCGCAGCACCATCGGAGCGCGGATCACGCCCTCCCCGCGCGGCCGCGGCGGCCGCTCCATGATCCCCGGTTCCTCCGGGTCGCGCGCGAGCGCGAGAGACGGGAGCGTCTCGGTGCCCACATCGAAGGCGAGCAGCTGCAGGATGTTCAGGGGCAGAGGGATCGCGCCGCCGCCGAGCGCGAACAGCACGAACGGCACGACCTCGGGCGTGGCGTGGGCGAAGATGTAGACGATGAACTTGCGCACGTTCTCGTAAACGCCGCGCCCGGCCTCGACCGCGAGCACGATCGTCGCGAAGTTGTCGTCGGTCAGCACCATCGTGGAGGCCTCCCGTGCGACGTCGGTGCCGCTGCGGCCCATCGCCACGCCGATGTCCGCGCGCCGCAGCGCGGGCGCGTCGTTCACACCGTCGCCGGTCATCGCGATCGTGTGACCCTGGGCACGCAGCGCCTCGGCGATCTGCAGCTTCGCCTCGGGCGAGGCGCGCGCGAACACGAGCTCCTCGCCGCCCGCCAGCAGCTGCTCCAGCTCGCGCTCGTGGCGGTGGTCGATCTTGGAGGCGTCGACGGTCCTCGGCGCATCGCCGCCGATGCCCACCGTTCGCGCGACCGCCGCCGCGGTCAGCGGGTGGTCCCCCGTGATCACGATGATGCGGATGCCCGCTGCGTGGCAGGCCGACACCGCCTCGCGCACGCCCGCGCGCGGCGGATCGCGCATCGCGATCAGCCCGAGGAAGCACAGCTCACGCTCCGCCTGCTCCCTGTCGGGCGCGCCCTCCGCGGCCAGCTCGCGCCGCGCGAGCGCGAGCACGCGCATGCCGTCGCCGGCGAAGCGCTCCACCTGCGCTTCGACGGCCGCGCGCTCCGCAGGGCCCATCGGCAGCTGCTCGCCGTCCTCCCCGAGCAGGGTCGTGCACAGCGGGAGCAGCGACTCGGGCGCCCCCTTGGTGTGCAGGGTCGCGCCGGCGCCCGCGGCGTCGAGCGTCGACATGAGCTTGAGCCGGGGATCGAAGTTGTACTGCGCGATCCTCGAACGCTCGCGCCCGTCGGCGTCGACCTCCGCGCCGAGCTCGCGCGCGGTGCGGAGGACCGCCAGCTCTGTGGGGTCGCCCACGTCTCCGCCGCCTTCGAGCCGCGCGTTGCTGCATGCCGCGGCGGCGGCCGCGAGCGCCGCGAGGGCGCTTCCGCGCGCGCTCGCGAGCGGTGCCGGCGCGGCGTGCTCCGGCTCGAGCTCGACCACGCGCTGCAGCGTCCACGCGGCGACCGGGCGCATCGCGTTCTCGGTGAGCGTTCCCGTCTTGTCGGTGCAGATCACGTCGGTCGAGCCGAGCGTCTCCACAGCGCTGAGGCGCTTGACGAGCGCTCCCTTGCGGGCCAGCCCGCCGACCGCCACCGCGAGCGCGAGCGTTATCACGGGCAGGAGCCCCTCCGGCACGTTGCCCGCGAGCAGGCCCACGGAGAAGACCACGCTGTTGCGCGGCGAGAGCCCCGCTCCGAAGATCGCGGCCGGTATGAACGCGATCGCCATGCCCACGGCGACGGCCGCGATCAGCCATGCCACGCGACGGACCTGGCGCTCGAGCGGGCTCGGCTCCTGCTTGACGCGCTCGGAGAGCGCGGCGATGCGGCCGAGCTCGCTGTGCATGCCGGTCGTCACCACCACCCCGCGCGCCTCCCCGGCGGTCGCGCTGGTCCCGTTGAACACGAGGTTGGGCGCCTCGAGCCGTGCGACGTCGGCGTCCGCGCGCACCGCCGCGCGGGTCACGGGCGCGGACTCGCCCGTGAGGGTCGACAGGTCCACTTCCAGCGAGCCCGACAGGAGGTGCATGTCGGCCGGTATCCGCTCTCCCTCCTCGATCAGGACCACGTCGCCTGGCACGAGGTCGCGCGCTGCGATCTCCTGCGGGCGCCGGTCGCGCAGCACCCGCACCTGCTGGGGCATGTAGGCGGCCAGGGCCTCCACGGCCCGCTCGGCCTGCATCTCCTGCACGAAGGCGAAACCCGCGTTGAGCACGATCACGAGCAGCACGGCGATCGCGACGCTCTCGTTGCCCACTGCGAACGACAGCGCGGATGCCAGCCACAGCAGCAGCGCCAGGGGATGCGTGACCTGCCGCGCGAGCTCGGCGGGCCAGGCGGGGCCTCCGCGGCGGGTCAGCTCGTTGGGCCCGTACTGCAGCAGACGCCGCGCGGCCTCGCGCGATGAGAGGCCGTGCTCGGAGCTGCGCAGGTTGCGCAGCAGCAGCTCGGCGCTCTGGCCGGCGCCATGGTCCTCGGACCCGGGCGGGTGCCACTCCGGGTGCGTGGTTGCGGGCGCGCTCATCTCGACTCCTCAAGCTAGGCGCGCGGGGCGCGGCGCGGATCGGAGCCGGTCCGCACTCTCCTACGTGCAAAGCCGCAGCGTTCAGTACTTCGCCGCATCGCTCGCGCGGCGAACGTACGATGGACGGCGTCAGCCGCGGGTCTACGTTGTACGCAAAGAGACCGCGAGTTCAAGGACACCATGCCCGCCAAGCGCTCCGCAACCGCCAAATCGGCATCCAAGAAAGCCTCCCCCGAGCGCGCGAAGGGTACGCGCGGCGCGGGCCGTGCCTCCGCAAGCGGGAGCGCTCGCGCGGGCGAGCAGCCCGCCGCGAAGCGCACGAGCGCAGCGCGCGGGCGCCAGGCCGGCTCCGGCGCGCGCGCCAAGAAGGCCCCCGCCGTCAAGCCGGTGCTCGTCGGCTACGACGGGTCTCCCGAAGCGCGGCACGCGGCGGTGTGGGCGGCGCGCAGCGCAGCGCCCAACGGGAGCATCGTGCTGATCCACGCGGTCGGGCCGAGGCGCCGCTGGCTGCCCCACGAGCTGCTGCGCACCGGCGACGAGCGCAGGCAGCTCGGCCGCGCGCTGATCGACGAGCTGCTGATGAACGGCGATGACGCGCTGCTCGACGTCAAGCTCGAGGCGCACGTCGTCCCGGGCACGCCCGCGAAGGCGCTGATCGACGCGGCCGAGCGCCACGGGGCGCGCGAGATCGTGGTCGGCTCACACCACCGCGGGCGCTCCGGCGCGATCTACGGCGACATCGCCGGCGAGCTCGTGCGCAGCGCGCCCATTCCCGTGGTGGTCGTCCCCCTGGGCGGCGAGCCGGCGTGAGCCCCGCCGCCCGTGCGCTCCGCCGCGAGGCGGTCGCGCCGGCGGGCACCTGGTCCGTGGACGCGTCCCGCTCGCGCGTGCGCTTCGCCGTCAAGCACATGCTCGTGTCCACGGTGCGCGGCGGCTTCGGTCGCTTCGAGGGCACGCTCGTGGTCGGTCGCGACGGCTCGGCGTCCGGGAACGGCAGCGTCGAGGCGGCATCCTTCGAAACGGGCGACGCGGGGCGCGACGAGCGCATGCGCGCGGAGCTCCTCGATGTGGCGCGCCATCCGCGCATCACGTTCGCCTCGAAGCGGATCGAGGCGCGCGGCGGCCGCCTGAGCGTGGCGGGCGAGCTGACGATGCGCGGCGTGACGCGCGAGCTCCATCTCGATGGGCGCGTGCGCGCCGGGCGTGGCGGCGAGCCGGCGCTCGAGCTCTCGGGCGAGCTCGACCGCAAGGACTACGGCATCACGTGGAGCGAGGCGCTCGACGCGGGCGGAGCGCTCGTGGGCGAGACGGTGAAGCTCGAGCTCGAGCTCAGATTGCAGCGCGCCGCTGGCTCCGCACGCGCACCGGAAGCATGATCGACACGCGGGTTCCGCTGCCCGGGGCGGACTCGATGTCGAGCCGGCCGCCGATCAGGTCCACGCGTTCCTGCATCCCGAGCAGCCCGAAGCCGCTCGTCGCGGCGGCCGGGTCAAAGCCGCGTCCGTCGTCGCGGACGTTCACGTGCACCGCTTCCCCATCCTCGCGCACCTCGACGACGGCGCGCTTCGCTTCGCCGTGCTTGGAGGCGTTGGTCAGAGCCTCCTGCACTAGCCGGTAGATCGCGGTCTCCATTTCCGCGGTGTGGCGGGCGGTCGCGACCCCCTGCTCGAAGGCCAGCTCGATGCTCATGTCCACGTCCACGCCGCGCCGGCGGCTGCGGTCGGCGAGGCCTTCGAGTGCCGCCTGCACCCCGAGCTCGTCGAGCGCCGCGGGGCGCAGGTCGGTGATCAGGGCGCGTAGGTTCCCGATCGACTCGTCGAGGTGCTCGACCGACTGTCGCACCGCCTGCGCGAGCAGCTCCTCGCGGTTGGCGCGCGACGCGGTGGACAGCGTGATGCGCAGCGCGCTGAGGCTCTGCAGCGTCTCGTCATGAAGCTCCCGCGCCCAGCGCTGGCGCTCCGCCTCCGCCGCCGCGAGCCGCTGGCGCTGGCGCTCGGAGGCGATCGAGCGCGCCATCGCCACCGCGGTCGCCGCGCTCGTCGCGAACGCCTCGAGCAGCCGCTGGTCGTCGGGCGTGAACGCGGGTCCGTCCACGATGCGATCCACCGCGACCAGCACCCCGTGGGTCTCGCCCCGGAACACGAGGGGGACCACGAGGCCGCCCGCCGCGCCGATCCCGAAGCGGCCGATCCCGTGCTCGTCGAAGCGGGCGCGGTTGAGCGCTTCCTCGAGGCGCTGCGTGCGTTCGGTGCGGATCGCCTGGCTTGCGACCGTGTCCTCGAGCGGCACGCGCCGCCCCATCAGCCCGTCCGGCACCTCTCCTGCCGTCGCCGCCACCACCAGCTCCTCGTGCTCGCGCAGCTCGATCACGAGCGATCGAGCTGATACGAGCGCGCGCCCGCGCTTGGCCACCAGCTCGAGGATCACGTCGAGGTCGGTCTCGCCGCCGACCGCCCGTGCGATCTGGGTGGTCGCCTCGAGCGCCGCGACGGTGCGCGCGAGCGCGTCGCGCTGGGTGCTCGCGCCGGTGTAGCGATTCGCGTGGTCCACCGCGACGCCGGCGAACTCCGCAAGTACCATCACGGCGTGTTCGTCGTCCTGGGAGAACTCGCCGCCGCCGACCTTCTCTGTTAAGTACAAATTCCCGTACGGCCTGTCTCCCACTAGGATCGGGACGCCGAGGAACGTGTGCATCGGCGGATGACCCGGTGGAAACCCGTACGAGCGCGGGTGCGCGCCCACGTCGCTCACGCGCAGCGCGGCGGGCTCGCTGATCAGCACGCCGAGCACCCCGCGTCCGCTGGGCAGCGCGCCGATCCCCGAGTGGGTGTGCGTGTCGATGCCGCGCGTGATGAAGCGGGCGAGTTCCGTCTTGTCGTCGCTGAGCACGCCCAGCGCCGCGTACTCTGCTTCGGTCAGTTCCTGCGCCGCCTCGAGCACGCGGTCGAGCACCACGTCGAGATCCAGCTCCGCGAGCACCGTGCGGGCAACGTTGAGCAGCCCATTCGTTGTCCTGTCGATCTTCCCGCTGTCGGGCGCCATTCCGCGTGGACTCCTCATAGCCCGCGTGCAGGACCCCTCGCGCACGGGGCAAATTCCGAAACACTCCGAACTGATTCCGTATTCAAGCACCTTGCGCGATGGGGTCCGTAGGGCCTACCGATGTGCGCCGCGGCGGATCGATGCGCGCGAGGGTGAGGCGATCAGCTGTGCGCCGGCGCCGAGGTGCCCGGGCGCCCGTGCCGGTGGACCCACAGCGAGACCGTCTGCCGGCCCCAGGGCGAGCGGAAGCTCACGCGGTCGAGCAGCTGCGCCCCGGCCACCGGCGGGCGGTGTCCGTCCTGTACGTAGAGGACCTCGCTGTACGCGCGGCCCTCGAGCTCGTACCAGTCGCCCAGCCGCAGGAAGGAGCCCGGGGCGAGCGGTCGCACCCCGTGGCGCACGAGGTAGTAGCGCACCGCCGGTTTGATCGGCAGGGTGGCCACGTTGCCCACGCCGAGCAGCTCCACTGTCGTGCCCGGCGCCACCGCCTGCTGCGCCCGGTGCCCGAGCTGTTCGGCGGCGCCGTACAGGTAGGCGTGTTCGTCGGGCTTGCCGCTCGACGCCACGATCGCCCCCACCGCGGCGGTTGCCGCCACGCCGCAGCAGCAGAGCGCCGCCAGGGCGAGCGCGGGGGCGAGCGCGCGGGCGCGCGAGGGCGCCGCGCCGCGCGCTGTGCCCGCCGGCCGCTCCTCGCCGCGCGCGACGCTGCGCAGCCGCAGGGCCTCCGAGCGCGAGCGCCTGCGCGCGGAAAGCGCGCCGAGCGCCGCGCGAGCGCCGAGCCAGCCGGCCCACGCGAGCACCAGGTAGATCCACATCCCGACGAGGGAGCCCCACCACATGGTGTAGCCGAGCGTCGCCGAGAGCACGCGGGGCGTGGGCGTGGAGGCGGCGACGGCTGCGAGGCCGGCGCACAGCACGAACCCGATCAGCGCGCCGCTCGCGACGTCGACGCGCCGGCGTATCGCTCCGGCGAGCATCACCGCCCCGAGCAGCGCGAGCAGCGCGAGGCACGAGTACACGTAGCCGTCGCTGGGTGCCGAGCGCACGTCGTACTTGCGCTCCCACTTTTCGCCGGGCACGTACAGCCACCACGGCCTGATACCCACCGCGCGCACCACCGCATGCCAGCCCGCGCTCGCGCCGAGCGTCTCCTTGTGGCTCGTCGCCGAGCGAACCACCAGGGTCATGTTCCCGGGCGATTCGCGCAGCTCGTCCACCACCGGAGCGCTCCAGCAGAAGGCGAGCACCGCGAGCGCCGCCGCGGACCACACGAGCAGCGAGCGCCGGCACGCGCGGGCGCGGCCGCGCAGCGACAGAGCGAGCCCGCCGAGACCGACGGCGAGCAGGCCGATCGCCGCGGGCAGGTAGGTGAGGTGCGCCTGCACCGCGAAGCTCGCGGTGAGCGCGATCAGCACGAGCAGCCTGTATTCGCCGCAGGCAAGCGACCAGCACAGGAAGATCAAGAGCGCGAACGGGAACAGCCCCGCCGACGGGTTCCACACGTCGTGGAACGTTTCGGCCGACAGCGACTGGCACATCAGCGCGATCGCGAGCGCTGCGCCGAACATCAGCACGAGCCCGCCGCGGCGCCGGGCGAGGGCGACCGCGCCGACGATGCACAGGCTGTTGAAGACGCCCATCGTCAGCGCCATGTCGTTCGTGCTGCCGAAGTGCGACGGGATGGCGAGCAGCCAGAAGAGCATCGGGCCGAGGCTGTGGGTGACCTGGCCGGTGACGTCGCCCGCGAGCGTGTACTGGCCCACGCGCGGCGGATGCGAGGTGAACACGTCGTACGCGCGCGTCGCGATGATCGCCTGGTCCGCGCCGGGCACCCAGTGCGCGCGCAGGGCTTTCACGGTCGCCGAGATCACCGGGATCGCAGCGCACGCTCCGGTCGTGAGCGTGAGCGCGCGCCGGGCGAGGTGGGTGCGCCGCGCTGCGAGCGCGAGCGCAGAGAGCGCGCGAGCGCCGGACACGGCGGGCGCCCGCGTGAGCGGACGTGGGTGGGTGCCTGTGGGCTGCTCGTACACGCGGGGTCTCGGCCCGGTCGCCGCAGCCCGCGAGGTTAACCGATGGGCCCGCGGCCGCGCCGCAACGCGACGTGGCGCGCGGCGCTCAGCGCGCCCGTGGGCGGCGCAGCACGAAGCCGCGCTCGCGCTGCATGTCCTGCACGATCTCGAGCAGTTTGCGGTTCTCGGTCGTGAGCGTGGCCGAGCTCACCGAGCGCGCCGGCTTGCCGCGCCCCTGCGCTCGAGCGCCGTGGCGCGCGAACCTGCGCAGGCCGGCGTCCTGTCGGGCGGGCGCCTGCTCGTCTGCGCTGCCCGGCTGCTGGGTGATGGAATCCTGCATGCCCACCCCTCCGTCTCGACGCGTGCGGCCACAATCATCGTTTCGCGAGCGCACGCGCGCATCCGCGCGGCATACGCGGCGGTGCTGTGGTTTTCCCGCTAACGGGCGGCCGCCCGGGCGCTGTCGAGCAGCACGCGCTGCTCCGCCGCCGCGATCAGCCCCCGCGTGCGCTCGACCGCGTCGACGCTCACCGAGATGTTCTCGATCCCGAGCCTCACGAGCAGCTCGGCGTACTCGGGGTGGACCGAGGGCGCCTGCCCGCAGATCGAGGTGTGCAGGCCGAGCTCTCGCGCGCGCGGTATGAGCGCGCCGAGGTAGTCCACGACGGCGGGGTCGCGCTCGTCGAACGTCGCCGCCAGCACCTCCGAGTCGCGGTCGGCCCCGAGCATCAGCTGCGTGAGGTCGTTGGATCCGACCGAGATCCCCGCGATTCCGAGCTTTGCGTAGCGCTCGAGGTTGAACAGCACCGAAGGGACCTCGGCCATGACCCACAGCTCGAAGTTGGGCCGCTCGAGCAGGCCGGAGGCCGCCACCAGCGCGCGACAACGTTCGAGCTCGCGCGCGGTGCGCACGAATGGAAGCATCACGTGGAAGTTCTCGTGTCCGGCGTCCCACACGCGCCGCACCGCCTGCATCTCGAGCGCGAACACCTCGGGCTCCTGCGTGTAGCGCAGAGCGCCGCGGTAGCCGATCATCGGGTTCGCCTCCTGCGGCTCGAAGCGCTCGCCGCCGCGCAGCCCGCGGAACTCGTTCGTGCGGAAGTCGATCGTGCGGTAGGTCACGGGCCGGGGGTGGAAGCCCGCCGCGAAGGTGTTGAGCGCGCCGGCCATCCGCTCCACGAACTCGTCGGCGCGGCCCTCCTCGATGAGCAGCTTGGGGTGGGTGTCGTCGAGCGCCTCGATCACCATCAGCTCCGCGCGCAGCAGACCCACGCCGTCCACGTCGAGTGGGGCGGTTTCGGCGACCTGCGAGGGCTCCGACAGGTTCACGAGCAGGCGCGTTCCCGTGACGGGCGCGGAGCGCACGGTGCCGGGCGCCGCCGCGGGCGCCCGCGCGGGCTCGGCCGCAACCGCTCCCTCCATCACCGTCCCCAGGGTGGCGTCGACCGTCACGAGCTCGCCGTCGCGCAGCTTCTGCGTCGCGTCGCCGGTGCCGACTATGCAGGGGATACGAAGCTCGCGCGAGACGATCGCGGCGTGGCAGGTCATCCCGCCCGAGTCGGTCACGATCGCGGCGGCCTTGCGCATGAGCGGCACCCAGTCGGGCGTGGTCATGTGCGTCACCAGCACCTCGCCGTCGTGGAACGAGCCGGTGTCGTGCGGGTCGCTCAGCAGCCGCACCGCGCCGCTCGCGCCGCCGGGCGCGGCACCGAGGCCGCGCACGAGCACCTCTTCGGGCGCGTGCTCGGGCGTCGCGATCGTGGTGATCGGCCGGCTCTGCAGCATCCACGCGCGGCCCTCGGGGTCGAACGACCACTCGGTGTCCTGCGGCGAGGCGTAATGCTCTTCGATCTGCACGCCGAGGCGCGCGAGCTCGAGAACCTCCTCGTCGCTCAGCACCGGCCGCATGCTCTCCTCGCCGCTCAGCTCCCGCGTGCGCGTGCCGCCGCCCTCGACGGGCTCGATCACGAGCTCCTTGGGGCGGACCGAGCGCACGATGATGGCGAGGTCGTCCTTGGTCACCACGTAGCGGTCCGGCGAGACGCTGCCCGACACCACGGCCTCTCCGAGCCCGAAGGAGCCCTCGATCACGAGGCGGTCGCGCTCCCCGCTCGCGGGGTCCACGGTGAACATCACGCCGGCGCGGGTCGAGGCGATCTGGCGCTGCACCACCACGGCGATGTCCATGTCCGCCTGGCTGAAGCCGCGGTGGCCGCGGTAGTAGATGGTGCGCGCGCCGAACAACGACACCCAGCAGCGCTGCACCGCGTCGAGCAGCTCGTCCTCGCCGCGCACGTTGAGGAACGTTTCGTTCATGCCCGCGAACGACGCCGATGCGGTGTCCTCCGCCGTCGCCGAGGAGCGAACCGCGACGGACGCGCGCTGCTCGCCGGCCGAGAGCTCGCGGTAGGAGGCGAGGATCGCCTCGCGCAGCGCCGCCGGCATGGCGGCCTCCGCGACGGCCTTGCGAGAAGCGGCGGCCGCGCCCTCGAGCGCCTCCCCGTCCTCGACGTCGAGGCCTTCGAGGATCTCGTTCAGGTGCGCGCGCAGCCCGCTCTCGTTGCAGAAGGATGCGTACGCGGGCGCGCCGACGACGAACCCGGGCGGCACGGGCAGCCCCGCGCGCGTGAGCTCGCCGAGGTTCGCGCCCTTGCCGCCTGCGTAGGCGACGTCGTCGTGGCCCAGCTCGGCGAACGTGCGGACGAAATCGGCGGGGCCGGAGCCGGCCGTGGACGGTGCGGTGGGGTGTGTGGTTGCGCTCATGGCAGCAGAGCATTGCGCAGCGCCACGCGCGTGTAATCCGTGCGGGACCGCCGAGCGCGCGTGTTCGCGCCACCGCTCGCTGCGGCATTTCACGGATGCCCGCATGCCGCGCCTGTTCCAGCATCAAGCCGATGCACTCGAGCACCCGCAGCGCGGCTCGGCCCTCAGCGCTGCTTCGCGCGCTGCGCGAACCCGTGACCTACGGCGCGAGCGCGCACGGCCCGAGCGTGCCCGTGCAGCTGCACGAGACGCACGCCTCGTGGGTGTTCGTGGCGGGCGAGCGCGCGTACAAGCTGAAGAAGCCGCTCGTGCTCCCGTTCCTCGATTACGGAACAGCCGAGCGCCGCCATGCGGCGTGCCGTGAGGAGGTGCGCGTCAACGCCGAGCTCGCGCCCGACATCTACCTCGGCGTGCGCGCGGTGGCGCGCCGTGGCGGACGCTTCGCGCTCGCCGCCGAGGACGCCCCGGATGCCGTCGACTACCTCGTGGAGATGCGCACGTTCCGCGAGGCCGACACGCTCGCAGGCATGATCGCGGCGGGCGCGCTCGAGCCTCAGCGGATCGGCGCGGTCGCGCGCCGGATCGCGGAGTTCCATCTCGCGGCTCCGCGGGTGGACGGCTGGCGCGCGCCTGACGTGCTCGCCGCGTGGGAGGCGAACGTGCGCGAGCTCGCGCAGGCGCGCCGCGACGCGTCGGGCCTTCGCGACGCGCCGAGCCTTGGCGAGGCGTCGGGCCTTGGCGAGGCGCCCGGAGCGCTCTCGGGCGGAGCCGGCGAGCTGGAGCTGCGGTCGTTCGGCGCGGCCTTCGTGTCCGCCCACGAGCGCGAGATCGACGAGCGCAGCCTCGCCGGGATGGTGCGCGACTGCCACGGCGACCTGCGCTGCGAGCACGTGCTCGCGGACGGCGAGGTGCGCATCGTGGACCGGATCGAGTTCGACCCGGCGTTGCGGCGCACGGACGTCGCGTGCGACCTCGCGTTCCTCGCGATGGATCTCGAGGCGAGCGGCCGGCGGGGCGCGGCCGAGGACCTCGTGGCCGAGTACGCGGCCGCCGGAGGCGACCCCGGCTCGGCGCAGCTGCGCGCCTTCTACTCCGCGCACCGCGCGCTCGTGCGCGCGAAGGTCGCGCTGATCGCGGCGGCGGAGCACGAAGGTGAGCGTGCGCGCCGGGAGCTCTCGCAGGCGAGCGCGCTGCTGGAGCTCGCGGGACGGCTGTGCTGGCGGGCGCGCGCTCCGCTCGCGGCGCTCGTGTGCGGGCCGGCGGCGAGCGGAAAGACGACGCTCGCGCGCGCGCTCGCCGCGCGCTCGGGGCTGCCGCACGTCTCCTCCGATGCCGTGCGCAAGCAGGCCGCGGGGGTGGCTGCGGGCGAGCGTGCGCCCGACGCGGCATACAGCCCCGAGTTCACACGCGACACCTACCGCCGCCTCTCCGAGGAGGCGCGCCGCGCGCTGCGCAGCCGCGGCGGCGTGGTCATCGACGCCACGTGCCGTTCTCGCACCGACCGCGAGCCGCTCATCGAGCTGCTGCGCCGCGAGGGCACCACGGCGCTCGCGGTGCGATGCACGGTGCCGCTCGAGGTGGCGATGCGCCGCGCCGCCGAGCGCAGCGCGGAAGGGCCGCAGCTGTCGGACGCGACCGCGGAGATCGCCGCCCAGCATCACCGCGGCTTCGAGGAGCTCGAGGAGCTCGACGCGCACATGGTGCTGGCGCTCGACACCTGCACGCCGCTGCCCGAGCAGCTGTCGGCGGTCGAATCCGGGCTCGACCGAAACATGGCGGGCGCGCCCAGGAAGCGGAGCGCGCGCGAGCGGCCCGAACTGCAGGGGTGCGGCGCGTGAGCGGCCGCACGCGCTCGCCCGAGCTGAGCTCGCGGGAGGTGGACGTGGCGCTGCGCGACGGCTCGACGCTGCACGTGCGCCCCGTGACCGCGGGCGACAGGCCGGCGATCGCGGTGTTTCTCGCGGCGCTCTCGCCGACGTCGATCGCGTTTCGCTTCTTCGGAGCGCCTGACCTCGAGTGGGTCGCCAACTGGTCGGTGGACGTGGACTACGCGGACCGCTACGCGCTGGTCGCGGTCACCGGCCCCGAGCGCGCGATCGTGGCGCACGGGGCCTACATGAGGACGGGCGCGGAGAGCGCCGAAGTCGCGTTCACGGTGGCGGACGCTTGGCAGGATCACGGGATCGCCACGATCATGCTCTCGCACCTCGCGCTGGCGGCGGAAGAGCAGGACATCTCGATGTTCACAGCATCGGTGCTGCCGAACAACCACCGCATGATCCAGGTGTTCCGCGACAGCGGATTCACGGTCGAGGAGCACTCGGCCGAAGGCGCCATCGAGATCGAACTGCCGACATCGCGCACGCCCGAGACGCGCGAGCGCTTCGAGCAGCGCTCGCAGACCGCGGCGATCGCCGCGGTCTCGCGCTTTCTCGAGCCGCACGCGGTGGCGCTCGTCGGAGCCTCGCGCGAGCCGACGAGCGTGGGCGGCGCGCTCCTGCGCAACATCCTCGAAAGCGGCTACGAGGGTGCCCTGTACCCGATCAACCGCAGCGCCCGCAAGGTCCAGGGGCAGCGCTGCTGGGGCTCGATCTCCGAGCTGCCCGAGCCGGTGGAGCTCGCGGTGATCGCGGTTCCCGCCGGCCGCGTGATCGAGGTTGCCCGCGAATGCGCGGCGCGCGGCGTGCGCGCGCTGCTCGTGATCTCGGCTGGGTTCAGCGAGGTCAGCGGCGCGGGCGCCGAGCGCCAGCGCGAGCTGCTCGCGGTCTGCAGGGAGTCGGGCATGCGCCTGATCGGGCCGAACTGCTTCGGCGTCATCAACACCACCGCCGGCGTTGGGCTGAACGCCACGTTCGCCGCGCACCGTCCACCCTCCGGCCCGATCGGCTTCCTGTCGCAGAGCGGCGGCCTGGGCATCGCGATCATCGAACTCGCGGGTCGCATGGGGCTGGGACTGTCCTCGTTCGTGTCGGTCGGCAACAAGGCGGACGTCTCGGGCAACGACCTGCTCGAGTACTGGGAGCACGACGGGGGGACCGGCATGGTGCTGCTCTACCTCGAGTCCTTCGGCAACCCGCGGCGCTTCTCGCGCATCGCGCGCAGAGTCGGCCAGATCAAGCCGATCGCGGCGCTCAAGAGCGGCCGCTCCCCCGCCGGGGCGCGCGCCACTTCCTCGCACACCGGCGCCCTGATCTCGACCTCCGACGTCACGGTCGACGCGCTCTTCCGCCAGGCGGGCGTGATCCGCACCGACACTATGCACGAGCTGTTTGACGTGGGCGCGCTCCTCTCCACGCAGCCCCCGCCGGAAGGCTCGCGGGTGGCGATCGTGACCAACGCCGGCGGGCCGGGGATCCTGTGCGCCGACGCGTGCCAGGCCGCGGGGCTCGAGGTGAGGGAGCTCCCCGAGCAGGTGCGCGCGAGCCTGCGGGAGTTCCTCGCTCCCGAGGCATCCCTGGCCAACCCGGTTGACATGATCGCGACCGCGCCCGCCGAGAGCTACCGGCGCACCATCGAAACGCTCGTGCGGGCTCGCGCCTGCGACGCGATCATCGCGATCTTCGTGCCGCCGCTGGTGACGCAGGTGGGCGACGTCGCGCGCGAGATCTCCGAGGCCGCGGTGCTGGCGGGCGGCGTTACGCTGGCGACCGTCTTCATGGACCGCGAGGGCTTTGCCGGCGAGGAGCACGAGCTTCCGCGCGTGCCCAGCTTCGAGTTCCCCGAGGATGCGGCGCGCGCGCTCGCGCACGCGGCCCAATACGGGCGCTGGCGGGCGTTCCCGCGGGGCGTGGTGCCGCGGCTCGAGGGCTGCGACCCCGACCGGGCCGCGGCGATCATCGCGGAGGAGCTCGCTGCCGGGGGTGGCTGGCTCGCTCCCACGAAGGTCTCGGCGCTGCTCGCTTGCTACTCGATACCGCTGCTGCCCTGGCGCGTCGCGCACAGCCCGGTCGAGGCGGTGGAGGCCTCGTGGGAGATCGGCGGGCCGGTGGCGCTGAAGGCGATCGCGCCGGACCTGGTGCACAAGAGCGACGTGGGCGGCGTGCGCGTGGGCCTCGAAGGCTCGGACGCCGTCGCGCAGGCAGCGCACTCGATCTCGGCCGCGGTCGCCGGTGCGGGCCACGCGCTCGAGGGGCTGCTGGTCCAGTCGATGGCGCCGCGCGGCGTCGAGCTGTTGATGGGCGTGGTGCACGATGAGAGCTTCGGTCCGGTGATTGCGTGCGGCGCTGGCGGGACGAGCGCCGAGGTCATGGGCGACGTGGCGGTTCGCATCACTCCGCTCACCGACCTCGACGCGCACGACGCGCTGCGCTCCCTGCGCGTCTTCCGCCTGCTCGAGGGCTATCGCGGGGCTCCTCCCTGCAATCTGCCGGCGGTCGAAGAGATCCTCCTGCGCCTCGGCGCGCTCGTGGACGCGCACCGCGAGATCGCGGAGCTCGATATGAACCCGGTTGTGGCGGGCACCGACGGCGCCGTGGTCGCCGACGCGCGCATTCGGCTGGCGGCGATGCCGGCTCCGATGCCGCGGCCTTCGCTGTAGCGGCCGGGCGTGAGCCGCGCTCTCGGTGCGCGAGCTGGAAACACAGCGCCGCCGCGCGGCGCGGGCACGGCGACACTGGGACGGCGTGCACGCGCAGGCCACCCCGTTTCACACCGCAACCTTCGAGCACCGGATGCCCGGCCCGCAGGAGGACGTGTCGGCGGTCGCCTACAACCTGCAGTACACCCACTCGCTCGTGGCGGCGTTCGCGCAGGGCAACCCGCCGTCGGACAGCGAGCTGCAGATGGTGCGCCTGCGCGGGCGCGAGCTCGCGCGCACGAACCTGTACGGCGGCCACCCGCACGACGCGGCGCACCGCGTGTGCACGATCGGCATCGGCGATGATCCCGAGCGCGCGAGGCGCGCGGCGGACAGCGCGTGGTTCGACTACCACGCGTCCGTGTTCTTCACGAGCAACCTCGGCGACGAGCACTTCCACCGCGTGTCGATCCGCCGGCGCGTGCCGGGGCTCTCGCCGCACCGTGCGGAGACGGTCGGCGTGGCCTACGACGTGGACTTCATGCGCGGCGCGGTGGAGGCGGCGGTCGCGCGCAACACGCCCACGCTCGACGAGTGCCACGTGATCCACTCGGGCGAGGTGACGCTGATGCGCGTGAACCTGTACGGCCGCGATCCCCTCGACTCGAGGCGCCAGGTGTGCGTGGGCGGCATCGCCGACCGCCACTACCGTGCGATGGCCGCGGCGGAGCAGGCGTGGACGAAGTACCACGCGTCGCTGCTGCTCGCCGCCGACGCCCTGTCGCGCTAGCCGCCGCGCACCGGCCGCCGCCCGCCGCGCGCCGGCCGCACGGCGACGGCGTAGAGTCCCGCGTGCGGATGGCATGCGAGCACGTGATCGAGCGGGAGCACTTCGATGCGCTGCTCGGGGCGCTCGCGCGCCGCGGCTACACGATCGTGGGGCCCACGGTGCGCGACCGCGCGATCGTCTACGACGAGATCGCCGCGGCGGACGATCTGCCGGTGGGCTGGACGGATGAGCAGGACGGCGGCAGCTACCGGCTGCGCCGCCGCGACGACGAGGCGCTGTTCGGCTACGCGGTGGGGCCGCAGTCGTGGAAGAAGTACCAGCTGCCGGCGGAGGTGACGCTGCTGCGCGCCCGGATCGAGCCGGACGGCGCGCTCGCGGACATCGAGGAGGAGCCGCGTGAGCCGGCGCGCTACGCGTTCATCGGCGCGCGCTCGTGCGAGCTGCACGCGATGGGCATCCTCGACCATGTGCTGCTGCGCGGAGCGCACCCCGATCCCGCGGACGCGGCGCGCGCGGACGGGCTGTTCGTGGTGGCGGTCCAGTGCGGGCAGGCCGGCGGCACGTGCTTCTGCGTGTCGATGAACACGGGGCCGGTGGCCGAGCGCGGGTTCGACCTCGCGCTCACCGAGGTGATCGGCGAGGAGGGCCACCGCTTCACGGTGGAGGTGGGCTCCGAGCGCGGCCGCGAGGTGCTCGCGGAGGTTCCGCACCGCGAGGCCGGCGAGCGCGACCGCGGCGCCGCGCAGGCGGTCCACGAGCGCACCGCCTCGGAGATGGGCCGCGAGCTCGACACCGACGGCATCAAGGAGCTGCTTTATCGCAACTACCAGAGCGCGCGCTGGGACGAGGTGGCGGACCGCTGCCTGTCGTGCGGCAACTGCACGATGGTGTGCCCCACGTGCTTCTGCACGACGGTCGAGGACGTGACGGACCTCGACGGCGCGACGCTCGAGCGCCACCAGCGCTGGGACTCGTGCTTCACGGTGGACTACTCCCACATCCACGGCGGCGCTACGCGGGCGAGCGCGCGCTCGCGCTACCGGCAGTGGATGACGCACAAGCTCGCGACGTGGTGGGACCAGTTCGACAGCTCCGGCTGCGTGGGCTGCGGGCGCTGCATCACGTGGTGCCCGGTGGGGATCGACATCACCGAGGAGGCGCGCGAGATCCGCGCGGGCGAGGGAGGCTGAGCGATGCGTGCGAGGGAGGCGGGGCGATGCGGACGATAGACGAGCTGATCGGCGAGGCGCCGGTGTTCGACGGCCTCGAGCCGGCGCAGCTCGAGCTGATTGCGGGCTGCGCGCAGAACGACCGCGCGAGCGCGGGGACGATGCTGCTGCACGAGGGCGAGCCGGCCAACCGCTTCTTCTTGATCCGCCACGGCGTGGTGGCGCTCGAGCTGAGCTCGCCGGGGGGGCCGCTCGTGATCCAGACGCTGACCGACGGGGAGGTGGTGGGCTGGTCGTGGCTGTTCGCGCCGTACCGCTGGCAGATGGACGGGCGCGTGGTCAGCGACGCGAGCCTCGTGCGCTTCGACGGGGCGTGCCTGCGCGCGAAGTGCGAAGAGGACCACGAGCTCGGCTACCAGCTGATGCGGCGCTTCGCGGCGAATGTGATCGACCGCCTGCAGGCCACGCGGCTGCAGCTCATCGACGTGTATGGACGCGCTCCGCACCCCGCCTGAGGCAGCGGGCGCCGGGCCGATGGTCCCGGAGCCGTTCGTGCTGCGCTCCAAGCGCCGCGACACCGAGGACACGTGGACGCTCGAGCTCGAGCCGCGCGGCGGCGCGCCGCTTCGCTTCGAGCCGGGGCAGTTCACGATGCTCGCGGCGCGCGGCGCGGGGGAGGTGCCGATCTCGATCAGCGGCGACCCCGACCGCCCAGAGACGCTCGTGCACACGGTGCGCGCGGTGGGGCTCGCGACGGAGGCGATCTGCTCGGCGGCGGACGGCGAGGTGCTGAGCGTGCGCGGCCCCTTCGGCAGGCCGTGGCCGGTGGACGCGGCGGAGGGCTTCGACGTGGTGCTGGCGGCGGGCGGCATCGGGCTGGCTCCGCTCCGGTCCGCGGTCCTGCGGGTGCTCGCGAACAGGGAGCGCTACGGGCGCGTGGTGCTGCTGTACGGCGGGCGCAGCCCGCGCGAGCTGCTGTTCACGGACGAGCTCGAAGCGTGGTCGCAGCGCGGCCTCGAGGTGTTCGTGACGGTGGACAGCGCGGGCCCGGAGTGGGTGGGGCACGTGGGCGTGGTCACGCGGCTGATCCGCCCCGCGGGGATCGAGACGCACACGCTCGTGGCGATGTCGTGCGGCCCTGAGGTGATGATGCGCTTCCTCGTGGCGGCGCTCGAGGACGGCGGGGCGGACCCCGCGCAGATGTACGTTTCGCTCGAGCGAAACATGCAATGCGGGATCGGACACTGCGGGCACTGCCAGCTCGGCCCGACGCTTCTGTGCCGCGACGGGCCGGTGTACGCGTGGTCGGAGGTGGCGCCGTGGCTGGCGATCAGGGAGCTGTGAGGGTGGCGCCGAAGCTCGCGGTGTGGAAGTTCTCCTCGTGCGACGGCTGCCAGCTCAGCCTGCTCGACTGCGAGGACGAGCTGCTGGCGCTCGCGGGACGGCTCGAGATCTCCTACTTCCTCGAGGCTTCGAGCGCGGTGGTGGAGGGCCCCTACGACGTGTCGCTGGTGGAGGGCTCGATCACGACGCCGCACGAGGCGGAGAAGATCAAGGAGGTGCGCGAGAGCTCGGCGGCGCTCGTCACGATCGGCGCGTGCGCGACCTCCGGCGGCATCCAGGCGCTTCGCAACTTCGCGGACGTGCGCGAGTTCACGAGCATCGTCTACGCGACCCCGGAATACATCTCGACGCTCGCCACCTCCACCCCGATCAGCGCGCACGTGCCGGTGGACTTCGAGCTGCAGGGCTGCCCGATCAACAAGCTGCAGCTGCTGGAGGTGATCAGCGCGCACCTGAATCGCCGCCGGCCGCGCGTGCGCGCGCACAGCGTGTGCGTGGAGTGCAAGCGGCGCGGCACCGTGTGCGTGATGGTCGCGCACGGCACGCCGTGCCTGGGGCCGGTGACGCATGCGGGATGCGGCGCGCTGTGCCCGTCCTACGACCGCGGCTGCTATGGCTGCTACGGGCCGATGGAGAGCCCCAACGCCGCGTCGCTGGATGCGTGGAGCGGGCTCGCGGAGCAGGACCTGGTGCGCGTGTACCGCACGTTCAACGCAGCGTCGGCGCCCTTCCGCGCGGCGAGCGAGGCGCATGAGCGCTCCTGAGGACAGCGGGCGAACGCGCACGATCCGCACCGACTACCTCGCGCGGGTGGAGGGCGAGGGGGCGATGTACGTGGCGCTGCAGGACGGCCGCGTGCGCGACGTGAAGCTGCGCATCTACGAGCCGCCGCGCTTCTTCGAGGCGCTGCTGCGTGGCCGCGCGTTCACGGAGGCGCCGGACATCACCTCGCGCATCTGCGGCATCTGCCCGATCGCCTACCAGATGAGCGCGGTGCGCGCGATGGAGGACGCGTGCGGCGTGGCGATCGACGAGGGGCCGATCCGCGAGCTGCGCCGCCTGATCTACCTGGGCGAGTGGATCGAGAGCCACGGGCTGCACGTGTTCTTCCTGCACGCGCCCGACTTCCTCGGCTACAGCGGGTTCGTGGAGATGTCGCGCGAGCATCCCGGCCTGGCCGAGCAGGGCCTCGAGCTGAAGAAGGCGGGCAACACGGTGATGACGGTGGTGGGTGGCCGCGAGGTCCACCCGGTGAACCTGCGCGTGGGCGGCTTCTACCGCGCGCCGAGCAAAGCGGAGCTGAGCAGGGCGCTGCGCGAGCCGCTGCAGCGCGCGCGAGAGCTGGCGCTCGAGACGGTTCGCTTCACCTCGAAGCTGGACTTCCCCGAGGTCGATTTCAACCCGGAGCTCGTGGCGCTGTCGGAGCCGGGGCGCTACCCGGTGGACCGCGGCAGGATCGTCTCCGACCGCGGCCTGGACATCGCGCCGGCGGAGTTCACGGCGTCCGTGGTGGAGGAGCACGTGGAGCACTCGAACGCGCTCCACGCGCGGCTGCGCGACCGGGGCAGCTACCTGACGGGCCCGCTCGCCCGCTTCAGCCTGTCGTTCTCCGAGCTCTCGCCGCTCGCGCAGGAGGCGGCGCGCGAGGCGGGGGTGGGCCCTGGATCGCTGAACCCGTTCCAGAGCATCGTGGTGCGCTCGGTGGAGATCCTGTACGCGTGCGACGAGGCGCTGTCGATCATCGACTCCTACGAGCAGCCCGACGAGCCGGCGGTCGAGGTGCATCCGTGCCGGGCGGTCGGGCACGGCGCGACCGAGGCGCCGCGCGGGATGCTCTACCACCGCTACGGCATCGACGACGACGGCCTCATCACCGACGCGCGCATCGTGCCGCCGACCTCCCAGAACCAGCTCACGATCGAGCAGGACCTGCGTGCGGTCGTCGAGCGCTACGTGGATCTCGGCGACGAGGAGCTGCGGCTGCGCTGCGAGCAGGCGATCCGCAACCACGACCCGTGCATCTCGTGCGCCACGCACTTCCTCGACCTGACGGTGGACCGTGGCGGCGGTCGTTGAGGAGAGCGCCTGCGGCGCTCCGGGACGGACGGCGCGCGCGGCGCGTCCGATCGTGGGCGCGGGCAACCGCGGGCGCGGCGACGGCGCGGGGATGCGCGCGGCGCGCGTGATCGTCGGTGTCGGCAATTGCGAGCGCGGCGACGACGCGGCCGGGATCGAGGCTGCACGCGCGCTCGCTTCGCGTGCGCGGGCGGTGGGCATCGCGGTGCGCGAGCACGAGGGCGAGGCGCTCTCGCTGATCGATGTGTGGCGCGACGCGGGCTCGCTGGTGCTGATCGACGCCGTGCGCGGCGGCGGTCGGCCGGGCTCGATCGTGCGCGCGGACGCGAGCGCGGCGCCGCTGCCGGCGTCGCTGCACCCGGCCGGCTCGACGCACGCGTTCGGCGTGGACGGCGCGCTCGAGCTCGCGCGCGCGCTCGGGCGCCTGCCGGAGCGCGTGGTGCTGCTCGGCGTGGTCGGAGCGCGCTTCGACGCGGGCGCCGCGCTGAGCGATGCGGTGCGGAGCGCGATCGAGCCGCTGGCCGCGGCGGCGCTCACCGAGCTGGGCGCGCCGGAGCCCGCCTGCGGCCGCTGAACGCGCGCTTCGCGGCGCCCGGCGGCTGTGGGCAACACGCGCCCCGAGTGCGGGGTTTGCACGGATGGCGGGGCGAGCGAGCGCTGGTTCCCTGAAGTGAGCATGTTTCAGGTTCGCATCCACGGGCGCGGCGGGCAGGGCGTGGTCACGGCAGCCGAGCTGCTCTCGCTGGCCGCATTCTCCGAAGGCAAGCACGCCCAGGCGTTCCCGAGCTTCGGCTCGGAGCGCACCGGTGCTCCGGTGGTCGCGTTCTGTCGCATCGACAGCCGCGAGATCCGATCGCGTGAGCCGGTGCTCGAGCCCGACGCGCTGATCGTGCAGGATCCCACGCTGCTCCACCAGGTCGACGTGTTCGGCGGGCTGCGCTCCGACGGATACGTGCTGATCAACGCGGCACGCTCCTTTGACGAGCTCGGACTCGGCGAGTGGACCTCGGGCTTTCGCCACGATCGCGTGCTCACCGTTCCCGCTTGGAGCATCTCCCGCGAGCACATCGGCCAGAACCGGCCCAACGCGGCGATGCTCGGCGGCCTCGCGGCTCTCACCGGGGAGGTCTCCCTCGAAGCGGTGCAGCACGCGATCGACGAGCGCTTCGGCGGGCGTCTCGCCGAGGGCAACGGCGCCGCGGCGCGGGCGTGCTTCGAGTATGTGCAGCGCGAGAGCGCCGAGGTGAGCGCCAGTGCTTGAGCAGCTGGAGGGCTCGCGCGCGGTCGCGCGCTCGGTTGCGCTGTGCCGGCCCGAGGTGATCCCGGCGTACCCCATCTCGCCCCAGACCCACATCGTCGAGGCGCTCGCGGGGATGGTCAAGGACGGCGAGCTCGCGCCGTGCGAGTTCATCAACGTGGAGTCGGAGTTCGCGGCGATGTCGGTGGCGATCGGCGCGTCGGCGGCCGGCGCGCGCGCCTACACGGCGACGGCCAGCCAGGGCCTTCTGTACATGGCCGAGGCGCTGTACAACGCGTCGGGCCTGGGCCTGCCGATCGTGATGACCGTCGCCAACAGGGCGATCGGCGCGCCGATCAACATCTGGAACGACCACTCGGACTCGATGTCCCAGCGCGACTCCGGCTGGATCCAGCTGTACGTCGAGTCCAACCAGGAGGCCGTGGACATGCACATGCTGGCCTTCCGCCTGGCGGAGGAGCTCTCGCTGCCGGTGATGGTGTGCATGGACGGCTTCATCCTCACGCACGCCTACGAGCAGGTCGATCTCCCGACTGCCGCCCAGGTGGACGCGTTCCTGCCGGCCTACGAGCCGCGCCAGGTGCTCGACCCGGCCGAGCCGGTGACGATCGGAGCGATGGTCGGGCCCGAGGCGTTCACCGAGGTCAAGTACCTCGCGCACGTCAAGCAGATCCAGGCGCTCGATCTGATCCCGGAGCTCGCGGGCGAGCTGGCCGAGGTGCTGGGCCGTGACCAGGACGGGCTCGTGCGCGGCTACGAGCTGGCGGGCGCGGAGACCGTCGTGGTGGCGCTCGGCTCGGTGCTCGGCACGATCGAGGACGCGATCGACGAGCTGCGAAAGGCGGGCATGAGCGTCGGCGCGCTGTCGGTCAAGGCCTTCCGCCCGTTCCCGCTGGCGGAGGTGCGCGAGGCGCTGGCGGACGCCAAGCGCGTGGTCGTGATCGAGAAGGCACTCGCGCTGGGGATCGGCGGCATCGTCTCCGAGAACGTGCGCTCCGCGCTCGCGGGCCTGTCCACGACCGTGTCCACCGTGATCGCCGGGCTCGGCGGGCGTCCGATCACGAAGAGCGCGCTGTGCCGGCTGCTCGAGCAGGCTGCGGGGGATGAGCTGCAGGAGCTCACCTTCCTGGACCTGAACTCCGAGCTGGTCGAGCGCGAGCTCGAGCGCACGCGCAGCACGCGCCGCTCGGGGCCGCACGCGGAGAACATGCTGCGCGACATCGGCGTCGTCGCCGCGGGGCCGGTATGAGCACGACGTCGCCGCGGCCGATCAAGTTCTACCAAGTGGGCAGCCACGCGGCCGGCAACCGCCTGCTCGACCCGAAGCTGCGCTCGCTGCAGGCCGACCCGAACCGCTCCAACGCGATAACCAAGGGTCACCGCGCATGCCAGGGCTGCGGCGAGGCGCTCGGTGCGCGCGTCGCGCTCGACGCGGCGATGCGAGCGAGCGGCGGACAGTTGATCGCGGCCAACGCCACCGGCTGCCTGGAGGTCTTCTCCACGCCCTATCCCGAGTCCTCGTGGCAGATGCCGTGGCTGCACTCGCTGTTCGGCAACGCGCCCGCGGTCGCCACCGGGATCGCCGCCGCGATGCGCGCCAAGGGCCGCCCCGAGGTGCGCGTGATCGGCCAGGGCGGCGATGGCGGCACGGTGGACATCGGCATGGCCTGCCTGTCGGGGATGTTCGAGCGAAACGACGACGTGCTCTACATCTGTTACGACAACGAGGCCTACATGAACACCGGCGTGCAGCGCTCGGGCTCAACGCCGCCGGCGGCGCGCACGATGACCACGCCGGCGGTGGGTGACGAGCCCGGCAACGTGTTCGGCCAGGGCAAGAACGTGCCGCTGATCGCGATGGCGCACGAGATCCCCTACGTGGCCACCGCGACCGTCGCCGAGCCGCGCGACATCGAGGCCAAGGTCGAGCACGCGATGTCGCTGCACGGAGCGCGCTATCTGCACATCCTCGTCACCTGCCCGCTCGGCTGGGGCTCGGAGGCGGCCGACACGATCAAGGTCGCGCGCATGGCCAAGGAGACCGGGCTGTTCCCCGTGTTCGAGGCGCACGGGGGCACGGTCACCGAGGCCTCGAAGATCCGCGACCGGCGTCCGGTGGAGGATTACCTGAGCCTGCAGCGCCGCTACGCGCACCTGTTCAAGCCGGTGCTGCGCACCGACGTGCTCACCCACATTCAGGGCATCGCGGATCGCAACATCGAGCGCTACGGGCTGGTGTAGGCGATGGCCAAGCCCTTCGCGATCACGCTCGACGTCGGCTCGAGCCTCGCCAACAAGACCGGCGCGTGGCGCAACGAACGTCCCGTCTACGTCGAACGGCTCGCGCCCTGCAGCGGCGGCTGCCCGGCGGGGGAGGACGTGCAGCGCTGGCTGTACTTCGCCGAGGAGGGCCGATACGAGGAGGCGTGGCGGCAGATCGTGCTCGACAACCCGTTCCCCGCGGTGATGGGGCGCGTCTGCTACCACCCGTGCGAGTCGGTGTGCAACCGCGCGCAGGTGGACGAGACGGTCGGCATCAACTCGGTCGAGCGCTTCCTCGGCGACGAGGCGGTCAAGCACGGGTGGAAGCCCGTGCCGCCGGCGGAGCGCTCGGGCAAGCGGGTGCTCGTGGTCGGCGCCGGGCCCTCGGGCCTGTCGGCCGCGCACCACCTGACGATGCTCGGCCACGAGGTCGAGATCCGCGACTCGGGCTCGCGCCCGGGCGGCATGATGCGCTACGGCATCCCCACCTACCGCCTGCCGCGCGACGTGCTCGACGCGGAGATCGACCGGATCCTGGCGCTGGGCGTGAAGCTCGTGCTCGAACACACGGTCCGCGACGTGCGCGAGGAGATGGCGGAGGGCGGCTTCGACGCGGTCTTCCTCGCGGTCGGCGCGCAGATCGGCAAGCGCGCATACATCCCGGCCGGCGAGGCCGCGCACATCCTCGACGCGGTCACGTTGCTGCGCTCGATGGAGGGCGAGGAGCGCCCGATGCTGGGGCGGCGCGTTGTCGTCTACGGTGGCGGCAACACCGCGATGGACGCCGCGCGCACGGCCAAGAGGCTCGGCGCGAGCGACGCGATCGTGGTCTACAGGCGCACCCAGGAGCGCATGCCCGCGCACGAGTCGGAGCTCGAGGAAGCGCTCGAAGAGGGCGTCGTGATGAAGTGGCTCTCGACGGTCAAGAGCGCCGAGCAGGGCAAGCTCGTGATCGAGCGGATGGAGCTCGACGAGACGGGCTTCCCGCAGCCGACGGGCGAGCTCGAGGAGCTCGACGCCGACTCGCTCGTGCTGGCGCTCGGGCAGGAGACGGACCTGTCGCTGCTCGACGGCGTGGCGGGCCTCGAGGTGGACGACGGCGTGCTGCAGGTGGACGGCTCCATGATGAGCGGCTCCCCGGGCATCTTCGCGGGCGGCGACATGGTGCCCGCCGAGCGCTCGGTCACGGTGGGGATCGGGCACGGCAAGCGCGCGGCTCGCAACATCGACGCGTGGCTGCGCGGCGGGACCTACGCCGAGCCGCCCGCGCGCACGCCCGCGACGTTCGATCACCTCAACACGTGGTACTACGACGACGCGCCCAAGACGATGCAGCCGCGGCTCGACGCGATCCGCCGCCAGTCGAACTTCGCCGAGGTGCAGATCGGGCTCGACGAGGGCAGCGCGCTGTTCGAGGCGCGCCGCTGCCTGTCGTGCGGCAACTGCTTCGAATGCGACAACTGCTACGGGCTGTGCCCCGACAACGCGGTGATCAAGCTCGAGCCCGGCGAGAAGTACGAAATCGACTACGACTACTGCAAGGGCTGCGGGATCTGCGCGACGGAGTGCCCGTGCGGAGCGATCGATATGCAGCCCGAGCCCGAATAGGCGGCGCCCGGGATTGACGGCGCCCCGGAGTGGGCGGACGCCGCGGCGCGCGCCGCGCTCAGGTGATCTCGATCGCGCGCATCACGTGCTCGTCGGGCAGCTTGGCGAGGATCGCGCGGAGCACGTCGCGCTCACCCGCCTCGCCGCGGCCGAGGTCGTTGACGAGCAGGCGCAGCGCGCTGTGCGTGATCTTCATCTGCTGCGGCGCGAGCGTGAGCGTGAGCAGGCCGCGCTCGTCGGGCGCGCCGTCCAGCTGTGCGAGCACCTCGCGCGCGAGACGGCGGATCGCTGGCTCGTGCGCCTCGTCGGAGATCAGCAGTCGCAGCGCGCTCGCGGTGGGCGCCACCTCCTGGCGCTCGAGGAACAGGTGGTAGGCGGGCTCGCCGCTCGCGTCGCTCATCGGTTGCAGCCTACCTGGGCGGCCGCCGCGGAAGACTGCGGGGTTTCCGCGCGGCCTCCGGGAAAGCACCGGATATGGCGGGCATGTGCGCGCCGCTAGCTTCACGCCATGACCCACACGCGATCCGAGGTGCCGTGCCCGGCGCCGCCGGTGCCTCGCGCAAGCGGGGGATGAGAGCGCTGTGGGCGAGCGCGCAGCGGCGGTGCTCGCGGACGGCCTGGTGGTCGAGCGCGGCGGCGTCGAGGTCCTGCACGGGCTGAGCTTCGAGATCGCCGCGGGCGAGGTCGCGGGCCTGATCGGGCCGAGCGGGTGCGGCAAGACGACGCTGATGCGCGCGCTCGTGGGCGTGCAGCGAGGTGTCTCGGGCGAGCTGCGGCTGCTCGGCGTCGAGGCGGGGCGCCCGCAGCTGCGCAGGCGCGTGGCCTACCTGCCCCAGGCGCACTCCGTCTACAGCGACCTCACGGTGCGCGAGAACATCGCCTACTTCGCGGAGCTGCTGGGCCTGGGCGCTCAGGCGCGGGAGCTCGCGATCGCGCGCGTGGAGCTGACGCCGCTGGCGAACCGCGCGGTGCGCCGGCTGTCGGGCGGCGAGCAGGCACGCGTGTCGCTCGCCACAGCGCTGCTCGGCGAGCCCGAGCTGCTGCTGCTCGACGAGCCCACGGTGGGCCTCGACCCGGTGCTGCGGCGCCAGCTGTGGGGGCTGTTCGCGGAGCTCGCCGCAGGCGGCGCGAGCCTCGTGGTGTCCTCGCACGTGATGGACGAGGCGCGCCGCTGCGAGCAGGTGCTGCTGCTGCGCGCCGGGCGCCTTATCGCCCACGACTCACCGGCGGCACTGATGTCGAGGACCGGCGCGGCGGACCTCGAGGAGGCGTTCCTCGACCTCGTCGGCGCCGGCGCGGAGGCGAGCGTGTGAGCGCCCCGCTCGTGCTCGCCACGGCGCGGCGCGTTCTGCGCCAGCTCCGCCACGACCCGCGCACGGTGGCGCTGGTGGTGAGCGTTCCGTGCGTGCTCATGACGCTCCTGCGCTTCGTCTACGAAGGCCGCCCGCACGTGTTCGACGCCGCGGGGGCGCCGCTGCTCACGCTGTTCCCGCTGATGGCGATGTTCCTCGTCACCTCGGTGTCGCTGCTGCGCGAGCGCACGACGGGCACGCTCGAACGCCTGCTCACGATGCCGCTCGCCAAGCTCGAGCTGCTGCTCGGCTACGGCGCCGCCTTCGGCCTGCTCGCGACCGTGCAGGTGGCTGCGGTGTTCGGGGTGAGCCTCGGCCTGCTGGGCCTGCACGTGGCCGCCTCCAAGCTCGTGCTCGCCCTGCTCGCGCTGCTCGTGGCGCTGCTCGGGATGGGGCTGGGGCTGCTCGCGAGCGCGTTCGCGCGCAGCGAGTTCCAGGTCGTCCAGTTCTTCCCGGCCACGATCGTGCCGCAGCTGTTGCTGTGCGGCCTGCTCACCCCGCGCGCGCACATGCAGAGCGTGCTGCGCGCGATCTCCGACGCGATGCCGATGTCATACGCGGTGGACGCGGTCCACCACCTGAGCCGCGAAGTCACCCTGTCGGCCGCGCTGTGGGGCGATCTCGCGATCGTGCTCGGCTACGTGAGCGTCGCCGTGGCGCTCGGCGCGGCCACGCTTCGCCGCCGCACCGAATGAGCGCGGGTCAGCCCGCGATCTCCTCGACCTCGCCCACGGGCTCCGCGGCTGCGCCGCCCACCGCCGGCTCGCCCGCGGCCCGGTGTCGGAACATGGTGCGCCCGAGGCGCCCGCCGGCCGCGCCGAACAGCATGCCGGCGATCGCGGTCACGACCGCGAGCAGCGGTGGGAAGCTGCCGAGCGAGACTTTCGCGTGGGTGCCCGCGATCGCGTGCGCGACCAGCAGGCCGGTCCCGTAGATCGCGCCGCCCACCACGCCGCGGTCCGCGCCGCCCCAGCCGTCCTGGTGCTCGAAGCCCGCGAGGAAGCCGCCCACCGCGGCCACCGCCCCGACCGCCCAGTAGGCGGCCACCGAGGTGCCGACCAGCACACCCGCGATCGCCCCGATCGCAAACGGCACGACGCCGCCGAGGATGATCTGGACGGGACGCGCGCGGTCCCGGAATAGCACGGGCGAATACATTGGTTCCCTTCCTCCCCCGCTAACCGTAGCGCGTGCCCAGCACCCTTCGCCTCTCCGTCCTCGACCAGTCGCCCGTCTCGCAGGGCTCGACGCCCGCGCAGGCGCTGCGCAACACGCTCGACCTCGCGCGCGCGGCGGACGCGCTCGGCTACCACCGCTACTGGCTCGCGGAGCACCACGGCGGGCCGATGCTCGCCGGGCCCCAGCCCCGAGGCGCTGATCGGCCCGGTCGCCGCCGCCACCGAGCGCATCCGCGTGGGCAGCGGCGGCGTGATGCTGCCGCACTACAGCCCGCTGAAGGTCGCCGAGACGTTCAGCCTGCTCGCGGGCCTCTACCCGGGGCGCATCGACCTCGCGCTCGGCCGCGCCGCGGGCACCGACCCGCTCACCACGTTCGCGCTGCAGCGCGACCGCCGCCAGGCGGCGCCCGACGACTTCCCGCAGCAGCTCGCGGAGCTGCTCGGCTACCTCGCAGGACAGCCTGCCGGAGGACTTCCCCTTCGCGCGCCTCGCGCAGACGCTGCCCGGGGCTGCCCGAGCGCCCGCAGCCGTGGCTGCTCGGCTCCTCCGAGCAGAGCGCGCTGTGGGCCGCCGAGCTGGGGCTGCCGTACGCGTTCGCCGACTTCATCAACCCGGGCGGAGCTCCCATCGCCGCGCTCTACCGCGAGCGCCTCGCCGCGGGCCCGCACGCCGGCGCGCCCGTCCCCACGGCGGTGGGGGTGGCGGTGATCTGCGCGGACACCGACGAGGAGGCGCGGCGGCTTGCCGCCAGCGCGCGCATGGCCTTCGCGCTGCTGCGCCGCGGCGAGCTGATCGCGATCCCGCCGCCCGAGCGCGCGCTCGAGTTCCTCGCGCAACACGGCGCCGGCGCGGGCGCGCAGATCCCGGGACGGCGCGCGCTCGTGGGGTCGCCCGAGACCGTGCGCGCGCAGCTCGAGGAGGTCGTGGCGGGATACGGCGCGCAGGAGGCGATCATCGTGACGATCACATACGATCACCGCGCGCGCGTGCGCTCCTACGAGCTGCTCGCAAGCGCGTTCTCGACGTGAACTCCGCGCAGCAGCCCGAGATCCGCCGCGCCACGCCCGCGGACGTGCCGGGGCTCGCGCGCATGCTCGCGCGCGCCTTCCTCGACGACCCCGTGGCGTCGTGGGCGTGGCGCCCCGACGGGCTGCGGCTGGGCGCGCTCGAGCGCTTCCAGGCGACCCGCATGCGCCAGCTGATGGGCCACGCCGAGGTGTGGACGAACGACGAGCTCAGCTCCGCCGCGCTGTGGGCGCCGCCGGGTCACTTCCACGCGAGCGTCTCCGAAATCCTCGCGCTCGTGCCGTGCTTCCTGCACCCGCGGCTGTTCGCGCGCCTGCCGCTCGTCGCGTACGGGTGGAACAAGCTGGAAATGCGCCACCCGCGCTCGCCCGAGCACTTCTACCTGGCCGTGCTCGGCACCGAGCCCGGCGAGCAGGGGAGGGGCCTCGGCTCGCGCGTGCTGGCCGGCGTGCTCGACCAGTGCGACGGCGACGGCGTCGGCGCGTACCTCGAGTCCTCCAAGCGCAGCAACATCGACTTCTACGCGCGCCACGGGTTCAAGGTGACGCGCGAGCTGAAGCTCGCCCGCCGCGGCCCCACGATGTGGGCCATGTGGCGCGACCCGCGCTGAGGCGGGCGCCGCGCGCGGTCCATGCGCGCGCTAGTGTGCGCCTCGCGATGGGCGAGCGCAGCGGATATGAGCCGGGAACCTTCTGCTGGGTCGAACTCGCCACCTCCGACCAGCCCGGGGCGAAGCAGTTCTACGGCTCGCTGTTCGGATGGGAGGCCGAGGACCTGCCGATGGGCGAGGGCGCCTTCTACTCGATGATGAGCGTACGCGGCAAGCAGGTCGCCGCGATCGCCCCGCAGCCCCAGCAGCAGCGCGACGCGGGGGTGCCCCCGCTGTGGAACAGCTTCATCTCCGTCGAGAATGCCGACGAGGTGGTTGAGCGCGCGATGCAGCTCGGCGGCGGCGCGCACGCGCCCGCCTTCGACGTGTTCGACTCGGGGCGCATGGCGGTGCTCACCGACCCGCAGGGCGCCTACTTCATGGTGTGGCAGCCGGGCAGCCACTCAGGCGCCGCGCTCGTCAACGAGCCGGGAGCGCTCGTGTGGAACGAGCTCGCCAGCCCCGACCTCGACGGCGCGAGCGAGTTCTACTCGCAGCTGTTCGGGTGGACCGTCTCGCTGGCGCCCGACATGGACATGCGCTACCTGATGATCGCCAACCGCGGCGCCGGCAACGGCGGCATGACCGAGCCGATGCCGCCCGGCACGCCGCCGCACTGGCTCGCGTACTTCGCCGTGCAGGACATCGACTCGGCGCTCGCGCGCGTGGGCGAGCTCGGCGGCACGGTGATGGCGGGCCCGATCGACGTGCCGAACGCCAAGATCGGCGTGGTCGCCGACCCGCAGGGCGCGGTGTTCGCGCTCTACGCCGGCGAGCTCGACCCCTGACGCTCCGCCGCGTCCGCGCCGGTGCTCGTCGTCATCACGCCCGCCGCGCCCGCTCCGAGCGCGCTGCGCACGAGCCCCGGCGCGAGCCCCTTGAGCATCGCCACCAGGCCGTACGCGCGCGGCACGTAGCGTTCGGGGCGGCGCCTCATGCCCGCGTCGTAGATCGCCTCCGCCGCGCGCTCCGGCGTGGAGACGACCCAGCGCGTGAGCGCTTTGCCGGTGAGCTCCGACTGCGGGAAGCCCTCCGTCGAGATGAAGCCCGGCAGCACCAGGCCGACGTGCACGCCGTGCGGGCGCTCCTCCGCCCACAGCGCGTCCGACCAGCCCGCGAGCGCGAACTTGGAGGCGCTGTACGCGCCCGCGCCCGCGCGGGCGACCCGGCCCGCGGTCGAGGCTGACGTTGACGATCGCGCTCGGGGCCGAGGCGCGCAGCAGCGCCAGCAGCGCCTCGGTCAGCCGCACCTGGGCGTCGAAGTTGATCGCCATCGTGCGGCGCACGTTCTCGTAGCCGCCGTCCGCGAAGCGCGCGCGCCACGACGCGCCCGCGTTGTTGACCAGCAGGTCCAGCCTGCCGTGGTGCTCGGTGAGTGGTCGAGCACGCGCCGCGGCGCGTCCTCGTCGAGCAGGTCCAGCGCGAGCACGCACACGCGAGTTGCCCCGAGCTCCCGCGCGAGCGCGCGCAGGCGATCCTCGCGCCGCGCCACCAGCACGAGCCGCGCGCCCGGCTCGCGCGCGAGCCTGCGCGCCGCGCTTCGCCGATGCCGCTCGACGCGCCGGTGACCAGCATCACCCGCTCCCCGCCGGTTGCCCCGTTCTGTCCCGCCATGTCCGCGTGCCTCGCTCTCGCCCCGGCGCGCCCCGCGGCGCCCGGCGGTTAGCCTTTCAGATCGACGCACATGAGCGGTCCCGCAGCCAGCGACGCCGTCGGCGTCGCCTCGCCGAGGAAGCGCGAGGCGCTCGAGCTGTTCCGCGGCCTGCCCGCGCCGCTACGACGCGCTGTCTGCGGCGCTCAGCTTCTGGCAGGACCCGCGCTGGCGCCGCGCGCTCGTGGACGCGCTCGCGCCCGCCCCCGGGCAGCGCATCCTCGACGTCGCGACCGGCACCGGCATGGTCGCCGCCGAGCTGCGCTCGCGCTGCGACTGCACGGTCGTGGGCGTCGACCAGAGCGCCGAGATGCTCGCCGGCGCGCGCGCGCGCTTCGCGGGCCGCGGCGAGCGCGTGGAGCTCGTGCAGGCGCAGGCGGAGGCGCTGCCCGTTCGCAGACGCGAGCTTCGACGCGCTGACGTTCACCTACCTGCTGCGCTACGTCGACGATCCGCCGGCGACGATGCGCGAGCTCGCGCGCGTGCTGCGCCCGGGCGCGCGCATCGCCTCGCTCGAGTTCGGGGTGCCGCCGTGGCGCCAGCGCGCGTCGCCTGGCGCGCTGTACACCGCCGTCGGCCTGCCGGTGCTCGGGCAGCCTGTTCTCGCGCGAGTGGGCGCGAGGTGGGCCGCTTCCTCGGCCCGAGCATCCGCGGCTTCTACGAGCGCCACCCGCTCGAGCGGATCGTCGGCTACTGGCGCGATGCCGGGCTGCGCGACGTGCGCGTGCGGCGCATGAGCTTCGGCGGCGGCGTCGTGATGTGGGCCGAGCGCGAGGAGGCGCCCTGAGGTGCGCGCCCGCGCGAGCAGCTGCGGAGGGCGCGGTGCCCGCGTCGCCTGAGCGCCCCGCGTTCTACGCGCTCGGACGCGGGCGCGCTCGGCGAGCTGCTCACGCTGCTGCATCCGCCGTACACCGCCTGGCACCTCAGCTACTTCGCGATCGGCGCCGCGGTGGCGCCGCACCTGTACGTCAACCGCCTGCTGTGGGGGCTCGCCGCGTTCGCGCTCGCGGTCGGCGTCGCCGCGCACGCGCTCGACGAGCTCCACGACCGTCCGCTGCGCACCGCGCTGAGCGACCGCACGCTGCTCGCGCTCGCCGGCGCGAGCCTGCTCGGCGCACTCGCGATCGGCGTCGCGGGCACGCTCACGGTCACGGCGTGGCTCGCGCCGCTCGTGCGTCGCCGGCGGGCTGTTCCTGCCCGCGTACAACCTCGAGCTGGTCGGCGGGCGCCTGCACAGCGACCTCTGGTTCGCGATCGGGTGGGGCGGCGTTCCCGGCGTTCACCGGCTACTTCGTCAACGCCGAGAAGATCGCGCTGCCCGGGGCTGCTGATCGCGCTCGGCTGCACCGCGATGAGCGTCGCGCAGCGGCGGCTGAGCTCGCCCGCGCGCGAGCTGCGCCGGCGCACGCGCTCGGTCACCGGCGTGCGCACGCTGCCCGACGGCGGCGCCGAAGCAGCTCTCGCTGCGCGGGCCTGCTGGCGCCGCTCGACGGAGCGCTGGCGGCGCTGTCGCTGGCCGTGGTGCGTGACCGCGTGCGCGCTCGTGCGCCGGCGCCGCGCTGCTGCAGTCAGCTCAGCTCGTCGAGCAGGTGCGCGCCCGCGCCCGGGCGCACCTCGCGCGCGCCCGCGCGGCGGCTCGCGTGCGGGCGCGAACAGGCCCGAGCACGCTGCCGCCGAAGCCGCCGCCGACCATGCGCGCGCCCGCGGCGCCCGCGTCGCGCAGCGCGCGCGACCGTCGCCTCGACCGCGGGCGTGGAGACCTCGTAGTCGTCGCGCAGGCTCGCGTGCGAGGCGTCGAGCAGCGCGCCGAGCGCGGGCAGGTCGTCGGCGCGCAGCGCGCGCGCCGCCGCGCGCACGCGCTCGTTCTCGCCGAGCACGTGGCGCGCGCGGCGGCGCAGCGGCTCGGGCAGCCGCGGCGAGCGTCCGGCGCTCGCGTCGCGCAGCGACGCCACGCCGAGCAGCTCGCACGCGCGCGCGCACTCGCGCGCGGCGCTCGTTGTAGCCGCGAGCTCGCGTGCGCGTGGCGCTCGCCGGAGTCGAGCACGACGAGCCGCCAGCCGCCGAGGCGCAGCGGCACGTGCTCGATCGACGAGCGTGCGGAAGTCGATCAGCAGCGCCGTGTCGCGCGCGTCCGTAGCAGCGAGGCGAGCTGGTCGAGCAGGCCCGCTGCGCGCGCCCACCCAGTCGTTCTCGACGCGCGCGCACAGGCGCGCGAGCTCGATCAGGTCGAGCCGCTCGATGACCGCGCCCGGCTCGCTCGCTGCGACCCGAGCTCGAGCAGCGCGAGGCACAGCGCGACCTCGAGCGCGGCCGAGGAGGAGAGCCCGGCGCCGCGCGGCACGTCGCCGCCGATCTCGCAGGCGCGCGCCGGCGCAGCGCGAAGCCCGCGCCGCGTCGAGCTCGGCGACCGCGCCGCGCACGAACGCGCGCCAGCCGTCGGCGGGCGCGCGGGTCGCCGAGCGCGAACGCGTCGCTCTCGCCGAGGTCGATCGCGCACGCCTCGACGAGCCCGCGCCGTCGCGCCGCGCCTGACATCGCCGTCGCGCGCACCGTGATCCCCTGCGCGATCGCGAACGGCAGCGCGAGGCCGTCGTTGTAGTCGGTGTGCTCGCCGATCAGGTTGACGCGCCCGGGCGCGAACGCGGCCGCGCGCTCACGCGGCACGGGCGATCGCCTCGCGCAGCGCGGCGGCCGACTCCTCGGGCAGCGTGTCGGAGATGAACGTGCCCGCGCCCTGCTCGGAGCCCGGCCAGGTACTTGAGCTTCTCGGCGGTGCGCAGCGGCGGGTAGAACTCGACGTGCAGGTGCCCGCGCCGCGTGCGTCCGGCCGCCGCGCGCGCGTCGCGGTCGGCGCCTGGTGCACGACCATCACGTACGGGAAACGGGCGGTCGAACAGCGCGTCGTAGCCGCGCACGAGCGCCTGCAGCGCCGCGGCCAGCTCGCGCAGCTCGGCGCGGCTCGCAGTCGCAGCAGGCTCGCGGCGGTGCTCGCGCATCACCACGTGCGCTTCGTAGGCCCAGCGCGCGGCGTAGGGGACGTAGGCGACGACGCGCGTCGTTCTCGTGCAGCGATGCGCGCGCCGTCGCTCGAGCTCGCGCGCCAGCAGCACGCACGGCGCGCAGCCGCCGAGGCGCTCGTCGGCGGCGAGCTCGAGCGCGCGGCACCGGCGGCAGGAACGGGTAGCCGTAGATCTGCCCGTGCGGGTGGTGCAGCGTCACGCCGACCTCGACGCCGCGGTTCTCGAAGATGATCACGTAGTCGATGTCCTCGCGCGCGCCGAGCTCCGCGTAGCGGTGGCGCCACACCCACATCAGCGCCTCGGCGCGCTCCGGCGCGAGCGTCGCCGAAGGAGCCGTCGTGCCGGTCGGTGTAGACGACCACCTCCGCGGCTCCGCAGCGGCGCCTCGAACGCGGGGAAGCGGTTGTCGAACACGGCGATCTCGAACTGCGGGGAAGGGGATCTCCGTCTCGGGCCCGCCCGGCCGCGTGGGGTCGAGCGGGCAGTGGTCGCGCGAGGGCAGGAACGTGCGGTCCTGGCGGTGGATCGCGTAGACGACCTCCTCGCCGCGCAGCTCGTCGAAGCGCAGCTCGCTCACGTTCGCTCGTGCTCCCCGCGCTCGCCCGTGCCGCGCGCGATCTCGCCGCCCGCGCGATCGCCCGCCGAGCCGCCTGCGCGGTCCACGCGGCTGAAGAGCAGCAGCCTGCGCCCATCGGCTTTGGCGTTGCGCGACACCGCGAGCGGCCCGATGCGCTCCGTCGCCGGGGCCGGCTCGTGCCCGCCCGCCACGGGCGCGGCGTCGCCCGCCGCGCGCGGTCGCCGCGCGCCTCCTGCGCCGCCGGGCTTCTCGCTGGGCATGCGCCGAGGGTATCCGCCCCGAGCCTTCCCGCAGCGGGCCGATCGCGCCGCGCGCAGGCTCGTTGCGCACGGCCCGCGCCGTACTGTCATTCCGCGGGCGATACGAGGTAGTGTGCGCGGTGCGTAGCGTTTGCGACAACCACGCGGAAGGAGGCGCCATGTCAGACAGCGACCACGCCCACGAGGCGGTGGAACGTCTGGAGTTCATGGAGCGGACAGAGAAGGACCGTCCGGGCTTCGACAGGCGCGCGTTTCTGCGCCGCACGGCGCTCACGGGGGTGGCGGCAGGATCGGTGGGGACGATTCTGAGCGCGTGCGGCTCGAGCGGGTCGAACAGCAGCAGCGCCAGCGGCGGCAGCAGCTCGGCCGGCATCTTCGGCATCGCACCCCAACTACAAATTCACGTTCGTCAACCACGTGACGACGAACCCGTTCTTCGTGCCCACCCAGTACGGGGCCGCGGACGCGTGCAAACTGCTCGGCTGCTCCTACCAGTGGACCGGCTCGGAAAGCTCAGCAACGTGAGCCAGATGGTCAACGCGCTGAACAGCGCCGTCACGAGCGGCGTAGACGGGATCGGCGTGTCGCTGGTCGACCCGACGGCGTTCAACTCGCCCGTGGCGTCCGCGATCAAAGCGGGCATCCCGGTCGTCGCCTACAACGCCGACGCCACCGGCAACCCGCGCCTCGCCTACATCGGGCAGGACCTCGAAGTGTCGGGCGAACAGATGGGCGAACACATCGCCGAACTCGTGCCCGAAGGCGAAGTGGCGCTGTTCATCGCGACGCCGGGCCAGCTCAACATCCAGCCGCGCATCAACGGCGCGATCAAGACCCTCAAGAAACACTCCTCGATCACCACGCACACGATCACGACCGGCGCATCTGTCCCGGGCGAGCTCACGGTGATCGATTCGTATCTGACGGGTCACCCCAACACGAAGGGCATGTTCGCGGTGGACGCAGGTTCGACGGAAGGCGTGGCCAAGACGATCCAGAAACACGGCGTGGCCGGCAAGGTCAAGGGCGGCGGCTACGACCTGCTCGAAGTCACCGAGCAGCTGCTCGCCGCCGGCGACATCGCAGTTCACGATCGACCAGCAGCCCTACCTGCAGGGCTTCCTGCCGATCCTCGAGCTGTTCCTCTACCAGGTGTCGAAGAAACTGTCGGGCATCGCCGACGTCGACACCGGCCTGAAGTTCCTGACCAAGGAAACCGTCGAGCCGTACAACAGCACGAAAAGCCGCTTCGAGGGAACCTCCTCGGCGGTCGGAGTCTCCTAGGCTCCAGTCGTGGCGGTCGCGTCAGGCAGCCAGACTCCCGCACATCCTCCAGCCGAGGGCCCGGCCCAGCGCCGCGCCCTCGGCGCGAGCGGGTTGAAGTACCTCCGCGGCGCGCTCACGCTGCGCGAGGGCAGCATCATCGTCGTCACGATCGTGACGATCATCTACTTCGCGGTCGAACGCGAACAACTTCTTCACGACCGGCAACTTCAAGACGCTGCTGCCGTACTTCGCGCCGCTCGCGATCCTCGGCGCGGGCGAGGTGTTCGTGATGATCAACGGCGAGATCGACCTGTCGATCGGCGCCACGTACCTGATCACGCCGTTCCTCTACTACAAGCTCGCCACCAACGGCGTGCCGCTGATACCGGCGCTGATCATCTCGCTCGTCGGCAGCGGGCTGATCGGCCTCATCAACGGCTTCTTCATCGCGGTCGTGGGGATCTCCTCGTTCGTGGCCACGCTCGGCATGCTGTTCACGCTCGACGGCATCACGCTCGTGATCTCACACGGGGCGCCCGTGACCACGCCGGGCACCTCCTCGCTGCGCGTGACCTCGTTCGCGCAGGTGTTCGGCGGCGGGACCTACTCTGAGCTGTTCTGGGCGCTCGGGATCGTCGTGACTCCTGCAGGCGCTGCTGACGTTCACGCGCTGGGGCGTCTACACGGTCGCCGTCGGCGGCAACCGCCTCGCCGCGGCCGAGGCCGGGATCAGCGTGCGGCTCGTGCTGATCCGCAACTTCATCATGTGCGCCACGTTCGCGGGCTTCGTCGGGATGCTCGAGTCGGTGCGCACCGTGAGCGCCACACCCGACCCCTCGGGCTCGAACGAAATCCTCTTCCAGGCGATCGCCTCGGCGGTGATCGGCGGCACGCTGCTGCTTGGCGGCTCCGGCACGGTCGTCGGCGCGCTGATCGGCGCGCTGTTCCTGGGCGTGCTGCACGACGGGCTCATCATCAAGGGCGTCAGCGCCGACTACCTCGACCTGTACCTGGGTCTCGCGATCGTGATCGCGATGTCGCTCAACGTGCTCGTCAACAAAGTGCGGACGGGGTCGGGCCTTGGCTGAGCCGCCGCCAGAGGGGCTCCCGCCCGACCAGCCGATGCTGCCCGCCGAGGAGGTCGCGCGCGACGAGCTGGCCGAGGGCACGAAGCCGGGCACGGCGCCGGGCTCCGCCGGCGAGCCGGCCGCCCACGCCCGCGGCGAGGAGGTGCTGCGGGTCGAGCACATCCGCAAGAGCTTCGGCCCGACCATCGCCCTGCGCGACCTCAGCCTCACCCTGCACAAGGGCGAGGTGCTGGGGCTGCTCGGCGACAACGGGTCGGGCAAGTCAACGCTGATCAAGGTGATCACCGGCTTTCACAAGCAGGACTCCGGCAGGATGTTCCTGCACGGCGAGCCCTACGCACCGAAGAACGTCGAGGAAGCGCGTGCCAAGGGCATCGACACGGTCTTCCAGGACCTCGCGCTGATCGACGAGCTGTCCGTCTACCACAACCTGTTCCTACGGCGCGAGCCCGTGCACAGGCCGATCCCGGTCCTCGCCAACGCGCAGATGCGACGCGAAGCGCGCAAGGCTCTCGACGACATCGGGATCAACATCCCGCGCCTGAACGTGCCGGTCGCGCGCCTGTCCGGCGGGCAGCGCCAGGCGATCGCCGTCGCGCGCACCGTGCACGGTGAGGCCAACATCCTGCTGCTCGACGAGCCGCTCGCGGCGATGGGCGCCAAGGAGGGAGGCCAGATCCTCGAGCTGATCCAGCGCCTGAAGGAGGACGGCGAGGTCTCGATCATCATGGTGCTGCACAACTACGTGCACGTGCTCGCGACCTGCGACCGCGTCAACCTGATCCAGGACGGCGTGATCGCGCTCGACAAGCTCACCTCCGAGACCTCGGTGGAAGAGCTCACCGAGATCGTCGTCGAGGAGTACCGCCGCGCCCGCCAGGAAGCAATCGAAGCGGACGAAGCGGCGCACAGCGCATCGGCCAGCGCCCCGAAGTGAGCGCTCCCGCATATGCGCTCGGCGTCGACTTCGGCACGGAGTCGGGGCGCGCGCTGCTGCTCGACCTGCGCACCGGCGCCGAGGTCGCGGTCAGCGAGGTGCGCTACCCGCACGGCGTGATCGACCGCGCGCTGCCCTCGGGCGAGCCGCTGGCGCCCGACTGGGCGCTGCAGCACTCCGGCGACTGGGTGGCCGTGATCGAGCGGGCGATCCCCGAGGTGCTCGATCGCGAGCCCTCCGCCCGCGAGTACGTCGTGGGGCTCGGCGTGGACTTCACCTCCTGCACGGTGCTGCCCGTGGACGCCGAGGGCGTGCCGCTGTTCACGCAGGAGCGCTTCGCGTCGCGCCCCCACGCGTGGCCGAAGCTGTGGAAGCACCACGCCGCGCAGCCCGTCGCTGATCGCCTCAACGAGGTCGCGCTCGAGCGCGGCGAGCCGTTCCTCGGGCGCTACGGAGGGCGCATCTCCTCGGAGTGGTACTTCCCGAAGCTGATCGAGGTGTGGCTCGAGGACCGCGAGATCTACGAGGAGTGCAGCGGCTTCATCGAGGCGACCGACTGGATCGTGTGGTACCTCACCGGCGTCGAGCGCCGTCAGAGCTGCACCGCCGGCTACAAGGCGATGTGGTCGGCGCAGGAAGGCCTGCCGCCGGTCGCCTACTTCGAGGCGGCCTACCCGGGCTTCGACCGCCCCGCGGAGAAGCTCGGGACCGAGTTCGCGCCGCTCGGCGAGCGCGCGGGCACGCTGCGCGCCGAGCTCGCCGCCAGGCTGGGGCTGGCGGACACGGTCGCGGTGGCCGTCGGCAACGTCGACTCGTTCGTCTCCGCGCCGGGAGCCGGCGTCGAGTCCCCGGGCACCTTCGTGATGGTCGTCGGCACGTCGATCTGCGACCTCGTGGTCGACCCGCGCGAGGTGCGCCTGCCGGGGATCACCGGGGTCGTGCGCGACGGGATCCTGCCGGGGCTGTACGGCTACGAGGCCGGCCAGGCCGCGGTGGGCGACATGCTCGCGTGGTTCGTCGAGCAGCTTGCGCCGCCCGGCGCCGAGCTGTCCGCGTTCGAGGCCGCGGCCGCGTCGGTGGGCCCGGGGGAGTGCGGCCTCGTGGCGCTCGACTGGTGGAACGGCAACCGCACGATCCTCGCCGACGCCGACCTCAGCGGCGCGCTGTTCGGGCTCACGCTGCAGACCACGCGCGAGCAGATCTACCGCGCGCTGCTCGAGTCGATCGCGTTCGGGAACCGCCGCATCGTCGAGAACTTCGAGGAGCACTCGCTGGCGCTCTCGGAGATCGTCGCGTGCGGGGGCATCGCCGAGAAGAGCCCGTTGACGATGCAGCTGATCGCGGACACGAGCGGGCTGCGCGTGAGCGTCCCCGACTCCACGCAGATCCCCGCGCGCGGCGCGGCGCTGTTCGGCGCGCTCGCCGCCGGCGCGTTTGGAGACATTGCGGCCGCGATCGCGGCCACCCGGCCGGGCGTCGCGCGCAGCTACGAGCCCGACGCGCGGGCCAAGGCGATCTACGATCGGGTGTACGCCGTGTACCGCAGCCTGTACGAGCAGCTCGGCCGCAGCGAAGCCGGCCTGCTGCACAGCCTGAAGCGCATCTACACCGAAAGGAGGGCCGCGCCGTGAAGCCCCGGATCGGACTGCTCGGGATCATGCAGGAGCTCTACGACGCGATGCTCCCCGGCATCACCGAGCACCAGGACGAGTACGCGCGCGCGATCGCAGCGCGCCTCTCCGAGGTGGCGGAGGTCGAGTTCGTGCGCCCCGCGCGAAACCGCGAGGACATCGAGGACATCGTGCGCCAGTACGGCGCGCGCGAGCTCGACGGGATCGCGATCGTGATGCTCACGTACGGGCCCGCGATGCGCAGCATGCGCGCGCTGCTCGAGACGCCGCTGCCGCTGCTGCTCGCCAACGTGCAGCCCGAGCGCTCGATCACCGCGGCGTGGGACATGGCGGACCTCACCTACAACCAGGGGATCCACGGCGCGCAGGACCAGGCGAACGCGCTCGCGCGCTCGGGCATCCCGTTCTCGGTGATCACCGGCGAGTGGGACTCCGGGGAGTTCGTCGCGCGCTTCGGCGACTGGGCGCGGGCGGCCGCGGCGGTCAGCGCGCTGCGCTCGACGCGCGTGGCGATCTTCGGCTACCCGATGAACGGGATGGGCGACATCCTGTACGACCCGCCCGCGATGCTGCGCCGGCTGGGTGCGATGGTCGTCGCGGAGGACCTCGGCGGGCTGTACGAGCGCATGCGGGGCGTGGCCGACGAGCGCATCGCTGCGCTCGTGGCCGAGCACGGCGAGCGCTTCGAGCTCGACCCCAAGCTGCCCGCGGCCTCGCACGCCTACGCGGCGCGCTTCGAGATCGCGCTGCGCGAGCTGCTCGAGGAGAAGGGCTACCGCGGCTTCACCGCGCACTTCGACTCGGTCGGCGGCGACGGGCGGTTCGAGCAGCTGCCGCTGCTCGCCGCCTCGAACCTGATGGCCGACGGATACGGCTACTCGGCGGAGGGGGACACGAGCACGCTGATGCTGATGTGCGCCGCCCAGACGCTGATCGGCGACGCGAACTTCTCGGAGCTCTACGCGATGGACTTCGAGCTCGACTCGGTGCTCGTGAGCCACATGGGCGAGGGCAACTGGAAGGTCGCGCGCGGCGACCGGCCCGTGCGGCTGATCGACCGCGAACTGGGGATCGGCGGCCTCGGCAACCCGCCCACCACCGTGTTCTCGGCCGAGCCCGGGCCCGCCACCACAGCGGCGCTCGTGCAGCTCGAAGGCGAAGCGGTGCGGCTTCTGGTGGGGCACGGCGAGGTGCTCGACACGCCCGAGCTGCCGAACGTGGAGATGCCCTACTTCCACTTCCGCCCGAACGCGGGCGTGCGCGACTTCATGGACGCGTGGCTCAGCCTCGGCGGCCCGCACCACTTCGTGACGAACCTCGGCGCGCACGGCGAACGCTGGCGGCGCCTCGCGGAGCTGCTCGACATCGAGCTCGAGGAGCTGTGATGCGCGAGGCCGTGCTCGAGGCGAACCTCGCGCTGCCGGCGCACGGACTGGTCACGCTCACGTGGGGAAACGTGAGCGGCATCGACCGCGAGCGCGGCGTGGTGGCGATCAAGCCGAGCGGCGTGCCGTACGAGTCGATGACGCTCGCGGACATCGTGCTGGTGGACCTCGACGGCAACGTGCTGGAGGGCGATCGCAAACCCTCCACCGACACGCCCACGCACCTCGAGCTGTACCGCGCGTACGCGTGGATCGGCGGCATCGTGCACACCCACTCGACGTGGGCCACCGCGTGGGCGCAGGCGGGGCGCGAGATCCCGCTGCTCGGCACCACGCACGCCGACCTCGTCGCGGGCCCGGTCCCGCTGACGCGCGCGCTGAGCGACGCCGAGGTCGCCGAGGGGTATGAGGAGGCGACCGGCAGGGCGATCGTGGAGGCGACCACCGAGCACGACAGCTGCGCGCTCGTGCGCGGCCACGGGCCGTTCGCGTGGGGCGCTTCGCCGGCCGCGGCGGTCGAGGCCGCGGTCACGCTCGAGCAGGTGGCGCGGGTGGCGCTGCTGACCACGCTGCTCTCGCCCGACGCTGCGCCGCTCGCGGACGCGGTGCGCCTCAAGCACTTCGAGCGCAAGCACGGCCCGCACGCCTACTACGGCCAGTGATCGTCGTAGCGGAGGGCGCGCTCGAGCGTATCGCCGAGGTGGTCGAGCGCCCGGCGCTGGTCGTGATGGACGCCAACACCGAGCCGGTCGCGGGCGCGCGCGTCGCGCGGGAGCTCGGCGCGCAGACGCTTCGCCTCGACGCCGGCCTGCACGCGACCGAGGAGCGCAGCGCGTACGTGCGCGCGCGGCTTCCCGAGGGAGGGCTCGTCGCGGTCGGCTCGGGCACGCTCACCGACGTCGTGCGCTACGCCGCGCAGACCGCGGGGCGGGACTTCGTGAGCGTGCCCACGGCGGCGTCGATGGACGGGTATGCGTCGGGGGTCGCCGCGATGGAACGCGACGGCGTGAAGCTGACGCTTCCCGCGCGCGCGCCGAGCAGCATCCTCGCCGACCCGCGGATCGCGGCTGCGGCGCCCGCCGAGCTCACGCGCGCTGGCATCGGCGACCTGCTCGGCAAGAGCACCGCGCGCGTGGACTGGCTCGCCGCGCACCTGCTGTACGGCGAGGAGTGGCGCGAGCTCGGACCGCTGCCTGAGCTCAGCGCCGATGCGCTGCTCGGCGGCGACGTGCAGGCGGTCGCGGGACTGCTGCGCGCGCTGATCGAGTCCGGCACGATCATGGCCGAGGTGGGCAGCTCGCGCCCCGCGAGCGGCTGCGAGCACCACGCCTCGCACCTGTGGGATCTGCTCTCCGGCCGGGGGCTCCGGCCGCGCGCGCTGCACGGCCTGCAGGTCGGCTACGCGACGCTGTTCGCGATGCGCCTGCAGCGTTTCGCCTTCGGCGGCGGCGTGGAGCTGCCGCGCATGCCGCGCGCGGTCGCGGACCCGCTCGACGCGGGCGCGCGCGAGTGGATCGGCGACCCGCCGCCCGACGTGCTCGCGGCGGTGGCCGAGAAGCAGCGCCTCGTCGCGCAGGCGCCGGCGCCGTGGGCGGGCGACGCGCGGCGCTGGGCGGAGATTCGCGAGCGGCTCGCGCCGTCGCTCGCACGCTTCGACGCGGTCGCTGCAGAGCTCACGCGGGCCGGCATACCCGATCGCGAGCCCGGCTATCTGGGCATCGAGGAGGCGATGCTGCGCGCCGGCCTGCGCTACGGAGCGAGGTTGCGCGCGCGCTACACCGTGGTGGACTTCCTCGAGGGCCAGGGGGTGCTCGAGGAGGCGCTCGACTTCGCCCTGGGCGCGCCGTAGCCGCTGCGGGCGCGCGCTACCAGCGGGCGTGCACGTGCTCGCGCAGGAGCCGGTCGTACACGTCGCGCACGCCCTGCAGCTGCTCGGGGCGAAGCGGCGCGAGCGCCGCGGCCGAGGCGTTCTGGCGCGCCTGCTCGGCGCTGCGCGCGCCGGGGATCACGGTGCTCACCCCGGGCTGGTCGATCACCCAGCGCAGGGCGAACTGCGCGAGCGTGACGCCCTCCTCAAGCAGCCCGCCGAGCTCGCGCGCGGCCTGTAGGCCCGTCTCGTAGGGAACCCCCGAGAAGGTCTCGCCCACGTCGAAGGACTCGCCGTGGCGGTTGTAGCTGCGGTGATCGTCGGGCGCGAAGACGGTGTGCTCGTCGTAGCGCCCCGACAGCAGCCCGGAGGCCAGCGGCACGCGCGCGATGATCCCCACGCCGGCCTCGCGCGCCGCCGGCAGCACCTCGTCGAGCGGCTTCAGGCGGAAGCAGTTGAGGATGATCTGCACGCTCGCCACGCGCGGGCGCTCGATCGCGCGCAGCGCCTGCGCGCACGTCTCCACCGAGACCCCGTACGCGCGGATGCGCCGCTCCTCGACGAGCTCGTCGAGCGTCGCGAACACCGCGTCGTCCTCGTACACCTCGTCGGGCGGGCAGTGCAGCTGGACGAGGTCGATCGTGTCCACGCTCAGGTTCTCGAGCGAGCGCGCGTTCCACCTGCGCAGCGCCTCGGAGGTGTAGTTCTCAGGGAGCTGCTCCACGCGCCGGCCCATCTTCGTGGCGATGAACACGTCGGGGTGGCGTGCGTGCAGCTCGCCGCAGAACTGCTCGCTGCGCCCGTCGCCGTACACGTCGGCGGTGTCGAAGAACGTGACGCCCGCGCCGGCGGCCTCCTCGAGCACCGCGTGCGCCGCATCGGCGCTCACCGAGCCCCAGTCCGCTCCGAGCTGCCACGTGCCGAGGCCCACGACGCTTACGTCGCGCTCGAGCCGCTCGATGCGCCGTTCATCCACCGAGCCCATCCTACGTGCGGCCTGTCGGTTCCCCGCAATGCCCTACTCCCCGGCCGACTGGAGCAACCTGTTCGCTGCTGCTTCTGGCCGGCGCGCTCGTTGCGCTGAGCCTAGGTGAGCAGCGCGGCGAGCTCGGCGGGACGCTCGACGATCTCGTCTGCAGAGCTCAGCTCCTCACGCGGTCCCGTGCCCCAGGTCACCGCGATCACCCGCAGCGAGTTCGCGCGGGCCGCGTCGATGTCGTAGACGCGGTCGCCGACCATGACCGCCTCGCGCGGCGATCCGAGGGCGTGCAGCGCACGCGCCACCGTCTCGGACTTGGGCTCTGCGAGCGCCGGGGCGCTGACCGCGTCGAACTCGAGCCCGAAGCGCTCGAGCAGCGGCGCGACGAACCTGCGCTCCTTCGCGGTGGCGAGCGCGCGCGGGACCGAGAGGCCGCGCACCACCTCCGCCATCCCGTCCACGAGCCGCGTCTGCTCGAGGTACACCCGCTCGAAGATCTCGTGGTAGCCGGCGACGCATTCCGCCACGATCTGCGAGTCCTCGGCGGCGCCGGTCAGGCGCGCGAACGCGACCGGCGTGGGCGGGCCGATGCACAGCGCGATCTCCGCGGTGCTGCGCGTGGGATACCCGTGCGCGCGGAGCGCTCCGTTGATGGCGGTTTCGACCGGCGGGATCGAGTCGATGATGACGCCGTCGAAGTCGAAGACGGCGGCGTCCGCGGGCGGCTTCAGCGGCATGCGCGCAGCGCGGGGTAGAGGGCCTCATAGCGCCTGCGCCCCTCGCGGTACGGTTCGACCCACTCGGCCACCGGCTCGATCCGCTCGCGCGGGCGCACCGCCGCGGCGACCGCGGCGGGCACGTCGCGCCAGGTCCCGCCCGCCACCCCGCCGAGGAGCGCGGCGCCGAACGCCGCGGCCTCCTCGACCGTCGTGCGCTGCAGCGGCAGCTCGAGCGCCGAGGCGACGATCCGCAGCCACTCCTCGCTGCGCGCGCCACCGCCCGAGACGCGACCCACCTCCGGACGCGCGCCGAGCTCGCGCACGAGCTCGAGCGAGTCGCGCAGCCCGAACGCCACGCCCTCGAGCAGCGCGCGCACGAGCGCGCCGCGGTCGTGGCGGATGCTTAGGCCGGCGTACGCGCCGCGCGCGTCGGGGTCGGCATGCGGCGTGCGCTCGCCGGCTAGGTACGGCAGGAACAGCAGGCCCTCGGTGCACGGCGGCCAAGCCTGCGCCTCGCGCGTCAACTGCTCGTAGTCCGTATCGAGGATCGCGTGAAGCCACTGCAGGGACCCCGCGGCCGACAGCATCACGCCCATCGCGTGCCACACCCCGGGCAGCGCGTGGCAGAACACCTGCACCCGCGCCCGCGGGTCTGCGGCATAGCGCTCGAGCACCGCGAACACGACGCCCGAGGTGCCGAGCACGACCGACACCGGGCCAGGGCTGTCGATTCCCGCGCCGAGCGCGCCCGAGGCCTGGTCGCCGGCGCCGGCCGCGACCGGCACGCCGGCGGGCGTGGCGCCGCTCACCTCCGGGCTCTCGTGCAGCCGCGGCAGCCATGCGCGCTCCAGCTCCAGTGCGTCGAGCACCTCCTCGCTCCAGTCCCGCGCGCCGACGTCGAGCAGGAGCGTGCCCGACGCGTCCGCGACGTCGCTGGCGTGCTCGCCGCAGAGGCGCAGGCGCACGTAGTCCTTCGGCAGGAGAACGTGCGCGATGCGCGCGAACACGTCGGGTTCGTGGTTGCGCACCCACAGCAGTTTGGGAGCGGTGAAGCTCGGCAGCGCGCGGTTGCCGGTGAGCTCGATCAGCCGCTCGAGGCCGAGCGCGGCCTCGATCTTCGCGCACTCCGCGGCCGTGCGCTGGTCGTTCCACAGCATCGCGGGCCGCAGCAGCCGATCGGAGGAATCGAGCGCGACGAGGCCGTGCATCTGGCCCGAGAGCCCGATGCCCACCGGCGTGCCCGCGGCGGCTTCGAGCTCGGCGAGCACGTGGCTCGCGGCGCGCCACCAGTCCTCGGGATCCTGCTCGGCCCATCCGGGGTGGGGGGTGGACAGGGGATAGGCGGCTTCCGCCGCCGCGATCACCGCTCCGTCGCCGTCGAGCGCGAGCCCCTTGACGGCGCTCGTGCCGACGTCGAGCCCGAATGCGCTCACGCCCGCAGCGCGGCTTCGCGAGCGATCACGCGCCGAGCGCGGCGTAGACGAGCTCGTACGCGGTCACCGCGTCCTTGCGCTGCTGCGCCTCGCGCAGCGCCGCGTCGTCGATCTTCGCGGCGATCGAGTCGATGAAGTTCCACTGCAGCACCGAGCGCCTGACCGCGCCCACCTGGTCCTCGGTGTACGGGTACAGGTCGAGTCCCAGGCGTTCGCCGTTCTCGCCGTAGCCGCAGCGGCGCAGCTCGAGCGCGAGCTCGATCGTCTCCATGAAGGCGGTGCTCCCGAGCATGTTGTCGTCGTCGAAGGTGCCCCAGCCCGAGTTGCCGTGCTGGTGGCCGAGCAGCCCTTCGGAATGCAGCAGCGCGGCGTACTCGGGCAGGTGCTCGTCGTTCATGAGCAGGTGCTGCCAGTCCATGTTGACCTGCACGTTGTCGAGCCCCTCGGCGCGCAGCTTGTTGGCGACGTAGATCGTCATGCCCATGTTGCGCATCAGGATCTTCATCGCGGGCTCGGAGTTCTTGTGCTCGAGGAACAGCTTCACGCCGTGGCGTTTGCAGATCTCCGCGGCCTCGCCGATGCCCTCGATCAGCCACTTCCACGACTGCACGTAGGGGGTCTGGAAGGGATAGTTGTAGCCCTCGATCCCCGGCCAGATGATCATGTTCGCGCCGAGCGAGCCGGCGAACTCGGCGCCCTCGTTGACGATCCGCTTCGCCTCCGCGCGCACGTGCTCTTCGGGGTTCACGAGCCCTCCCCGCCCGAAGCGCGGGTCGAGGTGAAGCCCGCCCGCGATGCAGTAGATGTCGTGGCCCGCGAGCGCATCCTGTACGTCCGCGAGGTTCTCGTGGGAGAGCTCCTGCGGGTAGTGGAACTCGTAGCCGTCGATCAGATCGCCGAGCCCCTCGACGGCGCGGCGCACCTTCGCCGCCACCGGTTCCGCGTCGTAGGCGTGCGACGGCTGGTAGCCGCCGGGAACGAAGCGCGTGATCATCGGGCCGAACGCCCAGATGCCGAGGCTCGTCTTCATCGCTGCACCTCCATTGGTTCGTTGGCTTCGGCGCTCGCGTACAGCGCCGCTATCGCGCGCGCCTGGGCGACCGCGTCGTCGCGCCCGAAGCGCCGGGGTGCGTCGCCGGCGGCCGCCGCCGCGAACTCGGCGAGCTCACACGCGTACGGGTCGCGCCGCTCGGCTTCGATGCGCTCGATCGAGCCGCCGGCGCGGCGCAGCTCGATCGCGGGGTTGCGCGAGTGCCACGGGTCGTCGAGCCACAGCGTGCCGTGCGTGCCCACGACTTCGAGCTCGTCGCGCGCGGCGTCGTCGAGGCCGCAGTCGAACGTCGCGAGGACGTCGCCGGGCATGCGCATGACGGCGGCCAGGCGCACGTCCACGCCCTCGCCGCCGCGCACCTGCTGCGCGCTCAGCCACGCCGGCTCGCCGCCCAGCAGCCGCGCCGCGCTCACGCAGTAGCAGCCCACGTCCATCAGCGCCCCGCCCTCGAGCTCGCCGCTGAGGCGCAGGTCGCCGGGGCGCTCGAGCAGGAAGGAGAACGTCGCGCGGATCAGGCGCAGATCGCCGATCTCGCTGCGCAGCTCCAGCAGCCGGCTCACCTGTGGGTGGTGGCGCCACATGAACGCCTCCGCGAGCACCCGCCCATTGCGCTCGGCCGCGTCGAAGGCCGCCTCGACCTGCTCGGGGTGGCGCGAGAGCGGCTTCTCGCAGAGCACGTGGCGGCCGGCGTCGAGCGCGCGCAGCGACCACTCGACGTGCATCGAGTTGGGCAGCGCGATGTACACCGCGTCGATCTCCGGGTCGGCCAGCAGCTCCTCATAGGAGCCGTGGGCGCGCGGGATGCCGAGCTGCCGCGCGTGCTGCTCGGCGCGCTCGCGGTCGCGCGAGCCCACGGCGACGACCTCGACGCCGCTCGCCTCACGGGCCCCGGCGACGAGCAGTGCGTTGATGCGCGCCGTCGAGAGCAGGCCGAGCCTCATCGCCGCTCATCTTATGGCGCGGCGAGCGCGCTCAGGCGTCGGGTTGCCGGCGCGTTTCGAGGTATTCCTTGTTCTGCTGGCGCTCGCCGCGGATCTGCACCGCTATGTAGACAAGGATCACGTTCACGATCACGCCGATCCCGCCGAACGTCACGACCAGCCCGAAGGTCTTGCTGAAGGCCTGGCTGGCCGCCGCGAGCACCATGGCGGGAGCCTAGCAAGCGCGGGGGCGCGCGGGTCGCTGCGCTGCGGGGGCGCGAGGAGCGCTCCCCGGCGCCGCGCGCGGGCACGGCGCCGCCCTCGAACGGCGCGGCGCAGCGCGGCGCGCCGGCGCGTCCGCCGGCATGGCGGGCGCGCCTGGCCTAGGATCGTGGCGAACACCCCAGGAGAGGTGCCGGAGCGGTTGAACGGGCGCGACTGGAAATCGCGTAACGGGGGTCAACCTCGTTCGAGGGTTCGAATCCCTCCCTCTCCGTTGTGTTGTGTGTCGGGACGGAGACAGATGTCTCGGGACATCGTGGACACGCTCAGCGCGATCCGAGCGGCTGGTAGCAGCGGCTTGGGTCGAGCGTGAGCTCGCGGATCAGCTCGCCGTTTGTGTCGATCACGCGGGTCTCCTGATCGGCGATCAGGAGCTTCACTGAGCGGCCCTTGTGGGCTCGGCCGAGGCCGATTTTGTAGAGCCGTGAGTCGTAGCGCAGACTGACCTTCCCGGCCTTGTCGACCTTGTCCTCGCGCACCCGGAGGTAGCTGCTCGGAGCGCCGCCGGGGGGTCGCCCATCAGGTGGCACCACACACCTCCCTCTCCGTTGGTCTTGGAGAGATCGAAACCGATGCATCGGAAGGCGGCTCACGGGGCCGCTTTCTGCTTCGCCGGGCCGGCGGCTTGCCGATAAAGGCATTCTCACCCGGCTTTGACGCCGCCGCCCTTATGGTTGGGCCGTGGCGCGAGACCACAACCGGCACGCCCGCCGCTGGGTTGGCGGAAGTGCCTAGCGGTCCCCGTGGCGGCGCTCATCCGGACATGAGCGACCCGTCCGAGGCTCCTGGCACGGCCCGCGTCTCTGCGTCGCTCGAGCGGCTCGAGGCACGCCGCGAGCAGCGGGCCAAGGCTGTGGCCAGGCGCAGGCGGCGACGCCGCCTCTTGTTGATCGGAACCCCCTTGCTCGGCCTGCTCGGCTGGGCGGTTACCTCATACGCGGTCTGGATGCTGAAGCCGACGAGCATGTCGTTCAGCGCCCGCAGCGTCGAGTGGGTGAGAGCCGAGGTGCCGTTCGGGAACACGATCGTCGACGACGTCGAGCACATCTACTACACCGCGAACGCGCCTAAGAAGAGCGGACCTGCGCCGAAGCGCCTGCCGGCCGTCGGGCTTGCCCTGCCGCGCAGCAAGCAGACCGCGCCCTGGCCGCCGGCGATCAAGCCGGTGTTCGCGCATCCGCTGCGCGGGGAAGGGATCTGGAAACCGACAGGACCGCCGGTCGACGGCGGCCCACCTGTGCTGGTGACGACCTTCCGCCCCGAAGCCGAATATCCCGAGCTGCTCGCCTACGTGGCTTGGTTCGACCACGCACGCACCGCGATCGGCTACTACCCGGGCCGCTACGAGCCGCCAAACGCGGTGCTGCGTGGGCCGATGATGGTGCCCAACGGCCAGCGCTGGCGGCTGCTCGCGACCTTCAACGGCGGCTTCACCTACGAAGACGGCGAAAACGGCTCGACCGTCGACGGCCGGCTCAACGAGCCGCTCAAGGACGGGAAAGCGACGCTCGTAGGCTACCGGGACGGTCGCGTTGGAATCGTCAAGTGGAAAGGAGGCCCGAGCGCTGGGCCGGATGTCGCCTGGGCGCGCCAGAGCCTCGCGCCGATCGTCTGGAACGGGCGCCTGAACCCCACCTTGAACGAAGACCCCAACAGTCCGGAATGGGGGTTCACGCTCGGCGGCGTCACGCGCGTGTGGCGCACCGGCGTCGGCATCGATCGCCGCGGCAACCTGATCTTCGTCGCCGCCGAAGGCCAGACGGTGATCTCCATCGCGAGAAGCCTCCAGCACATCGGCGCGGTGCGCGCGATGGAGCTCGACATCAACCCCGATTGGCACACGCTGATCACCTACACCCACGACCCCGGGCTGGTCCCGAAGTTCGTCGAGCCCCAGCCGAATCAGTCGGCCGACCGCTACCTCGTCACCGACGACCGGGACTTCTTCGCCGTGTACCGCCGTTTGCCCGGGCCGATCAGCGTTCCCTTGAGGTAGGGACACGAAGCCGGCGGATCGTGGGCCACGGAGATTTCGTGGACTTTCGCGAAGGAAACACCGTCGGACGCCGGTAACAAGCGCATGCGGGTCTCTTGGCCAGCTGTCCATATGCCCGCGAAGGCCGTGCCGGGACCATGCGGGCATGGCGCTGCAGCCTCTATCCGCGGGCCAGCTCGCGAGCACGCCGACGCTGTTCGCGAGCTTCATGGGCGAGACCGACCGCGACTACAAGACGGTCGGAGAGCTGCTCTCGATCTACCGGCAGCGGTCGCGCTCGGTGCGCGCGGGCGGCGACCCCGCGGACGACCTGCGCGTCGACAGGTTCGCGACGGACATGGCCGGCGACGGTTGGACCGACGACGTGGTCATCAGGATCGGCGTGTTCGACGACACGGTGCTCGTGATCGACGGGATCCACCGCGGGATCGCCTACCTCGCGTGCGTGCAGGAGGGGATCAGCCCCGATCGCCTCCCTGCTCTGCACGTGGACCGCTAGAGCGAAGCGAGCGCGTCCTCGACGGTCTCGTGCACGGGTATCTGGCTCGGCAGCGCCACGATCTCGGCGAGCCTCGCGAGGTGCGACCCGGCAGGGATCACGAGCAGCAGCTGCGAGCGTCGCTGGCGAAGGCGCTCGTTCAGGCGCAGCAGCATGTCGACGCCGGCGCTGTCGACGAAGCCGGTCTCGCCGAGATCGAGCACCAGGCGATCGCGTGCGTCGCTCATCGACGCTGCGAGCTGCGCGTGCAGCCTGCCGGCGGTTGCGGCGTCGATGTCCTCCCGGGGCCGCGCCACAGGTACGTCGTCGAAGCTCTCGATGTCGAGCGCGCTCACGACGATGCCTTCCCTTTGAGCCGCCTGCGCAGCGTGACGGTCGTGCCGGCTTTCGCGCGCTGCACGTCCACGGTGTCGACGAGCGCGCGCATGATCGCAAGGCCCCGGCCGCGCGTGAAGGTGGCGGTCTCGCGCCAGCGCCCGCTGTCGGCCACGGTGACGCACACGTTCGGCCCGTCGCGCTCGCAGCGCACGCTGAACGTGGCCCGGCGCGCCCCGTACGCGTGCTCGATCGCGTTGGCCGCGGCCTCGGACGTGGCGAGCGCGATGTCGAACAGCTCCTCCTCGCCGGCGTCCGCGCTCGCGAGCCAGCGCCCGACGGTGCGGCGCAGGCCCACCAGCACGCTCGTGTCGGCATCGAGCGTCATCTCGATCTCGTGCCCGAGCGGGAGCGACTCGATCGCGAGCAGCGCGATGTCGTCTTCGAGCGACGAGGCTTCCCCGATGAGCGCGCGGTAGACGCGATCCGCGAACGACGAGTCTTCGCCGGCGGCGGCGGTGCGAACCGCTCCGCGCAGGCGCCCGAGCCCCTCGTCGAGCGCCTCGCCGCGCCGCTCCACGAGCCCGTCCGTGTAGAGCAGCAGCACGCTGCCCGGCGGGAACGGGTAGCGGCGCGTCACGTATTGCACGCCGGCGCGGATGCCGAGGAGCATCCCCTGGGCCGGCTCGAGGAACGTGGGCAGCCCGTCGGGCCCGGCGAGCACGGCCGGCGGGTGTCCCGCGCTGACCGTCTCGAGCATCGCGTGGTCCGGGTCGAGCTCGAGCAGCGCGGCGGTCGCGCTGCGGCTCGAGCCCATCGAGACGAGCAGGTCGTTGAGCAGCGCCATCACGTGCGCCAGCCGGTGCCCCTCGATCAGGTAGGCGCGCAGCGCCGTGCGTATCTCCGCCATCACGGAGGCCGCATGGACGCCGCGTCCCACCACGTCGCCGATCACGAACGTGAGCCGCCCGTTGGCGAGCTGCAGCACGTCGTACCAGTCGCCTCCGATGCGCACGCCGCTGCCGGCGGGGAGGTACTTCGCGCTGAAGCGCAGGCCGGGGACGTCGGGCAGCGCGTCGGGCAGCAGCGTGCGCTGCATGATCTGCGTGACCGCGCGCTGCTCGGAGAGGCGCGCGTTGTCGATCGCGTGCGCCACCCGGTCGGCCGCCAGCTGCAGCAGCGCGACGTCGTCCTCGTCGAACAGGCGCCGCCGCAGGGTGCCCACGTGCATCACGCCGATCACGCGGCCCTCGACGTGCACCGGCACGCCGAGCATCGAGGTGACGCCGCGCTGGCGCAGGATCGGATTGAACACGTCGGCCCGGCTGAGGTCCTCGATCACGATCGGGTGCCGGTCGGCTGCGACCCTGCCGGCGAAGCCACGCGCGAGGGGTACCTGGACGCCCTGGCGCACCTCCTCCTCGAGCCCCTTCGCGGCACGCGCGACCAGAACGTTGCGGTCCTCGTCGAGCAGCAGCACAGCGGCGGTGTCGGCGCCGAGCCCGGTGCGGATGCGCTCGAGCACCTCCGAGAGCATCTCCTCGAGCGACATGTAGCCGAGCGCCGAGTCGGTGATCCGCTCGAGCTGCTCCAGCCGCCTGCCCCGAAGCGAGACATCCGGGGTCCCGTCGAGCTTGCGCGCGCCGTCACCGTGCTCGCCTCCGGCGGGCTCGCGCATCGCGTCCTCGCTCCCGCTGGGAGTGCTCATCATGCTCAACCTATACCCGCCGAGCGCGCCGTCGAAAGACCCAGGCGCGCGCAGGGGCTCGCGCGAAGCCGTACACGGAGCCGTGCGAGCGAGCTAAGTTTGCGCGAACACGTGAGCACTGGACCGCCAAAGGGGTCAGACGGGACGCGCCTCACCGTCGGCGAGCGCGTGGCCGACGGGCGCGCGGCTAGGCGCCAAGTGCCCCGGTCGAGCCACGGTGAGCTCCAGCTGCCGGCGCGCCGCGCGGACCCGGTGGAGCTGCTCGAGCGCCAGGCCGAGACGCGGGTGCCGGAGCTCGTTCCGATCCGCTACGGGCGCATGCTCGTCTCGCCGTTCGCCTTCTACAGGGGCGCCGCGCTGATCATGGCGGGCGACCTCTCGGCGACCCCGCGCTCGGGGTTCACGGTGCAGTGCTGCGGCGACGCCCATCTCTCCAACTTCGGAGTGTTCGCCTCGCCCGAGCGCACGCTCGTGTTCGACATCAACGACTTCGACGAGACCCTCCCGGGCCCGTGGGAGTGGGACGTCAAGCGCCTCGCCGCGAGCATCGCGATCGCGGCGCAGGACAACGGCTTCGCGGTCAAGGAGCAGGAGCGCGCGGTGCTCGACACCGTCGCCTCCTATCGCGCCGCGATGGCGCAGTTCGCGGCGATGAAGAACCTCGAGGTGTGGTACGCGCGCCTCGACATCGAGGACGTGGTCGCTCGCTTCGCCTCGCAGTTCAAGCCCAAGGCGGTGCGGCGCACCGAGAAGGCGCTCGCGAAGGCGCGCACGCGCGACAACATGTCGGCGTTCTCGAAGCTCACCACAGGGGGTGGACGCGAGCCGCGGATCGTGGCGGAGCCTCCGCTGGTCGTGCCCGTCTCCGAGCTCGTGCCGGGGGCGGAGCAGCAACAGCTGCTCGATGCGCTGAGTAGGCTGCTCGCGGAATACCGCGCCACGCTTCCGCACGACAGACGGGTGCTGCTCGCCCAGTACGAGCTCGTCGACTTCGCGCGCAAGGTGGTCGGCGTGGGCAGCGTGGGCACGCGGGCGTGGATCGCACTGCTGCTCGGACGCGAACGGCGCGACCCGCTCTTCCTGCAGCTCAAGGAGGCGCAGGCGTCGGTGCTCGAGAGCTACCTGCGGCCAAGCAGCTTCCGCAACCACGGCAAGCGCGTCGTGACCGGCCAGCAGCTCATGCAGGCGAGCAGCGACATATTGCTCGGCTGGCTGCGCGTCGAGGGCGACCCCGAGGGCGGGACGCGCGACTTCTACGGGCGTCAGCTGCGCGACTGGAAGGGCTCGGCGGAGGCCGGACAGATGGATCTTCCGGGACTCTCGGCGTACGGGCGGCTGTGCGGCTGGACGCTCGCGCGGGCCCACGCGCGAAGCGGCGACCGCATCGCGATGGCGGCATATCTCGGGTCGGGGCCGGCGTTCGACCGCGCGATCGTGAGCTTCTCGCAGGCGTATGCGGAGCAGAACATGCGCGACTACCGCGCGCTGCGCGAGGCCGCCGAGTCCGGCCGCGTGCAGGTGGTGAGCGGGCTGTGAGCCTCGCGACCCCCGGAGCCGAGCCGGCGCGCTCGCTCGCCCGCGCGGTCGGGGGGCGGCGCGAGGATCTGGTGGAGCTGACGCGCGCGCTCGTGCGCGAGCGCTCGGTGCTGGGCGAGGAGGAGGGGGCGCAACGGATCGTCGAGCAGAGGCTCCGCGCGCTGGGCTTCGAGGTGGAGCGGGTCGCGATCGCGCCGCCCGCGGAGCACGAGGGCTCGACGTGGGGGTATCCGCCGCTCAGCTACGCCGGGCGCACGTGCGTCGCCGCCAGGATCGCGGGTGGTGCGGCCCGCTCGGTCCACCTGTCGGGCCATGTCGACGTGGTTCCCGCCGAGGCGCCGCACAGTTGGAAGCACGATCCGTGGGCCGCGGAGCTCGCCGGCGGGCGCATCTGGGGTCGGGGAGCGGGCGACATGAAGGCGGGCGTCGCCGCGTACCTCCTCGCGGCGGAGGCCTATCTCGAGGTGTGCGGCGCGCCGCGCGGGGATCTGCTCTTCAGCTCGGTGATCGAGGAGGAGTGCACGGGCAACGGCATGAAGGCGGTGCTCGATGCGGGATACGACGCCGACGCCACGCTGATCGGCGAGCCGAGCGCGCTACAGCTGATGCACGCCGGCGTGGGCGTGATCTGGGCGAGGCTGACGGCGCACGGCGGGGGAGCGCACCCGGCGTTCAGCGTGGGTGGCTCGAGCTCCGAGCAGATCCTCGCGGCGCTGTCGGCCCTGCGCGAGCTCGAGCGCAGCCTCAACCAGCCGAGCCCGGGCGGCGAGGCCGCCGACGCGGTCTTCTTCGCCGCGCACGAGCGGCCCTTCCGTCTCAACGTGGGGGTGCTCGGCGGCGGCGAGTGGCCCTCGTCGGAGCCGGCGGTCGCGCACGCGCGCGTGCGCCTCGGCTTCGGCCGCTCGCTGAGCCCGCAAGCGGCGCAGGAGCGACTGCGCGCGGCGGTGAGCGAGGCGGCGCCAGGGGTCACGGTTCTGTTCGAAGGCTTCCGCGCGCCCGCGTACTGCGACGAGCTGAAGCATCCGCTGGCCGATGTGCTGTGCGCCGCGCACGAGCAGCTGCACGGTTCGCGACCGCCGCGGCAGGTGCTCGCGGCGACGACCGACGCGCGCTCGGTCGCGGGGCCGTGCGTGTGCTACGGGCCGGTGGCGGGCGACATCCACGGCACCGACGAGTGGGTGGACGTCGACTCGATCGAAGCCGTCGCGAGCGCCGTCGCGCTCACGCTGGCGGCTTGGCAGGGCGCAAGCTAAGGTTGAGTGCGAGCGGCTACCAACGGGCGGCGAGGGGCGCCGCCGGAGGAGGAAGAGGATGAGCCCGAGCGAGCTTCAGCAGGCGACCCTTAGAGCGCTCTGCGACACGGTCGTTCCCTCGATCGAGCGCGCCGAGGATCCGGACGGGTTCTGGGCGCGCAGCGCGACCGAGGTCGGTGCGGATCAGGCGCTCGCGATGGCGATCGAGCAGATGCCGCCGGAGCAGGCGGCGGGGGTCGGGCAGCTGCTCGACGCGCTCTCCCAGCAGGGCTTCGCGGGGATGTCGCAGCTCTCGCGCGAGCAGGTGCTCACGAACGTGTCGCTCGCCTCGCGCGAGGCGGCGGTGGGCATCGGCGGGCTGGCCGCGCTGATCCTGTTCTTCGCCTACGGCGCGCCGGATCCCGCGACCGGGCGCAACCCGTTCTGGGGCGTCTTCGGGTACCCCGGACCGGTCTCCGCGCCTCGCGACGTGCCGAAGCCGATCGCCACGCTCGCGCCGAGCGACGGCGAGACGCTCGAGGCCGACGTGGTCGTGGTCGGCTCGGGTGCGGGCGGCGGCGTGATCGCGGGCAAGCTCGCGAGCGCGGGTCTCGACGTGGTGGTGCTGGAGATGGGCGGCTACTACAACGAGTCCGACTACAACCAGCTCGAGCTGTGGGGCTTCCAGAACCTCTACTGGCGCGGCGGGCCGCAGCCCACGGCGGACATGAACATCTCGCTGCAGGCGGGCTCGTGCCTCGGCGGCGGGACCGAGGTCAACTGGACGAACTCGCTGCGCACAACCGACTGGGTGAGACGCGAGTGGGCCGAGCACGGGCTGAGCGACGTGGCGGGCGAGGCGTACGACCGTCACCTCGACGAGGTGATGACCCGCATCGGCGTGAACGACCGCTGCTCGGAGCGCAACGGCCCGCACGAGGCGATGGCGCGCGCCGCGGAGCGGCTCGGCTGGTCGTTCGCGACGATCAAACGCAACTGGGACGAGTCGCTGCACGACCCCGCGGTGGCGGGTTACATGGGCTTCGGCGACGCCTCCGGCGCAAAGCAGTCGACGCAGCGCACGTACCTGCGCGACGCGGCCGAGCACGGCGCGCGCTTCCTCGTGGGCTGCTTCGCCGGGCGCGTGGTGCTCGAGGACGGCCGCGGCGCCGGCGTGGAGGCGAGCTTCACCGACCCGCGCTCGGGCGCGGTGGCGAAGGTCCGCGTGCGCGCGCCGCACACGGTGGTGGCGTGCGGCTCGCTCGAGTCGCCCGCGCTGCTGCTCCGCTCGGGGATCGGCGGGCCGGCGGTTGGGAGCTACCTGAGGCTGCATCCCTGCAGCGCGACGATGGGCGACTACGGCGAGGACCTGCGCTCGTGGTGGGGAGCGCCGCAGTCGGCGCTGGTCAACGAGTTCGCGAACGTGAAGGACGGCCACGGCTTCCTGATAGAGGGCGTGCACTACACCACTGGCCTCGGCGCGTCGGCGATCCCGTGGACGGGCGGAGCGGCGCACAAGACGACGCTGAGCGACTTCGCGGGCGTGGGCACGTGGGTGGGCCTCGTGCGCGACCACGGCCACGGGCGCGTGGAGATCGACGCGAACGGGATGGCGGTGCCGTACTACGAGGTCACGGACCCGCTGGACGTGAGCATGACCGAACTCGCGCTCGAGCAGCAGATTCGCGGGCACGTGGCGGCGGGCGCGCGTCGCGTGTTCGTGCTCGCGGCGGGACTTCCGGCCTGGCGCACGGGCGACGATCTCGAGGCGTTCATCGCGCGGGCGCGGCGGATCCCGCCGCGGCTTGGCGGCCTGCGCATGTTCTCGGCGCACCAGATGGGCACCTGCCGCATGGGCTCTGACCCGCAGAGCTCCGTGGCGGACCCGCGCGGCGAGCTGCACGACGTGCCGGGGGTCTGGATCGGCGACGGATCGGCCTTCCCGACGGCCTCGGGCACGAACCCGATGATCTCGATCATGGCGCTCGCGTCGCGCACCGCCGAGCACATCGCCGAGACGGCGGAGCGCTCCACGACGACCACATCGACCACGGAGGTCCCAGCATGAGCTCAACAGCCACCATCACAGAGCGCGACCGCCTGTACGTCGGCGGCGAGTGGGTGCCCGCCGACAGCGGGCGCACGATCGAGGTGCTCAACGCCTCGACCGAGGAGCCCATGGGCTCGGTGCCCGAGGGCGGCGCGGCGGACGTGGACCGCGCGGTGGCGGCCGCGCGCGCGGCCTTCGAGCCGTGGGCTGCGACGCCGCTCGCCGAGCGCGTTGCGCTGTGCGCGGCGATCTCGCTGAAGCTGCAGGAGCGCCAGGAGGAGATCGCGGCGCTCATATCCCAGGAGCTTGGGGCGCCGATCGCGATGTCGATGGCTGTGCAGGCGGGGCTGCCGATCATGGACTTCGGCTCGATGGAGCACGTGGCCGAGCACCTGCCATGGGAGCAGCAGATCGGCAACTCGCTGATCGTGCGCGAGCCGGTCGGCGTGGTGGGCGCGATCACCCCGTGGAACTTCCCGCTGCACCAGATCGCGGCGAAGGTGGCGCCGGCGCTCACCGCGGGCTGCACGGTGGTCGTTAAACCGAGCGAGGTGGCTCCCCTCAGCGCGTTCGTGCTGGCCGAAGTCCTCGACGAAGCGGGCGCGCCCGCGGGGCTGCTCAACATCGTCACGGGCGTGGGGCAGGTGGTGGGCGAGGCGATCGCCTCGCACCCCGACATCGACATGGTGTCGTTCACGGGGTCCACGCGCGCGGGCCGGCGCGTGAGCGAGCTCGCCGCCGCCACCGTCAAGAAGGTGGCGCTCGAGCTCGGCGGCAAGTCACCCAACATCATCCTCGACGACGCCGACCTCGAGAAGGCGGTGGTGAACGGAATCCAGAAGTGCTACTTCAACAGCGGCCAGACCTGCTCGGCGCTGACACGCATGCTGGTGCCGCGCGAGCGGCTCGAGGCGGTCGAGCAGATCGCGGCGGCGGTCGCCGCGCAGGTGACCGTGGGCGACCCGTTCGAGGAGTCGAGCCAGCTCGGCCCGCTCGTGTCCGAGACCCAGCGCGAGCGGGTGCGCGGCTACATCGAGAAGGGGATCGCGGAGGGTGCGAAGCTCGTGACCGGCGGCGCCGAGGCGCCCGAGGGCCTCGACACCGGCTACTACGTGCGCCCGACGGTGTTCAGCGACGTGCGCAGCGACATGACGATCGCGCAGGAGGAGATCTTCGGCCCGGTGCTGGCGATCATCCCCTACGACGACGAGGACGACGCCGTGCGGATCGCGAACGACAGCCAGTACGGCCTCGCGGGCGGCGTGTACTCGGCCTCGGAGGAGCGCGCGAAGGCGATCGCAAGGCGGCTGCGCACCGGCCAGGTCGAGATCAACGGCGCCGCCTTCAACCCGCTCGCGCCGTTCGGCGGCTACAAGCAGTCGGGCCACGGCCGCGAGCTGGGGCCCTACGGGATCGAGGAGTTCCTCACGCTCAAGTCGATGCAGCTGTGAGCGGCGTCCGCCGCTGAGCGAGCGCGCCGCGCCGCCGGCTCGAGCGCCCGGTCCGGCTCAATCGGGGCTGGGCTCGGAGGCGGACAGCTCGCCGCGCGCGGCCGCTCTCACGGCGTGCGTGAGCGTCGCCGGCAGGCCCTCCTCGGGCACGTCCATGAGCAGGTCGATCACGCCGTGTTCGCGCCCGGTCACGCGCGCGTCGCCGAGCCTCGAGAGGAGGTCGAGCATCATCTCGTTCTCGGCGAGCACCGTCGCGCTGAACTGCCGTATCCCCTCCTCGCGGGCGCGCGCCGCGAGCTCCTGCAGCAGCGTGGTGCCGACGCCGCGGCCCTGCCACGCGTCGGTCACCGCGACCGCCACTTCCGCCACGCCGGGTTCCTCGCCCGAGCGCACGAAGCGCGCCACCCCGACCCCGTCGTTGGTGAGCGGGTCGATCGCGAGCAGCGCCTCGTGGTCGTGGTGGTCCACCTCGGTGAGGTAGCGCAGCTGCGCCTGGCTCAGCTCCACCGCGGTCGTGAAGAAGCGGCGGTAGCGCGAGGTCAGCCCGAGGCGTTCGATCCCCTCGCGCAGCTGCTGCTTGTCCTCCGGCTCGATCGGGCGGATCAGCACCGCCTCGCCGCTTCGGATCCGGCGCCTGTGCTCGGGGGCCATAGGGGGCAAGTATCCGGCAAACCGGGAGCTCAGGACCCGATCGGCAAGGCTGTTTCCGGATCGCCGCACCGGGGTATGATCAGCCAGGAGTCTGCGTGCCCGCCTGCCGACGGGACGCAGCACCGGCGCAGCGGGGACCGGTCCCACGTTCTCGCCCGGCGTCATCGAGGTCGGTGGGACAGGAGATGGGGGCTAGATGCCCAGCGCGAGAGCGCGCCAGACCGAGGAGACGACGAGCACCAGGGCGAGGGAGCGCGCGCAGCGCGCCTCGCATGCGGGCCGGGACCCGATCCGCGGCGAGCGCATGCCCGCGCGGACCGCGTCGGCGCAGCTGGACATCCGCGAGTACCGCGACACCGCCGCCCAGCGGCACATCGTGTCTCTGAAAGGCGAAGTGGACATCTCGAACGGCTCGCGCGTGGAGTGCTGGATAGCGCAGGTGATCGACGACGGCGCCAAGGAGATCGTCGTGAGCCTCTCCGGCCTCTGGTTCATCGACGCCTCCGGGCTGCGCTCGCTGGTGGCCTGCAGCGGGCTATGCGAGAGCTGCGGCGTGCGCTTCGCGCTGACGCCTCTGAGGGGGACCGTCAAGCGCGTGTTCGCGCTCACGGGCCTCGACGGCTGCTTCACGTTCACCGAGCTGTAGCGGCGCGCCGTCGGAGTCGCCGTCGGCGCCGCGGGGCACCTACCATGCGGGCTGATCGGATGCTGCCGGTGCTCACCTTCGACGACGGCCCCGCCGAATGCACGCCCGCGCTGCTGGCGGTGCTCGCGCGCCACGGCGTGCACGCGACCTTCTTCGTGGTCGGGCGGCGTGTGGCGCGCGGGCGGGAGCTCGTGAGGCGGATCGCGGCCGAGGGGCACACCGTGGGCAACCACTCGTGGAGCCATCCCGACCTGAGGACGCTCGAGAGTGATGCGCTGCGGGTGGAGCTCGAGCGGACGAGCGATGCGATCGAGCGCGCTACCGGCGAGCGGCCGTCGCTGTTCAGGCCGCCCTACGGGTTCACCAACCGCAACGTGGAGGCCGCCGCGAGCGCGCTCGGCATGCGCAGCGTGCTGTGGGACGTGAGCACGGACGACTGGCTGCGCCCGGGCGTGGAGGCGATCGGCGAGGTGCTGCGCGCGGCGCCGCCGGGCGCGGTCGTGCTGATGCACGACGGTCGTGCGCGCGCGGGGCGTGGCGATCGCCGCCAGACGGTGGCGGCGGTGGAGCGGTTGCTGGCCGAGCGGCGCCCGGCGCGGGCCGCGCGCGCGAGGCGGGCGACGGCATAGGGTGTGCGCATGAGCCAGGTGAACACGCAGGTGCGCCTCGCCGCGCGGCCGACGGGGCTGCCGCGGACCTCCGACTGGGAGATCGCCGAGGAGCCGCTGCCGGAGCCCGGCGAGGGCGAGTTCGCGGTGGCGCTCTCGTACATGTCGCTCGACCCGGCGATGCGCGGCTGGATGAACGCGGGCGCCTCCTACATCGACGCGGTGGAGATCGGAGCGGTGATGCGCGCGGCGGCGGTGGGCAGGGTGACCGCCTCGAAGCATCCCGGCTTCTCGGTCGGCGAGCACGTGTCGGGCGCGTTCGGGGTCCAGGAGCACGCGCTCTCGGACGGGCGCGGCGTGATCAAGGTCGATCCCGCGCTCGCTCCGCTGCCGACGTATCTGGGCGCGCTGGGGATGCCCGGCATGACCGCGTACTTCGGGCTGCTCGACGTGGGCAGGATGAAGGAGGGCGACACCGTCGTGGTCTCGGGCGCGGCCGGCGCGGTGGGCAGCGTGGCTGGCCAGATCGCGAGGATCAAGGGCGCGCGCGCGATCGGGATCGCGGGCGGCGAGGAGAAGTGCCGCTGGCTCACCGGCGAGCTCGGCTTCGACGCGGCGATCGACTACAAGCACGAGGACGTGCGGCGCGCTCTGCGCGAGCACGCGCGCGAGGGGCTCGACGTGTATTTCGACAACGTGGGCGGCGAGACGCTCGACGCGGCGCTCACGCGGCTCGCGCACGGCGCGCGCGTGGTGATATGCGGCGCGATCTCGCAGTACAACGCGACCGAGGGAGTGCGCGGGCCGTCGAACTACCTGGCGCTGCTCGTGTCGCGGGCGTCGATGACGGGCTTCGTTGTGTTCGACTACGTGGCTCGCTTCCGCGAGGCTGCGCGCGAGATCGCGGGCTGGATCTCCGACGGATCGCTGGTGAGCCGCGAGGAAGTGGCGGAGGGCGGTGTGCGCGCGTTCCCCGAGACGCTGCTGAAGCTGTTCGCCGGCGAGAACACCGGCAAGCTGGTGCTGCGCGTGGGCGAGGACTGAGGCATCCCCGCACCGGCCGGCCCTCTCACATGCGCGCCAGGCCGTTCACGTCCTCGCCGGCGATCAGCATGAACTGGCCGCTCGAGCCCCGCTTTCGGCTCTCGAGGAGGGGCCGGTACTCCTCGCTCGCGTAGAACTCCTCGGCGGCCTCCCGCGAGGGCCACTCGATCAGCACGTAGAACTGCGGCGGCGTGCGATCGCCCTCGAAGCGCTCATGGTTGCCGGTGCGCGCGAGGTAGCGCCCGCCGTAGCGTTCGACGAGCCTGGTGGTGTGCTCGGCGTACTCTCGGATCCAGCTCGGATCGGTGATGTCGAGCTCGGCGACGGTGTAGTGCTTCATCGCCAACTCCTTTCGGTCGGCCGAGGTCAGGCCAAAGCGTGGTTGGCGAGGATCATGCCGGATGGATCCCAGTAGCGCTTGATCTCGCCGAGCCGGGCGCACGTGGCTGCGGGCAGGATGGCGTCGAGCCCGCATGGGCGCTCGGCGAAGTTCAGATAGCCGCCGGCGCCGCTCCACGGCTGCATGGCGGCGTGGAGCGTGTCGAGGTGCCCTTCGATCGCGACGTCGGCGCCGGGCGCCATGGGCACGCCCGTCCCGAACATCAGGAACTCGGCGTCGAGCTTGGAGAGCGCGCCGGGGCGCTCGCTCTCGCGCGCGAGCGCGCCGCCGAGGTGGCGCAGCTCGCTGAGCAGCAGCGGCGAGCCGGAGTCGGGCCCGGCCACCGCCACGAACGCGTCGATCGCCTCTTCCGGCAGCTCGCGCAGGAGCGCGTGGTGGGCGAGCCCCGGCACGGGGGTCTCAGGGTCCATGTGCACCCGCGAGAGCTGCTCGGCGGGGATCTGCGCGAACGTGTCCATGATCGGCTCGCCGAGCGCGCGCAGCGGCGCGACGGTGGCCTCGCCGTCGGCCTGGGTGCCGATGCACGCCGCGTCGATCACCGCGAGCGGGCGGTCGCGCAGCGGCTCGGGGACGTCGGGCAGCGGCGGCGGGCGCAGGAAGCGCACGATCGAGGTGACGTTCTCGGAGACCTGCTCGCTCCAATCGCGGTGCAGCCGGATCGCTTCGGCGCCGAGCTCGGCCGGCCAGATCAGCGCGCCGGCGTAGAGCTCCGTGACCGGCAGCAGCTCGATGTGCAGCGCCGTGACAACCGCATATCCGCCGCCGCCGCCGCGCAGCGCCCAGAAGAGCTCGGGCTCGCTGTCGGCGTCGACGCTTTTGATGTCGGCGTCGGCGGTCACGAGCTCGATCGCCCTCACGCGGTTGCATGCGAAGCCGTAGCGGCGGCCGAGCCAGCTGAGGCCGCCGCCGAGCGTGTAGCCGATCACGCCGACATCGGGCGCCGACCCCGGGAGCGAGCACAGCGCGCTGCGCTGCGCGGCCGCGCCCAGCTCGTGCGCGAGCACGCCCGCCTCCACGCGGGCGCTGGAGGTGGACGCGTCGATCTGCAGGCCGCGCATGCGCGCCGTCTTGATCACGAGCGCGTCCTCGAGCGGGCCGAGCGTGGCGGCTCCGTGGCCGGTGCCCTGCACCGCGACCTTCAGCTCGTGCGCCTCGGCGAAGCGCAGCACCGCCGCCACGTCCTCGGCGCTCTCGACGAACGCGACCGCCGCCGGGCGCTGGTCCGCGACGAGGTTCCAGGCCTGGCGCGCCTCGTCCCAATCGGGGTCGCCCGGCGTCGCCACGCGCCCGCTGATCGAGAGCTCTGTGAGGTCGGCCATCGGAAGCGCTCGAGCCTAAGCGAGCTGCCCACGAGGGTCAAGTTCGCGGCCCGCTACGGTGCACCGTCGTGTGGATCGCGGGCATCGATCACGTGCAGGTGGCCGCTCCGCCTGGCTGTGAGGCGCAGGCGCGCGAGTTCTTCGGCGGGCTGCTCGGGCTCGCGGAGGTGGAGAAGCCGCCCGCGCTGCGCGTCCGCGGCGGAGCGTGGTTCGCGATCGCAGACCAGCAGCTCCACGTGGGCGTGGCCGACGGGTTCGCGCCGGCGCGAAAGGCGCACCCGGCCCTGAGGGTGAGCGCAGGGCAGCTCTCGAAGCTGGCGGAGCGCCTCCAAGATGCGGGCGCCTCCGTGCAATGGGACGACTCGCAACCGGATGCGCGCAGGTTCTTCACCGAGGACCCGTGGGGCAACCGGCTCGAGCTGGTCGAGCGGCTCGGCTGATCGCAGGCCATGCGATGTCGGCGATGGGTCTGGGGCGCAACTTGGCCGACGGTAGACTAGGCCGCTCTGCGCCCGTAGCTCAGCTGGATAGAGCGTCGGTCTACGGAACCGAAGGTCAGAGGTTCGAATCCTCTCGGGCGCGTCGCGGATCGCGAGGAAACTGTGCACTTCTGGGCCTAGCTCGTCGAGCGCGAGCTACCGGCGCTACGACCGCGACTCGCGAGCCTGAACGACTCGCCAGCGACAGCGGGCGGTCAGCTGACTCTTTGGCACGGGATTCGCTCCGAATTGCGCGCGGGATCCGGATCCCGGCCTAACAGCCCATGATCATTGCGGCCTGGCTTGGTTGTTACCTCGCCCACCCACCATGCGCGCGTGCGAGGTCAAGGGCCAACCCAGGCAACAAAGGAATAACACCACTCGCCGGCCTTCACGCTCGACGTCTACGGCCAGCTTCTAGACGGCGACCTCGGCCCGCCGCTCGACCTCAGAGCCGAGACCCGAGCCGCGCCTCGATCGGATCTCGCCGGCCAACTCCGCTGTCAGCAGAAAGGCGGCACCCGGGTGACCCGGTGTCGGTCGAAGCCGGCCCACCTCACGTTACGAGGAGAGCCTGCGGCGGTAGTTGACCATGGCGAAGGTGTACGCGACGATCAGGATGCCGACACACCAGGCCAGGGCGATCCAGATGTCGGTGCCGACTGGCTGCTGTGTGAACAGGTCGCGGATCGCGTTGACGATGGACGTCACCGGCTGGTTTTCGGCGAAGGCCCGCACCGCGCCGGGCATGGTGTGGGTGGGCACGAATGCGGAGCTGATGAACGGCAGGAAGATGAGCGGGTAGGAGAACGCGCTCGCCCCGTCCGCGGACTTCGCCGTGAGACCGGCGATCACGGCGATCCACGTCAACATCAGGGTGAACAGAAGCAGGATGCCGGCGATCGCAAGCCACGCCAGCACTCCCGCCCCCGAGCGGAAGCCGATGAGGAGGGCGACGAGCACGACGACCACGAGCGAGATGAGATTGGCGACCAGCGAGGTCAGCACGTGCGCCCACAGCACGGACGGGCGTGCGATCGGCATGGACTGAAATCGCTCGAAGATGCCGCTCTTCATGTCCAGGAACAGCCGGAATGCGGTGTAGGAGATCCCCGAGGCGATCGTGATTAGCAGAACGCCGGGCAGCAGGTAGTTCACATACGAATCCGACCCCGCGTTGATCGCGCCACCGAACACGTAGACGAACATCAGCAAGAAGGCGATCGGCATGATCGCGGTCGTGATGATCGTGTCGGGGCTGCGCGCGATGTGGCGCAGGGATCGTCGCAGCAGTACGGCCGTGTCGCCGAAGAAACGCTTGGTCATCGTTCGTCCTTTACTTGTCGCTGTCGACGTGGCGGTCACTGCCGGCGTCGTGGTTGGTGCCATCGCCGACGATGGCGAGGAAGACGTCCTCGAGGGTCGGCTGCTTCTCGATGTATTCGACCTTGGCCGGCGGGAGCAGCCGCTTGAGCTCGGCGAGGGTGCCGTTGACGATGATCCGACCCTCGTGGAGGATCGCGATCCGGTCGGCGAGGTGTTCGGCCTCGTCCAGATACTGCGTTGTCAGCAGCACCGTCGTTCCGCGCTCGGCGAGTTCCTTGATGGCCTGCCAGACCTCGATGCGCGCCTGCGGGTCCAGTCCTGTCGTCGGCTCGTCGAGGAAGATGACCGGCGGATTCCCGATGAGGCTCATCGCGATGTCGAGGCGGCGGCGCATGCCACCCGAATAGGTCGACACCTTCCGCGCGGCCGCGTCGGTCAGCGAGAAACGATCGAGCAGGTGATCCGCGATCGCGCCCGGGTCATCGAGGTGGCGCAGCTGGGCGACCAGCACGAGGTTCTCGCGCCCGCTGAGGATCTCGTCGACGGCCGCGAACTGCCCGGTCAGGCTGATGGACTCCCGCACTTCCGCGGCCTGCGTGGCGACATCAAGGCCGGTGACGCTGGCGCTCCCCGCGTCGGCCTTGAGCAGCGTCGAAAGGACCTTCACGATTGTGGTCTTCCCTGCGCCGTTTGAACCGAGCAGGGCGAAGATGCTGCCCGGGGCCACGTCGAAGTCGACCCCGCGCAGCACGCGCAACTCCTTGTACGACTTCTCCAGACCCTGAACGCGGATGGCTGTGTTGGTGGTCATTGCTGCTCCCCTCGCTCCGCGTCCTCGACCGCCTTGGTCAGACGAGCGCGCTCCTTGTCGATCCATTGCTTGCCGTCGTAGGCCTGGACGAACGTCTCGGCGAACTCGACCGGGTCGTGACCGACGATCTCGCGCACAGGCGTGCCGTCGGCTGCAGCGCGCTCCCAGAGGTCGGCGAAGTCGTCGAACATCTTCATACCGGTCTCGCCGTCCGTGATGCCCCCGTAGCACATGCAGTACCGCTGCAGCGCCTTCGCGACGGTGCCGTACGGCTCGGGAAGGGCCTCGATGCGGGCCTTGTACTGCCTGTACTGCTTCTTCTGCTCGAGCGATCCGGTGATGGTCTCGATCCAGTGGGCCATGATCACTTCTCTCCTTCGGCGATTTCGTTGGTGTGCTCACGGTGGAGCTGTTCGATGCGTCCCGTGAGGAAGCTCCAGGTCGTCCAGAATTCTTCGAGGTAGTCGCGCCCTTGGGCGTTGAGGGAGTAGACCTTGCGCGGCGGCCCCTTCTCCGAGGGGACCTTCTCCACGTCGACGAGACCGCGCTGCTCGATACGGACCAGCAACGCGTACACGGTCCCTTGGGCGATGTCGGAGAAGCCCTGCTCCCGCAGCCACGCCGTGATCTCGTAGCCGTATGCGGGCTGCACGGACAGGATCGCGAGGACGATGCCCTCCAATGTGCCCTTCAGCATCTCCGTCATCTGCTTGCCCACCGAACCTCCTTCGTCTATCTAGCGTTACTTAGTACGAGTACATAGTAACACTGAGTAGCAGAAGCGCAAGCCCACGTTGCGGCGGGACGGCGTAGCCCTCGGCGCGGGAGGCTCGACGACGCCGTGAGCGAGCTCCGGTACCTCGAGGACCTAGTCGGCGTGCGCGTGGACGTGCTCGGCGACGGCGGCGTCAGCCCCATCCACGCGAGCGGATCTACGCCGAGGCAGTGCCTCTGTGAGAGACGAGCGCGTCCACCTACTCCGCGCGATCGACGCGATGCTCGGCTCGGTCGTCTAGCGGCGGCCGATCACGGCGCCGCGATCCGAGACCCGCTCAGCCGGCGTCCGTGAGCACCCGCCGTAGGGCGGCGGCGAACGCGTCGGGATCGCCGCGCTGGCCGAACCCGCCGTGGTGGCTCGGGAAGATCGCCGCCTCGCTCCCGAGCCGCTCCGCCACCGCGAGCGCGGCGCGGTAGGTGAACGTGTCCCGCGACTCGGCGCCGCCCGCGACCACGATCCGCGTGGAGGCTGCCCGCAGGGAGTCGAAGTCGGGCTCGTAGTGGCTGACGTACATCATGTGCGGGCCAAGCAGCGGGTGGCCGCGGCTACCGTCGTCCTCGGTCGGGAGACCCACGTCTGCGGGATCCGGAGAGTGGCTTGGGAAATCGGGCGGAGTGGGTCCCCTGACGCTCGTGAAGGCGATGAACTTCGCCATCGCGGGTCCGAGGCCGTCGCGCTCGTAGGTCTCGTGGATGTCCTCGGTCGCCGCCAGCGCCTCCTCCCGATCCGGGAGCACCGTCGCGAGCGGCGGCTCGTGGGCGACGAGCGTGCGGATGCCCGCCGGATTCCGGGCCACCAGCGCGAGGGCGTTCACGGCTCCCCCGCTGCTCGCGAAGATGTCCACGGGCCCGTCGTCGAGCTCTGAGAGCAGCAGGCGCAGGTCCTCCGCGTGCTCGTCGGGCATCGCCCCGGTGACGCCGTCGGCGCGCGGGCTGCGTCCGACCCCGCGCGGGTCGTAGGTCACGACGGTGCGGTCCGGGAAGCGCTCGCCCAGCATCGTGAACCCGCTCGCGTCCATCGGCGATCCGATCATCAGCAGGACCGGCTCGGCGCTCTCGGAGGCCGCCTCCCGGACATCGTAGGTGAGCGTGGCGCCGGGCACCTCGAGGGTTCGGGTTTTCGGCTCGGTCATGGCTCTCCCTTCTCCGATGTCTTGTCATACCGACCCATCCGAGCGGCGAGGCTTGGATGGCACCCCTCAGTCGTGAGGCTGGTCTGCGATTTCCGGCCAGTGCTGCGGCGTTCCGAGAAGCTCGAGCCCGTGGCGGATGTCGCGCTCGACGTGGCCGTGCACACGTACACGTGTGCCGGCGCCTTGCGCACTGAAGTCGACGTGGATGTGACGGGCGAGCAGCGCCGGGATGTCGTCGGACACGAAGCTGGCGTCCAGGAGGGGCGTTGGCGGTTCACTCGGGCCCATCGGGGCTCTCACGGTGCCTGAAGCCTCTCGCTCCTGCGAATCCTGTGGCTCGGGCGCGCTCTCTTCGAAGTCGGGATCCACGTCCGACCCAGGTGCTGTGCCGTCGCTGAAGACGAGCTCGCCGGGGCGTTCACGGGTGATCTCGAAGCCTCGGTCCCTCGCCAGGTCGGGAGCGATGTCGCGCACGAACATCGCCTGCGCGACGTCCGGTGGCTTGTCGACCGAAAACGTGTGGTCGATTCTCGCCATGTCGAAAGTCTGGCAGAAACCGTCCGGCACTCAATAACGCCGGCGGCGCGATCGTCGCGGCCGGTGCTGGTCGGCGCTGGGGGATACGGCCATGCGAGACGCCGGCCTGGCGGTCTGACCCGGGCGCCGGCCCTGTCGGGAGCGTGGACGAGCCGCCGGCCGCCTACCTCGCCCTCACCGGATCGTCACCGGCACCGGTTCCGAGGCGATCCCGTTGGCGACCACTTCCAGGCTGCTCGCCCCGGCGGGCGCCGTCTTGGGGACGGTGAAGCCGGTCGAGGAGGCGGCGCCGGGAGCGACCGACACGGAGGTCCAGTTGCTCGTCCGCGCGTACGTGACGACCCCCGATTCGGAGTTGGTGATCCGCACCAGCGGGAAGTTGGTGTTGTCCTGGACGTCGTCGCCATAGGCTGCGCCCTGGTCGAGCCCCGCGAGCTGCGTGCCCGACAGGCTCCCGGTCTGGCCCGGCTTGAAGGTCGTTGAGCTGATCGACGTGATCGACGGGGCCCACGCCGGGTTCGGCGTGCCGCCGGCCGTGTACACCTCCATTTTGTTGCTGCCGTCGTCGAACAGCACCTGCCCGTTGGGCAGCGCGAGCATGCGCGTGTAGTAGGTGGAGTCGTTGGCCGCGTTGGGGATGTCGGGGACGGGGCTCAGCGTGTTGGAGCTCGCGTTGTACAGGTAGAACGCGAGCGGCGCGTTGTACACGCACGGGCTCACGTCGAACAGCACGTTTCCGTCCGGGAGGACCGAGCCGGGCCCGTCGGCGCTGTCGTATTGCATGCCTTCGATCGTGGGGATCGACGGTCCCTTGACCCAGCTGCCGGTCGCGTACCGGTACAGCGCGGTGGCCGCGGGCTTCTTTGTGGTGCACGGTTCGGGAGGTATCTGGTCGCTCGTGCCGGCGCCCACCACGAACGTGTTGCCGCCCGGCATCTCGACCTGCGGGCCGATCTCGACCTCCGGCGTGTTGACCGGCGAGGCGGGCGTGTTCCCGGCGAAGCCCCAGCTCAGGCTGGTGGGGGTGAACAGCTCCGTCGTGGGGGTCAGCCACGCGTCGATGGTCAGCAGCTGGCCGCTCGGCTCGAGCGTCCAGCCCTCCTCGTCGTTGGGGTCGCTCTTGCCCTGTCCCCCGAGCGTGAGCCAGCTCAGCCCGCTCGCGTTGAGGAGCGCAAAGCCGGTCGTCAGTTCGCCGCTTGGCGAGGTGCAGCTCTGGCACACCTGGGCGAGCATGAACGTGCCGTTGGCGAGCACGTCGCTCTGCGCATCTCCGATGTTTTCCCAGCCGGGGGGTGGCGCCACCCGCCGCCAGGAGTTCGTCGCGGGGTTGTAGATGGCGCCGAGGCTGGTCCACACGCCTTCGGGGCTTTCGCCGTTGTACTCGCCGCCCTCGACGATCATGCGCCCGTCGGGGAGGATTGCCGAGGCGAAGTACAGAGGCGCGTAGTTCGACGGCATCGGGGCGGTCTGGCTCCAGGTCCCGTCGGCGTAGTTGCCCTTGGAGTCCGGCGTGAGCCGGTACCACGCGGTCGTGCCGCCGGTTTCGGGCTCGTCGTGCACCAGGACCGTGCCGTCGCTGGCGAGCAGCATCGTGCCCGGCACGAACGGGGGCGGGTTCACGAGGCGCTTCCATGGCGATGCCACGTTCGGCGCGAAGGCCGCAGGCGCCGACGGGGCAGGCTTTGCGTGCCCGAACGGCGGGTCCGCCTCGATCGGCCGCGCGGCGGCCTGCTTGGCGGCCGGCGCCGCCGGGGTGTTCGCGGCGGCGGCGGTGGCGGGCACGCTCGCCACCGCGGTCGCGGCGATCGAGGCTGCGGCCACGAGGCCCGCGGTGGATCGGTGGCTCAACCTGAACATGGCACTCTCCTCTCGGTTCGTCAGCTTGACATCGGAGGTCCCGCGCCGACTGTCTTCGGCGCCGCGGCGATCTCGCTGCGCAGCGCCTTCAGCGCTGCGACGTAGATCTCGGAGAAGGTGGGGAACGGCTGGATCGTGTCGGCGAGCACGTCGAGGGGGGTGTGGGCGCGGATCGCGAGCGTTGCCTGCTGCAGCCACTCGCCCGCCTCGGGGCCGAGCGCGTAGGCGCCGGTCAGCCGCTCGCCGTCGCTGAGCAGCGTGAGGAACCCGTTCTGCTGGGCGTACGCGTGCGTGTAGGTGGCCGTCTTGGCCACCTCGGACAGGCGGACCGCGCAGCTGAAGCGCCCGGCGGAAGCTCCCACCGCGGCGGCCTGCGGGTCCGTGTAGACGACGCGGGGAACAGCCTCGTAGTTCGCCTTTCGCGGCTCTCCGAGGATGTTGGCGGCGACGACCTCGCCCTGGTACTTCCCCACGTGGGTGAGCGGCCACAGTCCGTTGACGTCGCCGATCGCCCACACGTTCTCGGCGGCGCGCAGGTGCGCGTCCACCGGAACTCCGTGGGCGTCGGGCTCCACGCCGACGGTCTCGAGGCCCACGCCGCGCACCCGTGGACGGCGCCCGGTGGCGACGAGCAGCCGGTCGCCGCGAAGCTCGCGCCCGTCGTCGATCTCGAGGACGTAGTGCTCGCCGTCGCGTCGCGCGGCGCCGGCGTTCGCGGACAGCACGAGCTCGATGCCTTCGCCGCGCAGAACCTCGCCGAGCGCCTCGCCGAGCGGCGCGGGCTCCCGCCCGAGGACGTGCTCGGCCATGTCGACGATCACCGCCTCGCCGCCGAGCCGGCGAACGGCCTGCCCCATCTCCACCCCGACGGGTCCTCCTCCGAGGATCAAGAGGCGACGAGGAACGGCCTTCATGGACGTGACCTCGCGGTTGCTCCAGATCCCGTCGAGCTCGCGCAGGCCCGGCACGGGCGGCGTGATCGGGTCGGCGCCGTTCGCGAGGACCACGTGGTCGGCGGTGTGGCGCACGCCGTCAACCTCGACGACGCCGGGGCCGGCGAGCCGCCCGGTGCCGCGCAGCAGCGCGATGCCCTTGTCGGCCAGCCAGCGCTCCTGCCCGGCGTCGGAATGGTCGGAGACCATGAAGTCGCGATACGCGAGCGCCGCCTCGACGTCCACCTCGGCGGTGGCGGCCGCCTCGCGCGCGCCGTGGACGGCCTCTCCGGGCCGCAGCAGCGTCTTGGAGGGGATGCACGCCCAGTATGAGCACTCGCCTCCCACGAGCTCGCGCTCCACGACGGCCACGCGCAGGCCGCCCTCCGCGAGCGCGCCCGCGCAGTGCTCTCCCGGCGAGCCGCCGCCGAGCACGATCACGTCGTAGTCGCTGCTCATGTCGGCAGCTCCTCGCCGGCGCGCTCGCGCACCATGTAGAGCGCGTACCAGTCGGGCCAGTTCGCGTCCGCCTGGCCCGTGCGCTCCTCGTGCTTGCCGTGCGCCTCCTCTGCGCGCCTGAGCGCGTCGGCGAGATCTTCCACGGACTCGTACGTGGTGGCCATGGGTCCTCCTTTCAGCGGCCGGGCAGCCGCGTCGTGATCTCCTGGAGCAGCCACCCGTTGCCGTCGGGATCGCTGAAGGAGGCGAACGACGCGTAGGTGCTGTGGTCGGGCGCCGGACCGGGCAGGCGGCCGGAATCGTGGAAGCGCGCCCCCGGGGCTCCCTCGTGGAACACGTCGCTCACCTGCGCTCCGCGCGCGAGCAGGTCCTCGCGCGCAGCGTCGATGTCGGCGACGACCAGGTAAAGGCTCTGCGCGGAGCCGGGCGCGGCCGGCGAGAGGTCGATGCCGAATTGGATCGAGCAGCCCGAGCCGGGGGGCGTGAGCTGGACGATGCGGAAATCGTCACCGCGTTCGATGTCGGCGTCGAGCTTCCAGCCGAGGCCTACATAGAACTCCTTCGCGCGATCGACATCGGAGACCGGGATCACGACGACCTCGAGTTTGAACTCCCCGGCGTTCACCGGCGCGGAGCCCGCGCGCTCGCCGGTCACATCCGTACCGCTCATGTTTCCTCCGTCCGTTGCCGGCGCGACAGGTCGCGCACACTCTGCTTCTCGCCCGCGCGGAAGTCAAGACGGCTCGCGCGCGTCCTCGTCCCAGCTGCCGAAGCGGATGAACGGCGGGTTGCCGGCGAACCGGGCTGGGCGTGTGCACTAGCATCGAACCATGGTCCCGGAGGCTCCGCTGGAGCGCACCGACTCGGGCGTCGCGCCCGCAGGCGAAGGCTGGTTCGTGCTGAACGTGGCGGACGCGCGCTGGGTCGACGGGCGCTTCGGCGCGTACACGCGCTTCGAGGGCGAGTCGCGCTTCCCGGGGCTGGGGGTGAACATCGGGGTGCTGGCGCCGGGGCAGCCCGCGTGCATGTACCACGGCGAGGAGACCCAGGAGGACTTCCTGGTGCTCGCGGGCGAAGCGCTGCTGCTGGTGGAAGGGGAGGAGCGCCGGCTGCGCCGCTGGGATCTCGTGCACTGCCCGGCGTGGACCGAGCACGTGCTGGTGGGGGCGGGCGACGGCCCGTGCGCGATCCTCTCGATGGGCCCGCGCCCGAGCGAGGAGGTGCTCTACCCGGCGTCGGAGCTCGCGCAGCGCCACGGCGCGGGCGTGGAGCGCGACACGCGCGACCCCGATCAGGCGTATGCGGGCACGCCTGAGGACGTGCCGGTGGAGTTCGACCCCGCGTGGCTGCGCGACCCGGCGCAGCCCTAGCCGGACTTCGCGCGCGTTCCGCGGCGCCCGCCGCCGTTCCGGGCAGAGCCGCTCGCGTCGCCGCTCGCGCCGCGCGCATGGCCGCCCGCGCCGCGCCCGCCCGCGCCGTTCGCGCCGCCGCCGGCGCTCTCGCGGGCGCCGGCGCTGCTGCGCCGGGCGCCCCGCCCGCGGCGCTTGCCGATGCCGAGGACGGCCTCGATCTCCTCGAGCGCCTCGCCCATGTAGATCGCGAGGTGCTGCAGGTGCGGCATGGTGTCGCGCGCGCCGGTGAAGCCGAAGTTGAGCGTGCCCGCGTAGCTCACGCATGTGATGTTGAGCGCGTTGCCGTGCATGAGCAGCGACAGCGGGAACAGCGAGTCAAGGCGCGAGCCGTTCATGTACAGCGGCTCGGCGGGGCCGGGCACGTTTGAGATGCCCACGTTGAACGGCACGGGCGCGTGGCCCGCGAGCCCGAGCATGAGCCCTGCGATGTAGGGGGCGTTGACGAGCAGCGTGTAGGAGGTGCGCGCGCCGGCGGGCAGGTGGCTGAGGTGCGCCTTGGCCTCGGCGGTGGAGCGGCGGATCGCGCGCAGGCGCTCGAGCGGGCTCGCGACGTTGGTGCCGAGCTCGGCGATCATCACGCCGATGGCGGTGCCCATCGACTGGTCCTCGGCGTCGCGCAGGTTCACGGGGATGCCGGCGGTGAGCGGCCGCTCGGGAACGCGCGCGTGCTCCTCGAGGTAGCGGCGCAGCGCTGTGCCGCTGAGGTACAGCACGATGTCGTTGAGCGTGCCGTCGGCGGCCTTCGCGAGCTTTTTGAGCCGCGCGAGCTCGTAGTGCTGGGTGGCGAAGCGCCGCTGCCCGGTGAGCGGCCCGCCGAGCACGGACCCGGGCGCGGTGTAGGGGGCCTGCAGCGCGCGCTCGTCCACCGCCGCGAGCGCGAGGTCGAGCGCTGCGCGCGAGAGCCCGCCGGCGAGCTCGGCTCCGTCGCGCAGGATGTCGAGCGGGCGCGAGAGCAGCGGGCGGCTGTTGGCGGGGCGGGCCTCGTGCGGAGCGCGCGCGCCCGCGCCGACGCTCCAGAACGACGAGGTGCCGCCGTGCTGGGGGTCGCGCGAGAACGTGCGCATGATCAGCCGCATGCCGCTCACGCCGTCGACCAGGGAGTGGTGCATCTTGCTGTACATCGCGAAGCGGCCCTCTTCGAGGCCCTCGATCAGGTGCACCTCCCACAGAGGGCGGCGCAGGTCGAGCTGGTGGCTGTGCAGGCGCGAGACGAGCACGCCGAGCTCGCGCTGGCCGCCGGGGTGCGGCAGGGCGGAGTGGCGCACGTGGTAGTCGAGGTCCACGTCTCGCGTCTGCTGCATGAGCGGCAGGCGCGAGCCGATCAGCGGCACGTCGACGAGCTTGAGGTTCCACGGCGGCGGGACCGCGCGCACCTCGCGCATCTGCTCGAACTCGCGCTGCAGGTAGTCGTCGGGCGCGCCGCGGGGCAGCGTGAACTCGAACAGCCCGCCGACGTGCATCGGCGTGTCGCGCGACTCGAGCGCGAGCCACGCGGCGTCCACGGGGGACACCCGCTGCATCGTCTAGCGCATCCTCCCTTCGACCCCTCCCATGGTGGTCGCCCTGGGGTTGAGACTAGCGCTTGCGCTCGTACGGCGCGAGCGCTGCAACTCCGCGTGTTCGGTTTGACGAGTGAGGGCGCACCCGCGCGCGTCGCGGGCCGGGCGGGATCGTGGCGGACGGGTGCGCGCGTATGATCGAAGCGATGGCCGAGAAGCTCACGGTTACGGGCTCCGGCGGGCGCGCGCTCGAGGTGGAGGTGCACGGCCCCGACGGCGGTCCGGTGGTGCTGTTCCACACGGGCACGCCCTCGGCCGGCACGCTGTGGAGCGGGCACCCGCGCGCTGGTGCCGAGCGCGGGCTGCGCCACGTCGGCTACTCGCGCCCGGGCTACGCGGGCTCGGAGCGCCACGAGGGGCGCACGGTGGCCGACTGCGTGCGCGACGTGGAGGCGATCGCGGATGCGCTGGGCGTGGAGCGCTTCTACACGGTGGGCTGGTCGGGCGGCGGACCGCACGCGCTGGCGTGCGCTGCGCTGCTGCCGGGACGCGTGATCGCGGCGGCCACGCTCGCTTCGGTGGCGCCGTATGACGCGCGCGGGCTCGACTGGCTGGCGGGCATGGGCGAGGAGAACCTGCAGGAGTTCGCGGCGGCGCGCGCAGGCGAAGAGCAGCTCCTCGCGTTCCTGCGGGCCGCGATCGACGCGGTCCGCGAGGGAGGCCCGGAGGGGATCGTGCAGTCGTTCGGCGACCTTCTCTCCGACGTGGACCGCGCGGTGCTCACGGGCGAGTTCGCACAGTACCTCGCGGGGGCGATGGGCGCGGGCGTGGAGGATGGGCCCTGGGGCTGGTACGACGACGACATCGCGTGCTTGCGCGACTGGGGCTTCGACGTGGGCGCGATCGAGCGTCCGGTGACGGTGTGGCAGGGCGCGCAGGACCGCTTCGTGCCGTTCTCCCACGGCGAGTGGCTCGCGGCCAACGTGGCGGGCGCGCGCTCGGGGCTGCGCCCCGCCGAGGGCCACCTGTCGATCGTGCTCGGCTGCTACGGCGAGGTCCTCGACGACCTGCTCGCAGCGGGCTGACGAGCGACGCCCCCGCGAGCCGAGGGCAGCCGCGCGCAGAGGAGCCGCGCGCTACCGAGCGCTGTCGGGCGGGTGCTTGGCCCACGAGGGCTCGCGCGCGCGCAGCCGCTGCAGCGCCCTCCACGTGGCCGCGCCGAGCACGCCGTTGGGCGTGAGGTGGTGGCGCGCCTGGAAGCGCGCGAGAGCGCGCGCGGTGGCGGCGCCGAAGAAGCCGCCCACGGGCAGGTGCGCGCCGGCGGCGTTGAGCAGCTCCTGCGCCCACACCACCTCGTCGCCGTCGGCGCCCGCACGCACGGTGGGCGCGGCCGCGCGGATCCGCGCGAGCGGCGTGGGCGGCGGTTCGAGCAGCGCGGCGAGCAGCTCGGGCGTGGCGGAGTCGAGGTCGAAGAAGCTCGTGCCGGGGCAGCCGTAGGCGACAGCGAGCGCGCGGAAGCGCGCCACTTCGGCGGGCGCGGGGGAGCCGTACAGCTGGCCCACGGGCGCGATCGGGCGGTCATAGATCGCGTTGGCGGGAATGCTCGCGGCGAACGCCGCGTCCACGCCCACGCCGAAGTCGCGCCAGTAGATCTGCGGCTCATCCACGTTGAAGGCGCCGGGGCCGAGGAACACCGAATAGGGGAAGCGCGGGTGCGCGAGCACCTCGGCTTCTCCCGCGAGGCCAATCTGGAAGTGCCCGCCCACGCGCGCGCGCAGCGCGCGCGTGAAGATCTGCGCGGCGCCGTAGCGCCCGTCGTACTGCGACTCCGCGTCCACCACCAGGCACTGCGCGCCGGCGGCGGCCGCGCCCGCGGCAACCGCGGCTTCCGCTCGGGGGTTCGTTCCGTATACGAACGTCCAGGCGCACACCGAGAGGCCGGCCGCGCGCAGGCCGCTCACGAGCGCGGGCGTGAACTGCGCTTCGGCGCCGGACCCTTCGCCGGCCTTGATGAACAGCGTGCGCACGCCCGCGCCACCCGCCTGCGCGGCGAGCTGCGCCGCGCCGGCGCCTTCGGGCACCTTGGCGATCCACAGCGCGTCCGAGCGCAGCGGTCCGCCCGCGCCGGACGCGGGGGTCGCGCACCACGCGAGCGGGGGCGCGCACCACGCGAGCGCCGCCGCGAGCGCCGCCGCGAGCGCGCGCAGGGGGTCCCGCGTGCGGCTCACGCGTCGATCGCCACGTGGCCGGGCTCGGAGCGCACGCGCTCGAGCCAGTCGCCGATCGCGGGGTAGGGCGAGAGGTCGAAGCCGCCCTCGTGGGCCACGTGGGTGTAGGCGTACAGCGCGATGTCGGCGATCGAGTAGGAGTCCCCGACCAGGAAGGCCCGTCCGGAGAGCCCGCGCTCCATCGCGTCGAGCGCCGCGTAGCCGGCGAGCCGGCGGCTCTCGATCTCCGCCTCGGGCGGGCGCTCGGCGGCGAACGCCACCCAGAAGCGCACCACGGCGATGTTGGGCTCGTGCGAGTACTGCTCGAAGAACATCCACTGGAGCGTCCTCGCGCGCTCGTAGGGATCCTGGGAGAGGTATGGGGTGTCGTGCGCGAAGTACCACAGGATCGCGTTCGACTCCGCGAGCGGGCGGCCGTCGTCGAGCACGAGCGTGGGCACGCGCAGCCCGGGGTTCAGCTCGCCGAGCAGCTCGAGCCGCCCCGAGCGGTCCACCACGTCCACCTCGCGGCGCTCGCAGGGGATGCCGAGGTGGGCGAGCAGGAGCCGGACCTTGTAGCAGTTGCCGGACACGCGCGAGTCGTACAGGAGCATGCGCCGGCTCAGCTCTCGGCGCCGTGCGCGCTGAGCAGCGCGCTCTCGGTGGCGTCCACGAGTTCGTAGCCCTTGAACGTGAGCCACGCGCGCCGGCCCTCGAACCCGTCGCGCGCCTCGAGTTCCACGTAGTCGAGCTCCTCGAGCTCCTCCAGCAGCCGCTCCACGGTGGGCTCGTCGCAGTGGATGCGGCTCGCGAGCTCCTGCGCGCTCATCCCGTCGGGCCCGGGCGGGTAGAGCAGGGCGAGGTGCCTGCGCGCCACGTCGGCATGGTTGGTCTCGCTCCACTTCGCCTCCACCTGCGCCACGGTGGCGTCGTCGAGCGGCTCGGCCGCGTCCGGCAGCCGGCTCACCGCGTCGCGGCGGCGGCGGTCTTTGCGCCTGCCGTAGATGAAGAGCGCCACCACGGGCACCACGAACGGGACCCACTCCTCGACCGGGACCTTGCCGATGTGGGCGAGCACGCTCATTGCGCCTGAGGCCAAAAATAGCGGCGCGCGGGTGGCGCTGCGCCGCGCCGCGCGGTCACAGAATCGCGCGAGCGGGGTTTAACAGGCATGTCGAGCGAGCGCAGCGACGGCGAGCTGCTTGCGCAGAGCGCGTCGAGCCCCGACGCGTTCGCGGCCTTCTACGACCGCTACGAGACGCCCCTGGTGGGCTACTTCATGCGCCGCACCGCCGACCCAGAGCTTGCCGCGGACCTGAGCGCGGAGGTGTTCGCGGCGGCGCTAGCCGCCTCTCATCGTTACAGGCCCTCTGAGCCGACCGCGGCCGGCTGGCTGTTCACGATCGCCCACAACACGCTCTCGAAGAGCCTGCGTCGCGGGCGCGTGGAGGCGCGCGCGCGACGCCGTGTGGGGATCGCGGACGCGGTGGTCTTCGGGGCGGACGAACTCGAGCGCGTGGAGGCCGTGGCGAGCGCGGGCGGCTGGGCGCTCGAGCTGCTCGAGAGGCTGCCCTCCGAGCAGCGCGACGCGGTGCGCGCGCGGGTGCTCGACGAGCGCTCCTACCCGGACATCGCCGGCGAGCTTCAGACCTCGGAGCTGGTGGTGCGAAAGCGAGTGAGCCGCGGCCTCTCGCGCCTGCGAGCCGAATTGGAGAACCAGTCATGACAGTGCTTCCCGCCGTGCGCAGCCAGATCCTCGACGCGGCGGAGCGTCGCTGCGCGAGCGCCGCGCCACGCCGCTCGCGCTTCGCGCTGCGCTTGCGCCGCGCTCCGCTGATCGCCGCGGGCGCCGCGCTGGTGCTCGTGGGCGGCGCGTTCGGCGCGGGCGTGATCAGGATCGGCGCCGCCGCCAAGGAGAGCCGCGACTTCTCCAACCCGCGTGCCGAACTCGGCTCGATCGCGCGCGGCAGCGTGGCGATGATGCCGCTGCAGGCGCCCGACCCCGCGGGCGGCCTTCCGTGGGGGATGCGGGTGCTCAGCACCACGCGCGGCGTCGGCTGCATCCAGGTGGGCAGGGTGCTCGACGGGAAACTCGGCGCGCTCGGGCGCGACGGCATCTTCCACGACGACGGGCGCTTCCACGAGCTGCCCGCGAAAGGCGCGTTCGACCCGTTCGCGTGCTCCGCGCTCGACGCGAACGGGCGCATCTTCAACAACGTTACCGTCGGCGAGGAGCCCGCGAGCGGCGCGTGGCTGTACGCCAGGGGCAGCTGCGTGGCGCCCCACGCGGACCGCTACGAAAACCCCGAACACCGCAGGCGCTGCCCGATCGCGGACGAGCGCAACCTCTACTACGGGATGCTGGGCCCCGACGCGGTGAGCGTCACCTACGTGACGCGCGGGCAGAGCCGCACGATCCCGACGGTGGGCGGCGAGGGCGCGTACCTGATCGTGACGCGCGCGGCGCGCAGGCAGCTGTTCGACTTCGGCGGCCTCGGCACGTCGGGCGTCGTGCCGGTGGACTCGCCGATCACCGAACTGCACTACCGCGACGGCTCCACCTGCCACCTGCGCTCGCGCAGGATGGGCGGCGCGAGCGCGTGCACGCCGCCGATGAGCGAGCCCGTGGGCTACGTGCCGGCGAGCCGCGCGCCCACGCGCGCGCAGGTCGCCGCGCCGCTGCGGGTGAAGGTGAGGCGCGTGCGCGGCGGCGAGCAGCTGATCGTGAGCTTCCGCTCGCCGATCGCGATCTCGAGCGACCGCGCGAACTACATGCTCGCCTACCACGAACCGAGGATGCCGCCGCAGGTGAACGGCTACGCGCCCGTGTCGCACGCGGACGTGCGCGCGGGCCAGCTGATCACGGTGCGCATCGGCGGCCGCGGCGGGCCGCACGTGCACGGCCTGGTGCGCGGCAGCGTGGTGCTCAACTACGCGAACGGCCCCTCGCTCTACGAAGGCCCCGGGACCCTCAAGCTGACCGTGGGCAGCTTCACCGCGCGAGTGCCGTGAGCAGCGCGCCGGTGCGCGCGTCCGCCTGCGCGGCGCGCGCACGCGGGCTCGCGCGCTAGCGCGGCTCAGGCCGGCTTGACGGCCTGCAGCGTGTAGCTGTGCGCGAGCCGCCAGGGGCGGTCCGCGAGGCGGAACTCGCCGCCCTCGATCTGCTCCATGCGGCCCGGCAGCGCGTCCCAGGGCACGCTGTCGTGCTCCACGAAGCCCGTGATCGTGAGGCCGTGCGAGAGCAGTGCGGTGAACAGCTCGCCGAGCCCGTGGTTCCAGTCCATCGAGGCTGTGTGCTCGAACTTGCCCTCGGTCTCCACGTAGCTGGTCTCGAAGTCCCATACGTTGGGCTCCTCGCGCTCGAAGTACGGGTAGCGCACCATCAGCCCGTGCTCGTCGGTCTCGTCGATCGTCCACAGCATCGGGTGGCCCTCGCGCACGAAAAGCCTGCCGCCGGGCGCGAGCAGATCCGCCACCACGCCGGCCCACTCGTCGATGCGCGGAAGCCAGCACAGCGCGCCGATGCCCGTGAACACGAGGTCATAGCGCGCGGCGCCGAGCACGCCGACGGCGTCGTACACCTCCGCCTGCACGAACTCCACGCCCGCGCCCGTGGCATCGGAGAGGCGGCGCGCCTGCTCGAGCGAGGCGGGCGAGAAGTCGAGCCCGGTCATCTGCGCGCCGAGGCGCGCGAGCGAAACGGTGTCGGTTCCGATGTGGCACTGCAGGTGAACGCCGCGCAGGCCCGCGATGTCGCCGAGCAGCGGCGCGTCGAAGCGCACCACGTAGCTCAGGAACGAGGGGTCGGAGAGAAAGCGCTCGACCGCGTAGTCGGGCGACGCGGCGTGCGCCGGCGCGCGCTCGTCCCAGTTGGCCCTGTTCACCGCCGTGTAGTCGTCCACGGGCGCGATTGTCGCACTAGGGGCTCTCGCCCGCACCGTTGCGCGCGCGCCGCCGGCGCAGATGTCGCACCACGTAGAGCACCACGAGCGCCGCCACCGCCACCGCCAGGTACGCGCTGTAGCGGCTCGCGTCGTTGTAGATCGTTTCGATGTGCGCCCCCGAGAAGTAGCCCACGCTCGTCCACGTCGCCACCCACAGCGCGGCGCCGAGCGCGTTGAAGCCGAGGAAGCGCGCCCAGTGCATGTCGGTGGTGCCCGCGATGATCCCGTTGGCCTGGCGCAGCCCCTCGACGAAGCGCGCGACCACGATCACCTTGCCGCCGTGGCGTTCGAAGAAGTCGGTTGCGCGCGCGATCCGCTCGGGGGTGAGCATCACGTAGCGCCCGAAGCGCGCGATAAGACGGTGCCCGCCGAAGCGCCCGAGCGCGAAGCCGATGTTGTCGCCCGCGATCGCGGCGCAGAACGCGAGCAGCCCCACGAGCACCACGCTGAGGCGCCCCGCGCCGGCGTACACGGCCGCGAGCACGAGCACGGTCTCGCCGGGCACGGGCACGCCGAAGTCCTCCAGCAGCACGAGCCCGGCGACCGCGAGATAGCCGTGTTGGTCGAGCACGGGCTCGAGTTTCTGCAGCACCCCCGGCAGGTGCGGCAGGGTGTTCGCGGCGGCGGGGGCGAGCGCGCTCAGCGCGTGGCCCACGCGTCGCGCGGGTTCATGAGCGGCGTGAGCGTGGGTTCGATCTGCTCGCGCAACTGCTCGTAGCGCGGCGTCAGCGAGAGCTTCTCGCCGAGGTGCTCGAGCGGCTCGTCCACCGTGAAGCCTGGCCCGATCGTGGCGATCTCGAACAGCACGCCGGAGGGCTCGCGGAAGTAGATCGAGCGGAAGTAGTAGCGGTCGATCTCCGGCGTGACGTGCGCGCCGGCGGCCTTCACCGCGTCGTGCCAGCGCTTGTGATCTGCGGGCGGGCACGCCCACGCCACGTGGTGCACGGTGCCCGCGCCCGGCACCCCCGGCGCGGCGGGCGGCGCGTCGTACACGTACAGGCCGCCGCGGCGCTCGCCGCGCGCTTCATAGGTGCCGCCGCCGAGCGGTTCGAACGCGAGCGTGTCCTCGAGCAGCGCGCGGCTCGCGCCCGCGTCCGCCGTGAACGCGCGCACCGCCTCGAAGCCCTGCAGCGCGAGCTCCGCCGGGATCTCGGGGTGCTCGGCGATCAGCGGCGCGTCGCTGCGCGCCACCACCGCGAGCTCGTGCTCGAGGCCCTCGAAGTCGCGGAAGCGAAGCGCGCCCTCCTCGCGCGAGGAGGGGTAGCCGGCGCGCTCGAGCCGCTGCGCCCAGAAGTCGAGCGCCGGCTCGCCGGTGACGCGCCACACCACGCGGTGCACCATGCCCGCGCCGGCGCGGCCGACGGGCACTCCGGGGAACTCGAAGAACGTGATGTCCGAGCCGGGGTCGCCCTTCTCGTCGGCGTAGAACAGGTGGTACACCGAGGTCTGGTCCTGGTTGATCGACTTCTTCACGAGCCGCAGGCCGAGCACGCCCGCGTAGAAGTCCACGTTGCGCTGGGCGTCGGCGGTGATCGCCGTGACGTGGTGGATGCCCTCGAGCTTCATGTCAGCCTCTCCTCGCCGGTGTGGGTCTCGCCCCACCGTATCGCGCCGCCGCGGTGTCGGGCGCCCGCGCGCGCAGCGCCGGTGCGGGCGCGCCGGACGGCGAGCGGGCCGCGGGCCGGCGCGCGGCTCAGCGGGCGGGGCCGAAGCGGTGGTTGACGAGCGCTTCGATGCGCTTCTGCACGCTCGACAGCCGCGCTTCCTCGGCGCCCTGGCGGCGGCGGCTCGCGGCGAGCGCGGCCTGGATCGAGGAGCGCCGCGCGCCCACGAGCGCGGCCACCAGGCCGGCGCTCGACTTGCCGGGGCGCGAGCCCGCGAGCTGTGCGAGCGTGCGTCCGCTCCGCAGTTCGCTTCGCACCTGCGACTCGCTCAGCCCGAGGTAGCCGGCGGCGGCCGAGAGCATGCCGGTGCGCGCGGCGAGGCGCCGGCGGTTCACCTGCGCGGTGACGCGCGCACGCAGCGCGGCCAGCCGCCGCGACGCGGCCGCGTGCGGGATCTTGCCGGCTGCGCGCGCCGCTTCGATGCGCCCGGTGCGCGCGGCCACGATCGCGTCGATGAGGCCCGCGGCCGACTTGCCGCTGGTCGCGTTCGCGATCTGCGCGAGCGTCTTGCCGGAGGCCAGCTCTTCGCGCAGCTGCGCCGCGCCGATGCCGAGGTAGCCCGCGACCATGCCCGCCTCGCCGTGCGCGTGGCGGTGCGCGTTGGGCGCGCCCGCGAACTCGAGCCGCGCGGTGGGCGGCCCGCCGCCGCTGTCGCCGTTCGCGATCACCGCAGCGACGCCTCCCGCGAGGAGGGCCGCGCCGAGCGCGGCGAACGTGAGCCTCCTGAGGGCGAATCTCCGCATCAGCGAAATTGTGGCAGCCCCGGTAAAGCTTCGCGCGGGTTCGCGCTAAGGACTTGATAAGGCCGGCGGCGATAAGGCCGGCGGCGAGGCGCCGCATGTGCGCCGAGGGCGCGGGGCGGGCGGCGGCGGCCGGCGAGGGCTGGCCAGGCGGCCAGTTGCGGAGAATCCTGATAGGCTTTGCCGCGAGGGAACCAGGATCGGTCCGCGCACGTCGCGGCCCGCTCGCGCTAACGGGGACATAAGGGCGCAGGGCGGGGAACCTGCTTTGCGATGCGAGTGCGGCTCGAGGCCCTCGCACGGCCGCCCCCTATCCGTGATATGGTTCCGCTCTACGTCCTCCTAGGGACGGGGGAGCGGGCGGGCCGCCCGCAAGGTCGCGGAGAATTGCTGGGTTTGACCGATGCCTCGGGAGACGAGGCGAAAGGGTGGACTAGGAGACCATGAGACACAAACGGATCGTTGTGGTCCTTGTGGGCGCTCTGTGCGCGCTCGCCGTTGCAGCAGTGCCGGCGTTCGCGGCAGAAGAATTCGTCGCAAGCAGGACCGGCAAAGTCACAGGGAGGGGTTACAACGAAATAGAAGTCGAACGCGGTGAAGTTGCGCCGGAATTCGAACCCGCCCAGATGCAGGACTGGCGGCTCGGCGCCTTCAAGATCGACTGCTACAAAGCCCATGAGTCGGGCGCCGTCGAAGAAGGCCGCTCGCCGGTCTTCACGACGACGATCAAACTCACGAAGTGCGGCTGGTACCCGGAGACGAACAGCCTGCACGTGCCCGCCCAGTTCAGCAAATCGGGTTTGACGATCGAATACCTGAACACGGGTCTTGGTGAAGGCCTCGGCAACGAAGAAGGCGAAGAACTCGAATACAAGCCGAGAGCCACCATCAGGGAAACCGCCGCGTCCTTCAAAATCTCGGCGGGCCACCTTTGCAAGATCATCATCCCGGAACAGACCCTTGCACCCGTTCACTACGGGCACCGGGTCGAAACCGGACTCCCGGTGAACAGCAAAAACCTTGCGGGTGAACAGACACGACTGCTGATCACCAACGAATTCAAAAAGATCAAGTTCAAATACGGCGCCGAAGGCGAAGAACCTGAAACGCAGTGCCACGACGCGCCTGAATTCGAAAAAACCGCTGAAGAAGGCGGTGGGCAGGCGACCGGAACCTACACCGGCACGCTCGAAGAGTGGATCACGGGAGCAGGCCTCTCGGGGAACCTCTCCTTCGAATAGCCGCCTGACCTAGCAGCATCGGATGTACGGAGCGGGCGCCCAGCGGGCGCCCGCTCCACGTTTAAGCGTCACCCGTCGGAGAACGGTGCGAGCGCGACCCCGTGGTCGCGCTCGCGCATGCCGAGCTCGTACGCGCCGCCGTGGGCGCTGCGCAGCGCGCGCGGCGGCGCGCCGTGCGCGGAGAGCTCGATCTCGAGCGAGGCGATCGAGCAGTTGACGACGTCGTGCTCGCCGCCGTCGGGGTCGGCGTAGCGCCAGCCCGCGGCGCTCCCGCCGGGCACCTGCGCGCGCACCGAGAGCGTGCGCCCGCGCCCGCACGGCAGGCGCAGCTCGCAGCCGCTCGGGCTCTCGGCGACCTCGAGGCCGCGGGCGCGGATGCCGCCCACGCGCAGGCGTGCGCCGTCGAGCGAGAGCGCGCCGTTCGCCACCCATGGGGTCAGGCGGCCGGCGAGCAGCACGCGCCCCAGCGCCACGTCGAGCCACGCGCCGGGCTCCTCGTCGAAGCCGGCGGCGTGCAGCCAGATCCAGCGCTCGGCGTGCTCTGCGCCCCAGTTGTGGCCCACCATCCCGGGCCACCCCGACAGCTCGACGGAAGGGGCGCCCTCGATCGCGACGGTGCCGCTGAAGCGCGCGAGGGGCGCGGGGCTGGTGAGCTTGGTGCGCGGCAGCGGCGCGCGGTAGAGCAGCGCGGGCTCGAGGTGGCGCAGCTCGTCCTCGGAGCTCTCCCAGCGAAGCGCCCAGCTCGCGGGCCCGCAGCTTCCCTGCGCGCGGCGGGGCCCCATGCTCGAGCGCTCGCCGATCGCGATCCAGCCGTCGTGAGGCGCTGTGGGCAGCTCGCCGGAGAGCTTGTGCATGAACGGCTTCCCGGCGCTCGCGTCGAAGAACGTGCACCACACCGACCCGCTCGCGCCGGCGCCGGGGCGCTTGTGCACTGTGTTGCGGATCCACACGCCGCGCGGCGCCGCGGGGTCCACTGCGCGCAGGTAGAACGACTCGTACATACCCGCCCCGGACCGGGCATGCGGGAAGACCGCGCTCGTCCCCATGGCGCCAGCGTACCTTCGCGCGGCGATCCCTGAGAGGATCAGCGCATGCAGCGCGACTCGCTCGTCCAGCTTCCCGCGGCGCTCACCGGCCCGCAGCCGCGCCGCGAGGCGCGCTACCTGCTGGGCGTGGACGGCGGCGCCACGAAGACGCTCGCGGCGGTGCTCGACGTGCGCGAGGGCGAGCTGTATCTCGCGCACGGAGGCCCGAGCAACGAGGATGCGATCGGCGCGCAGGCGGCGGTGCGCTCGCTGCTCGAGAGCGCGGAGGAGGCGCTCGAGCGCGCGGGCATCTCCGATCGGGAGGTGGACGCGGCGGTGGTGGCGGTGGCCGGCACCAACACCGAGGCGCTCGCCGAGCACATGCGCGCGCAGCGCGACGAGTCGTGGATCGTGGTCAACGACGTGGTGAGCGCGTGGGCGACGGCCACCGCGGCGAGCCCCGGCGTGGCGGTGATCTCGGGGACCGGCTCGAACGTGTTCGGGGTGGGGCGCGGCGGCGAGACGTGGCGGGCGGGCGGCTGGGGCCACCTGCTCGGCGACGAGGGCTCGGGCTACTGGTTCGGGATCCAGTCGATCAAGGCGGCGCTGCGCGACCGCGAGGCGTCGGGACCGGAGACACAGCTGAGCGACGCGCTGCCGGCGTTCTTCGGGGTGGACAGCGTGGAGGCGCTCGCCAACCACGTGTACGCGAAGCCGCTCACGAAGGGCGAGATCGCGTCGTTCGCAACGGAGACCGCGAAGATCGCGGAGCGCGGCGATCCTGTGGCGCGCGAGCTGTACGGGCGTGCGGCGCGCGAGCTGGGGTCGCAGATCACCACCGTGATCGAGATGACGGGGCTCGACGGCGAGTTCCCGCTGGGGTTGATCGGCAGCGTGTTCAAGGCGGGCGCGCTGTACATCGAGCCGCTCGCGCGCGTGATCCACGAGCGCGCGCCGCACGCGAGCGTCTCGGCGGTGGAGATGGCGCCCGTCGGAGGGAGCCTGCTGCTCGCGGCGCTCGCCTGCGGGCACGGCGAGGAGCTGACGACGGCGAGGCTCGCGGCGATGCTCGACGCCGCGCTCGACGCGGTCAAGGGCTGACGCCGGGCTCCCCCTCGCCCGCCGCGCGCGCGTCCACCTGCGCGCGGGTGCCGATCGCGCGGGCGCCCTCGCCCTCCATGCGCACGGCGGAGGCCGCCGCGGCGAAGCGCGCGGCGCTCACCGGCTCGCGCCCCTCGTGCAGCGACTGGAAGAACGCCGCTGCATACACGTCGCCCGCGCCGAGGTCATCCCGCGGCCGCGCCACCGGGACGGCGGCGACCTCGCTGCTCTCGCGCGCGTGCAGCAGCCGGGTGGGCTGCGCGCCCGCGGTCACCGCGATCACGGCGCCCTCACGCTGGGAGCGGGAGACGAGCTGCGCGCAGGCGGGAAGCTCGGCGGCGTGCGCCACGATCGCGTCGCACATGCGCTCGCCGCGCGCGCCGCCCTCGTGGCGCGGCGGATCGAGCGCGCGCGCGGCGAGCGCCACCCGGCCGCCGCCCGCGGGCCACTCCCGCGCGAGCCCCTGCGGCGTGAGCCCCACGAACGCCGCGTCGCCGCGCCAGCCGGCGGGCAGCTCGCGCGCGACCGGCGCGAGGTGCAGGATCGCGGTGTCGAGCGGCTCGCGCGCCTCGATCGGACCGGCCCACGCGACGAGGCTCTGGCGGCGCGCGTCGTCGGAGCCGCTGGTGATGAGCGTGGTCGTGGCGGGCGCGGGCTCGACGCGCAGCGCGAGCTCGCCGAGATACGGCTCGAGCAGGCGCTCGATCTCGGCGGGCGCGCCGCGCGTGAGGATCAGCGCGCGGGCTCCCAGGCGCGCGGCCTGCAGCGCGCTGTAGAAGGCGCTGCCGCCGGGCCTGCGCGTGCCGTCGGCGAGCACGTCCACGGTCACGTGCCCGAGCGTGGTGTAGTCGTAGCGCAACTCGCGTCTCACCCTTCGCGCCGCCCGCTGCGCCGGCTGCGCGCGTCTCTCTGCCGCGGGGCTCACGGCGGGCACGAGCATACTTTCCGCGCCCGCCGGCAGCCGCGCCGGGCCGGGCCCGCACGGCCCGCGCCGCGTCGGCTCCCGCGCCGCGGGCCGTGCAGTAGCCTCTCTCGGCGGGTGCAAGACGCGACCAACATGACGACCGCTGCGGGCCTCGAGGCGCTGCACGAGGAGCTCGCGGCGCTCGAGGGCGAGGGCAGGCGGGAGATCGCCGAGCGGATCCGCGTGGCGCGCGAGTGGGGCGACCTGAAAGAGAACAGCGAGTACCACGACGCGAAGAACGACCAGGCGCACCTCGAGACCAAGATCGCGCGGCTGCGCGAGCGCATCGCCGCGGCGGTGGTGGTCGAGGAAGGCCCCTCCGCCGGCCCCGGCGTGGTGTCGTTCGGCTCCACGGTGGTGGTGCGCGACGAACAGGGCTCGGAGCAGACGTGGCGGATCGTGAGCTCGCGCGACGCCTCCCCGCGCGACGGTCGCCTGTCGGCGGAGTCGCCGGTGGCGGTGGCGCTGCTCGGCCGCGCGGTGGGCGAGCAGGTGTCGGTGGCGCTGCCCCGCGGCAGGCGCAACTACACGGTGCTCAGCGTCGCGTGAGGCCCGCCGCTGCGGCGGCGCTCGCGTCGAACGCGTCGCGCATGCGGTGCGTGAAGCTCCCGGGGCCGCGCTTGTAGATTCGCTCGCCATCGCGCAGGGCGCGCTTGCGCAGCTTGCGCCGCCGCTTTTCGATCGACTTGAGCAGGCGCTTGCGGCCGCGGCGGCTGAGCGGGTCGTGGCGCTTGGACTCGCGCGAGCGAAGCCGCGCGGCGAGCACCGCGAGGTCGTGCTCCTCGCCGAGCATTTCTCCGAGCGCGTCCGCGCGCTTCGCGAGCGTGCCGAGCCGCTGCGCGTGCGCGCGCGCCTTCACCTTGCGCTTGCGCGCGCGGCGCGAGCCCGCGGGGTCGGCGCGGTCGAGCATTTCGGCGGCGTGGCGCAGGTCCTTCACCCGTTTGCGCCACTCGTGCAGCGCGCGGCCGCGGTCGCCCTTGCCGGAGGCGGCGCGCCGGTAGCGGCGCCGGCCCTGCGCGTACACGCGCTCGAGGCCCTCCTCGGCGAGCGCGATGCCGGCGGGGTCGTGCAGGCGCCAGCCGAGCGCGCGGCCGCGGACCGCCACGAGGTCGCCGAGCGCGCGCCTCAACGCCGCGCCGTCGCCGAGCGTGCGTGCTGCGGCGGCGCGCCGCTCGCCCACGAGGTGCTCGCGCAGGCGCCGCACGTCGGCGCGGCGGCCGAGCTCGCGGGGATGGCTCTCGAGCAGGTTGTCGAGCGTCAGCACCATGACCTCGGCGTCGCGCGCCGCCGACAGGCGCCTGCCGGTGTCGCGCAGCGCGATGTTCTCCCGCTGGAAGGCGTCCTCGCCGAGCTCGCCCCTGAGCAGGCGCATCAGCGCGCGCAGGCGCTTGAGCGCCTTGCGCGTGTCGTGGACCGCCTTCTCGTCGGGTGCCCCCAGGCCGTTGCCTGCGAGCAGTTCGATCGCCAGGTCGAGCTGGCCGAGCGCGATGCGCCGCAGGCCATCGGAGGCGGTCTCGGCGGGCAGCAGCGCGAACTGGCGGTGCGCGCGGCGGTGGCGCTCGGTCTGGCGGCGCCCGCGCTCCGCCCGCGCGAACGCCATGCCGGCCTTGAGCGCGAGCGTGGCCGCCACGCTGGCCGCGACGCTGGCTGCGATCGGCGCCACAATGGGGCGGTGTCGAGCCTTCCGCGTGCCGCGTGGTGGACGGTGCGCCGCGCTGCGAACCGCAAGCCGGCGACCTATCGATGTCCAATTTGTGGGAATCACCTGCCTGCCTTGAGCGAGCATATGCTCATAGCCCCCGAAGGGGACACTCGCCGTCGCCGCCATGCGCACACCGAGTGCGTGCGCGCCGCCCGCGCGCGCGGGCAGATGCCGTTGCGCGAGGAGTGGCAGCGCACCCAGCCGCGCGCTCCCACGCCGTGGGCGAGGCTGTGGGCGGGGCTGCGCTCTCGCGGGCGCGAGCGCGCGGAGTGAGCCGCGAGGCGCCTTGCGGCGCCCCGCGGTGGCCGCCTCAGCCGCCGAGCACCTTCGCGTGGTCGGGCTCGATGCGGATGATCACGCGCTGTTCGCCCGGCTGCCTGTAGGGGTAGGTGTCCTGTCCGAGGTACTTCTTGGCGAGCGCGTCGATGTGCTCGTCGGCTCCGTCGTGGGTGCGCTCGGCGACGGTGCCGCGGATCTCGAGGTATTCGTAGGGGTTCCCGGAGTCGGGCACGGTCAACGTCACGCGGGGGTCGCGTTCGAGGTTGCGCGGCCACACCCTGCCCTCGGCGGAGTTGAGGGTGGGCAGGCCGTCCTGCACATCGACCCACACCGGGACGCTGTGCACGGAGCCGTCGCTGCGCAGCGTCGCGACGTTGCAGAAGTTCTTGCCGCGCAATAGCTCCTCCGCGCGCCCCTCGATCCTCACGCTCATCGGCTGTCCTTTCGTCGGGGTGATGTGTGCCACCCGACGTTACCCGCGCGCGGGCGCGCTCACGCGCGGCTGCTTTGCCGGAGCGCACCACAAAGAGGGCCGCGCGCCCACGGCGAGCCCTCGCGGGCAGCTAGTGGCGGCTGAGCCCGCTCGAGGAGGAGACGGGCGGGATCGTGCCGGTCGGGACGAGTTTGCCGTTGTTGAGTTCGAAGCGCACCGTCGCCTGGCCGCCGCCGGGGCAGCACTGCGGGTCGCTGTGGCGGTACAGGGGATACGAGAGCGTGACCGAGGTGTCGGTCTGCGCGAGCACCCTCACCATCGCGCTCGGTTCCTTGGTGTCGGTGCCGATGTATTTGCCGTCGATGAAGAAGAACGCCTGCTGGCCGTAGCCGTCGGCGGAGCCCGTGCGCGTGCCCACGAGCACCCCGAGGGTCTGGTTGGCGTGGTACTGGGCGGCGTCGTTGGGCGTGTAGCCGTGCGAGCGCACGACCGCGGCGGCGGCGCCGGCGGTTTCGGAGCCGCTCTTTTCGTGTTCGGCGAATTCGGGCTCGGTGGCGGTGCGCGTGGTGCTGGGCGCGCTCGAGGCGGTGCTCGGCCCGGTCTTCGTGGTGCTCGTCACCGTCGTGGCGGTGCCGGTGCCGGTCTGTTGCGTGGCGGTGCTCGACGGCGACGGCGCGCTGCCGACGGTGACCGTGGTGGTCTGCGAGCCGCACGCCGCGAGCGCGAGCGCGGCGAGCGCCCCGCATCCGAGCGCGAGCGCGCCTGCGAGCAGTGGCTTGGGGGGCGTGTCGGGTCGCATTCGAACCATCCTATTCGCCGGTTTCCCGCGTCCTCCTCGCCTGCTCGGCCGCGCCCGCGAAGCGGCGCCCGCAGGCGCCGGCGCGCGCCGCCGCCGGCGGCGGAAGTGCAATGCGCGTTTCGACTTACCGTTGTTAACGGGTTACGATCACCTAGGTAGCGCCATGTCGGCACCGCCTCAACAGCCACTGAAGGAGTCCCCGGCGAAGCCGCGCCGCCAGCGCAGCCGCGCCGAGACCGCGCGCATCGCCACGCTCGTGGTGGTCGCGATCCTCGCGACGCTGTTCGCGGTGCTGAACGCGGAAGACGTCCACGTCAACTGGATCTTGGGCTCGGGCAAGGCGCCGCTGATCATCGTGATCGTGAGCTCGCTGCTCGCGGGGATCGTGCTGGCGTATCTCGCCGACCGCATGCAGCGCAAGCGCCGGCGCTGAGCGCCGCGCCGTCCTCCTCTAGTGGAGGACGATTTTCAGCGCGATGATCGCGAGCCCCATCGCGAGGCCGACCGCCGCCTGCAGGACCAGCTCGCCGCGGCCCGCGCGTGAGCGCAAGCCGGCGATCAGCTCGAGTGCGAGCAGGCTCGCGACGGCGCTCCACAGCGCGACGTTCACGGAGGTTTCCTGCGACGCGCCGAGCAGCCACGCGAGCACGAGCGCGATCAGCGGGATCGCTGCGCCCCTGATCAGCGCCCAGTCGTAGGCGAGCGAGCGCCACAGCGCCCTCGGCGTGAGGCGCTCGATGCCGGCGAGCCGCCGGCCCAGCAGCCCCGAGTACGCGTGCGCGAGCCAGTACAGCGCGGCTGCGATGGCCGCGGACGCGAGCGTTTCGAGGTGGCTGTCGTGGCTGCCGCTCTCCGCGGCGAGCAGCGCGCCGATCACGATCACCCCGTACACGGCGCCCGACGGGTTCTCGCGCGGAACGAGCCACTCGGCGGCGCGCTCGAGCGGCGCGCGAGAGCCGGGCCCGGCGGGCGGCGGCACGGGCGCTGGCTGTGGGTCCGGTGGCTCGGCGATGCCCCGATTATCTTCGACCCCCCGACGCCTGCGTGGGCGCCGACGGCGGGCGCTCAGCGGATAGGCTTGCGCACGCTATGGTCGCGGAGGGCGGACGCGTGAGGCTGCGCCAGGCGGTGCTGGTGGCCGCGGAGCTTCAGCCTGTCGAGCAGGCGCTGCGCTCGGCGCTGTCGCTCGGCGAGCCCTTCCACGATCCTGGCGTGGCCGCGTTCGGCCTGCACAACTCGGTGTTCGCGCTGGGAGACTGCTTCCTCGAGGTGATCGCGCCGCTGCAAGAGGGCACGGCCGCCGGCCGCTACCTCGAGCGCCACGGGGGCGACGGCGGCTACATGGTGATATTCGACCTCGAGGATCTCGAGGGCGCGCGCTCGCGCGCGCGGGATATGGGAGTGCGCGTGGTGTGGCAGATCGACCTGCCCGACATCTCGGGCACCCACCTGCACCCCGCCGACACGCGCGGCGCGATCGTGTCGCTCGACGGCTCGCGCCCGTACGGCTCGTGGCGCTGGGGAGGGCCGCAGTGGACGGGCAAGATCGCGCAGGGCGCGCCCGGGAGCCTCGCGGGCATCACCGTGGCGGTGGCCGATCCGGCGGCGGTGGCCAAGCGCTGGGGCGAGCTTCTGGGCGTGGAGGTGAGCGACGCGGGCGGCCCGCTGCTGGCGCTCGACGGCGGGGAGGTGCGCTTCGAGCGCGCCGAGAGCGAGCGCACGGAAGGGCTCGCCGAGATCTCGGTGACGCTGCCCGGCGGCGGCGCGGGGCTGCCCGGCGAGGTCGGCGGCGTGCGTCTGCGCCTGGCGGGCGCGGGCGTGGCGGGGTAGCCGGCGGTGCGCTCCGCGATCACCGGGCTCGTGCGCTCCGGCGGCGGCGGCGTTCGTGTGGTCTGACGCGAGCGACGCGATCATCGCGGGCGACCTCACGGCGGCGCTCGCGTACGTGACGCCGGCGGGAGGTGTGGTGCTGACCCCGGTGGCGCCCGTGGGGCAGCGCGACCGCGAGGCGGGCATCGTGAGCTTCACGACCTCGCTCGGCTTCGGGCGCAAGCTCGACCGGATCAAGGCGAACCCGAAGGTCGCGCTGGCGTATCACGCGCGTGAGCACGGCTTCGCCTCGGGCCCCGGCTTCGTGCTCGTGCAGGGCACCGCCGGCTATGACTCGAACCCCGACGCCGAGCAGCTCGAACGGCTGCGACCCGCGGTGACGCGCTTCCTCGGCGAGCAGCGAAGCGGACTTTTCTGGGGCCGCTGGCTGAGCGCGTACTACGAAGACCGCGTGGTCGTGACGGTGGCGGTCGAGCGCGTGCGCTCGTGGCCCGAGGAGTCGTGCGCGGGCGAGCCCGAGGTGGCCGGCGCCCCGCTGCCTGCCGGCCCCCCGGAGCCGCAGGCGCCGCCGCGCGGCGGTACGGGGCCGCGCGTGGACGCGATCCGCGCGGCACGGCGCATGCGCGCGCTCGCGCACACGCTGTGCGGGTACGTGGGCGCGGACGGCCTGCCGGTGGTGGCGCCGGTGCGCGTGGGGGAGGCGAGCGCGGCGGGGATCGGCCTCGAAGGCCGGCTCCCCCCCGGCGGCCGGCGCGCGGGCGTGCTCGCGCACAGCTACCGGCCGAAGCTGATCGGGCTCGACGTCAGGCAGTACACCGGCTGGCTGGCGGACGGCGTGTACGCGCCGCACACCGAGCAGGGTTTCCGCGCGCCCGCCAACAAGACGGTGCTGCTGCTGGCCAACGGCTACCTGGCGCGGCGAGGGCTCAAGCAGGCCCGCGCGCTGGGCCGCTCCTGAGCGCGCGTATGCGAGACGCGCTGAAGGCGCTCGCCGTGTTCGACCCGCTCGGCGCCGGACGCCCGCGCGGCCGCGCCGGAAGCCGCTCCTACCTCGTGCTCGACGTGTTCACGCGCACGCCGCTCGAGGGCAACGCGCTCGCGCTCGTGAGAGACGGCCGCGGGCTCTCGACGGAGGAGATGCAGCGCATCGCGCGCGAGCTGAACCTGTCGGAGACCGTCTTCGCGCTGCCGGCGGACGGCGGGGGCGCGGACGCGCGCGTGCGCATCTTCACGCCCTTCAGCGAGCTGCCGTTCGCGGGCCATCCCGTGTTGGGCAGCGCGATCGCGCTCGGCGCGGCGCTGTCGAGCACGCACGTGACTTTGCTCACGGGCGCAGGGGAGGTCCCCGTGGAGCTCGCGCCCGCGGCGGACCTTGTGGGGGAGGGGCGCATGCGCCAGCCGCTCCCGAGCTGGGCGCCCTTCGAGCGCGAGCGCGAGCTGCTCGCGGCGCTCGGCGTGGAGCGCTCGCAGCTGCCGGTCGAGGTCTACGTGAACGGCCCGCGCCACGTGTACGTGATGCTCGAGAGCGAGGACGCGGTCGCGGCGCTTGCGCCGGACCTGCGCGCGCTCGGAGCGCTCGGCGAGGCGCTCTTCAGCTGCTTCGCGGCTGCGGGCGCGCGCTTCAAGACGCGCATGTTCGCTCCCGCGGTGGGCGTCGCGGAGGACCCCGCGACCGGCTCGGCGGCGGGGCCGCTGGCGGTGCACGCGTGCCGGCACGGGCTCGTGCCCTTCGGCGAGGAGATAACGATCAGCCAGGGCGCGGAGATAGGGCGCCCCTCGCTCTTGCGGGCACGCGCTATCGGCTCGGCGGACGCGCTCGAGGCGGTGGAGGTGGCGGGCGAGGCGGTGATCGTCGCCGACGCGGCGCTCGCGCCGGGTTGAGCACGGCGGGCCGCGCTGCGCGCTAACCGGTTTCTTTGGCTTTGATCTCGAGCGCCGAGGTGAAGTGGCCGACCACGAGTTTCGTCACCTTCAGCGTGCTCGGCTCGGTGGTTTTGGTGAGCACGTCGTTGGTGAACGTCGTGCTCAGCGTGTCCGCCGGTTCGCCCTGGAATTTTTCGGGGACCTGCTTGCCGGCCTTCGAGACGCTGTAGGCGAGTTTCACTTCGCTCGCGCTCTTGTCGATCGGTTTGATCCCGGCGATGACCGAGCCTTCGATGGCCGCCGTTTCGGTGACGCTGCCGCATTCATAGGTGGCGAGCGAGGGGAACGGAGTCTGCGGTTTGAGGTCGAGACCGACCACCGCGACCGTGCCGCGCCCTTTGGGTTCGTTGCGGATGAAGCCGAGTTCGCCTTCGAGCGTGCCGCTCTTGATCACGCCTTTCGCTTCGGTGAGGCCCTGGCACTGTTTGCCCAGCTGGTTCGTGCAGCCGCCAAGTTCGACCGTGGCGGTCACCTTCTTGGCGCTCGTCGCTTCGCCGCTGATCGCGAACGACGTGCATTTCACGGTGTGTTCGGACGTGGCGAGCGTGGTGGCGCCGCCGGTCGCGGAGAAGCTGTCGGCTTCGCTCAGCGCTGTCCAGTCGTAGGCGCCTTTGCCTTTGGTGTTGACCGCGATGCAGTGCGATCCCGTGTACACGCCGCCAGCGCCAACGTGCGTGCAGCGCCCGAATTCGGGCAGGCTGTGAACTTCGTATTCGGCCGCGTATGCGGCCGTGCAGGCGAGCAGGCTCACCGCCGCCGCGCAGAGCAGCGCGCTTAGCGTCCTACCACCGATCCCCTTTGCTTTCCCTTTCATCCCCCGCTCCTCCAGAGACCGGGCTGCAAGCCGTCCGTTCGCTCGCTGACGAGCTGCCCGCCGATCCTCGCAGATGCCGCCGAGAACGTCAAGATCGCCCGCCCTGGCGCCCAATGTGCTGTTGAACTTCTGTCAGTTACCCGATTTCCCTGTCGCTAAACATGAAATTTCAGCCGCGCGGCGCGCTCGGTGACGACGTCGCCGATGATGTCCTCGAGCGTGCGCGTGGGGGTCCATCCGATCAGTTCGGACACCTTCGAGATGTCGGGAACACGCCTGTACATGTCCTCGAAGCCCTCGGCGTAGGCCTCGTCGTAGGTGGTGAGCCGCACCTCCGAGTCCGAGCCGGTGATCGCGAGGATCTCGCGCGCGAGCTCGAGGATCGACACCTCGGCGGTGGTGCCGACGTTGAACACGCCGCCGCGTGCGCGCTCGTCCGCGAGCAGGCCCGCGAGCGCGCTGAACCACGTCGGCCACGTGGCAGAAGCAGCGCGTCTGCGTGCCGTCGCCGTAGACGGTGAGCGGCTCGCCCGCGAGCGCCTGGCCGACGAGCGTGCGGCAGCACCATGCCGTAGTCGCCCGGTCTGGCGCGGGCCGACGGTGTTGAACAGACGCGCCACGATCACGGGCAGCTGCGCGCTCGCGCCAGTAGGCCATCGCGAGGAACTCGTCGATCGCCTTCGAGCACGCGTACGCCCAGCGCGCTTTGTCGGTCGCGCCCATCTGCAGGTCGCCGTCCTCGCGGAACGGCAGCGCGGCGCTCTTGCCGTAGACCTCGCTCGTCGAGGCGAGCAGCACCGGCTTGGCGTGCGTCGTCGGCGCTGCGCGAGCACCACCTCGGTGCAGTGCACGTTGGTCTCGATCGCGCGCACCGGGCTGCTCGACGATCGAGCCGCACGCCGACGGCGGCCGCGAGGTGTACGACGGCGTCGGCTGCGCGAACGAGCTCGTCGACGAGCGTGCGCGTCGTCGACGGAGCCGACGGTCAGCGCGAAGCGCCCGTGCTCCTCGAGCAGGGCGACGTTCTCGACCGCGCCCGTCGAGAGGTCGTCGAGCGCATGAACCGCGTGTCCCTGCTCGACGAGCAGGTCGCACAGGTGGGAGCCGATGAAGCCAGCGCCCCCGGTGACGAGGAAGCGCATCTAGCGGGCGGCGCTCATGCCGCGGGTCCGGGCCGGCGCGCGCGTCGCAGCACCGTGCCTCCGAAGGCGCCGAGCACGAGGATCACGATGCCGCCGCCGACCAGCGCGAGGATCGAGCCGTCGCCGCTCCCTTCGGAGCTCCTCACGTCGGCTGCGCGCGCGAGCGATTCCGTGGCTTCGGCGGGCGCGCTCGCGGACCCGGTCGCCCCCGAGGCGCCTGTGCGCGGCGTCGCGCCGCCTTTCGGCGAGGAGCCGCCGGGCGGCTTGATCCCCGCGCCGAACAGGCTGCCTTCGTGCGCGGATTCAGAGGACGACGGCGTCGCGCCGAGCCCCCGCGCCTGGCTCAGCGGAAGCGCGTACTCCTTGCCGGCGGGAGAGCCGGGATCGACGTGCACGCCGGGTTCGAGCGCCCATGCGGGCGCGCATGCGCCCCACACGAGCGCGATCACCGCGAGGGCTCCTCCGATCGACCCGCGCGGAGCGGCGCTCCTCGCCGACGAGCGCGAACAGCAGCAGCATGAGCGCGCCGTAAGCGAGCCACCGGTCGCTGCTCACCACGGCGCTCTCGACCGATTCGGCCCAGGTGGCGGACAGCAGCGAGAGCACCCCGATTCCGAGGATCCCCGCGAGCGCGAGGGTGGCGGGGCCGCCGGGGCGGCGCGGGCGCACGACGATCGCGATCGCCGCCGCGAGCGTGATCCCGAGCCCGACCGGCACCCACACGGACGGGCTGTAGTAGGAGAAGAAGAACGGGCTGAGGCCGGCTCCGAGGCCGATCGCCGCGAGCACCGCGGGGCCGCGCTCGGCGCGCAGCCACGAGCGCCGCCCGCGCGCGCTCTCGCCGGGGCTCGCCAGCTCGTTGAGCTGCTGCGTGTCCAGCACCACGATCGCGCCTCCTGCGACGAGCAGGTACGCGCTCGCGCCGAGCACCACGAGCGCGGCTTCGCCGCGGCTCGCGAGCACCGCGACGACCGACAGGGCGGCCTGGATCGCGCCGAGCGTGAGCGCGACCGCGCGCGCGGTGGGAAGCAGCTTGCGCGCGCGGTGCGTGAGGTGGTCGCGGCCGCCGGTCAGCACCGAGATGCCACGGCGCCGGCGCGAGACGATCACGAGGCTCGTGTCGAGCACGGGAATGCCGATCAGGAGCAGCGCGACGAGCAGCGAGCGCCAGGCAACGCTCGATGTGCCGGCGGCGACCATCACGAGCACCGACACCGCGAAGCCCATGGGCATGCTGCCGCCGTCGCCGAGGAAGATGCGCGCGGGCGCCGAGAGGTTGCGGGGGAGGAACCCGAGGCAGGCGCCGCACAGCGACGCCGCGCCGACGGCGAGCCACACTTCGCCGCGGACCACTCCGATCAGCGCGGCGCCGGCGGACACCACGAGCGCCATCGTGCCGGCCGCGCCATCCATGTTGTCGAAGAGGTTGAACGCATTGACCACGCCGAGCACCCACGCGCAGGTGAGCGTCAGGTCGAGCGCCGCGCCCGCGTGCAGATGCCAGCCGAGCCCGGTCGCCCACACGACCGCTCCGAGCGCGATCTCGACCAGCGCGCGCACGAGCGGCGAGACGTTGCGCCGGTCGTCGATCGTGCCCACCGCCCACAGCAGCGCGGTGCCGCCGAGCAGCGGAGCCGTCCTGTCCCAGTGGCCCGCGGCGAGCAGCACCGCGACCACGAACCCGCACATCACCGCGGCGCCGCCGAGGTAGGGCGTGGGACGCAGGTGGCCCTTGTAGCCGGCCGGGCGGTCGTAGAAGTCGAAGCGGTCGGCGAGCGCGATCGCGTAGGGGGTGGCGAGGTAGGCGAGCACGCACGCGAGCGCGAAGCCGATGGAGAGCCGTCAGCGGCCAATGTCATCGGAGGGTCCCCCGCGGTGATTCAGTCATCGCGTCTCGCGGCGAATGTTGGCGGATGTAGCCTGGCCGGCACAAGATGTCCGCGATCGAGTCACAGCCGCAGGCGCCCGAGGTGAGCGTGATCGTGGTCACGCACAACAATGCCTCGCTGATCGGCGACTGCCTGCGGTCGGTGGAGCGCGGCGCGCGCGCTCGCAGCCACGAGACGATCGTCGTGGACAGCGCATCGACCGACGGCACGCTCGCGGTGATCGCATCCGGGCACCCCGGCGTGCGCGATGCTCGCGCTCGAGCGCAACGTGGGTTTCGCCGCCGCCACCAACGCGGGGATCGCGGCGAGCCGCGGACGCCTGCTGGCGCTGGTGAACAGCGACGCGTTTCCCGACGAGGGCTCGATCGACAGGCTCGCCGACGCGATCGACGCGCTCCCGCGCGCGGCCATCGTGGGCGGGCGCCTGCGCTATCCCGACGGCGCGCCGCAGCCGTCCACCGGAAGGTTCCCGTCGCTGCTCGGCGGCCTGTGGACGGCGCTGCTGCTGCACCGCATGCCGCTCCTGGGGCGGCTCGACGTAGGCGTGAACGCGCACCCCGCGCACTACCGCGTGCGCAGGCGCGTGGACTGGGTCACGGCCGCGTTCTGCATCGCGCGCCGGGAGTCCGGACCGCTACCCGAGCGCTCGTTCATGTACGGCGAGGACGTTGAATGGGCTCGCGAGTCTGCGAGCGCGGGACGCGAGGTGTGGTTCGATCCCGGCGCGAGCGGCCGTGCACCTGCTGCGCGGCGAGCGTCGCGGGCAGCCGCGACGCGGGGTTCGCGCAGCGCCAGCGCGCGCGCTTCGAGCTCGAATGGTTCGGGCGGCGCGGGGGGCTTGCGGTGCTGGGCGCGAGGGCTGTGCTCGCGATCGCATGCGTCTCGTGCGCGCTTCGCGCTGTCGGCATGCGCTCGACGGCGTCTGCGCCGCCGTGAGCCGCGGGCGCGGCGACCGGCGCGAGCAGACTACGCGGCTGTTGCGCGTATCAGCGCTGTCTCACGATCTTCGAGCGCTCTCGGGCGTCGCGGCCCGCGGGCTCGCCGAGTGGGCGATCCTCTACGCTGCTCAGACGCTAGCGACCCTGCGCGTCCGTGTAACGCGTCGTGCGCCATCTTGCTGTAACGGACGACGCCTGCGAGAGGCCGTGAAAGGCGATCGCCATACTCGTCGCGGCGCGCTCCTCGTGATCGACGGCGATCGTCATCGTCTCGGGCTGAGGCTGTGCAACGCGACAGGCTGTGGCCGGCCGGCGCTGCTGATCGTGACGGCGCCGCTGCGAAGTCTACCGGTCGAGCAGCGGCGCAGGGCTTGAACGCTGAGCCTGTTTCAGGCTGGCGCTGGTCGCGGGGGTGGCGGCGCTCGGCGTCGACGTCGTTCGAGGACAACAAGCGATTGGCGCGCCGGCGATGCGCACTTCCGTTCGCTGATCTACGGCGCGACTGGTTGCGTGGCAGCTCAGCGTCGCTCGCGTTCTCGTGACGCCGAATCACGCGCTCGCATACCGGTTCCTCGGTCAATACGCAGGTGGCCTCGTGGCCGCGCTCGTCGATCGTGTCGTACGTTCGTCGCTCGCGATCTGCGCGTCGTCGGCGGCGCTGTACGGAGCTGGCGGCGGTCCTGCTCCCGCTGCTCGCCGCCACGTATCAGGGTTTTCTCGGTGAGGCACGGTGGGAGCGGCGATCTTCCCGGGCCTCAGCGCGCTGCCGCTCGACCCCACGATCGAGGCGGCGCGTCAAAGCGGTAGCTATCTGCTGGACGGCGCGCAGCGGCTGAACGCGACGTTCTCCGATCCGAACCACTTCGGCTTCTACGTCTCGACGGTATTTCGTCGTCGTTGCCGGCGCAGCCGCTGGCCGCGCTCTTGAGTCCGAGGCGGCGCTTCACCGATCGTCACTGGCCTGTTGCTGGCTGCTAGCGCGTGTGTTGCGCCGATCGCGATTGTTGGCACGTACTCGCGCAGCTCATGGCTCCTCGTACCGGTCTCGGCGCCGTCAATCGCGGTCGATCGCTGCTCGGTCGCGGTCCGTCTGGACTAGGCGTCGCCGCGCGATCGTTGCGGCTTCGGGCGTGCTCGTAGCGCTCGCGGCTCGCGAGTCCCGATGATCCTCTCGCGACTGGGCAGCTGCGGAACGAGGCAACGCCGAGTCGACTCGCGTCCACGAACATACGATGAGCATCGCGATCAAACTCGTCGAGCGTCATCCGCTAATCGGCGTAGGGCTCGGCGATTACGGGCGCTACGCAGGGCAGCCGACCGCTGATCTCCTCGTCCGCTCATTCGACGTTCCTCACGCTGGCGGCCGAGCTGGGCATGCGCCAGGCGTGCTCCATGCTGATCGCGGCGATCGTCTCAGCGATGGTGCCCGCTGTCGCGGGCACGAGGCTGGCGCGAGCAGCTGCCTGAACGGGCCATGCTCGCCGGGCGTCACGGCGGCATTACTCTGGGACTGGCCGCGGCGAACATCCTCTACGAGGTGTGGATGGACGATTTCCAGTGGGTGCTGTTCGGCCTGCTCATAGCGCTTACGGCAGATGCTCAGGTGGCTCTCGGGGGCCGGCCGTTTCTCTGGCGAGTGCAGAGAGAGCGCCGCGCACAACACCGCATGTCCGAGGTCGGGCTCCCCGTATGATCGACCTGCGTCGTGCTGTCTGGCTCGCACCTACCGGACTAGCTGCGCTTGCTGTAGGCCTGATCGTCGCCGTGATGGTTGCGCGCCACCCGATTAGCAAAAGTCCCTCTCCGTCGGCTTCGACTCACGCGGTCGCGTCGAACACATCGCGCACGCCGAAGGTCAGCTTCGGCGCTGACGCCGTGTATGGCGCTGGGATGGGCACAGTCGTTCCAAGCCCTCAAGTGGACCTCGAGACAGTGCTGGGCAACGAATGGCGGGCTCTGGTAGGCGAAAGCGGGCGGGCGCTGGTCATCCCGAGCGGGCCAATCACGAAGTACTTCGAGCTGAGCGTGGTCGCCTATGCTCCGAGCGGGGACGCTCGACTCGAGGTGGTCACGAGCAGCGAACAGAGAATGCTTCAACCGGTGGAGCAAGGTACGCCCCAGGTCGTCAACCTCGGGCCGCTACGTTCATCGGGCGGTAGGCCGATCGGGGTCGCGTTTTCATCGATTGCGGCGCATGGAACGCAGGCCGGACCCCGCCTCATCCTGTCTCCTATACAGGTGGAGTATCTTGCGCAGGGCCAAGCCCTCTTTCCGATGCCCGCATTGGCCGTAGCCGGGCCAGAAGGTTCGCGGGGGCTATCAATAGGGGCGGGCATGTTGGTGAAATTCTCCGATCACGCCGGGCGTGCTGTGTCCGTGCAACCTCGCGCTGCGCGGTGCCGGTGTCGGCGCGCCGCTGACCGTGAAATTGAGCGCAGGTGAAGAAACGCGTTCGATCACGGTCTCGGAACGCCTCTCCACGCTGGTGGTGGGTCCGTTCATCTCGCAGGAACCGCTGTCTCTCGACGTCGAAGCTCCGGTCGGGCAGCCGAGTGCGGCCCTCTTCATGGAAAGCCTGCGCTTCCTGCCGACGCCTGCCTCCCCGTGACCGAGCTTACGCGTCGCGACGATGCGCAGCCACGCACCACACCGCGTGTCGCCGCGGTCATCGTCTATTTCCGCACGCCGGGGGCTTTGACGCGCTGTCTCGACGCTCTCATGGCTCAGACGGTAAGGCCGGATCAAGTGGTCGTGGTCGACAACTCGTCGGCGCTCGACGGACATGAGCAGCCACCTAGTCAGCGAGCCGGTTACACATGGCATCGCGCTGAACAAAACCTCGGATACGGAGCGGCCTGCAACCTCGGAGCCCTTATAACGGAGAGCGACTATATTCTGTTCCTCAACGCAGACGTGACGCTTCGTGGGGATGCTTGCGAAAGTTTGCTGATCGCGGCCGACCGGTCCCCCCACGTTGCGGTGTTGGGTCCGCGTATCATCGCGGCGGATGGAGGCATCGAGCTGTCGGCCCGCGCCTTCCCGACTCTGGCGACAGGCATCATCGGCAGATCTTCGGTCGCGACAAAGCTACTCGCGGTCGCGGGACACGCGCCCTCCGCCGTGACGAGAGCCCACGGGCGATCTGGCCCGGTGGATTGGGTGTCGGGTGCGTGCATGCTCGTGCGGCGCCGCGCCTTCACTGAGGTCGATGGCTTCGATGAGCACTACTGGATGTACTGGGAGGACGCCGACCTGTGCCGGCGCCTGCGTGACGCGGGGTGGAGGAGCGAACTGTGCACCGAGGCCATGGCGTTCCATGACACTGGGTCGAGCGGCCAGACCGGGCGCACCGTCAAGGCCTTTCACGATTCGGCTGCCCGTTACTACGAGCGCCACGTCGCCAGCACGCGGGCGAGCGCGTGGCTTGGCCGCCGCGTTCTGCGTGCGCGGATGAGATTCATCCTTTGGCTCCCCTCGCGCCGGACCGCACCGGTACAGCAGCCGGATGGACACGCGCCTGGCAGACGAATCCTCATAGACGCGCTCGCTGCACGGTACGGCGGCACGGCCTACGCGGCCGCCGAGCTCGCGATACATATGGCGAGCCTGCCTGAGGTGGCGAACGTCGCCGTCGTCACTCGGCGGGGCTCGATTGTCGAGCGCCGCCTCGCCGGTGTGCGCACCGTCGAATGCACGGTTCTTCGTGATGTGGATCGACTCGAGCTCGTCCGCCGCGTGCTGTGGGAGGCGCTGCTTCTGCCCCGACTGGTGAAGACTCAGCGGGTTGACACGGTGTTGAGCATGTCGGGGATGCTGCCGCGCCGCCCTGGCGCAGGTCTCGTGTGCATGCTGTTTAATCCCGTGATGTATGAACAGCCGCGAAGTGCGGCGAACCGCGTCCGCCGCGCCGCAGCGCGGCGGACGGCTCGCTGGGCCCGGGATCTCGTCGTACCGTCTGCTTTCATGGCCAACTTGGTCCATGCCTCGATCGGTCGCCGATGTGAGGTGGTGGCCCTCGGCGTCGATCGTGCATTGTTCGCACCAGCGTCGACTGCGGGTGACGAGGTGCTCTGTGTAGGCGACTTCTACGCGCACAAGCGTCATGACCTGATCATCCACGCCTGGCTTGACCTACCCGCGCCGCGGCCCACGCTTCGGCTGATAGGCGATTCGGACGTCGACCCGCGAGCGTACAGTTTGCTCAAGGCGAGGATCGACGCGCTCGGTGATGGCGAGCCTGTGGCAATCGAAAGCCGACTGAGTCTCGGCGCACTTGCCGCGGCGTACCGGCGAGCCCGTGTGTTCGTGATCGCCTCCGAACATGAGAGCTTCTCAATGCCTCTCGCTGAGGCGATGGTCTCCGGGGTTCCCGCCGTCGCACGCGACCTGCCCAGTCTCCGCGAAACGGCAGGAGACGGTGCGCTCTACGTTCGTGGCGACGATACGGAGCAGTGGTCGCGCGCGGTAGACGAACTGCTGAACGATAATGAAGTACACACGTGCGCGCGGCTCGCCGCGCTCGAGGTTGGGGAACGCTATTCCTGGGAGCGCATGGCGGAGCGGGTTGCCGCAATGCTGTGACTCGTTCTGCGTGCGATCTTCCGCATAACGCGCCGCGTCGCTGACTTCTTCGCATGTAACATCCATCTCTGTGAGTGAAGCTCCGTCGTCTGCAGACCTCGTGGATCGCGTTGGAGCGGTCTCGTGGTACCACTCGATCCAACTTCCCGGTGGGGTCCTGACACCTGGCAGCTTCGACACGCAGCGTGAGCTCACAATGGTTCCACTGCCGAGCTCGCTGGAGGGTATGCGCTGTCTTGACGTCGCTACGGCCGATGGCTTTTGGGCATTCGAGATGGAGCGTCGTGGCGCCTCCGAAGTCCTCGCAATCGACGTGCGACCCGCACGACTCGACTGGCCCGCGGATACGAGCTCCTCCGCCGTCGAGAGTGCTCCCGCTCCCGAGGGCTTCGGCATTGCGCGTCAAGCCCTGAAGTCCAACGTGGAGTGGCGCGAACTCTCGGCATACGATCTCGATCCAGCCGACATCGGTCAGTTCGACTTCGTCTTCATGGGTAGCCTACTCGCGCACCTGCGCGATCCTGCGCGTGCCCTTTCGGCGGTCCAGCGGGTGTTGCGGGGCGAACTGCTGTCAGTCGACGCGATTTCTCTCCCGCTAACACTTCTTCACCCGAGGCGCCCGGTGGCCCACCTCGCAGCGGCTAGCTGGCCACTGTGGTGGATCCCGAACGCCTGCGCCTACGAGGCGCTCTTCGCGGTCGCAAAGCTGGCTGTCCTCGAGAGAGGGTCACCGTTCTTCCTCAAGCGTGGACCGGCTTATAAACCTGCCTATGGCGACCTCGAGGAGGAGCTGCGCCTGTCTCTCCGGCGGCGCCTCCGGAAGGCTGTCAGCGAACGTCTCGGCAACCTGCACATGTGGATCCGAGCGGCGCCCCTTCGGTCGTGAGCGGTCGTCGCGCCCTCAAGTACGCACTGCTCGACTCGAGCATTCCGCTCAAGGCGCAGCTCGCTCGTGGTTTCTTGCGCGGGCGTGAACGCTACATGGTGCTCACGGGCCGGCGTGAGCCATGCTCGGAGGCCGACGGCGTGCCGATTCCGCCAGCCCGTCTGCGCGTACTCGTGGCCGGGACCGCTGACGTCGAATGGTTCCTCGACTCCGGCAAGGCCCAAGCGGATTATCTACGCGGCATGCTTGCTGAAGTCGGTCATCGACTCGAGGGCATGGACACGATCCTTGATTTCGGATGCGGCTGCGGCAGGATCGCGCGCTGGTTCGCCGACCTCGAAAGAACTCAGCTGAACGGCTGCGACTATAACCCGCAGCTCATCGAGTGGTGTAACGCGAATCTCCAGTTCATGTCCGCGCAGGTCACGCATCTCGAACCCCCGCTCCCATATCCCGACGGGCGTTTCGACTTTCTCTACGCGTTCTCTGTGTTCACGCACCTATCTGTCGAGCTTGCGGGCCGATGGATGGACGAGCTGGCTCGGGTCATTCGTCCAGGCGGCTTCATCTGGTTCACGCTCCACGGAGACAGCTATCGGGAGCGTCTGTCCCCGGATGAGCGCCGCCGATTTGACGACGGGGAGATCGTGGTCCGGCTGCCAGAGATCGAGGGCACAAACCTCTGCGGTGCCTACTGGCCGCAGGAATCGGTCGAGCGCATGCTGGGAGCGAGGTTCGAGCTGCTTGCCCATTTGGACCCAGAGGCCGAGAGCGTGCGCGCACAGGAGGCACGGATGACACACGATGCGTACCTCGCGCGCCGGACTCAGGCCTAACCCTCCGCCAACCCGCTCGCATCGCCCCACAGTCGGCGAGCGGAGTCCGTCACCTCGCTCGGCAGCGCTTTCAAGCCGAGCAGGAGTCCGAGGTAGACCAGGCTAGCTGCAACCATCCGCACCCCCGAGCCGAGAGGAGCCAACCACAGGCTCAGCCCGGCAAGCGACGCAATCAGCACCCGGGGGACGAAAGCTAGCGAGAGGCGACTCGCAGATGCCCGGACGGCGACCCATGTCAGTCCGATGGCCACGGTGCTCTCTGCAGTAACGTCCGCGACGCGCCACCGCGGGCTCCGAGCGCGGGGACCAGTGCCAGCGCTAGGCAGATGTTGAGCGCCAGGGCCGCTGACATGCGGCTGGTCGTCCGCCGCCCCCTCAAGGCCATCTGGGGCCCGTCTGTCCACGACGGCATCTCCCAGTTCCCCGTGTACAGGAGCCTCGGCATCCGCGTGTATGAGGACGACCTGCGCTGGAACCAGATCGCGCTGCGGCGCCCGCGTGACGCGCGCAACCCGAACGACCCCGCCTATGCATGGCCGTCCGAGGTCACGTCGGCGGTGCGCGAAGCCAAGCGCTACGGGATCAGCGTGGCGCTGCAGATCATCGGCACGCCGCGCTGGGCCAACCGCGGGCGCGCGCCGCGGTGGATGCCACAGCGGCTGAGCGACTACGCAAGCTTCGCGGTCGCCGCCTCGCGGCGCTACCCGTCGGTGCATCTGTGGATGATCTGGGGCGAGCCCTCGCGCGCCGTCACCTTCAAACCGCTCACTCCCGCGCCGCCGTTCCGCCCGCTCACCGCGAGCCAGAAGGTCGCGCCGCACCTGTACGCGCGGCTGCTCGATGCCGCATACGGCGCGCTCAAGAGCGTCACGCGCTCCAACCTCGTGATCGGCGGCATGACCGACGCAGCCGCGAGCATCTCAACCGTGCAGTGGATCGAAAACATGCGCCTGCCCGACGGCAGGCCGCCGCGCCTCGACATGTACGGGCACAACCCCTTCAGCTCGCGCGCGCCCAACCTCGCCAACCCGCCGTCGCCCGAGCAGCAGGTCGACTTCTCCGATCTCGCCCGCCTGCGCGCGCTCGTCAACCGGTATCTCGGTCAGCCCCGCAACCTCGAACCCGAGCTGTTCCTCTCCGAGTGGAGCGTCCCCACCGGGCCCGACCGCGAGTTCAACTACTACGTGGACCCCCGCGTGCAGGCGCAGTGGATCGCCGACGGCCTGCGCGTCGCGCAGCAGCTGCGCCGCGTCTACGCGCTCGGCTGGGTTCACCTGTACGACGAACCGCCGATCGAGAACAGCGGGCTGATCGAGACCGACGGCACCCGCAAGCCCGGCTTCTACGCCTGGCAGAAAGGCTGACCCGCCGCCCGTCGCCCGTAGCCGTGCGCGCCCGATCTGTTATTTCTGCCGTCGTGCGCGAGGCCGTCATCTGCGAACCGCTGCGAACCGCCGTCGGCGGCTTCGGCGGCATGTTCCGCGACGTGCCCGTCTCCGAGCTCGCCGCCACCGTGGTCCGCGAGGTGCTCGAGCGCACCTCGCTCGACCCCTCGGCCGTCGACGACGTGATCCTCGGCCAGGGCTACGCCAACGGCGAGGCGCCCGCCATCGGGCGCGTGGCCGCGCTCGACGCGGGCATGCCCATCGAGGTGCCCGGGCTGCAGGTGGACCGCCGCTGCGGATCGGGCCTTCAGGCGATCACGCTCGGCTGCATGCAGGTCCAGACCGGCGTCTCCGAGGTGGTGCTCGCGGGTGGAGCCGAGAGCATGAGTCAGGCCGAGTTCTACGCGCTCGGCATCCGCTGGGGCGTGAAGGCCGGCGGGCTGCGCCTCGAAGACCGCCTCGCGCGGCCTCGCACCACCGCCGGCGGCGTCAACCACCCCATCGACGGCGGCATGATCGAGACCGCCGAGAACCTCCGCCGCCAGTACTCCATCAGCCGCGCGGAGCAGGACGAGTACGCGCTGCGCTCGCACCAGCTCGCGGTCGCCGCGCAGGAGCAGGGCGTGTTCCTCGAGGAGATCGTGCCCGTGGCCGTGCGCAAGCGCGGCGGCGAGAGCGAGCTGATCGACCGCGACGAGCACCCCCGCGCCGACACCTCGCTCGAGCGCCTCGGCGCGCTCAAACCGCTGATGGCGCGCAGCGACCCCGAGGCCACCGTCACCGCCGGAAACGCCAGCGGCCAGAACGACGCAGCCGCGGTGTGCGTGATCACCCATCCGCAGAAGGCCGCCGAGCTTGGCCTGCAGCCGATCGCGCGGCTCGTCTCCTGGGCCGTCGCCGGCGTGGCGCCCGAGACCATGGGCATCGGCCCCGTGCCCGCCAGTGCGCGCGCGCTGGGCGCCGCCGGCCTCACGCTCGCCGACATGGGCCTGATCGAGCTCAACGAGGCGTTCGCCGCGCAGGTGCTCGCGGTGCTGCGCGAGTGGCAGCTGCCCGACGCGCTCGAGCGCGTCAACGTGCGCGGCTCCGGCATCTCGCTCGGGCACCCCATCGGCGCCACCGGCGGGCGCATCCTCGCCACGCTGCTGCGCGAGCTGCAGCGGCGCGGCTCGCGCTACGGGCTCGAGACCATGTGCATCGGCGGCGGGCAGGGCATGGCCGCCGTGTTCGAGAACCTCGGCGCCTGACCCGCCGGCCGCCCGGCGTGCCCGCCGTTGTGCTCAGGCCGCAAGCGGCTCGGCGGCCGGCACGCGCACCGGCATGCGCGAGAAGCGCAGCGTGCCGTCCTCGAGCTCGCCGAAGCGCAGCATCCTGATGTCGAGCGCGTAGTTCTGGTACACGCGCCACGGCGCCCGCGAGCCCTGGCGCGGGAACGTCGCGATCGCGCGCTGGATGTAGCCCGAGGAGAAGTCGATGAACGGCACCGACTCGATCGAGGTGTCGGCGCGCTCCGGCGTGCACTGCGCGTAGCCGTTCGCCTGCATGTGGTTCAGCAGGCGGCACACGTATTCGCACGTGAGGTCCGCTTTGAGCGTCCACGACGCGTTCGTGTAGCCGAACGCCCACGCCATGTTGGGCACGCCATCGAGCATCATCGCCTTGTAGCTCATCGACTTCGACGGATCGATATCGCGCCCGTCCACGCTCATCTGCACGCCGCCGTACACCAGCAGGTTGAGCCCCGTCGCCGTCACGATCACGTCCGCGTCGAGCTCCCTGCCCGACACCAGGCGCACGCCCGTCTCGGTGAACGACTCGATGTGGTCGGTCACCACCGACACGCCGTCCGACTTGATCGCCTCGAACAGGTCGCCGTCGGGCACCAGGCACATGCGCTGGTCCCACGGGTTGTACGTGGGTTTGAAGTGCGTGTCGATGTCGTAGCCCTCCGGCAGGTTGCGCTCGAGGCCTTTGCGGATCAGCGCCTTCATCAGCGACGGCCTGTGGCGGCTCAGCTCGAAGATCAGCATCGTGATCAGCACGTTCTTCCAGCGCACCAGCGTGTACGCCTTCTGCAGCGGAAGCAGCCTGCGCAGCACCCGCGCGATCGGGTCTTCCGCCGGCAGCGACACCACGTAGCTCGGCGAGCGCTGCAGCATCGTCACGTGCTCCGCCTGCTCCGCCATCGCCGGCACCAGCGTCACCGCCGTCGCGCCGCTGCCGATCACCAGCACTCGCCTGCCCGCGTAGTCGAGGTCCTCCGGCCAGTGCTGCGGGTGCACCACCCGCCCGCCGTAGCGCTCGATGCCCTCGAACTCCGGCGTGTAGCCCTCGTCGTAGCGGTAGTAGCCGCTGCACATCAACAGGAACGAGCACGTCATGCGCACCGTCTCGCCGGTGTCGCCGCGCAGCGCCTCCACCGTCCAGCGCGCGTCCGGAGATGACCACTCCGCGCGCACCACCTTGTGGTCGAAGCGGATGTGGCGCTCCACGTCGTTCTCGCGCGCCGTGTCGCGCACGTACTCGAGGATCGACGGGCCGTCCGCGATCGACTTCGCGTTGGGCCAAGGCTTGAACGAGTAGCCCAGCGTGTACATGTCCGAGTCCGAGCGGATGCCCGGGTAGCGGAACAGGTCCCACGTGCCGCCGATCGCCCCGCGCGACTCGAGGATCGCGTAGGTCCGCCCAGGGCAGCTGCGCTGCAGATGACAACCCGCGCCGATGCCCGACAGGCCCGCGCCCACGATGAGCACGTCAACGTGCTCGCACTCAGTCTGCTGCACCACTTCCACGCACGCACCCCCAAGGTGATCGGGTGCGACCGAGCTTAGCCGAGTCCGCGCCCGCTCGCAGCACCGCGAAGGCTGCGCCGCCCGCCCGCGATCGACGTCGCGCCGCGTGCCGTGCCGCGCGCGATGCCCTGTCCCGCCGGCGATGCTCGCATCGCCGGGCCGGGTATAGAAACATGTATGTCCCCCGATGCTCCCGCGGACGCGCCCGGCGGGCGTGACCGCGGCCACGCATTTGGCTCGCGCGAGCCCTTCTCCGTGGGCGTCGAGGAGGAGCTGTTCCTCGTCGATCCCGTCACCGGCCGGCAGGCCAACTCCTCGGGCGCGGTGCTCGAGCGGATCGGCCCTGTGCCCGGCACGGTCGAGCGCGAGCTGCATGCCTGCCAGGTGGAGCTGATCACCGGCGTGTGCGCCAGCGCCGGGGAGGCCGTCGCAGCGCTCGCGCAGATGCGCCGCGAGGTCGTGCGCACCGGCGCCGGCCTGCTCGGCTCCGGCACGCATCCCTCCGCCGCCGAAGGCGAGGCCGCGATCACCGACAAGGAGCGCTACGAGCGGATCCACAACCTGCTCGGCGACGCCGTGGCCACTCCCGTCGCGGGGCTGCACGTGCACATCGGGATGCCCGACCCCGAAACCGCGATCCGCGCGTTCAACGGCCTGCGCCGGCACCTGCCGCTGCTGCAGGCGCTCGCCGCCAACTCCCCCTTCCGCCACGGACGCGACTCCGGCCTCGCGTCCTCGCGCGAGGTCACCATCCGCGGCTGGCCGCGCTCGGGCACGCCGCGCGCGATGGCCGACTACGCCGACTTCCGCGCCGCCACCGAGCTGCTCACGCGCGCCGCCGACGTGCCCGACTACACCTGGTTCTGGTGGAAGCTGCGCCCGCACCCGCGTCTCGGCACCGTCGAGGTGCGCGCGCTCGACGTGCAGTCCTCGCTCGAGGACACCGCCGCGCTCGTCGCGCTCGTGCACTGCCTCGCGCTCGACGCCGCCGAAGCGCCCGCCGGCGCCGACCCTCCCGCCGAGGTGCTCGGCGAGGCCGCGTTCCGCGCCGCGCGCTTCGGCGTCGGCGCACGGCTGCCCGACGCCGACGGGTCGCTGCGCCCGTTCGGCGAGCTGCTCGACTCCGCGCTCGCGCTCGCGCGGGCGCGCGCAGGCGAGCTCCGGTGCGCCCACGAGCTCGAGCAGATCTCCGCGCTGCTCGAGCGCGGCGGCGGCGCCGGCCGTCAGCGTCGCGCCTACGAGATCGCCGGCATGGACGGCCTGCTGCGTGAGCTCATCGAGCTCACGCGCGGCCCCAGCCAGTGAAGGATCTCGAGCGCCAGGCCCACCTCCAGGCCGTGCTCGGAGAGCTCCACCGGCAAGAGCTCCTGCGCGCGCGCCAGCCGGCCCAGGATCGTGTTGCGGTGCGCGAACATCGCCCTCGCGGTCGCAGACGCGCTGAAGCGCTCGCGGATGTACATGCGCAGCGTCTCGCGCAGCAGCTCGTCCGCGTGCGCGAGCTCGCCCAGCGTCTGCGCCACGAACTCCTCGCTGCGCTCCTCGTCCGCGGTGCTCAGCGCCACCAGCTGCACGTCGCGGTAGCTCGCCACGCGCAGCCCCCCGCCGCCGCTGTGCATCAGCCGCTGCGTGCGCAGCGCGTCGAGGTGGCTGCGCCTGAAGCCGTCGATGCCGCCCGCCTCCCGCCCGAGCGCCGCGCGCACGTCCGGCCACTGCGCGAGCGCCGCCTGCGCGTCCTGCGCCGAGAGCTGCGAGTCGGTCGCGAACCACGCCCACAGCGACGACGCGCTCGCCACCACCGTGAAGCTGCGCCGCGCGCCCGCAGCGCGGCCCATCGCCTCCGCCGCGCCCTCGAGCTGACCCGCGCCGGGCGTCGCCGCGTCGATCCACAGCACCGCCGCCAGGTGCCTGCGCGCGAGCTCGTAGCGCAGCCGCTCGCTCGCGCGCTCGCTCGCGATCGGCGCGCCTTCGAGGATCAGGTTCACCACCTCCATGCGTTCGCTGTGCGTGCGGTGCGCCAGCAGCTCGCGCTCGTGCGCGATCCGCTCTTCGAGCCCCGCGATCGTCTCGTCCACGAACGCGAACGTGGTGCGCGCCGTCAGGTCCAGCATCTCGCGCAGCTCCTCCTGGTCCGCGCCCAGCGACAGCGCCGCGTTCATCCAGTAGCGCCACGCCACGTTCTGGCCCATCCTGTACGCGTTCAGCGGCCCCACGTCGAGCCCGCGGCGTACCACGTCGAGCGCGATGTCCACCGTTTCGGGGCCCAGGTTCGCGCGCACCGGCGCGCCCGGGTCGCTGAGGTTCGCGTTCGCCCAGTGCAGCAGGTTCGCGCGGTTGCTCGCGCTCACAGCCGCCGCCAGCACCGGGTCCTCCGCGAGCCGCTCCGAGGTCGACAGCACCGCCGCGTCCACCTCCTCGAACAGCGCCTGCGGCGACTCCAGCAGCCGCCTCACCGTCGCGCGGATCAGCTCCGCGATGCGCGGAGAGGGCAATCGCGTGGGCTGAGCGCTCACCCGCCGAGTGTAGCGCGAGCGATGGACATTATGCACATCTGCGAGGCATGATTATGGGCGTTCTGCTCTATGCCGCGCGGGTCCTGCGCGGCATCATCGGCTGCTGTAAGCGCCCACGTCGAAGGAGCTTCTCGATGACGACCACGACCCACGCGCCCGCCCGCCCCTCCCGCGACGAGCACGCGCACGAGCACCTCGACGTGCTGATCGTCGGAGCAGGCCTGTCCGGCATCGGCGCCGCCTGCCACCTGCACGAGCGCCTCCCGCACAAGACCTACGCGATCCTCGAGGCGCGCGAGGCCACCGGCGGCACGTGGGATCTGTTCCGCTACCCCGGCATCCGCTCGGACTCCGACATGCACACGCTCGGCTACCGCTTCAAGCCGTGGACGCACGCCAAGGCGATCGCCGACGGCCCCTCCATCCTCAGCTACGTGCGCGAGACCGCGCGCGAGCACAACGTCGACGAGCACGTGAGGCTCGGCCACCGCGTGGTGCGCGCCGAGTGGTCCGAGCAGAGCGCCCGCTGGAGCGTCGAGGCCGTGCGCACCAGCACCGGCGAGACCGTCCGCATGAGCTGCTCGTTCCTGTTCATGTGCAGCGGCTACTACCGCTACGACGAGGGCTACACGCCGTCGTTCGCCGGCGCCGAGCGCTTCCGCGGCACGCTCGTGCACCCGCAGCACTGGCCCGAGGACCTCGACTACACCGGCAAGCGCGTGGTGGTGGTCGGCAGCGGCGCCACCGCCGTCACGCTCGTGCCCGCCATGGCCGAGAGCGCCGAGCACGTCACCATGCTGCAGCGCTCGCCCACCTACATCGTCTCCGTGCCCTCCGAGGACCCCATCGCCAAGGGGCTGCACCGGCTCGTCGGCGCGCGCGCCGCCTACCCGCTCACGCGCTGGAAGAACGTGCTCCTGCAGACGCTCATCTACCAGCTCAGCCGCCGCCGCCCGCGGCTCGTCAAGCGCCTCATCCGCACCGCGCTCGTCCGCCAGCTGCCCGCCGGCTACGACGTGGACACGCACTTCAAGCCGCGCTATGACCCGTGGGACCAGCGCATGTGCATGGTGCCCGACGGCGACCTCTTCAAGGCGATCGCGCGCGGGCGCGCCTCGATCGTCACCGACCAGATCGACACGTTCACCGAGACCGGCGTGAAGCTCGCGAGCGGCGAGCAGCTCGAGGCCGACGTGATCGTCACCGCAACCGGGCTCAACCTGCTCGCGTTCGGCGGCGTGGAGCTGGCCGTCGAGGGCGCGCCCGTGGAGCTGCCCCGCACGATCGCCTACAAGGGCATGATGCTCAGCGACGTGCCCAACTTCGCGTTCACGATCGGCTACACCAACGCCTCCTGGACGCTCAAGGCCGACCTCGTCGGCGAATACGTGTGCAGGCTGCTCGCGCACATGGACGCGCACGGGTACGAGCGCTGCGCTCCCCACAACAGCGACCCCGCGCTGCAGCGCAGGCCGCTGCTCGACTTCGCCGCGGGCTACGTGCAGCGCTCCGTCGAGCACTTCCCGCGCCAGGGCTCGAGCGCCCCCTGGCAGCTCAGCATGAGCTACGCCGGCGACGCGATCGCGCTGCGCCGCGGCCCAGTCGACGACGGCGTGCTGCGCTTCTCGAGCCGTTCGCGCGCCGCCGCCGCGGAGCCGCAGCCGGCGCTCGCGCTGGCCGCGTAGGCGCGCGCGCTCGCGCGCGTCGCTTGCCCGCCGGCGTGCCCGGGTAGCTGTCGGATGATGTGATTCGCGCCGCGCGCAGATATGTGGAGGCGGTCGAGGAACGGCCACTCGCGCTCAGCCTGCTCGCGCTGCTGATCGCCACCGGCACCTGCGCTCTGCTCGCCGCCGCTGCGGGCGTGCATCAGATCGAGAGGGTGGTCGAACGCAGCGAGCCGCGCTGGCTCGTGGTGATCGTCGCTGCGCGCGTGCTCGCCTACGCCGGCTACACCGCCGCGCATCGCTCCACGGTCGCCGACGGATCGCGGGTGCCGCTCGACGTGACGTTCAAGATGGTCGCCTTCGGCGCCGCCGCCACGTCGCTCGGTGGTGGCTTCAGCGTCGACCAGCGCGCGCTGCGCGGCGCCGGAGCGAGCCCCCGGCAGGCCACCGTGAAAGTGCTCAATCTGGGGGCGCTCGAGCTGGCCACGCTCGCGCCCGCCGCGTGGGTGTGCGCGCTCACGCTGCTCGGCGCGCAGCACGTGCAGGCTGCCGTCACCGTGCCATGGGCGATCGGCGTGCCCGTCGGGTTCGCGCTCGCGCTGTGGGGCGCGTCGCGCTCGTCCGCGCCGAAGCTCGCGCGGCGCGGCCGCGCGGGTCGCATGCTCGCGCGCTCGCTCGAGGCGGTCGAGCTGCTGCTCGACCAGGCACGCCATCCGCTGCGCAACGCCGCCGCGTGGCTCGGCATGGCCGTCTACTGGGCATGCGAGATCGTCTCGCTGTGGGCCGCGCTGCGCGCGTTCGGGCTGAAGCCCGGCGTTCCCGCCATCGTGCTCGCGTACGCCACCGGCCACGTGCTCACGCCGCGCAGCCTGCCGCTCTCGGGTGTCGGTGTCACCGAGCTGCTGCTGCCGCTCGCGCTCGTGTGGGTCGGCGAGCCGCTCGCCGCCGCCGTGCCCGCCGTGTTCGCATACAGGATCGCGCTGCTCCTGCTCGCGGTTCCCCCCGCGCTCCTCGCGCGCTCCTCGGTGCGCCGCCTCGTGAGCTCCCGAGCGCGACGCGCTCAACCGCTGCTGCGCCGCTAGCTCTCTAGCGCCTGCGCGTGCGCGCCGTCAGCGGGCGCACGGGGATCCGCCGGACGCCGCCGCGCATCCTCGCCAGCCACGCGTGCGCGAGCTCGTCCGCAGCGAGCATCCCGCGCTGCGGCAGGATCGCCAGCGAGCGCGTGCGGCTGTGTCGCCACCACGCTCGGTTGCGCGGGCCGAGGCCCACGTTGTCCGCGAACAGCAGCGCGACCACGAGCGTTCCCAGCAGCGCCGCCAGCAGCGCCAGCAGGATGTCGCCCGCCGCCTGCGGCAGGCCCAGGCCGAACAGGCCCGCGCGCGGTGCGCTCGCGCCCGTCGCGTGCGCGTCGCCTGAATGCGCGCCCTGCGCGGCGGGTGCGTACCCCGCGACCGCCGCCGCGCCCAGCGTCGCGTTCGCGACCCCGGCGGCGCGTGGCGAGGTAGCGGCGGCGTCCGCGGCGCTGCCCACGGACGCCGCCGCTACCCGCCCCGCGCCCTGCGCCCGTGCGGCGCGCGAGGGTTCTGCGCCCGCGGGCGTGACCGCCGCGCCAGACGCGGAGCTCGCGGGACCCGTGCCCGGGGGGGTGGGGGCGGGGCCCGTGAGCGCCGCAGCGCCGGGCGCCGGGGGCGGGCCGGACGCGGACGACGGCGAGACACCCGCGCCCGGCGCTCCGCCCGCAGGCGTTTTCAAGGCGGGCGCTTTCAACGCCTGGGTTTTCACCGCCGGCGTTGTCAAGGCGGGCGTTCTCAGCGCCGGCGTCCTCACCGCGGGCGTCGCCGGTGCTTTCACGGCCGGCAGGCTCACGCTCGGCGCTTTCGCGGGCGGCGGGCCGGCCTGGGGCACTTTGACGACCGGCGTCATGACGGCCGGCGCCATGACGGCCGGCGCCATGACGGCCGGCGCTTTGACCGGCGGCACTTCCACGGCGGGGACCATGACCGGCGGCGCTGTCACCGACGGCACGTCCACCGCGGGGACTTTCAGCGGCGGCGCTTCGAGCGGCGGAGCTTTCAGCGGCGGAGCTTTCAAGGAGGGCGCTTCGACGCGCGGCAGCTGGACCTTCGCGGCGGGCGCCGTCAGGGGCGCGGCGGCTTTCACCGCGGGCGCGCTCGCTTGCGCGACGGCTTTCACCGCCGGCGCGAGCGCGGCGGCGGCTTTGGAGACGGGAGCGGCGCCGGGCAGCCCGGCGGCGCCGGCGCCCGCGGGAAGCGTCGCTGTGCATGCGATCGCGATGAGCGCGAGCGAGGCGAGGTGCGCATCCTTGCTCGAACGTTCGCGTGACGTTCGCGTCATCCATCCGCACCGTTCGCTACCCGGATCCCAACATGCGGAAACCCGCGAACGCCGGCGAATCGCCGCGGCGGCGAGCGGCTCAGACGGCCACGGCGAGCTCGCGGCGCGCCGGCTGCGGCGCGCGCGGGCTGCGTGCGCGTGCCCTCGCCGCCGCGACGGGGGCCGCGCAGGCGGCGTGCAGGAAGTTGACGAGCTGAGCGGGACGCTCGTGCTGGGGGTGGTGGCCCATCCCGTCCCACGAGCTGAGCTCGGCCTGCGGCAGCGCGCGCGAGACGGCGCGCGCGTGCGCGGGGGGGACCACCCGGTCGCGCGAGCCCCACAGCACCGAGACGGGGCCGTGATATGCGAGACGGCGGCGGTGCAGGCCGTCGCCGGCTCGTCCCGCCGCGACCACCGCGCGCGTCGCCATCACGGCGCCGGCCGTCAGTGCGGTGGTGTCGCGACGCAGCCGCTCGCTGAAGTCCCCCGGAAGCGCGTTGCCGGCGCTCACGAACACCCGGTAGCTCGCATCTTGCATGAGCCGGGAGCGCAGCGCCATCGGCAGCAGCGCCTCGGCGACGTTTCGCACGCCCGGCACCGAAACCGCCTCGGCGAGAACGATCCGTCCGAAGCCCGCGGGAGCGAGCAGCGCGAGCGAGGCGACGCGCTGCGGTGCGAGGTCGCACAGCGCCGCGGCCACGGCGCCGCCGAGCGAGTGGCCGACGACCGCTGCCTCGCGCACGTCGAGCCGCGTGAGCGCCTCGAGAACGTCCTCGGCATACGCGTACACGCAGGGCCTCGTGGGGAGGTCGGAGCCGCCGAAGCCCGGCAGGTCCACCGCGATCTGCGGGCGCGGGCACGCCTCGGCCATCGAGCGCCAGCCCTCAGAGGAGTCGAGCAGCCCGTGGATCAGAAGGCGCGGCGTGCCGCTGCCGCTCCAGCGCCGCACGCGTAGCCGGCGGCCGTCGCGGAGCGTCAGGTCGGTGATCTTGGCTTCGCGAAGCAGGCTGGGCATCTGAATGAATCTTCGGCGCCGGCGAGCGGCGCTCCATCCGCGCAAACGCGCCGCTGTCGCGCGGCCGAACGCCCCTGTTGCGCGGGGCGCGCCCGCAGCGCGCGGCGTGCTCTCCGCGGCGCCGCGGTGCCCGCTCCGCATCCGTGCGCGCGCGATCCACGCGTGCTCGATGAGTAGAAAGCCGCACCTCCGTGCGGCCGGTGGGAGCGTGTCGCGCTCCCGCGGCGGATCCGCGCCGGGCGCCGCGCACGCGGCACCCGGCCCCGCGGCGTCCGGCCCCGCGGCGCCCGGGCCGCGCTACGCCTTGGCTTTGATCTCGAGCTTTTCTTCGCTGGACAGCGTGGCGGTGCCCGTCAGCCCGGTTTCTTCGCTCGTGCTTTCGATGCCGACCTGGACGGTGCTGACGAGCGTGTCTTTGAGGGCTTCTTCGAACTGTTCGGGAACCTGCCTGCCGGCGCTCGCCTTGTATTTGAGCGTGAACGCCGTCGCCATCTTGTCGATCGGCGTCAGCTGGGCGATCACCGAGCCTTCGAGCGTCACCAGTTCGGTGCCGCCGAGTTTCGCGCTCGAGCATTCGAACGTCGCGATGCTCGGTTCGTGGCGCAGGTCAACGCCGACCGACGGTTTGACGCTGCTGATGAAGCCCACTTCGCCTTCGAGCGCGCTCGTGACCACTTCGCCCGAGCTGTGCGCGAGGCTCTGGCAGGGCTCGCCGGTGGCCGCCCGCTCGCAGCCCGTGAGCGTCAGCGTGGCGCTCAGCGTGCTCGCGCCGGTGAGTTCGCCGCTCGCGCTCGCCGCCGAGCACGTGATCTTCGCTTTGCCCACCGTTTCGAGCGTGACCGCGCCGAATTTGCCGGTGAGCTTCGCGGCGGCCCCGGGGCCCGGCGACCACGCGTATTTGCCTTTGGCGGATTCGGTGACGCAGTTGCCCGCGCTGAAGGTGCCGCCAGAGGCCACTTTCACGCAGCGGCCGATCGAGGGGAGCGCCGGGCCGGCGTTGTACGCGGCGACGGCCGGCAGGCCGACGTTGCCCTGCTCGTCGATCGCGCGGATCGCCACGTAGCGTTCCGCGCCCTGCGGCAGCGCGAACGACTGCTTCGTGCCCGCGGCCGCCGGAGCCGGGGCGCCGCCCAGCGTCTTCGCGTCCGCGAAGTTCGCCGGCGTGATCGGGTTGGCGGAGGTGACGACCTGGTAGCTCGTCGCCGTGGCGCACATGAGATCGCCGCCCGGCGCGCTGAAGCTGAGCGTGCCTTCGGCCACCGACGCGTGCAGCGGCCTGCCCGGCGGGATCGCGTCGCGGGTGTAGTCGCCGGAGTTGGCGATGTCGTGGTGGAAGTTCGGCCACGAGCTCGGCGAGCACGCGGAGGCGGGCGTGCCGTACACCGAGATCACGCCTTCGCGCGTGATCGATACGACGTCCTTCTTGGCGCTCGCGCTCGTGTCGATGGTGCCGAGCGAGCCGAGCGTGGGCGTGGCCACGGTCCACCCGCCGGTCAGCTTCGGCCACGCCGCGCTCGCGGGCGAGCCCGTTTCGTTGTACGCCTCGAGGTCGAGCGAGGCGGTGCCCGCCACGACCTCCTGTTTGGGCGCTTCGCCGGTGACGTCGCCGACCGTCTCGCCGGTGATGAACGAGAGGTCGTTGTCCACCGCCGGGAAGCCCGGCGCGAACTGGCTCGTGTCGGGGTTCCACGCGGCGATGAAGTCCTGGCCGCCCTTCTGGTAGTCCGAGGCCACGATGTCGAGCGCCCTGACCAGGCCCGCGGCCGGCGCGAACAGGTCGGTGGTGGTGCCGTTGAGCGTGCCGAACGCCGGCTCGCCGACCGCGGGGAAGGCGGGCGTGTCGGTCTTGCCGTTGCCGGCGCCGAAGTCGGTCTCGAGCGCGTTGTCGGTGCCGCCGCTCGAGCCGTAGCAGGAGCTGCCGTCGGGGTTGAGCACGTAGCCCGGCCCCGCATCCGGCGTGACCGCGATCTTCATGCCTTCACCGCCTTCGGGGCACGTGAGCGGCGCGACCACGGGCGAGCCGTTGATGCCCTCGCCCACGTCCGGCAGCAGGCCCGCGTCGATGATTCCGATCTTCGCCGGCCAGCCGCCTTCGAACGCGGTGGAGCTGCATTTCGCTTCTTTGCAGGTGAAGCCGCCGGTCGCGCACGAGGACGGTTCGGTGGAGCAGCCCGTGGACTTGATCGCGTACACGCGGCCGTTGGCGAAGCTGAGCAGGCCGGTTTCGCCGAGCACGCCGAGCGAGCTGGTGGTCAGGTCGCCCGCGTTGATGGCGCCTTCGTTGCCCTGTTTGACGAGGTACTCCTCGTTGCTGCCCACGATGATCGTCGGCGGCTTGCCCGCGCCGTCGAGGTCCGCGACGGCCGGCGTGTCAACGAGCTTGCCCTGGTCTTCTTCGAGGTCGGGGTTCGGCGGGGACGTTGGAGTTGAACGTGGGCTCGTTGCTCGTCGGGTCGATCGAGGCGACCTTTTCGGGGTCCTCGACAACCACCGGGAAGCCGTTCACCGGTTCGCCGCCCACGTGCCACGCGTACACGTGGCGGTCCTCGCCCGCGGCGATGATGTCGAGCGCCGAGCTGTGTTCGGGGTCCAGCGCGGCGAGCACCGGCGAGGTCACGAAACCCGCCTCGGTGCGCTCGCGCGGTCCTGCGCGCTGCGGCCTCCCACGCGGGGTGCCCGCCGAGCGGCGCGCCCGAGTAGTCGGGGTCGGAGGTCTCGTGGAAGATCAGCTGCCCTTTCGCGTTCCACGCGTACACGTTGCCCTGCAGGTCGTCCGCGACGATGTCCATTTCCCCGTCGCCGGTGAGGTCGCCGGCGGCGGGCGCCTCGAGCACGGGGTCGTAGTGCGCGGCTGACTCGTCGCCGCTCGTGAACGCCGCCTCGCCCGTGTGCAGCGGCAGCGGGTCGGTGTGCACCGGCCAGCCCGGCAGGTCGCTGAGGCCGCCGGTCGCGGGGTTGTACTGGTAGGCGTGGATCCAGCCGTCGGAGTTGGCCACGACGAGCTGGTTGGTGTCGTTGCCCGCGAGGTCCACCAGCACAGGGCTCGCGTCGCCGTCGCCGTGCATTTCCACGGGGAAGCCCTTGAGCGTTTCCGCATCGCGGTGCAGGAACATCTGGCGGCGGTCCTCGCCCGTCATCGCGGGGCCCGCGGCGTTCGACGCGCTCGACACGACCACGCGCACGGTGAACGCGTACGGCAGCGTGTTGGGGCGCCCGTTGGAGCTCTGCACGAGCCCGCCGTTCTCGTTGCCCGTCCACGACAGCGGGTCGCCCGGCGGGAACATCGCCTCGAGCGTCGAGGTGCTCACGCTGGCGAGCACGCCACGGTGCGCGGTGGCGTGCACGGTGGTGCCGTTGCAGTAGGCCGAGGGCACCGCCGCGAAGTCCCCTCCACCCGAGGTGCTCGCGTTGTTGGGATCCGCCCCCGGCGCGACTTCGACGCGGCACGTGTATTTGCTGCGCGCGGCGACGTAGCCTTCGACGGAGAGCGAGCTTTCACCCGGGTTCACCTGCTGGAACCATTCGGGCGAGGTTATTTCGGCTTCGGGCGGGATCCAGCCCTGCGCGGCGGCTTCGACCGACTTGTACCCGTCGAGCCGGCCATAGCCGAAGAACTCGTCCCAGCCTTTGCGCGAGGGGTAGCGGAACGTGTCGGGCAGCGTGCCGACCACGCCGCCGGCCTGGTCGGCCGCGAAAGTGGTGTTGAGGTTGGGGTCGGTGCAGCCCGGCGCCATGCCCACGCTGCACGCGGTTTCGGGCTGCGCGGCGGTGTTCACGTCGTCGGCCTGCCCGCCTTCGCCCTCGTCGGCCGGCGCCCTGCCGGAGCTCGGCAGGTTCGATCCGAGCGCCGAGGAGTCGTTGACGGGAGTGCCTTCGATGTTGCCGGAGGCGAGCAGCTGCTGCACCTCGTCCGGCGTGATCACGCACGGTTCACCGTTCACGCGGGTGCAGTGCGAGGACGGTTTGAGCTTCGTGCCCGCGCCGCCGGAGCACTGTCCGTAGAGCGCGGCGCCGCACGCGTTCAGCGCGGCGCTGTAGATCAGCCCCGCGACGCCGGAGCTCTTGCCGGTCGCCTCCGAGGAGCACGAGTTCCCCTCGACGGAGAGGTCGACGCGGGTGCCGAAGTTGGTGCATCCGTCGAGCTGCAGCCACGATGGCGGCGTGCTCTGATTGATGCCGACCCCGCCCTGGCCCACCACGTTGGCGGGGCCGCGCACCGCGTTGACCACGATCACGTGCGGCAGCGCGCTCGGCTGGTTGTGGTGTTCGGCGGCCTCGTCGGCCGCCGAGGCCATGATCGTGACGCCGTGGCCGTAGGCGTAGTCGATCGCTTCGCGCGTGAACTTCGAGTCGTTGTAGGTGCCCGAGCGGCTCCTGGATCACGTCGATGTCGCGGTCGGCCGCGTACAGCACCGCCTCGGCGAAGCGGTTTGCGTCGGCGACGAACGACTCGCCCACGCGGAGCTCCATCACCTCGCAGTTCGGGCACGTGCCGGAGTCGTTCACGCCGTTGTCGGCTTCGGCGGCGGAGTCCTCCTCCTCGCCCGTCCCATGGCGGTAGTGCACCTCGTCGTAGGGGTCGTTGTTGTTGTCCACGAAGTTCCAGCCGGCGATGTCGCCGGCGAAGCCGTTGTGGTCGTGGTCGACGCCGTCGGAGAACGCGATGATCAGGTCCTCGGGCGTGAGCATGCCGGCCGGGCCGTTGCGGCATTCCCTGGTGGTCGGCGGGTTGCTGCACTGCGGGTAGTTCTCGACCACGTTCGCCACGCGCGAGTCGCACGCGTAGTCGAGCGTGTTGAACGCGCCCTGTTCGAGCACGTCGTAGGGGATCGGGCCGCTGCCGCCGGGTTTGCCGCCGGGCATCGCTCCGTCGGGGTCGTAGTCGCCGCCGGTCGCGGCGCGCGCGGTTTCGCAGTTCACGTGCGTGGAGGGGTCGAACGTTTTGCTCATGTCGACCTCGGGTGCGGGCAGCTCGCCGGGGTTGAGCAGGTACTTGCCCCGCAGCTGCAGCATGTCGTTCGGGCTGCTCCAGATGATTCCCGAGTCGAGCTCGGCGATGCTCACGTCGGGACGCCCCACCGACACCTGGAAGGCGGTGTGGATCGGGGTGCCCGCGGCGATGCAGGAGCTGGTCCCGGAGGGCATCGTGGCGTTGGGGTCGGTGATGCTCATCCCCATGACGCCGCACAGCTCGTCCATCTGCGAGTTCACCTTCTCGATCTCGGCTGCTTCCACCGGTTCGCTCGCGGGCGGGATCGCGGGGGTCGCGCCGAAGTGCTGCGTGAGCTCGGTGCCCAGATTCGTCACCGTTTCACCCGGCGCGAGCTTCCACGTCGACGGTTCGCCGGCTTTGCCCTTGCCGTAGAACGGGAACACCGCGAGCGCCTGCGAGGCGAACACGGCGCACACGATCGCGCCCGTCAGCGCAGCCAGCGCGGCGCGCACCCAACGAAACCTCGACTGCGTGTCCCCCGACATATGTCCCCCGACTTCTTGTTCGTTCGGCCGCGTACCCGTGGGATCGCGGCCACTTGCCTGTGGATCGAGGCGTACCCGGTATGCGCGGGCTCTAAACGAGCGCCGCGGCGGGTAAGCTCGGCGTGGGGAGCATCGCGGGAGGAGAGACAGTGCTCGAGGTAAAGACACCGGAAGGACGCACGCTCGCAGTGGAGACCGCCGGCGCCGAGCGCGGCAGGCCGGTGCTCGTCCACAACGGCACTCCCAACTCGCGGCTCATCTACGAGGCCTGCGCCGAGGACGCGAGCCGCCGCGGGCTGTGGCTGATCAGCTACGACCGTCCCGGCTACGGCGGCTCGACTCCGCATCCGGGGCACACGGTGGCCGACTGCGCCGTGGACGTGCGCGCGATCTGCGCGGCGCTCGGGATCGAGCGGATCGCCGTGTGGGGGATCTCCGGCGGGGGCCCATACGCGCTCGCGTGCGGCGCGCTGCTCGCCGACCTGGTCGCGGCGGCCGCCTCGCTCGCCTCGCTCGCCCCGTACGGCGCCGAGGACCTCGACTTCTTCGAGGGCATGGGCGCCGAAAACGCCGAGGACATCCGCCTGCTGCTGAGCGACCCGCAGGCCGCGCGCGCGAAGGTCGAGCGCGACCGCGACGAGATGATGGCGGTGAGCGCCAAGGACCTCAAAGAGGCCGTCGCGACGCTGCTCACTCCCACCGACGCCGCCGTGCTCGACGGGCCGATGGCGGACTACATCGTGCGCTGCGCCCACGACGGGCTCGCCCCGGGCGCGGAGGGCTGGTGGGATGACGGCGTGGCGCACATGACCCCGTGGGGCTTCGAGCTGAGTGACATCTCGGTCCCGGTGCTGCTCCTGCACGGTCGCCACGACCAGTTCGTACCGTTCGGGCACGGCGAATGGCTCGCCGCCCACGTGCCGGGTGTGACACCGATGCTGCTCGACGACGACGGCCACCTGACACTGATCGACAGGCACATCGGCGAGGTGCACGAGTGGCTCTCGCAGCACCTGTGACGAAGCTGCTGGTGGGTTGGCTGTGACACGCGCCAAGGAGTAACCTCGCCCGACACGCAAAAACACACGCTCACAAGGCGGGGGGCGAGACGATGTTGCGCAGGACAGGACCGACACAGGCAATCGGAGTCGCGCACGGCGGCACAGTGCGGGTGGCAGCGGGCGTTTCGCCCGCGGGCCGGAAACTCACACGCCCGCCCGCCGCGCTGCTCGCGTCGTGCCTGGCCGTGGCTGCGCTCGCGATCCTGGCCGTCCAGCCAGTCCACGCACCGCGCTCCGCGTCCTCGCGAACGAGTGAACGCCGGTTCCTGCCCGCCGGGCTGATCGCGAGCGCCTCGCCGAGCATCGGCGCCTCCGAGCGCTCGCTGTGGCCTGCCCGCAGCGGCGGCTCGCTGATCGCACGCGGCGGCGGCATCAGCGACACCTTCGCGCCCTCGGGCGCGTCCCTGAAGGTCGCCCAGGGGGTGCTCTCCCTTTCACCCGCGCGCGCCGGCCACGGCGCCTCGGCGCCCGCGTCGGCCGCGGGCGCGCCGAGCGTGGCGGCGAACGTCGTGAGCTACGGCGGCGCGGCGCTCACCGAGACCTACCGCAACGGCCCGTACGGGCTCGAGCAGTCCTTTGTGCTCGCGAGCCGCCCGCACGGCGCCGGGCCGCTCGTGATCTCCCAGAGCGCGGGCGGATCGCTGAGACCCGCGCAGGCGGGCTCGGAGATCGCGTTCGAGACGCGCTCGGGCGCCGCGGCGCTCGGCTACGGCGAGCTCAGCGCCTTCGACGCGACCGGGCGCAGGCTGCCGGCGAGCATGGCGGTGCACGGCCGCACGCTCGAGCTGCGCATCGATGACCGCGGCGCGGCCTATCCCGTGCGCGTGGACCCGTTCATCCAGCAGGGGCCGAAGCTGGTGGGCGGCGAAGAGGTCGAAGAAGCACAGTTCGGCGAGAGCGTGGCCATCTCCGGCGACGGCAACACCGCGCTGATCGGAGGCCCCGCGGACAACGGCTCGATCGGCGCGGCGTGGGTGTTCACCCGCTCGGGCACGACCTGGACGCAGCAGGGACCGAAGCTGACGGCGACCGGCGAGAGCGGGTTCGGGCAGCTCGGCTCGAGCGTCGCGCTGTCGGCCGACGGCGACACCGCGCTGATCGGCGCGCGCCGCGACAACCTCGAAACCGGCGCGGCGTTCGTGTTCACGCGATCGGGCTCCACCTGGACGCAGGACGAAAAGCTCACTCCGGGCGGCGAACACCAGGGCGAAAGCCAGTTCGGCTACCGCGTCGCGCTCTCGCCCGGCGGCGAAACGGCTCTGGTGGGAGCGCCCGACGACCACGAATTCGCGGGCGCCGCCTGGGTGTTCACGCGCTCGGGCTCGGTATGGACGAGGATCGCGCCGAAGCTGACCGGCGCCGGAGAGAGCGGCAAAGGCGAATTCGGCGAGAGCGTGGCGCTGTCGGAAGGAGGCGCCACCGCGCTGATCGGCGCCAGCGCGGACGAAAGCGGCGTGGGGGCCGCCTGGGCGTTCACCCGCGCTGGCTCCACCTGGAGCCAGCAGGGGCCGAAGCTGACCGGCGGCGAAGAGGTCGGCAAAGCCCACTTCGGCTTCAGCGCGGCGCTGTCGGCCGACGGCGCAACGGCGCTGATCGGCGGAGGCGGCGACAACGGCGAAGTTGGCGCCGCATGGGCGTTCACCCGCTCGGGCTCGACGTGGAGTCAGCAGGGCGCCAAGCTGACGGCCTCCGGCGAGGTCGGCATGGCGCACTTCGGCTTCACGCTCGGGCTCTCCTCGGACGGCGACACCGCGATCATCGCGGGTGGCGGCGACAACAAAGAAGCCGGCGCCGCATGGATCTTCGGGCGCTCGGGCTCCACCTGGTCGCAGCAGGGGTCGAAGCTGACCGGGGGCGAAGAGGTGGGCAAAGCGCACTTCGGATACAGCGTCGCGATGTCCGGCGACGGCGAGACCGCGATCGCGGGCGGGCTCGCCGACAACAACGTGATCGGTGCGGCGTGGGTGTTCAGGAGCGCGCCGCCTCCGCCGACGGTGACGAGCGTGACCCCCGAATCGGGCCCCGCCGCCGGCGGGACGCCGGTGACGGTGCAGGGCACGGGCTTCGAATCGGGCGCGTCGGTGACGATCGGCAGCGCGGCGACCTCCGTGAACGTGATCTCGGAAACGGAACTCACGGCCGTCACCGCGGCTACAGCCGCGGGATCCGACCCGGTGGTCGTGAGCGACGCCAAAGGCACCTCGACGGGCGGGCCGTCGTTCACCTATCACGCCGCGCCGAAAGTCACGACGGTCACGCCGACCTCGGGTCCGTCGGCCGGCGGGACTGTGGTGACGCTGAAAGGCTCCGGCTTCGTGGCGGGCGCCACGGTGACGATCGGAAGCGCGGCGACGTCCGTGACCGTCGTGAGCTCGACGACGATCAAAGCGACGACCTCGGCGACGTCGCCGGGCTCGGACGAAGTGGTGGTGAGCGACGCGAACGGCACCTCCTCGGGCGGCCCGTCGTTCACGTACACCGCGCCGGCGCTGCCGGTGGTGACGAGCGTCTCGCCGGTGTCGGGCCCGCAGTCGGGCGGCACCACGGTGACGATAAAAGGGAGCGCTCTGAACACGGGTGGGACGCCGACCGTCAAGTTCGGGTCGGTGACCGCGACCGAAGTGCTGTCGGCGAGCGCGACGGCCGTCAAAGTCCACTCGCCCGTGGCCGGCTCGCCGGGCGTCGTGGACGTGACCGTCACGACGGCGGCGGGCACGAGCGAAATCTCGGCGAAAGACCACTACGAATACGTGCCGCCGGCTGCGCCCAAAGTAACGAAAGTCACGCCGACCTCGGGCCCCACGTCCGGTGGGACGGTGGTGACGCTGAAAGGCACGGGTTTCGTGGCGGGCGCGTCGGTGACGATCGGGAGCGCGGCGACGTCCGTGAACGTGGTGAGCGCGACGACGATCAAAGCGACGACGTCGGCGACTGCGGCGGGCTCGGACGAAGTGGTGGTGAGCGACGCGAACGGCACGTCCACGGGAGGCCCGTCGTTCACCTACACCAATCCGTCTGCGCCGACGGTCACGAAAGTCACGCCGACCTCGGGCCCCACGTCCGGTGGGACGGTTGTGACACTGAAAGGCACGGGTTTCGTGGCGGGCGCGTCGGTGACGATCGGGAGCGCGGCGACGTCCGTGAACGTGGTGAGCGCGACGACGATCAAAGCGACGACGTCGGCGACTGCGGCGGGCTCGGACGAAGTGGTGGTGAGCGACGCGAACGGCACATCCACGGGAGGCCCATCGTTCACCTACACGGTGCCGCCGCCTCCGGTGGTCACGAGCGTCTCGCCGGTGTCGGGCCCGCAGACGGGCGGCACCACCGTGACGATCAAAGGCAGCAGGCTGAATGCCGGCGGCACCCCGACGGTGCGCTTCGGCTCGGTCGCCGCCACCGAAATCCTGTCGGTGGCCGCGGGCACCGTCAAAGTCGTCTCGCCCTCCTCGCCGGTGTCGGGCGTGGTGGACGTGACCGTGACCACCTCGGAAGGCACGAGCGAAACGTCGGCGAGCGACCACTTCGAATACGTGCCCGTCGCGCACCCGCCCACCGTCGCGAGCATCGCGCCGGAATCAGGCCCCACCGCGGGCGGGACGCCTGTGACGATCCACGGGACGGGCTTCCTGGCGGGCGCGAGCGTGACGATCGGGAGCGCCGCCACGAGCGTGGTGATCCACAGCGAAACGGAAATCACGGCGTACACCGCGGCCACGGCGGCGGGCTCGGATGAAGTCGTCGTGAGCGACTCGAAAGGGACCTCCTCCGGCGGCCCGTCCTTCCATTACATAGCCCCGCCGGCCGTCAGCAGCATCTCGCCCGAATCGGGAACGACGCTCGGCGGGACGGCGGTGACGATCCACGGCAGCGGGTTCGTGGAAGGCGCGACGGTCACGATCGGCTCGGCGGCCACGGCGGTGAACGTGGTGAGCGCGACGACGATCAAAGCGAGCACGTCGGCGACCGCGGCGGGCTCGGACGAAGTGGTGGTGAGCGACGCGAACGGCACGTCCACGGGCGGCCCGTCGTACACCTACGTGGCGCCTCCGGCGCCGGTGGTGACGAGTGTCGCTCCGGGGTCGGGCGCGTTCGCGGGCGGGACCACGGTCACGATCAAAGGCAGCAACCTGAACATCGGCGGCACTCCCACGGTGAGCTTCGGCTCGACGGCCGCGGAAGTGACCTCGGCCACGGCGACCAGCGTGAAAGCCGTCTCGCCGGCCGGCTCGGCGCCGGGCGTGGTGCACGTGACCGTGACGACGGCCGCGGGGACGAGCGAACCGAGCGAAGCGGACGAGTTCGAATACCTGCCGCCTCCGCCCCCGGTCACGGTCACCGGCGTCAGCCCCGCGTCGGGGCCCGAAGCGGGCGGGACGCTCGTGACGGTCAACGGAACCGGGTTCGTCGAAGGCGCCACGGTGACGATCGGAAGCGCGGCGGGCGAAGTGACGGTCATCTCCGAAACGGAACTGACCGCCAAGACCGCGCCCGGCGCGGCGGGCCCGGACGAAGTGGTGGTCAGCGACGAACTGGGCACATCCTCGGAAGGCCCGTCGTTCACGTATCTCGCGCCGCCGAGGGTCACGACGGTCACGCCGACCTCGGGCCCGCTCGCGGGCGGCGGTGAAGTGACGATCAAAGGCGCGAACCTGAACGCGGGCGGGACGCCCACGGTGATGTTCGGCGCGAGCGCGGCGTCGGTGCTCTCGGCCTCCCCGACGACGGTCAGGGTGCTCGCTCCGGCGGCGTCCTCGCCGGGCGTCGTGGACGTGACCGTCACGACGGCGGGCGGCACGAGCGAAACGAGCGAAAAAGACGAGTACGAATACCTCGGGCCGCCCACGGTCATGAGCGTGATGCCCGAATCCGGGCCGGCCGCGGGCGCCACCGCGGTGACGATCGTCGGCAGCGGCTTCCTCGAAGGCGCGAGCGTGACGATCGACGGCGTGCCCGCCGAAGTCCTGACCGTGTCCGCGAGCGAAATCACCGCGCTCACCGGGCCCGGCGAACCGGGCACGGGCGAAGTGCAGGTGACGGACGCGAACGGCGCGTCGAGCGGCGGGCCCGCGTTCACGTACGAATGACCTGACGCCGGGCCGCCGGGCAGGGCTCCCGGGCTCGCGCGGCCAGGCTTCTCGCGCTCGCTCGGCCAGGCTTCTCGCGCTCGCTCGGGCGAGGCTTCTCGCGCTCGCTCGGGCGAGGCGTGGGCTGCGCGGCCGGCGCTCAGCGTTTGGACGGGCGGGCGCGGCGGCGGGCCCTGCGCGAGGCGCCGGTGACGGGCCCGCTCGGCGTGCGCCGGCTTCCGGGCGGCTGCTGCGGGAAGGAGTTCGGCGGCACGGTGACCGGCATCGACACCTCGCAGCCGCCCGATTCGCGCTCCTTGGGGTTGAGCTTGACTGTCGGCAGGTTCGGGTTGGCGGTCACGAGTTCGGCGAAGTTGAACGCGCTCGTGAGGTCCCCGGTGGCCGCGCGCCGCCATGCGCTGAGGTTCGGCACCTCGGCGCCGAAGCGCGTCTCGATGAAGCGCAGCAGCGAGGTGTGGTCGAAGACGTCCGAGCACAGGAAGCCGCCCTGGCTGAAGGGCGAGACGATCAGCAGCGGCACCCTGAAGCCGAGGCCGATCGGCCCGTTGATGCCGTCGGCGTTGCCGGTGATGTCGGGCACCGTGAGGTACTCGCCGGGCGTGCCGGGAGGAGGGGTGGGAGGCGCGACGTGGTCGAAGAAGCCGCCGTTCTCGTCCCACGTGACGAACAGCGCGGTCTTCTTCCAGATGTTGGGATGCGAGCGGATGCGGTCCACGAGCTGGCGCACCACCAGCTCGCCGATCGCCGCGCTCGAGTTGCCGGGGTGCTCGGTTTCGTTCAACGAGGTGTTGATCCACGACACCTGCGGGAGTTCTTTGCGCTCGAGGTCCGCGGCGAAGTCGTTGGGGTACACGGGGTCGAACGCGAGCGCGGCAAGCGCCGGGTCGGTCTGGTACTGGCTGAAGTAGATCAGCGGGTTGTCGAAGCGGCCGAGCGCCTTGCCCGTGTACACCTTCCAGCTCACGCCGGCGGCGTTGAGCTGCTCGGGCATCGTGGTCCAGCTGAAGCGCCCTTCGTACTGTGAGCCGACCACCGTCTCGATCAGCGGCCCGCCCGCCTTGCCGTCGGGGTCGAGCGTGCCGGTCATGCTGTACAGCCGGTTGGGGTCGGTGGGCCCCAGCACCGAGCAGTAGTAGTTGTCGCAGATCGTGAACGCGTCGGCGAGGTCGTAGTAGAAGGGGATGTCTTCGCGCTCGTAGTAGCCCATCGTGGCGGGGCCGGCCTGGGCCCCGTCGACTTCGAGGTGGGCGCGCACGAACCCGTCCATCGCGCCGCCGTCCCAGCTGCGGTGCTGGGGAGCCCACGCGTGGGTGATGTCGGGGAAGCACTGCGGCGCGCCTTTGGTTTCGAGGTGGAACGGGAGCAGCACGCCTTCGTATCCCGGTTCGGGGTAGCCCGGCTGGTAGAAGACGCTGTGGGCGCCTGCGTCGGAGAAGCCGCGCACGCCGGGGAGCATCCCGAAGTAATGGTCGAACGAGCGGTTCTCCTGGATCAGGATCACCACGTGCTCGATGTCGGTGAGCTTGCCCGCGCGCGGCCTCGAGGCGAGCGCGAGCTGCACCAGCGGGTCGGCGCTCAGCGCGAGCGCGCCGGCGCCCGCGCCGGCGGCGAGCAGCCCGCGCCGCGTCAGCCCGCCGGCGTCGCTGCCTCCCTCGAGGCTCCCCATGCGGGGATGGTAGACCTTCCCGTGTAACCCTCGATGCCGCGCCCGCCAGAACGCCTGCCGTCTCCGCCGGCCTCGCTCGACCGTGAGCGTGCCGAGCGGCTGACGGCGCTGACCGAGCGCGCTCTGCTGCAGCGGCGACTCGAGCTGGCGCAGGCGATCGAGCTGGCGCTCGAGCACATCCCCGCGCCCCTGCGTGGGCCGGTGCGCAGGGCGCTCGGAGCATGAGCGGCGCCCTGCAGAGCCGCGCCGAGACGGCCAAGCTGACTCGCCTGCTGGAGGTCGAGGATCAGCGCGCGCTCGAGTTCCTGCTCGCGGTGCCGGCCGCGGAGCTGCGCGGGTACCGCGAGGCGGTTACGGGTCTCTTCTACGACGACGAGCGAGAGCTGCTGCAGCGGACGGCCGACGCGGCCCGCCTGCTGCCGGCGCGAACCGCCGCGGCGGTCGGCGAACGCGCGCTCGGGCCGCTGATCTGCGCGCGTCTCACCGGCCTGCTCGCTCCGAGCCGGGCGATCGAGATCTCGGGCCACCTCACGGTGGACTTCCTCGCGAGGCTCTCTGCGGAGCTCGACCCGCGCCGTGCCGCCGAGGTGGTGGCAGGTATCGCGGCCGACACGGTGGTCGCGGTGGCCACCGCGATGGCCGCGAACGGCGAGCACGTGGCCATGGAGCGGTTCGTCGCGCACCTCGACGAGCCCGCGCTGAGGCGCTGCGTCGAGAAGCTCGGGGACGAGGACCTGCTGCGGGTGGCGTTCCTGACGGAGGACGACGGGCGCCTCGCGCTGGTGTTCGAGATGGCCGGCGCCGAGCGCGCCTCGCGGGTGCTCGCGGCGGCGCGCTCCTGCGGGCTCGTCGAGGAGGCAGCGCACGTGGCGGCGCGGCTCGAACCGGCCCGCGAGGGGGCCGGCGCGAGAGCCGGGCGAAGATCTCCGCGCAAAATGTAACCGTTGGTTCGACGTCTAGTCGGAGGCTTGGTACGATCGGCCGATGCCCGTCACGCGAGCGAGGCGGCATCCCTCTCGTCCCGAACGCAGGCGCGCGCGTGAGCGATCGATCGTGGCCGCCACGCGAGCTCTGTTCGACGACCGTGGCCGCCGTGACGCGCAGGTGGATGAGATCGCGCGTGCCGCCGCGGTCAACAAGGCGCTGATCTACCGCTCGTTCGAGTCGAAGGAGGAGATCTTCCTGTTGACCCTCGTCGACTACCTCGCCGAGCTGCAGGCGCGGTTCGGGGAGCTGCCGAACCGCAAGGATCCGGTGCGCGCGCTTCGCGAGGCGTGCGATTGCTACGTGGATTTCTGTCTGGCCTACCCGGCGTTCCTGGACTGCGCGCTGGCGCTGATGCGCCAGCCGCCCGCGGAGCTGCGCGAGCGCGCCTCCGATGCGGCGTGGTTTCGCCTCGGGCGCTCGCTGGGCGGTTGTCTCGGCCCGATCGAACGGCTGCTCGCCGCGGGTGCGCAGGCGGGTGCGTTCGCGATCGACGATCCGGTCTTCGCGGCCAACCGCCTGTGCACGCAGGTGCTCGGCTCGATGCATCTCGCGCGTGCGGGCGTCGGCCTGCGCGAGGCCGCTCCGGGCGTGGTGGAGAGCTTCGCGATCGACGCCGAGCGGGTGCGCGAGGCGTGCCTGCAGGACGCGCTGGCGCTCGCGGGAGTGTCGGCAGGAGCATCGAGATGAGCGGGATGACGGCAAAGACGGTCTCGCTCCACGGCCGTCCGCTCAGCTACGCGGAGGCCGGCAGCGGCCCGGTCCTGCTGCTCATCCACGGGATGGCCGGCACCTCCGAGAACTGGCGCGCCGTGATCGAGCCGCTGTCACGCGCGCACACCGTGATCGCACCCGATCTCCCCGGGCACGGGGCCTCCTCGCCGGGTGCCGGCGACTACTCGATCGGGGCGCTCGCCGCGGTGCTCCGCGATCTGCTGATCACGCTGGGCCACGACCGTGCGACGCTCGTCGGCCACTCGCTCGGCGGCGGGATCGCGATGCAGTTCGCCTACCAGTTCCCCGAGCTGACCGAGCGCCTGGTGCTCGTGTCGAGCGGCGGGCTCGGACCCGAGGTGAGCCCGGTGCTGCGCGCTGCGGCGCTGCCGGGGGCCGACCTGTTCATCGCCGCGACGTCGGGCCCGGCACGCACGGTGGGAGCCGCGCTCGCGCGCGGCCTGTCCGTGGTCGGGCTTCGGGCCAACGCTGACGTCGCCGAGATCGCTCGCGGGTATGCGTCGCTCGCCGACCCCGACCGTCGCGCGGCGTTCCTCGCGACGTTGCGCTCGGTCATCGGCACGGGAGGCCAGCGGGTCCACGCCGGCGACCGGCTGTACCTGGCCGGCGGGATGCCGGTCCTGATCGTCTGGGGCGCGCGCGACCCGATCATCCCCGTGCACCACGGCGAGCAGGCGCACGACGCGATTGCGGGCAGCCGCCTGGAGGTCTTCCAAGACGTGGGTCACCTGCCGCAGCTCGAGGCGCCCGGGCATTTCGTGGCCGTGCTCGAGCGTTTCATCGCGGAGAACGATCCGGCCGTGTTCGACGCCGACCAGTGGCGTGCTCGCCTGCGCGTCGCGCCCCCGGAGCCCGAGGCGGACAGGCGCGATCCGGCGCGGCGCGCCCGCTCGGCCGGCGCGGCTCGAGCGACGTCCACTCGAGCGGCTCGTGCCGCGTCAGCTCGAGCGCCTCGTGCAGGTCGAGGTTCTCGATCGACGCGAGGTGCCACGGGGCGGGGTTGAGCGCCGGCCACAGCGCCGGGCGCTCTTCGCGCGTCTCTTGGCGCTTCGAGGCGCGGCGCAGGCGCTACGAGGAGTCGGCTGCGAAGCCCCGGAACGTGCCGGCCATCCTCTCGTCGGGGTCTGGCTCGCGGTCCTTCTCGCCCTGCTCGTCGTCGCTCGGGGCCGTGTCGGGCATGGTGTCGGAGTTCGCCTGCAGGACGATGCTCTCGAGGAAGTGACGCAGCTCGGACTCGCTTCCCTCCTGCAGGCCGGCGACCGTGATCGCGCGCTTGGTGAGGCGGACCTCTCGCCAGCTGCTGTGGGGAGTGCCGAGCAGCGCCAGCACGTTCTCAAACCGCGCCTTCCAGGCCTTCGAAGCTGGGCCGGTCAACTCGACGGTCAGCGTGGCGTCTTCGATTTGCGCAGAGCGCCAGTCGATCTGTCGCGGCTCAGGAGCAGCCATGAGCCGGTTCTACCCGGCCCGTGCGGCGCCGACACCTGAATCGCCGGCCCGTCGGCTCCCCGATGATGGCCTCGCCGGCGCGGAGCGGCCCGATCTGGCGCTCTCGGGGCGTCGCTTGTCGGCGGGGTCGATCCGCTTCTCGCCGAGGCGCTCGGCGAGGCGACTGGCGAGGGCCATGATCGTGAGCGCGGGGTTGGCGGAGCCCTGGGTGGGCATCACGCTGCCGTCGCACACGAACAGGTTGGGCACGGTCCAGGCGCGATGGTCGGAGTCGACCACGCCGCCCTCCGGGGTGTCTGCCATGGCACAGCCGCCGACGAGGTGGGCGTAGCGATCGATCGTGAGGACGTCCTGCGCCTCGGCGGCCTGCAGGATTTCGTAGAGCTTGTCCTTGGCGTAGGCGATGTTCGCGCGGTCGTTCTCGCACTGCGTGTAGTCGAGGCGAGCGACGGGCATCTCATTGCGGTCGGTCTCCGTGGCGAGCGTCACCCTGTTGTCGACGCTGGGCAGCAGCTCTGAGAGACAGCCGATCGCGTACCAGTGGTTGTAGTCGCGCATGTACTCCCGCAGCGCCTGCCCCCAATGCCCGTCGGCGAGGACATGCTCGGCCCAGCCGATTGGCAATGGCCCGACCGTTTGGATCGAGAAGCCGCGGGCGAAGCCGCGTCCGGGGTCGGTCTCGTAGAACTGCTCGGAGTTGATCTCAGGTGGAGGCGCCTTGTACATCCGCATCTCTTCGGGGAACCGACCGGCCACCTGCGGGGCGCCCTGCACCATGATCCCGCGGCCCACGAGATCGTTCTGGTTGGCAAGCCCATTCGGGAAGCGGTCGCTCGTGGAGTGCAGCAGGAGCCTCGGGGTCTCGATCGAGTAGCCCGCCACCGTGATGGCTTCGGCGGCCTGGAATCGCTCACGGCCGTCGTGAAAGTAGGTGACACCCGTACAGCGCCCCGACTCGTCGGTCTCGATCGTTGTCACCATGCAGTCGGCGCGTATCTCGACACCGTGCTCGAGCGCGTCGGGTATGTGGGTGACGAGCGGTGATGCCTTGGCGCCGACCTTGCAGCCCTGCAGACAGAAGCCGCGGTAGATGCAATGCGGGCGGTGCCCGAAGCTGCCGTTGGCGATTCCGACCGGGCCGACGCGCATCTCGATCCCGAGGCGGCGGGCGCCCTCCCACGCGCGCAGCGCGCCGGCGCCGACGGGGTGCGGGCCGTGCGGGTAGCCATGCGGGTCGCCCCACGGCCACCATTCGCCGGCGACGGGCAGCTCGCGCTCCAGCCGCTCGTAGTGAGGCTTCAGGTCGGCGTAGGCGATCGGCCAGTCGGCTGCTACGCCGTCGCGCGTGTAGACCTCGAAGTCGGAGGGGTGAAAGCGCGGGGTGAACCCGGCGTAGTGGATCATCGATCCGCCCACGCCCCTTCCGGAATTGTTCTTGCCGAGCTCCACGGGGTCCTCCCCGCCGATGACGCGCTCCTCGGTCCAGTAGAGCGAGTGTGCGCCGGCCTCGTCTGAGACCCAATCCTCGTCGGGGTCCCAGAACGGCCCTGCCTCCAACACGAGCACCTTCCACCCTTTGCGCGCGAGGCGCTGCGCGAGCGTAGCGCCGCCGGCGCCCGCACCGACGATCAGCATGTCGACCGCCTCGCTGGGCCTGTAGCGGCGCATACGCTCGCGCCCCGGCACTCCCCTCCGGTGGGGGTCCAGCAAGAACGCGGAGTCGTTCTCGGGCGGGCGCAGCGCGCCCTTGAGCGCGACGCGCAGCCGCTCTCTCACTCGAGGCCCCGCTCGTGCATGTCGGCAACCGGGTCGATCGCGAACTCGGGAGGGGCCTCCCAGTGCTCGCGTTGCCCAGCACCCAACCTGGCGTAGCCGCGGGGGTAGGCGGGTCCACCGAATCCGATCTCGTTCCATGCCCACGGGTGCGAGTAGAAGGCGCCGAGCACGCCGCGCATGACCACGCCCCACGCCTTCTTGACGGGGAGCTTCCAGTCGAGCTCTCCTTCGGAGAACTGCTGCACGATCTCGTGCTGCGCCTCGCTGCCGGCGCCGGCGAATCCGTGCTCGGAGCCGTGCGCGCGGGCGCTCCGGTCGAGGTTGGCGGCGACCTGCCTCCAGGTCTCGGGGTCAGGTGGCATGTCGTGGTGGCGGAACCCGTCGAGATGGCCGGCGTGGAGCTTGGCATCGACCATCTCCAGCACGGGGATGCGCGGCTCTGAGTCCTGGCCGGTGACGACATCGCAGAACGCCCTGAGCGTTCGTACCTCGTTTTCGGTGAAGAAGCGGATCGGCGGGACGTGGGCTATCCGGTCGAGCACCACGCGGCGGGTGAGCGCGTCCCAGTGCCCGGCGGCGGTGAGCACGTCGTAGTCGGGATAGCGGCCGCGCATCTGGGGCGTGGTTCCCTTGCGCTGGCGAGGCAGCCCGCGCGGCGGCCCCGGCGTGGTGTCGCCGCCCCGCTTGGGTAGGTGTCCGGCAGCGCTCCGCGCCTGTCCCTCGGCCATCGGGTCAGCGCTCCCGCTCGGCAAGGGCTGCGGTCAGGCCCATCCCGCCGACAAGGGCGAGCGAGCCGGGCGCGAGCAGCGGCGGGCCCATGATGACGTTGTAGAGCGGCTCCGAGAAGCCGCCGGGGCGCTTGCGGATGCCCTGTACGTGGGTGTAGACGCCGATCAGCCCGTCCAGGCAGTACAGGGCCGAGACCGCCGGCAGCACCGTCCTCGCCGCGCGCGCAGAGCGTACGCCGGCAAGGCCCGCCGCGGTCAACAGCGGCGAGAGCGCGACGGGCGTCCACATCCACTTGTCGCCGAACGAGCCGCGGAAGTGCTCGAAGTAGATCTCGAGCCCCAGCGGCAGCGCGCTAGCGGCGGTCGCGGCGGCGAGTGTGCGCTGCGCGCGGCCGCGGCGCAGGTTTCCCAGCAGACGCATGCTGCTCATCGTCCGGGGAGGAACTCGGGCAGCTTCTGGCGCAGTGCCTGGGAGATGATCCGCCGGCGTCCCGGGTCTCCGTGGAGGACCGCCGAGGCGAACGAGCGGGCCTGCTCGACGGTGATGTGAGGCGGCAGCGGCGGCACTTCGGGGTCGCAGACGACCTCCAGCACGGTCGGTCGGTCGCTGGCGAACGCCTGCTCCCAGCAGTCTCCGATGGCATTGGGGTCGTCCGTGCGGATCCCTCTCAGACCGATCATTTCCGCCCACCGCGCGTATGGCACGTCCGGGAGCTGCTGCGACTCGACGAACTTCGGATCGCCCGACATCGCGCGCTGCTCCCAGGTGACCTGGTTGAGGTCGCGGTTGTTGAGGACGAGCACGATCAGACGCTGGTCGGGCCAGCGATCGCGGTACTTGGCGATCGTGATCAGCTCCGCGAGCCCGTTCATCTGCATCGCGCCGTCGCCGACCAGCGCCACCACGGGCCGATCCGGGTGCGCGAACTTCGCGGCGATCGCATACGGCACGCCTGGCCCCATGGTCGCCAACGTGCCCGAGAGCGAAGCCATCATCCCTGCGCGCAGGCGGACATCGCGGGCGTACCAGTTCGCCGCGGAGCCGGAGTCGGAGGTGAGGATCGCCCCATCCGGCAGGCGCTTCGAGAGCTCGTGGAAGATCAGCTGCGGGTTCACCGGCTGAGCGGGCTCATGCGCGCGCTGCTCGATCACCTTCCACCACTCGACGACGTTCTTTTCGATCTTCTCCCGCCAGCGATGATCGTCCTTGCGCGTCAGCAGCGGCAGAAGCGCTCTCAGGGTCAGGGCGCTGTCGCCGACGAGGTTGACCTCCATCGGGTAGCGGATGCCGAGCATCCGGCCGTCCAGGTCGATCTGCACGCCGCGGGCCTTGCCCTCTTCCGGCAGGAACTCCGAGTAGGGGAAGCTGGAGCCGACCATCAAGAGCGTGTCGCAGTCCTGCATCAGATCCCAGCTCGGGCGAGTGCCCAGCAGTCCGATCGACCCTGTGACGAACGGCAGATCGTCGGGGACCGCGGCCTTGCCGAGCAGCGCCTTGGCGACCCCCGCGCCAAGCGTGTCGGCTGCGTCGACCACCTCCTGGGTGGCGTGCAGCGCCCCGGCGCCGACGAGCATCGCCACGCGCTCACCGGCGTTGAGCACCTCGGCGGCCCTCCGCAGCTGCTCTTCCTCTGGCGTCACGCGCGGTGGGGCGTAGCCGGGACCGGAATGCACGGTGCCGTGTGCGTGCGGGGGCGTGGGAACCGCCGGTTCCATCTGCAGATCGTTGGGAAGGATCACGCATGTGACGGTGCGCTCCGCGAGGGCGATCCGCATGGCGCGGTCGATGAGGTGGCGGACCTGGCCTGGCTCGGTGGCCATCTGCACGTACTCGTGTGCGACGTCCTTGAAAAGGGTGGTGAGGTCGACCTCCTGCTGGTAGTTGCCGCCCAGGCCGAGCCTCGCCTGCTGACCAACGATCGCCACGACGGGCTGGTGATCGAGCTTGGCGTCGTAAAGACCGTTGAGCAGGTGTATCGCACCTGGTCCGGAGGTGGCGAGGCAGACGCCGGTTTCACCTGTGAACTTGGCGTGCGCGCACGCCATGAACGCGGCCATCTCCTCGTGGCGGACCTGGATGAACTCGGGGCGGTCGCCTGCGCGCCCGAAGGCACCGATGATTCCGTTGATACCGTCGCCGGGGTACCCGTAGATGCGCCTCACCCCCCAACCGGTTGCAAGGCGTTCCAAGAGGTGGTCAGCGACGGTCTCGCTCATTGTGCTTCCTTTCAGTAGTGATGCGCTTCACTCCGGCCAGCAGAGGTGAAGCGCCCGCTGCTGTCGTGCTCAGCGGTGCCCACGGATTCGCTCTTACCCTTGCGTTCGGAGGCCAAAACGGGCGCTCTCCAAGCGGGGATGGGCCTGGAGCTGGGGGACGGACGCCTCACGCTCGAGCCGGCGAGCCGACTCTCCCCGGATGGCCGCCCGCGCCGGTTTCGTGCTCGTAATGTCCAGGGTATGGCCAGCACGATGCTTGTGGCTCCTCCACGGCCGATTGGACGGAGGACCGGTTCGTGCGGCTGAGGCGCAGCGACTGTGCGGCGCCGGGGATCTCGCGCCGGCGTCGGGGTCGCGGCTTTGAATACCTGGACCCGGATGGGGAGCGTGTCGGAGATCCCGAGGCGCTGGAGCGGATCGCGGAGCTCGTGATCCCGCCGGCCTGGCGGGATGTGTGGGTCTGCATGGACCCGCTTGGGCACTTGCAGGCCACCGGGGTCGACTCGGCGGGCCGAAAGCAGTACCTCTATCACGATCGTTGGCGCGCTCATCGTGACCGTCGCAAGTTCGGCTCGATGGTGGCGTTCGGGGCGGCGCTGCCGCGGCTGCGTCGCCGTGTGGCGCGCGACTTGAAGCTCTCAGACGGCGGCGGGCGAGTCGGGGCAGCGCGGCTGACCGAGCCGCGCGTTCTGGCCCTGGCGGTGAGGCTGCTGGACCTGGGTTTCTTTCGTATCGGCTCGGAGGACTACGCGGAGCGCAACGCGTCCTACGGGCTGACGACGATGCTGCGCGAGCACGTGACGATCCACGAGGAGGAGGTGGTCTTCGACTTCCCCGCGAAGTCGGGGCAGCGGCGTGTGCAGGCGATCGCCGACCCCGAGGCGCTTGCCCTGCTCGCAGCGCTGAAGCGGCGCCGGCACGGCTCGCAGCTGCTCGCCTACCGGGCGGCCGATGGTTGGAAGGATCTCACGGCGGAGGAGGTGAACGCTCGTCTGAAGCGGTATTCGGGCGACGATTTCACCGCCAAGGACTTTCGTACCTGGAACGCGACAGTCTTGGCCGCGGTCGCGTTGGCGGGCGCCGAGGGGACGCACGGGCGGGCTGCACGTGAGCGGGAGGTCAAGCGGGCAATCAAGACCGTGGCGGCGTATCTCGGGAACACGCCCGCAGTGTGTCGTGCCTCCTACGTGGACCCGAGGGTGATCGATCGCTTCCAAGCGGGCGTGACGATCGCGCAGTCGATCGGCCGGGGTGGGCCTGATCTGGGTAAGCCACGTGTTCGCGCTCGGGTGGAGGGCGCCGTGCTGGAGCTGCTGCAGGAGGCGGCGCCTGGCGAGTGAGAGACCGACCTTGAGGAAATCCATCGGGCTGCTCTCCCATCTGCGCGCGGGATAACCTGCGGCCACCTCCGCGAACCATCCGGGGGTCCGCGGAGCGGGTTGGCGGATTGGCGGGGCGGGCGGTTGGGTAGATTCGCGGTGTGCCGGTCGGGTGTCCATGAGCTCTGTGGTGGTTGCCGTAACGGGCGCTAGCTCGGGCGTTGGACGCGCCACCGCGCAGGCGTTTGCACGCGAGGGTGCGACGGTGGGATTGATCGCCCGCGGACGGGAAGCACTCGCCGCCACCGCGGCCGAGGTGCAGTCGCTGGGGGGACGGCCCGTGGTGCTGGAGTGTGACGTCGCCGACCCGCAGGCCGTCGAGGCGGCAGCAGGTGAGCTCGAGGAGCGCGGTGGCATCGACGTGTGGATCAACAACGCGATGGCGAGCGTGTTCGCTCCCACTTGGGAGATCACCGCGGAGGAGTTCCGCAGGGTGACCGAGGTCACGTATCTGGGCGTTGTGTACGGGACGTTGTGCGCGCTTTCGCGGATGCGGGAGCGCGATCACGGCGTGATCGTGCAGGTCGGCTCGGCGCTTGCCTACCGCGGTATTCCCTTGCAGAGCCCTTACTGCGCGTGCAAGCACGCGATCCAGGGGTTCACCGAGTCGCTGCGTTGCGAGCTGATGCACGAGGGCAGCGCGGTGAGGGTGACGATGGTGCAGCTGCCCGCGCTGAATACACCGCAATTCGACACAGTGCGCACCCGTCTTCCGCGGCATCCGCAGCCGGTGCCGCCGATCTATCAGCCGGAGGTCGCCGCGAGGGCGATCGTGGCAGCGTCTCGTGAGCCGGCGCGGCGTGAGTGGTGGGCGGGAGCCTCGACCGCGCTCACGCTGCTCGGCAACGCGGTTGTCCCAGGCTTCGCAGACCGCTACCTGGCACGGACGGGGTTCGACTCCCAGCAGACGGATGAGCCGGTACAGCCTGGGCGGCCGGACAACTTGTTTGCGCCGGTGCCGGGCGAGCGTGCCGCGCACGGCGATTTTGACTGCCAAGCCAAATCGCGCAGCGTGCAGTGGGAGATGACTCGCCACCGGCGGCTGCTCGTCGGGGGCGTCGGGGTCGCGGCGGCGCTGCTGGGGCTGGGCGCGATGCGCCGGGAGCGATGAGCGAGCAGGCGCCCTCGATCGGCAGCTATGGGCTGATCGGGGACTGTCACAGCGCAGCGTTGGTCTCAGCGGCGGGTTCGGTCGACTGGTGCTGCCTTCCCCGCTTCGACAGCGGCAGCTGCTTTGCGCGGCTGCTCGACCGTGAGCGCGGTGGGTTCTGCGCCGTGTCTCCGGTGGATGACGAGGCGAGCTGGCGGGGCAGCAGCTACATCGAGGACACGCTGGTGCTCGAGAGCGTCCTCGAGGGGGCTCACGGCACGGTTCGGGTCAGGGATTTCTTTGCGATGCGTGAGCACGGGGCGCTTCAGCCGCGTCGCGAGCTGATCCGGATCGTGGAGTGCCAGCGCGGCAGCGTCGAGGTGGAGGTCGAGGTGGCGCCTCGGTTCGACTATGGGGCGGTGCGGCCGTGGCTACGTCGTGTGGCAACGGACGCGTTCACGGCGATCGGCGGCGACGACGCGCTCATCGTTTGGAGCGACGGCGAGCTCGCTGTCGAGCGCGACGCGCTGGTGGCGCGCAGACGGGTTCACGCAGGGGAGCGGCTGCGGCTCCTGATCCGGTTTGTGCGACCGCACCTGCTCGAGAGAGAGCCCGCCGCTCTGGCCGCCGACGAGGTCGACGGGCGTTTGGAGGAGACCATCCGGTGGTGGCGGGCTTGGCGTGAACGTCTGCACGGCGAGGGCCCCGACCGCGACGCGGTGGTGCGCTCGGCGTTGACGCTGAAGGCGCTGACGTACGCACCGACGGGGGCGATCGTGGCGGCAGCCACCACGTCGCTGCCGGAGACGGTTGGAGGCGAGCGGAACTGGGATTACCGGTACAGCTGGGTGCGGGACTCGACGTTGACCGCGCGGGTGCTGGCGGAGCTGGGCTGCGAACGCGAGGCCAGACGGTTTCGTCATTTCATCGTGCGAAGCTCCGCCGGGCACGCCGAGGATCTGCAAGTCCTCTTCGGCGTCGGCGGAGAGCGACGCATCTCAGAGGAAGAGCTCGACTTGGAGGGCTACCTCGGCTCGCGGCCGGTGCGGGTCGGCAACGACGCGGCGGGCCAGGTGCAGCTGGACGCTTTTGGGGAGATCCTGAACCTGGCGTGGCGCTGGCACCGTCGCGGGCACTCCCCAGACGATGACGAATGGCGGTTCTTCTCGGAGCTCGTGAACAGCGCGGTGGAGTGCTGGTCTGAGCCCGACAGAGGCATCTGGGAGTGGCGCGGTGAGCGCCGGCACTTCGTTCACTCCAAGGCCTGTTGCTGGGCGGCGGTCGACCGTGGGCTGCGCTTGGCCGGGGAGTGTGCCCGCAGTGCGCCTGTGAGGCGCTGGGAGAGGGCGCGGGAGGCGATCCGCGAGGCGATCGAGGACCGCGGCTATGACTCGGAGCGCGGCGTGTTCGTGCAGTGCTTCGACGAGCCTGCGCTCGACGCCGCGCTGCTGTTGCTGCCCGTGGTGGGATTCGTGGCGTTCGATGATGAGCGGATGCGGCGCACAACCGACGCGGTGCGCGAGCAGCTGGACGCATGCGGGTTGCTCTATCGCTATCGCGAGGACGATCAGCTGCCGGGCCACGAGGGCGCTTTCCTTGCGTGCTCGTTCTGGCTGGCCGAGTGCTATGCCCGTCAGGGGAGGTTGGCGCAGGCGCGGGAGGTGTTCGACCGGGCGATGGGCGCCGCCAGCCCGCTGGGGTTGTTCTCCGAGCAGGTCGACCCGGACAGCGGCGAGTTGCTCGGCAACTATCCGCAGACGCTGACGCACCTCTCCCATGTCGCGGCGGCGCTGGCGCTTGCGCAGGGCGAGCACGGTGCCCGTTTGAGCAATGGTGCTCTGGGTATGACCCAGGCATGGAACTCGGAGGCATCTTCATCCTCGTGATCGTGCTGGTGGTGGTGGCCGTGCTCGGCGGCGGCCTGTACGTGCTGAGCATGTGGCTGCGCGGCAAGCAGCTGGCGCCCGAGGGAGACGAGATCGAGGGCGAACGGAAGGCTCCTCCACGACCCGAGCACGTAGAGGTCGAGAACGAGCACAACGCCCGTTTCGCCGGGACCCGCTGAGCCCGCACAGAACCACGGAGCGAGCCTGTGAGCAGCGCGGACGCCGAGACTCCCACGGAGCGCCCGGTGCGTGAGGCTCAGCCCGTCATCGAGCAGCTCGCGGCGAGAGCCTTCACGATTCCGACCGACGCGCCGGAGGCGGATGGGACGCTCAGCTGGGACGCGACGACGATCGTCGTAGCCGAAGCGCGTGCGGCGGGGTGCACGGGCGTCGGCTACAGCTACACCGCCGCCGCCGGCGCCCCGCTCGTCGCTGAGCTCTTGGCCGGCGCGGTGGTGGGGAGGGATGCTCTTTCACCGCCTGCTGCGTGGGTGCGGATGAGGCGCGCGGTTCGCAACGTTGGCTATCCGGGGGTCGCGTCGAGCGCGATCTCGGCCGTGGACGTCGCGCTGTGGGATCTGAAGGCGCGGCTGCTGGGAGTGGCGCTGTGCGGGCTGTTGGGGCGGGTGCGCGAGCGGGTGCGGGTCTATGGAAGCGGCGGGTTCACCTCATATAGCGATGAGCAGATGCGGCGTCAGCTCACCGGCTGGGTCGAGCGAGGCATCACCGCAGTGAAGATGAAGGTCGGCTCCGAGCCCGACAGGGATCCGGAGCGCGTTCGAGACGCCCGCAGCGCGATTGGCGGGGACGTAGGTCTGTTCGTCGACGCGAACGGCGCCTACTCGCGCAAGCAGGCACTCAGGCTGGCCGACAGCTTCGCGCAGGAGTCGGGGGTATCTTGGTTTGAGGAGCCGGTCTCCTCCGACGATCTCGAGGGGCTGCGGTTGCTGCGCGACCGCGGCCCGGCCGGGATGGACATCGCCGCCGGCGAGTACGGCTATGACCTGTACTACTTCCGGCGGATGCTCGACGCAGGCGCCGTGGACGTACTGCAGGCGGACGTGACACGTTGCGGCGGGATCACTCAGCTCCTGCGGGTGGGCGCGTTGTGCGCTGCGCGGGGCCTTCGGCTCTCGGCGCACACGAGCCCGGCGATTCACGCGCATGTGTGCGCGGCGATCGAGCCACTCGCGCACGTCGAGTACTTCCACGACCACGCGCGCATCGAGGAGCTCTTGTTCGAGGGCGCCCCGGCGCTGCATGAGGGGGCACTGTGCCCTGACCCCGCGGTGACCGGCATGGGGTTGGTGCTGCGCGAGGACGAGGCGGAGCGCTACGAGCACTGATGGCGAACACGCAGCACGCCTACGATCATGTGCAGGGCATCTACCTGCCGATCGCGGTGGGCGTGTTCGTGGCCGTGGTCGGCACACTGCTGGTGCTGCTGGGCCTCGGGGCGCGACGAAAGGTGCCGGGAGTGCGTTCGCAGGCGCTCGTGGCGGAGGTGGTCTTCGCGGGCGCCCTCGCGTTGGTGGTCGCATTCCTGTTGTGGGTCACGTTTACGGCTGAGACGCCGATCGACCGCACCGCCGCGCACCCTGGGTTTCGGATCAGGGTGATAGCTGCGCAGTGGAGCTGGCGGTTCGTCTACCCCGACGGTGTGACCGTGGTCGACGAGGACACGTGGCGTCCGAGGCCGGCGCTTGTGCCCACGGGCACGGAGGTCGAATTCGTGGGCGACTCCGAGGATGTGATCCACGGCTTCTGGGTGCCGGCTCTGCATTATCAACGCCAGTTCGTCCCGGGCTCCACGACGCGCTTCGACCTCGTCTTTCCGGCGGCGGGCTACTACGGCGGCGAGTGCTCGGTGCTGTGCGGTGACGACCACAGCGAGATGCACTTCGCCCTCCGCGCGGTCAGCCCGCAGAGCGTCGAGGACTGGTTGGCGCGCGAAGCCGTTCGCGAGGGAGTGTCCCCGTGAGCGCTGTCGCGGTGCCGGCCCGGGCGGCTTCGCGGACGCTCGCCTCGACCGACCACAAGCGGATCGCCGGCACGGCCTGCTTGGTCGCGTTCGTGTTCTTTCTGGCGGGGGGCTTGTTGGCATTGCTGATGCGCAGTCAGCTCGCCGCGAACGGCGGCGTGGTCTCCCAGCAGACATACAACGAACTGTTCACGATGCACGGCTCGACGATGGTCTACCTCGTGATCGTCCCGGTGGCGCTCGCGGTCGGGCTGTATTTCGTGCCGCTCCAGGTCGGCGCACCGGAGATCGCGGGCCCGCGGGCGGCGCTCGCCGGCCTGTGGATGCTCGTGTGCGGCGGCGTTTGCATGTGGTCGGGATTTCTCACCAGCGGTGGCGCCGCAGCGGCTTCGTGGTGGGGGTTTGACCCGCTCTCCGATTCGATTCGCTCGCCCGGCAGCGGCATGGAACTGTGGATCTTCGGGGTGATGCTGGCGACGCTCGGACAGATCCTGTGGGCCGGCTGCATCCTCTTCACAGCGCTTCGACGGCGGGCGCCCGGCATGACGTTGATGCGGATGCCGGTGTTCACCTGGACGATGGTCGTGACATGCCTGATGGTGGTGTTCGGGTTCCCCGCGCTGCTTCTCGCGCTCGGATTGCTGTGGGCTCAGCGTCACTTCGGCGGCGTGCTGGTAGGCGGCACCGGCGCGGTCGACTATCAGGCGCTCTTCTGGTTCTACGGGCACCCGGTCGTGTATGTGATGTTCTTCCCGTTCGTCGGGATGGTCGGCGAGGTGCTCGCCACCTTCTCCGCCCGGCGGTTCTTCGGCTACTCGGCGTTCGTGGTGGCGCTGCTGGCGTTCGCTGGCCTATCGATGACGGTGTGGGCGCACCACATGTTCACCTTCGGGGTTCTGTCGAACAAGTATTTCGCGGCAACCTCGACCGCATTAATCGTCCCGGCCGGTATCGAGTACTTCGATTTCTTCGCGACGATCTGGCGCGGCAGCCTGCGTTTCACCACGGCGTTCCTGTTTGCGCTCGGTTTCCTCGTCCAGTTCCTGGTCGGCGGGCTGACGGGGATCATCCTGGCCTCGCCGCCATTGGACTACGGGCTGAACATGTCGTACTTCGTGGTGGCGCATTTTCACTACACGATCTTCGCGGGCAGCGCGTTTGGGCTGTTCGCCGGTGTCTACTACTGGTTTCCGAAGGTCACCGGCGCGATGCTGCGTGAACGGCTGGGGAAGCTGCACTTCGCGCTGATGGTGGTGGGGACGAACTTGACCTTCTTTCCGATGTTCATTCTCGGCGCCGAGGGTATGACGCGCCGGATCGCGCGCTACCCGGCCTCCACCGGTTGGCAGTCCTTGAACATCCTCGAGACGGCGGGTTCCGTCGTGATCGCAATATCGGTCTTGGTGTTCGTTGCGAACATGCTGGTTTCGCTGCGTGACCGCCGAACGGCAGGGGGTGACCCTTGGGGCGCCCAGACATTGGAGTGGGCTACGAGCTCCCCGCCCCCGAGGCACAACTTCCGTGCGTTGCCGCCGATCCGTAGCCACGCGCCCCTGCTGGACCTGCGTGAAGCGCGGGAGGGGGTGGGCGTGTGAGGCGCGCGGCAGTGGTCTTATTCGCCTGGGGGCTGTGGCTGGCCCTGCTGACCGCCCTGCAGGCTGTGTTCGCACCGAAACTGATCCAGTTCTCGATCCCGGCGGTGGCGAGCGCGTCGTGCGTGCTCGCCGGGCTGGTTGTGTGGGCGCTCGACGCGCGCCACGCGCGGGGCCGGCAGGTGTGGCTGATCGCCGACGGCTCGGTGGCCACCGTCATGTTGGTGCTCGGGCTGGCGGTCGCGCTACTGGGCGCCGGGTTCGGGTTGTGGCTGATCCTGATCGGCGCGGGCATCACGGCGCTCGGCCTGGGCGGCGTGGCGCGCGAGTGGCGCGCCCGGACGAACGCCCTGCGCAAGGAGGGGTCGGGGTGAGCGCGCAACCCCCGACCGTCTCGCGGCTGTTGGGCAGCTGGACGCTGGACCCGCTGCTGCTGTGCCTGCTGTGCTTCGCGGCGGCGTTGTACTGGTGGGGCGCGATCCGCTCCCGCGGGCGCTGGCCGGCGCTGCGCACCACGTCGTTCATGACCGGCTTGTTCGTGGTGGCGCTGGCGCTGCTGTCGGGGATCGAGCGGTATGCGGATGAGCTCCTTTCGATGCACGTCCTCGAGCACCTGCTGTTGATCCTGATCGCCCCGATGATGCTGCTGTTTGGAGCCCCTGTGCGCCTGGCGCTGAGCGCCTCGCCATCCGCGGGTCGACGCGCGATCGCTCGGCTGCTCTGCAGCCGTGCAGCCCGTTTCCTGACCCGGCCGGCGTGCGGGTTCGCGCTTTTCACGGTGGTGGTGCTCGTCACGCATCTGACCGGTGTCTACGAGGCGGCGCTGCGAGATCAGACGATCCACGCGGGTGAGCACGCTGCCTACTTCTGCTCGGGGCTGTTGTTCCTCGCTCCGCTGCTTGCCGCCGACCCGATCCCGCATCCGCCGGGCGCGATCGCTCGCTTCTCGTGGCTGATGGCCGCGATGGTCGTGATGGCGCTGCCCGCCGGCGTGTTCCTGTTCGCCGGGCATGTGCGCTACCCGCTTTATCTCGCGCCGGCGCGCGTCCTGCACACCTCGGCGCTCGCCGATCAGCGCACGGCGGGGCTGCTGATGCTGGTCGGCGGCGGGGCGGTGATGGGCGTGCTGGCGATCGTGATCGCGATGGCTGCGATGCTCGTCGAAGAGCGACGGCAGCGACGCCGCGACAGCTACGCCGGTCAGCCCGCTCACGGCGCCTGCGCCAAAGGGGGGTTCGTGGATCCGTCACGGGAGCTGGCGTCACGGGAGCTGGCGGGCCTATGAGACGCCGACTGATGGCGATCGTGGCGGCCGTTTGCGGCGCGCTCTCGCTGGCTGACCTCGCGGCGCGGTGGGATGCGGGCGCAACTCCGTCGACCCCCGCTACGCCTGCGCCATCCGCGCTGCTGGCGCAAGGTCACGCGCTGTTCGACTCTTCGTGCGCTTCCTGTCACGGCCTGAACGCTCGCGGCATCCGCGGCCGTGCCCCGAGCCTGCACGGCGTTGGCGCGCTGGCGGCAGACTTCTATCTGCAGACCGGGCGGATGCCGCTGCCGAGGCCGAAGGCGCAGCCGCTGCGGACCAGCCCGGCGTTCCCGCAAGGCAAGATCAGGGCGCTCATCGCCTACGTCGCGTCGTTCGGTGGGCCTGGCATCCCCACGGTGACGCCCGGGCAGGGGTCGCTGGCGGAAGGGCAGCGCCTCTTCGGGCTCGACTGTGCGGGCTGCCACACGATCCAGGGGCAAGGCGGGATCGTGACCGGCGCGATCGTGCCGTCGCTGAACGAGGCGACGCCGACCCAGATCGGCGAGGCGGTGCGGATCGGCCCGTACGTGATGCCCCGCTTCGGCGAAGGCGAGCTCACGGACGCGCAGGTGAACTCGCTCGCCCGCTACATCCAGAGCGTCCAGCATCCCGACGATCTGGGGGGTTGGGGCATCGGCCGGATCGGCCCGATCCCCGAGGGGATGGTCGCCTGGCTGCTGGCGGCCGCGGCGCTGCTGTTGATCGCGAGGCTGCTCGGCGAGCGCACCAGCGACCGGCACGACCACCCGGCAAAGACGGGCAGGGGTGGCGTATGAGCCGCGCGTGGAAGGCGATCGTGATGTTCGTGGTGTGGCGCGCCGGAGGGCTCCGCGCCCGTCGCGAGCGGCCCGAGGTGGACCCGTCCGAGCGGCGCGCCGGCGCCCCCGCGTGGGCCGAACGGCTGGTCGCCCTGACGCTGTTGTCAGTGCCGCTCGCGGCGCTGACATTCGTGTGTCTGTTCGTCTTCGACCCTCAGACGCAGCTGCTCGGCCTCGCGCTCGGCGCGACCCTGGCGCTCCTCGCCTTGTCGCTGGCGCTCGCCGGGCGTTGGCTCGTGCCACAGGAGACGAGGGTCGAGCAACGTCCGCGACTCGGGAGCCCCGGCGCGACCCTCGAGGTCGTCGAGCGAGCTGCCGCGGGCATGGAGGGCATCACTCGCCGGCGGCTGCTCGCCGGGGCGGCCGGGGTCGCAGGCGCCGGCCTCAGCGCGGCGGTGGTGATCCCGGTAGCTGCCCTCGGACCGGGTCTCGAGGAGCAGCTGCGGCGCACTCCTTGGCGTGCCGGGCGCGCGCTCGTGGACGAGCAGGGCAAGCCGATCCTCGCCGCCGACATCCTCGAGCGCAGCTTCCTGACGGCGTTTCCACAGGGTGCCGACCAGGAGGACCTCGGCTCGCCGGTGGTGGTGGTGCGCGTGAGCCCGAGCACGTTGAGGCTACCGGCGGAGCGCGCGGGCTGGGCACCGGAAGGCATCCTCGCGTACTCGAAGATCTGTACCCACGCGGCGTGCGCGGTCTCCTTGTTTCGTGACCCGTTGAGCCCCTCGACCGAGTCCAAGGGGCCGGCGCTGGTGTGCCCCTGCCACTACTCGACGTTCGATGTGCTCGATGGCGGCAGCGTCGAGTTCGGGCCCGCCGGGCGGCCGCTGCCGCAGCTGCCACTCACGATCGACGGCGACGGTGCGCTGCGTGCCGCGGGGCCGATGTCCGGGCCTGTCGGCCCGGCTTGGTGGGGCGACGCGAAGTGAGCGCCACGGGCAGGAGCGAGCGGCCGGTGGACGCGGTGGCGTTCGTGGATGAGCGGCTCGGCGCCGCGCGTGGCCTGCAATGGCTGATGGACTACGTGTTCCCCGACCATTGGAGCTTCCTGCTCGGCGAGATCGCGCTGTACTCGTTCATCGTGCTGGTCCTTACCGGCACTTTCCTGGCGTTGTTCTTCGACCCCGACACGACCCAGGTCGTCTACCACGGCAGCTACCAGGCCCTGCTCGGCCAGAGCGTCTCCGGCGCATACGCCTCGACGCTGCAAATCTCCTTCAACGTGTCGGCCGGGCTGCTTGCGCGCCAGGTTCATCATTGGGCGGCGCTGGTGTTCCTCGCCGCGATCACCCTGCACCTTCTGCGGATCGTTTTCACCGGAGCGTTTCGCAAGCCGCGCGACGTCAACTACTTCGTCGGCGTGACGCTGCTGGCGCTCGCGATCTTGGAGGGGTTCGCCGGCTACTCGCTGCCCGACGACCTGCTGTCGGGCATGGGCCTTGCGATCGCGTGGGCGGTCGCCATGTCACTACCGCTGGTCGGCGGCGCATTCGCCACCGCGCTGTGGGGCGGCAGGTTCCCAGGCTCGACGGCATTCGAGTCGCGGCTGTTCATCGCGCACGTCTTCCTGTTGCCCGCGATCATCGCCGGCCTGATCGCGGTGCACGTGGCGATCATCATGCGCCAGCGTCACTCGCAATTCGCGGGCCCGGGCCGTCATGAGCAGAACGTCGTGGGCACGCCGATGTGGCCGGGCTACGCGCTGCGCTCCCTCGGCCTATTCGCGGCGGTGGGCGCGCTGCTGGTGCTGATGGGGGGGCTGATCCAGATCAATCCGGTGTGGCTGTGGGGCCCGTATCACCCGTACATCGGCACCAACGGCGCGCAGCCGGATTGGTATCTGGGGTGGCTGATCGGCGCGCTGCGGCTGATGCCGAACCTGGAGATCCACCTGTTCGGGCACACGCTGGTGCCGAACCCGTTCTTCGGCGGGGTTGTGTTTCCCGGCATCGTGTTCGGGTTGCTCTACGCGCTGCCGTGGCTTGACCGGCGCTTGATCTCCAAGGACTACCGCCGCCACGACCTGCTCGAGCGCCCGCGCGACAACCCGCGGCGCAGCGCGCTCGCCGCCGCCGTGCTCTCGGCGGTCGCGGTGGTGTTCGCCGCGGGCTCCGCTGACCGCCTCTTCTTCCAGTTCGGGTTTGGCTATGAAGGCGCCGTGTGGTTCTTCCGCGGCGCGTTCCTGCTGATGCCGGTCGTCGTGTTCGTCGCCACAAAAAGGCTATGCGTGGTGCTCGCGCGGGAACGGGCGCACCCGCTGCGGGGTTGGAGCGGCCAGGTCGTGGTGCGCAACCCAGGCGGCGGCTATGACACGACCGGTGGGTGACGGATGTCGGCTGCGCCTTATCAGACGCTCGCCGATGCTCTGCTATTTCCCTGCCAAGCGCAGAGCGCACCGAGAGGTTGACGGCGACCGGGACCAGGTCACCGCTCTCGCGCCACCGGCGCGCTGTTGCGAAAGCGCGCGATCGAGCACGTCGATGGTGAGGTCGCGCATCATTCCCTCGCGCTCGGCGATGGGTATGAAATCGGCGGGCGGCAGGAGCCTGAGCCTGGGGTGTTGCCAGCGCACGAGAGCCTCCCCACGGGTGTATCGGCACCCGAAGTGGTGAGGTAATCCAGTGAAGTGCAGGACCGGGCCGCCGAGAGGCGGCCCGGTCAGCGCTTGAAGGCACGCACGCGACGTCTCTGCGCGAGGCGCCGCGCGCGTTCCCCGCCGTGCTCTCGTGCTACGGGCGGAAGCGCTGTGCTTCGACCTCCGGGCCCTCCTCGTTGTGCTCCGCCGGTCCAGGGCGAAAACGTTCCTGGACGTCGGCTGGATCCTCGGGCCCCGGGCGAAATCGCTGGGCCTCAACCTCTGGGCCGGGTCGGAAACGACCGTGCTCGCCGCTCTCGCCCTTTTTGTCGCTGGTGTCCATCGAACTCCCCTTTCCGCGTGTCGCGGGACTTTGCTGCATCTAGTACAAGCGACCGTACAGCTTTGCGCGGCGCCTGTGTGTTGCATGCGTCACATAAGCGGCGACGCCGCCTACCGAAGCGCCCGCGGGCTACCTACCTGCAGCGCCTGTAGGAGCGCCTCGCCGGCTCGGCGGCTGTCCTCGTTGCCGGTGACGACCTCCATGAAAACGTCTCTGTGGAGGACCTCGAGCCGGAGGGGCTGGGTCGCGCGCACCGTCGCCTGCCGAGGCACGTCGCGTAGCAGCGCTATCTCGCCGAACGCCTCTCCAGGACCGAGCCGGCCGACCTCTACGCCGTCCACGAGTACCTGCGCCTCGCCATCCGAGATCACGTAGTAGGCATCGCCTCGATCGCCCTGCGCGATGATCTGCTCGCCGGGCGCCGCCACCTGCTCGCGGGCGCTCGATGCGAGACGCTCGAGCACTGCGACGGGCAGCGTCCTGAAGAGCGGCAGCGAAGCGAACAGCTCGATGCGAGCGACCGCGGCGGGTGCGTGCGCGTCGATCGCCCGCAGGCTCGGGTAGGCGGCTGCGACGGACGCCGCCACGCCCGCGGCGGCGGCGGCGAGCGCGCCTCTGAGCCCCAGCGCGGAGATCAGTGCGGGCGCAAGCAGACCGCCGAGCAGAAGCGAGGCGACGATGATCGTGCCGATCACGCTGAACGCGCGCGCGAGCATCGCCTCCGGCACAGCCCGCTGGAGCAGCGTGAACGTTGCGACATCGACGTAGCACGCGCCAAGGTTCATCACGACGAGCGCCACGAGTGCGACCGGCAGGAGCGCGAGCGCCGCCATCGCGGCATAGCCGAGCGCGATCAAGCCCATCCCGGTGAGCAGCGGAGGCGCAAGGCGACCGCCTTTCAGCGTCATCGTGAGGATTCCCCCGGCAACCGCTCCGACCCCGGCGGCCGCGTTCAGCCAGCCCACCGCGCTCGAGCCCTGGTGGAGCTCCTGCAGCGGCACCGACACGATGAACACGAGCAGAAGCCCGAAGGCGAGCATCTGCGCGGCGAACACGCCGACGACGACTCGCAGCCGCCCGTCGCCGACGATCGTTCGAAAGCCGGCCAGCGACTGGCGCGCGATCGTGCCCAGCGTCACCCCGTGGCGCGGGGATGACGGCTCGGCGATCGAGAACGCGAGCGCGGCGGCGGTGGCAGCCGCGGCGCCATCAACCGCGAGCACCACCTGCACGCTCGACACGCCGAGCAGTACGCCGCCCAGGGCGGGGCCCAGGGTCAAGGCGGCGCCGTCGACGGTCGCCTCGAGGGCGTTTGAGGCCGTCAGCTGCGCGGGCGTGCGCGCGAGCATCGGCAGAAGCGCCGCGCGAGCCGGGTCGAGCGCCGTCTGTGCGACCGCCGATATGGCGATCGCAACGAACACCGTCCCGGGGCCCGCACCCTCGATCACGAGCGCCGCGGCCAGCAGTTGACCGCCGGCGCGGACAAGCTCTATACCCGCGACCACGAGATGCCGCCGGTAGCGGTCGGCCAGGATCCCCGCGAACGGCGAGACCAGCAACGTCGGGCCGAGTCGGACCGCTGTCATGACACCCACCTCGCGGGCCCCACCGTGGCGAAAGGCGTACAGGCTGATCGCCACGAATCCCGCCCAGGCACCGAGCTGGGCCGACGCGTACGCGAAATTCAGACGCCTCAGGTTCGGCTCGGCGAGGACGGTGCGCCCCGCCTCAACGCGATCTCGAACGAGGGCACGCAACTGAGCAGGCATCGCGCGCGAGCATCTCACAGGCGATGCGCTGCCGAGAGTGGTGGGCCGGGCCGGGTACACCCCGATAGGGTTGCCGCGGCTATGTCGAGCGAGCGTCCAGCGTGGAGCATGGGAGAGACGGACGTCGCGGTCGACGCCGCACTGTGGCGCGGGCCGATCACGCGCGATTGGGCGTGGGGAGGCTCGACGGGCCGCGACGTGAGCGTGGGCGTCGTGGACTCCGGGGTCGACCGCGACCATCCCGATGTCGGAGCCCTCGAGCGGGCCGTCGTGGTTCGTGCCGACGATGACGGGGCCCCCGTCGCCGAGGACGACGATGAGCCGGATGTCAGCGGTCATGGCACTGCGTGCGCAGCGCTCATCCGGGCGATCGCTCCGGAGTGTCGGCTGACCAGTGTGCGCGTGCTCGGATCCGATTTCACGGGCAAGGGCGCCGACCTGCTCGCGGGCCTGCAATGGGCGCTCGCGCGCGGATGCCAGATCGTGAACCTGAGCCTCGCGACGACTCGCAGGGAATTCACGCTTGCCCTTCACGAGCTGATCGATGCGGCCTACTTCAACAGCTCGATCGTGGTCGCCTCGGCTCACAACATGCCGGTCGCCAGTTGGCCCTGGCGCTTCTCCTCGGTGGTCTCGGTGGCCAGTCACGATCGCCCCGATCCGTTCGAGTTTCACTACAACCCCGAGCCCCCGGTCGAGTTCTTCGCGCGGGGCGCCGACATCGACGTCGCGTGGCCGGGCGGTGGTCACATCCGCGTATCGGGGAACTCCTTCGCAACGCCTCACATCAGCGCCCTGTGTGCGCTGATCCTCGCCAAGCACCCAGCCCTGACGCCGTTCCAGCTCAAGTCGGTGCTGTACGCCACCGCGACCAACGTGGTCACCGCGTGAACGTCGCCGCGTCCGAGCGAATGTGGGTTCACGGGCCCGCGAGGCCGGCGTGAGCGAACCCGGCGAGCTGCGTGCTGCGGTTGCCTCCGGAGCCCTGGCGGGCGAGGCCGCAAGGCATGGCCTGCTGCGCTCGATAACCGACGTGGCGAGGGCGATCTTCGGAGCTCGCGCCTCCTCGATCATGACGCACGACCCCGCGACCCGCGAGCTCGAGTTCGCAGCCCTGTCGGGCGAGGGCGGAGACCTGCTCGGCACCCGCTTCCCGGACTCGAAGGGGATTGCCGGCTGGGTGTTCACGGCGCGACAGCCGCTCGTCGTCGAGGACGTTGGGTCCGATCCGCGCTTCGCCCGCGACATCGCAGATTCAACCGGCTACGTGCCGAAGGGCCTGATGGCTGCGCCACTTCTGCTCGATGAGCGCGCGCTCGGCGTTCTCTCGGTCCTCGACCGTCCCGAGCGGGCGAACTTCAGCCTCTCCGAGATGGATCTGCTCGGCCTGTTTGCCAATCAGGCGGCAATCGCGATCGACATCTCCTCGGCCGCCCGGCGCGCTCGCGCGCTGATCGAGGGGGGCGACTCTGAGCTCGAGGATCTGGCGGCGCTGGCCGAGCTGATCGGCGGCCTGGGCGGGCGGGCGCGCGATCGTGGCCTCGCGCTCATCGCATCCCTGCGCGAGCTGCTCGGCACCTTGCGCTAGAAGCCCAGCATCGGACTCGGACCGATGACCCCTTCCTTACCATCAGCGAGCGGGAGCGGACGGCTGCGGATCGTTTGCGGGTTTGGGCAGCAGCGCGGGTTTTTCAGTGCGGGATGGCCGCTCTCGGGCGTCAGGCAAGTTAGCGACGTGGCGCTATGCCGTCGAGGTCTCCTGGCCCAGGGATTGCTTTGACGTCTTGGGGGCCGACCGGCTGGCCGCAGGCGGAGCAGACCATTCGGGGCTCGGAGACCTGACCGCAACTGTCGTGGATCAGCTGCAGCGGCTGGCCATCTGGTGCGGCGTATTTGTCGCCCCACTGGCGCATGGCGGTGACCACTGGCCACAGATCCTTGCCCTTGTCGGTTAGCCGGTAGTCGAACCGCGGCGGGTGCTCGCTGTAGGGAACCTTGGTGAGCACGCCGGCCTCAACGAGGCGAGCCAAGCGCTGGCCCAGCACGTTGCGCGAGATCCCGAGTCGCTCCCGGAACTCGTCGAAGCGGCTCACGCCGAAGAAGGCGTCGCGGACGATCAGCAGCGTCCACCACTCGCCCACGACCTCGAGGCACTGCGCGAGCGAGCAGTGCATGTCGGAAAAGCTCTTGCGCTCCATGGCTTCAGGATAGTGGGTTGCGTCATAGAACTCAACTTGATAGAGTGCGTTGCGTCAAAGAACTCACTTCGGGAGAGCCCATGTCCTCCATCGCTTCTCGTCGGAACAAACGTTTTCGTGTCGGGGCCGCCGAGCGGCCAGTGAGTCAGCGGACACGCGCCGGGCTAGCGCGCGGTGACGCCTCGTCCGGGCTCGTGTTGCTGATCGTCTGCGCAGGAGTCGTGCTCGCAAGCCTCGACCTGTTCATCGTCAACGTCGCGCTTCCCCAGATCGGATACGACTTCCATCTACGCGGGGGGGACCTCGGGAACCTCTCGTGGGTGCTGAACGCCTACGCGATCGTCTATGCCGCCTTCCTCGTACTGTTCGGGCGGCTGGCAGAGCGTTACCGCCGCGAGCGCGCGTTCCTAGTGGGGGTGGCCACCTTCGTCGCCGCATCCGCGGCCTGCGGAGCTGCAACCAGCCTGCCCATGCTGGTGGTCTTCCGCATCATCCAGGCGGCCGGAGCCGCGCTGCTGACCCCGACGTCGCTGGGTCTGATCCTCGCGACCTTCGCGCCCGAGCGCCGTCAGGGGGCCGTGCGGACCTGGACCGCCGTCGGTGGTCTGGCCGCAGCCGCGGGTCCCGTCGTCGGGGGCCTGTTGGTAGCGGCGAGCTGGCGCTGGGTATTCCTGGTCAACGTGCCGGTCGGGCTGCTCGCGCTCGCGGTCGGCTGGCGCCGTCTGCCCCACGTCGCTGGGCAACCCGTGCCCCTGCCGGGCGCCCTCGGCGCCCTCCTGATCACGGGCGGCGTCGGCTCGCTCGTGCTCGGCCTCGTCAAGGGCGGAAGCTGGGGCTGGAGCGACACCAGGACCATCGCGACGCTGGCCGCCGGCGCGGTCGCCCTGGCGCTGTTCGCGCTCGACACCGCACGCAGCCGCAACCCGCTGATCGACCGTGAGCTGTTTCACCTGAAAGCCGTGGTCGGCTCCTCCGCGGTGGCGGTGTTCTTCATGGCCGCCTTCGGAGGCATGCTGCTCTCGCGCGTGCTCTGGGCGCAAGAGGTCTGGCACTTCTCGCCGCTCAGCACCGGGCTCGCCATCGCTCCCGGGCCGATCATGGTCCCGCTGGTCGCCTTGCTGCTCGCGGGTCGCCTCATCGCCCGCTACGGCCCGGGCCCCGTGATCGCCGCGGGCTGCGCCATCTTCGCCGCCGGCGTGGCGTGGTGGGCGCTGGCGATCGGACTCGCGCCGGACTACGCCGGGGAGATGCTCGGCGGGATGCTGCTGACCGGCGTCGGCGTCGGGCTCACGCTGCCGACGTTCACGGCCACGGGCGCCGCAGCGCTGCCCGCTCACTCGTTCGCCACCGGGTCGGGCGCGATCAACATGATGCGCCAGATCGGCCTGGCGATCGGGATTGCGGTCCTGATCGCGGTACTGGGGACCCCTCACACGCCGCAAGCGATCCTCGACACCTACGAGCGCGCGTCCTACATCATCGCCGGCCTGGCGCTGATCGCAGGATTGATCGGGGTCGTGCTGCTCGCGCGGCCCTCCCCGAAGCGGGAAGCGCCACCGGCTGCCGCGCCCGCCCCGGTCGAGGTGACCTCATGAGCACCGCCATGCAACAGAGCGCGTTCACGGCCAATGGCTGGGGCGTCCCGCGCACGCGCGAGCTCACCTGGTATGACCCGGCGATCCCGGCGACCGCGGCCGCAAGGCTGCCCGGCCGCGAGTTTCTCCAGGCGATCGCCGACGGGCGGCTGCCACCACCGCCGATGGCCAGCCTGCTCGGCGCCGAGCTGGTGCGCGTCGGCGACGGCGAGGCGGTGTTCCGGATCACGCCCGACGAGTCGACCTACAACCCGAACGGCATGGTGCACGGCGGGCTGCTGTGCACGATGCTCGACTCGGCCGCCGGCTGCGCCGTGCAGACGCTGCTGCCCGCCGGCGCCGGCTACGGAACTATCGAGATCAAGGTCAGCTTCCTGCGGCCGCTGTATGCCGACGGCGGCCCGATCGAGGTGCACGGGCAGGTCCTGCGGGCGGGCAGCCGCATCGCCTTCGCCGAGGCCCACGCCCGTAACGCAGCCGGCGAGCTGGTCGGCCACGCCACCACATCGATCGCGCCGACGCGAGCCGAGAGCTGATTCGACAGCTGAAAAGCAGCATCCCCATGAACCAATCAAGGAAAGGAACTCAAACTCATGGACTTGCATGATTCAGTCGCCCTGGTCACAGGCTCCAACCGCGGGCTCGGCCGTGAGTTCGCCGCGCAGCTGCTCGAGCGCGGCGCTAAGAAGGTGTACGCCACTGCGCGCGACCCCGAGAGCGTTCAGATTCCGGGCGTCACTCCGCTCCGCCTCGACATCACCGACCCAGACTCCGTCGCCGGAGCGGCCGCAAGTGCCGGCGACGCCACGTTAATCATCAACAACGCCGGCATATCGACCGGCACAGGGCTGATGGACGGCGACCTGGCCCAGATCGAGCTGGAGATGCAGACGAACTTCCACGGCCCGCTCCGCGTCACGCGCGCCTTCGCTCCGATCCTGGAGTCCAACGGCGGCGGGGCGATCCTCAACGTCCTATCGGTGCTGTCGTGGCTGCACTTCCCCACCGCCGGTGCCTACAGCGCCTCGAAGGCCGCCGCGTGGGCCATGACGGATGCCACTCGCCAGGAGCTCGCGCCCCGCGGCACCCACGTCGCGGCGCTGCATGTTGCCTACATGGACACGGACATGGCAGCCCACATCGATGCCCCCAAGGCCAACCCGGCTGACGTCGCCGCGCTGGCGCTGGACGGCATTGAGACCGACCTCACCGAGATCCTGGCCGACGATGTGACCCGCAACGTCAAGCAGGGCCTCTCGGCCCCACCGGCCAGGCCCGTCGTCGTCGCCTGAACGAGGAGCGACATCGTGACCAATAAGCACGCCAACTGGCCACCCTGCATCCGCGGCCCCACAGGCATCTTGGAGCCGGCACAGGCCGTCTCGGAAAGCGCGGAGAGCGGAGACGTACTCCAACCGCGAACGCAAGGTGATCTACGGCCATCGGGATGACAACGAGCTAGGGTCCGGCGGCGCGCCGCGCGTGAGACGGGTTCATAGCGCCCGGGTCACGGCGGGGCAATGAATCCGATGCGCCCGTTGGTGACCGATTAGTTCGGCGCCCGGGGGCGGTCTGAAGTCGCATGGAGACCAAGAACCTCGACATCTACGGTCATGCGCCGATCCCGTGGACCCGCGCCCGCGACGCCTTGGCGGCGAGCCACGGCCCTGGATTTACGTTCTTCCTCGGCACTGTGCGCCCGGACGCGACGCCGCACGCCGCGGGGGTAGGCGCGGTCTGGGCGGACGACACACTGTGGTTCGTGACCGGCCCTCGGACGCGCAAGGCGCGCAATCTCGCCGCCAACCCCGCCTGCACGATCGCGTCCCGGCTGGCTGGGATCGACGTCGTGCTCGAAGGCCACGCCGAGCGAGTCACCGACGCCAGGACGCTCGAGCGGCTCGCCGCCTCCTACCGCGAGGCCGGCTGGCCGGCGGAGGTTGAAGGCGACGCATTCGCAGCGCCCTACAGCGCGCCGAGCGCCGGGCCGCCACCGTGGCACCTACACCGTTTCGTGTTCCACACCGCGTTCGGCGTCGCTACCACCGAGCCGCACGGGGCTTCGCGCTGGCGGTTCGATACCTAGCAATCGATTGGCGGGGCGCAGGCAGCGGGACACCGGTGGGGGGTTCCTGGTTTGCGCGCGGAAAGCGGGGCGCGGCCGTCACCTCCATTGGCTTCTGTGGCTCTTGAGTGCACTCGTTGGGGCTGTGGCGTGTTCAAGCGGCGCGCGGTGACCACTGGAATGTGCGCGTGGCGATCAGCAGCGCGGCTAGACCCCAGCCGGCGACGATGAGCATATCGATGCCTGCGATACCCGTTCCGTGCGTGTGGGTGATCGGCGTCACGAGCGCCTTTGAGAGGTGGTGGATCGGGAAGACGGTCGCGATGTCGCGCAGGAACGTGGGGATCTGGCTTTCGGCGACGAACACGCCGGAGATGAAGTACAGCGGCAGCACGATCAGGTTCGTGGTGGGGGCGGCGGCGTCGGCGTTGCCGATGCGGGTCGCGACGGCGAACGCGATGCACGAGAACGAGGCCGCGCCGATGATCACGGCCATGATCAGCCCGACGATCGTGGAGTGGGGGATGCGAACGTTGTAGGCGAGCTTGCCGATCGCCAGCAACAGCGTCGACATCACGATCGCGATGACCACGCTGACGGCGGCGCGACTCGAGATCACGTAGCCCGTCGGCAGCGGGGTGCCGCGTAGTCGCTTGAGCTCACCGCTCTCGCGCTGGGTCACGATCGTGATAGTGAGGTTGACGAATGTCGCTGAGATGATCCCCAGCGTCATGATCCCCGGCACGTAGAAGGTGGTGATGCCGATGCGCTTGCCGGCGATGACCGTGGTGCCTTTGAAGAGCGTCGCGAAGATCAGCAGGAAGATGATCGGCATCAGGATCGTGAACACCCGCGATTGAGGGTTGCGCCAGAACCGCCGCAGGTCGGTTTGGAACTGATGAGCGAACAGGCGCAGGTCGTTCATGGCTGCGCGGCGTCGTCGTCGATCAGCTTGAGGTAGATGTCCTCGAGCGTCGGGCGTCCGACGGTCAAATCGCCGAGGCTCTGCTCGTGCTCGACAGCCCACCCCGCGAGCGCGTACAGCGACCGGGCCGGGTCGGGCGCGCTGATCTCGATCCGGCCGTCGCGTTGGCGCGCGACTGCCGCCAACTCGCTCGGCAGGTCGGAGACGGCGCTCCCCGCCGGCAGCGCAAACGAGATAACGCTGAGAGCCCGATCGCGTCCGCCGAGGGTCGCGGGTGTGCCCTGCGCGACGATTTCGCCCGCGGCGATGACGGCCACCCGATCCGCAAGCGCCTGCGCCTCGTCCATGTAGTGCGTGGTCAGGAAGATCGTCTTGCCGAGCTCGCGCAGGTTTGCGATCACCTCCCACGCGTGGTGGCGCGCCGAGGGATCGAACCCGGTCGTCGGCTCATCCAGAAACACGAGTTCAGGGTCGCCGATCAGCGCCAGCGCCACGTCCAGGCGGCGCAGCTGCCCGCCGGAGAGCTGCCCCGTGCGCGCCTCGCGCTTGTCCGCCAGACCGACGAGATCGATCGTCTCCGCCGCGGAACGCGGACGCGGGTAGTAGCCGGCGTACAGCTCGACCAGCTCGCGGACCGTCAGCTCCGCCGGCATCGTGCACGACTGCAACACCAGACCGATCCGCGAGCGCCAGCGGCGATCAGCCGCCGCGGGATCCTTGCCAAGCACACTCACGACACCTCCGTCGCGCGGCCGGTACCCCTCCAGGATCTCGACGGTTGTCGTCTTGCCCGCCCCGTTGGGGCCGAGAAACGCGAACACTTCGCCGTGACGAACGTCGAGGTCGATCCCCCGCACCACCTCATGCTCGCCATAGGACTTGCGCAGACCACGAACACCAATGACCGAATCACCACCAGCCACCGCGTCAGCCGCCGCAGATTCCACTCGGGCAACCGAACGTGTCGTCATCCGCGCAAACGCTAGCCCAGGAGAGCCTCGGTGCCAACGGGAGAAGCCGCCCAGCCCTTCCGCGGGAACTACGTAGGATCCGCCCTGAGGGTGGGGCCAGAATCCGGCCGCTGCCGTGACGCTTCCATCACGCCCGAGATGGCTGATCGAGGGGGCGTCGAAATGGCTCTACCGAGCCAAGCCCAGCATCGGACTCGAACCGATGACCCCTTCCTTACCATGGAAGTGCTCTACCAACTGAGCTAGCTGGGCGCGAACGAGACCGCACTGTAGCGCGCGGCCGGGCGCCGCGCCCGCGATTTCCCGCCCGCGGACGGCTGTGCGAGCGCGGCCTCTAGCTGATGCCCTCGAGCAGCTCGGACACCGAGGAGAGCTGCAGCCCGCGCGAGAGGATCACGAGCGTCTCGAGGCGCGGCGAGCGCTTGCAGCGCTCGAGCAGGCTGATCTCAGTGCGGTGCAGGTTGCAGATCTCCGCGAGCGCCTCCTGGGAGAGGCCGGCGCGTTTTCGCTGGCGGCGCAGGTTGGCCGCGAACTGGGCGCGCGACTCCTCCACGAAGGCCACGCTCGCCCCGTTCAGGCCGCGCTGCGGCGGGCAGCGGTCATGGCTCGTCGGCGGGCGTGACGGTGGTCACGGGCACGCCCATCCCCGAGACCTTGCTGGGCAGGTCGAGGTGCAGCCAGCGCGAGAGGCGCGGCGAGAGCGTGGAGATGATCACCTCGTCGAAGCCGCGCAGGTTGAGCGCGTCCTGGATCGCGGCGGCCGGGTCGGCGTCGCCGATTATGCCCTCGACCTGCGAGCCCGCGGCTTCGCTGAGCTTGGGCAGCGCGTCGTTGAGCACCGCGCGTCCCTCCTCGGCGCCGATGTCCTCGGGGTTGATCACGCGGTTGAGGCCGTGCGCGGGGTTGGGCACGAGCAGCGTGAACGTGCTTGGCGAGCGCTGCGCGCGCTCGCGCACGGCGTCCATCAGCGGCTGGGTGGCAGCGGTTTTGTGTGCGACAACCAGCACCCGGCTCGGCGCCTGCGAGGACTCCATCGACCACACCTCCTTGGACTCGGTGCGATGCGCCCGCCGACCGCCCCGCGGGCGCGCGTGTGCTCTTCTTCTACCGCAAACCGCGGTGCGTGTCACCGGCAATCGTCGCTTGGCCGCGCTACGCGGAGCGTTCGGCGCTGCGCAGCCCGCCGAGGAGCCACGCGCCGAACAGCACGATCAGGCCCAGCGCGCATGCGAAAGCGAGCAGCGTGTGGTCGTGCGCGCCGGAGATCAGGCCGCGGCCGGCCTCGAGGAAGGCGGTGGCGGGGTTGATGCTCGCGACCCCGTGGATCCACCCTTTGAGCAGCGACAGGGGCACGTACACGGGCGCGAGGAACAGGATCAGGAAGACGGGCGTCTGCATCAGCGGGCCGGCCTGGATCGAGCGGAAGCGGAAGGCCACGCCGCCGGCCCAGCCGAAGCCCACGAGCACGAGCAGCGCGGCGAGGGCGTACATCCCGAACACGTCCACGCCGTTGCCGGTGATGCGCATGCCGGTGGCGACAGCCACGAGCGTGACGACCGTGAGCGTGATGGCGGCGCGCGAGAGCGCGACGAGCGCGTAGCCGACGGCGATGCCGCGGCGGTCCTCGGCGGCGAGCATCAGCCGCCGCGAGAAGCCGCTCTCGAAGTCGAACGCGAGCGAGAAGCCGGTGAACAGCCCACTGAACATGGCGGACTGGCACAGCACGAACACGAACTGGAACGCGGTGTAGCCGGCTGGGAAGTGGAAGCCGGGCACCGAGCCGAGCGCGGACAGGCCGCCGGCGAAGCTCGCGAGGAACACGAGCGGGAAGATCAGCGAGGGCACGAACAGGTCGGGCCGGCGCACGTAGGTGTGGATGCTGCGCCACGCGATCGTGCGCGCGACGCGCCACAGCCCCGCGTGGCTGTCGGCGGTGGGGCTCATGTGCGCTGCAGCCTCGTGCGCAGGGCGCCGGCGACGGCGAGCAGCGCGACGGCGCCGAGGCCGCAGGCGACGGCGAAGCCGCGCCACAGCGAGGTGCCGTCCCAGCCGGTGATGAACAGGCTTCGGAACGCCTCGATCAAATAGGAGATCGGGTTCCAGGTGGCCACGGTGTGAAACCAGCCGGTGCGCAGCAGCTGCCGCGGCAGGTTGCTGGAGGACAGGAAGATGAATACGAAGAACAGCGGGAACAGGCCCTGCACGGCCTCGCCGGAGCCTGTGCGCAGGGCGGCGGCGCAGCCGAGCGCGCCGAAGGCCATCGCGGCGAGCGCGCTAAGCACGAGGATCACGCCGGCGCCGCCCACGCCCGCATACAGGTGCGCGCCGGCGATCAGCCCGATCAGGATGTACACGCCGGCCTGCAGCGCGCCGAGCGCGCCGACACCCACGAGCAGCCCCGCGATCAGCGCGACGCGGCGCAGCGGCGTGAGCGCGAGCCGGTTGAAGAAGCCGCTCTCGATGTCCTCGGCGAGGTTGGTGCCGGTGTTGACGAGCGAGAACATGCCTCCCTGGATGAACGCGACGGCGATCGCGAAGGACACGTAGGAGTGGGTGGGGAAGCCGGGCAGGCGGGTGGCGGCGCGCAGGCCGCTGGCGTTGACCGCGAGCAGGATCGCCGGGAAGAAGATGATCGGGAACAGCTGGAAGGGCTGGCGCAGCGTCTTGCGCATGGAGCGCCGCGCGAGCACCGTGACCTGCGTGCCGAGGACGCCCATCAGCGCTGCGCGGCCTCGGCGCCCGCCTCGCGCGCCGGCTGCGCCCCGTCCTCGCCGGGCGAGGCTGGGCGCTCGCCCTCGTCGGCGGCCCCCTCGAGCGAGCGGCCGGTCTTGGCGAGGAACACGTCGTCGAGCGTGGGCGCGTGCAGGCGCAGATCGGCGATGCGCAGCCCGTCGCTGTCGAGCGCGCGGATGATGTCGGCGAGGTCCGACACCCCCTCGGGCAGCCGCACGGCGACGCCGTTGGCCGACGCGGCCGCCTGCTCGCCGAAGCGCGCCAGCACCTCGGCGAGGCGCTCGGCCTGGCCGGGGTCCTCGGGGATCGCCTCGACGCTGGGGCGCCCGATCGACGCCTTCAGCTCCGCGGGCGTGCCCTCGGCGACGATGCGGCCGCGGTCGATGATGCCGACGCGGTCGGCGAGCACGTCGGCCTCCTCGAGGTACTGGGTGGTGAGGAAAACGGTGACGCCGTCGTCGGCGAGGCGACGCACCTCATCCCACAGCGCGGCGCGGCTCTGCGGGTCGAGACCGGTTGTGGGCTCGTCGAGGAACAGCAGGCGCGGGCGGTGCACGAGCGCGAGACCGAGGTCGAGGCGGCGCTTCATGCCGCCCGAGTAGCCACCCACCTTGCGGTCGGCCGCGTCGGTGAGCCCGACGCGCTCGAGCAGTTCGGCGCCGCGCTTCTCGTAGTCGGCCTTCGTGAGCCCGTGCAGCGCGCTCTGCAGCCGCATGTGCTCGCGGCCGGTGAGGAACGGGTCGAGCGCGGACTCCTGAAGGGAGGCGCCGATCGCGCGGCGCACCGCGGCTCCCTGGTGCACCACGTCGAGCCCCGCCACGCGGGCGTGGCCGGAGGTGGGGGGGAGCAGCGTGGTGAGCACCAGCACGGTGGTCGACTTGCCTGCGCCGTTGGGGCCGAGGAAGCCGTAGATCTCGCCGGGCGCGACGCGCAGGTCGATGCCGTCCACCGCGCGCACGCCGCCCTTGAAGTCGCGCACCAGCGCGTCTACCTCGATGCCGTTCTCGTGGATGTCGACGTGCTCGCTCACCGTTCTCCGTCCGTGCCAGGAAGATAGTTTCGGCTGGAATATTTTATATCAGGAATGATTGCGCGCCGCTATGATCTGAGCGTGGATATGAGCAGCCAGGCGAGCGCTCTTCCGGATGTAGACGAACGGGGTGAGCGAAGCTCATCGCCCGCGAGTGAGTTCCGCCCGTTCGCGGGCGTTGGCTTCACGCTGTCGAGCCTGGGCTTCGCGGTCTCGCGCCGCTTCCGCCAGACGCTCGCGCCGCTGACGCTGGAGCCGCGCGAGTTTGCGCTGCTGCGCGCTGTGCTCGACGCGGAGGGCGAGTCGCAGAACTGGATCGCCGAGCGGCTGCAGATCCCGCCGTCGCGGATGGTGGCGGTGGTGGACGCGCTGGAGCAGCGCGGCCTGTTGGAACGGCGCCAGAACCCCACGGACAGGCGCGCCCGCGCGCTGTACCTGACGCAGCCGGGCCGCGAGCTGCTGGGGGAGGCGATGTCGCTGGCGCTCGAGTACGAGCGCGGGCTCGCGGCAGAGCTGAGCGCGGCGGAGCGCGAGCAGCTGCTCGACATGCTGTCGCGTGTGGCCGCCGCGATCGACCTTCCGCCGGGTGTGCATGACGCGCACCGCCACCTCGGCGAGGCGTGCTGAGCGCGCGCGGCGGTCAGGCGGGGCTCAGGACGACCAGCGGGATCGGCCGCTCGGTTTGCGACTGGTACGCGTCGTAGCGGCCGTGGTTGTTGTCGTTTACGAGGCGCCACAGCCGGTCGTAGTCGCCTTCGCCGGGTGCCAGCACGCGTGCCACGCCGGCGCTGCGCTTGCGGCCGACCTGGACGTCGACATCGGGCTTCGCCTGCACGTTGTAGAGCCATCCGGGCGCGCTGTCCTGGCCGCCGTTGGACGCCACCACCACGTAGTCGGCGCCGTCCTTCGCGTATACGAGCGCGTTGGTGCGCGTCGCGCCGCTGCGCCGGCCGGTGGTGCGCAGCAGCAGGGTGGGCACCATCAGGATGCGGTGGCCGACGAGGCCGCCGGTGCCCTCGTATACCGCCTGGTGCACCTTGAGGATCTGGCTCAACGCCATGCGGCGCAAGCATACCGCTGGCCCCTGGAGTGCCGCGGGCGCTACGCGCGCGACGTGCGGCTCGACTCGCGCGCGCGGGCGGGCTCGCTCTCGAGGAGCGCCTTGAGCGCCTTGAGCTGCGCTGCGATGTCGTGGCCGATTCCCGCGCGCATCAGCGGGTGCAGCAGGCGCGGGGCAGCGAGCTCCGCGTCGCTTCGCTGGGTGAAGCGCGTGGAGCCGCGTAGGTCCTCGAGCAGATAGGCGACCACGAGCACGTCGTGCCCGTCGTCCTCGCGCCAGGAGACGCGATGCGGCGGCTCGGAGCTGGTGCAGCGGTGGTCCATGGTGCGCGCGGGGCGCACGGGGATCGGGCGGTGCACCACCTCGTAGCGCGCGCCCGGGCCGGGCGCGTCGCCGTCGAGCTGCGCGACTGACATGACCTTGGAGCACCAGCGCGGGTCGTTGCGCGCGTCGAGCACGAACGCGAACACGTCCTCGATGGGCCGCCCGATCTCGATGCTGCGCTCGATCCGCATGCAGCCATCGTGGTGCGCGGCGTGCGCGCGCGCAAGGACCAATCGACCGCCGCCGGCGGGCTCCACCCGCGTTCATCGCGCGAGCTAGGGCGTTCATGTGAAGTTGTTGCAAATCGCGCGACGCGCAGCCGGCGCCGGGCCGCCGGCGGGCTCGGGTCGTTGAGCGTTCAAGTAGGTGTAGCCCGCGACACGCGGGGTAGTCCGATCGCCAGGAGGCGTGGCGGGCAACCGCGTACAAGGAAGGAGAGAGCTATGCCGAGGATCCTAGTGACGGCGCAGCAGACCCACGGGCCGCCCGGTGGACCGGTGCTTCTCGACGAGTGGGTTCTACCTGAGCACTTGAGTGACGACCACGCGGCCGCGCAGTTGGTCGAACGGATCGGCTGGGCGGTCAGTGACGCGGAGGACATCGAACAGGAGCATCCGCGTCACACAACAGCCACGGCGAGGCGGCGCAAGGCCGCATATCGCTGAGGGCACCGCCGGTGCGCGGTTTGCGTGCGGTGCTTTGCGCAAGCCGCGTGCCCGTTGGCGGGACCAGCCTGCATCCCGATCGGTTCCAGTGGCGGGGGCAGGATTCGAACCTGCGAAGGCTGAGCCGCGTGATTTACAGTCACGTCCCTTTGACCGCTCGGGAACCCCGCCGGGAGAGCCGAGGATAGCGATCAGGGTCCCGCGGATGAGAGCGCCCGGCCGGGTTCCACCTCGAAGTCGGCGTACTTCGGGCCGCCCAGCAGCAGCCCCGATCCGCCCTCGACTGCTCCAGCCGGAATGAACCAGCGTCTGCCATCGGCCACGAGGACGAACAGGCGATCGCAGCGCCGCGCCTCGAAACGCTTGACGGTGCCGTTCCAGCTCTGATTTCCGCCGCGAGTACATACGGCGACTTCCCAGCGCTCGTTGCGAAACCGCCTGCTGGTCTTGACCTGAACGCGCAACAGATCCTGCCCGTCGTCGGCGATCAGGTCGTAGTCCGGGCTGTGCCCGATGGGCACAGACACGACGTGTCCGCTCGTCCCCAGCCACTCGAGCGCCGAGAGCTCGCCGAGATCACCCTGCCTGCGTGGCGAGAATCGCTGCATGCCGGCAAACCTACGCTCGGCTTGAGATGGAACCCGCGATCGTCAGCCCGGGGTTCGGCGGCCGGGTGCCGACGGCCGCCCGGCGCCTACGAGGCCTCGCGCAGCTGCTGTGCTTCGGGCAGCGTCTGCAGCTTCTTGAGCGTGCGGTTCTCGATCTGGCGCACGCGCTCGCGCGTGATGTTGAACGCGCGGCCCACCTCCTCGAGCGTGCGCGAGCGCCCGCCGAGGATGCCGTAGCGCATTTCGATCACCTCGCGCTCGCGCCGCGGCAGCACCGCGAGCACGCGCATCACGTTCTCCCGGCGCAGGGCGTCGGAGGCGATCTCGAAAGGCGACTCCGCTGAGACGTCCTCGACGAAGTCCGCGAGCGCCGAGTCGTCCTCCTCGCCTACCGGCTTCTCGAGCGAGATGGGCTGCTGCGCAACGCGCATCACCTCGCGCACCTCGCGCACCGAGCAATCGAGCTCGCCTGCGAGCTCGTCCGCGGTGGGTTCGCGGCCGAGTTGCTGGATCATGCGGCGTTCGGTGTGGATCAGCTTGTTCAGGCGCTCCACCATGTGCACGGGGATGCGGATCGTGCGGCCCTTGTCCGCGAGCGAGCGCGTGACCGCCTGGCGGATCCACCAGGTGGCGTACGTCGAGAACTTGTATCCCCGTCTGTAGTCGAACTTCTCGACCGCGCGGATCAGTCCCAGCGAGCCCTCCTGGATCAGGTCGAGCAGCGTGAGGCCGCGGCCCACGTAGCCCTTGGCGATCGACACCACCAGGCGCAGGTTCGCCTCGACCATGTGCTGCTTGGCGGCCATGTCGCCGCGCTCGATGCGCTTGGCGAGAGACACCTCCTCGTCGGCGTTCAGCAGCGGCACGCGCCCGATCGCGCGCAGGTACAGACGAAGCGAGTCGAGGCTCGCTTCCGCGCTCAGGTCGAGCTCCGCGCGGCGCATGCCCTCGAGCCTGCCGCGCAGCCCGCTCTCCGCGTCCTCGGCGCCGTCCTCCGCCTCGCCCTCGCCACCGAGCTCCCGCGTGACGCCAGCCGTGAGCTCGTGGTCCGGCTCGCCCCCGTGTGCCGCCCGCGCGAGCCCGTCGCCCAGCTCGCCGCCGCGCATCACTTCGATCCCGTGCTCCTCCAGATACGCGAGCAGGTCCTCGGCCTGCTGCGCCGACAGCTCCGCGTCCTCCATCGCGCCCGCGAGCGCCTCCGGCGTCAGGAACCCCTTTTCCTGACCCTCGGCGAGGATCCCCTCGAGCTCCTCCATCTCGGCCACAGCGGCCTCGACGGTGATCGTCGCACCCTTGCCCTTCGCTCTCACTTGGACCCTCCAAGGACCCAAACTGCTCCCCGTCGAAGCGCCGCGGCGCATCGACCTCCCCTGCGTGCGCTTAGCCCTCCTGTGCGTTGCGTTTGGCCATCAGTGACAGCTTCTCCTCACCCTTGCGCCAATGCGGGACGCAGCATCCCGCGCCCGCCGACCCCTGACCGCCGGGCTACGCGAGATTGATACCAGAATCGCCGGTCGGGCGGGCCTCGGCGAACCCGCGCAGGACGCGCGCTACGCTTGCCCGCGGTGCACGCGATACGGATCAGTCCGTCCTCCGAGGCTGTGCTGGGGCGTGGCGATGACGTGCAGGAGCGCTTCCCCGGCGTGTCCGCGGGCCTCTCGCGCGTCGGCGTCACCGGCGTGGAGAAGGTCGTGCGCATCCGCGACGAGCTGTTCTTCGCGCGGCTCGACTGCTTCGTCGATCTCAGCCGCACGCAGAAGGGCGCGCACATGTCGCGATTCGACGAGGTCATCAACGAGGCGATCGGTCACGTGGTGCTGAGCGAGTCGCCGTTCCGAGCGGAGACGCTCGCCCAGCACATCGCGGAGCGCGTGCGCGAGCGACAGCGCGCCGAGCGGGCCGAGGTGACGATCGCGGCCCGCTACCCCGAGCACAAGCCCGCTCCCGTCTCGGGGGTGCAAACGCAGGAGATCTACACGCTGCATGGCCGCGCGGTGGCCTTCGAGCACGGCACGCGCCGCACCGTGGGCGTGTCAGCCACCGGCATGACCGCGTGCCCGTGCGCGCAGGAGATGGTCGCCGCGCGCGCCAGGGAGCGCCTCGCCGAGGAGGGCTTCCCCGGCGAGCAGATCGACGTGATCCTGCAGAGCATGCCGGTCGCCACGCACAACCAGCGCGGGCTCGCCACGCTGCAGATCGGCTGCATAGAGGAGTGCGACGCCGAGATCGAGGCCACCGCGCTGCTCGAGATCGCCGAGGCGAGCATGTCATCGGAGATCTACGAGCTGATGAAGCGCTCGGACGAGGTCGCGGTGGTCGAGAAGGCGCACTACCGCCCGCGCTTCGTGGAGGACTGCGTGCGCGAGATGCTCGGCGGCGTGGTGGAGCGCTTCCCGCAGCTCGACGGCGCGAGCTTCGTGAGCGCGCGCCAGGAGAACCTCGAGACGATCCACCAGCACAACGTTGTCGCCGAGCGCCACGCGCTGCTCTGCGAGCTGCGCGAGGAGATCAACTCGGGCGTGCCCGCCGGCCACCACACCACGCTCGAGGAGTGGCTCGCGGCGGGCGCCGCTCGCTAGCCGTCCGAGCGGACCTGCAGCTGCGCCATCCGCCGGCGCACCCCGAAGAAGAAGTCGAGGCCCGAGAGCACCGTCACGAGCACCGTGACGTACAGCAACACCGCCACCCACGGCGGCGTGCCGTGCGTCGCGATCACCGCGAGGATCGCAGCGATCTGCAGGCACGTCTTGACTTTGCCGAGCATGTTCGCGCCCACGACCACTCCCATCTGGCTGGCGCCGAGCCGCAGCACCGTGACCGCGAGCTCGCGCGTGATGATCACCATCGCTATCCACGCCGCGAGGCGGTGCAGCGACACCAGCGAGATCAGCGCCGCCACCACCAGCAGCTTGTCTGCGAGCGGGTCCATCAGCTTGCCGAACGACGTCACAGAGTCACGCGCGCGCGCGAGGTAGCCGTCCACGAAGTCGGTCAGCGACGCGAGCGCGAACACCACCGCAGCGATCACGTCGCCGCCCGGCGTCTTGCCGAGCAGCGCCACCACCAGCACCGGCACCAGCATGATGCGCAGCACCGTGAGCACGTTGGGAAGGTTCAGGGGGAACACGACTGCTGACAATATCCTCGAAGCCGCCTCCAAGTCCCCCGCGAAAGGAAACCGCCATGAAGACGCGCACGCTCGGCCCCTCCGGTCCCGAGGTCTCCGCGATCGGCCTCGGCTGCATGGGCATGTCGGCCTTCTACGGCGCACGCGACGACGCCGAATCGCAGCGCACGCTCGAGCGCGCGCTCGAGCTCGGCTGCAACTTCCTCGACACCTCCGACATGTACGGGCCGCATACCAACGAGGAGCTAATCGGCCGCACGATCGCGGGCCGGCGCGAGGAGGTGTTTCTCGCGACCAAGTTCGGCATCCGCATCGTGGGCGACCCGCCGAAACGCTCGATCGACGGCTCGCCCGCGTACGTGCGCAGCGCGTGCGAGGGCTCGCTGCGGCGCCTCGGCGTGGAGCACATCGACCTCTACTACCAGCACCGCGTGGACCAGAGCACGCCGATCGAGGAGACCGTGGGCGCGATGGCCGAGCTCGTGGCCGAGGGCAAGGTGCGCCACCTCGGCCTCTCCGAGGCGAGCGCGGAGACGATCCGCCGAGCGCACGCCGTCCACCCGATTACCGCCGTGCAGAGCGAGTACTCGCTGTGGACGCGTGACGTGGAGTCCGAGGTCATGCCCGCGCTCGAGGAGCTCGGCATCGGCCTCGTCGCCTACTCGCCGCTCGGGCGCGGCTTCCTCTCGGGCCGCTTCAGCTCGCCCGAGGAGCTCGACGAGGGCGACTTCCGCCGCTACGGGCCGCGCTTCAACGGCGAGAACCTGCAGCACAACCTCAAGCTCGCCGATGCCGTGAAGGAGCTCGCGGCCGAGAAGCGCATCACGCCCGGCCAGCTTGCGCTCGCGTGGGTGCTGCACCGCGGCGAGCACGTCGTGCCGATCCCCGGCACCAAGCGCGTGTCCTACCTCGAGGAGAACCTTGCCGCGGCGGAGGTCGAGCTCACCGACCAGGAGGTCGCCGCGATCGCCGATCAGGTGCCCGTCGCCGCCGGCGAGCGCTACGACCCCGAAGGGATGCGTACCGTCAACGTGTAGCCGCGACAGGGCCCGCCGGGAAGGCGGCTGGCCCGAACGCTAGGGTGGGGCCATGCCGCTGATCCCCATGGTCATCGAGCGGACCGCGCGTGGCGAGCGCGAGTTCGACATCTACTCGCGCCTGCTCAACGAGCGCATCATCTTCCTCGGCACGCCGATCGACGACCAGATCGCCAACCTGGTGGTCGCGCAGCTGCTGCACCTCGAGAGCGAGGACCCCGAGAAGGACATCTCGCTGTACATCAACTCGCCCGGCGGCAGCATCTACTCGGGCCTCGCCATCTACGACACGATGCAGTTCGTGAAGCCCGACATCGCAACCATGTGCGTGGGCGTCGCCATGTCGATGGGCTCGCTGCTGCTGGCCGCCGGCACCAAAGGCAAGCGCGCGGTGCTTCCCAACTCGCGGATCCTGATCCACCAGCCTTCCGCCGGGTTCGAAGGGCAGTCCACCGACATCGAGATACACGCGCGCGAGATCCTCAAGGTGCGCGAGCGGATCGACACGATCTACGCCGAGCACACCGGCAGGACCGCCGAGCAGGTGCGGGCCGACATGGAGCGCGACCGCTTCTTCACCGCCGAGCAGGCGGTCGAGTACGGCCTGGTGGACAGGGTGCTCGAGCAGCACTAGGCCGCCCGTGGGGAGCGCCCAGCGCGCATGTCGGGCCTGAGCCGAGCCGAGCGCCTGCTGCTTGCGGCGCTCGCGCTGCTCACCGCCGCGGCGGGTCTCGCCGACTACGACCGCTGGGCGCCCGTCCCGCGCTTCGCGCTCGCCACGCTCGCGCTCGCGGGGCTCGCGTGGCTCGTGTCGCTCGCCACCGAGCAGCTCGGCGAGCACGCCGCGCCGGGCATCACCGGCATGCTGCAGGCCTCGCTCGGCAACCTGCCCGAGCTGTTCGTGGTGATCTTCGCGCTCCAAAAGGGCGAGACCACGGTCGCGCAGACCGCGCTCGTGGGATCGATCCTCGCCAACGCCCTGCTCGTGCTCGGCTTCGTGATCGTCGTCGGCGCCCGCCGCGAGCGCGACGGGCTGATGCGCTTCCACAAGCGCCTGCCGCGCGACACCGCCACGCTGCTGCAGGTGACCGTGTTCATCATCGTGCTGCTCGGCCTCTCGCTCGGCGCGCACGACCCCGCGAGCCACCACGTGAAGGCGATCTCGATCGCCGGCGCGGTCTGCCTGCTGCTCGTGTACGTGGCCTGGCTCGTGCCCTACCTGCGCGCAGAACGCGGGCGCGGGCCCGTGCCGGATGACACCGGCGAGCCGCGCGCCGAGCCGCGCCTCTCGCTCCGTCTCGCGCTCGCGCTGCTGATCGCCGCGGGCGCGGGTTCCGCGTTCGTGTCGGAGTGGTTCGTGAACGCGCTCGCGCCGGCGATCTCGAAGCTCGGGCTCTCGCAGGCGTTCGCGGGTCTCGTGATCGTCGCGATCGCGGGCAACGCCGTCGAGCATGTCGCGGGCGTGGTGCTCGCGTGGCGCGGCAAGGCCGACCTCGCGATCGCGGTCGTCAAAAACTCGGTCGCGCAGATCGCCGCGTTCCTGTTCCCGGTGCTGGTGCTCGTCTCCTTCGCGCTTTCCACCACGCTCACGTTCGCGATCGCCCCCGTGTACATAGGCGCGCTCGCGCTCACCACGCTCGCGCTCGCCCAGGTCACAGGCGACGGCGAGGCCACCGTCTTCGAGGGCTGGGCGCTCGTCGCGCTCTACGTGGTGCTCGCGGTGGTCACCGTGTACGAGTAGGCGCCCGCCCGTCTCAGCCGCGGGTCAGGCCCTCGATCAGCGCGCCCGCGATGCCGCCCGCGCCGGCCGCCGCCGCCGTGCCCTCGGCGCCCTCGAGCGGCGCGATGAACAGGGTCTGGATGGCGAGCCGGCCGGGGCCCGTGAAGCGGTTCCACGTGAGCTTGCCGCCACCCCCGAAAACGCCCGTCTTGAGTCCCATCGTGACGGCCTCGAGCTTGACTGTGGGGTCCTTGAAGAGCCACCCGCCCGCCTCCACGTCGAGCTGCTCGCCCGCGTCGAGGTTCACGAGGAACACGTTGCCGTGGCCGTGCAGCCATACGAGCGCGTCGCCGTCGGTCGCGCGGAACTTGTCCATGAAGAAGCCCGACCCGCCGAGCAGCATGTTCTGTACGCCCTTGATGCGTTCGAAGCTGTAGTCGAGGTTGTCGGTCGCAGCGATGAACTGGTGCTCGCGCACATCCAGGCCTTCTCCCTGGCGCAGGTGCAGCGGCACGCACTGGCCCGGCGAGTCGCGCGAGAACGCGATCCGCCCCGAGCCCGAGGTGCGCGTGACGAAGAACTCGAGCCCCGCGATCTTGCGCTTCACCGCGCCCGGCAATTTCTTCAGCTCGATGTTCAGCTGCGTCTGCTTCCACAGCAGCACGTGGTGCTCGAACATCACCGCCCGATCGCCCACCTCCACCTGCAGCTCCGGAACCAGCTCGCCGCGGATGTGGTACGTCACGCCCGCGAACTGCTCGTCGTGGACGGTCGCTGCGATCGGCTCTGGCAGGTGCACGGGGATCTCCTTACGGTGGTGGGCACCTGAGCTTCGCCGCTGCCCACCGCGCAGTCAAGGCTCCCCGACGAAGGGCGCCGCTACCCGCCCGACAGCCGCGCGCCGCCCGGCAGGCCGCACCCGCCGCCCGCCGAGCGCACCTGCGCCGCGCTCGGCGTGTCGTCTGCGAGCAGCTGCGGCACGCTCACCGCGCGCAGGTGCTTGCGCGCGAGCGCCGCGAAGATCGCGAGCAGCGCGCGCACCGTCTGGCCGTGGTTCTCGTGCATCAGGATGATCGCGCCCGGGCGCATGCCCGAGATCACGTTGCTTTCGATCTGCGCGTAGTTCGCGCCGAGCGAGTCGCGGCTGTCCACCGTCCACATGATCTCCAGCAGGCCGTGGCGGCGCACGATGCCGTCGATCGTCGCGTCGCGCCCTCCGTAGGGCGGGCGAAAAAGAAACACAGGGCCCCCGGAGGAGCGTTCGAGCGCGCGCTGAGTGCGCACGATTTCGCCTTCCGCCAGCGCAGGCGCGAGGCTCGTGAGCAGCGGATGGGTGAACGTGTGGTCGCCCACCGCGCCCGCGATCTCGCGCTCGCGCCGCGTGGCGCCGGGCACGAGTGGGATGTTGCGCCCCACCACGAAGAACGTCGCCGCCACGTGGTGCTTGCGCAGCTTGTCGAGCACCAGGCGCGTGTATGGGCCGGGGCCGTCGTCGAACGTCAGCGCCACCTCGTCGCCGCGCGGCGCCGCGCAGTAGATCGGCCTGCCGAGCGCGATCAGCCTGCGCACCGCCGCGGTCTCGGGATAGCCGATCGCGCGCGCGCGAGCCGCGCTCGCGCGCGGCGCAGCGGCAGGCGCCGACGCCCCGCTCGAGGAAGCCGTGGCCGAGCGCGCCGCCGCCGCTTCCCTCGCGCGCACGCGCGCGCGGGAAGATGATCCAGATCCAGAATCCGCCGCCGCCCACGAGCAGCGCGAGCGCCAGCCCGGCCGCGAGCGCCGCGAGCACCCCGAGGGCGACCACGCGCCGGCGTACGTACGTACCGCGCTGCGAGGCGCCGGCCTGCACGGATCGCTGCGGGCTGTGCCGGCGCCGGGCCACCGCGCCACCGTAGCGGCACGGGCGCCGTGGAGCGCCGCGCGCCCTGCGTCCACGCTAGACTGGCGGTACCTCGCGCCTGGGCGGGGTTTTTCTTCGCCCAGTCCGCCTCATCACAACTACGCAGGGGTTTTCACATGGCCCGCGGAGACGTCCGAATCGCAGTCACCCTCGCGTGCGAGGAGTGCAAACATCGCAACTACCAGACCAACAAGAGCAAGCGCAACAATCCCGATCGCATCACCCTGCGCAAGTACTGTCGCTTCTGCCGCAGGCACACCAGCCACCGGGAGACGCGCTAGCTCAGGAGCGCAGCTGTGGCCCGTGATCGCAAACGTGCAAAGCAGCGCCGCGACCGGCGCGTGCGCCAGAGCGCGCCCGCGGCCTCGCCGAACCAGCCGCTGCGCGCAGACGTGCCCGGCGCGCTCGAGCACGCCTCCTCAGACGTCGACGAGTTCGACGCTGCGCTGCTGCGCGGCGCCGACGGCGTGCCGGTCGACAACGAGGCCGCCGAGAGCGCCTTCGGGGAGCGCGAAGAGCTCGGCGCCGGCGCGCCCGGCGGCGAGGAGGAGTCCGACGATCTGCTGCAGGAGGCGTCGCCCGCCGACGGCGGCGCAGGCGCAGGCGCAGGCGCCATCGCGGCGCGGCCGTCCGGCGCCCCGATCCACGGCGGCAACAGGGTCATCGGCTTCCTGCGGGCGAGCTGGGCCGAGCTTCAGCGCGTACAGTGGCCCGACCGCCGCCAGGTCACCCAGGCCACGGCCGTGGTGCTCGGCTTCGTGGCGATCGCCGGCCTGTATCTCGGCCTGGCCGACTTCGTGGCGAAGGAAATCGTCGAATTCATCCTCTGAGGGACGCTGAATGTTTCGCTGGTACGTCGTCAACACCTACTCCGGGCACGAGAACAAGGTCAAGCAGAACCTCGAGCACCGCGTGGTCTCGCTCGGACAGCAGCGCGCCGTGCGAAACGTGGTGGTGCCCACCGAAGCGGTCTCCGAGATGAAGGACAACCAGAAGGTCACCGTCGAGAAGCGCACCATGCCCGGCTATGTGCTCGTCAACATGGAGCTCAACGAGGACTCGTGGGGCGTCGTCAAGGGCACGCCCGGCGTCACCGGCTTCGTGGGAGCCTCCCAGGAGCCCGTGCCGCTGACCCAGGTCGAGGTGGACCGCCTGCTCCACAAGGAGGTCGCCACCGCCACGCGCACCCGTGCGCAGTTCTCGATCGGCGAGTCGGTCAAGGTCGTGTCCGGTCCGCTGTCGGACTTCTCCGGTGAGATCTCCGAGATCAACGAGGACGCCGCACGGCTCAAGGTGCTGGTATCAATCTTTGGTCGCGAGACCCCCGTCGAGGTGGGCTTCGACCAGGTGAAAAAGCTCTAGCCATGGCAAAGAAGGTCCTCACCACCATCAAGCTGCAGGCCAACGCCGGGCAGGCGAGCCCCGCGCCGCCGGTCGGTCCCGCGCTGGGCCAGCACGGGATCAACATCATGGAGTTCTGCAAGGCCTTCAACGCGCAGACGCAGAGCGAAACCGGCACCGTCATCCCGGTGGTGATCACCGTGTACGAGGACCGCTCGTTCACGTTCGTCACCAAGACTCCCCCCGCCGCCGTGCTGATCCGCCAGGCGCTCAAGATCAACAAGGGCTCCGGCGAGCCCAACCGCACCAAGGTCGGCACCATCACCCAGGAGCAGCTGCGCGAGATCGCGCAGCGCAAGTTCGACGACCTCAACGCCAACGACATCGACCAGGCCGCCAAGATCATCGCCGGCACCGCGCGCTCGATGGGCGTGGAGGTGGCCCAGTGAGCGCGCACGGCAAGCGCCACCGCGAGATGCTCGGCAAGGTCGACCGCGAGCGCGAGTACCAGGCGCCCGAGGCGATCGCGCTCGTGCGCAGCCTCGCCAGCGCCAAATTCGACGAGTCCGTCGAGGTGCACATCCGCACCGGGCTCAACGTGCGACACGCCGACGAGCAGCTGCGCGGCACCATCGCGCTGCCCAACGGGCTCGGCAAGGACGTGAAAGTCGTGGTCTTCGCCCAGGGCGACAAGGTGCGCGAGGCCGAGGAGGCCGGCGCCGACGTCGTCGGAGGCGACGATCTCGCCAAACGCATCGAGGGCGGCTTCGACGAGTTCGACGTCGCCATCGCCACCCCCGACATGATGTCCGTGGTGGGGCGCCTCGGCCGCATCCTCGGCCCCGCCGGGAAGATGCCCAACCCCAAAGTGGGCACCGTCACGATGGACGTCGGCAAGGCCGTCGAGGAGTCCAAGGCCGGCAAGGTCGAATACCGCACCGACCGCACCGCGATCGTGCACCTCGTGATCGGCAAGGCGAGCTTCGACGAGCGCCGCCTGCTCGAGAACTACTCGGCCGTGATCGACGAGATGATCCGCGCGAAGCCCGCCGCCGCCAAAGGGCGCTACCTGCGCAGCATCACGCTCGCCTCCACGATGGGGCCCGGCGTGAAGATCGACCCCACCTCCAAGGTGCCGGAGCCGCACGAACTCAGCGAGGGCGCGCCGGCGGCTAACATGGCCGCCTAGCTCACTCCACAGCAACAGGCCACCAGAGACCCCCGGCGGCAGCAGCCTCCGCGTAAGCCCGGGACAGGAGCCCAATGAACCGAGAGCAGAAGTCAGTGGCGATCGCCGAGATCGCCGCCCGCATAGACGAGGCCGACGCGATCTTCGCGGTCGACTACCGCGGCATCACCGTCGCGCAGATCGCCGAACTGCGAGCGAGGCTGCGCGAGGCCGACGCCACCTTCAAGGTCGTCAAGAACTCGCTCACCGAGCGCGCCGCCGACCAGGCCGGGGCCGCCTCGCTCAAGGAGCTGCTCACCGGGCCCACCGCGCTCACCTTCGTGCGCGGCGACATCGCGCTCGCCGCCAAGGCCGTCGCCGACTTCTCGCGCGCAACCCAGCTGCTGCCCTTCAAGGGCGGGATGATGGGCGAAGCCGCCCTCGAGGTCGAGCAGATCCGCTCGCTCTCCCGGCTGCCTTCGCGCGAGGTGCTGCACGGCCAGCTCGTCGGCGTCGTCGCCTCGCCGCTCAGCGGGCTCGTGCGCTCGCTCAGCGCGCTCATCAGCGGCCTCGCCGTGGCGCTCGGCCAGGTGCGCGAGAAGAAGGAGTCCGGCGAGATCCCCGCCGGCGAGCCGCCCGCCGCCGCCGTCTCCGCGGAGGCCGAGGCCGCGCCCGAGGCGCCCGCTGAGGAGGCCGCTGCCGAGGAGCCTGCCGCGGAGGCCGAGGCCGCGCCCGAGGCGCCCGCTGATGAGGCTGCTTCCGAGGAGCCCGCCGAGGCCGAGGCCGCCCCCGAGGCGCCGGCCGCCGAGGCGGAGGCGGAGGCCGGCGGCGAGCAACAGGCTGAGCCCGTGCCAGAGGCGCAGGCGCAAGAAGACGACAAGCACGCGGACGCCTCGGCTGATGAGCAGCCCGAGGACGCCGAGGCGAATCCCACCAAGGAGGACTGACCACCATGGCAACCAGCACCCAGGACTGGATCGAGGAGCTCAAGGGCATCTCCGTGCTCGAGCTCGCCGAGCGCATCAAAGCGCTCGAGGAGGAGTTCGGCGTCTCGGCCGCCGCGATCGCGGCGCCCGTCGCGGCGCCCGCCGGCGGCGGCGACGGCGGCGGCGAGGCCGCCGAAGAATCGAGCACCGTCGACGTGATCCTCTCGGGCTCCGGCGACAAGAAGATCCAGGTCATCAAGGTCGTGCGCGCCGCCACCGGCCTCGGTCTCAAAGAGGCCAAGGCGCTCGTGGACGAGGCTCCCAAGCCCGTCAAGGAGGGCATCGAGCGCGAGGAGGCCGACAAGCTCAAGGCCGAACTCGAGGAGGCCGGCGCCTCCGTCGAGCTCAAGTAGCAGGGGACCGGCCGGCAACGCGCCGGCCGGCACCCGAGCTCGCCCGCCATGGCCCGTCACACAGCCGGCCCGCGGCGCTCGGCCTCGGTCGACTCCTACCTGCGCGAGACGCGCGCGCTCGCCGCCGTCGCGCTGCTCGCGCTGGCCGCGGGCGTCGTCTCGGACCTGACCGACGAGCGCCTGTGGAGCCACAACGCGCTCCTCGCCGACCTCGTCTCGAGCGCCATCGTGGTCGCCCTGTCGGTCGCGGTGGTCAACGAGCTCCTCGAGCGCCGGCAGCGCCGCCGCTGGAGCGTGCTCGCCCAGCACGTGATGTTCGAGCTGGTGCGCGGCGCGCGCCTGATCTGGACGGGCGTCGCCGAGCTCGCGGGCCTCGCGCCCGAGGACGCGTCCGTCTCCGAGCTGCTCGACGAAGGCGCCGCCGCCGTGCGCGACACCGCTCGCATGCGCGACGCCGCGCGCGCCCTCATCGCCGACCCCGCTCGCCGCCGGCGGCTGCGCGAGGAGATCGCCGACACCGCTGCGCGCAACGACGAGGTGCTCGGGCGCTGGGCTCCCGTGATGCTCAACACAGACGCGTACGCCGAGATCATCGACAGGCACGTCGAGCTGGCGAGCGAGGTGGGCCGGCTCGGCAGCCTGCTCGACTACTCCGAGCACCGCGGAGAGCAGCGCCGGTGGCGCAGGAGCCGCAGCAGCCCCGCCGTGCAGATCGGCGGCGACGTCGACGACGATCGCCTCGCCCAGCTCGTCGTCGCGATCGCGCAGCTCGCCGAGCGGCTCGATCGCGGAACGCTGCAGTTAGCACTACGGATCGTGCCGGTCGAATGGTGGGAAGCGCGCCTCGGCACGACCGCGCCCGCCTCGAGCGCCGAGCCCACCCCTCCCGACGCACCTCCCGCCTGAGCGTCCGGCGAAGCTCCTGCCCCGGCGCCGCGCCCCGGTCCCGCGCAAAGCGACCCGTCCAACGGCCCCGCCCCCGGCGGGGCCGTCTCTTTAAGTTTCGTTGATCTTCGTCCCACGAACGCGCAAATTCCGGTACAGTCCCCTGCGCTGGTCGATAGTCGCAGCCGTCCAGAAGCACGCGAGCATCGCGCCACATACGCGATTGCCGGGACGGGGTCCGTGAGCACCGGCGGCCCTTAAGGGCGTCGATAGCCTGTGCTATCTTTGCTGGTCGCGCCTCGGCGCTCCTCCTCTGCCCGTGTTTCGCCCTCCGAAGGAGTCATTTCTTGGCTGCTGCAGACGCTCTCCGGACGCGACGTAGCTTCGCGCGCCTCAACAAGACGGTCGATGTCCCGAACCTGATCGACATCCAGCGGCGTTCGTTCGCCTGGCTCACCGACCCGCAGGCCGGCGGCCTGCGCGAGACCATCGACGACATCTCGCCGATCGAGGACTACACCGGCAACCTCGCCGTGCAGTTCGGCGAGTTCACGTTCGACGAACCCGTCGCCTCGCTCGACCAGTGCCGCGAGAAGGACCTCACGTACGCGCGGCCGCTCACCGTCACCGTCGCGTTCATCAACCGCGAGACCGGCGAGATCCGCGAGCAGTCCGTGTTCATGGGCGACTTTCCCTGGATGACCGAGCGCGGCACCTTCGTCATCAACGGCACCGAGCGCGTCGTCGTCACGCAGCTCGTGCGCTCGCCCGGCGCCTACCTGATGGAGCCCAAGGACCGCGAGAAGCAGGTCTTCATCGCCAACCTCATGCCCGCCCGCGGATCGTGGCTCGAGCTCGAGATCGACAAGAAGGGCAAGGTCTTCGTCCGCATCGACCGCAAGCGCAAGCTGCCCGTCACCGTGCTGCTGCGCGCCATGGGCTACGCCTCCGACGAGGAGATCCGCGGGCTGTTCGACGACTCGCTGTACATCCGCAACACCATCGAGTCAGACACCGAGGCCACGCGCACCGAAGAGGGCGCGCTGATCGAGCTGTTCAAGAAGCAGCGCCCCGGCGAGCCGCCCAGCATCGACAACGCGCGCGCGCTGCTCAACCAGCTGTTCTTCGACCCCAAGCGCTACGACCTCACGCGCGTCGGGCGCTACAAGCTCAACTCGCGCCTGAAGCAGTCCACCGATCTCGACGTGCGCACGCTCACCAAGGACGACATCGTCGCCCTGATCGGCGAGCTCGTGAGCCTGCCCAAGATCCTCGGCATCCCCGAGGACGGCGAGGTCGAGATCAAGGACTACGCCGCCGAGGCCACCAGCATGCCGCGCGAGCCCGTCGCCGAGCACCTCGACGAGTACGAGCACTTCGGCAACCGCCGGCTGCGCACCGTCGGCGAGCTCATCCAGGAGGCATTCCGCATCGGCCTCTACCGCATGGAGCGCGTCGTACGCGAGCGCCTCACCACAGAGGACGCCGACACCATCACGCCGCAGACCATCATCAACATCCGGCCCGTCGTCGCCGCGCTCAAGGAGTTCTTCGGCTCCTCGCAGCTCAGCCAGTTCATGGACCAGACCAACTCGCTCGCCGGGCTCAGGCACAGGCGGCGCCTGTCCGCGCTCGGCGCCGGCGGGCTCACGCGCGAGCGCGCGCCCATCGAGGTGCGCGACGTGCACCCCACCCACTACGGGCGCATGTGCCCCATCGAGACCCCCGAGGGTCCCAACATCGGCCTGATCGGCTCGCTCTCCTCGTTCGCCGAGGTCTCCGAGTACGGCTTCGTCACCACGCCCTACCGCGTGGTCAAGGACGGCGTCGTCACCGACGACGTCAGGCACCTCGACGCCACCCAGGAAGAGGAGCTGGTGATCGCCCAGGCCAACACGCCCGTCGACGCCAAGAGCGGCAAGCTGAAGGGCACCGAGATCCTGTGCCGCACGCAGGCCGGCCAGTACGTCACGGTCGGGCCCAAAGACGTCGACCTGATCGACGTCTCGCCCGAGCAGATCTGGTCGATCACCACCGCCATGATCCCGTTCCTCGAGCACGACGACGCGAACCGTGCGCTGATGGGCTCCAACATGCAGGCCCAGGCCGTGCCGCTGCTGAAGGCCGACGCGCCGCTCGTCGGCACCGGCATGGAGCGCCGCGCCGCGCTCGACACCGGAGACGTGCTGCTCGCGCGCGCAGCCGGCACCGTCGACTACGTGGACGCCAACGAGATCGTGGTGCTCGGCAGCGACGGCAGCAAGGAGGAGTACGAGCTGCAGAAGTTCATGCGCTCCAACCAGGGCACCCTCATCCACCACAAGCCGCTCGTCAAAACCGGCCAGAAGGTCGGCAAGGGCGACGTGCTCGCCGACGGCTCCTCCACCGACCGCGGCGAGATGGCGCTCGGCAAGAACCTGATGGTCGCCTTCATGTCCTGGGAGGGCTACAACTTCGAGGACGCCATCATCCTCTCCAAGCGGCTCGTGGCCGACGACGAGCTCACCTCGATCCACATCGAGGAGTACGAGATCGACGCCCGCACCACCAAGCTCGGCGAGGAGGAGATCACCCGCGACATCCCCAACCGCTCCGAGGAGTCGCTGCGCAACCTCGACGACCGCGGCATCGTGCGCGTCGGCGCCGAGGTCATCTCCGGCGACCTGCTCGTCGGCAAGGTCACGCCCAAGGGCGAGACCGAGCTCACCGCCGAGGAGAAGCTGATCCGCGCGATCTTCAAGGAGAAGGCGCGCGAGGTCCGCGACACCTCGCTCAAGGTGCCCCACGGAGAGGGCGGCGTCGTGATCGACGTCAAGACCTTCAGCCGCGACGCCGGCGACGACCTGCCGCCCGGGGTCAACGACCTCGTGCGCGTGTTCGTCGCCAAGAAGCGCAAGATCTCCGAGGGCGACAAGCTCGCGGGCCGCCACGGCAACAAGGGTGTGATCTCGAAGATCGTCGACGAGCAGGACATGCCCTTCCTCGAGGACGGCACCCCCGTCGACGTGATCCTCAACCCGCTCGGCGTGCCCTCGCGCATGAACGTCGGGCAGATCCTCGAGACGCATCTCGGCTGGGTCGCCGCGCAGGGCTGGTACGACGACGACTCCGAGGCCTACCGCAAGGCCCACGCCCCCGGCGGCAACGGCCGCGTGTACGTTGCCTCGCCCGTGTTCGACGGCGCCACCGTCGAAGACGTCGACACCGCGCTCGTCAAATGGCAGGACGCGCACACCGGGCGCATCCGCATGGATGTCGCCAAGACGCGCCGGCCCGGCGAGCAGGCCTCCGGGAAGATGACGCTCTTCAACGGGCGCACCGGCGAGCCGTTCGCGGAGCAGGTCACCGTGGGCTACATGTACATCCTGAAGCTCCTGCACCTCGTGGACGACAAGATCCACGCGCGCTCCACCGGGCCATACTCGCTCGTCACGCAGCAGCCGCTCGGCGGCAAGGCGCAGTTCGGCGGCCAGCGCTTCGGCGAGATGGAGGTGTGGGCGCTCGAGGCCTTCGGCGCCGCCTACACGCTGCAGGAGATGCTCACCATCAAGTCCGACGACACCGTCGGGCGCGTCAAGGCATACGAGGCCATCGTCAAGGGCGAGAACATCGCCGAGCCGTCCATCCCCGAGTCGTTCAAGGTGCTGCTCAAGGAGATGCAGTCGCTGGCGCTCGACGTCAACGTCGTCTCCGAGGAGGGCCAGCGCGCCGAGATGCGCGACGAGGACGACGACCTGCTGCGTGCCGCCGAGGAGCTCGGCATCGACCTCTCCGGTGTGCGCGCCGCCGCAGCAGGCGACGGCGACGCGAGCGACGAGGAGCTCGAGGGCGAGGACGACACCGACGCCGGCTCCGCCGACGACTCCGAGGAGGCGTCCGGCGACGAGCCCGTAGGCGTCGAAGAGCTGCTCGACGCCGACGGCGAGATCGACCTCGAGGGCCTCGACGAGGTCTCCGCCGAGTAGCCCGCCCCGCCATCCGCAAGCCCATCACCACGACCCCCCCGCAGCAGCCCATCAGCAGCAAGCCCCGATTCACCCGCTACGCGAAAGCGACCAGATGATCGACATCAACAACTTCGACGCAATCGAGATCTCACTCGCCTCCTCCAAGCAGATCCGCAGCTGGAGCTCCGGTGAGGTGACCAAGCCCGAGACCATCAACTACCGCACGCTCAAGCCCGAGAAGGATGGGCTCTTCTGCGAGCGCATCTTCGGTCCCACCAAGGACTGGGAGTGCTACTGCGGCAAGTACAAGCGCGTCCGCTACAAGGGCATCGTGTGCGAGCGCTGCGGCGTCGAGGTCACGCGCTCGAAGGTGCGCCGCGAGCGCATGGGCCACGTGGACCTGGCCGCCCCCGTCAGCCACATCTGGTTCTTCAAGGGCGTGCCCAGCCGCATCGGCTACCTGCTCGACATGGCCCCCAAGGAACTCGAGAAGGTCCTCTACTTCGCCGCCTCGATCGTCACCTGGATCGACGACGAGGCGCGCGCCAAGGACATCGACTCGCTCGAGAAGGAGGTCAACAAGGTCCTCGACGCATACGCCGCAGAGCGCGAGGAGCGCGTGCTCGAGCTGCGCGAGTCGCTCGCGCGCCGCGAGAAGTACCTGCAGAACGGCAAACAGACCAACTTCAACGACGAAGACCACCTGTGGGCCGACTCGCTCGACATCAACCTGCAGAAGATCTCCGACGAGGACCGCGAGAAACAGGTCAAGGAGCTGACCAAGGCGTTCGACGCCGACATCGCCGACACCGAAGCCTACATCGAGGATGCAGCCGAGCGGATGCGCATGGTGTGGGAGCTGTTCAAGACCATGGAGCCCAAGCAGATCGAGCACGACGAGGCGATCTTCCGCGAGCTCAAGGAGCGCTTCGGGTCCTCCTACGGGTTCGGTGAATACTTCCGCGGCGGCATGGGCGCCGAGGCGATCCGCGACCTGCTCTCGCAGGTCGACCTCGACGCCGAACGCATCGAGCTCGAGGACCAGGTGAAGACCGGCAAAGGGCAGAAGCAGGCCCGCGCCGTCAAGCGCCTGAAGGTCGTCTCCGCGTTCATCCAGTCCGGCAACAAGCCCGAGATGATGGTGCTCGACGCCGTCCCCGTGATCCCGCCCGAGCTGCGCCCCATGGTGCAGCTCGACGGCGGGCGCTTCGCCACGTCCGACCTCAACGACCTCTACCGGCGCGTCATCAACCGGAACAACCGCCTCAAGCGGCTGCTCGACCTCGGCGCGCCCGAGATCATCGTCAACAACGAGAAGCGCATGCTGCAGGAGGCCGTCGACGCGCTGTTCGACAACGGCCGCCGCGGGCGCCCCGTCACCGGCCCCGGCAACCGGCCGCTGAAGTCGCTGTCCGACATGCTCAAGGGCAAGCAGGGCCGCTTCCGCCAGAACCTGCTCGGCAAGCGCGTCGACTACTCCGGACGCTCCGTGATCGTCGCCGGCCCCTACCTCAAGCTGCACCAGTGCGGGCTGCCCAAGATCATGGCGCTCGAGCTGTTCAAGCCGTTCATCATGGCGCGCCTCGTCGAGCGCAAGTCAGCGCAGAACATCAAGGCCGCCAAGAAGATGGTCGACTCGATGATCGGCGAGGTGTGGGACGTGCTCGAGGAGGTCATCCACGAGCACCCCGTGCTGCTCAACCGCGCGCCCACGCTGCACCGGCTCGGCATCCAGGCGTTCGAGCCGCTGCTCGTCGAGGGCAAGGCGATCCAGGTGCACCCGCTCGTGTGTCACGCGTTCAACGCCGACTTCGACGGCGACCAGATGGCCGTGCACCTGCCGCTGTCCGCCGAGGCGCAGGCCGAGGCGCGCATCCTCATGCTGTCCTCCAACAACATCCTCTCTCCCGCCCACGGCGCGCCGCTGGCCACGCCCACCCAGGACATGATCCTCGGCGCCTACTACCTCACCTACGGGCCCGAGGCCGAGGAGCTCGCGAAGATCGACCGCACCACCTACGAGCCGCGGCCGCACGTGTTCCGCACCGCGCAGGAGGCCGAACTCTCCTACGAGGCCGGCGTCGTGAAGCTGCACGACCTCGCCGAGTTCCGCCCATACGGGCGCGAGGGCGGCCACGTGCTCACCACGATCGGTCGCATCATCTACAACGACCGCATCGAGCGCGCGCTCGCCGAGGCGCTGAGCGACGAGTTCGACGCGTCCAAGTACGCGTTCGTCAACCAGTCCATGAAGAAGCGCGACACCACCCGCCTGATCGACATCCTCGTGCAGACCTACGGGGCCACCACGATCTCGCTCGTGCTCGACGCGTTCAAGGACCTCGGGTTCAAGTACGCCACCCAGGCCGGCATCACCATCTCCAAGAACGACGTCGTCGTGCCGCCCGAGAAGCAGTCGATCCTCGACCGCTACGACGAGCTCGTCGGCGACATCACCTCCCAGTACGACGAAGGGCTGATCACCCAGTCCGAGCGCCACGAGGCGGTCGTCGAGCAGTGGAACGCCGCCACCGACGAGGTCGCCGACGCGATGGTCGACAACCTCGACGAGCTCAACCCCATCTTCATGATGGCCAACTCCGGCGCGCGCGGGTCCTTCAAGCAGATCCGCCAGCTCGCCGGCATGCGCGGGCTGATGGCCAACCCGAAGGGTGAAATCATCGAGCGCCCGATCAAGGCCAACTTCATGGAGGGCCTGTCGGTGCTCGAGTACTTCATCTCCACGCACGGCGCGCGAAAGGGACTCGCCGACACCGCGCTGCGCACCGCCGACTCCGGCTACCTCACCCGCCGCCTCGTCGACGTCGCCCAGGACGTGATCATCCGCGAGGCCGACTGCGGCACCAAGGAGTTCATCGAGATGGCGGTGTTCAAGGCCGACGACCAGCCCAACGACGGCCTCGTCGGGCGCATCGCCGCGCAGGACATCACCACCAAGCGCGGCCGCATGCTCGCCGAGCAGGGCTCCGAGATCGGGCGCGGCGAGCTGATCGAGATCGTCGCCGCGTTCGAGGACGAGCACGGCAAGGGAACCGAGGTCACCGTGCCCGTGCGCTCCGTGCTGAAGTGCGAGGCGCCGTCCGGCGTGTGCCAGGCGTGCTACGGGCGCGCCATGGCCACCGGCGCGCTCGCGCAGATCGGCGACGCGGTCGGCATCGTCGCCGCCCAGTCGATCGGCGAGCCCGGCACGCAGCTCACAATGCGCACCTTCCACACCGGCGGCGTCGCCGGCGCCGACATCACGCACGGCCTGCCGCGCGTGGTCGAGCTGTTCGAGGCGCGCCGGCCCAAGGGCCTCGCGAAGATCGCCGAGGTCGACGGCACCGTGTCGATCGAGGAGACCGACAAGGCGCTCACCGTCACCATCACCGACAAGGGCGGAGAAGAGCACAAACACTCGTTCCCGCGGCGCACCAGGCTGTTCGTCTCCGACGGCGAGAAGATCAGCTCCGGCAAGCAGCTCAACGAGGGGTCGATCTACCCGCACGAGCTGCTCGCGCTGCGCGGGCGCACCGAGACCGAGCAGTACCTCGTGCGCGAGGTGCAGGAGGTCTACAAGTCGCAGGGCGTCGACATCAACGACAAGCACATCGAGCTGATCGTGCGCCAGATGCTCAAAAAGGTGCGCGTCGACCAGAAGGGCGACACCGACTACCTGCCCGGGCAGTTCGTCGACCGCTTCGAGTTCGCCAAGGCCAACGGCGCGGTGGGCGAGCAGGGCGGCGAAGAGGCGGTCTTCGAGGACATCATCCTCGGCATCACCAAGGCGTCGCTCAACACCGACTCGTTCCTGTCGGCGGCCTCCTTCCAGGAGACCACCAAGGTGCTCACCGATGCCGCGCTCGAAGGCAAGATCGACCGGCTCAACGGGCTCAAGGAGAACGTGATCATCGGCAAGCTGATCCCCGCCGCCACCGGCCTCAAGCGCTACCGGCGCATCGAGATCGAGCCCGCCGAGCCGCTCCCGCGCGCGATCGACGACGTGGGGCTGCTCGACCAGGACGAGATCGCCGCCGAGCTCGGGCTCGCCGGCGAGGGGCTCGGCGGCGGCTACGGGCAGGAGTTCGACGCCGACCTCGCTTCGCTCGAGAAGATCGGCGCCGGAGCCACCGACACGGGGTTCGCAGAGGAGCTCGCCGAGCTCGAGATCCCCGAGGCCGACCTCTCCGACGAGTAGCGCGCCGCACGCCAACAACACGATTGAGCTGAGCGAGGGCGGGCAGCCACACCGCTACGGTGCGCCGCCCGCTGTGTTGTGCTGGTGGGATGGACCCGCCCGCCACCACGCGACGCACGCTGCTCGCGGCCGCCGCCGGCGCCGCCGCCGGCGGGCTCGTGCGGCCCCACGGCGCGCTCGCCGCGCTCACGCCCGCGCCCCCGCCGCTCGTGAGCGAGCTCGAGCTCGGAGACGTGGGGGAGTTCCCCGTGAGCGTCGCGCTCGGGCGCGCCGCCGACCTGATCGGCGTCGGCTGGCACGGCTCGCCGCACGCCCACGTCGAGCTGCGCATGCGCGCGCCCGGCGGGCGGCTCGGCGCGTGGGTCTCCGCCGGCGCGCACGGGCACGCGCCCGAAGCCGCGCCGCCCGCCGAAACCGTGGGCGACCCGGTGTGGGCCGCCGGCACGCGCGAGCTGCAGCTGCGCGCCCCCGGCGGCCTGCGCGGCGTGCGCCTGCACCTCGTCGACGTGAGCGCCCGCGCAGGAGCGCGCTCGCATCCCAGCGCCTCCTCCGCGCTCGCCTCTCCGCCGCCGCTCGCCGCGCCCGTGCTCCACGCCGGCGCCGGGCAGCCCGCGATCATCGCGCGGCGCGCGTGGGCCGACGGCGTCGCGCCGCCGCGCGTCGCGCCCGAGTACGGAGCCGTGCGCATGGCGTTCGTGCACCACACCCAGAGCCCCAACGGCTACACCCGCGGCGAGGTGCCCGCGATGCTGCTCTCGATCTACGCCTTCCACCGCTACGTCCGCGGCTGGAACGACATCGGCTACAACTTCGCCATCGACCTGTACGGGCGCATCTTCGAGGCGCGCGCCGGCGGGATCGACGAGCCCGTGTGCGGCGCCCAGGCCGGCGGCTACAACCTCGAATCGACCGGCGTCGCCGTGCTCGGCACGTTCCAGAGCGTGCCCATCTCGCGAGCCGCCCACGCCGCGCTCGAGCGCCTGCTCGCCTGGAAGCTCTCGCTGCACGGCCTGCCCGCGCGCGGCCGCGTAACCGTGCGCGTGAACCCCGCCGGAGCCGTCTACGCGCGCTTCCCCGCCGGCGCGCACGTGCCGCTGCCGCGCATCGCAGGCCACCGCGACGGCGACTCCACCGACTGCCCCGGCGACGTCCTCTATCGAGAGCTGCCCGCCCTGCGGCGCGCCGTGGCGCGGCTCGCGCCCAGCCCCGTGCGCGCCACGCTCGCCGTCACGCCCGCGCCCCCGCCCGCGCCCGCACCGGCGCCCGCCGCGCCGCGCGCCGGCGCCCGCCGCGCCCGCACCCGCGCCCGCCTCGCCCGGCGTGGGCTCAGAAACCCCTCCGACCGCCGTCGCGCAACCCGCGACGCTGTCCGGCACGCTCGCGCTGCTCGACGGCACCCCGCTCGCGCAGGCGCGCGTCCTCATCCAGGCCCGCTCCGTCAGCCGGCGGGGCGAGCTCGTCCAGGAGAGCACGCTCGGCGAAGCGCTCACGGATGCGCGCGGCGCATGGTCCGCGCCCGCGAGCTTCGCGGTGCCCGCCGCGCGCCAGATGTGGCTGCGCGCGCTGTTCGAAGGCGCGGGACCCTACGGCGCCTCGGTGTCGAGGCCGCACCGCGTGCTCGTGGTCCCCGCCGCCCCTGCCGCCCCGTCCGTCCCCGCCGTCAGCGGCTCGTCCGCCCGTTCCGCGGCGCCCGCAGCGCGAGCGCCCACTCCGTGAGGAGATGCGCCTCGCGCGCCGTGAGCCCGTGCTCGGGCGCGGTGCGCACCAGCAGCGTGGGCGCCGCGCGCGCGGCCGCCCAGCGCTCGCACTCGCCCGTCAGCGCGTCGTCCACCCACGCGAGCGCGCGCGCGCCCGCGTACGCGTCGATCGCGTCGAGCTTCCAGTGCGCGTTGGAGGTTCCCGGCGAGCGCGCGAAGCGCAGGAACGGCAGCTGCGCGGGCAGCCCGAGCAGGTGGGGGAGGTGCTCCTCCGCCTTCTCCTCCCAGCCGCTCGCCCACACCAGGTCGAACAGCGTCTCCAACTCGAGCAGGTGTGCGGCGGCCGTGGACGAAAGGAAATGCGGTATGCCCTCGATCGAGTGGAACGAGCCCGCGGGCGCCTGCTCCGCGGCGCCCGAGCGGCGTCCCCAGAACAGCGAGATCACACCGTCGATATCGACCATTAGCAGGGGCTTCTCGGCGGCCGGCGGTGTCGCCTGCAGCTTCGTGGCGTCCGCCACGAAGCCAAAGTCTGCGGCTTTTCCGACCCGGTCTTTAGTTTCCATAGAGGTTGCCTGGGGTACTGTGCTGCGAACGGTTGATCCGCCTAGGTCGCGTTGGCGGAGTAAAGCAGTGGGTGATCGCAGTCGATGGGTCAACCGGTCTCACACACACCGTCAATGACCTTGGATCTCGGAATACTCCTCGCGCTCGCCTGCGCCTTCGTAGCCAACCTCGGCTTCTTCTTCAAGTACCGGGGCGCCAACGAAGTGCCACGCGTACGCGTCCTGCACCCGCTGCGCTCAGCACGCGAGCTGTACTCGTCGAAGTGGTTCACGCTCGGGATGCTGATCGCCGTCTGCAGCTGGGGCCTGCACGTCGCCGCGCTCGCGCTCGCGCCGATGTCGGTGATCCAGGTCGCGCTCGCCGCGGGCGTCGTGTTCATCGCGGTGATGGCCGACCGCATGTTCGGCTTCAAGGTCGGCCGGCGCCAGTGGGCGGGCCTGATCTTCACCGCCGCCGGCCTCGTGCTCCTCGGCATCACGCTGCCCGCCATGCACGGCTCGCACACGCACTTCTCGCCCGCCGCCATGATCGGCTTCGAGGCCGGCCTGTTCGGCCTCGGCGGGCTGCTCATCATGGGCCCGCGCATGGGCTCCCCCGTCGAGCACCATGGCGTCATGCTCGGCGCTGCCGCCGGCATCCTGTTCGGCGTCTCCGACACCTCCATCAAGGCTCTCACCGGCATCGCTGGCGCGCACGGCGTGCTCGGCCTGGTGCTCAGCCCGTGGCTCGCGGTCGCGGTGCTCGCCTCGGTGGTCGCCTTCTACGCCTCCGCCCGCGGGCTGCAGGACGGCGACGCGGTGCCCGTCATCGCGGTCACCGGAACCGCCGCCAACATCGCCGGGATCGCCGGTGGGCTCGTCGTGTTCCGCGACCCGATGGCCGCCGGCACGCTCGGCGTCGTCGTGCAGGCGCTCGCCCTCGTGCTCGTCGTCGTCGCCGCCGCGATGATGCCCGCGCCCGTGCGCTCCGCGGTCGCCGCCGAGCCCGCCTAGGCCCCGCGGCCGCGCACGCATCGCGCTGCTAGCATCTGCGCTCCATGCCGACCACTTCACAGCTCGTGCGCAAGGGACGCGTGGCCCCGAAGAAGAAGCTCGCCACGCCCGGACTGAAGTCCGGCAAGGGCCGCAAGCGCAAGGTCGCCGCGCCGCAGCGGCGCGGAGTGTGCACGCGCGTGTACACCACCACCCCGAAGAAGCCTAACTCCGCCCTGCGCAAGGTCGCCCGCGTGCGCATCTCGGGCTCGATCGAGGTCACCGCGTACATCCCCGGCGAGGGCCACAACCTTCAGGAGCACTCGGTCGTGCTCGTGCGCGGCGGGCGCGTCAAGGACCTGCCGGGCGTGCGCTACAAGGTCGTGCGCGGCACGCTCGACGCCGCCGGCGTGAGCGACCGCAAGAAGGCCCGCTCGCAGTACGGCGTGAAGAAGAAATAGCCGATGCCGCGCCGCGCAGCCGCCCAGGTCCGCCCTGTCGAGGCCGACCCGATCCACCGCTCCAAGCTCGTCCAGCAGGTCATCAACAAGGTGATGCTCGACGGCAAGAAGTCGGTCGCCGAGCGCATCGTCTACGACGCGCTCGCCCTGATCGCCGAGCGCTCCGACAAAGACCCCGTCGCCTCGCTCGAGGCGTCGATCAAGGCGCTCACGCCCACGCTCGAGGTGCGCTCGAGGCGCGTCGGCGGCGCCACCTACCAGGTGCCGGTCGAGGTGCCCGCCAGGCGCGCCCGCACGCTCGCCGTGCGCTGGCTCGTCGAGTTCGCCCGCCAGCGGCGCGAGAAGACGATGGCCCAGCGGCTCGCCAACGAGCTGATGGACGCACAGTCCCAGCAGGGCGGCGCGTACAAGCGCAAGGACGACATCTACCGCATGGCGCAGGCCAACAAGGCCTTCGCGCACTACCGCTGGTAACCCGCCCGTAGCGCAAGCGGCGCCCGCGCGCCGCACATCCGTCCACCACCACCCCCGCCGCCGGGCGCGCTTGCGCGAGCAGGGGAGGCGTGTTCGCGCGCAGGGGGTTGAAAAGAAAGCTTCGGTACCTAAACTTCAGCTGCCGAATGTCTTCCCCGGGCAGCAGCAGCGCGGCCGCGCAGGCCGACGGACGAATCCGCATCGAGGCGCACGTGTGGCGCATCGCCTGCGTGGTGATCCTCGGCATGATCATGTCGATCCTCGACACCACGATCGTGAACGTGGCGCTGCGCACGCTCGGCAAGGACCTGCACAGCTCGATCTCGCAGATCCAGTGGGTCGTCACCGGCTACCTGCTGTCGCTCGCCGCGGTGATCCCCGTCACCGGCTGGGCCGCCCGCCGCTACGGCGCCAAGCCCGTGTACATGGTCTCGCTCACGCTGTTCACGCTCGGCTCCGCGCTGTGCGCGATCGCGAGCTCGGCCACCACGCTCGTGCTGTTCCGCGTGCTGCAGGGGCTCGGCGGCGGCATGATCATGCCCGTCGGCCAGCTGATCATGGCCCAGGTCGCGGGCCCGCAGCGCGTGGGGAGGGTGATGGCGGTCGTCTCGATGCCCGCGATGCTCGCGCCGATCCTCGGCCCGGTGATCGGCGGGGCGATCCTGCAGAACCTGCACTGGTCGTGGATCTTCCTCGTCAACGTGCCGATCGGCGCGATCGCGCTCGTCGCGGGCTGGCGCACGCTGCCGCACACCGAGTCGGGCGAGGCGGGCAAGCTCGACCTGACCGGGCTCGCGCTGCTGTCGGTCGCCTCCACCGCCACCGTGTACGGCCTCTCTCAGCTCGGCAGCAACGGCAGCTTCGGCTCCGCGGCGGTGCTCGTGCCGATCCTCGGCGGCCTCGCGCTGTCGCTCGCGTTCATCCGGCACGCATCGCGCGCCGAGCGCCCGCTGCTGGACGTGCGCCTGTATACCAACCGCATCTTCGCCGCCGCCTCGCTGACCACCTTCGGGCTCGGCGCGGCGCTGTTCGGCGCGATGATCCTGGTGCCGCTCTTCTACCAGGAGGTCCGCCACGAGACCCTGATCGCGACGGGGCTCCTGACCGGGCCGCAGGGCCTCGGGATGCTGCTCGTGATGCCCGTCACCGCGCGCCTCACCGAACGCTTCGGCGGCGGGCGCGTGGCGATCGTGGGCGTGCTCATCCTGAGCCTCGCCACCGTGCCGCTCGGGTTCGTGGACGAGCACTCCTCGGCGCTCGTGATCTCGCTGGTGCTGCTCGTGCGCGGCGTCGGCATCGGCTTCTCGTTCCTGCCCGCGATGACCGTCGCGTTCGCGTCGCTGCGCAGCGAGCAGCTCTCCGACGCGACCCCGCAGATGAACATGCTGCAGCGCATCGGCGGCGCGATCGGGACCGCGGTGCTCGCCGTGGTGCTGCAGCGCGCGAGCGGCCATGCGCCGTCGCTGCACCACCTCGCCGGCGCGTTCGACACCGCCTTCTGGTGGTCGCTCGGCATCGCCGCGCTGGCGCTGATCCCGTGCGTGGTGCTGCTGCGCGCCGAGCGCCCAGGGCGCATCGCGCCCGGAGTGTCGGCCGCCGAGGCGACCGTGGAGCCGCTGGGGGCATAGTGGGCGCCTCGCGCGAGCATGAGCTGGCCGAGCTCGGCCTCGCCTTCAGGGCGCTGTTCCGCACGCTCGGCCGGGTGCGCGGCCGCGACACGCACCTCGCCGGCTCGGAGCTGAGCCACGCGCAGTTCGAGCTGCTCGCGGAGCTCGCCGACCGCGGCCCGCTGCCCGCGGGCGAGCTCGCAGCCGCCGCGCGCATGTCGCCCGGCACCGTCACCCAGATGCTCGAGGGGCTCGCCGCGAGCGGCCACGTGAAGCGCGAGCGCTCGGGCGATGACCGCAGGGTCGTGGTGAGCCGGCTCACCGAGCAGGGGCGCGCCAGGATCGAGGACAAGCGCGCCGCCTGGAAGGAGCGCTGGGAGCGAGCGCTCGCGGACGTGCCCGCCGCCGAGCTGCGTGCCGCCAGGAGGGTGCTCGAGCGGCTCGAGGCGATGCTCGACGAGGCACCGCCCGCGCGCGCCGGAGAGGATCCCCGGCGCGGCGCGCGCGGCTCCGCCCACAAGGCGTCCGGCCCCGCCGGAAACGCCTCTGAGCTCAAGCGTGCGCCTGCTATAGTCGATGACGCCTCGCGGGTGCACGCAGGTGCGTGAGCGTGTCCCGCGAATAGTGAAGAAGATGGAGACCTCGAGCACATAACGACGCCGCCGGTCCATACCGACTAGGAGCGCGCGTGGGCCCGAGGGGCCCATTTTTTTCGTCCGGATCCGCAGACACCTCCACTCCCCCCAGCAAAGCGATGCCACGCAAGTTCTCACTCGATCACACACGCAACATCGGGATCATGGCCCACATCGACGCGGGCAAGACCACCACGACCGAGCGCATCCTCTACTACACCGGCCGCACCTACAAGATCGGTGAGGTCCACGAGGGCGCCGCGGTGATGGACTGGATGGAACAGGAGCAGGAGCGCGGCATCACGATCACCTCGGCGGCCACCACCGCGCAGTGGAAGGACCACCGCATCAACATCATCGACACGCCCGGGCACGTCGACTTCACGGTCGAGGTCGAGCGCTCGCTGCGCGTGCTCGACGGCGCGATCGCGCTGTTCGACTCCGTCGCGGGCGTCGAGCCGCAGTCGGAGACGGTGTGGCGCCAGGCCGACAAGTACCACGTGCCGCGCATCGCCTACATCAACAAGATGGACCGCATCGGCGCGAACTTCGAGCAGGGCGTGCAGACCATGATCGACCGGCTCGGCGCGCATCCCGTGCCGATCCAGCTGCCGATCGGCGCCGAGGGCGACTTCGCGGGGATCGTCGACCTCGTCGCGATGAAGGCGGTCGTCTACAAGGATGAGATGGGCAAGGAACAGGACACGATCGACATCCCCGAGCATCTCGGGGACGCCGCCGCGGCCGCGCGCGAGCACCTGCTCGAGGAGGTCTCCCACTACGACGACGCTCTGCTCGAGCTGATCCTCGAGGAGCGCGAGGTTCCCGAGGAGACGCTCAAGAACGCGATCCGCAAGGCGACGCTGTCGACCAAGCTCACGCCCGTGCTGTGCGGCTCGTCCTTCAAGAACAAGGGCGTGCAGCCGCTGCTCGACGCCGTCATCGACTACCTGCCCTCGCCGCTCGACGTGCCGCCGGTGACCGGCCACGAACTGATCAAGGGCGAGGAGACCGAGCGCGAGGTCGTGCGCCACGCCGACGACTCCGAGCCGCTCGCGGCGCTCGCCTTCAAGATCGCCGCCGACCCCTACGTCGGCAAGCTCACCTACTTCCGCGTGTACTCCGGGCGCCTGCAGGCCGGCGCGCGCGTGCTCAACGTCTCGAGCGGGCGCACCGAGCGCATCGGGCGCATCCTCATGATGCACGCCAACGAGCGCGAGGAGGTCGAGGAGGTCTACGCGGGCGACATCGCCGCCGCCGTGGGCATCAAGCAGGTGATGACCGGCGACACGCTGGCCGCCCCCGACGCTCCCGTCCAGCTCGAGAAAATCGAGTTCCCCGAGCCCGTCATCAAGGTCGCGGTCGAGCCCAAGACCAAGGCCGACCAGGAGAAGATGTCGATCGCGCTCGGGCGCCTCGCCGAGGAGGACCCCACCTTCCAGGTGCGCACCAACGAGGAAACCGGCCAGACCGAGATCTCGGGGATGGGCGAGCTGCACCTCGAGGTGCTCGTGGACCGCATGAAGCGCGAGTTCGGCGTGGAGGCCAACGTCGGCCGTCCGCAGGTCTCCTACCGCGAGACGGTGCGCGGGCACGTCGAGAAGGTCGAAGGCAAGTTCGTGCGCCAGACCGGCGGCTCGGGCCAGTACGGCGTGGTCTTCATCTCCCTCGAGCCGGCGCCCGGCGAGGGGTTCGAGTTCGTCAACAAGATCAAGGGCGGCGCGATCCCCACCGAGTACATCCCCGCCGTCGAGAAGGGCGTCACAGAGGCGCTCGAGACGGGAGTCAAGGCCGGCTACCCGGTGGTGGACGTGCGCGTCACGCTCACCGACGGCAAGTACCACGACGTCGACTCCTCCGAGGTCGCCTTCAAGGTCGCCGGCTCGCTCGCCGTCAAAGAGGCGGCCAAGCGCGCCAAACCGGTGCTGCTCGAGCCGATCTTCTCCGTCGAGGTGGTCACGCCCGAGGAGTTCCTCGGTGGCGTGATCGGAGACCTGTCGAGCCGGCGCGGGCGCGTCGAGGGCCAGGAGCAGCGCGGCAACGCGCTCGCGGTCACCGCCAAGGTGCCGCTCTCGGAGATGTTCGGCTACGCCACAGACCTGCGCTCCAACACGCAGGGGCGGGCCACGTACACGATGCAGTTCGACGCCTACGAGGAGGTGCCGCCGAGCATCGCCGAGAAGATCGTCGAGCAACGCACCGGCGAGCCGGTGCCCGCCTAGACGCCTCGGGGCGGCGGGCCGCGAATCGGGCCCCCACACGCGCGAGGCAGCAGGATCCCCACGACCGCAACGCATTTCAGATAGATTTCCCCGGTTCGTCGCGACGGCGGCGGACATCCAAGTCGATACAGGAGCGAACAGAAAGTGGCGAAGGAGAAATTCGAGCGCGACAAGCCGCACGTCAACGTCGGCACCATCGGTCACATCGACCACGGCAAGACGACGCTGACCGCTGCCATCACGACGGTGCTGGCCGAAAAGGGCGGTGCTGAAGCACGCAGCTTCGAGGAAATCGACAACGCGCCCGAGGAGAAGGAACGCGGGATCACGATCGCCACCTCGCACGTCGAGTACCAGACCGAGAACCGCCACTACGCGCACGTCGACTGCCCCGGTCACGCCGACTACGTGAAGAACATGATCACCGGCGCCGCCCAGATGGACGGCGCGATCCTCGTGGTCTCGGCGGCCGACGGGCCGATGCCGCAGACGCGCGAGCACATCCTGCTCGCCCGCCAGGTTGGCGTGCCCTACATCGTCGTGTTCCTCAACAAGGCCGACATGGTCGACGACGAGGAGCTGCTCGAGCTCGTCGAGGTCGAGGTCCGCGAGCTGCTCTCCGAGTACGACTTCCCCGGCGACGACATCCCGTTCATCACCGGCTCCGCGCTCAAGGCGCTCGAAGGCGACGAGGGCAACAAGCAGAAGATCCTCGACCTCGCCGAGGCGCTCGACTCCTACATCCCGGAGCCCGTGCGCGAGCTCGACAAGCCCTTCCTGATGCCGGTCGAGGACGTCTTCTCGATCACCGGCCGAGGCACCGTGGCCACCGGGCGCGTCGAGCAGGGAATCGTCAAAACGGGAGACACGGTCGAGATCGTGGGCGTCCACGACACCAGCTCCACAGTGGTCACCGGCGTCGAGATGTTCCGCAAGATCCTCGACGAGGGTCGCGCCGGCGACAACGTGGGTTGCCTGCTGCGCGGCACCAAGCGCGAGGAGATCGAGCGCGGCCAGGTGCTGTGCAAGCCCGGCTCGATCACGCCGCACACCAAGTTCAAGTCCGAGGTCTACGTGCTCAAGAAGGAGGAGGGCGGGCGCCACACGCCTTTCTTCACGGGCTACCGGCCTCAGTTCTACTTCCGCACGACCGACGTCACCGGCGTGGCAAAGCTGCCCGACGGAGTCGAGATGGTCATGCCGGGTGACAATGTTCAGATGGAGATCGAACTGATCCAGCCGATCGCGATGGACCAGGGCCTGCGATTCGCAATCAGGGAGGGCGGCCGCACGGTCGGCTCGGGAGTGGTCAGCGAGATCATCGAGTAGCACCCGCGCGCCGAGCCCGCTGCGGCGGGGGAGGCGGGCGATCATAGGCAGTCAGATACGACGATTCACCCCGCCGCAGGGCGCGGGCGCGAAGGGGGCGGATTTCCCGCTGGGAGTCCGCCTTTCTCTCGCCGCGCGGCACTCGGCGGAGAGCGAGCCCGCGCCGGCGACATCGGCGCGAAGCGCGCTCGGACGCGAAAAGAACCGAACAGGGCACCCCACACCAAGAGAGCTTCAAATGGCGAGCGCCAACCAGAACAAGATCCGCATCAGGCTGAAGGCCTACGACACGTCGGCCATCGAGTCCGCGGCGAAGGAGATCGTCGAGACCGCCACGCGCACCGGCGCGAGCGTGTCCGGACCCGTGCCGCTTCCCACCGAGAAGAACGTGTACTGCGTGATCCGCTCGCCCTTCAAGGACAAGGACTCGCGCGAGCACTTCGAGATCCGCACGCACAAGCGCCTGATCGACATCCACCAGCCCACGCCCAAGACGGTCGACTCGCTGCAGCGCCTCGACCACCTGCCGGCCGGGGTAGACATCGAGATCCGCCTCGCCAGCTAGGCGAGCCCAGCGCCACCGCCCCGCAAATGTCCGCCATCCTCGCCAAGAAGCTCGGTATGACCCAGGTCTTCCAGGAGGACGGCAGCGTCGCCCGCGTGACCGTGCTCGAGGCCGGCCCATGCCCGGTGACGGCGATCCGCACGCTCGAGCGCGACGGCTACGAGGCCGTGCAGCTCGCGTTCGGCGCAGCGCGCGAGAAGCACCTCTCCCGCGGCGAGCTCGGCCACCTGAAGAAGGCCGACGCGCCGCCGCTGCGGCGCCTCGCCGAGTTCCGGGGCGAGGTCGGCGAGCTGACGCTCGGCGAGAAGGTCACCGTCGAGGCGTTCGAGGCGGGCGCGCGCGTGAAGGTCTCCGGCACCTCCAAGGGCAAGGGCTTCCAGGGCACCATCAAGCGCCACAACTTCAGCAGCGGCCCCAAGTCGCACGGCTCCCACAACGTGCGCGCGCCCGGTTCGATCGGCGCCTCGGCGACGCCCTCGCGCGTTCGCAAGGGGATCCGCGCCGCGGGTCAGATGGGCAACAAGCGCGTCACCCAGCGCGGCCTCGAGATCGTGCGCGTGGACGCAAAGCAGAACCTGCTGCTGCTGCGCGGCTCGGTGCCGGGCCCCACCGGCTCGATCGTGGAGGTGCGCAGCGATGCCTGAGGCCCCCGTGCTCGGAGCGAGCCGGAAGGTGAAGCTCGAGGACCGCGCCTTCGGCGAGCGCTTCGCGGGGCCGCTCGTGCACCAGAGCGTGCGCGCCGAGCAGGCCGCGCGCAGGCGCGGCACCGCCGCCACCAAGACCCGCGGCATGGTCTCCGGCGGAGGCGCCAAGCCGTGGCGCCAGAAGGGCACCGGCCGCGCCCGCGCGGGGTCCAACCGCTCGCCCGTGTGGACCGGCGGCGGCACCGTCTTCGGCCCGCAGCCGCGCTCCTACACCTTCAAGGTCAACCGCAAGGAGCAGCGCGCCGCGCTGCGCAGCGCGCTGTCGCTGCACGCCACGCGCGGCTCGCTCGCGGTGCTCGACGCGGCCTCCTTCGAGCAGCCCAAGACGAGCCGCGCGGCGGACCTGCTCGACGATTGGGGTCAGGTGCGCCCCACGCTCGTGGTGCTCGCCCCCGAGGAGTCGGCGGCGGCGCTGTCGTTCCGCAACCTCGCGCGCGTCAGCGTGCTCGCCGCCGCGTCCGTCGGCGTGAGCGACCTGCTCGGCGCCGCTTCGGTCGCGATCTCCGAGCCCGCTCTGTCCGCGCTCACCGCGCGCGCCGGCGAACCCGTCCGCGGCGCCAAGGACGGGGAGGCCTGATGGAGCACACGCAGGTGATCATCCGGCCCGTCGTCTCGGAGAAGAGCTACGTGCTCTCCGCCGCGGACAAGTACACCTTCCGCGTGCACGCGCATGCGCACAAGACGCAGATCCGCCAGGCGGTCGAGGCGCTGTTCGACGTGCACGTGGTCGAGGTGCGCACGCTCAGCGTCAAGTCCAAGCCCAAGCGCCGCGGCACCGGCCACGGGCGCACGCGCGAGTGGAAGAAGGCGATCGTGCAGGTGCGCCACGGCGAGAGCATCCCCATCTTCCAGGGTCTCGCGGCCCTAGAGAGCTAGGCACAGATGGCGATCCGCAAGCCAAAGCCCACGAGCCCAGGACGGCGCTTCGCCTCCTACCCCGACTTCTCCGAGGTCACCAAGACCGAGCCCGAGAAGACGCTCGTCGAAGGCCTCAAGAAGAGCGGCGGGCGCAACGCGCGCGGGCGCAAGACCGCGCGCCACCGCGGCGGCGGCGCCAAGCGCGCGTACCGGCGCGTGGACTTCAAGCGCCGCAAGGACGACGTCCCCGCGAAGGTCGCCGCGATCGAGTACGACCCCAACCGCTCCTCCTACATCGCGCTGCTGCACTACCAGGACGGCGAGAAGAGCTACATCCTCGCGCCGCAGCGGCTCGCCGTGGGCATGACCGTCTCCTCCGGCGATGGCGCCGACATCGCCGTCGGCAACTGCCTCGCGCTCGCGCGCATGCCCGTCGGCACCGTCGTGCACAACGTCGAGCTGCACCCCGGGCGCGGCGGGCAGATGGCGCGCTCCGCGGGCGCCTCCGTGCAGCTGATGGCCAAGGACGGCGACATGGCCACCCTGCGCCTGCCCTCCGGCGAGATGCGCGTGGTGCGCGCCGAGTGCCGCGCCACCGTCGGCACGATCGGCAACGCCGATCACCAGAACGTGAAGGTCGGCAAGGCCGGCCGCAAGCGCCACATGGGCGTGCGTCCGCAGACGCGTGGCACCGCCATGAACCCTGTCGACCACCCGCACGGCGGCGGCGAGGGCTCCACCACGCCAGGCCGCCACCCGGTGACCCCGTGGGGGGTGCCCACGCTCGGCTACCGCACGCGCAAGAAGAACAAGCCGTCCGACCGCTACATCGTGCGCGGCCGCCGGCGCGGGAAGGGTAAGCAGCGATGAGCCGCTCCAGCAAGAAGGGCCCGTGGGTCGAAGCGCGCCTGCTCGCGCGCATCGAAGCGCTCAACGCGGAAAACAACAAAAAAATGCTGCGCACCTGGTCGCGCGCCTCGACCATCTTCCCCGAGATGGTCGGTCACACGATCGCCGTGCACGACGGCAAGAAACACGTGCCCGTGTACGTCAGCGAGTCGATGGTCGGGCACAAGCTCGGCGAGTTCGCGCCCACGCGCGTGTTCCGCGGCCACGCAGGCTCGGGGAAGGTGCGATGAGCGAGGACCCGCAGCCGCGCGGCGAGGACGCGCCCGACGCACAGCCCGCCGAGGCTGCCACGCCCGCCGAGCCCGAGACGGCGAAGGCCGAGGCCGCGCCCGAGGCGCAGGCCGAGGCCCCCTCCGAGGGCGAGGACGCCGAGGGCGGCGAGCAACCGCAGGCCGAGCGCCCCGCCAAAGCCAAACGCCGCCCGTCCGTGCGCAAAGCGCGCGGCGCCAAAGAGCCCGCGGAGGCGGAGGCCGAGGCCGAGCCCGCGAAACCGGCGAAAGCCACGCGCGCCAAAGCCGGCGAGTCCCGCAAAGCGCCCGCCGCGCCACCAGCGCCGAAAGCGGCGCGCGGCGGCAAACCGGCGAGGCGCAGGGTCGTGCGCGCGCACGCGCGCTACGTGCGCACCTCCGCGCGCAAGGCGCGCCTGGTGTGCGTTCACCTGCGCGGCAAGTCGGTGCAGGAGGCACGCGCTATCCTCGCGTTCACCCCTCGAGAGGTGGCGCGCGACTGGAGCAAGCTGCTCGAGTCCGCCGTGGCAAACGCCGAGAGCAATCACGAACTGCTCGAAGACGACTTGATCGTCCGGGAGGCGTACGCCGACGAGGGGCCGACGATCAAGCGCTTCCGCCCGCGTGCAATGGGGCGCGCGACGCCGATCCGCAAGCGCACCAGCCACCTCACGATCACGCTCACCGCGGGGCCCGAGCGCCCCTCGACCGGCAGGCACCGCTAGCACACGACCGCGAGACGACAGAGAGAGCTGAGAATGGGACAGAAGGTTCATCCAGAGGCGATGCGCGTGGGTTACATCCACGAGTGGAAGTCCAACTGGTTCAACGAGCGCAACTTCGCCGAGTTCCTCGCGGAGGACGTGCGCGTGCGAGAGCACATCACCGACAAGCTCGCGCACGCGGGGCTGTCCGACATCACGATCCGCAAGGACGCCAACGAGCTCGAGGTCAACATCCACACCGCGCGGCCGGGGATCGTGATCGGCAAGTCGGGGACAGAAGTGGACGCGCTGCGCAAGGACCTGCACCGCATGACCAAAAAGCAGATCAAGGTCAACATCCTCGAGATCAAGCGCCCCGAGCTCGACGCCAAGCTCGTCGCGCAGTCGATCGCCGAGCAGCTGCAGAACCGCGTTGCCTTCCGCCGCGCGATGAAGCGCGCGCTCACGAGCGCGATGCGCTCCGGCGCGAAGGGCGTGAAGGTCCAGGTCGCCGGCCGCCTCGGCGGCGCGGAGATGGCGCGCACCGAAAGCTACTCCGACGGGCGCGTGCCGCTGCACACGATGCGCGCCGACATCGACTACGGCTTCTACGAGGCCCGCACCACGTTCGGGCGCATCGGCGTGAAGTGCTGGGTCAACAAGGGCGAGATCATGCCCGAGGGCTACACCGGCGCGGACCTCACCGACATGAGCGCGCCCGCGCCCCCGAGCTCCGACCGCGACGGGCGCGACGGCCGCGACGGCCGCGGGCGCGGCGGCCGGGGAGGCCGCGACGGCGGCGGCGGCCGCGGGCGTGGCGGCGGCGGTGGCGGCGCCGGCGGGCGCGGCGGCGGGCGCGGGCCGCGCGGCGGGCGCGACTCGGGCGGCGGCGCACCCGGAGGCGGTCGCTGATGCTCTCGCCCAAGCGCGTCAAGCACCGAAAGCAGCACCGCGGCCGGCGGGCCGGCACCTCGCGCGGCCAGCTGCACGTGACCTTCGGCGAGTACGGGCTCAAGGCACTCGAGGGCGGCTGGCTCACCAACCGCCAGATCGAGGCCGCGCGTATCGCGATGACCCGCAAGATCAAGCGTGGCGGCAAGGTGTGGATCAACGTGTTCCCCGACAAGCCCATCACCAAGAAGCCCGCGGAGACGCGCATGGGCTCCGGCAAGGGCTCGCCCGAAGGGTGGGTCGCCGTGGTCAAGCCCGGCCGCGTGATGTTCGAGCTCGCGGGAGTGCCCGAGCCGCTCGCGCGCGAAGCGATCCGCCTGGCCGCGCACAAGCTCCCCCTCAAATCCAAGTTCGTGCTGCGCGAGGACTGAGCATGAGGGCGCGCGAGATAAGAGACCTCGACGAGCGCGAGCTCGGCAAACGCATCGCCGAGCTGCGCAAAGAGGTGTTCGGCCTGCGCTTCGCCAACGCCACAGGCGAACTCGACGACACCGCCGGCCTCGGCCGCGCCAAGCGCGACCTCGCGCGCGCGCTCACCGTGGAGCGCGAGCGCGCGCGGGCCGCGGGCACCAGCTGACCACCCACGCCAACAACCCACCGAGCGAATGACAGAGCAACCCGACAACGACACCCCGCAGGCCGACGAGGACGCGCAGGCCGAGGCCGCCGCCGAGCCGCAGCCCGACGCCGCCGCCGAGCCGCAGGCCGCCGCCGCCGCCGAGGCGCAGGAGAGCGCCGAGGACGCGCCCGGTGCCGAGGCGCCGGACGCCGGCGCGGAGGCTGCGGAGCCGCAGGCCGATGCCGAGCCCGCGGCCGAGGCCGCGCCCGAGCCCGCGGAGCCCGCGGAGCAGCTCTCGCCGAAGGAGCGCAAGCGCCGCTCGCGCTCGACCCACACCGGCAAGGCGCTGCCGCAGCGCTCGCCGGAGGAGCGTCATGCACAACGCCTCGCAGAGCGCGCGGGCAAGGCCGCGCGCAGGCGCGCGCGCCGCGCCCAGGAACGCGCGAAAGCCGCGGAGCGCCGCGCGTCGGCGCCCGCGCCGGAGCCGCTGGCGCCGGTGCACGCCGCGGTGCAGGGCACGCGCAAGGTGCGCCAGGGGGTGGTCGTGTCCGACAAGGCCGAGAAGACGATCACGGTGCGCATCGACGTCGCGCGCCGCCACCGCCGGTACGAGAAGATCGTGCGCAGCTCGAGCACGGTGCACGCGCACGACGAGAACAACGACGCACACGAGGGCGATGTGGTGCGCGTGATCGAGTCGCGGCCGCTGTCGCGCAGCAAGCGCTGGGCGCTCGTGGACGTGGTCGAGAGGGCGCGATGATCCAGAACGAGACACGACTGAGGGTCGCCGACAACTCGGGCGCGCGCGAGATCCTGTGCATCCGCGTGAAGGGCGGGTCGCGCCGCCGCTATGCGTTCGTGGGCGACGTGATCACCGCGACCGTCAAGCAGGCCAACCCGCAGGGCGCCGTCAAGAAGGGCGAGGTGGTGACGGCGGTGGTGGTGCGCACCAAGAAGCCGATCGGCCGCGACGACGGCACCTACATCGCGTTCGACGAGAACGCGGCGGTGATCATCGACGACCAGAACAACCCGCGCGGCACGCGCGTGTTCGGGCCGGTCGCGCGCGAACTGCGCGAGCGCAACTTCATGAAGATCGTGTCGCTCGCGCCGGAGGTGCTGTGATGGCGCGCGCGCACACGCCCGCCCCGCGCCGCGCCCGCGCGCTCAAGATCCGCTCGGGCGACCGCGTGCAGGTGATCTCGGGCAAGGACCGCGGCAAGAGCGGGCGGGTGCTGCGCGTGGAGCCGCGCAACGGCCGCCTGTACGTGGAGGGCCTCAACATGGTCAAGCGCCACACCAAGCCGCATCAGGTGGCGGGCTCGCAGACGCAGGCGGCGCTCGGCGGCGTGATCGAGCGCGAGGGTCCGATCCACATCTCCAACGTGATGCTGCTCGACGCCAAAGGCAAGCCCACGCGCGTGGGCGTGGACCGAGAGGACGGCACGCGCGTGCGCGTCGCGAGGAGCACGGGCGCGAAGCTCGACTGACCGGCATGGCCGCAGCGACCGACACCGCACCGCCCGCGCGCATGAAGACGCGCTATCTCGAGGAGATCCGCCCCGCGCTGATCGAGAGCTTCGGCTACTCCTCGCTGATGCAGGCGCCGCGTCTTCAGAAGATCACGCTCAACATGGGCGTGGGGCTCGCCAGGCAGGACAACAAAATGCTGCGCGCCGCTACCGAGCAGCTCGCGACGATCGCGGGCCAGCAGCCGAGCGTGCGCCGCGCGCGCAAGTCGATCGCGGCGTTCAAACTGCGCGAGGGGATGCCGGTGGGCGTCGCGGTCACGCTGCGCGGCGAGCGCGGCTACGAGTTCCTCGACCGGCTGATCTCGATCGCGATCCCGCGCATCCGCGACTTCCGCGGGCTCAATCCGCGTTCCTTCGACGGCCGCGGCAACTACTCGATGGGCGTCAAGGAGCAGATCATCTTCCCCGAGATCGACTACGACGCGATCGACATGGTGCGCGGCCTCGACATCACGATCACCACCAGCGCGGCGAGCGACCCGGAGGCCTTCGCGCTACTCGCGGCGCTCGGCATGCCGTTCGCCTCGCAGGGCCGGCCGGGCGTGCTGAAGACGCTCGAGGAGCGCGCGGACGCACCCGCAGGGGCACAGAGCGACACGGCGGAGTCGAACGGCGCCGCAGAGGACACCGAGGAGGACACCGACTGATGGCCAAGACATCGCTGCGCGTCAAGCAGACGCGCCCGCCCAAATTCAAGACGCGCGCCTATACTCGCTGCAACCGCTGCGGGCGTCCGCGCGCGGTGTACCGCAAGTTCGGGCTGTGCCGCATCTGCCTGCGCGAGCTCGCGCACAACGGCCAGATCCCGGGAATGACGAAGTCCTCCTGGTAGGACCCCGCAGGAGCAACTGATAGCGCCATGTCGATGACAGACCCGATAGCCGACTTCCTCACGCGCGTGCGCAACGCGATCCGCGCCGCGCACGAGACCGTGGAGATCCCCGCCTCCAAGCAGAAGCGAGAGCTCGCGCGCATCCTCGACGAGCAGGGCTACATCGAGTCGTGGACGGTGATCGACGCGCGCGAGGGCGGCGCGGGGCAGCTGATCCAGATCCGCCTCAAGTACACCGAGGACCGCCGCTCGGCGATCTCGGGGCTGCGCCGTGTGTCGCGGCCCGGCAGGCGCACGTACGTGGACGCCAAGAGCATCCCCAAGGTGCTCGGTGGCATGGGCACGTCGATCGTGTCGACCTCGCACGGCGTGATGACCGGCCACGACGCGCGCGCCGCGGGCGTCGGCGGCGAGGTCCTGGCGCAGGTCTGGTAGGGCGCATGTCGAGGATCGGACGACAGCCAATCCCGCTGCCCGCCGGCGTGACCGTCTCGATCGAGCCGGAAGCGGTGCGCGTGAACGGCCCCAAGGGCGAACTCTCCGAGCGCATCCACCGCGACATCGAGGTGACCCAGGACGGCGAGCAGCTGCTCGTCACGCGCCCCACCGACCGCGGCGAACACCGCGCGCTGCACGGCCTCACGCGCTCGCTGGTGGCCAACATGGTGCAGGGCGTGACCGCGGGCTACGAGAAGCGCCTGGAGATCCAGGGCGTGGGCTACCGCGCGCAGCTGCGCGGCAAGAACCTCGAGCTGGCGGTCGGCTACTCGCACCCCGTGCCGATCGCGGCGCCCGACGGGATCGAGTTCGAAGTGCCGCAGCCCACGCGCGTGGTGATCAAGGGGATCTCCAAGCAGCTCGTGGGCGAGACCGCGGCGATCATCCGCAAGCAGCGCCCGCCGGAGCCGTACAAGGGCAAGGGCATCCGCTACGAGGGTGAGTACGTCCAGCGCAAGGTTGGGAAGCGCGCATGAGCGCGCATCGCTTCGCTGGATCGGCGTCCTCACTCGCTCGCGTGCAGCGAACGCCACGCTCGCTGCGTCCCGGCCCAGCTCGCCCTACGCGCTCATGGAGCGTGGCCGCGGGACGGAAGCGCGCATGACCGTTCGCACGAAAGAGGACCGCCGCCTCAAGCGCCGCCGCCGTGTGCGCGCGAAGGTGTCGGGCACCGCGGCTCGCCCTCGCATCTCCGTGTTCCGGTCCAATCGCGGCATCGCCGCGCAGCTGATCGACGACAGCTCGGGGCGCACGCTTGCGGCGGCCAGCTGGTACGAGCCGGAGCTGCGCAAGCTCCCCAAAGGCGAGCGCAGCGCGCGCGCCGGGGCGCTGCTCGCGGAGCGCGCGAAGGCCGCGGGCGTCTCCGAGGCCGTGTTCGACCGCGGCGGCTACCAGTACCACGGCCACGTGCGCGCGTTCGCGGAAGCGATGCGCGAGGCAGGGATCACGGTCTAGGGCCGGGCGCCCGCTACCCTCTCCGCCATGCCAGCCACCAGCGACAGATCCGTGAGCCCCTCCGGGATGGACCTTCAGGAGCGGGTCGTGGAGATCAACCGCGTCGCCAAGGTCGTCAAGGGCGGCCGGCGCTTCTCGTTCACCGCGCTCGTGGTGGTGGGCGACGAACGCGAAGTGGTGGGCGTGGGCTACGGCAAGGCCAACGAGGTGCCGCTCGCGATCCAGAAGGGCGTGGAGCGCGCCAAGAAGGACCTCTTCCGCGTGCCGCGCCACGGCAGCACGATCACCCACCAGACGACGGGCGTGTTCGGCGCGGGCCGAGTGCTCCTGAAGCCCGCGGCGCCCGGTACCGGCGTGATCGCGGGGGGCGGCGTGCGCGCGGTGCTGGAGCTCGCGGGCATCCACGACATCCTCTCGAAGAGCCTCGGCACGCAGAACCCGATCAACCTCGTGAAGGCGACCGTTGCGGGCCTGCAGTCGCTGCGCACCCCCGACGAGGTGGCGCAGCTGCGCGGCCTGTCGATCGCGCGCGTGCTCGGCCTCGCCGAGGCGCCCGCGCAGGGCGAGGCCGCCGAGCAGACCGGCGACGGCTCGAACTCGCCGCAGGACGCACAGCCCGCGGCGGCGGGAGACGCCGGCGCGGAGCAGCCCTCCGGGGAGGCGCAGGCGTGATGGCCGAGCTGACCGTCACCCAGCGCCGCTCGAGAAACGGCGCGAACCGTAAACAGCTCGACACGCTGCGCTCTCTGGGACTGCGCCGCATCGGCCACACGGTGAAGGTGAAGGACTCGGAGCAGGCGCGCGGCATGCTTCACGCGGTGCGCCACCTCGTCGAGGTGAAGGAGGGCAAGTGAGCCCCTCCGCAGACGCAGGCGGCGCGGAGCGCATCGGGTTGCACAACCTCGCGCCGGCCCCCGGAAGCCGCCGCCCGCGCAAGCGCGTGGGGCGCGGCGAAGGCTCGGGCACGGGCAAGACCTCAGGCCGTGGCCAGAAGGGCGCGGGCTCGCGGTCGGGCTCCAAGCGCAAGGCCAACTTCGAGGGCGGCCAGATGCCGATCCACATGCGCATGCGAAAGCTGCGCGGGCCGCACATGAAGAAGTCGATGCCTTTCGAGCCGTTCCGCACGCACACGCAGCCGGTCAACATCGCGGCGCTCGAGCAGCGTTTCGACGCGGGCGCGGAGGTGACGCTCGAGGCGCTGCGCGCGGCGGGCCTCGCCACCCGCAAGGGCGTGCCGGTGAAGGTGCTTGCGAAGGGCGAGATCTCGAAGGCGCTGACCGTTCACGCGCATGCGTTCAGCGCGAGCGCGCGCGAGCGCATCGAGGCCGCCGGCGGCACCTGCACGCTCGTCGAGGAGTAGCGCGCCGCGCGCCGGCGCCCTCCGGGGCGCTCGCGGGGTACCTGTGCCCTTCCAGGGCACGGCCGCCGCACCCGGCGGCCGGGGCGCTGCCATCGACTAGAATCGCGCTGCGCCGCGCGCCCCGAGTGTGGTCGCGCTGAGGGCCGCACACACGCACACACATGCTCGCCACGATCCTCAACGCATTCCAGGTCGCGGACATCCGCAAGAAGATCGCGTTCACGGCGGGGATGCTGCTGATCTACAGGCTCGGCTCGCACATCCCGGTGCCGGGCGTGAACCTGTCCGCGGTCAACAACATCCAGAAGCAGTTCGGCGGCTCCAACATCCTCGGCCTGCTCAACCTGTTCTCCGGCGGCGGGCTCTCGCGCATCGCGATCTTCGCGCTGGGCATCATGCCGTACATCACCTCCTCGATCATCCTGCAGCTGCTGCAGGTGGCGGTGCCGTCGCTCGAGAAGCTCTCCAAGGAAGGCGAGGTGGGCCAGGCGCGCATCACCCAGTACACGCGCTACCTCACCGTGGGCCTCGCGTTCGCGCAATCGATCGGGTACGTGTTCCTGTTCCACAGCCTGCAGGCCAAAGCGGGCGAATCGGTGGTGACGCACTTCGACGCGCCGCACATCTTCCTGATCGTGGTGTGCCTCACCACGGGCTGCGTGCTGCTGATGTGGGTCGGCGAGCTGATCACCCAGCGCGGCATCGGCAACGGCATCTCGCTGCTGATCTTCGCCTCGATCGTGGCGCGGCTGCCCTCGGGCATACAGTCGTGGTGGACGAGCCAGGACCAGGTGTTCAAGGTGATGATGCCGTTCCTGGTGCTGGCGGTGGTGGCGGGCATCGTGTTCGTGCAGGAAGGCCAGCGGCGCATCCCGGTGCAGTACGCCAAGCGCGTGATCGGCAGGCGCATGACGGAGGGCGGCCAGACCTACCTGCCGCTGCGCGTGAACATGGCGGGCGTGATCCCGGTGATCTTCGCGGCCTCGATCATGGCCTTCCCGCCGACCGTGGGCCAGCTCGTGAAAACGCACTGGGGCCAGTCGCTGTCGGACTTCTTCACGCCCAACGGCTGGCACTACGTGGTGGGCGAGTCGCTGTTCATCATCGTGTTCACCTACTTCTACACGGCGGTCACGTTCAACCCGGTCGACCAGGCGGACAACCTGAAGAAGTACGGCGGCTTCATCCCCGGCGTGCGGCCGGGCCGGCCCACCGCAGAATTCCTCGATCGCATCCTCGCCCGGCTGACATTCCCGGGCGCGCTGTTCCTCGCCGCGGTGGCGGCGCTGCCGGCGATCCTGATCGCGCGCACCCACCAGCAGTTCTACTTCGGCGGCACCTCGATCCTGATCGTGATCGGCGTTGCGCTCGAAACGATGAAGCAGCTCGAGGCGCAGCTGATGATGCGAAGTTACGAGGGCTTCCTGAAGTAGCGCGCCGGCGCGCCCCTGGGCACAGGCACCCTGACGGGCACGGGCACCCTGACGGGCACAGGCGGGCGCGGCGGATCCGCGCGCGAGCGGTTAGGCTCCTTGTTCGTGTCGGAGCTGAACCTGATCCTGCTCGGCGCTCCCGGCGCCGGCAAGGGCACCCAGGCAGACCGTCTGCGCGAGGACTTCGCGATCCCGCACATCTCGACCGGCGACATGCTGCGCGAGCAGGTTGCGGCGGGCAGCGAGCTGGGAGCGCAGGCCAAGCGCTACATGGACGCGGGAGAGCTGGTGCCCGACGAGGTGATCATCGGCATGATCACCGAGCGCCTCGCGCAGCCGGACGCGCAGGACGGCTTCCTGCTCGACGGCTTTCCCCGCAACGCCGAGCAGGCGAAGGCGCTCGAAGAGGCGCTCGCGAAGGCGGAGCGCAGGCTCAACGCGGTGCTGCTGATCGAGGTTCCGGACGACGACGTGGTGCGCAGGCTCGCGGGCAGGCGGGTGTGCGTGAAGAACCCGAGCCACATCTACCATCTCGACTTCGACCCGCCCAAGCACGAGGGTGTGTGCGACCAGGACGGCTCGCGGCTGATCCAGCGCGACGACGACAAGGAGGAGACGATCAGAAAGCGCCTCGAGGTCTACCACGCGCAGACAGAGCCGCTGATCGCGTACTACGACGAGGCGGGGCTCTTGCGCCGCTTCGACGGCCGCCGCAACCCCGACGAGGTGCACGCGCACATCCGCGCGACCGTGGCGACGCTGCGCCTCGAGGACACGATCTAGCGGCAAGCTAAGCTCCCAGGGTGATCATCAAGAAGTCGCCGGAGGAGATCGAGAAGATGGCGCGCGCGGGCACCGTGCTCGTTGAGACGCTCGATCTGATGCACTCGAAGATCCGCCCGGGCGTGAGCACCGGCGAGCTCGACGAGGCGGCGGAGCGCTTCATCCGCTCGCGCGGGGCGGTGCCGACCTTCAAGGGCTACCGCGGCTTCCCCGGCTCGATCTGCTCGTCGCCCAACGAGATGATCGTGCACGGCATCCCGGGCGCGTACCGCCTGAAGGAGGGCGATGAGATCTCGATCGACGTGGGCGTGACGCTCGACGGCTGGGTGGCGGACGCTGCGCGCACGTTCGCGGTGGGCGAGCTGCCCGAGCCCACGGCGCGGCTGCTCGCGACCACCGAGGAGTCGCTGTACGCCGGCGTGGCGCAGTGCAGGGCGGGCAACCGCATGGGCGACGTGTCCTCGACGATCCAGCGCACGGTGGAGCAGGCGGGCTTCGCGGTGGTGCGCTCGCTGGTGGGGCACGGCGTGGGTCGCAGCATGCACGAGGACCCGCAGGTGCCCAACTACGGGCGGCCCGGCAGGGGTCCGCTGCTCGAGGAGGGGATGGTGCTGGCGATCGAGCCGATGACCACCGCGGGCTCGCCGGCGGTGCGCATGGGCGCGGACGGCTGGGCGATCTACTCGCAGGACGGCACGCCGGCGGCGCATTTCGAGTTCACGGTGGCGATCACGCCCGACGGGCCCCGGATCCTCACGCCGTGGCACCTCGAGGGCCGCGTGAGCGGCGAGCCGGTGGCGGAGGCCGCGGCGCCCTGAGGGCACAGGCATCCCCGTCGGGCACAGGCCCCCCGACGGGCGCCGGCACCGTGGACGGCACGGGCACCCCGGTGGGCGCAGGCCGGCTGAGCCGAGGCCCGAGAAGTTGCTAGGATTGGGAGTCCTGCCTCCTGCGCGGACTTTTTGCGCGGGCGGCGGGCGTGTCTGCGACCTGGTAGCGGCGGCCTTTAGCGGCAGCCAGAGCCGGTCGCGGGTGACCAGCCGCCGAAAGGGATCATGAAGGTACGACCGTCGGTCAAGCCGATGTGCGAGAAATGCAAGATCATCCGCCGCCACGGCGTGGTGCTGGTGATCTGCCAGAACAAGCGCCACAAGCAGCGCCAGGGGTGATCGGCTAGGTGGCTCGAATCGCCGGCGTCAACCTGCCTCTGAACAAGCGTTCGGAGATAGGCCTCACCTACATATACGGGATCGGGCGCTCGACGTCCAACCAGCTGCTGGCGCGCGTGGGCATCGACCCCGACACGTACGTACGCGACCTCACCGAGGACGAGGTGGCGAAGCTGCGCGACGCGATCGACGAGGGCCTCACGGTGGAGGGCGACCTGCGCCGCGAGCGCTCGCAGGACATCAAACGGCTTCAGGACATCGGGTGCTACCGCGGCCTGCGCCACCGCCGCGGCCTGCCGGTGCGCGGCCAGAAGACCAAGACGAACGCGCGCACGCGCAAGGGCCCCAAGCGCATGCAGGTGGCCGGCAAGAAGAAAGCAGGCAAGAAGTGAGCGAGGTCTCCTAGTGCCCCCTGCTCCCAAACGCGCCCGCGGCAGGCGCAAGCCGAAAAAGAACATCCCGGTGGGGCAGGCGCACATCAAGACATCGTTCAACAACACGATCGTCTCGCTCACCGACACGGAGGGCAACGTGATCGCGTGGGAGTCGGCGGGCGGCGCGGGCTTCAAGGGCTCGCGCAAGTCGACGCCGTTCGCGGCGCAGGTGACGGCGGACTCGGCGGCGCGCAAGGGCCTCGAGCAGGGCCTGCAGAAGGTGGAGGTCTACGTGAAGGGCCCCGGCTCGGGCCGCGAGACGGCGATCCGCTCGCTGCAGGCGGCGGGCCTCGAGGTGACGGGCGTGAAAGACGTGACGCCGCAGGCGCACAACGGTTGTCGCCCCCGCAAGCGGCGGAGGGTCTGAGATGGCCAGGGACACGAGCCCGCAGTGCAAGCAGTGCCGCCGCGAGGGGCAGAAGCTGTTCCTCAAGGGCGAGCGCTGCCTGACGGACAAGTGCGGCGTGGAGCGGCGCTCCTACCCGCCGGGCGAGCACGGCCGCGGGCGCATGAAACAGAGCGAGTACCGGGTGCAGCTGCGCGAGAAGCAGAAGGCGCGCCGCTACTACGGGGTGCTCGAGAAGCAGTTCCACGGCTATTACGTGAAGGCGTCGCGCCAGCCGGGCATCACGGGCGAGAACCTGCTGGCGCTGCTTGAGTGCCGTCTGGATAACGTGCTCGTGCGCCTGGGTTTCGCGGCGTCGCGCAGGCAGGCGAGGCAGCTGATCCGCCACGGCCACTGGACGGTGAACGGCAGGCGCGTGAACATCCCCAGCTACCAGGTGCGCCCGGGCGACGTGATCGCGATCAAGGCGCAGACGCCGGCCACGCAGGTGGTGCGCGACGCCACGGAGCTCACGGGCCAGATCCCCGCATGGCTGCAGGCCGACCACGAGTCGCTCACCGCCAAGGTGCTGCGCAAGCCGGAGCGCCGCGAGGTGGCGGCGCCGGTGCAGGAGCAGCTCATCGTCGAGCTGTACTCGAAGTAGAAGCAACTTTTCAGGAGGCCCGGCGCTGTAGCGGCGCGAAGCCTCACTCAAGGCGCCGGAAAGCGGCGCCGGTGCGACACACGACGACGTTAGGACTCTCATGCTCGACTTCCAGATCCCCCGAATCACGAGTGAGGCGGTGGAGCAGAACCGCGGCACCTTCACGATCGAGCCGCTCGACCGCGGCTTCGGCTACACGTTCGGCAACTCGCTGCGCCGCGTGCTGCTCTCCTCTCTGCCAGGCGCGGCGGTCACGAGCGTGCGCATCGAGGGCGTGGCGCACGAGTTCTCGACGATCCAGGGAGTCAAGGAGGACGTGACCGACATCGTGCTCAACCTGAAGGGCGTGGTGTGCCGCATGCACTCGGACGCGAGCGAGGTGGAGGCGCCGCTGGTGGTGACGGGCCCGGGCGAGATCACGGCCAAGGACATCGACCTGCCGGCGGGCGTGGAGATCCTCAACCCGGAGCTGCACATCGCGACGCTCGAGAAGAAGACGAAGCTCGAGCTGTACATGACGATCGGCCGCGGCCGCGGCTACCGCCCGGCGGAGGAAAACAAGTCGGCGGACCAGCCGATCGGCGTGATCCCGATCGACTCGATCTTCTCGCCGGTGCGCCGCGTGGCCTACGCGGTGGACCAGGCGCGCGTGGGTCAGCGCACGGACTTCGACAAGCTCACCCTCGACATCGAGACGGATGGCTCGATCGACCCGCAGGCGGCGCTGCAGGAGGCCGCGGAGCTGCTGATCTCGCAGCTCGCGATCTTCACCGACGCGGACCGCATCCAGGAACTGCGCGCGGGCGCGGGCGGCCAGATCGTGGACGGCCGCGGCGACGGCCTGCCGCCGACGCCGGTGCCGGGCGACGAGGACGGCATCCTGATCGAGGAGCTGGAGCTGGGCGTGCGCTCGTACAACTGCCTCAAGCGCGCGGGCATCCAGACGGTGGGCGACCTGATCTCGAAGTCCGAGGCGGAGCTCAACGCGATCCCCAACTTCGGCAAAAAGTCGATCGACGAGGTCATCGAAACGCTGCATGCAAGGGGTCTCAACCTCCGCCAGGACTAGCGGAGACGCGATTGGGCGGCGCGACGCTGCGTCCTCACCCCTCCGGGTACAGGCGCTCGCTCGCGTACGAAGCACGCCACGCTCCCTGCGTGCCTTGCCTCGCTTGCCCACTGACACCTCCGCCCCCGTACACTCCACGACGAAATGCGCCACCAGAAGACACGCAACAAGCTCAGCCGGGACTCGGCGCATCGCAGGTCGCTGCTGATGAACCTGAGCAAGGAGATCATCGAGCACGAGCGCATCAAGACGAGCGAGGCGAAGGCGAAGGCGGTGAAGCCGGAGGTCGAGAAGCTGATAACGCTCGCCAAGCGCGGCGACCTGCATGCGCGCCGCCAGGCGCTCTCGACGCTGTCGCAGGACAAGTTCGCGGTGCACAAGCTGTTCGAGGAGATCGCGCCCCGCTACGCGGGCCGGCCGGGCGGCTACACGAGGATCCTGAAGCTCGGGCCGCGTCGCAGCGACGCGACCGAGATGGTCTTCATCGAGTTGGTTTAGAGGAGCCGCTCACGCGGCTTGGGGACGCGTGGTTTGGTCACGAGGCTCACGCTCGAGTACGACGGCGCGGGGTTCGCTGGGTGGGCGCGCCAGCCGGGCAGGCGCACGGTGCAGGAGGAGCTTGAGCGCGCGCTGAGGACGATCCTGGGCGAGCGCGGCGCGGACGGCGGCGCGCTGGCGCTGAAGGTGGCGGGCCGCACGGACGCGGGCGTGCACGCGTGGGGGCAGGTGGCGAGCTACGCGCACGAGGCGGTGGACCCGCTGCGCCTCAACGGCCTGCTGGCGCACGACGTGGCGGTGCTGCGCTCGGAGCCGGCCCCCGAGGGCTTCGACGCGCGCCGCGACGCGCGCTCGCGCACGTACTGCTACCGGCTGCTGGCGAGGCGCACGCGCAGCGTGTTCGAGCGCGGGCGCGCGTACTGGTGGACGGGGCCGGTTGACCGCGAGGCGCTCGAACGCTGCGCGGCGGCGCTGCTGGGCCGCCACGACTTCACGGCGTTCACGCCGAGCGAAACGGACCACCGCTGGTTTCGCTGCGACGTGCGCCGCTCCGAATGGGTGGCGAGCGGCGAGCTGCTCGAGTTCTGGATCGAGGCGGACATGTTCCTGCGCCACATGAACCGCGTGCTGGTGGGCACGATGCTCGAAGTGGCGAGCGGCAGGGCGAGCGTGGAGGAGTTCTCGGAGCTGCTCGAGGGGCGCCCGCGCGCGCACGCGGGCAGGACCGCGCCGGCCCACGGGCTCGCGCTCGCGAGCGTGTCCTACGAGGCGCAGACGGCTCAGCCTTCTGAGTAGCCTTCGCAGAACTGGGCGTCCTCGCTCTGCGCATGGCTCAGGCCCACGGTGTGGAGCACGCGGCCGTGCGCCGCACAACCCTTCACAGGAGGAGCCGCAGGCCTCCGTATCCTGAAGGCAGCATGCTCAACGTGCTGCTTACGAACGACGACGGGATCGAGGCTGAGGGCCTGCAGACGATGCGCCGCGCGCTGGCGGCGGTCGAGGGCGTGCGCCTGGCGGTGATCGCGCCCGACGGAAACCGCTCGGCGATGGCGCGCTCGATCACAACCCGCCGGCCGCTGTGGGTCGCGGAGGTGCCGTTCTCGGACGGTGCGGTGGGCTTCGCGACGGACGGCACGCCGGTGGACTGCGTGCGCCTCGCGGGGCTGGGCCTCGTGGAGGGCTTCAGCGCGGACCTGGTGGTGTCGGGCATCAACCACGGCGCGAACCTGGGCGACGACATCACCTACTCGGGCACGGTTGCGGCGGCGCTCGAGGGCGTGGTGCTGGGGCTGCCGGCGATCGCGGTCTCCCAGCAGTCGCGCGCTCGCTCGCTCGACTACCGCTTCGACGGCGGCTTCGGCTTCGAGGTGGCGGCCGCGTTCGTTGCGGGGCTGGTGGAGCGCATCGAGGACGTGCCGCTGCCGGCGCGCACGCTGCTCAACATCAACGTGCCCGCGGGCGCGCCGGAGGGCGTGGAGGTGACGGCGCTCGGCAAGCGCATCTACCGCGACGAACTGAAGCTGGAGCACGAGGAGACCCATCGCAGGCGCTACTGGATCTACGGCGCGGACCCCGGCTACCACGACGAGCCGGGCACCGATCTGGCGGCGGTGGCGGCGGGGCGCATCGCGGTGACGCCGATCCACTTCGACCTCACGGACCGTCCGAGCATCGACGCGCTGCGGGGCTTCGACCTGCAGAGCCTGGTGCCGGCGGCGGCCCGCGACGCGGGGACGTGAGCCCGCAGGCGGCGAAGGGCAGGGCGCGCACGGGCGGGCAGGATGGAGCGCCCCCGGCGCCGGCGAAGGGCGCTCGCGGGCGCGCGAAGGGCGGAAGGCGCTCCGTGGAGCAGCGGGCAGCGGAGCTGCGCGAGCAGCTCGGCCACCACTCCTACCGCTACTACGTGCTCGACGACCCCGAGATCGGCGACGACGCGTATGACGCGATGCTCGACGAGCTGCGCGCGATCGAGCGTGAGCACCCGGAGCTCGTGACGCCGGACTCGCCCACGCAGCGCGTGGGCGGCGAGCCGGTGGGCCGCCTCGAGAAGGTCCAGCACCTGGAGCCGATGCTGTCGCTCGGCAACGCGCGCTCGGAGGAGGAGCTACGGGCGTGGGTGGAGCGCATGCGAAACCACCTCGCGCGCGAGGGCATCGCCGACCCGGGCTTCAGCTTCGTGGTGGAGCCCAAGATCGACGGGCTGGCGGTGAGCCTGCTGTACCGCGACGGCGTGCTTCAGCGCGGCGCGACGCGCGGCAACGGCGAGATCGGCGAGGACGTGACGCACAACCTGCGCACGATCGGCTCGATCCCGCTGCGCGTCAAGGACGCGCCGGCGCTGCTGGAGGTGCGCGGCGAGGTGTACATGTCGCTGCACGACTTCACCGCGCTCAACGAGCGCCGCGCGGAAGCGGGCGAGTCCACCTTCATGAACCCCCGCAACTCCGCGGCGGGCACGATCCGCCAGCTCGACCCCGCCGACGCGGCCAAGCGCCCGCTGTCGATGTGGTGCTACCAGGTGGGAGTCACCGACGGGCTGTCCTTCGAGCGCCACTCGCAGGCGCTCGAGTGGCTGCGCGAGCACGGCTTTCGCGTGAACCGCGGGATCAAGGTGCTGGGCGGCGAGGACGAGGTGATCGCGCAGTGCCTCGATTGGGAGCGGCGCCGCGGCGAGCTCGACTTCGAGATCGACGGCGCGGTGGTGAAGGTGGACGACCTCGAGTTGCAGCGCAGGCTCGGCTCGGTGGGCCGCGATCCGCGCTGGGCGGTGGCGTGGAAGTTTCCCCCCACCACCGCGGCCACGCGACTCGAGCGGGTGATGTGGAACGTGGGCAAGTTCGGCGACCTGCACCCGTTCGCGGTGCTCGAGCCGGTGACGGTGGGCGGCGTGACGATCAAGCTGGCGACGCTGCACAACGAGGAGGACCTGGTGCGCAAGGACATCCGCGCGGGCGAGCAGGTGATCGTGGTGCGGGCGGGCGACGTGATCCCGCAGGTGATCTCCCCGGCGCCGCACGTGGCCGAGCGCGCGGGGCGCCCGCCGCTGCCGCACCCGCCGGAGCGCTGCCCGTTCTGCGACACGCCCACGGTGAAGCCGGAGGGGAGCGTGTTCACGAAGTGCCCCAACCCGGTGTGCCCGGGGCGCGCGTGGCAGCTGCTCAAGCACTTCGTCTCGCGCGGCGCGATGGACATCGACGGCCTCGGCGAGAAGCAGGTGGCGATGCTGCAGGACCGCGGCCTGGTGAAGAGCGCGGCCGACTTCTACCGCCTCACCGAGCCGCAGCTTCTGGAGCTCGACGGATTCGCGGAGCTCTCGGCGCGCAACCTCTTGGCGGCGATCGAGGTGTCCAAGGGGCGGCCGTTCGCGCGCGTGCTGTTCGCGCTCGGCATCGAGGAGGTGGGCGAGGTCACAGGGCGCAGCCTCGCGCAGCAGTTCCGCGACATCGACGCGCTGCTCGCGGCGGCACCCGAGGACATCGAGCAGACGCCGGGCGTGGGGGTGAAGATGGCCGCCTCGATCCACGCGCAACTGCACGACGAGCGCATGCAAGAGCTGATCGAGGAGCTGCGCAAGGTGGGGCTGCGCTTCCACGAAGAGGGCCCCGCACGCGGGGAGGGCCCGCTGGCGGGCAAGACGCTGGTGCTCACGGGCACGCTGCCCGATTGGTCGCGTGAGAGCGCAACCGAGCGGATCGTCGCGGCGGGCGGCCGCGTGACGGGCTCGGTGTCGAAGAAGACCGACTACGTGGTCGCCGGCGAGAGCCCCGGGTCGAAGCTCGAGAAGGCCGAGCGCCTGGGCGTGCAGGTGCTCGACGAAGCGGGTCTGCGCGGCCTGCTCGAAGGCTAGGGTTCGGCCGCTTCGGCGGGCCGTTCGGCGTCGGCCTGCGCTTCTTCGGAGCGTTCGTTCTCGGCGACGTGTTCTTCGCGCAGCGCCACGCGTTCTTCGCGCGGCATGGCGGCGGCTTCGCGGCCTTCCTGCACTTCCTGTTCGTCCTCGTACTTTTTCAGCACCTTGCTGACGGGGCCGAGCGCGCCGCTCTTGACCACGGCTTCGGCGGCGGAGTGCTGGCCGCCGACGTTGCCCACGAGCACGACGAGGCTGAGGAGCGCGATCACGCAGAAGGCGCATGAGTTGGCTCGGGCGGCTACCATCGCTCCCCTCTTCGGTAGGGGTGCGGGCGCGCTTGAGCGCAGTTCGCCGCGAACCGTCCGTGGGTCCGCGGGGCTAAAGGTGGCGCGCGCGCGTGCCGAGAGAACCCGTAGCGGCCTGCGCGCGCGCCGGCGCTAGGATGGCCGCGCGATCATGCGTGCGTTGGGGATGCTGGGGCACGAAAGCATCGTGCTGGCGGCACGGGAAGTGGTCGTGCTGGTCGTGGTGGTGGCGGTGATCCTGTGGCTCGCCTACCACCTCACGCGTCGCTCGCGCGGCTAGTAGCCGGCGATCGCGGCGGTCATCCGGTCCTGGAAGAGGTGCGCCGATTCGGTTGCGATCCCGTCGGTGAAGATCGCGAACGCGAGCTCGTGGCCCCCGGCGGTCTCGCAGTAGCCGACGAGGTTGGAGACGCCTGTGAGCGTGCCGGTCTTGCCCTGGCAGTGTCCCGCGGCGCTCGTGTGGCGCAGCCTGCGGCTGAGCGTGCCGGTTCGCCCGGCGACCGCGAGGTGCCGGCGCAGCACCTGGCCGATCGGCGTTTCGTACAGGTTCACGAGCAGGTCGGCGACTTCGTAGGGCGAGGTGAGGTCGCGTTCGGAGAGGCCCGACCCGTCGACCACGTGCGGATGGATGGCGAGCATCGAGGCGATCGTGGAGGAGACCACGGCGGCGCCCGCGGCGGTGGTGCCGGCGCCCCCGAACTGCGCGCCCAGGTCCTTCACGAGCGTCTCGGCGAAGAAGTTGTCGGACGGGGGCAGCATCAGCCCGAGCAGCTGGGAGACGGTGGGCGAGGGCGCCTGCGCGAGCAGCTGCGCGCCGGCGGGCGTGGCGGCCGCGCCGATCCCCCCGCTGATGTGCACGCCGTTTTCCTGTAGCCCTGCGAAAAGCCGCCGCGCGGCGAACGCTGCGGGGGCGTGGGGCCCGCGTTCGCTGCCCGTTTCGCCGCGGTTGAACGCGAGCGCGCTGAGCGTGCCTTCGAGGAACGGGTCGCGCGCGTAGCCGCTCGAGGGCTCGCCGCGCAGCGAGTCGAAGTAGGACTCATCGCCGCGGACGCCGCCGGTGACCACGTGGATGCCATCGGTGCTCACGAGCTGCACGAGGAGCGCGGAGATGCTCGCGCCGACGCCGCCGTAGTGGCCGTGGATGAAGGGGGTGGAGCCGAAGCTTGGGTCGCCCCCGCCGCGCAGGTAGAGCGTGCCTTCCCATACGCCGCCGGGAGCCAGTTTGCCGGCGCCGTACACGGAGGTGGCGAACCTGGCGGTGGGGCCCAGGCGGGCGAGCACGGCGGCGGCGGTATAGAGCTTCTCGACCGACGCGGGAGGGCGCAGAGTGGTCGATCGGGCCGCAAACAGCGGCTGTTTTTCGGTCAGGTCGTAGACGTAGGCGCCGTCGTGGTGACCCGCAAGAGCGAGCTGATGGCCCATTTCCTGCTGCAAAGAGGCGAGGTTCTCGCCCCTGGCGGGTGCCGCGGCTGCTCCCACGAGGAGTAGCGCAAGAAGCACGCTTAGACGCATTGCGCGCGGGAGTCGGCTCACGTGAGCCGTAGAATGTTCCTGGGATGGGCAAGGTTGTCAAGCTGGAACCGAACACCAACGGCGTTTCGGGGCGGGGCAAGAACGGCCGCGTGATGGCCGCCCGCGGCGTGGGCAGGCCGGGTTCGTTCGACCGCAGGCGAAGGCCGCGCAGGGACAAGACCGCTCTCGTGCTGGGCGGCGGCGGCTTCACCGGCGGCGTGTATGAGATCGGCGCGCTGCGTGCGCTGGACCTGCTGACGGTCGACAGCTCGATCAACCAGTTCGACGTGTACGTGGGCACCTCCGCGGGCGCGTTCATCGCGGCGCTGTGCGCGAACGGCGTGACGCCCGAGGAGATGATGCGGGTGGTCACGCGCCAGGGCGACCCCGCGTTCAAAGACATCGACGTGAGCGACCTGCTGCATGTGAACCTCGTGGAGTTCGCGCGCAAGGGCGCGCTGATGCCGCTGCGCGCGCTTGCGGTGGCGCGTCAGCTGGTCTCGCAGCCGGGCGGGCTCTCGATGATGGACGTGGTCCTTGGCCTCGCGGACTTCCTGCCGTCGGGGCTGTACACCGGCGCGGGGATCGAGCGCTACCTGCAGCGCGTGCTGAACGAGCCGGGGCGCACCGACCACTTCAAGGAGCTGGCGTGCGAGCTCTACATAACCGCGACGGACCTCGACTCGTGCGAGCGGGTGGTGTTCGGCGCGCACGACCTCGAGGACGTGCCGATCTCCACGGCGGTGCGCGCGTCGGGGGCGCTGCCGATGGTGTACGCGCCGATCAAGGTCAACGACCGCGAGCTGATCGACGGCGGCATCGTGTCGACCACGAACCTCGACCTGGCGGTGCAGGCCGGCGCGAAGCTCGTGGTCGTGATCAACCCGATCGTGCCGTTCGTGAACGACTTCAAGAGCACCGTGCGCACGCTGCGCGGGATGCGCCCGCGCCGTGTCTCCGACATGGGCTTCGCCCAGATCGGCTACCAGGTGTTCAAGCTGGTGGCGCACCAGCGCCTGCACGAACTCGCGAAGCACTGGGAGGAGCGCTATCCGGGCGTGGACATCGTGCTGATCGAGCCCGAACCGAACGACGAGCTGATGTTCCAGACGTCGATGATGAGCTTCACCTCGCGCGTTGAGATCGCGCGCCACGGCTTCGAGTCGGTGACGAAGAAGCTCGCTGCGGACATCGACCGCTACCGTGACGTGGCGGAGCGCCACGGCTTCACGATTTCGGCCAAGCGCGTGCGCCGGGTGGTGGAACACTTCGACGACGAGCCCGAGTCGGTGAGCGCGTGGCGCAAGATCCTCGAGGGCACCACCGGCGCGCTACTGCGCCAGGCCGGCTCGGTGTAGGCGCCGCCAAGATTCGCCGCGAGACGTCCGCGCGGTTCGCCCGGGCGGCTGCTCGCCGGGGCTATTCGCCGAGGGCTTTGTCGACCGAGTCGAGCAGGCGCGCGGAGGCCTGCGGCCCGCGGATCCCGGCGCGCACGTGGCGAGGCTCGCCGAGCGCCTCGCCGGGGGCGACGAGCACGCCGGTGCGCGCGAGGCGCCCCGCGAGCTCGCCTCCGTCGAGCGAGGGGTGCGCGATCCACAGGAAGTTGGACTGGCTGTCGGTGACGTCGAAGCCCCGCGCGCGCAGCTCGCCCGCGAGCCGCGGGCGCTCCTCGCAGATCTTGGCGACGCGGCGTTCGACGAGCTCGCTGCAGCTGCGCAGCGCCTCGAGCGCGCCGGCCTGCGAGATCTCGGAGACGCCGAGGTCGGGCTCGAGCTCGGCGAGCAGCTCGCCGGCGCCGGGCGAGCCGACGGCGTAGCCGATGCGCAGCCCCGCGAGCCCCCAGGCCTTGGAGAAGGTGCGGAACACGAGCAGCCGCGGGTGCTCGTCGAGCATCGCGAGCGATGAGCTCTGCGGCTGGGCGTCGGCGAACTCGACGAGCGACTCGTCGAGCAGCACGGCGACGTCGTGGGGGATCCCGTCGAGCAGCCGCGCCAGCTCGGAGGCTGCGAGCAGCTCGCCGGTGGGGTCGTTGGGGCTCGCGATCGCGATCGCGCGCACGTCGGGCTCGTGCGCGGCCTCGAGCAGCGCGTCGATGCCGCCGGGCACGCGCACCGCGCGGCCGTGGGCGCGGCGAGCCATCAGCGGGTAGAGCGGATAGGAGGGCCACGGTGTCAGCAGCGTGCGGCCGGGCTCGATCAGCGCGCGCGCGGCGGCGCTCAGCAGCTCGGCGGCGCCGTTTCCGAGGATCAGCTGCGCGCGCTCCACGCCGAGGCGCTCGGCGAGCTGGTCGCGAAGATCGGAGCCGCGCAGGTGCGGGTAGCGGTGAAGGCCACGGCGCGCCACGTAGGTGATCGCGTTGACCACGCGCGGGTGGGGCAGCTCGGGCCAGGTGGTGTGGGAGAGGTCGAGCGTTTCGACGATCGCGAGCGCCTTGCGTTTGCGCTCGTCGGCCTGCTCGCGAAGCTGCGCGTTGACCTCCTCCTCGGTCATCGCCTCGAACTGCTTGTAGTAGTCGAGCAGGCTCACGACGCTGGGCGGCGTCGCCCTAGATCTGGCCTTGGCCGGAGAAGACGCTCGAGCCGGGGCCGTGGATCACGACGAACCACAGTGCGAACGCGAGCGCACAGAACGCTGCGGTGCCTGCGAACACGCGGCCCATCACGCCGCTGCGCTGGTCGTGGCCGGCGGCGCGGCGCACGAGGATCCAGGCGTTGTCGAGCCGCTTGAGCAGCGCGAGCGTGCCGAACAGCAGCGCGAACAGCGCTACGAACGCGAGCAGGATGCCGAGGCTGACGCTGCCGCTGAGGTAGTTGAACTCCGAGCCGATCCACAGGCAGGCGACGGGAATCGGCCCCCAGCACAGGACGCTGAGCGCGACGATCGCGCTGAGCAGCAGGTTGGCGAGCGAGCCGTCGATCCGCTGGCGCTGCTGGGTGCCGCGCTTCGGTATTGCGCGGTAGCGCACGGGCGCTGTGCCGGGCCTGCGCCCGACGAAGAGCCCGCCGCTGTCAGATGGGTCGCTGCGCATCTCGTCGTATGTTGCCAGCTATGCGGCGCGCGCCCGTCAGCTCGCGTAGAGGTTGTCGAAGATCTCGGCGTATTTCTCGTTGACCACGTTTCGCTTGACCTTCAGCGTGGGCGTGAGCTCGCCGGTGGCCTGCGAGAGGTCGTGGTCGAGGATCGCGAACCGCTTGACCTGCTCGACCTGCGCGTAGCGCTCGTTCACGCCCTCCACCACGCCTTCGATGAGCGCGTGGATCGTGGGGTCCTTGGCGAGCGAGGGGATGTCCTCCGGAAGCCCGTGCTCGCGCGCGTAGATCGGGATCTCTTCCTCGTCGAGCGTGATCAGCACGACGGGGTAGGGGCGCTGGTCGCCGTACATCACCGCCTGGGAGATCCAGCGGCACTGCTTGAGGTCGTTCTCGATGTTGGCGGGCGTGAGGTTCTTGCCTCCGGCGGTGATGATGATGTCCTTCTTGCGGCCTGTGATCGACAGGTAGCCATCCTCGTCGAGCGAGCCGAGGTCGCCGGTGTGCAGCCAGCCGTCCTCGACCACGCCGAATCCGCTGTCGGCGCGGTTGTGGTAGCCGTTGAAGATGTTGGGGCCTTTGACGAGGATCTCGCCGTCGTCGGCGATCCTCACCTCGACGCCGGGCAGCGCGCGCCCGACGGTGCCGAAACGATGGTTCTCCACCGTGGAGATGGTGGCGGCGGTGGCGGTCTCGGTCATCCCGTAGCCCTCGAGCACAGGCACGCCGCACGCCCAGAAGAACTCGAGGATCTCCTTTGCGATGGGCGCGGCGCCGCTGGTGGCGTGGCGCACGTTGCCGCCGAAGATCGCGCGCACGTTCTTGAAGAGCTTCTCGTCGGCTTCTTCGAAGGGCTTCTTGAGCTCCTCCGGGATGGGCTCGCCGCGCGCTTCGAGGTCGCGCACCTTCATGCCGAGCTGGATCGCCTGCGCGGCGCGCTCCTGCTCCTCCTTCGGCTGTGACTGCAGCGCGCCCTGCGCGAGCGTGTAGATCTTCTCGAAGATTCGCGGCACCGAGGGCAGGTAGGTGGGTTTGACCTCCTGCAGCTCGCCGATGATCTGTTTGGTGTCGCCGCCGAAGTACGCGATGGCGCCGCCGAGGTCGAAGCCCGCGAGCTGGATGAGCAGGGCGAAGGAGTGCGCGAGCGGCAGGTACAGGTAGGTGACCTCGTCTTCGCGGATCTCGCCGACGGTGCGCACCATGTCGATGATCGAGCGGTAGTTGCCGTGCGTGAGCACGCAGCCCTTGGGCGGCCCGGTGGTGCCGGAGGTGTAGATGAACGTGAAGGAGTCCTCGGGCTTGACGGACGCGCGGCGCGCTTCGAGCTCCTCGACCGTGCGGCTGCGGCCACGCTCGCGCACCTGCTCGAGCGTGATCACGCCGAGCTCCTCCATCAGGTCGGGACCGCCGTTGCCCGACTCGCTCGGCGGGTCGATCACGATGACGGTGCGCAGGTTGGGCAGCGTCTCGCGGATCGCCGCGATCTTCTGCAGCTGCTCCTCGTCCTCGCAAACGATCGCGCATGCGTCGGAGTCCGAGATCACCCAGTGGCACTCCTCGGGGGAGTTGGTCTGGTAGATCGGCACCACCACGGCGCCCGCGGAGGTCGCGGCGAGGTCGACGTAGGACCAGTCGGGGCGCGTGTTGCCGAGGATGCAGAAGCGCTCGCCGCCTTCGATGCCGACGTCGATCAGGCCGAGGGCGATCTCCTGGACGATCTCGGCGAGCTGCACGTAGCTCACGTCGTGCCATGAGCCGTCGCGCTTGTAGCGCACCGCGGTGCGCTGGCCGTGCACGCGAGCGGCGTCGGGGATGAGGTCGGCGATCGTCTTCGTCCCCGTGGTGCTCACGGCGGCACTGGCCTGCATGTCTCTCTCCTCCTCGGACCGGGAAAAACGGTGCTCTGATGTTAGTGGACGCTGTAGCTTTCGCTCGAACCGGCGGACGCGCGCGCGGGCGCCGCCCACGGGGGCGGCTCGCGCGCTCGCTCAGAGGGGGTTGGGCACGTCGATGAAGACGTGCTCGAGCCCGAAGCGCTCGGCGAGGTGCTCGCCGAGGCGCCTGACGCCGAACGTCTCGGTGGCGTAGTGCCCGGCGGCGATCAGGTGCAGGCCGAGCTCGCGCGTCCGCGCGGTGGCGCGCTCGGCGGCTTCACCGGTGAGCAGCGCGTGCGCGCCGGCGCGGGCGGCCTCGTCGAGGTAGTCCGCACCGGCGCCCGACACGATCGCCAGGCGCGTGATGCGCCCGGGGCCGCCGTCGATGAGCAGCGGCTCACGCGCCGTGATCGCGTGCGCCCGCGCCACGAGCTCCCCGGCGGTGAGCCCGTCGCGTGGGAGCTCCGCGATGAAGCCGATGCTGCGCCCGCGGTGCTGTGCGAAGGGCACGAGCACCTCCGCGTCGAGCGCGCGGGCGATGAGCGCGTTGTTGCCGATCTCGGGATGCGCGTCGAGCGGCAGGTGGTAGGCGGCGAGCGCGATGTCGGCGTCGAACAGCAGCTTCAGCCGCCGCTTGAGCACCGTGTCGATGCGCTCGGTCCCCGCGCCCCAGAAGAGCCCGTGGTGCACGAGCAGGAGCTGCGCGCCCTCGCCGGCAGCGAGCTCGAACAACTCGGCGTGCGCGGACACGCCCGTGGCGATCCGCTCCACCAGCTCGGCGCCGGGCACCTGCAGGCCGTTGGGTCCGTGATCCTCGAAGCGCTCGGGCTCGAGCAGCCGGTCGGCCTCGGCGAGCACGTCGGAGAGCGCTGCGGGCACGGTGGCGAGGTTAGCGGCGGCCGCGGGTCTGCGCGCGGCGGCGGGCGTGGGTGCGCGCCCCGCTGGGAGCGCAGGTGCGCGCCCCGCGGCGAGCGCACCCGGCTCGGCCGTGCGGACGCTCAGGGTCCGGCTCGGCCGAGCGGGTGTGGGATACTGGCCGCTCTCGGGGCGTGGCGCAGCCTGGTAGCGCGCACCGTTCGGGTCGGTGAGGTCCCCGGTTCAAATCCGGGCGCCCCGATTGCAAGGTGGTTGGATGCTGGCGTGGGGCTGGGGGCGTCTGAAACAGCCGGAATCGGCGGCACACTGCGGGACCGTCGAAGTCCAGCGGGAAATCCGTGGCCTCGGTAGCCGTCCGCGGATTCCGGTCTCTTCCCCGTCGCGATCGTCCTCGACCCTCCCGAATCGGTCTGCCTGGAGCGCAACAGCTCGCGCCCGGACCGCCAGTTCGGCGCGCACGTGGTGCGCCGCCAGCGCACCCAGCTGCGCCGCTCGTTGAAGGGTCGCACCCACACGCTGCGGAAACCCTCCCGCTGCAGACCTCAGTTGCGTCCGCCCTTATCTCAGGTTATGCGATAACCTCAAACAAGAGCATTCCATGTCTGAGCTTCTGAGGCGCCATTGGCAGGCCAGGGTTGCCGGCGCGGGTCTCTCTCGCCGGGACCGTCGGTCCTGCGACTACCGAGCCTACGTCCCCGACGTCCTCACGCGTCGCCCTTTCGCGCTCGATGGCGACGTTGCGGCCGACGTCGCGGACGCCGAGGCTGCGATCGCCCGGCTGAACGCGCAGGCGAGCGCACTCCTCGACACGGAGGCACTCGCGCGGATCCTGCTGCGCGCCGAGTCAGTGGCCTCCTCTCGCATCGAGGGTCTCGAGATCGGCGCCCGGCGGCTGCTACATGCCGAGGCTGGCCGCTCCATGCATGAGCTCTCATCCGACGTGACGGCCACCGAGGTGCTCGGGAACGTCGACGCGATGGTCCACGGCCTCAACCGTGTCGGCGTGGGCGACGCGATCACCGTCGACCTGCTGCTTGAGATCCACACCCGGCTGCTCGCGGGCTCTCGTCTCGAGGAGCACGGCGGACGCTTCAGGACTCTCCAGAACTGGATCGGCGGCAGCGGTTACAACCCATGCTCTGCCGACTTCGTGCCCCCGCCTCCGGAGCTGGTCGAGAGCCTGATGGACGACCTCGTTGCGTTCTGCAATGAGGATCGTCTTCCGGCCGTCGCCCAGGCAGCGATCGCCCACGCGCAGTTCGAGACGATCCACCCGTTCGTCGACGGGAACGGGCGCGCGGGGCGCACGATCATCCACCTCGTCCTTCGTCGCAGGGGATTGGCGATCCGCGTGCTGCCGCCCGTGTCGCTGGTGCTCGCAACCCTCGCACGCGACTACGTCGACGGCCTGACGGCGACGCGCTACGTCGGATCACCTGAATCGCAGGACGCCCGCGCCGGCGCGAACCAATGGATCGCGAGCTTCGCGGCCGCGTGCACGCGCTCGGTCGCTGACGCCGACGACTTCGAGCGTCGCGTCGCCGCACTGGAGGCGGGCTGGCGTGAGCGCCTTGGCCGCGTGCGAGGCAACTCAGCGACCGACCGGCTGCTCCACCGGCTCGCCGGCGCCCCGGTCTTGACGGCCGAGCGCGCCGCCTCGCTGATCGGGCGTACGTACAACCCTGCCAACGAGGCGATCAAGCGCCTGGTTGACGCCGGGATCCTGCGGCAGATCACGATCGGTCGGCGCAATCGCGCTTACGAGGCTCCCGAGATCATCGACGCGTTCACCGATCTCGAGCGCCACCTGGCGAGCCCCGGGCGCGACACTCGTACTTCCCCGCCCACGCGCCCCGTGCCGCGGCGGCGGCGGTCCTCGAGGCCGAGCTCGCGAACTGGCGGCTCCGGCGAGCGCAGCTGAAGTGCAGGCCTCAGCGCGCTTGAGATCGAAGGGCCGGGTCACGATCCCGCAGGGGGTGCGTGACGCGTTGGACCTTCACGAGGGCGACCTCGCCTCGCGGAGCGGCGAGATCTACATCTTCGCCGCCGGCGGGCGCAAGCTCCTCACGATCGCCGCGGGCGCCACCTTCGACAGCTATCCGGCGATCAGCGCCGGCGGCACGCTCCTGGCGGGCGGAGACGACGGTGTCCTTCGGGCGGTCGGGTAGCGGCGACGACGACTGGCGTCCCCGCCGGGCAGCGGGGTTACCGTAGCCCTGTGTGCGTCCTCGAGGCCCATGGAGTGACGAAGAGCGTGGGCACAGGACGAGCGGCACGGCGGGTGCTGGCAGGGGTCGACGTGACCGTCGAGGCGGGGGAGCTCGTGGCCGTCCTCGGACGGTCGGGCTCGGGCAAGTCGACCCTCCTGCATCTGCTCGGCGCCCTCGACCGTCCCGACGGTGGACAGATAACGGTCGGCGGAGAGCGTCTGACCGGTCGCTCCGAGCGCAGCCTCGCGAGGATCCGGCTGCGCCGGATCGGGTTCGTCTTCCAGTCCTTCCAGCTCGTCGCCGAGTGCAGCGGCGAAGAGAACGTGCTTCTGCCGACGCGCCTCCCAGGGGCGCCGCGCGGGGCCGCGGCCCGTGCCCGCGAGCTGATCGAGGAACTCGGGCTCGGCCCGGTCGCCGAGCACTCCCCCCATGAGCTCTCGGGCGGCGAGCAGCAGCGCTTTGCGATCGCCCGGGCGCTCGTCAACGACCCCGTCCTGGTTCTCGCCGACGAGCCGACGGGGAACCTCGACACGACGGCGGCCGGCGAGGTCCTACGCCTGCTGCGTGAGATGACCGGGCGCGGGCGAGCCGTGGTGATGGTCACCCACGAGCCCGACACCGCAGCTGCCGCCGATCGCATCCTCGAGATGGCCGACGGCCGGCTCGGATGAGAGGCGTCTGGCGGGAGGCGCTGCGCGAACTCGCACGGCGCCGGAGCCGGGCACTACTGACGGCGATGGGCATTGCGCTCGCCGCGGCGATGCTTGCGACGGCAGCCGTGGTCGCCTACAGCTTGCACACCGGCTTCGACCGCAGCGCCACCAGGGCCGACCTGCCGGACGTCATCGCCCGCTTCGACGAACAGCCGCTCAGCCGGGTCGAGTCGAAGATTCGCGCGCTCCCGGGGCTCGCCGCGGCGACATTCCGCCTCGAGGTGACGAACATCCCGATCGCTAGCGGACGGCACAGCTCCCACCACGCCAGCGTCGAGGTGATCGGCCCTGGCCGGCGCGGCTTCGCAATCCTCACCGGGCGCCCGCTCGGCTCGCGCTACGGCGAAGCGCTTGTCGAGCAGGGTCTTGCGCGCTCCTGGGGCCTTCATCCCGGCTCGACGCTCGACATGGAGGCGCTCGGCCGGGTTCGGGTCGTCGGTATCTCCGAGTCCCCCGAGAACGTCGCCTTCCCGTTGGCCGCTCCACGTGTCTACGTCTCGCGCGCGACCACCGAAGCGCACTTCGGGCACGAAGCTGACCCCGACGTGAACACCGCTGAGCTGTGGGTCTCCGACCCGGGCCGCCTCGACGAAGTCCTCGTGCAGGCGCGAGCCACCAGCTACGGGATCCACGGGCTGCGCTTCGTCACCCGCGCGGGCGTCAAGATCCTGCTCGACGAAGCCGCCGGGATCGTCATCGCGCTGCTCGTCGCCCTGTCGGCGATCGCGCTGCTGACGGCCTCGGTGATGCTCGCCAGCTCGGCCCGGGCTGAGGTGCAGCGGCGCCTCGCCGGCATCGGCCTCAGGCGCGCGCTGGGTGCAACCCGGACGCACGTCACGCTCGCCCAGGCCGTCGAGGCGCTGATCGTCGGCGTCCCCGCGAGCGCCGTCGGTGTACTTGCCGGGACGCTGCTCGCACGTGGGCCAACCGACCGGCTGCTCGAGGTGCTCAACGAGGCCCCGCCCGGCCGCGCCATCTTCTGGCCGCTCGCCGGTTGCTTCGCGCTGACGACGGCAATCCCGCTTCTCGCCTCGGCCGGGCCCGTGTGGCACTCCGGCTCGCGCCCGCCGGTCGCCCTGATCGCAGGGCTCGAGCTTCGCGCCGGCGCCACGAACGACGGCCGCGCTCGGCGGCGCCCGCGCCGCGGGGGAACGTTCTGCCTGGGTTCAAGGCTGGTGACTGCACGGCGCGTGAGGCTGTTCTCGACGCTGACAGTGCTCGGGACCTCGGTCGCATTCATCCTCCTGATGCTGGCCTTGGCCTCGGAGCTGGGCGAACTGGCGAACAACCCGGCGGCGCTCGGCAAGCGCTATCAGCTCACGGCCAACCTGCCCGCTTCGAGCGCGCCAGGGGTGGCGGCTCTGCGAGGTGTGGCGGCCGCGGCGCCCCGCTACGAAGTCCAGGCGCTCGACTCCTACTCACTGGGCGAGACGATCGACCTGATCGGCTACCCCGGCGACCACACGGTGTTCGAGGCGCCTGCCCTCGCCTCCGGCCGGCGCCTGGGCGGCCCGCATGAGGCGGAGGTCGGCCAGGGCCTTGCCGAAGTGCTCGGCCTGCGGGTCGGCTCGACCCTCGCCGCCCAGCTCCCCTCGGGCCGCGAGGCGCGGTTCCGAGTCGCCGGGATCGTCAACTCGTTGCAGCACGACGGCCGGCTGGCCTACGTCGCCGCGGACGGCCTGCTCGCGGGCGAACCCCTCGCCCGGGAGCAGATCGCGATCCGTTTGCACCCAAACGCCGACCGCGCCGCGGTGACGGCGGGACTACTGGCGCTCGGCGCGACCCCGGCGAAGACATCGGCCGCGGTGGGCACCAGTCGTGCCCTGATCGACGCCCTCACCTCCATCCTGCGGGTCGTCGCGATCGTCAACGGCCTCGTCTGTTTGTACGCGCTCATTCAGGCGCTCGTCCTGATGGCCCGCGAACGGCGAACGACGATTGGCGTGCTGAGGGCCTGCGGGGCCGGAGCAGGCGCGGTCCGGGTCCTGCTCGCGGGGGCGGCGGCAACGGTCGTCCTGCCCGCTGCCGTCGCAGGGATCCTGCTCGAGCGCCTGGCGCTCGGCCCGGCGCTCGCCCGGCTGGCCGCCGGCTACGCCTCGCTCGCCCTCGGCGCTGGCGCGGGCGAGATCGTGATCGTGCTCGCCGCGTTCGGCCTGTTCGCGACGATCGCCGTCATGTGGGTTGCCCGCCTGACCTCCGCCGAGACAATCGTCGGGGCGCTGCGCGGATGAGCCCCGCCGAGCCCTGGCGCCCCGCCGACCGAACGCTCAGCCGCCGCGAGGCGATCGCGGCGCTTGCGCTTGGCGGCGCTGGCCTTGTGCTCGCGGGCTGCGGTGGAACGCGGCCAATCCGGGCCGCTGCCGACGGCTCGACGCTCGAGTCCAGGTGGGCTGACGTGCGAGGGGACGGCCTCGAGCCGCAGCCGGGCGCCGCGTTGATCGATCGGACCGATCTTGCGCCTGCCGGTGTCGCCGGCGGCGGCGTGGCATTGCTCGCCCACCTCACGGACGCTCACGTGACGGATGAGGAGTCGCCGGCCAGGGTGCCATTCCTGCGCCGGCTCGGTCCTCCCTTCAACTCGACCTTCCGACCCCAGGAGGCGCTCAGCAAGCGTGTCCTCGCCGGCGCCCTGCGCTCGGTTGCCGCGCTGGGCCCCGACGCGTTGATCCAGGGCGGCGACCTGATCGACAACGCCCAGCGCAACGAGCTCGAGTGGGCGCTCGCGCTTCTGACCGGCGGGCGAATCGATCCGCGCAGCGGCAGTCGCGCGTACGAAGGCGTGCAGAGCCAGGCCAACCCCGACCCCTTCTACTATCGCCCCGACCTCGACGCTCCGCGTCACCCCGGTCTGCTTGCCGAAGCGGTGCAGCCTTTCACGAGCCCGGGAACGACGGTCCCGATCTACCCGGTTCTCGGCGACCACGACATCCTCGTCCAGGGCGTCCTCGCGCCGACCCCCCTGACCCGCGCTATCGCGCTCGGAGACCGCGCGGTTTGGGATCTCCCGACGAGGTTGAAGCTGCCTGCCGGGTTGTCGCTGTCGTCGCCTGCCGCGTCGCTCAGCTCACCCGACTCCCTTGGCAATCCGGGGCTGCTGGAAGGCCTGATCGAACAGGTGAGGGCCGCGGCGTCGGTGCCCGTCGCTCCCGACGCGGCACGGGAAGAGCTGGCCGTCGATGAGGTTCTTGCCGGCTTGCGCGCCTCGAGCCTGGGAGGATCAGGCCAGTTGCTCGACTACAGCTTCGACGTCGGCGCGCGGCTGCGGGTGATCGTGCTCGACCTGGTCCGTCGCGAAGGCGCGTCGGGCGGGCTCGTGCACCCCAAACAGGCGACCCGGCTCGAAGCCGCGCTCTCGTCGGCGGGCGATCGTTGGGTGATCCTCGCCTCGCATCAGCCGCTCGCAAGCAGCCAGGGCGGTGAGCGGGTGCTGGCCCTGCTCGACCGGTCCCCGCGGGTGATCGCAGCCCTCTCCGGCCACACCCACCGCAACCGAATCACGCCCCGACCGAGCCCCGCGGGCGGCTATTGGCTGATCGCAACCTGTTCGCTGATCGACTTCCCGCAGGAGCTTAGGGCGCTGCGCCTGGTCGAGCAGAGCACCCGCGCCGCGGCGCTCGAGGTGTGGATGATCGACCACGCACCCGACCCCCGGATCGGAGACATCTCGCGGCAGCTCTCTTACATCGATGCCCAGGGCGGCCGTCCCCAGGGTTTCGCCGGTGGCCCGCGCGACCGCAACGTGCGGCTGTTCAAGCGCGCGGTCTTCTGAGATGGACGCCGGTGTCAAGGCCGCTCGAGTGCGGCGAACCAGCGCCCGCCCGCGTGCCACTTCTCGCGGACCTCGAAGCCCGCCTCGGATGCAATCGCCGGCAACTCGGCGGTGCTCATCCGCGCCCACGGGAACCAATGGCTTCTCGTCCGCCCGGACTCGAGACGCACACGCAACGTGCCTGTCGGCACGTCGGGGTCCTCGACCTCCAAGAGCACGATGCCGGCCGGCGCAAGCAGCGCGCCGACGCGGGCGAGGAGCTGGCACGGGGCTCCGCCGATGCCGATGTTGCCGTCGAGCAGAAGCGCGCTCCCCCACGTCCCGGCCCCCGGCAGGCGGTCGAAGATCGAGCCCTCGATGACGTGCGCCCCGCGCGTGCGCGCGAGCCTGACCGCGAGCGGGGAGATATCCACGCCGATTGCCACCACCCCGCGCCGGCTGAGAGCCACGACATGGCGCCCGGGACCGCAGCCGATGTCGAGGACGGGACCGACCGCCCGTGTGAGGACGCCAAGTTCCTCGGCCGTCGGCGCCTCGAGATAGCGGCGCAGCGCGAATGGCAGCTCGCCACCGTGCTCGTCCACGACCCGCAGCGCGCCGACGGCGTGGGGCTGCGACGCCGAGCGCAGCAGCTCGGCGCCATAGAGGTCAACCGCTGCCAGGCGGTCGAGCGGGCGGGCGCTCAAGCCGCCGCCCGATCCGCACCCGCGCCGTCTTCCGCGCGCTCGAGGGCGCGGGCGAAGCGGCTAGCGGGTGCCTGGCGGGCGACGGCCACGGCATCGGCATGGCGATCCACATCACGCAGTGTGGGCAGCGCGGCCGTCCGCAGACCCAGCTCTCCGAGGCGCAGCCGCTGGCACTCACCGGTCCGCCCGGTGCTCATGGGCACCCCGGCGAACACCCGACCGTCGGCCCTGCGCAGGCCGATCCCCCAGTAGCCGCCATCCTCGCAGAGGCCGAGCGCGGCGTCGGTTTCAGGCGCGCCGATCGCCTCGAGTGCAGCCTCAAGCAGCGTGGTCGTCACCTGGGGCGTGTCCATGCCAATCAGAAACGCGGGCGCGCCGACGTCCTCGAATGCTCCGGCAAGGCGCTCGGCAAACCCAACAGGTCGCTGCGGGATGACCTCGATGCCCACCGGCAGCCAATCGCCCGGAGGGCCCTCGAGCACCAACACCCGCCTGGCGGCGGGGGTATTTTGGACGGCTACCAGGGTGTCGCACAGCGCTGCCTCCGCAAGCTCGGCAGCCTGGGCTGGCGAGAGCGGCGGACACAGGCGCGTCTTAGCCCGCCCGGCGACTGGCGCCTTGGCGATCACGATCAGGGCTGCGTGGGGAGGAGGGGCCTGCACAGCGGCAAAGCTACGCGCAGGCGAGCCCGAATCACATTACGAAACTAGGAACGGTCCCGCGCGCGATAGCCCCGGGGCGCAGAGGGGTGGGACAATCGGGCGATGGGTACCCTCGTCGCGAACGGCCATCGCCACGCCTGCGGATCGGTTCTCGTGGTGGATGACGAGCCCACGATCACCGAGGTCGTCTCGCGCTACCTGCAGCGCGCCGGTTATGAGGTGCGCACTGCCGTGGACGGACCGGACGCCCTCAGGCTCGTCGCGGAGAGCCGCCCCGACCTGGTCGTGCTGGACCTGATGCTCCCCGGACTCAATGGCCTGGAGGTAATGCGCCGGGTGCGCGACGGTGAGCGCGAGCCGGTCGCGATCATCCTGCTGACGGCCAAGGGCGAGGAGTCCGACCGGGTCGTCGGACTTCGGCTGGGCGCCGATGACTACATGGTCAAGCCGTTCTCCCCCGATGAGCTCGTCGCCCGTGTCGATGCGGTCCTGCGCCGCTTCGACACGGCGCCGGACAGCGGGCCGATGCTCGAGTTCGAAGGCCTGTCGGTCGACCCAGCCGGCCGGCGCGTCATTGTCGACGGCGCCGAGGTTGGGCTCACCCAGCGCGAGTTCGAGCTGCTGCTGTTCTTCGCGCGCCACCCCGGCCACGCTTTCACCCGCCACGAGCTGATCGACCAGGTCTGGCACTACTCCTTCTACACCGACACGTCCACCGTCACCGTTCATGTCCGCCGCCTGCGGGCCAAGGTCGAGCGGGACCCCGCTAGGCCGAGGTTCCTGGAGACGGTCTGGGGGGTCGGCTACCGGTTCCAGCCGTGAGCACGGGGGCCCTCAGGAGCTCGGCGGCGGACATTCTCGTCGCGCTTGGAACAGCGCTCGCGGGAACGCTCGTCTGCTTCCTGGCCTACGGCAGCCATGCGGGCTGGACGTGCCTGGCGATCCTCGCCCCGGTCGGCCTGCTGACGGTGCTGGTGGTCGAGCGCTTCCTCGCCGTGCGCTCACGCGTCGGCGGGATGCGACGCCAGCTGGCGGTCGGCGGGGCGATCGTCGTCGGCCAGCTGCTGCTCGCCGCGGGCCTGTTCGTCGCGCTGATGACCCACTCGGCGCCGGATGCGCTGTTCACGGCGGTACTCGCCCTGTATGCCGGCGTCGTGGGTGCGTGGAGCGTTCGCACAATCACGCGCGGTGTGCTCGGCGACATCGATGAGCTCAGGCGCGGCCTGCAAGCGGTCGCCGACGGCCAGCGGGATGTGCAGATCTCGGCCGCGGGCGGCGATGAGCTGGCGCTGGTCGCCCGAGACATCGAGGACCTGGTCGGGGCGCTGCAGCGCGAGGAACTCTCCCGCGCCACGCTGGAGGACGCCCGGCGCCAGCTGCTGGCCGCGATCTCCCACGATGTCCGCACGCCGCTTACCTCCCTGCGGCTGCTCAGCGCGGCCCTGGCCGACAACCTCGTCGACGGGCCGACGCGCCTGGAATACGTGTCGCGCATCGGCGTTCACATTCGCGCGATGAGCGCGATGATCGACGACCTGTTCGAGCTTTCGCGCCTGGAGGCCGGCGACATCAGCTGGACGATGGAACGGGTGCCACTCGAGGACCTGGTGCTCGAGACCGTCGACGCGATGCGCGCGCAGGCAGAGGCCGGATCGGTGTCCGTCCGCGCCGAGCTGATGAAGGACCTCGAGGCGGCGCGAGCCAACCCCGAGCAGATCCAGCGGGTTCTGTTCAACCTGATCCAGAACGCGATCAGACACACGCCGGCCGACGGCAGCGTGACGGTCCGTGCGAGCTGCGTCGAGGACGCCGTACAGGTCGAGGTTCTCGACACCGGACTCGGCATCCCCGAGGACGAGCGCGAGCGGGTGTTTGACGCCTTCGTCCAGGGCGGCGACCGGGCGTCGCGCAGCGACCACAGCGCCGGGCTCGGGCTGACGATCTCACGCGCGATCGTCGAGGCCCACGGCGGGCGCATCTGGATCGAGGACGCGAATGCCGGCACGAGTGTCCGCTTCAGCCTGCCCGCGGCGGCCGCCTGACTGTGCGCTTACCGCTGCCGGATCCGGACCGTCCGCCGCCGGGCCCGTTCAGGCCGGCCTTCTGGCGCAGCCCGCTGCGCGGGCCGTGGCTGACATCGCTGCTCGGCCTTCTGCTGTTGATCGCGATCCCGCTGATCGCGCTGACGGGCTTCCTTTCGAACGACGCCTACAATCCGAGCCTGCCGGGCAACTCGGTCGGGCGCGCACTGGGGCCGCTCGACTTCTACCTGTTCAACTGGCCGACCCACCCCTCCTGGCTCTACGCTTTCACGCAGGGGTCGCACATCACGATCGGGCTCGCAGCGACGCCGATCCTGCTGTTCAAGATGTGGTCGGTGATCCCAAAGCTGTTCGAGTGGCCGCCTGCACCCTCGGTCGCACACGCGCTAGAGCGGCTCTCCCTGACGCTTCTCGTCGCCGGCGCCCTGTTTGAGTTCGCCACGGGGATCCTGGACATCCAGTATGCGTACCTGTTCAAGTTCTTCTTCACCAACGCCCACTACTACGGCGCCTGGATCTTCACGACCGCCTTCATCTTCCACACGGCGATCAAGGTGTCGACGATGAAAGAGGCATTGGCCACGCGGAACGGGCTGAAGCCGCTGATGGAGAGCCTTGCGGAGACCCGCTCCGAGCCCCAGGGCGAACCGGAGAGCTCGCTGATTGCCTCGGCGCCTGCGGCGCCGACGATGTCCCGCCGGGCCCTGATCGGGACGATGGGTGCAGGTTCACTTTTCTTGTTCATCCAGGGAGCGGGCGACACGATCGGAGGGCCACTCAGGGCGCTTGCGATCTTCGGCCCACGCGACCGCGCCGGCTCAGGTCCCAACGGCTTCGCGGTCAACCGCACGGCGGCGGTGGCACAGATCACTCCCGAAAAGGTCGGCGCTGCCTGGCAGCTCGAGCTGGCCGGAGCCGGGCCCACCGTCAAGCTGACCCGCGATCAGCTGCTGGCGATGCCCCAGCACACCTACGATCTGCCGATCGCCTGCGTCGAGGGCTGGTCCACGACGCAGCGCTGGACCGGCGTCCCGGTCGTCCACCTGGCCAAGCTCGCCGGGGTCGGCGGGGAGGCGACTGTCAGGAACATCTCGATCGAGACCGACGGCGTCTTCACCGCGGCGACGCTCTCCAAGACCGAGATCGCTGACGGGCGGACGCTGCTCGCCCTGAAGGTCAACGGTGTCGACCTCTCGCTCGACCACGGCTATCCGGCGCGGATCATCGGACCTGCCCTGCCGGGCGTGCACTGTACGAAGTGGGTCTCCAAGATGCAGTTCAGCGAGGTGTGAGCGGGTGTCCGGGCGTCTGGCGATGTTCCGCCGCCACTACGGCGCGAGCCCGCTGCATCTCCTCGCCTTCATGGCCAGCATCGCCGTCACGGGCATCGCCGTCAAAGGTTGGCTGGACGAACCGGCGATCAGCATCAGGTACATCCTGATCTGGTTCGTGGGCGCGATCATCGCCCACGACATGATCGTGTTGCCGCTCTACTCTGCGTTGGACCGCCTGGTGCTCGCGATCTCGCGCCGAGCCGACGCACACCACGCCGCGCCTGGGCTGTCCGAGCAGGGAGCGGCCGAGCTGGCACCCCCGCGCTCGCCCGGGTGGGTCTACGTTCGCGTCCCGCTTATCCTGAGCGCACTGCTGCTGCTGGTCTTCGGCGCAGAGATCCTGCGTGAAGGAAACGCGACCTTCCACGTCGCCAGCGGCCATACCCAGGACGTCTACCTCCAGCGCTATCTGATCGTCGTTGGGGTTCTCTTCCTGCTCTCGGGGCTGGCCTACGTGCGCAGCTCCGCCCGGGCGAGCTCGCGCATGCCCTGAGCGAAGTCCTCGCCCGCACGGAACCCCAGCAGTCTCTCCGCCCGCTCGGGCGACGCGAACACGTGGCGGACGTCCCCCATCCGGTACTCGCCCGTGATAAGGGGCCGCGGCGCGTCGCGGCCCGCGGCGTCGGCGAGCGCCTGCGCCATCTCTCCAACGCTTCGCGGCTGCCCGCTGGCGACGTTGAGCGCTCCCGTCACCGGCTCTGCGGACGTCAGGGCCGCAACGTTTGCGAGTGCCACGTCGCGGACGTGGACGAAATCACGCCGCTGGGCGCCGTCCTCGAACACCCTCGGTGCTTCGCCCGCGGCCAGCGCGCTCGCGAACAGCGAGGCGACGCCCGCGTAGGGGGTGTCGCGCGGCATCCGCGGACCGTAGACGTTGTGGTAGCGCAGCGCCGTCACGGGCACCCCCGCCTCGCGTTCGAGGGCGGCTGCGAGATGCTCCTGGTGGAGCTTCGTCGCGGCATAGACGTTGCGCGGATCGAGCTCCGCCTGCTCGGGAATCGGCTGGCCCTCGAGCCCTCCCCCGCAGTGCGGGCAGCCCGGCTCGAAGCGGCCCGCGTCGAGCTCCTCGGCACGCCGCGGCGCCGGGCGCACGACGCCGTGTTCGTGACACGCATAGCGGCCCTCGCCGTAGACGACCATGCTCGACGCCAGCACGAGACGCCCGGAGAAGTCCGCGGCGGCGAGTGCCCGCAGCAGCACGGCCGTGCCTGTGTCGTTGTGGCTTACGTAGTCGGCGATGTCGAGGAAGTTGGAGCCCAGGCCAACCATCCCGGCCTGGTGGCAGACGTGCTCGGCCCCCTTGAGCGCGCGCCGGACGGTTGCCGGGTCACGCGCGTCACCCTCGATGAAATCCGCTTCAGGCGCGAGGTAGGCGGGTACCTCGGCGTGGGCGAGCAGCGAGTCGAGCACGCGCACCTCGTGGCCCTCGGCGAGCAGCGCGTCGACTATGTGCGAGCCGATGAAACCTGCCCCGCCGGTGACGAGGATCATCGCGCTCCCGCCCTCGCCAGGACGCGCGTCATGTCGCGGATCGCCCGGCCCGTGCCGCGCACGGTGCCCGTGACCTTCGAGCGGCCCGCCCGCGGGAGATAGACGACCGGCAGCTCGTGCACGCCCCAGTGCTCTGCCCCGGCGCGGATGACCATCTCTAGTGGGTAGCCGAAGGCTCGGTCGGTCAGGCCTAACCCAAGCAGCTCCGTGCGCCGCGCCGCCCTCATCGGGCCGAGGTCACGCAGCGCCAGACCGGTCCGCCTGCTTAGGAGCGCGGCGAGCGCCATGTTCGCGATCCGCGCATGCAAGGGCCACGCGCCCCGGGTGGGCCGGCGGCGGCCGAGTACGAGATCAGCCTCGCCGCGCTCGATCAGCGCGACCAGGGCAGGCAGGTCGCCGGGATCCAGCGATCCGTCACAGTCCATGATGCAGACGATCTCCTGCTCGGCCGCTTCCAGGCCGGCGTGGCAGGCGGCGCCGAAGCCGCGGCGTGGTTCGCTTAGGACCCTCGCCCCCAACCGCGTCGCGATCTCCGCTGAGCCGTCAGTCGAGCCGTTGTCGACGACGATCGCCCGGTAGCCATCGGGTAGTGCGGCGAGCACCCCCGGGATCGCCGCGGCCTCGTCCAGGACGGGCAGGATCACCTCGGGCATCGTGCCCGCCCTCCGATCATTGCCATCTTATGTGGGTGCCCGTGACGGGGATGGCACCTGGCTCGATCAGCGCCACGGCGCCCGCCATGCTCGCGCCCAGAGCCGCGGCGCTTTGGCCCATCAGCTCGGTCAGCTGCTCGACCGGGGTCGCCTCGTCCATCACCCCGTTGGCGTAGTCGGTCACGTAGCCGACGAGGGCATAGGGCAGCTGGGCCTCGCCGCAGAGGACCGTCTCGGGGCCCGCTGTCTGGCTGACAGCACTGACCCCGCAGGAGGCCAGCATGCGGATCTCCGCCCGCGTATTGAAGCGGGGCCCGTCGACGTGCCCGTAACAGCCGCCGTCGCGCACGCGGAGCCTCGCTGAGGAGGCGCCGCCAAGCAGCGCGCGCCGCAGCGACTCGGAGAATGGGGCCTCATAGACCCAGTGGCCGCGACCGGGGAGGCCCGGCCTGTCGTAAAGGGAGCAGATCGACCCGTCGGGCAGCCGATTCGCGAGGAAGTGCAGGTCGTCGAAGACGACGAGTTCGCCCAGCTCGAGGCGAGGGTCGACGGCGCCGCAGATCGTTGCCGCCAGCACGACCTCGGCGCCGGCCGCGCGCAGCGCCAGCGCGTTGGCACGGTGGTTGACCTGGCTGGAGAGCCGCGGGTGCCCCTCTCCGTGTCGTGAGACGTGTACGACCTCGGCGCCATGCCAGCGACCCGTCGTGAGCTCGACCGAGCCGAACCGGGTCTCGACGGTGCTCATCGCGGCGCCCTCCAGGCCCGCCAGGGCATAGGTGCCCGAACCCGTGATGATGCCGACGCTCACCCTGGCATCCTACGCACGCGCCTAGTGCAGCAAGGCTTCGACCTGACGCTGGTGTACGACGCCGAGGTGGGTGGACTGAGGCGCGAAGTGGAGGTCCTGTGCGAGCAGGTAGGCAGCCGGCATGAACGCCATCAGAAAGTAGGCGCCGAGCAGGACGACGGCGCCGCGCATCCGCCGGGTGGGCGAGAGCGCGGCGAAGGGGAGCACCCACAGCAGATACCAGGGGACCGCCCAGCTGAGCGAGACCGTCAGGGCACTGAGCACGACCGCCGCCGCCGTCAGCCAGTTCAGCCGGCCGCGCAGGACAGCAGCAGTGCAGCCGCCCACAGCGGCCACAAGACCCAGCTCCACGCCGAGGTGCAGCGCCGGCGTCTCCCCGCCCTGGCCGAGCGCGAGGCCGAGCAGGTTGGGCAGACCGATCGCAGTGACGAGCCTGCTCTGGGTCAAGAGGTCCGGCGTGTGGAGACCGAACGCGATCACGGATGCTGTCCCCAGCACCACCGCGGCGGCGCGCCCGCCGCGGACCAGGCCGCGCCTGTGACCCGCGGCGAGGAACACCGGCAGTAGCACCGCCGCGGAGGCCTTGATGAAAACGGCGAGCACCAGAGCCGCTCCCGCCGCCCTCGGGGCTGCCGGCGTCCGGAGCGTCAGGTAGACGGCAAGCACTGCGAAGAAGAGCATGAGGCTGTCGTTGTGGTCGGCCCCCAGGCCCCAGACGAGCACGATCGGGTTGAACCCGACGAAGGCGACGGCGGACGCCGGTGAGCGCCCCAGTAGTTGCGCGCCGCGCCACACCAACGCGAGCGTGCCCAGGCTGGCCAGAGCGACTGCCAGCTTGATCGTCCAGAAGAAGCCGGCCACGCCAAGCGGTACGAGCGCGTAGCTGAACAGCGTGAACGCAGGCCCGTAGGGGCTCAGCAGGTGACGCCAGTTGCTCAACGCGAAGCTCGCATCGCCGTGCGGGCTGAGCGCGGGAATCACCGTGTAGGGGTTGAGGCCCTGCAGCACCCCCATCCGCCCGTAGTGCACGTAGTTGAAGACGTCCGTGTACTGCAACGGCGGTGAGAGCAGGAAGGCCAGATGGATCGCGAGCAGAGCCGCGACCGTCCAGCGAGCCCGGAGCCGCTCGGCGAGGCGGAAGGCGACTACGTAGAGGACGTACATCGCGAGCATCACCCCGCTCAGCAGCCAAGCGAGCCGGTTGTCGTCGTGCGTCAACCCGGGAAGCAGGCCGCGAAGGGGCCCGGCCATCCAGGTGGGGAAGTAGCCGCCGGCGCTGGTCGGGGTGAAGGTGCTCGGCCGCTCGGCGGCCATCAGCACGATCAGGAAGCTTCCGGCCGTCAACCCCGCGAATGACACCGCCGCGAGCAGCGCGGGGGCCGAGAGGGCAAGCGGGGAGAGGACGGCGCCGCGCGCAGCACCTGAACCTGCCCCGGCTGGGAGCGTCTCGGTGCTCATCCGCTCATCGCGCGCATGGTGGCCCGGTGAGGCCGGGGACGAGCGTGCTCGACCCTGCTGGGCCGGCGCTGAAGGAGACCAGGGCGTCGTCGGTTATGGAGGAGTAAAGGACCTGCGTTGCGCCAGCCGCCGAGCGCGGATCAGCGATCGGCGTCCGGCCGGGGGCGAGCGTGAGCCGCTCGAGCACCGTGATCGGGGAGCGGCCCGCCTGTTCGCTTACGCGACCGTCCGGGAAGGCGACGGCCGGGAGTTCGTGGACCGTCGGCGGGTGGGCTAGACGCACCTGCAGAGTCGCCGCGACGGGGAAGCCACTCGGGTTCACGAGCTCAAGACCGCCGCCGCTGTGGCACTCGCTCAGCAGCGGGCGGAGCGAGCGCTCGCGCAAGAGGGCAGTTTCAGCGCCCGTGTGCGATCGCGCCAGGCGCGCGAGGTAGGGACGCAGGTCGAAGAACCACACGTCGCCATCGGGACTAGCAAGACCGGCTTCCCCGAGGGTCGCCCGCAGCGCCGAGCGCAGTCGCGCCCACTTCGCCGGCTCGAAGCCCGCGGGGTCGACCCACAGACCCGAAAAGCCCGCCGCCCCCGCCGCGGCGAGGACGTAGGGCAGCGGCTGCCCCGAAAGCGCGGCCGGCCAATCGGCCGGCCTTCCCTTGATCGCCCCGTAGCTCCAGCGCAGATGCTGCGAGTGCAGGTAACCTCGCAGCAGCTCGTACTTCGTAGCGTACGTGGCCACCTGGTCGCCGACCGGTGTTTCGGGATAGCCCTCGGGAAAGGGGACGTAGGGAAGCTCGAAGATGCCGGCGCCGCGCCCGAGCCTGGCTTCGATCTCCCGCACCAGTTGCGCGTCGCTCCGCCACTGCCTGGCCGTGGCGCGGTAAGGCGGGATGTAGGAGTCGCTGCTCTGGTCGTAGACGCCGAACAGCAGGACCGCGGCCAGCGCGATCAGACCGAGTGCGCCGCCGTGGCGCAGGGGGCCGAGGCGCTGTCGGAGGGCGTCGAGCAGCACGCCGACGGACAGCAGCGAGAAAAACGCGATCAACACCGAGATCCTGTTCCAGGCCCGAACGTCGGGCGTGAAGAGCAGCTCGAGCAGGCTCGCGAGGCCGCCGACGGAGCCGACCGCGATCGCGAGCCAGGCGCCGATCGCCGCATCGCGCAGTAGGCGGTCCCCGGCAGGGAGCGCCGCGAGGCCCACGATCGCGAGCAACCCGCAGAGGGTCAGCCAGACGAAGCCGAGATCGCCAACCGTGCCGAGGCTCGCGTAACAGGCCTCGCAGTAGCCGGGCGCGATCGCCTGGTCATATTCTTCGGTCGCCCGCCGCAGCGGCGCGATCCGCGCGCCGGGTGCCGGCAGCAGCAGGTTCGAGAGCCTCAGGCCGAAGGCCTCGTTGGAGCTCTCGTTAGCCGCCAGGGACCGTTCGAGCGCGACGTTGGTGCCGTGCTCGGTTCGGTAGGCGAGGCTGGGAGCGAGGTTCACCCCGACCGTCGCGACGAGGAGGGCAGCCACCAGGAGGCCCTGGATGGCAGACGTCCAGCGGCGCGTCGCCACTCCGATCAGGGTGGCCCCCGCGAGCATCACGACCGCGAACGTCGCGTAGTAGAGGTTGTCCGAGCCGATCACCACACAGACCGCCAGCGTCAGCAGCGTCCTGCGCGAGGACCAGGCGATGATCCGGTGCCCGGCCGAAGACCGACGGGCGAACAGCGTTCCGCCGCCCAACACACGCAGGAAGAGGTAGGCCGTGAGCGGCACCGCGTAGTAGGCCGACAGGAACAGGTGGGACTCGCCCCGGAAGAAGTGGTAGGCCAGGAGCGAGAAGAGGACGGCAGAAAGGCCGGCCGAGAGGGCGCTGAGGCCAAACACGCGCAGGACCAGGTGGGCTGTGAAGGCGCACAGCGCGAACGTCCCCAGGAAGAACAGGTTGATGAGCAGGGCCGCGTTTGAGGAGAACAGCGCGAGGAACCGGATAAGCAGCAGATTGAGGCTGTCGGCTCCCTGCGGATAGTCGACGAGGTGCTGGCCGAAGGGCGCGCCTAGGCTCGCGTTCGACGAGTACCAGCCATGGTCGGTGATGCCCTTGACGAGCATCAGATAGAACTTCGCGTCGTCGACCGGGGAGTAGCGAAGCGGGAGGCCCAGGTCCCCGCGCCACAAGCGAAGCACCCACGCCGCGAAGACCACGCTCACCGCGGCTGCCAGCGCCCCCTCGAGCAACAGCGTTCGTGGTGACGCCCGCGCGACGGCTGCGGCCGGGCTCGAGTCCGGGCGCTTGCCGAGCGTCATGTGGTCAACGCTACGTGATCGCGCGCGCCCCCAGACGGGCCCGATCACCGAGTTTCGCGCCACGTAACCTTTTCCCCCGTACCCTCCCAGAGGTGCTTCGCGCGCCATTGCCGGCCGTCGATGAACTCGAGCGCGACCCCCCGACGAGCGCCCCAGACCGCGCCGGTTCGCCGACTGTCGATCGCACTCCCACCGTCACGGAGACGGAGCGCTCGGCGGCCCGCCGAGCCACCGCCGTCCTCGGAGTCACCGCGCTCGCCGCGATCCTCTGCGGCTCGATCTATCTGGCGGTCGGTGCAGCCGGCGGGACCTACCTGCTCGAGCTGCCCACCACCGTCAGGCCCGGCTGGATCACGGGCGTGTTCGGCAACATCGCCGGCGACGGCAACTGGCTACAGCCGGCGCAGCTGAGCGCCGCGCTGATCGTGATGGTGGGCGGCTATCTCGTCGCACTGGCCTGCGCCGGATCGATCTCGACGAGGCTCGCCCTCGCGACCGTGCTACTCGCGAACCTCGCCTTCACGCTCGGCCCGACGATCGTCTCAACCGACGTCTTCGGCTACATCGCCTACAGCCGCGAGCTCGCCCTGCACGGGCTCGATCCCTACGTCTTCCCCCCGCTGGCCCTGGGGCACGACTCGATCCTCAGGTTCGTCTACTGGCAGCATCAGCCGAGCCCCTACGGTCCGCTGTTCTCCACCGCCGGCGCTCCCCTCGGCTTCGTCTCGGTCGCGGTGGCGCTTTGGGCATACAAGCTCGTCGCCGGCGCCGCCGCCATCGCGATCGCTTTCATCGCCTCCTCGATCGCCCGTGAGCGGGGCCTCGACCCGGCGCGGGCGGTCATCTTCATCGGGCTCAATCCGGCTGTCCTCTTCTACGCTGTCAGCGGCGCTCACAACGATCTCCTGGCGATCTGCCTGGTCGTGATCGGCCTGGCACTAGTCCTCCGTGGGATGGAGGGACGCGGCGCCGGGGCAGCTGTCGCCGGGGCCGCGATCAAGCTCACGGTCGGCCTCGCCCTCCCCTTCCTGGTGATCGCCGCCCGTCGGCGCGGCCGCGCAGTCCGCGGCGCGGCGATCCTGACCGTTCTGCTCGGCGTGCCGACGCTCATTCTGTTCGGCTCGCACTTCTTCGACCAGCTCCACCGGATCGCAACGGACCCGCTGTTCGACACCCTGTTCAGCGGCCCCAACCGCCTCGCGGCCGCCCTGGGTACGCACATCACTCCGGCCATCCGGACGCTCGCCACCGCCGCCGCGGGGCTGATCGCGCTCGCCGCCCTCATTGCCGCCTGGCGGGGCGCCGACGCGGTCACGGCTGCGGGCTGGGCCTTTCTCGCCCTGATCGCCTCGATCGCGTCGTTCGCGCCCTGGTATCTCGTCTGGCTGCTGCCCTTCGCCGCGCTCGGGCATAGCCGCCCGCTGCGGGTCGCCACCCTGCTCGTCACGCTCTACGTGATGGCTGTCCACATCCCGGCCTTCGGCGGGGTCCCCTGGCTCTCGCCGGCTCCCGGCTCGACGGCGGCAACGCGGACGGTCGCCGCGACGGGGTGGGGCGAGTCTCAGCCGGCAGGTGGATCGATCAGCTCGACGCTCCCCGCGCCCGCATCCGCTACCAAGACCCTGCCCGTGCGGAGATCGACCGCCAACGTGTTCGGCTGACGTCCGGTCGGGAACGTGTGCAGGACAGTCGGTGCCCCGGCCCTTACCGACAGCTCGACGAGCTCGTCCTTCGCCGTCAGCGTCACCCAAAGCCGGCGCCGCGGGGGGTCGATCGCGACGCCATAGGGCCCGCCGGGCAGCGACAGTCGCGCCAGCAGTCTCAGCGCGGGGCGGGTCGCGTAGCTGAAGATCGCCCCACCCCTCGTGTCGAGCACGTAGATCTCTCCACCGCGACCGGTGACGACGTGCGTCGGGCCCTGGCCGGCGGCCAGGCGACCGAGGACCCGGCGTGCGCCCACGTCGATGAGCGTCACCGAGTTCGCCCGCACGTCGACAACGGCTACATCCGGCCCAACCGCCGCGATCCCCCCCGGCTGGACGAAGCCACCGACCGTTGCGACCACCCGCGGGCCCTTCAGCACCGATACCGATTGCCCAAACTCGTCCGAGACGACGACGAAGGGCCCGGCGGCCGCGGCGTCGTGAGGGTGGGCCCCGACCGCGATCGAGCTGCTGCGGCCCGACGGGAGGGCCAGCTCGAGCAGGGTGTCTATCGGCTCCTCCGGGACCAGCACCGGGCCGCCGGGGCGGGCAAGCTGCAGGTGCCGGGCCGGACCTTGGATGGGTATCCGCCGCACGACCCGGCCGGTGTCGAGATCGAGCAGGACGAGCTGCGCGGGGTTCCGCACCGAGACGACGGCCAGTCCGCTGCGCGAGTCGGCTGCGATCCCCTCGGGCGAGTTGCCCACGGTGACGCTCCTGCCCGCCGGTGCCACGCCTGCGGCGGGGGCACTGGCCGGCTCTGCCGCCGGGGGCAGCTGTGAGGTTGTGTGGTGGGGGGTCGAGCCGCACGCGGCGAGCGCGAGGGCCGCGACCAGCGGCCCTCCCCGGAGCGCACGTGCGCATCGCAGGCGAAGTAGACCCCGCATCGGACTGTTCTACCGCCTGCTCCGGGGCCAGCTCATTAACAGACGCAGAACAAGCGCCGCCAACGTTGGTTCGGCCCGCCTTGCTTATGCAATGTCTAGGCAGGCGAGTAAGAGCGCGGGATCGCCGCGCGCGTGCGCGGTGAGCAGGTCAGGCCCGTGTGCTGCCCTACTGGTACGACGCGGTACGACGCGATCGTTCCAGACCTGCGCTCAGGTCGGCTCGTCCTGATCTCCGCTCACGGCAACTCGCTGCGGGCACTCGTCAAGCATCTCGATCGCATCGGCAACCTTGAGATTGCCGAGGTCAACCTGCCGAGAGGCGTTCCGCTGCTCTATGAACTCGACGGACAGATGCGCCCGCTCGGCGGGATCGACCCTCGCTTCGGCGTCAGCGGCACCTACCTTGACAGCGACGCCGCGGCCGCGTCGATCACAGCCGTCCACGACGAAGGGTGTTGTGACCTCGCCCCACAGCTGACGGTCGGCCGTGCCGCCGAGCACCGCCGACCAGGCGTGCGGCGATGCCGGGACGCGGATCGCTTGAGGCCGCGCCGTGGAAGGTCCGCGGCGCGGCAGGTGGTTTTCCCCTGATGCCGCCCAGGCCGGTGTGGCATAGCGTGCGTCACCCATGCTCGGCTGCGAGCTGGAGTCGGTTCGAGGATGCGAACGGCTGATCGCCGAGGTCAAGGACAAGCACGTTCTCCTTGAAGGCTGCTTCGAGGAGAACGGTCGCCGTCACATACGAATCCAAGGAGCCAGCGATGTCCCAATACCCCGGTACCCACAAGTCCGCCGGCGAGGTGCCCGATGGTCCGAACGCGTCTTCAACGACCTCTCGTGGCTGACCCTGATCAGCGGCATCCTGATGATGGTGCCCGCGTTCTGGGTGAGTGGTCAGTTCTTCCTGGAGCGCGCCTACACGCTGCTCGTGTTCGCCGGCATCTGGACGCTGATGGCAGGCATCACGGACATCGTGCGCGCCTTCCAGATCCGCCGCTTGGCTTCCGACTCCTGAGCCCGACGATGGTCGTCCACCCCGCACCGCGCAGTTAGCAGAGCCCAAACCAGCACACTAGGAGCGTTTCCCATGACCGACGACAAGCACATCGCAGAGGAGGCCCAAGCCAAGCTCGAGAGCGACAGCCGTGTCCCCCACCCGGGGGAGATAGCGGTCTCGGCGCGAGCGGGCACGGTGACCCTGCGCGGCACCGTGGGCAGTTTCCAGCAGCATCGAGCCGCCGTCGAGATCGCCCGCTCCGTGTCGGGGGTTCGCGGCCTGGCGGATGAGCTCCGGGTCGACCTCCGAGACCGCTCTGAGGACGACGAGGTCCGTGGCGCCGCGCTGCAGGCTCTGATGTCCGACGCCGCGGCCCCCGCGGACCGAGTCGACGTGGGGGTGGCGGACGGCTGGCTGACCCTCAAGGGGGAGGTCAAACACCAAGAGGAGAGCGACGCCGCGTTCGCGGCCGTCTCGGGACTGCCCGGCGTCGGCGGAATCACGAACGAGATCAAGGTCATAACAGCGGGAATCGATGGCTGATCGCGTGCTGAATCGCGCAATGCGCGCGAGGACAGCGCACCGGGATCGAGCCTTGCTTCCGGAGCAGCAGCTAGAGGTCCGCATCAAATCGCAGGTCACGTCCCAGGAGGATCAAATGTCTGACAAGTCCGAAGAAGCTGTTCTCTACGCCGCCGTGTACGACGACGTCGACTCGGCGCTCACCGATCTCGAGGCCTTCGAGCAACTGCACAAGGCCAAGGTGATCGGCAGGTACGACGCCGCCGTCATAGACAAAGAGGAAGGCAAGCCCCACATCGTCAAGCGCGCAGAGCACCCTCGTATCCAAGTGATCCCGGAGTGGTTCGGCGCCGGAAAGCTGCCCCGCCGCGAACTGCACGAAGCGGCGCAGGCGCTCGGCGCGGCCGAGGTGGAGCTGATCGTGATCGGCGAACCGACCCTGCAGAAGGGCTTCGAACAGGCCGTGACCAAAGCCGCCAACACCATCAGGCGCGATCTGAATGCCACCACCGACGAGCTGGCCAAGGAGCTGATTGCTGCGTCCAAGGAGGCCTCGACCACGAACGCGAGCAGTCAGGCCTGAGCGGGCCGGCTTACTAGGCAACAACGGCCTGAAGGGCTGGGGCCCGCCCTCGTCCTCGTGCGCGAGCTCCAACCAGAGATGTCCCGGACGAGCGAAAAGAAAGAGGTGAGAAGAATGGCAGACCTGAATCAGACCAACGTGATCGCCGCGAACTTCGACGACGACGACGAGCCATACGCGGCGCTTGCGAGGCTGAAGCAGCTCGACTCCGAAGGCCTGATCGAGCTTCGCAGTGCGGCGGTGGTGACACGCGATGCGAGCGGTCGGGTGAGCACGAAGGAAGCTGCCGGCGGCGAAGAAGTGGTCGGAACGGCCGCCGGCGGGCTCATCGGGCTGCTGATCGGCGTCCTCGGCGGCCCGCTGGGTGTCCTGATCGGGGGGGCGACCGGCCTCTTGATCGGCTCGCTGTTCGACCTCGAAGAGGCGGAAGACACCGACTCAGTCCTGGCAGCGTTCTCGGAGAGCGTGCGCCCGGACCACAACACGCTTCTTGCAGAGCTGGGGGAGCCGAGCGACCACGAGGTCGTGGACGCGGTCATGACCTCGCGCTCGGGCACGGTGCTGCGACGCGACGTGCGGGACGTGGAAGCCGAGATCGCCGCCGCCGAAGAGGCGCAGCGCGCGGCGCGGAAGAAGGCGCGCAAGCAGTTGCTCGAGGAGCGCCACGAGAAACACAAGACCGAGGTCCAGGAGAAGGTCGCGGAGCTCAAGGCGAAGCTTCCGCGGCACCAGCAGGATCCTGCCGAGCACGCGACAGAGTCGGCCGCACACGCAGCATCGTCGAGTTAAGGGGCGATCAGGCGCGGCGAGGCCCTGGGAGAGCGCCGAGGGCCTCGCGCTCGCCCGGCGCCGACCCGGCGGCCGAGCTGCGTCAGGTCTCCTGCCGAGGAGGCAGCGACACGATGAGACATCGGGATCAGCGGCTCGACTCGAACGGCCGGAGTTCGATCGGGTCCGGAGGATCCGGTCCTGGCTCAAAGACGCCATGACTCGAGCGCGGCACCTCGGCCGAGCCGCGTTGCCCCGGGCCACGCGCTCGGCTCGCGTCAGGAGCCGCTGAGTTTCGTGCGCCTTCTGCCGGCTACCGGAGGCGGAAGACCTCGACGGGCTGGGCGACACCACGCATCTTGCGAACACCGATCGGCTCCCACGCGTAGGAGTCGACCGTGCTCTCCACGACGGATCGCGTGGCGACAAGCTGGTCGGCATCGGCAGCGTCGAGCAGGCGAGCCGCCAGGTTGACGGCGCGACCGAAGTAGTCGCCATCGCGAGCAATCGCCACCCCGCAGTGCACGCTCGCGTGCACGCGCAGAGGTGTCGATGTGCGCGCGAGAGCCATTATGCGTGCGCCAGCAGCCACGGCTGTGGGGGCTTCTCCATACGCGAGCATGACCCCGTCTCCCAACGCCTTCATGAGGCGAGAATCGTCGCCGCGCTCGAGGGCCACCGTGTCGAAGAACCGATCCAGCGCCGCTATCGCAGCCTCATCACCTTCGGCATCCGCGAAGGCTGTGAAATCCTTCAGATCGCAGAACAGGAAGGCGACGCTGACCGCACCCGGCAGCGTATGACTGGATGCCTCCGCCTCGCTGACGGCTGCTTGTGCCAGCTCATGCTCTACCCACCGATGGTAGACGCCGAGGAGGACCGGATCGGCCAATGGGAGCAGGCGCTCAAACGCGCTCTGCACTGCCCGCAGGCCCGTAAGGCGGTCGGTGTCATCGGTGCGCAGCCTCGGCTCCGCGTAGTGGCGGAACAGCTGCATGGCGGCCTGCGCGGCGCGCGCCAGAAGCGGACCCCACGCGCGCCCGAGGCGCACGTCGAACTCTGGAGGCCAGATGTCATCCAGGCGACCGAGCTCGACAAACACCCGAGCCTCCTCCGGCGAGAACGCCGGCTCCTTCGGAGCTGGGGGCCGAAGTCCGAACGCCCCGATCAACGCCTGCAGATCGCCGACGCGCAGCCCCCCTCCTCGCTCGATCTCCTCCGCGGTCACGGTTCGCTCGGCCACCGAAGGCATCAGCACCGCATCGAAGATCGCGCTCTCCGGATCCCCACGCTCGATCGCACGCTCGATCACCTCCGCCGGGATCCCAACCGCGCGCAGAGCACCAGCAACCTCACTCTCCGACAGCGCTGGATCTAAGGGTACGCCCACGAATGCATCATGACGCTTCGCGTGAAGTGAGCAAGCCGACCGGCCACCGAGAGGATGCGAGCATGACGAATGTGGCCCTGAGAGCCCCTCTACGTGGGCGCACGACAAAGCAGTGAGCCGAACCGGACTACAAGGAGTGTGTTCCGGTTGAGCGGCTCTGGTTCCGGGCGCGGTTCAGGGCGCCTGGGCCGGTCGGGGCGTCGTGGAGCGTCAGCAGATTGTGAGTCGCGGTGATCAGCTGACACACCGAGCGTGCCGCCTAGTGTCATGCTCCCGGACCTGCGCCACGAGTCGGTCGGCGTGACGAGAGCAACGCCGAAGGCGAGACGCCCGGATGGTGGCGTGAGATCCGGACGCGCAGCGCGGCGGGACGAATTGTGCACCGGAGCGGCAGCACCACGCTGACGGCCTCGCCGTCGACGCCGGCGGGTACGGCCGCGGTGCCCGCGATCTCCACCGAGGGCGCGATCCACGCAAAGACCGAGGGCGGCGCGGCGCCAGGGCGATCCAGCGCGACGATCCCCAGTCGCCCGGTGTCGAGCCGTGGCCGCGAGCCCGCGGCCAATGGCTGGTCCAGGGCGTACGGGTTGTTGGAGATGAGCACGACCAACGGGGCGGTGTGCCGGCGAGCCAGGTCGTCGGTGACGATTAGGCCGGATGTCGGGGTGGTCGAGCTCAGCACCTCGTGCATCGTGTCCAGTATCGTTCGCAACTTGGCGTCGCGGTAGCCAGAACGGCGCACGGCCTCGCCGTAGACGCCCAGCGAGAGGTTGTTCAGAAACGGGCGGCCGTTGACCTCGGCCATGTCAATCCGGCGCTCGAGCCCCTCTGTAAACGCGTCGAGCGCTCCGATGAGGTCATGGCGGGCGATACCCAGATCGAGGGCGAGGTGGTTTCGCGTCCCGGCGGGAAGGCATATGAACGGCAAGTCGCGTTCTGCCGCAGCGGCAGCGACGGGCGCCAGCGAACCGTCGCCGCCGGCCATGCCGAGCGCGTCGGCTCCGCTATTCACCGCGTTTGCGATGAGTGTCGCGAGATCGTCTCCCGGTCCGAGCACGACAGGCTCGACGCCTCGCTCGCGTGCCCGATCAGCAAGCGCCGCGTGCGCTGCCTTGCCATCGCCGGAGCGCGGATTGATGAGCAGCACGGGTCGCCGCGGCGGATCGACGCGTTCCCATCGTTCCGGCTGTTCTCGCGAAGCACTCATATGGGCAGACACACTCGCGCCCCGGTTCCGCGGTGAGTAGCATCGCGGACCGAACGATGTCGCCCCCGATTGCAACGCACCCCAGGGCAGGCCACGTCGGTTGGCGGGACGAAATCGGAAGGCTGGACATAGCCCTTTACGCGGCGGCCGCGGCGACCCGGACTCCTGGGTTGGATCGCAACTTCCGGAGACTGTCGCGGGCTGCCGATCACTCGAAGCTGTGGATCGGGAGTGCCGCCGCGCTAGCCGCCGCGGGCGGTCGGCAGGGACAGCGCGCCGCCGTCAACGGCCTGGCGTCCGTCGCCCTCAGCTCGGCGGTCGTCAACCTGCTGCTCAAGCCACTCTCCCGACGTCGGCGACCCGATCGGCGCGCCAACGAGGTTGCGAGCTTCCGCCGCGTGGCGATGCCCCGCTCCACGTCCTTTCCCTCGGGCCACGCGGCGTCGGCGTTCGCCTTCGCCGCCGGTGTGGGAATTGCATTACCGGGGGCTGGGCTTCCACTTACGGCCACCGCTGCCCTCGTAGCTTACTCACGGGTCCACACCGGCGTGCATTACCCAAGCGATGCAGTCGCCGGATCAGTCATCGGTGCGGGGCTGGCTCCGGCGGTCGTGGCTGCACTCGATTACCGGCGCGCCATGCGATCTGCCGCAGGAACGGGCGTATGGGTGTCGTCCGAGAGCTGCCCGCCAGGGTTCCGTTCGGCGCTTCGGCCGCCTTTCTGATCTCTCCGACCTGTGACATGGCTCGTATGGCTGCCTCCTCTGTAGGTGGATGGCGCCCGGGACTCGAGTTCGGTCTTGGGCGCCACCCAAGACCGCTCAGGCGGGGGAGCGCTCGTCCGCCTCCATCCTTGCCAGTTCGGCGTCGAGCACCGCGTACTCCGCCTCCTCGATCGCGGCGTATGCGAACTCAACCGCGAACGCCGCGTCGTCAGCTCTCCTCTCGGCGCGGCGCTCGGCGCGATCCACGTCGTGCTCGGCCCGCTTGCTATCGAGGTCCTCGCGAATCTTTGCCACGTGCTCGTTCCACGTGCGCTGCAAGTCGTACCACCAGACCGAGAGCTTGTTGTTGTTCGCCTCGGCCGACTCGCGCAGCTTCTTCGCCTGGGCCTCAGCAGACGCCCGCGCCTTCTCGACGTCCGCGCTAAGGTCGTCCTTGGACTTCTCCCGCGCGGCCGCCGCGTGCTCTTCCACCTCGCCGGCCCGAGCGGCCAGCTCGGTCAATTTCCCCGATAGAGCCGTTAATTGGTCCGATAGAGCCATGTCGACCTCCTTTGAGGAACACTAGTCAAGGACTTGAAAGCGACGTTGTCACCGGGCAGCCCGCTCCGCAACCGTAGTTCCCCCAGTTCGTGTCTCGCGTTACTTCTGCAGCCAGGTCACATCGGCTCATCCGCGATCCCTGAGGATCGTCGCGGAACCAGCGCCAGCGCTACCGTTCGACACGCCGCTGTCTGATGAACCGCCACGGGACCTGCGTGGTGGCCGTGCGTCGGAAGCGTGACTTCGCGGTGTTGGCCGTCTCTCCCCGCGACTGACCGAGATGCGGTAGACGCCTTCGAGCTACGCGCACGAACTGGGCGCCGGGCCGTCGAGTTTTTTGGCGAGCGCAGCCTTGTCGGAGGCCAGGCCGCTGGCGGGTCCGCTGATAAAATCGTCATATATGAGCGGCGACGCAGCTAGCGGCGATGCAGGTCCCTCTGTCGAGATGCGCACCGCGTCGCATCCTGGTCGCCACGCGCGCCGTCGCGAGCAGACGCGCAGGAGGCTGCTCGACGCCGCGCGCGCGCTGTTCGCCCGCCAGGGTGTCGAGAACACTCGGATCAACGAGATCACCGAGGAGGCGGATGTCGGCTTCGGCTCGTTCTACAATCACTTCGACTCCAAGGAGGCGATCGTCGAAGCCGTCGTCGCGGAGACCGTTGCCGCGCAGGGTGGCGCAGTCGCCTCCGTCACGGCCGACCTTGATGATCCGGCAGAGGTGGTCGCCGCGGCGCATCGCTACTTCGTGAACCTCGCCCGCAGCGATCCGGAGTGGGGATGGCTGCTGATCCGCCTCGACGTGTCGCAGAAGATCGGCCTGAGGGCGCTCGGCCCGTTCGCCCGGCGGGACCTCGAGCGCGGCATCAGAGCGGGTCGCTTCCGCGTTCCCAACAAGCGCGTCGCGCTGTTCGCCGCGGGCGGCGCGCTGCTCGGGGTTATGGGCGACGTTCTGGATGGACGTGCACCGAAGGACGCCGACAGTCACCATGCCGAGGGAGTGCTGCGCATGTTCGGCCTGTCGGCCGAGGACGCAGCCGAGGTGGCGTGGCGGCCGATGCCGCAGGTCCCGGCACCGGTCTCCTGAGCCCGGCTGATTGCTAGCAGTTGAAGCGGGCGGTGAGCCCGCTGAAGCCCTGGAGCGTGTTGTTGCGCAGCCGAGCGGGGTTGCTGGTGGCCACACGGCGGACATGGGAGACCATCGCGCGCAGCAGAGCCTGCATCTCGAGCTTGGCGAGGTTGGCGCCGGCGCACGCGTGCGGCCCGTTGCCCCAACCGACGTGCGCGCCGTTAGGCCGGTGGATGTCGTAGCTCTCGGGATTTGGGAAGCGCGTCTCGTCGAGATTTGCGGCGCCGAACAGCAGCACCACTCGTGAGCCCTGTGGCAGTGGCGTGCCGTCGATCTCGTGGTCGCGCGAAAGGCGCCGCGTGAATCCGCGGATCGGTGAGGCGATGCGGACGTTCTCGACCACTGCGGCGGGAATCAGCGAGGGGTCGGCGACGATCTCATCCCACACCTCGGGATGGCGGCTGAGCACCCACAGCAGGTGGGTCGAGGCGAGGATCGTGGTGTCGAGCGACGGCGCGACGAAGTCGATCACCAGACCCCGGGCTTGTCGGGTATTGACCTGACCCCGGTCGCGGGCGTCGAACACCGCTGCGGCCCAGCTCCGCGGCGAGACCCCGGCCGCGCTGAAGCGCAGCGTGTAGAGGAGCAGGCCGAGCGAGGTTGGCATCGCCGCTACGGCACGTCGGTTGAGTGGGCCAAGAACGTCGAACGTCGCGGCCGCCCAGCGCAGCATCCGCTCGCTCCCGCCGCGCACGCCCACCAGCTCGGCGACGACGCCGATCGGGAGCTCGCTCGAGAAGTCTCGGACTACGTCGAATGAGTCGCCGCGGCAGCACCGGGCGACGATGCGCTCCGCGTGTGCCTGCACGCGGTCCTGGATCTGCTCGAGCGCGCGCGGGCCGAGCTGTTGGCGCAAGATTCTGCGCTGGCTATCGTGCAACTGTCCGTCGCTGAACAGCGTCGTGCCGCGCCCCAAGCGGTTGGAGAGTCGGTTGGCAGCCACGCCGTCGCCGCTGATGAAGGTCTCGGGATCGCGCAGGGCCGCTCGCACGTCGTCGAAGCGGCCCATCGCGTACATGCGGTGGCGGGGAAGCCATACCGCCGGTCCGGTATGCCGGATCCGGGCGAACGCGTCGCGGGAGTCGGCGAGGACATCGTCTGAATAGAGGTCGATCTCGAGGCGCGGAGTGGACCGAGACGGGACTCCGACCGATTCATCAGTCATACTTGACAAGGCTATCAGTATGAGGCTAAGCTGGGTTGCCGATGGCGGACCCGGAGCGCAATCTCGACTTTGACGTGGCGATCGTCGGTTACGGGCCGGTGGGCCAGGCATTGGCCGCGCTGCTGGGGCGCGCCGGGCATCGGGTGGGGGCGTTCGAGCGCTTCCAGGAGATCTACCGCCTCCCCCGCGCCGTGCATCTCGATCACGAGATCATGCGTTTGCTGCAGACGCTTGGACTGGCTGAGGTGCTCGCCGAGGAGATGGTCCCGGTGCATGACTACCAGTGGTTCGGCGCCGACGGCGAGTCGCTGATGCGGTTCGAGACGCACGGGCCGGCGCCGTCGGGCTGGGAGGCGGACTACATGTTCTTCCAGCCAGAGCTGGAGCGCGCGATCGACAGGCATGCGTGCAGCCTGCCAAGCGTGACCGTCGAGCGCGGATGGGAAGCCACGGGGCTGGCTGACTGCGACGAAGGCGTCGAGTTGACGCTTGCGCGGGTTGCGCCGGAGGACGAGGAGCAGGAGGCGGGCAGCCCTGCGCTGACGGGCGACACCCGGACGGTAACGGCTCGATGGCTGGTTGGCGCAGACGGCGCCAACTCGTTCGTGCGCGAGGCAACCGGGATCACGCGCCGCGATCTCGGCTTCCAGGAGCGCTGGCTGGTGGTCGACGCCGAGCCCCACGACATGGGAGCCCTGGCGCACCTGCCGATCGCGAGCCAGTGGTGCGATCCCAAGCGCCCGACTACGGTGGTGCAGAGCGGTCCCTGGCATCGGCGCTGGGAGTTCATGCTCCTCGCGGACGAGCAGCCGTCGGACTTCGAGGATCCCGACAGGGTGTGGTCCCTGCTCGAGCCGTGGTACGGGCCCGACGACGGTCCGCTGACCCGCAGCACCGTGTACGAGTTCCGCTCCATGCTGGCCAACCAGATGCGAACGGGGCACGCGCTGCTGGTGGGTGACGCCGCCCACCTGACCCCGCCGTTCCTCGGCCAGGGGCTGTGCTCTGGTCTGCGTGACGCTGCGAACCTCGCGTGGAAGCTCGACCTCGTGCTGCGGGGCCTGGCGGACGAGGAGCTCCTCGACAGCATCGACCCCGAGCGTCAGCCCCAGAACGAGGCGGTGATCGGCCTGGCCGTGGAGCTGGGGAAGATCCTCTGCCAGCTCGACCCGCAGGCGGCGGCTGAGCGCGATGCGATGCTGCGCCAGTCCGAGCCACTTCCGCCTCCCGAGCTCGCGCCTCTCACGGGGGGCGTCATCCACCGTACGCGCGGCGAGGACGCTGATCCCCTCGCCGGCAAGCTCAGCGTCCAGGGCGTGGTCTCCCGACCCGGCCGCGAGGGGCGCTTCGACGATGTCGCCGGTCGGGGCTTTCAGCTGATCGTCGCCGACGGCGATCCGCTGGAGCAGCTCTCGCGCGAGCGCCGGGCGCTCATCGACACGCTCGACATGACGGTCGCCTCGCTTGACGCCGACGCACCCCATGGTGTGAGTGACATGGACGGGCGCCTGACCGCTTGGCTGTCTGAGCACGGCACCCACGCAGTACTCGTGCGCCCCGACTTCTATGTTTTCGGCAGCGCTTCCTCGGCGGAGCAGCTGCCGGCGCTGCTGGACGACCTTCGCTCCCAGCTGCACCTAACGTCGACACCCGCTACCGCAGGAGCGCTCCCATGACGGACACCTCACTGACTCATCCAAAGTTCCATCACGTCAACCTCAAGACGACGAGGCTGCAGGAGATGATCGACTGGTATGCGCAGGTGGTCGGCACGGACGTCGTCTTCCAGGATGCCACCGGCGCCTGGCTGAGCAACGATGGCGCCAACCACAGGGTCGCGCTGCTCGCCTTCCCGGGGTTTGCGGATGACCCGGAGAAGGAGACGCGCACGGGCATGCACCACAGCGCGTTCGAGTTCGCCAGCTTCGAGGAGCTGAACGGCAACTATCTGCGGCTGCGCGAGCGGGGGATCACGCCCGAGATCTGTCTGGACCACGGGATGACGTTCTCCTACTACTACCGGGACCCCGACGGCAACCACGTCGAGCTGCAGTGCGACACCTTCGGCGACTGGGCGGCCTCGAAGGAGTGGATGCACACCTCCGAGGAGTTCCACGCCAACCCGATCGGACACTTCGTCGATGCGGAGAAGGTCGCCCAGGCCGCCGCGGGCGGCGAGCCGTTCGCCGAGATTCACCGCAAGGCGATGGCCGACGAACTCGCCCCGGCACAACCCCCAGTGGAGATCCCGCAGGCCTCCCAATGAGCTTCCTCGAGGTTGGCGACGCGGTCCGGATCGAGATCGAGGGCACCGGCGAGCTGCGCAACACCGTGATCGAGGAGCCAGAAGGCTACCTCGCGCCCGAAACGGAGCTGCGGGTGGCATGGGCGCGCTGAGCGGAGAGCTGCGGGAGTTCCTCGATTCGAACCCGGTGGGCGTGCTCGCCACGCTCGCGTCTGACGGCAAGCCACGCCAGTCGCTGGTCTACTTTGCCCGTGAGGGGGACCGGCTGCTGATTTCGACGCTCACCGACAGGCTCAAGGCTCGCGACACCAGACGCAGCGGCTGGGCATCGCTGTGCGTGATGGGGCACGAGCCGCCCTATCCGTCGGCGACGTTATCAGGGGCCGCGGAGATCCTCACACAGGACATCGGCCCGGCCACGGCCACGATCATGCAGCGGATCGCGCAGAGTGCGGAGCCCCCCGAGCCGATGACCGACGAGGCTCTCGCGGAGGTGGGGCGGGTCGTACTGGCCATTCACGTCGATCGCGTGAGCGCCGCGAGCTACATCTCGCCGGCAGGCGGCTCGAGCGAGGGGGGCTGATCAGCGCTGCTGACGTCCCCGCACCGGGCACGCCGCCTGGTGCCGTGCTCGACGAGCGACCTGCGCCAAACCCCGGCTTGTTCATCACTCCCGCAAGCTCCCGACGCTCGTGTTGACCGTCTCTCCCGCGGCGATTCGCACGGCCCAACGTGCATCCTCCTCGCGGTCGCCGAGTGCGCTGAGTAGATCGATGGCGCCGGATCTAGTCTGTGAAGCGTTGGCTGGCTTCGTCGATGACGGCGCTGCCGGCGGCTGGGTCGAGGTCGATGTCGAGCGTGGTCATGACGCGGGCGAGCATGTTGTAAGTGCCGATGACGAGGAGCAGCTCGATGATCTGACGCGGCGGGAAGCGCTTGATGAGGGCTGTGAAGGTCTCGTCGCCGGCACGTGGTCGTTGGAGTACTTCAGACGTGAAGCGGAGCAGAACCTGAGCGTCGGGGTCAAGGCATGCCGATTGGAGGTCCCCACGCTGGACCGCGGTGATCTGCTCATCATCGATGCCGAGCGCCTTGGAGATGCCGACGTGTTGGATCCACTCATACTCTGCGCCTGTGTGGGCAGCGACCAGGAGGATCGCCAGCTCACGCAAGTTGGGGTCGAGCTCCAGTTGCGCCAGCAGGACCCCGCCAAGGCCGAGGTAGGGGAGGAAGGCGGAATCGGCGTGGGCGAGCATGCGGAATATGTTCAGCGGCGGGAGCGCTTCGAGCGCCTCGCGCACGCCTTGTGATGCGGCCTCAGGATCGACGTAAGGGAGTCGAGCCATGCTCTTCAGCGCAGGGCGACGAGCCCGCCGTCAACGACGAGCGCGTGTCCCGTGACGTAGCTGGCCTCATCGGAGAGCAGGAACGCGGCGGCGTAGGCGACCTCCCACGCGGTGCCCTGGCGCCCGAGCGGTATCGGACGCTCCTCGCGGCTTGGGTCGGCCTTGCTGGCAAGACGTCCGAGCGATGTGTCGATCAGCCCGGGCACGACGAGGTTGACACGGATTCTGCGCGACGCTGCGTGCTTGGCCAGCCACATGCATAACCCATCCAGGGCGGCCTTGGAGGAGTGGTAGGCGATCACCTGGTTGGCTGGCATGAGCGCGGCGATCGAGGAGGTGAGCACGATGGCGGCGCCGTCTGGCATCAGCGCGAGTGCATGCTTGCAGGTCAGGTAGTGGGCGCGGACGTTGACCTGAAAGACGCGGTCCCAGTCCTCCGTGCTCGTGTACTCAAGGCCCCAGCCTCCGACGATCCCCACGTTCACGGCGAGGCCCTCGAGGCCGTCGAGGCGAGCGTGAGCCTCGTTCACCATGCGTTCGATCTCGGCCAGCTCGCCAACATCGGCAACGATCGAGAGCGCTGCTCCGCCTTCGGCGTGGACTTGGCGGGTCGTTTCCTCTGCGGCTACGGCGTCGACGTCAGCTACCGCGACGCGGGCTCCTTCGCGGGCAAACAGCCTGCTCATCGCGCGGCCGTTGCCGATTGGGGGGTCCTCGACGTCGTAGCTCTGCTGTCCGGCACCCACCACGAGGACCTTGCGGCCCGTGAGGCGCCCGCGGCCGCTAGCGGCGCCTCGGGCCTCCGGCGGCATCGGAGCAGCGGTTTCGGACATCCAGCGCCTTTCTGACTTCCACGGCGGTTTCGACGGCGGGTCGCGCGCGATTCAGTACCAATGGGTATCGAATACCGAACGGTATCATGTTTCGGGTGGCTTCGGTCCAGAAGTCGAAGAAACGCGTGCGCCCGACACGTGCCCAAACACGCGCGCGGCTGCTGACGGCGGCCGGAGAGGTCTTCGCCGAGCGCGGGTATGATCGAGCGTCGCTCGACGATGTGGCCGCCGCCGCGGGCCTGACCAAGGGTGCGGTCTACTCCAGCTTCGCCAGCAAGGACGAGCTGTTCTACGCCCTGATGCGCGAGCGCATCGGCGAGCGGCTCGAGCTCGTCGCAGAAGCCGTTGAGCGTCAGGCGACCGTCGTGGACATCACACACGACGCCGGCAGCGCCTTGGGCGAGCTCATCTCAAGCCAAGCCGACTGGCACCTGCTGTTCATCGAGTTCTGGGCGCGAGCTGTCCGCGACCCACACCTCAAAGATGCCTTCGCCCGCGAGCGGCGCTCCGCGCGCGGATTGATCGCAAGGGTCCTCCAAGACCGGGCCCGCGAGGCCGGGATCGACCTCCCCGCACCCGCCGAGCAGCTCGCCGTCGCCGTGCTCGCGCTCTCCAACGGCATCGCCATCGAGCACCTCGCCGACCCAGATACCGTCGACGCATCGACCTTCGGCGTAATCCTTGGCCTCCTGTTCGACCGGCTCCTGCTCCCAAGCGCGCCAGACGCCGACTGAGCACACTCTGAGCCGTGCGGAAGAAACCTGCCACTCCGGCGTCGCCCTGGATAAGAGCCCGGAGGCGCCCCCCGACCTTTGGCTGGCCGCTCTTTTCCACCGGAACAGGAGCCGGCTCCGCCTGCCGCTCTCGAATCGACTCGTCCATCTCTCGCGAAGTAGGGGGGTAGCAAATGCGCGATACCGTAGCCGGTCTTGCGCGCGCCCTCAGAGGCCAGCCACGCCTCGAACGTCGGGCCGGCGAGCATGGCGTGCGGGCCCGGGCAGTGGGCCGTCGCCTGCGAACAGTTGCGTCGCGGCCGCCGGGACGCCGGCGGATCTCTCCCCGGGGGCCGGGTTGGCCTCGTTCGGGTAGGGGCTGTCGTCGCGCCCCCGTCGTGCTCGGCGCGCAGCGCCTCGATCTCGATCCGAGCGGCGATGGCCTGGAGGTCGCTCGACGGTCCTGCTCGATCTGCGATTCGCGGTCCGGTGGGGCTGCCACCTTGGCTACGCGCGCGCCCGCATCGCAAACCGGTACGAGTCCGGAACGCGCGCCGTCTCGCCCCTGCCCGGCCGGCCGGAGCTCTACGTGAAGATGACCTGGCCGCCCGCGGCGAGGGCGTAGAACTCGCCGACGGTGATCACGTCCTGCACCTGCGGAATGAAGTCCTCCTCGGTGAGCCCGAACAGGTCGACCGATGCCTTGCACGCGTACAGCCCGGCACCGGAGTCGGAGATCATCTCGATGAACTCCGGGATCGGCGGGATGTCGAGCTTCTCCATGTCCTGGGCGAGCTTGTGTGTGACCAGAGCGGAGATGCCCGGGATGCCGCCTGCCCAGGTGGCGAGATGTAGGCCGGGGTTGCCGACGGTCGCGACCTTGACGTGCTCGTGCTTGGCGCGGTTGATCGCGTCGAGCCCGAAGAACGTGAAGAAGAGGTTGGCGTCGATGCCCTCCATACGCGCGCCGTTGGCCATGATCAGGCCGGGGTAGATGCCCTCGAGCGAGCCCTTGGAGACGATGATCGACACCTTCTCGATCGGTGCGGGCTGGCCGGCGGAGTCCTGTTGCTGTGGGAGCGCTGCGCTCATGGGTGTCCTCGCTTTCTAGATGCAGCCGCGTGGCTTCGGGATGCCGGCGATCTTCGCCGCGAGCTTCGCGGGGCCCTTGGGGAACAGCTCGTACAGCTCCTTGATCGGCACGCCCGAGAGCTTGCCCAGCGAGCGGATCGACGGCGCGGAGCCGGTCTCGATGTAGGTGTTGCGCATGAAGCTGACCACCTGCCAGTGGCGGTCGGTCAGCTGTGGGATGCCGTTCTCGCGCGCGATCGCGCTCGCCAGCTCCTCGTTCCATTGGTGGCAGTCGAGCAGGAAGCCCTCGGCGTCCCTCGTCACCGGCTCGCCCGCTGTCTCGAGTTCGCTCATCGTCGTCTCCTCACTGTCGTTCAGCCCGGCTGATCTGCCATCAGCCGCGTTTGCTTGCCTGCGAGCTGCATCGTGGGCGTCACGCCCGGCATCGCGTGGCCGGGCAGAAGCACGTTCCAGTAGAGCCACTGGAACGCGAGCTTTGCGAGGTGGTTCAGGCGCGACTCGCGCAGCAGCGGCAAGGGGCCGAGGAAGGGGAGAGGGAAGCGTCCGGGGAGCGGTTCGACGTCGTAGTTGAAGTCGACGAGCAGCGCCTTGCCGAAGCCCGTCTCGATGAAGCAGTTGGCGTGCCCGTCGAAGGACGGTTCCAATTCCTTCCCGGCGAGGAAGCACGTGATGTTCTCCACGAGCGTCTCGCCCTCGAAGTGCGACACCGAGCCCGCCTTCGAGGTCGGCACGTTTGTCGCGTCTCCGATCGCGAACACGTTGGGTGCCGCCTTCGCCTGCAGCGTCGCCGGGTCGGTGAGCACGAAGCCCAGCTCGTCGCCGAGTCCCGGCGAGCGCTGGACATACGGCGCGCCGCCGTGCAGCGGGACCGTCACGAGCAGGTCGAAATCGATCTGCCGCTCGTCCCAGCTCACGAGCCGGCCGTGCTCGCCGTCGACCTGGCCGGTCGCGAACTCGGTTTCCATCCTGATCTGCTTGCGCTCCAGCAACCCGCCGAGCTCGGCCGCGCACGTGGGCTTCGTGAATGCGCTGTCGAGATTGGTGGCGTACACGAGCTCGACGTCATCGCGCACCCCGCGCTCGCGCAGGAACCAATCGGCGAGGAAGCAGAACTCGAGCGGCGCCACGGGGCACTTGATGGGGAGTTCGACCGGGTTGACGACGAGCCGCCCGTGGCGCAGCCGCCGCAGCGCCTCGCGCAGCGCCGCGGCGCCCTCGAGCGTGTAGAAGGTGAGCATCCGCTCGCCCCACCCGGGTCCGGTGAGGCCTGCGGTCTCCTGCGGCTGCAGGACTGCCCCGCTCGCCACGACGAGTGCGTCGTAGTGCAGCGCTTCGCCGTCTGCGAGGTGCACGCTGCTGCTCTTCGGCTCGACGCGATCGATCTCCGCGATGCGAAAGTCGATGTCGCGATGGAGCTGCGCCCGTCGCGAGCGAACGAGGCGCTCGGGACGTGCCATCGCGAATGGCACGAGCAGCAGGCCGGGCTGGTACAGGTGTCGGTCGTCGCGGTCGATGACCGTGATCTGCGCGCCGTCGCCGTAGTGGCGATGCAGGCGATTGGCCACCAGCGTTCCGCCTGTGCCCGCGCCGATGATCGCGATGCGATGCGCCATGCATCGATCATGGGTCGCGGCGCGCGAGAGCGCATCCGGAAAACCCCCGCACGCGATGCGGGAGTCCCGCGGGCAGTCGCCCGCGGCGAGCTCGGTGCGTGGCCGCTTCAGAATGCCCCGGAACGCTCGACGCGCTGAAATAGGGCTGTGATGGCGCTCCCGAGTCCGATACCTGCCGAGCTTGCCGAGTTGATCGCCGCGCGCCTGCGCGTGATCGGGGACCCCACGCGTATCCGCATCCTCGACCTGCTGCGCGAGGAGGAGCTGAGCGTCACGCAGATCACCGAACGGCTCGGCGCGAGCCAGCAGAACGCCTCCAAGCATCTCGGCATCCTGCTCGGCGCGGGCATCATTGCCAGGCGCAAGGACGGCAACAGCTCCATCTACTCCATCGCCGATGCGGGCGTGTACGAGCTGTGTGAGCAGGTATGCGGCGGATTGCAGTCCCAGCTGGCGGAGCTGACCGCGCTGGTCGAGGGCGGGCGACCGCAGCCCACGGCCTGACTACTTATCTCGTATACAACGGTATAGTTGTGATATGGTTGACGTATGCACAACTCCGTCGCTCTCGCCGGTGAGTCGGGAATCGCGCTTGCGGAGCTGATCGCCGAGCGCTTCCGGGTGCTTGGCGACCCGACGCGCATCCGCCTCCTGGACGCGCTGCGCGAGGGTCCCGCGACGGTGGGCGAGCTGCAGCGCGCGATCGGCTACTCACAGCAGAACGTCTCAAAGCATCTCGGGGTGCTGCTGCGCAGCGGCCTCGTTCGCAGGCGCAGGGAAGGCAGCTTCTCGCGCTACGCGATTGCGGATGAGAGCGTGTTCGAGCTGTGCGAGCAGGTCTGCGGCGGCATCCACCGCCAGCTCGCCGACCTCGACGCCGTACTCCAAGGAGGCACGAAGCAATGAGCTCCCCGACCTGTAGCCAGCCGCTCTCGCGCGAGACGGTCGCGCATGCCTCCCGGTGGCCGCTCGAGCGCGTGCTGTTCGCCCTTGCCGGCACCATGACATTGATCAGCGCGCTGCTCGCCGCGGTCATCTCACCCTGGTTTCTGCTCTTGACCGCCTTCGTCGGCGTCAACCAGTGGCTGTACGTCGTGGTCGGCGCCTGCCCGGCATCGATCGTGCTTCGCCGCGTGTTCGCGCTGCGCTCCGTCGTCTACCCGCGCGAGGAGGTCCGCTCATGAGCACCATCACAGCCCCAAGCCACGAGAGGCTCGCGCCGCCGGCCGCCGGCCGGATCGCGGTCGGGCCGATCGGACGTCTCGGTCGCTGGACGGCCACGCACTTCCGCGCGGTGCTCGGCGCGTGGCTCTTGGTCGCGGCGGTGCTCGGCTTCTTCGCGCCGAAAGTCGAGACGGCGCTCTCGGGCGCAGGCTGGGAAGCGAGCGGCTCGCAGTCCGCGCAGGCACGCAAGCTCGTCGAACGCGACTTCCGAGGCCTCGGCAGCTACGGGCTGATGACCGTCGTTTACTCGCCCCGCGAAACCGCCGCCGACCCCGGCTTCAGGGCCGTTGTCGCGCGCGTCGAGCGTCTGCTGCGCTCCAACTCCGCGGTCCGCACGGTCATCGCTCCCACGCGGGGCATCTCGATCTCTGCCGACGGGCACACGGCGATCGTGCAGGGCGGCGCCGCCAGGAGCCCCAACGAGATGGTCGCGGCGGCGGACAAGCTCAAGGGCAAGCTGCACGCACTCTCGACGAGCACCGCCGTCGTCGATCTCACCGGAGCGCCAGGCATGTGGTCTGACTTCAACGCCGCCAACCGCTCGGCGATGCTCAAGTCAGAGGTCGTCTCCTGGCCGGTGACGCTCGGCATCATGTTGCTCGCGTTCGGCTCGCTCATAGCGGCCGGGCTACCGCTGATGTTGACGATGGTCGGCCTGCTGTCGGCCGCCGGACTGCTCTATCTCGGCACGCTGATCACGCCGATCTCGATCTGGGCGATGAACTTCGCGCTGATGTTCGCGCTCGCGCTCGGCATCGACTACGCGCTGTTCATCGTCTACCGCTTCCGCGGGGCGTTGTTCGGCTCCCACACGGACCCGGCGGAGGCGGCCGCCGTGACGATGGACACGGCGGGCAAGGCCGTCCTGTTCAGCGGCATGACCGTGCTGATTTCGCTGACCGCGGTGATGCTCGTCCCGAGCCCCGCGTTCCGCTCGATGAGCCTCGGGATCATGCTCGCGGTCGTCTTCGTGCTGGCCGCGACGCTCACGCTGCTGCCCGCGGTGCTGGGACGGATCGGTCCGAAGGTCGACAAGCTCGCGCTCCCGTGGGCGCACTCCGGCGAGCACCGCTCGCCACGCTTCGCCGCCTGGGGCGAACGCCTGTGGCGCAGGCCCGCGCTGTACGGCATACCTGCGCTCGGCGTCCTGCTCGTGCTCGCCTTCCCCGTCACTCAGCTGAAGACCTCGATGCCCTCGATCAAGGTCGTCCCGCAGGGCGACTCCTCGCGGGTCGGCTACGACCGGGTGCAGGCCGCGATGGGCCCCGGCGCGACCGGGCCGCTGCAGATCGTCACGCCCTCCGCACAGGCCGCGGCGGTCGCGCGCCTCGCTGCGGGCGATCCTGGCATCGCCCGCGTGATGCCGGCGCAGCCGGGCGCCGCCGGCCTCGCGATCGTGACCGCGATCCCGCGCCAGGACCCCTCCGACCCCGCCGTCGGCCACACGATCGACCGTCTTCGCGGCGAGCTGCCCGCAGGGACCGTCCTCGGCGGCGCCGCCGCGGAAAACCACGATCTGCAGAAGCTGCTCACGCAGAAGACGTGGCTCGTGATCGGAGTCGTGATCGCGCTCGGCTTCCTGCTGCTGCTGTTCGCGCTGCAGGCGCCGCTGATCGCAGCCGCCGGGGTGCTCACGAACCTGCTCGCCACCGGCGCTGCCTTCGGCGTGTCGAAGTGGCTGTTCCAGGACGGCGCGCTGCATTCGCTGCTCGGCTTCCAGCCACAGGGCTTCCTCGACGCCTGGGGGCCCGTGTTCTTCTTCGCGATGATCTTCGCGATCTCGATGGACTACACGGTCTTCCTGCTCTCGAGCGCCAAGGAGCACTGGGACAAGAGCCACGACGCGCGCGAGGCGATGGTCGGCGCGCTCGCGCACTCCGGGCGCGTGATCTTCGCCGCCGCCGCGGTGATGGTCGCCGTCTTCTTCACGTTCGCGCTGTCCGGGCCGCTGCCTCCGAAGGAGATGGGGATCATCCTCGGCGTCGCCGTGCTGCTCGACGCGTGCCTCATCCGACTGCTGCTGCTGCCCGTTCTGCTGCGGGTGATGGGCAGGCGCGCTTGGTACCTGCCGGCGTGGGCGCGACGCGTCCTGCCGGACGTCCGCTTCGGACACTGATGAGACCGCTGCCCCGATGAGCTTCAAAGGCTCTGCTCAGGCGGCTACCCGGCAGATCGCATAGTCCGCGTTCGGCGGAGCGTCGCCCCTCCTGAGTCCTCCGCTCACTGCCCCATCGCCGGGCACCGCCGGCGCTGCGGGTATCGCGCACGTACAACAACTTCGCTGTCCGCCCAAACGGGCTTCAATCCGCTGGAACTGGCCCAGGTCGCATATGAGGTGAGCGTGAAAGCGAACAGCTGTTACAAGGCGGACGCACCGCCGGCTTTCGTAGGCGAACAGACGCTCCCCGGCGCGCACCGCACGCGCTTCGCGAATCCGCTCTTCACGATCTATGGCTGCTTCGACACGATCGCTTGACGCGCCGCTACGCTCGCACCGTGACGTCGGAGGAGCTCGCCAACCTCGCGCACCTGCGCCGCGCGCGCGACCTGATGGACCGCGAGTACGCGCGGCCGCTCGACGTGGCCGAGCTCGCCCGCGCCGCGCTGATGTCGACCGCCCACTTCTCGCGGCAGTTCCGCGCGGCGTACGGGGAGACGCCCTACGCGTATCTGATGAGCCGGCGAATCGAGCGGGCGAAGGCGCTGCTGCGCCACCGCGGCATGTCCGTCACGGAGGTGTGCATGGCCGTCGGGTGCACATCGCTCGGCTCGTTCAGCGCACGCTTCACCGAGCTGGTGGGCGAGACGCCCACCGCTTACCGCGCGCGCGACCACCGAGCGCTCGCGAGCGTCCCCGGCTGCGTCGCCAGGGACCTCACCCGCCCGAGCCGCAAACCGAGCAGGATCCGAGAAGTACACGGCGCGCCCGCCGCTTAGAGTTCGCGGCATGAACCTCACTCTTTCCACATGCTTCGTGCTCGTACATGACCCCGACCGCGCGGCCGCCTTCTACCGCGACACGCTCGGTCTCGAACAGCGCAACGACGTCGCCCGCGGAGACTTCCGCTGGATCACCGTCGGCGCCGCCTCCCAGCCCGGCGTCGCGATCGTCCTCACGAACTACCTGAACGGCAGCCCCGCCGACAGCGATGCGCTCGCCGCGCTCATCGCCAAGGGCGCGCTGAACGGCGTGCACTTCCACACCGACGACCTCGACGCGACCTTCGAGAAGGTGCGAGCCGAGGGCGTCGAGATCGTGCAGGAGCCCACCGACCAGCCGTGGGGCACGCGCGACTTCGCCATGCGCGACCCGTCCGGCAACATGGTGCGCGTCGATCAGCCGCCCGCGGCGTAGGCGGTCACCCGGCCCGCGTCGTCGCGCACGGGCCCTGCGGCGGGCGCGATCAGACGAGCCCCACGCGGAGCGGACCCGCGCTCCCCTACACGCCCGCGTACGCAATACTCAAGCGGTGTTCACTCGCGTCGGGGGCGCAGGGCGGGGGAGGGCCGGTCGGCGTATCCTCCTGCGCGCGGCGATCGCGCTGTGCGCGCTCGCCGCCGGCGTGGGAGCCGCCGTCGCGCTCGCGAGCTCCGGTGGGCTCGACCCGACGTTCGCGCTCAACGGCACCACCGTGCTCGAACGACCCACCGACACCTACCCGGTGGACGACGCGCTGAGCTCCGGCGGGCGGATCGTGCTCCTGTCCACCGGCGAACCCGGCAAGATCACCGTCCAGCGGCTCCTGCCGAACGGCCAGCCCGACCTGTCGTTCGACGGCAACGGAGAAGCGGTCATCGAAGAAGGGGCGCCCGGCTATCCGGGCGCACACGCCCTCGCGGTGCAGCCCGACGGAAAGATCATCGTCGTCGGTTACCGCAACGTCGGCTCCGTTGAAGAGGCCGCGACGGTCTGGCGCCTCGACGCCGAAGGCGGCTCGAGCGCACCCAACGGCGACCTCGACCACACGTTCGGAAGCGAAGGAGCGGTGGCGCTGAAACCCGCGGTGGACAACGCCGCGAACGCCGTCGCGGTCCAACCCGACGGCAAGATCGTCGTCGCGGGCGAGTACTACAGCGGCACCGGCTTCCAACAGGTCGCCGTGTGGCGGCTCGGCTCCGACGGCAGCCTCGACACCACGTTCAACGGCAGCGGCCTCGCCGTGATCAGCGACGGCCATGAAGATCTCGCACAGGCCGTTGCGCTCGCGCCCGAAGGCAAGGTCGTCGTCGGCGGTACATCCACGTTCTCGGGAGCGCCACCGGACGCCGTCGCGTGGCGCCTCGACGCCAACGGAACCACCGACACCTCGTTCGACACCGACGGCCAGGCCGACATCGACACCGGAGGCGAAGACTACGTCAGGGCCGTCGCTGTCCAGGGCGACGGGAAGGTGGTGCTCGGCGGCGACACCAACGAATCGGGCAAACCGCTCAAGGCGATGGTCTGGCGGATGAAGCCCAACGGCGGAGCGCTCGGCAACACCAACGGAGCGCTCGACCCCACGTTCGCGCACGAAGGGACCGCGGTTCTCACGGGCATCGGCAACGCGGAAGTCTCCGCGCTCGCCCTGCAGCCCGACGGGAAGATCCTCGCCGCCGGCTCCACGCGCGGCGAAACCGGCCCGTGGCTCGCCGCGCTGTGGCGACTGCTGCCCGAAGGCGGCGCGCCCAGCGCCAACGGCGCGCTCGACCCCACCTTCGGCAGCGGCGGGATCACCACCGTGGCGCACGGCGAAGATTCGTTCGTCGACTCGATCGCGCTCTCGCCCGACCGCCGGATAGTCGCCTCCGGTCCGACCTTCACCGGTGGCATCCTCGTGTTCCGCGCGTTCGGAGACCCGTTCACGCTCAGGGTCGCCCGCGCCGGCACAGGCAGCGGCACCGTCGCATCGAGCCCAGGCGGCATCGACTGCGGCGCCGCGTGCTCCGCACCGTTCGACGACGGCGCGCTGCTCACCCTGAGCGCGAGCGCCGCGCCCGGCTCGGTGTTCGCGGGCTGGTCCGGTGGCGAATGCGCTGGCACGGGCCCGTGCACGGTGACCGAGACCACCGAACAGACGCTTACCGCCACGTTCGAACCGCAGCCATCCCAGCCCGTGCAAACCAGCACGGCTCCGCCCGCGCGCCCTGCGAGCCTCGGTGCGCCCAAACTCAGCTTCGGAAAGCTCAAGCGCGGCGCGAAGCGCTTCACCGTCACCGTCCGCGGCCTCCCCGCCGGTACCAAGGTCACCGCCACGTTGCTCGCGGGGCACAATGTGCTCGCGCGCGCCAAGGCCACCGTCAGCGCCAAAGGCGTCGCGGTGCTCACGTTCAAGTTCTCCAAGGCCGCCCGCAAACGGCTGCACACGCGCGCGCTGCACAAGCTCAAGCTCGCGGTCACCGCGAAGCGTGGCGCGCTCAGCGCGCCGCGCACGACCAAGACGATCAAGCTCGCCGGATAGCGCGCGCCCGTCCGCGTCCTCGCGCGCCGCAAGGCGCGTCCGAGGAACATGCAGCGCACGTGAGCGCGCGTAACGAACAGCACGCATCCGGACATGTGCAGGCGATGGGGGAAGCCGCCGCACAGCCCGGACCCGGCCCCGTGGACGCCGATGACGCCGCGCGAGCGGCGCTGAGCGGCCTTTACGAGCGGAACGGGCTCGACGTGCTCGCCTACGCGCTGCGCCGCGCGCCCACCCCCGAGGACGCAGCCGATGCGGTGGCCGACACCTTCCTCGTCGCGTGGCGGCGGCTCGCCGAGATCCCGCCCGAGCCGCACGCGCGGCTGTGGCTCTACGGAGTTGCGCGCCGCGTGCTGCTCAACCAGCGACGGGGCGAGAACCGGCGCAGCCGGCTCGCCGAGCGCCTGCGCGCGGAGGCCCGAGCGGCGCTCCCTCCGGCGCCCCGCGACGAGCGCAGCGAGGAGGTGCTCGCCGCGCTCGCCACGCTCGCGCCGGAGGATCGCGAGCTGCTGCTCCTCGTCGGCTGGGAGGAGCTCACGCCCTCGCAGGCCGCAAGCGTCCTCGACATCTCCGCGGTCGCCGCGCGGGCTCGCCTTCACCGCGCCCGCCGCAGGCTGCGCGACGCGCTCGCGCAGGCCGGCCGCGGCACCGCACGCCACACACCCGAAGCCCACATGGAGGAAGCACGATGAGAGCGCAAGCGATCGACGCCGCCGTGGCGGCGGCCAACCCCGTTCCCCGCGACGCGCTCGCCTCGCCGCGCATCGAGCGCGCCGGCGCGTTGCTGCTCGCCGCGATCGCCTGCGAGCCGCGCGCCGCCCGCACGCCGGCGCTGCCTCCGTCGCCCGCCCGCGCCCGCGCGACGGTCCGCCGGCCGCGCCTGCTCGCCGCGGGCGCCGCCGCCGCGATCGCCGCGGCGGTGATCGGCCTCGCGCTCTCCGGCGGCGGCGGGCCGGGGGCCGGCTCGCCCGCCTTCGGCGCCCAGCTGATCCGCTATGCGGAGAACTCGCCGCTCGTTCTCCTGCAGCTCGACGGCTGGCACGTCAACTACGCGGCCGAGGACTCCGCGCAGGAAGGCGAGCTGCACTTCCTCCCCGACGGAGCTGGCGAATCCGACGTCTCGCACGAGGCCGAACTCCACTGGCGAGAAGGCCCGCTGTCCGGCTGGATCGCCGACAGGGCCGCGAGCTCCGACCTGCGGACCGCCGCGCCGGCCCTCGGCACGAGCGCCCGCGTGTTCCGCTACAGCGGAGGCAGCCCGCGCGCGTCCGCGTTCACCGCGCTGTGGCTCTACCGCGGGCGCGTGCTCGAGTTCCGCGCCACCACCGCGGACCTCGCCGCGTTCACGCGGATGCTGTCGGCGCTGCGCGCCGTGGATGCGACCGCGTGGCTGTCCGCGCTGCCCGCCAGCGTGGTCAGGGCCGCCGAACACCCCGCCACCGTCAGCGCGATGCTCAACGGGATCCCGCTGCCGCCCGGCTTCGATGCATCGCGCGTCGGCGGCAGCGGCCAGTGGCAGAACCGATACCAGCTCGGCGCGGCCGTCGCGGGCACGGTCGCGTGCACGTGGATCGAGCGCTGGCTGCAGGCGCGCGGCGCCGGCAACCAGAGCGAGGCGCGGGAAGCGGTGGCCGCGATGTCCACCGCTCCCAAGTGGCCGGTTCTGCATGAAATGGAAAGCCAGGGCGCCTACCCGCAGGTCCTCGAGGGATTCGCCGCCGCGATGGCCACCGGGAGCTGGCACGGGTATCCGCTCGCGGCCGCCGCCTCGGAGGGTCTCGGCTGTCGCGCGTTCGGCGTCCATCTCCCGCTCGCCGCCAACGAACGCAGCTACGGCCCTCAGCCGGCGCCCGCGCCGTCGCCGTCGGGCGGGGCGCCGCGCTCGCGCTGACACCCACGCTTCGCCTCCGCCATCTGCCCCTCGGCGCGGACGGAGGGAGCGCGCCGCCGCGCGCTCCCCCCGCCACTCCTGTGGCCGCCCCTACGGCCCCGTGAAGCTCCCCGCGAAGCACGCTTTGCGCCCGCACTGGTCGGTCCGCTTGACGGCTCCTTCGAAGAAGTCCGAGACCAGCTGGCGCTCCACCGGCGATTCGCGCGGCGCGCTGTGCGGGTCTTCGCCGGAGGTGTTCGGCACGTTTTCGAACGGCGGCGGTTCCACGCCGATCGTTTCACCCGAGCCCGGCGAGCTTTCGCGCACCGGCCCGATGTCCCAGTAGTAGATCGCGGAGCCCGTGTACGGGTAGCCGCGGATCGCCGGAACGTTCCACAGCACCCTCACGCCGGGCCAGCGGCCGCTGTAGACCACCGGCCTGTGCGCCGCCGCGCCCACCGTGCGCGCCTCCACGTCCGCCTGGTAGTCGGTCACCTGGTGGTCGCCGAACGCCACGTCCATCAGCACCTGGTGGGGCGGCGTGTCGGGCAGCGGGTCGCTCGTCATGCGCTCCGCGTAGCCGTCGGGCTCGCCGCGGTCCCACAGCATCTGCATCATGTCGAGCACCAGCGGCCGCGTCGTTTCGTTGGTGTAGTACCCGTAGAAGAGCGGCGCGAATTCGAACCAGTCCACCGAGCGCGGCAGCAGCACCGAGTAGTTCATCGCCGGCACGCCCAGCGACGCGCGCGTGAAGTCCGGCGAGACCGCCGTCAGCGCGCCGCCCATGATGCCGCCCTGGCTGTTGCCGTTGTAGTACAGGTGGCTCGTGTTCAGCACCGACGGGGTGGACAGCGTGCCGTCCTGGTGGAACGCCGCCGCGGTGGTGAACCCCGACGGGCTGACCAGCGCACGGCCCAGGTACAGCTCGTCGAGCAGGCCCTGCTGCAGGCGGTCCGGGATCGCCGGGAAGTTCGACACGTTCTCCAGCGACGCGACCACCACCGGGATATCCGATTCGGCCATGCCGATCTCGTCGGTCGCGCACTGCACGATCTTGTGTTCCTCGGACAGGTTCCGCTGCGGGCTCGAGGCCACCTCGGAGGCGTCGCCCAAGAGGCCGTGCCCGTACAGCGAGGGCCTGCCCTGTTCGCCTGCGCCCGTCGTCACCGACAGCGGGACGATGCAGTCGAAGTTGGCGGTCCAAACCCCGTTCTGGACCGGGACGCCTTCGCCGTTCAGATTCAGCCTCCCGCCGGGGCCGCAGCTCGGGACCAGGAAGCACGGCACCACGAAGGTGCCCTTCACGCGCCGCGCGATCTGGCCCGGGTTCGGTTCGTTTTCGACTTCCGTGACCGCGAACGACGGCGACGTGCCTTCGACCACTTCGTTTTCGAGGTTTTCATCGCCCAGCGCCGCGAACGCCTGGTTGCGCATCGAGAGCTCGCGCTTGGTGTTGTTTTCGTCGCTCGCCACCGTGAAGTCCCACGCGAGGTACAGGTTGGAGCGCCCGATCCCCGCGCCTTCGAGGGTCGAGAACAGTTCTTCGTAGTGCGCGCGGCGCGCGTTTATCACTTCGTTTTCCGATTCCACGTCGTCGCGGTAGTAGCGGAACGCCGCCGGCGCTTCGAGGTGCTGGTGGGCCGCGTTCTTCAGGTTGCGAAGCGCCACGATGTAGCGGTCGCCCGACTTGAAGTTGACGGCCGGGTGGATCTCGAGGACCCGCGCCGACGCTTCTTCGGCGCTCGAGTCGATCTCCGCCCAGATCGGCCATCGCTGGCCCGTGCTCGCGTCGATGACCACCACCGGCGCGTTCGGCTGCGCATACTGCGCCAGGTGGTTCACCGGAACCGCGCCCGTCGCTTTCACGTCCGCCGTCGTTTCCATGCCCGGCACCTTCACGAGGATCACCGAGCCCGGGCTGAAGCCGTCCGCTTCGTCGTACGGTCCCGGTTCGATGTGCTGGCCGAGGACGTTCGCGGGCGTGCCTTCTTCGGTGAAGTGCACGTGCAGCCCCGTCGCGCTGCTCGGTTCCGCGGTCGTGTAGTAGTCGTCGGGGAACGGCACCATGCACGTCGTGTCGCTCGGCTGCGCGATGAAGTCGCAGTTGGCCGCGTTGCTCGTGTCGATTTCCGGCAGCGTCTCCGCGGGCGTCGCATGCGCGTGCCGCGCGATGCGCGCGAGCGGCCTCGCGGAAGCGATAGCCGCGCCGCACAGCAGCAACGCAGCCACAACAACGGGCGCCGCCAAAGCCGCCCTCGAGCGAGTCATCATCGCCAACCTCCCTGTAGCCCGATTTCTGAGCCAGCCCCCGAGCGCGCGCTCCGCCGAAGCCTGCGCAGCCCCCAGCTCCTGGTCCCTCACGGGCGAGCATAACAACGGTGTCAACCCTGTTTACGAGTGTCACGGCGGCGCGCTCGGGCAGCGCGCCACTACACTCGCCGCGTGGAGTTCGGGATCGGGTACTTCCCCACGCATTACGGAGTCGACCCCGGCACGCTCGCGCGGCTGCTCGAGCAGCGCGGCCACGAGTCGCTGTTCTTCGCCGAGCACACCCACATCCCCGCGAGCCGCGATACGCCGTACCCCGCGGGCGGCGAGCTGCCGCGCAAATACTTCCACACCTACGACCTGTTCGTGGCGCTCACCGCCGCCGCCGCCGCGACCTCGAAACTGCGCGTCGGCAGCGGCATCTGCCTGGTCATCGAGCGCGACCCCATCATCACCGCGAAGGAGGTCGCGAGCGTCGACCGGCTGTCCGGCGGGCGCTTCGAGTTCGGCGTCGGCGCGGGCTGGAACCGCGAGGAGATGCGCAACCACGGCACCGACCCGCGCGTGCGCATGGCCATCATGGCCGAGCGCGTCGAGGCGATGAAGGCGATCTGGACAGAAGACGAGGCGAGCTACCACGGCGAGCACGTGAACTTCGAACGCATCTGGTCGTGGCCCAAGCCCGCCCAGCGCCCGCACCCGCCGGTGCTCGTCGGCGGCAACGGCCCCACGGTGCTCGACCGCGTGCTGCGCTTCGGCGACGCGTGGATGCCCAACCTCGTCGGCGACGATCTGCTCGCGCGCGTGCAGGAGCTGAGGGCCCGCGCGGAGCGGCCGATCGACGTGATCGTGATGGCCGCGCCAGCCAAAGCCGCGGTGCTCGAGGAGCTGCGCAAGGCCGGCGTGCGCCGCGTCGTGCGCTGGATCCCCTCCGCCTCCCTCGGGCCCGTCGAAAGCGCGCTCGAGCGCTGGGAGAGCGCGATCGCCGAGCTCAGCGGGGAGTGAGCCCCGAGCAGGCGCGAAGCCGCTTCGCCGCCGCGCGCATCGCCTACCTGGCGACCGCCGGCGCCGACGCGCAACCGCACCTCGTGCCCACCGTGTTCGCGCTCGCGCGCGACACGATCTACACCGTCGTCGACTCGAAGCCCAAGCGCACCGCCGCGCTGAAGCGCCTTCGCAACGTGGGCGAGAACCCGCGCGTCGCGATGCTCGCGAGCCACTACGAGGAGGACTGGGCCGAGCTGTGGTGGGCGCGCGCCGACGGCCGCGCGCGGGTGATCGAGCAGGGCGAGCCCGAGGCCGCGCGCGCCGTCGCGCTGCTCGCCGAGCGCTACCCGCAGCAGCGCGCCGCCGGCCCCGTGCTCGCGATCGACGTCGAGCGCTTCAGCGGCTGGGCGGCGCGCGAGTCGCGCTGACTCAAGCGCGCGCCCGCGCAGGACACGCCGCCGCGCACGCCGCGCCGCGCATCGCCGCCACGCGGGCGCAAGCCCGCGCCTAACCGTTCACATGCCTGCGCGCGGCGCCGCGCTCGTGGCGGTCGTCCCTGCGGAAGGGCAGCTTGCGGCGCACGCCCGTCACCTCGAGCGTCTGCTCCACCGGGCGTCGCGCCGGCGTGAGCTGGTACTCGCAACCGTGCTGCTCGCACGCGGCTTTGCCGCGCAGGATCGCGCGCACGCCGGTCGAGTCCATGAACTCGATCCCGCCCATGTCGAGCACGAGCTCCTTCGCTCCCGCCGCGCACGCCTCGTTCACCGTTTCTTCGAGCATCGGCGTCGAGGCCACGTCGAGCTCGCCGCTCAGCACGATCGTGTGGCGCTCATCCTGCACGCGAGTCTGCATGCGCAGACGCCCCATCGAGCGCCCCAGCGTGCTCGCCGGCTGGTCGCTCACCGGGATCAGCGTGACCGCCTGGGCCTCGCGCACCATGCAGCGCGGGCACAGGTCGCCGGCGGAGCCCTTGTAGGGCACCGTCAGCCCGCAAGCGAGACATCTGAGTCTGAGCATGGCCCCTCATTCACCCCATTCGGACTGACATACCCGAAACTTGAGCGCACAAACGGACCTGCACCCGCCGTCGCCCGTGCCCGCGGGGATCGCGCGCATGCGTGCAGCTAGGATTGCGCGCTGATGTCAGCCGCGAGCAGCGCCGTGGCGGCCCCGGTCTCGCGCCCGCGCGTGAGGGTGATCTTCAGCGGGCTCATGCTGGTGGTGCTGCTCGCCGCGCTCGACCAGACGATCGTCGCCACCGCGCTGCCCACGATCGTCGGCGACCTCGGCGGCCTGAACCGGCTCGCGTGGGTCACCAGCGCGTTCCTGCTCGCGCAGACGGCTGTCACGCCGCTGTACGGAAAGTTCGGAGACCTGTACGGACGCAAGCGCATCCTGCAGAGCGCCGTCGTGCTGTTCCTCGCCGGCTCCGTGCTGTGCGGGCAGGCACACAGCATGACCGAGCTGATCGCGTTCCGCGCGGTGCAGGGGCTCGGCGCGGGCGGCCTGATCGTGCTCACCCAATCGGTGATCGGCGACATCGTGCCGCCACGCGAACGCGGCCGCTACCAGGGTCTCTTCGGAGCTGTGTTCGGCGTCGCGAGCGTCGGCGGGCCGCTGCTCGGCGGCGTGATCGTGCAGGCCGTCTCCTGGCGCTGGATCTTCTACGTGAACCTGCCCGTCGGCGCCGTCGCGCTCGCCGTGCTCGGCGCCACGCTGCCCGCCGCCGCCCGGCGTGGACGGCCCTCGATCGACTACGTGGGCGCGTCGCTGCTCGCCTCCGGGCTCAGCGCGATCGTGCTCGTCACGAGCCTCGGCGGCAACACGTGGGCATGGGGGTCCGCCCAGGTGGTGCTCGTCGGCGCGCTCGGCGTCCTGTTGATCGTCGCGTTCGTGCTCGCAGAGCGCAGCGCCCGCGAGCCGGTGCTGCCGCTCGCGCTGCTGCGCGACCGCGTGTTCGCCGTCGCCGGGTCGCTGTCGCTGATCGTCGGCTTCGCCCTGTTCGGCGCCGTCACGTTCCTGCCGCTCTACTTCCAGACCGTCGACCTCGCCTCGCCCACCTCCGCGGGGTTGCGGCTCGTGCCCATGATGGCCGGCGTGCTCACCATGTCGATCGTCTCCGGGCGCGTGATCACGCGCGTGGGGCGCTACCGCGCGTTCCCCATCATCGGCACCGTGCTCATGACCATCGGGCTCGCGATGCTCTCGCGCCTCGACGTCGGCACCAGCGGCGCCACCGCCGCCGTGTCACTGCTCGTGCTCGGCCTCGGCCTCGGGTCGGTCATGCAGGTGCTCGTGCTGGCCGTGCAGAACGCCGTCGACTACTCGCTGCTCGGCACAGCCACCTCCGGCGTCACCATGATGCGCGGGATCGGAGGGTCGCTCGGCACCGCCGTGTTCGGCGCGATCTTCACCACGCAGCTCTCCAGCCAGCTGCGCGGCGCGCTCAGCGGAAGGCTCGCCGCCGAGGCCAGCCGCGGCACGAGGCTCACCGGCGCGCAGGTCGCTCGGCTGCCGCCTGCCGCGCGCGGCGTCTACCAGCACGCCTACGTGCACTCGCTGCGCCCCGTGTTCGTGCTCGCCGCGGGCGTCGCCGCGCTCGGCTTCGCGCTCAGCCTGCTCCTGCAGGAGCGCGAGCTGCGCGGCGCCGCCGCCGCCAGCACCGGCCTCGACGACAGCCTCGCCGCGCCCCGCTCGCTCGACTCGCTCGCCGAGATCGAGCGCTCGCTCACGCGCGTCACCACCGCCGAGGAGCGCCAGCGCTTCAGGCAGCGCATCGCCGAGCGCGCCGGAGTCGAGCTCAGCCCGGGCGCCACCTGGGCGCTCGTGCGCATCGACGAGCACGGATTCCAGCGCGCGCGCGAGATGGCCGCGCAGGACGGCGTGGCGCCCGAGCGCATCGCCGCGGTCGTGCACGAGCTCGCCGAGCGCGGCCTCGTGGCCGGCGAGCAGCCGCTGCGCGCGCTCACCGACGCAGGGCGCTCCTACACCGAGCGGCTGCTCAGCGCCCGGCGCGAGCTGCTCTCCGAGGCGCTCGCCGACGACTCCGCCGGCCGCCGGCCCGAGGTGGACGCGCTGCTGCGCCAGCTCGCGCGCGAGCTGTGCGGGGAGCCGCCCACCGCCGCGGCGCTCGCGGGCAGCGCCTAGCTCTCGCCGGCGCCGCCCGCCGTCAGCCGCCGCCGCTCGCGCGCGCGCGGCTGTATGCCCTGCGCGCCCGCCGGCTCGATGTTCGCTCGCGGTGCAGCCGGTGGCCCGGCGCGAGCGCAAGCAGCTTGACCAGCTCGCGGGCCTTCTTCAGCCGCCAGGCGTTGCCGCGACCGGCACCCCTCCGACGCTTACCGCGAACCCCCTCAGCAGGGTCACGCTTACGTGAACCACCAAACGCGATTATCGACGAAAGCCGCGCCGCGGGGCGACTCGCCCGCGGCGCGGCCGCGCACCTAGTCGTCCCACGCCTGCACAACCGTCTGGCGCCGCACCAGGCCGTCTGAGGTCTCGAGCAGCGTCGCGCACAGCACGGCCTTCCCATCCGGGTAGCTGCACGCCTCCGTGAACGCCGCGCCGCCCTCGTCGCGCACCGTGCCCACCACCCGGTGGGTCATGTCGCGTCCGCAGACTTCCTCTATCCACGCGCGAATCTCGCCCTCGCCGCGCAGCACGCGCGGTGCGCTCGGCTGGGTCACACGGTCCACCAGCGTCACCACCGCGTCTGGTGCGTACAGGCCGAGCTGCGCGCTCGCGTCGCGCTCCTCGATCGCGCGGGCGAGTGTGTCGAGGTCGAATTCAAGTGTGGCGGTCATGGCTCTTTCTCCTTCTCATTTGACGGTGCGAGTCGAACGCTTCCAACGTTTACCTGCACGACGTCTCGGCAACGTCAAGCGAGCGTCAATCGCCGGTTACGCTTTCGGTTGGTGCTGCGCATCCAGCTATTCGGGGGAATCGCCGTCGAGTGCGACGGGCAGGAGATAGCTGCGCCCAGCGCGCGTCGCGCGTGGGCGCTGCTCGCGTACCTCGCGCTGTCGCCCGGCCCGCGGCCCCGCGGTGAGATCGCCGCGAGGTTCTGGCCCGACGTGCTCGACGCGAGCGCCCGCGCGAGCCTGCGCAGCGCCGTGTGGTCCCTGCGGCGCGCGCTCGGCGACGCAGGCGCCCGATTCGTGATCGTCGACCGCAACTCCGTCGGGCTCGCGCCCGGGCCCGAGCTGTGGGTGGACGCCGTCGCCTTCGACGAGCTCGCCCGCGCCGGCCGCGAGCGCGAGGCCGTCGAGCTGTACCGCGGCGATCTGCTCGCGGGCCTCGAAGAAGAGTGGGCACTGATCGCTCGCGACGAGCGGCGCGAGCGCGCGCTCGAGCTGCTCGAGCTGCTCGCCGTGCGCAGCGAGTCCGAGGGCGACCTCGGCGCCGCGATCGAGTGGAGCCGGCGCGCCGTCGCCGTCGATCCGCTGTGCGAGGACGCCCACCGGCACCTGATCGCGCGGCTCGCCGCCTCGGGCGACCGCGCCCGGGCGCTGCTCGTCTACCGGGCCTTCGCCGAGCGCCTGCGCCGCGAACTCTCGGTCGCCCCCTCGGGGGCCACGCGCGCGCTCGCCGAGGAGCTGCGCGCCCGAGACCAGGAGGGCGGCGCCGAGCAGGCGCCGCGCCCGGCAGACCAGGAGGACGGCGCCGAGCGGGCGCCGCCCCCCGCAGACGAGGAGGACCGCCCCGGGAGGGCGCTGCGCCCCGCGCGCCCGGAGGCGCCGCTCGTCGGGCGCTCGCACGAGCTCACGCTGCTGCGCGACGTGTGGCGTTCGGTGCGCGAACGGCGCGGCGCGGTGGTGTGCGTGCGCGCGGAGGCCGGCATCGGCAAGACGCGCCTCTCCAGTGAGCTGCTCGCGCTGTGCGCGTGCGAAGGCGCCGCCACCGCGTCGTGCGCGCCGCTCGACCTCGGCGGCGCGGCGCCGTTCGGCCTGTGGTCCGAACTGCTCCGCAAGCTGCTGCCCGCGATCCCCGCCCCGCCGCCCGGGGCGGCGTGGCCCGAGGACCTCGCGCGGCTCGTGCCCGAGCTTCCGTCGATGCTCGCCCGCCCGCCCGGCGAGCGCGCGTTCGTGTCGCCCGACCTCGAGCGCTCGCGACTGCTCGAGGCCGCGGTCGCAGCCATCGAGTGGGCCGCGCGCGAGAGGCCGCTCGCGCTGCTGCTGGAGGACACGCACATCGCCGACGCGTCGAGCCTCGAGCTGACCGGCTACGTGGCCCGGCGCATCGAGAGCCTGCCCGTGCTGATCGTGCTCACGCGCCGGCCGGCCCCACGACGCGCCGAGTCGGACCGCCTCGAGCACGCGCTCCGCTCGCGCGGCCTGCTGCGAGAGGAGCTCGACCTGCTCCCGCTGCGCCCCGAGGACGTCGCCGAGATCGCGCGCGGCGTAGCGGCGCTCGCCGATGAGGACCTCGAGCGGGTGGTCCACGCCTCGGAGGGGAACGCGCTGCTCGCGGTCGAGACCGCGCGCGCGATCTCGCGCGGCGAGCGCGAGCTCGCGGAGGGGGTGCGCGGCGCCGTGCGCGGCGCGTTCGGCTCGCTCGGCGAGGCCGGCAGGCGCTTCGTGGAGATCGCCGCCGTGGCCGCGCGCGAGCTCGAGGCGGAGGAGATCGCAGCGCTGGCGCTCCCCGCCCCCGCCGACGCCGCCGTCGAGGCGCTCGACAGCGGCATGCTCGTGGAGCGCGACGGGCGCGTGGGGTTCCGGCACGCGCTGCTGCGCGAGGCCGCCTACGTCGACCTGCCGCGGCCGCGCCGCGCGGCGCTGCACGAGAGCTGGGCGCGCACGATGCTCGAGATGGCCGGCCTCGGCCGCTCCGGCGGCGCCGCAGAGGTCGCCCGTCACCTGCGGCTCGCCGGCCTCGACCGAGAGGCATCGGAGCAGCTCGCCATCGCCGCCGACGAAGCGCGCGCGGTCGGCGCTCTCGCCGAGGCGTGCGGCTATCTCGAGGAGGCGCTGTCGCTCGGCGGCGCGGGCCCGGAGCTGCTGCTGGAGCTCGGCGAGGTGCAGGCCTGGCGCGGGCTGCGCGCCGAGGCCGAGCAGGCGCTCGCCGCCGCCGCCGAGCAGCTCGAGGACGACCCGCCCGCGCTCGCGCGCGCGTGGCTGCGCGCCGCGCGCTGGTACCACGGGCCGATCTGCGTGCCCGCCATGGTGCGCCAGTGCTGCCGCGAGGCGCTGCCCCTGCTCGAGCGCTCGGAGGCGGGGGACCTGCCCGAGCGGCGCGAGGCGCTCGCCGCGCTCGCGTGGGCCGAGGCCGTCGCGGGCAGCGTCGATGAGGCCGAGCGCCTGCTCGTGCGCGTCCACGAGCTGTCCGCCGGCGCGAGCAGCGACGATCTCTCGATCTACGACGTCGCCCACGCGCGCGCGCTCGCGATGATGCGGCGCGGCGCGTTCGTCGAGGGCTACGCGCCCGCTATCGCAGCGGGCGAGGCGATCACGCGCGCGGGCCGGCCCGACCTCGCGTACGGCTGCTGGGGCAACGCGGCCGGAGCCGCCGCCGCTGCCGGCGACCACGACCGCGCGCTCGAGTTCATCGACCGCGCCTCCGCCGCGCTCGCGGGGCTCGGGCTCGCGGGTCCCGAACTGCAGCTGCTCGCGATGCGCGCATTCGTGCTGCTGCGCGCCGGGCGGATCTCGCAGGCGCGCGAGGCGGTCGAGCAGGAGGCGCGGCTGGCCGACAAGCTCGGCGCGGCCGAGCTCGAAGCGATGGCCGCCCACGACCGCGCGCTGGTCGCGCTCGCCGAGGGCGAGCACGAGCTCGCCTGCGAGCTGCTCGAGCGCGCGCTCGCGAGCCCCGACGCGCCGATCGGCCGCCCGCTCGCGAGGCTGCGCCGCGCCGAGGCGCTGGCCCGCTCCGGCCGGCTCGAGGAGGCGCGCGAGGAGCTGCGCGCCACCGCGCTCGAGCCCGTCCGGCCGAGCGACTTCCCCGCGACGCTGGTCGCGCGGATGGCCCGCGCCGAGGGCCTGCTCGCCGCCCTGTCGGGCGACCGCGCGCTCGCCGTGCGCCGCCTCGAAGAGGCAGCGGACGGCTGGCGCCGCCAGGTGTCCACGCTCAGCCGCGGCGACAGCCTCGCGGTCGCGCTCGCCGACCTCGGACGGCCCGTCGTGGGCCTGATCGAGCCCGAGTGGGAGCTCGAGCTCGTGCTGGGCGAGCTGCGCGCGCTGCAAACAACCAACGAGGGAGCCGAGCATGCCGTCTTTTCATGACGCCGCAGAGACCAGCGCCGAGCCACAGCAGGTGTGGAAGCTGCTGTACGACCCCGCGCGCTTCCCCGAATGGTGGGCGGGCATCGGCACGGTGGAGCTCGACGGCGAGCGGGAGGGCTCGTACACGATGTACCCCGACGGCTATCCCGACTTCCCCATGGCGCAGGTGCTCGAGACCGCGCGCGAGGAGAGCCGCGTGACGGTCTCATGCCTCGTCTCCGACCTGCGTTTCGAGTGGGGCCTCGAGCCGCTCGAGCGCGGCGCCGGCACCCGCATCAGCGTCGATGTGGAGATCCCCGATGCGGAGGCACCGCGCCTCGAGTCCCAGCGGGAGACGATCCGCTCCTCGCTGGCGAAGCTCGCCGAGCTCGCCGCTTTGACGCTCGATTGACGGCTCGCTGACGGCCGCCCGCGATGCTCGCTCGCGACAGCCGTCAAGCGATCAGAGAGGAAGTGTGATGAGCACCACAGCAATCGACGAAGCCAAGCTCGAACAGTTCATGGGCCAGTTCGTGGGCGACCTCGGCGCCGCGCTGACCGCGCCGCTGGTGCTGATCGGGGACAAGCTCGGCCTGTACAAGGCGATGGCCGGCGGTGAGCCGCTCACGCCCGCCGAGCTCGCCGAGCGCACGGGCTGCCGCGAGCGCTACATACGCGAGTGGCTCTGCCAGCAGGCCGCGAGCGGATACGTCGAGTACGACGCGTCCACACGCACCTTCAGGCTCCCGCCCGAGCAGGCGATGGCGCTCGCCGACGAAGACAGCCCCGCGTTCATCCCCGGAGCGTTCCAGCTCGCCGCCGCAGCGCTCAAGGACGAGCCGCACATCACCGAGCGCTTCCGCTCCGGCGAGGGCTTCGGCTGGCACGAGCACGACCACGAGCTGTTCGCCGGCACCGAGCGCTTCTTCAGGCCCGGCTACCTCGCGAACCTCGTCGGCTCGTGGCTGCCCGCGCTGGAGGGCGTAGTCGAGAAGCTCGAGGACGGTGCGCTCGTCGCCGACATCGGCTGCGGCCACGGCGCCTCCACGATCCTGATGGCCGAAGCGTTCCCCGCCTCGCGGTTCGTCGGCTCCGACTACCACGCCGGCTCGATCGAGGCCGCGCGCGCCGCGGCCGCGCGCCGCGGCGTGGCAGAGCGCGTGAGCTTCGAGGTGGCCTCCGCCAAGGACTTCGGCGGTGGCCCGTTCGACCTCGTTTGCGTGTTCGACGCTCTGCACGACATGGGCGACCCGGTCGGCGCCGCGCGCCACGTCCGCTCGCAGCTCGCCGACGACGGCACCTGGATGGTGGTCGAGCCGTTCGCCGGCGACGCGATCGAGGAGAACCTCAACCCGGTCGGGCGCGTGTTCTACGGTGGCTCCACGATGCTGTGCACGCCCGCCTCGCTCAGCCAGGAGGTCGGGCTCGCGCTGGGCGCCCAGGCAGGCGAACGGAGGCTCACCGAGGTGCTCAACGAGGGCGGGTTCAGCCGCGTGCGCCGCGCCTCGGAGACCCCGTTCAACATCGTGCTGGAGGTGCGCGCCTGAGATGCTCGCCGACGCGCTCGCCCACCCCACTGTGTTCGTGCGGGACCTCGACCGGGCCCGCGAGTTCTACGAGCGGCTCGGGCTCGTGGTTGAGGCCGAGGTCTCCACCGGGATCTTCATGCGCGCCGGCGGCGGCAGCATCTTCCCGCTGATCCACCGTCCCGACGCCACGCCGCCGTCGCACACGATCGCCGCCTTCCAGGTCGACGACCTTCCCGGCGCGGTCGCCGCCATGCGCGGCGCCGGCGTGGTGTTCGAGGAATACGACTCGCCGGGCCTTCGCACCGTGGACGGCATCGCCGACATGGGCGCCTACCGGGCCGCCTGGTTCAGGGACCCCGACGGGAACTACATCGGCGTGCACGAGCCGCCGCGAGCGGGGGAGAGCGCCGGCTAGCGAGGATCGCCGCTCGGCGAGGAGGCTCCGAGGGCGAACGCGATCGCGTCGAGCGCGGGCTCGTGCGCGCCCTCGGAGACCGCCACCGACAACCGTCGCAGCGCGGGCTCCCACTCGATCTCGAAGAACGGGCAGCACTCGCGCTCGACCGCGACGAGGCGCTCGAGCGTCGCGGCGTCCACCGCGCCGTCAACCTCCACGAGGAGCCGGCGCGCGTCACGCGCGAGCACCCACGCGCCGGCGCCCGCCGCGCGGTAGCGCTCGAGCTGGGAGCGCAGCCCCGCCTCGTCCAGGCTGCAGCTCGGCGCCATCGGCAGCGCGTCCATGGGCAGAGGTTAGGACGTAACCTGTCACCGCGTGAGCGGCTGTCGCTGGACAACGCTCGAGGAGCTCGAGCAGCGCCGCTCAGAGTGGCGCGAGCTGCTCTCGCGAAGCGAGTTCCCGAGCGCCTTCGCCGATCCCGGCTGGGTGCTCGCATGGTGGCGCAGCTACGGCTCCGGGCGTGAGCCGTGGTGCCTCGTGCTCGAGGACGCGCGCGGGTCGCTGGCCGGGGTCGCGCCGCTCGCGCTCGGCGGCGTCGGGCTTGCGCGCGCGCTCACGTTCGCGGGGGACGAGTGGAACGGGCTCGACGCGCTCGTCTGCGCGCACGGCCGCGAAGCGGAGTTCGCCGAGCTGCTCACCACCGAGCTCGCCAGGCGGCGGAGCGAATGGGAGGTGTGGCGCGTGCGCCGGCTGCCCGCCGACACGCAGCTCGCGCGCGTGCTCGCGCGAGGCTCCGGCGGCCTGCGAGCCGCCGCCCTCGACATGCGCGCGCAGCCCTACCTGCCCCTCCCGCCCACGCTCGAGGAGTTCGACGCGCGGTTCCCCTCGAGGACGCGCAACACACGCCGGCGCAAGGCCAAGCGGCTCGCGGCGCTGGGCGCACGGGCGCGGGCCGTGGACGAGCCCGCCGAGGCGCGCGCCGCGCTGCGCCGGCTGCTCGCCCTGCGCGCCGCGCGGGCGCAGGAGCTCGGCCAGGACCACGCCTACATGGACGAGCGCTACGAGCGATTCCTCGCCGACGCGCTCGCCGGGATGCTGCCCCACTGCGCGCGGCTGTGGACGCTCGAGGCGGGCGGCGAGACGCTCGCCATGAAGCTGAGCCTGCTCGCGGGGCCGCGCGAGCATGGCTACGTCGTCGGCCTCAGCGCGGCCCACCGCGAGGCGAGCCCCGGAATGGGGCTCGAACGGCACGCGATCGAAGCCGCCATCGCGGAGGGCCGCACCGAGATCGAGCTCGGGCCCGGCCACGACCGGTACAAGTACGAATGGGGCGCCGTCGACCGCCAGGTGGCCCGCGTGGTGGTGCGCAGCGGCTCCGCGCGCGCCAGGATCGCGGCGGCGCCCGCGGCGCTCGACGTGAGGCTGCGCGCGAGCGCCGCGGCCGCCGCTATCCGCCGCAGGCGGGGGGACTAGCCTCCCTGCGCCGCCTTCACGCCGCGGTCACGCCGCCGTCGCGCTGCCTCACGCCGCCTTCACGCGGCCTTCACGCCGCCGTCGCGTCGTGCTCCGCGCCCGCGAGGCCCCACGTCCGCTTCATCTCCTCCGCCAGGCGCGCCGCGAACGGGCCGGGCGGCGCCAGCGCGCTCTCGCCGACGGCGCTCACCGGCTCGATGCCGCGGATCGAGTTGGTCAGGAACGCCTCGCCCGCGGCCAGCAGCCGCTCGAGCGCGAAGCTCTGCTCGCGGACCTCCGCGCCGAGCGAGCGCGCCGCCTCGATCGCGAGCGCGCGCGCGATGCCCGGGAGGATTCGCCCGTCGGCGGGAGGGGTGATCAGCGTCCCGTCGTGCACCGCGAAGACGTTGCACCGCGAGGCCTCGAGCACCTCGCCGCCCTCGTCGAGTATCAGCGGCAGCGTGCCCTGCGATTCGCCGTGGGCGGTGCGCTCGATCCAGCTGCGGTCCGCCCACTTGTGGGCGCCCAGGCCGGCGCGTATCTCGAACGGCTCGAGTGCGATCGCCCGCTCCCACGAAGGGAACACGGCTGCGGCGTCCACGGGCGCCGTCGTCACCTCGCTGTGAAGCGAGCCGTCCGGCGCCGGCGCGAGGGTCAGGCGCAGCCGGCCGAGGCCGGGACCCAGGCTCGCCGCGCGCGCGAGCACCGCCTCTCGCACGCCGGCGGGAAGCTGCGCCGAGTAGAGCCGCCGCACGCTTGCGCTCAGGCGCGCCAGGTGCGCGTCGAGCTCGACCGGCTCGCCCTCGCGCACCAGCAGCGTCTCGAAAACGCCGCGCGCCGGGTCGGGCCAGTCGCGTTGAGCCACCCTTCGATTGTGACATCCTGCGCTCGTGCCATCGCTCCTCAGCCGGTTTCGCCGCTATCTGAGGGCGCACGGCGCGCGCGAGACAGTGCGCACCGTCGCTGCGCCGGTTGCTCGGCGAGCGCGAACGGGTGATCGTGCTCGTGAAGGACCTCGATTCGATCGTCAAGCCCGCCCGCGCAGACGAGCTGCGCGTGGAGGACATCGACGCGAGCCGCCTGCGCGACCTCTCGGAGCTGAACCGCGCGCGCGATCAGCCGTATGCGGACCGCCGCTTCGCCGGCTACGTGCAGGAGGGCTTCCACGGCTTTCTCGCCTACCGCGGCGAGCAGGCGATCGGCTACTACTGGTGGGTCGGCCGCGACGGCTCCGCGCGCTTCCCCGACCTCTCGGAGGGGCAGGGACTGGGGATCGACGTGGGCGAGCACGAGGCCTACGGATCGGACTTCTTCGTGCTCGAGGAGCACCGGGGCGGCGGGATCGCCGGCGAGTTCCTGTTCAAGATCGAGAGCTCGCTGCACGACCGCGGCTTCACGCGGCTGTGGGGCTACGTGGTGAGCGACAACCGCGCGGCGCGCTGGACCTACAGTACGCGGGGATACGCGCCGATGTGGATGGTTGATAGGAAGCGGGCCCTGTTCATCCGGCGGACAACTCGCCTTCCCCTGTGAAAATGGAGAACCTTGTGAGCGTTGCGGACGAAATCGAGCGGTTCATGGTCGTGGAGCTGTCGCCCGAAATGGATGCGATCCCCCACGACCTCGACCTGCTCGCAGGAGAGGTGATCGACTCGCTCGGCATCGTGCAGCTGATCTCCTTCCTCGAAGAGAAGTACGGCGTCAAAGTGCGCGACGACGACCTGGACCCGGAGAACTTCCGCTCGGTCGACACGATCGCGTCGTTCGTAGAGGAGAGGCGGGCCTAGCGATGTTGATGGACCTTCTGTACGAGCAGGCCGCCGAGCGGCCCGACGCACACCGCGCTCGTCTATCGCGACGAGCGGATCGCGTTCGCCGACCTCGTCGAGCGGATCGAGCGCCTCGCGAGCGGCCTGTCCCAGCGCGGCATCTCTGCCGGCGACGCGGTCGCGCTGCTGCTCTCGGACGACCCCTGGTTCGTCGCGAGCTTCCACGCGATCACCGCGATGGGCGCCGTCGTGGTGCCGATCAACCCGGCCTTCAAGCAGGCCGAGCTCGAATTCAACTTCCGCAGCGCGGGTGTCTCCGCGATCATCGCGACGAGCGCGCCGCGGGAGTGTGCGAGCGGATCGCCGCGGGCCTCGACGGCGACGTCGAGGTGATCAGCTCGAGCACCGCGCACGGTCAGGCGCACACGCTCGACGCGCTGCTCGAGGAAGGCAGCGCCGAGCGGCTGCCCCTCGCGCGCCGCCGGCGAGACGTTCGTCTACCAGTTCTCCTCCGGCTCCACCGGGCGGCCCAAGCGGGTGCCCCGCACCCACGGGCAGTGCGCCGCGGAGGCCGGGCATGTACAAGGCGCTCGGCATGACCCACGAGGACCGCATCTTCAGCGCGATCCCGCTCTTCCACACGTGGGGCATGGGCGCCTGCCTCTTCGGCGTCGGCCGTCTCCGGCGCCACGATCGTGATCCTCGAGGACCCGCACCCCTTCCTGCTCAAGCGCCGGCGCGCGCTCGAGCTGATCGAGCGCGAGCGCGCCACGATCTTCCCCGGCGTCCCGTTCAACTTCCGGCTGATGGCCGAGGCGCCCGGCGAGGCGGACCTGTCCTCGCTTCGCCTGTGCTTCTCCGCCGGCACCGCGCTGCCGCGCGCGAGCTTCGAGGCCTTCGGCGAGCGCTTCGGCGTGCTCGTGCGCCAGCTCTACGGCAGCACCGAGACGGGCATGATCACGGCGAACATGAGCGATGACCCGGTGTCCACGTTCGAGTCGGTCGGCACGCCTGTCGAGGGCGTGGAGGTCGAGATCGTCGACGACGACGGCGAGCAGGTGGCGCACGGAGAGACCGGCGAGGTCATCGTCTCGAGCCCCGGCCGCGAGCAGCGGCTACGCCGAAGCCGACGAGGCGAGCATCGCGTCGCTCCACGACGGGCGCTTCTTCACGGGCGACCTCGGCCGGCTCGACGAGGACGGCCGCCTGTACCTGCAGGGGCGCAAGAAGCTCCTGATCGAGGTCGGCGGCTACAAGGTCGACCCGATCGAGGTCGAGGACGTGATCAAGGCGCACCCGTGCGTGAGCGAGACGATCGTCGTGGGCGTGGCCGGCGAGAGCGAGGGCGAGGAAACGGTGAAGGCCGTCGTGGTGCCCAGCGAAAACTGCGACGAGAGCGAGCTGATCTCATTCTGTCGCGAGCGCCTCGCGAACTTCAAGGTCCCGCGGAGCGTCGAATTCCGGGACGAGATCCCGAAGAGCCCGCTCGGCAAGATCCTGCAGGAAGTACCTCGTTTGAAGACCCTCCTGATCGACAACTACGACTCGTTCACCTACAACCTCTTCCAGCTGCTGGCGGAGGCCAACGGCGACGAGCCGATCGTCGTGCGCAACGACAGCGCCGAGCTGGGACGAGCTCGCGCAGCTCGACTTCGACAACATCGTCATCTCGCCCGGCCCCGGCAGCCCCGACCACGAGGGCGACTTCGGCGTCTGCGCGGAGGCGATCCGCCAGCGCCGAGGTGCCGCTGCTCGGCGTGTGCCTCGGCCACCAGGGCCTCACGCTGGGTCCACGGCGGCCAGGTGCTGCACGCTCCCGAGGTGATGCACGGGCGGATCAGCGCGGTGCTGCACGACGACTCGCCGCTGTTCGCCGGGATCCCGCGCGAGTTCCAGGCCGTGCGCTACCACTCGCTGTGCGTCGAGGAGCCCTGCCCGCCCGAGCTCGAATCGATCGCCCGCACGAGCGACGGCGTGGTCATGGCGGTCGCCCACCGGACGCGCCCGCAGTGGGGCGTGCAGTTCCACCCCGAGTCGATCTGCACCGAGTACGGGCGCCAGCTGCTCGCCAACTTCCGCGACCTCACCGCCGAGTTCGGCGCCGGCAGCGCCAACGGCAGGCGCAGCGCTCGCCGCCGCGCCGCGCGCGCCACTCCCAGCAGCGCCGCTCGGTCGCGAGCCGGGCGAGCCTCGTGCTGAAGGTGAAGCGGCTCGACACGCTGTACGACACCGAGCGCGCGTTCGTCAACCTCTACGGCGACAGCGACAACGCGTTCTGGCTCGACAGCAGCAAGATCGACGAGCGCGCCCGCTTCTCGTTCATGGGCGCCGCCGACGGGCCGCTGTGCGCGGTGATCACCTACGACGTCGCAGAGCGGCGAGCTGCGCGTCGAGCGCGGCGGCGCCGAGGAGCTGCTGCCACGAATCGATCTTCGACTACCTGAGCCGCGAGATGCGGCGCATGCGCTACCTCTCGCACGACCTCCCGTTCGACTTCAACTGCGGCTTCGTCGGCTACTTCGGCTACGAGCTGAAGGCCGACTGCGAAGGCAACGACGCCCACCGCTCGACGATGCCCGACGCCGCGTTCGTGTTCGCCGACCGGCTGATCGCGTTCGACCACGTCGAGCAGTGCACCTACGTGCTGTGTCGTCGCCGAGCCCGGCGAGGCCGAGCAGGCGCGACCGCTGGATCGCCGAGACGAGCCTGCGGCTCGCGTCGCTGCCGCCGCTGAGCGCGCCCGAGTGGGACGGCACGCAGAGAGCCCGAGCCGCCCACGTTCCACCTCAGCCGCTCCCACGAGCAGTACCTCGACGACATCGCCACGTGCAAGCAGCGGCTGATCGAAGGCGAGACCTACGAGATCTGCCTCACCAACAAGATCACCACCGAGGTCGGCGCCGACCCGCTCGCGCTCTACCGCACGCTGCGCCGCGTCAACCCGGCGCCGTTCTCGGCCTACCTGCGCTTCGGCGAGAACGCGGTGCTGAGCTCCTCGCCCGAGCGCTTCCTGAGCGTCGGGCGCGACCGCTGGGTCGAGGCGAAGCCGATCAAGGGCACGTGTCCGCGCGGCGCGACGCCCGCCGAGGACGTGCGCCTCGCCGAGGAGCTGCGCACCGGCGAGAAGAACCGCGCGGAGAACCTGATGATCGCCGACCTGCTGCGCAACGACCTCGGCGTCGTCTGCGAGGTCGGCACCGTCCACGTGCCGTACCTGATGCACGTCGAGTCCTACGAGACCGTGCACCAGCTCGTCTCGACCGTGCGCGGCCTGCTGCGCGAGGACGTCGAGCCGCCCGACTGCATCCGCGCGTGCTTCCCCGGCGGCTCGATGACCGGCGCGCCGAAGAAGCGCACGATGGAGATCATCGACGAGCTCGAGGGCGAGGCGCGCGGCGTGTACTCCGGCGCGATCGGCTACCTCGGGCTGAGCGGCGGCTGCGACCTCAACATCGTGATCCGGACGCTCGTGATGGAGGGGCGCACCGTCACGCTCGGCGTCGGCGGCGCGATCGTGATGCAGTCCGACGCCGAGGAGGAGTACCAGGAGATCCTGCTCAAGGGCCGCGCGCCGATGGCGGCGATCGACCCGCGCGTGGACTCGAAGACGGTCTTCGAGAGCGAGCCTCACGCGGTACGCGACGCCTGAGCGGGTCTCAGGCGAGCGCGCCCGCCTCGGCTCTCGCGGGCGCGGGCGAGCGCTCGTAGGCGGGCCGCAGGTTGAGCCATCTGCGGCGCAGCTCCCGCGCTCCCAGCGCGCCGAGCTCGCCTAGGAACGCACGCCGGTCGGCGCCCTTGCGCGCGAGCGCCCGCCCGGTCGCCGCGGCCACGCGCTGCGGCGTGAGCACCTCCGTGGGGCGCACGCGGTGGCTGAGCAGCTCGAGGAACAGGCCGGCCTCGCCGTGCGCCTGCAGCCCGCGCAGGATCTCGGTGAGTACCGCGGGCACCGGACCGGGGTCTTCGAGGTCGTACGCGAGCCAGTAGTGCTCCGCGAACTCGCGGTCGCGTGCGCGGCCCCAGCGTCGCATCGCCCGGTCGATCGCGTCGCCGGACGCGCCAAGGCAGCCGGCGATGCACTTCGCAAGCGAGCCGGCCTGGATGAACGCGTCGCCGATCCCGCGGCCGGGGGCGGGGCTCTTGAAGTGCCCGGCGTCGCCGCACAGCACCCAGCCCGGGCCGCTCGCGTCGCGGAAGTAGCCGTCCCAGCTGCGCGCCCCCAGCACCGGCCCGGCCATCCGCGCGCCCTCGAGCGCCGCCGCGATCGGCTCACATGCGCGCGCGTAGGCCACGAACGCCTTCTCCGGGTCCGCGCGGAAGCCGTCCGCTTCGCGCATTTCGGGCCACATCAGCACCTGGTCGAGCCCGCTGTCGGTGGGGATCGCGAGCACGAAGCGCTCACCCCAGCGGTGCGTCAGGAAGGTCGGCTCGGGCCCGAAGCGCGCGCCCTCGAAGTAAGCCCAGTAGCACGGACGGCGGTTGGGCGTGAGGTTGTAGCGGCGCGCGCCCGCGAGGCGCGCCACGGTGGACGAGCGCCCGTCGGCGCCCACCACCAGCCGGGCTCGCAGCTGGAGCTCGCCCCCGCCCGGCGCGGACGCGCGCACGCCCGACACGCGCGCGCCCTCGCGCAGCAGGCCGGTGACGCTGGTGCCGAAGCGCACCACCGCGCCCGCCTCGCGGGCCGCGCCGGCGAGGATCGGATCAAGCAGAGCGCGGCGCACCGAGGCCATGCCTCCGACGTCGCCCGCCCGCAGCGGCAGCTCCATCGAGATCACCACGTCCTCGACGCGCGTGTGGGTGCGGCTCACCAGCGGGGCGCCGGTGCCCGTCACCGCGTCGAGCACGCCGAGATCGCGCAGGAACGTCACGCCGTCGGTCTCGAACACGTGGCTCGAGAGCGTCTCGCCGAGCGTCGCGGCGCGCTCGAGCAGCGCGACCCGCGCCCCCGATCGCGCCAGCAGCGCCGCCAGCGGCGAGCCCGCGCAGCGCGCGCCCACCACGATCGCGTCGTAGCTCTCGGTGGCGTTCTCGGTCAACGCGGCTATCCTCTCGACGTGCTGCCTAACGGAGATTAGGTAAGCGCGGGGAAAGCTACCTAGGGATCGTTAGGTTGTCAAGCCAGGGCAAGCAGCAGCGCACGCGCCTCAGCGCGCCGGAACGCCGCGAGCTGATCGAGCAGGCGGCGAGCGAGCTGTTCGCCGAGCGCGGCTACCGCGCAACGTCGATCGACGAGGTCGCGCGCCGCGCGGGCGTGACGGCGCCGGTGGTCTACGACCACTTCGCCTCCAAGCTCGAGCTGCACCGCAGCCTGCTCGAGCGCCACTACGCGGAGCTGCGCAGAGTGTGGCGCGAGCAGCTCTCCGACGACGCGCCTGCCGAGATCAGGGTGCCGCGCGCGATCGACGCGTGGTACGCGTATCTCGAAGAGCACCCGTACGCGTCGCGGATGCTCTTCTACGACACCACCGGCGAGCCCGAGGTCCGGTCGATGCACGAGCAGGTGATCGCCGGCAGCCGCGGCGCGATCATGCCGCTCTTCTCGCGCGAGCTGGCCACGGCCGGCGCCGCACCCGCAGGCCCGCTCGAGCTCGAGATGGCGTGGGAAGCCTTCCGCGGCGTCCTGCAGCGGCTCGCGCTGTGGTGGAGCGAGCACCCCGAGGTCCCGCGCGAGCGGGTCGTCGCAAGCGTGATGAACGCGATCTGGATGGGGCTCGAGCGGGCCGGCAGGGGAGACGTGTGGCGGGCGTGAGCGCCCGGCGCGCTCAGGTTACCGTCAGCTCCGCCAGCCGCGGCGCGCTCGCCGGCGCGTCCGGGTTCTCGGGCGCGGGGCTCGGCGCCGCGACCGTGACGCGCGCGGGCGCGCAGTGGCAGTCGACGCGCAGAACCGCGCTCTGGTGAAGCGCCGCGGCCGCCGCCGCGAGCTCGATCGCACGGGCGCTCTCCGACGCCGTCACGCCGCACGCCGCGAGGAAGTCGGCGACGTGTCCCGCCTCGAGCGCCTGCGCGTCCGCCTCGAGCTCCTCGACGTCCACGCGCCCGCCGGCGGTGGCGGACGGCGCGATCATGCACGCCGCCATGTCGTCGGGTGTGGCCTGCGCGGCCGAGCGCACCGCGGCCAGCAGATCGGTCGCGCTCGGGCTTGACCCGAGCGAGCCCAGGATGTCCCCGAGGCGTTCCCGACCGAGCAGCCGCTCGTGCTCCTCGCCCGCGCAGCGGGCCTCCGTGAGCCCGTCGGTGAAGAAGCACGCCTGCTCGCCCGCCTGCAGCGAGATGGTGCTCTGGCGGCGTCCCGTCGGCTCGGTCCAGCCGATCGGCGGCGAGCAGCACACGATCACCGGCTCGCGCACTTCGCGGCCGCGCACTATCGGCGCGGGATGGCCCGCGAGCGCGTACGTGAGCGCGGCCCGCTCGGCGTCGTATTCGGCGACCGCCACCGTGGTCAGGTGCTCGCAGCTCGGGTCGGCGAGCGCGCGCCCCGCGAGCGCCAGCGCGGCGCGCGGCTCGAGCCCCGCCTGCACGTACGCGCGCAGCGTGAAGCGGGCCAGCGCAGCGTGCGTCAGAGCATCCCGGCCGTGGCCCGCCACGTCTCCCACGATCAGCGCGATCCTGCCGGGCGCCGGTTCCAGCACGTCGTAGAAGTCGCCGCCGGCCGCAGGTCCCTCGGCCGGCCGGTAGGCAACGGACACCGCCGCGCCGCGCAGCCCGGCGGGCACCTCCGGCACGAGCGCCGCCTGCATCGCCGCCACGTCGTGGCGGAGCGTCGCGCGCTGGATCTCGAGGCCGCGCGTGCGCCGGGAGAGCACGCGGGCGCGCACCGCCAGGCCGAGCGCCACCAGCAGGAGGGCGAGGATGATCGGCTTGCTCCAGTCGGGCACCGGGAGCGGAAGCGGTATCGCGCGCCCGATCACCGCCAACGGGTCGCTCGAGCCGTGACCGCCGCCCGAGGTGCGGAACGCGCCGCCTTCGCCGGCGCGCGCGAGTGCTGACACGCCCGCGCCGGAGGCGGCGGTCGCCCCCGGTGAGCGCGCCGCAACCGATCTCGAGCCCGTGCGTGCGTGCGCGCCCCGCGCCGGCGAGCCCGCGCCGGTTGGCTGGCCCGAGCCGCTCGAGGCGCCGGTCGAGGGCGAGCCCGCCGGCGCGCCCGCACCGGCCCCGGCGCTCGCGACGTGGGCCCTCGATCCGCCGGAGGACCCGCTCGAGCCGCCGGAGGAGCCCGCCGGCGGCGAGGGGCCGGTCGAGCCCGGCGGCGAGGGCGTGGTGGGCAGCGACGGCACTTCGCCCGCCGGCAGGCTCGGCGTGGTCACGCTCACGACGGGTTTGCCGGCCACTTCGACGCCGACGAGCTGCCCGCCCGGCGACGTGCTCGGCGCCTGCACGCTCACGAGGGGCGGGCTCGACGAGGAGCTGCCGGGCGTCGAGGCCGTGATCAGCGGTTCCCGGGAGGAGCCCGGTGTCGAGACGGTCAGGAGCGGCGCTTCCGAGGACGAGCCGCCGAGCGGGGGCACGCTGATCAGCGGCGATGCCGACGCCGTGCCCGCGGGGGCGGCGCAGAGCGCGCACAGTCCGCCGGCCGCAGCGAGCGCGGCGAGGGCCCTTCCCGCGCTGCCGCCGCGCGGCCGGATGCTCGCGCGGCGCGCGCTCATGCGCGCGCCTTCGAGAGTCGCACCACCGTCGCGCCGGGCGAGACGCTCAGCGACAGCTCGTCGGTGAAGCGCGCCATCAGCGCCATGCCGCGGCCGTGCTCGCAGTCGGCGAGCGGCTGTGCGAGCGACGGGGCGAACGTCCCGCAGTCGCGCACGGTGATCGTGAGCAGGTGCGAGTCGGCCGCCACGCTGAGGTGGATCAGCCCGTCCTCGTCAGGGGCCCCGTGCCGGATCGCGTTGGTCACAGCCTCATTCACCGCATACACGAACTCGTAGGTGCTTCGCGCGCCGAGCCCGAACGCCGCCGCGGCCCGCTGTACGAACTGCCGTGCCGCCGAGAGCTGCGTGCTCTCCGCCGAGAGCCCCACGCGCGCTCCCGCGACCTGCTGCTGCTGACGGGTGAAGGCGTGCACCGCGCTCAGCTCGCGAGCGCGAGCTCATGCAGCGCCTCCTCGCGCGAGCCGCACAGTGCGACGTCGCCGTCGAGCCCCGTGATGCGGAAGATCTCGCGGATCCTGTTGGTCTCGTTCGGCCAGGTGACGCCGTCCCCTTCGCCGCCGTCGCCGCACGCGATCGCGAGCGAGCCCGTGTGGTCGGCGCGCAGCCGCGTGAGCGCACCCATCAACACCCCGATCGCGGTGGAGTCGATGAACGTGGCGGAGCTCAGGTCGAGGACGATGCGCGTGCGGCCCGCGTCGATGTGCGCGAACAGGTGCTGGCGCAGCTGCGGGCTCGCGGCGTAGTCGATCTCGCCGCCCATCGCGACCACCGCGATGTCGTCGCCCGTGATCTCGTCGCTGACTACGAAGAAACAGCTCATCAATCCTCCCGAGCCGCCTGCCGCGCGCTGTAAGCCACGTCCGCCGCCCGGCGCGCCTTGTTGCAGTTTACGTCCGTTCTCGTCCTTCCGCGGCCGTGCATGTAGCAGAGCGCACAACCTCTGGACACATGTGGACGCGTGCGCCGGGGCGCGCCGGTACCGGAGCCGGCGGGGGATCGGCTCCGGTACCGCTGGGGTCTGCGCCGTGACGGCGAGATCCCGCGCAGCCCTGTTACTTGAACGTCACGCCGACAGCCGCGGAGCTGGCAGACCCGCTGACCGGCTTGAACGAGACGTTCAGCTTCACATTCAGCCGACGGTGCCTGCGCACGGTCGCCGCGCCGGCCCTGCTCAGCCTGGCGGTCAGGGTGACGCGCTCGGCGCGGGCGGTCTCGCGCGAAACCGACTTGACGTTCTTGCCGCGCATCGCCAGCTTCCCGGCCGCCGGCGCCAGGACCACGATCGTCGCAACCTTGCCCTTCACCTTGTGGCTGAGAACCTTCACCTTGCCCGCCGGCGCGGCCGCCGCCGCAGCCGCCGTGGCTCCTGCCGCCGGCGCCGCCGCCTGGTTCCCGTCGATCACGATCGTCGTGCCGCTGCCCGGGCTTGCGCCCGAGCCGCCGTTCGCGCCCGAGCCGCCGCTGCCGCCGGTCCCGAGCGTCCCGCCGCCTTCCACGAGGCCGAGGTGCACGCCGTCGAGCCCCGGGAGCACGCCCACCGTTTCGCCGTCGGTCAGTGGCGCGGTCAACGCCATCCCCGTGGCCGGCACCTGTTCGGTCGAGGTCTTGAACCCTTCGTCGACTTCTTCGGGCGACTTGCCGAGCAGGGCCGCGAGTTCGCCGAGCGTGGTTTTCGAGAACGGTTCGCCCGCGAGCGCCGAGCCGAGCAGCGCCTCGAGCTTTTCGGGGTTGAGCGCGCCGAGGATCTGCGCGATGAGCGCTTCCGGATTCGACGACGACTCGAGGATTTCAGCCACCACCTTCGAGACGGTGGTGGACTCGAGCGCTTCCGTGAGCTTCTGGCTCGGGTTGCCGCCCAGCAACGACCCGAGCGCTGGTATCAGTTCGATCAGCCTCGCTTCGAGCGTGGGCACGAGCGTGCCCGGTTCGAGCAGTTCTTCGAGGTTTGCCCCTTCGCCCTCGAGCTGTTCGATGGCATCGGTGAGAGCTTCCTGGAGCTTCGAAGGTTCGAGCGATTCAAGACCCGGGAGTTCCGAGAGGACCTGTGCGAGTTCCTGTTCGGGGATGGTGCCGAGCGGGGTTTCGCCCAGCAGTTCTTCCACTTCAGCGGGCGGTACGCCCGTGATCGACGATGCGTGTGCGGCCGAGCTCGCGGAGGCCTGTGTGCTCGGAAGCGCCGCCAGCACAACGGGCACCGCCGCGCACAGGGCGATCGAGGCCAGGCGGCGCAGGCGGGGCGGTGTCCCTGCCGCCGGCCGCATTGATCGAGTGAGCATTGTCACTTCGTCCTCCTTGACAGAACGAGTTGTGTAACTGATTGAGGCGGTGAGCTCGATGTCGGCGATCATTCTCGGGAGCCCGTGATCCAGGCCCGCGGCTCACCTCCTAGAGGTGAAAGTTGACTGCCGCCTACACTCGATCGCCGTGGTTCGGAGATACCCCGCCGCCGGCGCCGGCGGCGGCGCGTGGACCCATATATGAAGCGCGTCGCTCGTGGGCGTGTGCGCGCACATCCAAGATTGGGTGGCGCCGACGCGCTCGCCGAGCGACGCTCAAGTAATGCTGGGGATTCTCCGCTCAGCCCGTGTGCTGCTGCTCTTCGACCGCGTTCACGGATGCGAACGCGTCGGCGCTGATCGGCGCGAGCAGCTCGGTGGCCGACGGCGGCAGGCCGAGCGCATCGAGCGCCTCCTCGAGGTCCGGAAACCAGGCGGTGAAGACGATCAGCCCGTCTCTGAACCTGTAGCCGCAGACCAACCGCTGCTCGATTGGGGTGTCGCTCCCGCGCAGCAGGCCGCGCCAGGCGATCTGGACCGCGAGCCTGTCATCCACTTCGACATAGCTCTCCGGGACGAGCTCGCTGCGCTCGAACGCGGCGAGCAGCGCCTCGAAGTTGCGGATGACCGCGTCAACTCCCTCGATCGAGCCTTCGCCCTCCGGCCAGAGGTTGCCACCCGACGCCACCACGTCGGGCGCGTACATCTCGCGGTAGACCGATATGTCTCCGTCGGTCCACGCTCTGCACGCGCGGCACACGGTCCTCACATGCCCCCCCAGCATATGTTCGAAGTATTGCATTCATTCGGGGCGGCAGGCGGCGCACCGACAGGCTGATGGCCGCGACATTGCAGCCCAGGCGCGTCGCGGTGCTCGGCGGCGGTCCCGCGGCGATGGCCGCGGCGCTCGCGCTGACCGATCCGCAGGCCGAGGGGCGCTACGAGGTCACGGTGTACCAGCCCGGCTGGCGTTTGGGCGGCAAGTGCGCGAGCGGCCGCAACATGCGACCGGGGAAGGGCAAGCGCATCGAGGAGCACGGGCTGCACGTCTGGTTCGGGTTCTACGAGAACGCGTTCCGGGTGATGCGCGAGGTCTACGCCGAGCTGAATCGCCGGCCGGGCCTGCCGCTCGCGACGATCGACGACGCGTTCAAGGGCTGCGACGAGGTGATCCTCTACGACCGTCAGGGCTCGGGCTGGAGGCGCTTCACCATGAGCGCGCCGCGCAACCCGCTGACGCCCGGAGCCGCTCCGCCCGGGCTCCCCGACTTCTGGGAGATAGCGAGGGGGGCGCTCGACTGGGCCGCCGCCCGCTTCGAGGAGCTGCGTTCGGCGAGCCCGGAGGCATTCGCCGCGAGCGCGCCGCAGACGCGGCTCACGCCCGGATGGTTTCGCAACGCCGCGGGCGCGGTCGGGGTCGGCGCGGGGCTGAGCGACGCGCCGGGCGGCGAGAACCTGCTGGCGCTCGCGCGTGGGATCGCGCACCACCGCCACGCGGCGGGCACGCTCCCGCTCCCGGGCGTGCACCTCGCGGCGCTGCAGATCCTCGGCAACGCGCCGGCCGCGTCGCTCGAGCACCTCCTCGCGAGGCTGCTGTGCCGCTTTCGCGACTGGCTGTGGGAGCGGGTGGTGTGCCACCGGGTGGAGAGCGACGCCGAGCTGCGGCTGTTCTTCACCATGTTCGACACCTTCGCCTCGGCGGCTTCTGGCATCGTCGAGGACGGCGTGCTCACGCGGGGTTGGCACGCCATCAACGACCGCGAGCTGTGCGAGTGGCTCCGCTCGCACGGCGCCAAGCAGGTCACGGTCGGCGCCACGCCCGCGCAGCGCTGTCCGGTGCTGCGCGCGATATACGACGTCGCCTTCGGCTACCCCAACGGCGTCATCGAGGACGCCAACGTGGCGGCTGGAACCGCGATGAACGACCTCCTGCGGCTCCTGTTCACCTACCGGGGCTCGCTCATCTACAAGATGCAGGCGGGGATGGGCGACACGGTGCTCGCGCCGTTCTACGAAGTGCTGTCGGCGCGCGGCGTGAGCTTCAGCTTCTTCAGCAACGTCACACAGCTGCGTCTCTCCGCCGACGGCTCGATGGTCGACGAGATAGCACTCGTGCGCCAGGTGGAGCTGGCGCAGGGCACGTATGAACCGCTGGTCAGCGTGGAGGAACTCCCGTGCTGGCCGAGCGAGCCGCTGTGGGATCAGCTGGCCGACGGGCGGGCGCTGCGCGCTCGGGGAGTCGACTTCGAGCTCGAGTCAAACCCGCTGAAACGGCCGGCGAGCGTGCTCAGGCGCGGCGCCGACTTCGACGCCGTGGTGCTCGCGATCCCCGTGGGCGCGCTCCCGCAGATCTGCGCGCCGATCGCGCAGCGGCACGAGCGCTTCAGGCAGATGCTCGACGCGGCGCAGACCGTGCCCACCCAGGCTTTCCAGCTGTGGCTGAGCCGGAGCCCCGAAGAGATGGGCTTCGCCGACGGCGCGCATGGCGTCGCCGGCACGTACGTGGAGCCGCTCGACACGGTGTGCGACATGACCCACCTGCTCGGGCGCGAGGAGTGGCAGCCGGCCGACGGGGTCGAGGGCATCGCGTACTTCTGCGGGGTCCTCGACGACCGCCCGAACGAGACGCCCGGCGCCGCGACCAAGCGGGTCGGGAAGAACGTCGAGACCTTCGTCTCGGACCACATGGCGGCGATCATGCCCGGCAGCCAGCTGCGCGCCGGCGGCTTCGACTGGTCGGTGCTGGCGGGAGCCGGCGCGAGGAAGGGCGCCGGGCGCATCGCCGCCCAGTACTGGCGAGCCAACGTCAGCGCGAGCGAACGCTACGTGCTCACTCCGGCGGGGAGCGTCGAGCACCGGCTGCAAGCGGGGGATTCGGGCGTCGGAAACCTCGTGCTCGCCGGCGACTGGACGCTCAACGGCATCGACGGCGGGTGCGTGGAGGCCGCGGTGCTCTCGGGCCTGCAGGCGGCGCGCGCGCTCACCGGGGGGTCGGGAGAGCTGCACGGCGAGAGCCCCACGTGGCTGAGCGACGCGTCGCGGCGCGCGGGCTGGCTCGGGCCGGCGCGCCGCATCCTCTCCGGAGGGCGCTCGCCGCGCACCGGCGGCGCGGGGGCACCCGCCTACGTGGAGTTCGGCGGCCGCGCGACCACGCCCCCGCCGTTCCCCTCGACGGGCGGACGCTTCCAGGGCTTCGTGCTCAAGGGCGACGCCCGGCGGATCGAGCTGCTCATCCGGCGAACGCTGAGCGACCCGGCGAACGGGACGGTCGAGTACCGGCCGCTCTTCGGCGAGCACGTGCTGATGCTCACCGGCGCGTTCGCCCGGGTCTCCTCTGAAGCGCCCGGCTTCCGCGACTGGGGCCACGTCGACGAGGCGCAGATCTCGCTCTGGGTTCCGGTGCTCGCCGGCCGCACGGTCGGCACGCGCTTTCACCCCGAACGCATGTGCATGTCAGTCCCGTTCATCGTCGTCAACAACGCGATGTCATACGCCGGCGGACGGGAGGTCTACGGATATCCGAAGACGCTCGGGAGGTTCACGCCCGCGGCGGGGAAGGGCGACCCCGTCGCGGTGGAAGTGTTCGGCGGTGACTTCAAGCCGGCGAACAACGCGGGCTGGCACACCCTGTTCGAAATCGAAAAGGTGAAAGGCGCCGCCGCGCGCAAGGCGCACAAGGGCTCGCCGAAGCTCGCGCCACAGGACGCCGGCAAGGTGGCTCGGTGGATCGAGCAGCACGGTGCCGCCATGTGGGGTGCGAAACCCGACATCGGCCTGCTCGCGGACATCATCGACGGACTTCTCGACAAACGCGCGCGGCAGGTGTTCCTCAAGCAGTTCCGCGACGCCGCGTTGCCGGGCCGCGCCTGCTACCAGGCCGTGATCGAGGCTCCGATCCAGGTGACGAGCGCCTCGTGGCTCGCCTCGTTCCACGAGTGGGATGTCACGGTCCACCCGCTCGACAGCCATCCCGTGGCCAAGGAACTCGGCGTGGAATCGCAGCGTACGCGCTTCACCTTCGAACTCGACATGGACATGGTCGCCGAGCCCGGAGCGGTCGTGGCCCCCTAGAGCGGTGCTGGAACACTCTCACGAGCTTTACACTCCCCTCCGCTCGCGCGACAATGTCGAGATGCAGGGGGCACGGCATTGTTCGAGGTGCGGTTCCGCCAACGGCGCCGACGCGCGCTTCTGCATGGCCTGCGGGCTGTCGCTCGTCCGGGCGTGCGGGGCGTGCGGGGCCGAGGCACAGGCGAGCGCGCGCTTCTGCGTGAGCTGCGGGCAGCCTCTGGCCGGGCGGGAGGGGGCGCCGGCCGGGTCGAGCTCTCCGTACGAGGAGCGCCGCACGGTGACGGTCCTGTTCGCCGACATCGTCGGCTACACGTCTTTCGCCGAGCGCCTCGACCACGAGAGCGTGATGGCGCTCACCGACCGCTGCCTCACGCGGCTCGCCGCGGAGGTCGAGCGCTACGGCGGCTACGTGGACCAGTACATAGGCGACAACGTGATGGCGGTGTTCGGCGCGCCCGTCGCGCACGAGGACGACGCCGAGCGCGCGATAAGGGCGGCGTGGGGGATGCAGGCGGCGATGAGCGAGCTGAAGGGGAGCATCGCGGCGGAGTTCGGCTGCGAGCTCGCGCTGCGGGTGGGGATCAACACGGGGGAGGTGCTGGCGGGGCGGATCGGCGACGAATACACGGTGGTCGGCGACGCCGTGAACGTGGCCGCGAGGCTCCAGGGGGCGGCCGGCGTGGGCGCCATCCTCGTGGGCGAGCGCACTCGGCGCAGCAGCCCCGGGGCGGGAACCTACCGCGAGGTGGGGCTGCTGCACCTCAAGGGCAAGGCCACGCCGGTCAGCGCGTGGGAGGTCGTGCAGCTCAACCCGCCGAGCCGGCTGAGGATGAGCGACGCGCCTTCGACGCGCTTCGTCGGCAGGCGCACCGAGCTCTCACAGCTGCTCGCGCTGTCCGACCGGGTGGCGCGCGACGGAGCTTCCCATCTCGTCACGATCGTGGGCGAGGCCGGCGTGGGAAAGAGCCGCCTCGTGCAGGAGCTCGAGCTGCGGCTCAAGCGGCGCGTTCCGCCGATCCACGCCTGCCACGGGAGCTGCCTGGGGTTCGGCTCGGGCGCGGTGTACTGGCCGCTCACCGACATGCTGCGCGCGGAGTGCGGGATCACTCCCGAGGACAGCGGCTCGCGCGCCTTCGCAAAGATCTCGGAGCGGCTCGCGGCCACGTGCGCCACCGACGAGGCGGCGGAGCGGCTGCTGCAGCGCGTCGCACCGCTCGCGCGCCTGCTCGGCGAGGCGCCCGACGATGCGGGCCAGCTCGGCGAGGGCGACCCGGTGAGCGCGCGCGAGAGCTTCTTCGGCGCGGCACGCGCGACGTTCCAAGCGCTCGCGCAGGACCGCGTGCTGGTGCTCGTGTGGGAGGACCTCCACTGGGCTGACGAAGGCACTCTGAAGCTGATCGAATACCTCGAGCAGTGGCTCGACGCCGCCGTGCTGCAGGTATGCGTCGCGCGCGACGAGCTGCTCGAGCGCTCCCCCGACTGGGGCACCCTGCGGCGGGGCGCCACCAGCATCTTCCTCGAGCCGCTCAGCCGCACCGCGACGCGCCGCCTCGTGGACGAGCTCGCCGGGCGCTCGGCGGCGCCGGCGGACGTGACCGACGCGCTGGTGGAGCGCTCGGGCGGAAACCCGCTGTTCGCCGAAGCGCTCGTCGAGACGGTGGCCGAGGAGGGCGGCAACACGCTGGCCTACCTGCCCGACACGGTGCAGGGCGTGCTCGCCACGCGGCTCGACACGCTCCAGCCGTTCGAGCGCCAGCTGCTCGGGCACGCCTCGGTCATCGGGCGTGCGTTCACCGAACCCGCGCTCGCGCCGCTCGCCGCCGCCGCCGGCGCCGATCTCGCGTCGAGCCTCGCGAGCATGCGGGAGAAGGGGCTGATCATGCTGGTCGAGCAGCCGCCGAGCCAAGGGGAGCGCGAATTCCTCTTCAAGCACGCGCTCATCCGCGACGCGGCATACGAGATGCTGCCCAAGGCGGCGCGCGCGCGCAAGCACGCGGAGGTCGGCGAGTTCATCGCGCGCCGCGTGAGCGAGCGCGACGAGGGCTCGACCGCGCTTCTGGCGGGGCACTTCTCGCGCGCGGCCACGCTCGCCGCGGAGGTGCACCTGGCGCCCGCGGAGGTCGCCGAGCTGCGCGCGAAGGCGCTCGAGCACGGCGAGGCAGCCGGCGACGCGGCGGCATCGCTGTTCGCGAACCGCGAAGCGCTCGCGCAGTACCAGGCGGTGTCGCATTTCGTCGAACCCGGCGATCCGGCGCTGTTCCGCATAGCCGAGAAGAGCGGGGACGTGGCCCTTCGTCTCGGTCTCATGCACGTCGCCGTCGAGGCCTGGGAACGCTGCCTCGCGCACCACCGCGAGCGCGGCGAGATCAAGCAGGTGGCGGCCATGCATCGCAAGATGGCCGCCGCGCACGCGCACGGCGGCGAGCCCGAGGCGGCAATCAAGCAGCTGCAGCGCGGCATCCGGCTGATCGGCGACGGGCCCGCGTCGCTCGAGCTCGCGCGCCTGTACGCCGAGGCCGCTTCTCTGTACCTGCGCATCGGGGCGAACATGCTCGCCAGCTACTCATCCGAGCGGGCCCTGCAGGTGGCGGAGGAGCTGGGCGAGCCACGCGCCGCGATCCGGGTGCACGGGATCCTCGGGCAGGTGATGGGGCGCGTGGGCGACACCGCCAGGGCGCGCGAACGGCTCGAGCGGGCGGTCGAGCTCGCGGCGCGCGACTCCGACGCCGCCGAGACCGCGCTTGCGCTGCTCGCCTTCGGGTCGAACCTCGAGCACTGCGAGGGCGACTACGCGGGTGCACGGGCGCGCTATCTCGAGGCGCTCCGGCTGGCCGAGCGGATCGGTGACGTGCCCTCCCAGATCGAGATCCGCTCGGCGGTGGCGCAGCTCGCGTTCTATCGCTGCGACTGGGCCGAGATGTCGCGTGCCAGCGACATCTCCGCGGCGCTCGCCGAAGGCGGTGGGCTGATGGCGAAGCTGTGCCTGCCCAACACCGACCGCGGCCGGCTGCGCTGGCGCGACGGCGACTGGGCGGCGTCCGAGCGGCTGTTCTCGCACGCGCACGACGTCGCCGAGCAGGTCGGCTGGTCGGAGGTGTCGTGCAACGCGCTGATGGGGCTCGCGGTCACGCTTCGCGATCGCGGCGATCTGAAGGGCGCCGAGTCGGCGCTCACCCGCGCCCTCGCGGTGTGCGAACGGGCGGGGCTCGCGCCCCAGGCGGTGCAGGCGCATGCCGCCCTCGCACTGGTGCGCATGCTCGCGGGCAACTCGGAAAACGCCGAGCTGGCCGCCCAGAGCGCGCTGAGCCTCGGCGCGAGCCTGCGTGATCCGGTCGACGCGACGGTGATGCTGGAAGCACGCGGAGTGGTCGCCCGGCTGCCCGAGGCCGTGGACGCGCTCGCGCGGGCGCGGGCAGGGTGGGTGCGTCTGGACCGCCCGCTCGACGCCGCACGCTGCACCGCCCTGATCGGGCGCCGCCTGCGCGATTCGGACCGGCACGCCTCCGCCGGGGAGCTCTCGCGGGCCGCGGCGCACTTCGACGAGCTCGGCGTGTTCCATCTCGCGCGCGAGTCGCGCGAACTCGCGCTGGCCGGCTGAGCGCCGAGGCGGGGCCGGAACTCGACCGGCCGCACGGCGAAGATATTCTGCCAGTCGGGATCGGCGCCCTTCGGCGGCGGCCCGCGTGCGGGCCCCGAGTGGCGATTTTCGAACGCTGAGAGAGATGGCGAGCCAACTGAGCATCAAGCCTGTCGGAGGTACCTTCCTGGCCCTCCTCGCGGACGCCGAGCGCGACGCGCTGGCGCAGCTCGGCGTCGTTCGCCGCTTTCCGCGGGGCGGGGTGCTGATGTTCGAGGGCGAGCCCGACGAGCGCGTGATGCTGCTGCTGAGCGGGAGGGTGAAGGTCACGCACGTCAGCCACGAGGGCCGCGAGCTGCTGTTGAGCATCCGCGACCCCGGCGACGTGTTGGGCGAGCTCGCGTTCATCGACCGCGGTTCCCGCACCGCCACCGTGACGGCACTGGAGCCGGTGGAGGCGCTCGTCATGCCCGGTCAGGTGTTCCGGTCGCACCTCGAGACCACGCCACGCGTCGCCGTGGTGCTGTTGGAGATCATCGCCCGCCGTTTCCGGGACACGACCGAGAAGCGTCTCCAGTTCGCCGCCTCCGACACGATGGGACGGCTTGCGGCGCGCATCATCGAGCTGGCGGACCGCTACGGCGAGCAGGGCGCCGCCGGCGTGATCGTGGCGTCGCCGATCTCACAGGAAGAACTCGCGAGCTGGACCGGGGCGTCCCGCGCGGGCGTGGCCCAGTCGCTTCAGGCCCTGCGCGAGCTCGGCTGGATCGAAACGCAGCGGCGCAAGCTGATCGTCAAGGACGCGGGCGCCCTGCGCCGGCGCGCGGCCTGAGCGCGACCCGAGCGTCCGCCGTGACTTCCGCGGGCGCGCCCGCAACGGCTCGCCTACCTCCAGGATTGGACGCTCCTCGGCCCATCATTGGGCTGTCGCCACGCCGCGCCGCGAGGATATTTCAGGTCGTGTGCGCAGTTGCGCTCGAAGCAGACGTCTGGACGAACTACTTCCAGGCGCTCACGCGGGACGGAGGCGAGATCCTGGCGACCGTCACGCTGCTGCCCGAGCAGGACACGACGGACGCGAGCCAGGCCGGCCGCCGCCTGCGGGCGATCAGCTATGACGCCGATCGCGACGTGCTGGAGCTGGGCGTGGGCGGCGACACCGACGACAGCCCGGCGCTGCGCTTCTTCATCTCGGCGCCGCGGCGCATCACCGTGGAGGAGTCGCGCGGTGAGAAGGGCATCGTGATCGAAGACGCGGGCGGAGCGAGAACCGCGATAGGCCTGCGGAGCGTCGGCGAAGGCAGCTGAGACTTGCTGACGGGAGCCGGCCGCGGGCTCGGGCGCGGCCGGACCGCGTCCCCCGCCGGCTCGGGCGGGTGGCGTGGCGAACCGGGCGCAGCCCGCCTGCGCGGTTCACCGTTTCGCGGCAATCGTGACGGTTCCCACCTGTTCGCCGGCTTTGAACGAGCTGCCGAAGAACTCCTGGCCGGCCGTCGTGAGCAGCGCCGGGACGTTGCGCAGCGTCACCCCGTGCGTGCTCGACGCCGGTCTGATTTTGCCCACCGACAGAGTCATCAACGGCACCGTGGGCGGCGTGAAGTTGCCCGAGGTGACCGTCAGGGTGGACGCGCTCCCCAAGGACACCACCGGGTTCTGGACCGTGCTTTCGCTCCTGCTGGTGAACAGCCCTGAGACCGCGAATTCGCTGGCGATGGTCATGCCTCCTGACGCGTTCACCTTGCCGGTGGGGGCGGCGGTCCCGAGCGAGCCGCCCGTGATCGGGAAGATGAAGGTGCCCGTCGCGGATCCGCTGGCAGGCGCGACGGCGGTGGTGGTCGTCCCTCCGAGGTTGCCGTTGCTGACCTCGAGGTGCGACCACGCCTGCGCGCTGAGGGCGAGCGTGAGCGTGCCGCCCGTCACCTTGAGCGGCTTCTTCTTCCTGTGCTTCTTCCTGTGCTTCGCCGCGCCCGCATGGGAGGCGAGGGCGCTTTCGGCCAGCGGGCCCGCGGGCGCCCCCAGGATTGCCGCCGAGAGCGCGAGCAGCGCGGCTGCGCGCATGTGCCGCGCCCGCCCGGATGAGAATCTCTCCATGTGAAGAACGCCTCCTCTACTCGTTTCACCCTGGCCGGCATCCGCGCGCAAGCGCCCGTCGGCGCGCCACAGGACGGTCCCGCTCCCCTGACGATCGTAGGGCCCGGCACGGCGGCGGTCAACGCCGAACGGTACGTTCATCCACCCGCGGCCGTTCAGCGCGCGCGCCGCCATGTGCCAAGCTAGGCGCATCAGCAGAGGCATCCCACGGAGCGCGAGCAGGTGACCTGCGTCCCGCCCTCGGGCGTGCAGTTCGAGATAGTTCACGGCGAGCAGCGCGCCACGATCGTCGAGGTGGGCGGCGGGATCCGCGCGTTCGCCGTCGGCGGACGCGACGTGCTCGATGCGTATCCGCTCGATGCCCTCGCCGACGGCGCGCACGGCGCTCCGCTGATCCCGTGGCCCAACCGGCTGGCAGACGGCCGCTACAGCTTCGACGGCGTGCCACACCAGCTTCCGCTCTCCGAGCCCGAGCGCGGGAACGCGATCCACGGGCTGCTCCGCTGGCGCGCGTGGCGGGCCAGCGAGCGCGAGCCCGGCCGCGTGGTGATGGGTATCCGGCTTCACCCCATGCCCGGGTACCCGTTCGCGCTCGACGTGCGCGTCGCGTACGAGCTCTCCGACGAAGGGCTCGCGGTGACGACGACGGCCACCAACGTGGGCGATCGAGCGTGCCCGTACGGCGCCGGCCAGCATCCCTACCTGTCGGCCGGCGGCGGGCTGATCGACGATTGCTCGCTCGAGCTGCGCGCGGCGACGCGCATCGTGGTGGACGAGGCGCGCATGCTGCCCACCGGCCGGGAGGCCGTGGCGGGAACCCCGTTCGACTTCAACACCGCGCGAACGATCGGCGCCCAGCAGCTCGACCTCCCGTACACGGACCTCGCCCGCGACGCGCACGGGATCGCGACCGCGCGGCTCGCCGGGCCCGACGGCCGGGTGGCGGAGCTGTGGGTGGACGAGCGGCACCCGCTGCTCGAGGTCTACAGCGGCGATCAGCTCGACCCCTCGCGGCGCCGGCGCGGGCTCGGCATGGAGCCGATGACCTGTCCGCCCAACAGCTTCCGAAGCGGCGAGCTGCTCGTGCGGCTCGAGCCGGGCGCCTCGCACAGCGCGCGCTGGGGCGCTCGCCTCGCCTAGGGCGGCCGGGAGGCCGCGTTGCGAGGCCGCGCGCGCGGGTAGATTGACCGCGTGCCCCGCATTCCGCGAGCGCCCGCGCTGATCCGCCAGCTCCGGTCCGACCCGCTCGGCCTGTCGCGCTCGGCGCAGTCTGCGCGCTCGCGAGAGCTCGCGCCGCGCACCCGCGGCGCCGACCGCGTGGTCCAGTCGGTGTGCCCGTATTGCGCCGTCGGCTGCGGCCAGCGCGTGTTCGTCAAGGACGGCCGCGTGATCCAGATCGAGGGCGACCCCGACAGCCCCATCTCGCGCGGGCGGCTGTGTCCGAAGGGCTCGGCCTCGGAGGGCTACGTCAACGGGCCGCTGCGCGAGCGCCGCGTCAAATACCGGCGCCCGTACGGCAGCGCATGGGAGGAGCTCGACCTCGAACAGGCGATGGACATGATCGCCGAGCGCGTGCTGCGCACCCGTGCGCAGACGTGGGAACAGCACGACGCGCACGGCCGCCCTCTGCGCCGCACGCTCGGGCTCGCGGTGCTCGGGGGCGCGACGCTCGACAGCGAGGAGAACTACCTGATGAAGAAGTTCTTCTCAGCCGCCGGCGCCGTGTCGATCGAGAACCAGGCGCGCATATGACATTCCTCCACGGTGCCCGGTCTGGGGACCTCGTTCGGGCGCGGCGGCGCCACCACCTTCCAGCAGGATCTGCAGAACTCCGACGCGATCCTGATCATGGGATCGAACATGGCCGAGCAGCACCCGGTCGGCTTCCAGTGGGTCATCGAGGCCAAGGAGCGCGGCGCCACCGTGATCCACGTGGACCCTCGCTTCACGCGCACGAGCGCAATGGCCGACGTGCACGTACCGCTGCGGCCGGGCACCGACATCGCGTTCCTCGGCGGCGTGATCAACCTGATCCTCTCGGGCGGGCGTGAGTTCACCGAGTACGTGCGCGCCTACACCAACGCGCGCGTGATCGTGAAGGACGAGTTCCGCGACACGGAGGACCTCGGCGGGCTGTTCTCCGGCTGGACGCCTGGGGACCAGGTGTACGACATCGACAGCTGGGGCTATCGCGGCACCGAGCAGCACGTGCGCCCGGGCGCCGAACGCGAGACCGCCGACGTGTCGGGGCACCAGGCTCACGGGGCCCACGGCATGGCGCTCGAGCGCGGCGCGCCGCCAGAGGAGGATCCGACGCTCGAGCACCCGCGCTGCGTGTTCCAGATCCTCAAGCGCCACTTCGCCCGCTACACCCCCGAGATGGTCGAGCGCGTGTGCGGCGTGCCGCCCGCCCGGCTCATGCAGGTCGCCGAGACGCTGTGCCGCAACTCGGGGCCGGATCGCACCAGCGCCATCTGCTACGCGGTCGGCTGGACGCAGCACACCCACGGCGTGCAGAACATCCGAGCCGCCTCGATCATCCAGCTGCTGCTGGGCAACATCGGGCGCCCGGGCGGGGGCATCCTCGCGCTGCGCGGCCACGCCAACATCCAGGGCTCGACCGACATCCCCACGCTGTTCGACATCCTGCCCGGCTACATCCCGATGCCGCGTCCCGACGCCGGGGACGACCTCGACGCGTTCGTGTCGATGAGCGGGCCCCACACCGGCGTGTGGGGCTCGCTGCGAAGCTACGCCGTGAGCCTCTTGAAGGCGTGGTGGGGCGAGGCTGCGAACGCGCAGAACGGCTTCGCCTTCTCCTACCTCCCGCGAATCGACGGCAACCACTCCCACTACCCGATGATGCTGCGCATGATCGACGGGCTCACGCGGGGCTTCATCGTGATCGGCCAGAACCCCGTCGTGGGCTCGGCCAACTCGGGCGTGCAGCGCGAGGCGCTCGCGAACCTCGAGTGGCTCGTGGTGCGCGACACCAACGAGATCGAGACCGCGAGCTTCTGGAGAGAGTCGCCCGAGATCGAGGCGGGACGCACGCGGCCCGAGGAGATCGCCACCGAGGTGTTCTTCCTGCCGGCAGCCGCGCACACCGAGAAGGACGGCACGTTCACCAACACGCAGCGCCTCCTGCAATGGCGCGAGAAGGCGGTCGAGCCGACCGGCGACTGCCGCTCGGATTCTGTGGTTCACACACGAGCTGGGCCGGCGCGTGCGGCAGAAGCTCGCGGGCTCGGATGACCCGAAAGACAGGCCGCTGCTCGACCTCACCTGGGACTACCCCACGCGCGGCGCGCTGCGCGAGCCCGACGCCGACGCGGTCCTGCGTGAGATAGGCGGCTGGGGCGCGGACGGCGGCGCCCTGTCCCGCTACCAGGAGCTGCGCGACGACGGCTCCACGGCGTGCGGCTCGTGGATCCACGCGGGCGTGTACGCCGACGGGGTCAACCAGGCAGCGCGCAGGCGTCCCGGCTCCGAGCAGAGCTGGATCGCGCCGGAATGGGGCTGGGCGTGGCCGGGCAACCGGCGCATCCTCTACAACCGCGCCTCCGCCGCGCCCGACGGAAGCCCCTGGTCCGAGCGCAAGCGCTACGTGTGGTGGGACGCCGAGCGCTCGGCCTGGGCGAGCCTCGGCGACGAGGTCGATTTCGAGCCGGACAAGCCGCCCGGTTATCAGCCGCCCCGCGGGGCCTCCGGCATGGACGCGATCGCGGGCGCCTCGCCGTTCATCCTGCATCCCGACGGGCTCGGCTGGCTGTATGCGGCGACCGGGCTCGTGGACGGGCCGCTGCCCGCCCACTACGAGCCCCAGGAGTCGCCCGTCGCGAACCTGCTCTACGAGCAGCGCGCGAACCCCACGCGCGAGACGTTCGCGCGTCCGTCGAACCCGTACAACCCGCACGCCGGGCAGGCGGGCGCCGGCGTGTTCCCGTTCGTGCTCACCACCTACCGCCTGACCGAGCACCACACCGCCGGGGGCATGTCGCGCAGCGTCACCTACCTCGCAGAGCTGCAGCCCGAGATGTTCTGCGAGGTGAGCCCCGAGCTCGCGTCAGAGCGCGGGCTCACGCACGGCGGTTGGGCGACGATCGTCACGAGCCGCGCCGCGATCGAGGCGCGCGTGCTCGTCACCGCGCGCCTGCGGCCGCTCGCGGTCGATGGGCGCGTGCTGCACCAGGTCGGGCTGCCCTACCACTGGGGCAGCAGGGGGCTCGTGACCGGCGACGCCGCCAACGAGCTGCTGCCGATCGCGCTCGACCGCAACGTGCACATATCCGAGTACAAGGTCGCCACCTGCGACGTGCGGCCGGGGCGCAGGCCGCGCGGCCCCGCGTTGACGCGGCTCGTGGACGGCTACCGCCGGCGCGCGGGGGAGGGCGCGTGAAGCTGGGGGTGCAGGAGTGGCCGGCGGCGTACGGCGAGGAGGCGAGGCCGCGCGTGGGCTTCTTCACCGACACGAGCGTGTGCATCGGCTGCAAGGCGTGCGAGGTCGCGTGCAAGGAGTGGAACGGGGTTCCCTCCGCGCCGCGCGAGTTCACCGGCAGCTCCTACGACAACACGCTCGAGCTGGGCGCGAACTCGTGGCGTCACGTGGCCTTCATCGAGCAGCGCAAGGAGCTCGGCCCGGGCGCTGGAACCTCGCTCGCGCAGAGCGCGTCGCTCGATCAGCTGCTCGCCGACACGGGGCTCGGCACCTACCAGGACGGCGAGAGCATCCGCTGGCTGATGGCGAGCGACGTGTGCAAGCACTGCACCCACGCCGCCTGCCTCGAGGTATGCCCCACCGGCGCGCTGTTCCGCACCGAGTTCGGCACCGTGGTGGTGCAGGAGGACGTGTGCAACGGCTGCGGCTATTGCGTTCCCACCTGCCCCTTCGGGGTGCTCGACCGGCGCGAGGGCGATGGGCGCGTGTGGAAGTGCACCCTCTGCTACGACCGCCTCAAGGACGGCCGCGAACCAGCCTGCGCGCAGGCGTGTCCCACGAACTCGATCCAGTTCGGCGAGCTCTCCGAGCTGCGCGAGCGCGCCGACGCGCGGCTGCAGAAGCTCACCGACGCGGGCGCGCACGGCGCGCAGCTGTACCTGCGCGACGACGGCGACGGGGTTGGTGGCGCGGGGGCCTTCTTCCTGCTGCTCGACGAGCCCGAGGTCTACGGCCTTCCCCCCGACCCGCTCGACTGCACGCGCGAGCTCGGGCGCACGTGGCGGGCCGTCGGCGTCGCCGCCGCCGGGCTCGGCGCGGCGATCGCAGCCGCGGTGTTCGGGGGCCGTCGGTGAGCGGCTCCCACGCGGACCGCGGCGATGGGACGGGGGCGGGCGCCGCGCAGGCGTCCCAGGCGCGCCCGGCCGCCGGCTCCGCGCCCGCCGCGCCCTCCTCCTACTACGGCCGTCCGATCATCAAGGAGCCCGTGTGGACGCGTGAGATCCCGTGGTACCTGTTCCTCGGCGGCCTCGGCGGCGCATCCGCCGCGTTCGCTTACGCATGCGAGCTGCGCCGCTGCGAAGCGCTCGCCCGCCGCTCATGGGCGGTCGCGCTGTGCGCGCTCGGGGCGAGCCCCGTTCTGCTCATCTCCGACCTGGGACGGCCCGAGCGCGCGCTCAACATGCTGCGCATGTTCAAGCTCACCTCTCCGATGAGCGTGGGCTCGTGGATCCTCGCGGCCGGTGGCGCCAGCACCGGCCTGTCGGCGCTCAGCACGCTCACCGGCCGCGCCCGCTGGCTCGCGCGCGCAGGCAAGCCCATCGCCGCTCTGCTCGGGCTGCCGGTCGCCACCTACACCGCAGCGCTGCTCGCGCAGACCGCCGTGCCCGCCTGGTGCGAGGCGCGGCGCGAGCTGCCGGCGGTGTTCGCGGCGGGCTCCGCGATGAGCGCCGGCGCCGCCGCGGTGGCGGTGACGCCGGTGGTCCATGCGGCGCCCGCACGGCGACTCGCGCTGCTCGGCGCCGCCGCCGAGCTCGCGGCGATCTCGGCGATGTCGCGCCGTCTCGGGGAGCTCGGCGAGCCCTACCGCGAGGGCGCGCCCGCCCGCTACGCGCGCGGCGCACGCACGCTGTCGGCCGCCGGCTCGGCGCTGATGGCGCTGCGCGCAGGGCGCTCGCGCCCCGCGGCGGTGGCGTCCTCGGCGATGCTGCTCGCCGCCGCCGCGTGCGAGCGCTGGAGCGTGTTCAGCGCCGGCTTCGCGTCCTCGCGCGACCCGCGCTACACGGTGGCGCCGCAGCGCGCGCGCGCCGAGGCGGGCGCGGGGCAGGGGGCGAGCAAACGAGTGGCGAAGCGGCCCGCCTGAGCTGCGCCGGCGGGCGCCGCTTCTCTAGGATGCGGGCGTCTCCGCTGCATCCACCTCGATGAGCAACATCCTGGACATTCGTGCGCGCGGCGAGGCGGGACGGCACCGCCTGCTGCTGGCCGGCGAGCTCGACCTGACGTCCGCCGAGGATGTCACCGCCGCGGTCGGCGCGCTGTGCGCGGAGGGCGCGAAGGAGATCGTGCTCGACATCTCCGAGCTGTCCTTCATGGACTCCACCGGCCTGCGCGCGATCCTCCACAGCAAGACCATCTGCGAGGAGAGCTCGTGCGACTTCGCGCTCGCGCCCGGCGAGGCCGAGGTGAGCGAGCAGCTGCGCAGGCTGTTCGAGGTCACCGGTCTGCTCGACCGGCTGCCCTTCCGCAAAGCCGGTCAGTGAGCGGCGGGGCGGCCCGCGATCAGATCGAGCGCGTGCGCGAGCGGCGCAAGCAGCTCCTCGCTCAGCTGCCGGATGCTCGCGGGGCTGCCGGGCAGGTTCACGATCAGCGTGTGCCCTCGCACGCCGGCGAGCGCGCGCGAGAGCATCCAGTTGGAGGTGTGGGGGCGTGAGGCCGCGCGGATCGCCTCCCCGAGTCCGGGGATCGATCGCTCGATCACCGACGCGGTGGCATCCGGCGTGAGGTCGCCGGGGGACACCCCGGTGCCGCCCGTGCTGAGCACCAGCGAGCAGCGCTCCGAGTCCGCCCAGTGGCGCAGGCGCGCTTCGATCAGCGGCCGCTCGTCGGGGATGACCTCGCGGCCCAGCACCTCGGCGCCGAGGCGCTCGGCGAGCGCCGCGAGGAGCGGGCCGCTCTCGTCGTCGCCGTCGCCGCGCGCCTTCGACGTGCTCACGGTGATCACCGCCGCGCGGAGCTTTCCGTCCGGCGCCTCGCGTGCGCCCGGGTCGGCAACGTCGTCGCGCACGTAGTCGCTTCGCCCGCCGCGCTTCTCGAGCAGCGCGATCTGCTCGATCACCACGTCGCGCTGTAGCGCCTTGACCATGTCGTACACGGCAAGCGCCGCCACGGCGCACGCGGTCAGGGCCTCCATCTCGACACCCGTGCGCGACACCGTGCGCACCTCGCTGGTCAGCTCGACCACGCCCGCCGCGGCGTCCACGGAGGCCTGCACATCGGCGAACGTGAGCTCCAGCGGGTGCGCGAGCGGAATCAGCTGGCCGGTCTGCTTGGCCGCCTGTATCCCCGCGAGCCGCGCGACCGCGAGCACCTCGCCCTTGGGCCCGTCGCCGCGCTGCACCGCGAGCGCGGTGTCGCTGGACATGCGCACGAGCGCGCGGGCGCGTGCCACGCGCTCGCCGGGAGGCTTCGAGCCCACGTCGACCATGCGCGCCCGGCCGGCCTCGTCGAGATGGGTAATGCGCCGCTCGCTCACACCCAGCGCGGCTCCACGCCCGCGCGATGCTCGCGCTTCCACACAGGGGCACGCTCCTTGATGGCGTCGATCGCCGCGCGCGCCCCCGCGAAGGCTTCCTCGCGGTGCGCCGCCGACACGGCCACGACCACGCTCGCCTGGCCGAGCCCGACAGCCCCCACGCGGTGCTCCGCGGCCGCGCCGAGCAGGCCGTGCGCTTCGATGCACTCGCGCAGGATGCGCTCGATCTCGGACTCCGCCATCTCGACGTACGCCTCGTACTCCAGGCGCTCTACCTCGCGCGTGACGCCCTGGAAGAGCACGATCGCCCCGGCCCCGTCGTGGCCGACCGCGGAGGCGAGCCGCTCGAGCGACGGCGGCTCGCGGCTCACGCGGACATGCGGGCGGCTGCCCGCGCCGCCGCTCACAGGCGGGATCAGCGCGAGCTCGTCGCCGTCGCGCAGAAGCGTGGCGGGCTCGGAGTAGCCGCGGTTCACGGCGGTCCGCAGCGGCATACGATCGAGCACCCCCGCGAGCGCCGGGCGCAGAGCGAGCGCTCGCAGCGCATCCGCGACCGACGCGCCCGCCGGCAGCTCGAGCTCGAGCGAGCCCTCGCCGGCGCGTTCGCGCAGGATCGCGAAGAGGCGCACGCGGACCATGATGCGTGCGCTCACGCGGCGTCTCCCCAGGGTCCCGCGAGCGGCTCGATCGCGACCCGCTCGCCTGCGCGCACGCGCTCGGTGGCGCTCGGCACGATCGCGAGCGCGTCCGCGCCGAGCATCGAGCTGAGCACGTGCGAGCCCTGCGGCCCCGTGGGCTCTGCGACCCAGCCCAGGTCGCTGTTGCGCAGCCGGCAGCGCAGCGCGTGTGCGCGGCCGGGCGGCTTCTCGTAGTCGCCGGCCATGAGCGCGGTGGCGGCATGATCCCGGTCGCGCGCGCCCTGCAGCGCGCGCAGCGCGGGGCGCACGAGCAGCGTGAACGTGACCATCGCGGAGACGGGGTTGCCGGGCAGGCCGAACACGAGCTTGTTCTGCACGGTCCCGAACCAGGCGGGCTTGCCGGGCTTGAGCGCGAGGCCCCAGAAGATCTCGCGCGCGCCGAGCTCGCGCAGCGCTTGCCTGACGTGGTCGTGCTCGCCGACCGACACGCCGCCGCAAACGACCGTCACCTCGGCGCTCTCGACCGCGCCGGCGAGCGCCGTGCGCGTCTGCGCGCGATCGTCGCGCATCCTCGCGGCCGACGTCACCTGCGCGCCCGCGCGCCGCGCGAGCGCCGGCACGGTGTAGGAGTTCGAGTCGCGCACGCCGCCGGGGCGCATCGCCTCGCTTGGCGCGAGCAGCTCGTCGCCGCTCACGAGCAGCGCGAGCCGGGGCCGGCGCGAGCAGCTCGCCGCGGCACAGCCCACGGAGGCGAGCACGCCGAGCTCGGCGGGACCGAGCGCCGACCCGGCCGCGAGAACCCGCTCGCCGGCGCGCACGTCGTCGCCGGCCCTGCGCACGTGCTCTCCCGCGGCCGCCCCGCCAAGCAGCTTCACGCTCGCGCCGGCGCCCCGCGTGAGCTCGACCGGCACGACCGCGTCGGCTCCCTCCGGCAGCTGGGCGCCCGTGGAGATCGCGATCGCCTCACCCGCGCGCAGAGCGCGGTTCGCGGGCGCGCCCGCGCGCGACTCGCCCACGACGCGCAGCTCGAGCGGCCGCTCCTCGCGCGCACCCGCGACATCGGCCGAGCGCACAGCAAAGCCGTCCATCGCGGAGTTGTCGAACCCGGGCACCGGCGCGGGCGCATCCACGTCCCGTGCAAGCACCCTCCCGAGGGCCTCGGCGAGCGGCACGTGCTCTGCGCCGAGCTGCTGCGCTTGGCCGAGAACCATGCGCCGCGCATCCTCGATCTCGACCAGGGCGGTCGCGCTCATCGCCCAGCCACTGTAGTGCCACACTCCCGCCGATGGCACAGCAGGGCGTGATCGCAGCGGTGCTCGCGGGCGGGCGCGGCGCGCGTCTCGGAGGCCGCAAGCCCGAGGCGCGCCTCGGCGGCGAGCCGCTGGTGGTGTGCGCCCTGCGCGCAGCGGAGCGCGCGGGGCTGAACGCATTCGTGGTGGCAAAGGCCGGCATCGCGCTGCCGCCGCTGCGCCACGAGGTCGTGCGCGAGCCGGACCAGCCCGCCCACCCGCTGTGCGGGGCGCTGGCCGCGCTCGCCCACGCGAGCGCGGACGTGGATCGCGCCGAGGGGGTGCTGCTGCTCGCGTGCGACATGCCGTTCCTCGCGCCCGCGCTGCTCGCCGCGCTCGCATCCGCTCGAGGGACGGCGCTCGCGAGGGTCGGCGGCCGCGCCGAGCCGCTCCCCGCGCGCGTACCGCTCGGGGCGGCCGGCGCGCTGCGCGCGGCGCTCGAGCGGCGCGCCTCGTTGCGCTCCGCGCTCGAAGAGCTGTCTCCCGTCTACATCGAGGAGCCGGAGCTCGCGCACTTCGGCGACCCCGCGCGCATGTTCTTCAACGTCAACGACGCAGCCGACCTGTCCGCGGCGAGCGAGCTGCTCGGCGGCGCGGCCCGCTAGGCCGGCTCCTCCCCGAGCCGCTGCGCGCGCGCGAGCAGCTCCTCGAGCGGCTGTCCCGAGCGGCCCGCGAGCCAGCACGCGAGCGGGGCCGCGGTGCGCTCGGAGGCGTGCGCGGCGCTCGCCGCCAGCTCGAGCAGCAGGCGCACCTCCTCGGCCGACGGGCGCTCGACGCCGGCCTCGCGTGCGAACGCTGCAATCCATCCATCGCGCGTCACCGAGTCGCAGCTTAGCCCGGGAGCGCCTGCGGCAGTGGGTAGGTTGGGTGCATGCTCGACTCGCTCATGCGGCCGCTGCGCGACCTGCGCATCTCGGTCACCGACCGTTGCAACCTGCGCTGCCCGTACTGCATGCCGCGCGAGGTATTCGGGCCCGGCTTCGAGTTCCTCGCGCGGGAGCAGCTGCTCAGCTTCGAGGAGATCGCCGTCGTCGTTCGCGCGGCCGCGCCGCTCGGCGTGTCGACCGTGAGGCTCACCGGCGGCGAGCCGCTGCTTCGCTCCCAGCTCGAGCGGCTCGTGGCGCTGCTCGCGGAGGTTCCCGGCATCGAGGACATCGCGCTCACCACCAACGGGCTGCTGCTCGCGAGGGACGCTCAGCGGCTCAGCGACGCGGGCCTGCGCCGCGTGACGGTCAGCCTCGACTCGCTCGAGCCGGCGACGTTCGCGGACATGAGCGGGGCGAGCGTGGCGCCCGAGCGCGTGCTCGCCGGGATCGAGGCGGCCCACGCCGCGGGCCTCTCGCCGGTGAAGGTGAACATGGTGGTGCGCCGCGGGCGCAACGAGCGGTGCGTGCTGCGGATGGCCGAGCACTTCCGCCACCGCCCCGAGATCCTCCGCTTCATCGAGTTCATGGACGTCGGCACGACCAACGCGTGGCGCCCGGAGGAGGTCCTACCGGCGCGCGAGATAGCCCGCGAGATAGCCGCCCGCTGGCCGCTCGAGCCGCTCTCGCCCGGGCGCGAGGGCGAGGTGGCCGAGCGCTACCGCTATGCGGACGGCGCGGGCGAGGTGGGCTTCATCACCTCGATCAGCGAGCCGTTCTGCGGCTCGTGCACGCGGGCGCGGCTGTCGGCCGACGGCAAGCTGTACACGTGCCTGTTCGCGCATCGCGGGCACGACCTGCGCGCGCTGCTGAGGGCCGGAGCCGGCGCCGCGCGGCTGACCGAGCGGCTCGGCGAGATCTGGAGCCTGCGTGCCGACAGGTACTCCGCCGAACGCTCGGCAGCGGACGGCGGCGAGCAGCGCGCTGAGCGGATCGAGATGTCCTATATCGGCGGGTAGGTCCGCCGCTACGGGCGGCGCCGAGGGCCACCGGGACCCGGCCGCCCGGTGACCGCCCAGAGCCGCGAGGCGAGCAGATGGGGACCGGCCCACTTGTGCACCACTGACTCGCTCCGGGCGACCTCGGTCAGGTTCAGCCGCCCGCGCGCACGGGCGAAACGCGGCTCTGCAGCAGGAACGCCTCGGTGGCGGCCGCGTCGAGCGGTCGCGCGAACAGGAAACCCTGGCCGCTGTCGCACTGCTCCTCGCGCAGCGCTGTGAGCTGGCCCTGCTCTTCGATTCCCTCGGCGAGCGTCTCGATCGAGAGCGCTTTGCCGAGCGCCACGAGCGTCTGTATCACGGCGGCGCTCTCGTGATTGCCGCTCAGCGACGCGATGAAGGAGCGGTCGATCTTGAGCGCGTCGACGGGGAAGCGCCGCAGGTGGGCGAAGGAGGAGTAGCCGGTGCCGAAGTCGTCGATCGCGATGCGCACGCCGAGACGCTTGATCTCGCTCAGGCGCCGCGCGGTCTCCTCGACGTCGCGCATGAGCGCGGTCTCGGTGATCTCGAGCGTGAGCCACTCGGGCTCGAGGCCGGTGCGCGCGAGCACCTCGGCGACCTCGTCCACGAAGCGGTCTGCGTCGAGCTGGCGGGCGGACACGTTCACCGCCATGCCCATGCGGTGCCCCGCCTGGCGCCACGCGGCGCCCTGCGTACACGCGTGGTGCAGGACCCAGCTGCCGATGTCGCCGATCAGCCCGGCCTCCTCGGCGATCGGGATGAACTCCTCGGGCTCGAGGTTGCCGCGCAGCGGGTGCCTCCAGCGCACCAGCGCCTCGACGCCGGTGGGCATCATGTCGCGGAGCGCGAACGTGGGCTGATACACGAGGAACAGCTCGCCGCGCGCGAGCGCGCCGCGCAGGTCCCGCTCGAGCTCGTTTCGCAGCTCGATCGTCTCGCGCATGCTCGGCTCGAACACCGCGAAGGCGTTCTTGCCCTCCCACTTGGCCCGGTACATCGCGATGTCCGCCTCCCTCAGGAGCTCCTCGGCGGAGCCGCGCCCCGCCGCGGCGACGCCAACGCTCGCCGCCACGGTGAAGGAGGCGCAATGGTCCTCGCCGAGCTTGAACGGGGGTCGCAGCGCTTCGAGCAGCCGTTCTGCGATCGGCTCGGGCCCGGCGTCGCCGTGCGGGACCTCGCACACCATCACGAACTCGTCGCCGCCCAGGCGCCCGAGCGCGTCGCTCGGGCGCACCACGCCGTCGAGCCGGGCGGCGACGGCTCGCAGCAGCTCATCGCCGGCGGCGTGCCCGAGCGTGTCGTTGACGGTCTTGAAGTTGTCGATGTCCACGAACAGGGCGATCACGCGCGCCTGCTCGCGCGCGCACCGCGCGAGCATCTGTTTGGTGCGGTCGAGGATCAGCGTCCTGTTGGGGAGTCCCGTGAGCGGGTCATGCGTGGCCAGGAAGGCGAGCTCTTCCTCGCGGCGGCGCAGCTCGGCGTCGGTGCGTTCGCGCTCCTCGTCGAAGGACTTCGCCATGCGCGCGAGGCTGAACTCGACGCTCAGCTGGACGATCTGCAGCGCCTGCGAGAGCGCGTCGGGCGAGGTGCCGAGCCGGCCCGCGCACTCGGTCAGCAGCTGCGCGACGGCGTCTCGCCACCACAGCGAGCGCCGCGTGAGCTGGCGCAGCGAGGCGACGCGGTGCGCCGCGAGCTCGCCGTACAGGCGCCAGGTCTCTTCGCCGGACTCGATCGCCGCCGAGACGCCTTCGCCGGTCAGCCAGCGCACGATCGCGATCGTCGAGTTGGCGTTGATCCGCCGGTAGCGCTCGCGAACGTCCGGGTCGAGCTGCTCGTCGGGGCCGTTGCTGCGGGCGGCGGTCAGCTCGTACACCTCGGCGCTCCTCGCGCGCAGAGCTTCGCCGAGCGCGTGGGCGTCGTGGTGTAGCTCTGAAGGCGGAGCGGGCGGCGCGGGGGTTGGATCGGGCATGCGGACGGGGGGCGCCGGAGTGTGCCGCGCGTGGATCGGCGCGCGCTCGCGCGGGCATGAGCCGCGCGGGGGCGGCTTCGACGGCTGTTCGAGGCCACTGCGGCTAACTTGACCGGTTGGCGGCGCGCGCAGCCCGCCACCGTCAACGATGCGCTCCGCAAACCCGATTCCGCCCGAGGACACCGCAGCCGAGCCGCCGCCTGGGGCGCTGCGGCGCGTGGTCCGCGACGGCGAGCCCGACCTCGTCGCGGTCGAGGAGCCGCTCGAGATCCGGGTGGACGGCGAGCCCGTGGCGGTCACGATGCGCACGCCGGGACACGACGAGGAGCTCGCGGTGGGCTTCCTGTACGGCGAGGCGCTGATCGACGGCCCGCCCGCGGAGGTGGGGCCCACGCGCGACCTCGCGGGGAACGCGGTGGAGGTGCGCGGGCCGCTCGCGCGCTCGCTGCCCGCGCGTCGCTTCTACACGAGCTCGTCGTGCGGAGTGTGCGGAAAGGGGGCTCTCGAGGAGATTGCCGTGCACTGCGAGCGTGCCGCTCCCGGACCGCAGTTCGAGCGCGCGCTCCTCGCCGGCCTGCCGGAGCGCCTCGCGCAGCCCGGGTTCGCGCGCACGGGCGGCCTGCACGCGACGGGCCTGTTCGACGCGCGCGGAGAGCTCGTGTGCGTCCGTGAGGACGTGGGCAGGCACAACGCGATGGACAAGGTGATCGGCTGGTGCGTGCTGGCGCGGCGGCTCCCGCTCAGTGGGCTCGCGCTGTGCGTGAGCGGCCGCGTGTCGTTCGAGCTCGTGCAGAAGGCTGCCCGCGCGGGATCGCCGGTGCTCGTCGGCGTGGGCGCACCGACCTCGCTCGCGGTCGAGCTGGCGGCCGACCGCTCGATCACCCTGTGCGGGTTCGCGCGCGGCGGGCGCGTGAACGTCTACACGGGTGCAGAGCGCGTGCTCGCGGGCGCATAGCCGCGGGAACGCGCCTCCTCACGGCGTCCCGGCGGCGCCATCGCGCGGCGGACTACATCAGGCGCTCAGTCGCCTTCGGTCTCGCTGCTGCGGATGTGGTCGGCCTCGCCGTCCTCCCCGGAGGTCTCCTCCTCGTCGGCGCCCTGGTCGTGCAACACCGCATGGGCGCTCTGTTCGTCGCCGTGGGAGGCGTGTTCGATGAGTTCGCGCTCGCTCAGCTCAAAGCCCTCCGCCTCGCCCTCGCCCGCCTCGACAAGCGGGCGCTCGGCTTCGAGCCGGCGCCTGTCCTCGTCGCCGACCAGCTCGCGTTCGAGCAGCTCGTCCTCGATCTCGGAGTCGTCGAAAAGGTCGTCGTTCTCCTCGAGGTCGTCCCACTCCTCGGAGCCAGCGCTGGGGGTCATCATGATCTCGATCTCCGGTTTCGCTCTCGCCGTCGGGATACCCCGCGGCCGATAAGCAAAACTGTGTCACCTGGACGGCGGAGGCGTCGCCAGCTCTGCCGGGATCCCGAAGCGCCGCTGGTATTCGGCGTTGAGCTCCTGCCAGCCGTCGGGTGGCGCCAGAGCGCCCGTCTCACGCGCCACCGGCGCTCCCGCGAGCGAAGCGTCGAGCCGATCCAGGCACAGATCCCAGCCCGCGGCGTCGCGGGCCGCCTTGAAGCGGTCGGAGAACGTGTGGCGCAGGACCAGCAGGCAGCCCTGCCCCTGCGGCTCGAGCTCGAAGCTCAGCTCGTCCTCGAACCACGTGTAGGCGAGCCGTCGCGGCGGCTCGAACTCGAGCAGTTGCCCGTCGCCGACCTCGACGGGCGCGGCCTCCGCGATGAAGCGCACACTCCCGCCGGCCCGAGGGGAGGGCCCGAGCTCGAAGGGCGTGGGGTGCCACTCGTGCAGCCGGCCGGCGTCGACGAGCGCGGCCCACACCTCCTCGGGAGGATGCGAGAGGCTGCGCTCGAAGCGCAGCGCGAAGCGCTCGCCGTCCTGCTCGAGCGTGGCTGTGGGGGAGGGGGACATGGTCACTCCTTGGCGTCGAGGTTGCGTTCGAGCGCGTCGAGGCTCGCCTGCCACATGCGCGCGTAGGGCGCGAGCCAGCGGATCAGCTCGGTGAAGCCGTCGCTGGACAGCTCGTACACCCTGCGCTGGCCGTCCGCGCGGGCGCGCACGAGGCGCGCATCGCGCAGGACGCGCAGGTGCCGCGAGGTGTTGGGCTGGCTCAGCCCGGTTGCCGACACGAGCTCGCCGACGGCGCGAGGGCCCCGCGTGAGCTCGTCGAGGATGGCGCGCCGGGCGGGCTCGGCGAGCGCGTCGAAGGCGCCGGTCGTCACCCCTTCATATCAGCATACAGTTATATATCTGTCAACTGATATTCAGCTGGGACGGTCGATCGGGAGGGGCTCTGTTCGTCTCAGGCGCGAACATACCCATTGGCGAAGGAGGAACCGATGCAATACCTGATCCAGATCTTCACGAACGAGGCCGCGGAACGCTACGAAGAGCTGAGCGAGGCCGAGAAGGAGTCGGTCACGGCCGAGTACTTCGCGATCTCGGCGGCGCCCGGCGTGGTCGGGGGAGCGCAGCTGCAGCCGCCCGCCACGGCGACCACCGTGCGCGTGCAGGACGGCCGCACGGTGACCACCGACGGGCCGTTCCTCGAGACCAAGGAGGCGCTCGGCGGCTACTACCTGCTCGAGGCCGAGGACCTCGATGCGGCGATCGAGCTGGCGGCCCGCATCCCCGCAGCGCGCCTGGGCGGCGCGGTCGAGGTGCGCCCGCTGGTGGAGCGCTGATCGAGCACGTCTTCCGGGCTGAGTGGGGCCGCGTGCTCGCGGCCCTGATCGGCTTCCTCGGTGACTTCGACCTCGCCGAGGAGGCCGCCCAGGAAGCCTTTGCGATCGCCGCCGAGCGCTGGCCGCGCGAGGGCGCGCCGCAGCATCCGGCGGCGTGGCTCGTGGCGACCGCGCGCAACCGCGCGATCGACAGGGTGCGCCGCGAGCGCGCGCTGGCCGCCAAGCGCCCGCTCCTGCTCGAGCGCGAGAGCATGAACGACGAGCCCGAGCTCACGCCGTTCCGCGACGAACGCCTCGAGCTGATCTTCACCTGCTGCCACCCGGCGCTCTCGACGGACGCGCAGGTCGCGCTCACGCTTCGCTCGCTCGGCGGCCTGAGCACAGAGGAGATCGCGCGCGCCTTCCTCGTGAGCGAGGCCGCGATGGCGCAGCGCCTGGTGCGCGCGAAGCGCAAGATCAGAGCGGCGGGGATCCCCTTTCGGATCCCTGCCGCGCACGTGCTGCCCGACAGGCTCGCCGCGGTGCTCGCGGTGGTGTACCTGATCTTCAACGCGGGCTACGACGGCCGCGAGGAGCTTGCGCCGCGCGCGATCGAGCTGGGGTTGGCCCTCGCACAGCTGATGCCGGACGAGGCCGATGTGCACGGGCTGCTGGCGCTCATGTTGCTGCACGACTCGCGCCGCCATGCGCGCACCCGCGACGGCGAGCTCGTCCTGCTCGCCGACCAGGACCGGACGCTGTGGGACAGCGCGCAGATCGAGGCGGGGCGCGCGTCGCTCGCGCGCGCGCTCGCGCTGGGCGTGCGCGGCCCGTATGTGCTGCAGGCGCAGATCGCCGCCGAGCACGCTCGTGCGAAGAGCGACTGGCCGCGAATCGCGACGCTGTACGACGAGCTCGCGGGGATCGACCCCTCTCCGGTGATCGCGCTCAACCGCGCGGTCGCGCACGCGGAAGCCGAGGGGCTCGAGCGCGGCCTCGGCGAAATCGAGCGCCTCGCGCTCGACGGCTACCAGTACTTCCACGCCGCGCGCGCTGACCTGCTGCGCAGGCTGGGCCGCTCCGAGGAGGCGCGCGAGGCCTACCTGCGCGCGCGCGAGCTCGCGGGCACGGAGGTGGACCGCCGCTTCCTCGAGCGCCGGCTCGAGGGCCTCTCCGGCTAGGTCGCCGGTCGGATCGGCTAGATCAGCTCGTCGGCGCTCGCAACGATCCGCAGCCGCTCGGCTGCGCCGCTGATCGCGAGCAGGCGCTGCACCTGCTGGGAGCCCTGCGTGAGAGCGAACGCGCCGTCTGCCTGGCGGCAGCGCTCGTGCGCCCACAGGATCACCCGCAGCCCCGTCGAGTCGATGAAGGAGAGCTCCTGCAGGTCGAGCACCAGCGCGGGCCGTTGCGTGAGGTCGAGCTCCTCGATGGCGCCGCGCAGCTGCGGCGCGCTCGCCATGTCGAGCTCGCCCGCGAGGCTCAGCACGACGCGGTCGTCCTCGCGCCTGGTCTCGATCCCCAGCTGCTCAGCTACCCCCATGGCAAAGGATTCTAGCCGCCGCGGGGGATCTCGCCCAGACGGGCGGCCACGAGCGCGATATCGTCGCGCAGCCGCTCGCCGGAGCGCGCGGTGGCGCTGCGCACGAGCCGTTCGAGCATCGCCTCGAGGCTCGGCTCGATCTCGCCTGACAGCGCGCCCCGCGCGAGCGTGTCGGCGAGCTGCCGGTCGGAGGCGCCGCTCTCGATGAGGCCGTCGGTGTACAGCAGGAGCGTCTCGCCCGGCGAGAGCTCCGCCTGCACCTCGTTGATCCTGATCGGGTCGATCACTCCGAGCAGCGTGCCCGGAGCGCCGATCTGGCGGTGGGCGCCGTCGCGTCCCAGCACGAGCGGCGGTGGGTGGCCGGCGAGCGCGACGGTGAGCAGCGCCCGCCGCTGTGCCGTCTCGAGCGTGACGAGGCAGATCGTGCACAGATCCGCGCCGACGGGCTGTGCGCGCAGCGCGGCGTGGACCGTCTCGAGCATCTCGCGCGGCGAGCGGCCGAGGAGCGCGGCGGCGCGCAGCGTGTGCCGGGCGAGCGCGGTGACGCCCGCCGCGCGCGGGCCCTTGCCGCACACGTCGCCGATGACGAGCATCCAGCGGCGCTCGCCGAGCGCGAAGACGTCGTAGAAGTCGCCGCCCACGTCGTTGAGCTCGCCCGCCGCGCGGTAGTGGGCGGCCAGCTCGACGCCGGGGACGTCCGGCAGCGAGGAGGGGAGCAGCGAGGCCTCGAGCGTGCGCGCGATACGCGAGCGCTCGGTGTACAGGCGCGCGCTTTCGACGGCGGTGCCCGCGCGGCGGCCGAGGCGCTCCACGAGCGACAGGTCCTCTCCCGTGAGCCTGCGCGCCGACTCCGAGCACACGAGAGTGATCGCGCCGAGCGTGCGCGCGGGCGCGGACAGCGGCGCGATGATGACCGCGCTCGCTCCGATCGAGCTGAGCAGCCGCAGGTGCTCGTCGTCGCGCGCGTAGCGCGCGAGCGCCTTGGGGTCGATGTCCGTGAACAGGCGCGCGCGACCGCTGCGGATCACCTCGGCGATGCCCGCGGGCTCGTCGAGCCGGGTCTGGTAGCCGCGGTCGATCTCCTCGGCGAGCGCGAGCATCGCGGGATCGGAATGGTGGATCGCCACGCGCTCGAGCTCGCCCCGCTCCGTGACCACGTCGATCGCGCACCAGTCGGCGATCTGGGGGACCGTGAGCTGCGCGATCCGCTGCAGCGTAGCCCTGTGGTCGGTGGAGGCCACGAGCACGCGGCTCGCCTCCGCCAGGAAGCTCTCGTTGAGCTGTGCGCGCTTGACGCCGGTGATGTTCTCCAGCGCGTTCACCGCATAGGCGACGCGGCCGCTCTCGGGGTCGAGCACGGGGGAGGAGCGGACCACCAGCCACCGCTCCTCGCCCGTCGCGCGCACCACGTTCCTCACGAGCAGCGGCTCGGGCCGCTCGCCGGCGAACAGCCTGCGCCCCGGCATGTCGCCGAGCTCGAGCTCGCGTCCGTGCTCGTCGAACATCGCGAATCGCTCCGCGATCGAGCCGGGCGCCGCCGAGGTCACCTCCTCCGCCGAGGAGAGCCCCAGCAGCTCCACGGCGGCGTTGTTGGCGAACACGGTGCGCCCGTGTTCGTCCACGACGGTGATCGCCTCGGCGAGGTTCGAGAGGATCGCCTCGAGCCGCTGCTCGACCGCGCGGAGCCCCGAGAACAACCGCGCGTTGTCCACCGCGAGCGCGGCGCGCCGTGCGAGCTCGTGCCCCAGCTCGAGGTCATCGGCGGTGTACGGCGCGGAGGACTCCCCGAGGCGCAGCAGCGACAGCGCGCCCAGGGTGCGCCCCCGCGCACGCAGCGGCGCCACGATCGCCGAGCGGTACCCCTTCGTGATCATGAAGCGCGCGTGCTCGGAGCCTTGAGCGATGCCTTCGAGCAGCTCGCCTGTCATCTCGGCGAGCAGCTGCGGCTCGCTGCTGCGGATCACGCGCGCCACCGGGTGCGCGCCGAACGGGTCGAGGGGGAACTGCGCGCGAAGCGTCTCGAGCTCGTGCGCGACCTGCTCGTCGCGGGCTGCTGCCGCGACCTTGCGGATCGAGCCGTCGTCGTCGAGCAGGTCCACCACACACAGGTCCGCCAGCCGCGGCACGGTCAGCTGCGCGATCTGCGCGATCGTGGTCTGCAGGTCGAGCGAGCTGGCGAGCACCGCGCCCGCTTCCAGGAGAAGCTCGACGGCGTCGTCGCGGCTCGAGCGCTGCCCGGTCGATGCGACGCTCATCGGTGCCCGCCGCTCGGCCCGGGCACGCGGCTCGCGGGCCGCGCGCGGGCCCCGGCGCGCCCGGCGCGCGCCGCGCCGCGCTCGCTTGCGCGCAGCTCGGCGCGCCGGCGGAGCGGCAGCACGAACCACAGCAGCGCGAACGGCACGCCGACGAGGCCCGCGGTGATCGCGCCGGCGGTCGCGCCGAACAGGTTGCTCGCCACCAGCAGCACGCTCCCGCACATGGCGAGCGCCAGGCACGCGAGCCCCGCGATCACCTCGCGGTTGGCGCTGAACACGATGTGGTGCTTGTCGTCGTGGCGGAACAGGAAGCGGTGGCTGGCGCTCGGCGCGATCGTGAAGAGCGCCGCGAGCGCCGCCAAGATCAGCGTGACGAAGTAGACGGTGCGCTCGAATGGCCCGATCCCCGCGAAGCGGCTGTCGAAGGGCACCACGAGCAGGAACGCGAACAGCACCTGAACGCCCGTCACGACCACGCGCAGCTCGCCTGTGAGCTCGTCCAGGTTGCGGTCGAGGCGCTCCAGCGAGGTCTCCTCGCGACCGTCGCCTCTCTCGGTGGGGCGAAAGGTTTGCATGGACGATCGGAGTGCGCCGCTGCCTGCTTACCGGGCGCAGCACCCCCTGGTCGGACATCTACCCGTGGCCGGTGCGATCAAACGGCCCGCCCCGCCGGCGCCGTATGCGCCCGGCGGCGGGAGCCGCCCCCGTTTTGCGGGGGGAGCGCGGGGTAGGTCCCGCAGCGTGGGCTGCCCGCATCAGAGCGGCCCGAAGCGCAAGCAATCGCTACGAGCAGGCAATCGCCAGGAGGTACCCACGATGCCCCCCAGAGGCGTGAAGCAGGGCAGCAAGCGTGACCGCCAGTACGAGCACATCAAGGCCGCCGAGCGCCGCCGAGGGGCGTCGGGCGCGCGCGCAGAGGAGATAGCTGCGCGGACCGTCAACAAGGAGCGCGCACGAAGCGGCGAATCCAGGACGAGCTCGCGAGCCTCGACGCAGGACATCTCCTCGGGCCGGCGCGGCGGCCTGCGCTCCGGGAAGCCCGGTCCGCGCGGGCGCACACGCGAACAGCTCTACGCAGAGGCCCGGAGCCTCGGCGTCGAGGGCCGCTCGAGCATGAACAAGGCCCAGCTCCAGCGCGCGGTCGACGCGCGCAAGCGCTAGCGCGCCGGTCCGCCTCCGCGGGCCGGCGCGCATCTGCGCCCGCCGCCGGCCCGTGTGCGCGGCCGGCGCGCGCCGGCTCCCCTACCAGCGCCCGTACCAGCGACGGCGCCCGCCGTCGGCGACGCCGCCGACGAAGAAGCCGAGCAGCCACAGCAGGACAGCGATCACCAGGAGGATCCAGACCACGTGCGCGGCGAACCCGAGCCCTCCGAAGACAGCCAGAATCACCAGCAGAGCCAATAGGGCAACCATGCAGAAAGCACCTCGATTTCGTGTTGTCGATCCGGGGCGCGCCCCTGTCTCAAGCGTTCCCCGGATTGACACTTGCGCAAACCTGAGCGTTCCCCGGCGGCCCGTTTTCCGCGTGCGACGGATGGGTAGCGACCGGGAAGAACCGCTCACCAGACAGCAAGGAGGTGCCGGCGATGGCACGAGTACTGAACGGCAAGAGGATCGCCTTCCTCGTCGCACGGGAGGGCATCGAGCAGGTCGAGCTCACGGAGCCGTGGGACGCGGTCGAGCGCGCCGGAGGTACCCCCGAGCTGATCGCGCCCGAGGACGGCGACGTGCAGGCCATGGAACACCTCGACAAGGCGTCCACCTTTCCCGTCGACCGAACCTTCGCGGATGCCGACCCCGGCGAATACGAGGGTGCGGTGCTGCCGGGCGGAGTGGCCAACCCCGACCAGCTGCGCACCGACGAGCGCGCCGTGCGCTTCCTGCAGAGGCTGTTCGCCGAAGGCAAGCCGGTGGGCGTGATATGCCACGGGCCCTGGACGCTCGTGGAGGCGGACCTCGTGCGCGGACGCACGCTCACCTCATGGCCCTCGCTGCAGACTGACATCCGCAATGCGGGTGGCGAGTGGGTCGATCGTGAGGTGGTGGTCGACAAGGGCCTCGTTTCGAGCCGGCGGCCCGACGACCTGCCGGCGTTCTGCGAGAAGATCGTCGAGGAGTTTGCGGAGGGCCGGCACCAGGTTGCACCGGCGGGCGCGACCGCCGGTGCCGCGGGCTCGTAGCGCCGCCCGGGCTCAGGCGGCTGAGGCGGCGCTCGCGCCGCCTCGCGCGGGCCCGTCGTGCTCGGCGGCGGTGAGCGGGCGGGCGACGCTCTCGAGGCTCCTGCGCTCGGCCCTGACGCCGAACAGCAGCTCCGCGACGCCGCCGATCATCATCGCGCCCGCGCCGATCGCGAACCCGATGAACACGCTGCTCGGCTTGCCGGTTTCGATCAGCCTTGCGAACAGCAGCGGGCCGACGATGCCGCCGGTGCCGGTGCCCACGGCGTAGAAGACCGCGATGCACAGCGCGCGCGTCTCGAGCGGGAAGATCTCCGAGACCGTCAGGTAGGCGGCGCTGACGCCGGCGGAGGCGAAGAAGAACACGACGCAAAGCGCGGCGACGAAGCCGGCGGTGCCGAAGTCGCCTTCCTTGAAGAGCCAGCCGGTGATCAGGAGCAGTACGCCCGAGAGCAGGTAGGTCCCGGCGATCATGGGCTTGCGCCCGAGCGTGTCGAAGAAACGCCCGAGCAGGAGCGGGCCGAGCAGGTTGCCCACGGCGAAGACCGCGATGTAGTAGGGCTCGTCGGCGCCCGCGACGCCGAAGAACGTCTTCAGCATGTAGCCGAGGCTGAACAGCACGGCGTTGTAGAGGAACGCCTGGCTGGCGAACAGCGCGAGCCCGAGGACGGTGCGCCGCGGGTACATCGTCGCCACCGAGCGCACGATCAGCGTGAGCGGGATCGCGCGGCGCTGGTGGACCCTGATCGAGCCGTGGGGCTCCTCGAGCTGCTCGCCCGTCTGCTCGCGCACCTCCTGCTCGATCGAGCTGACGATGCGCTCGGCCTCCCTCTCGCGGCCGTGGATGAACAGCCAGCGCGGGCTCTCCGGCACGTTGCGCCGGACGAGCAGCACCACGACGCCGAGGATCGCGCCGAGCGCGAAGCACAGGCGCCAGCCCACGTCGATCGGCAGGTTCTGCGTGTTGAGCGCGACCACCGCCAGCAGCGCGCCGCCGACCGCGCCGCCCCAGTAGCTGCCGTTGATCGATATGTCCACGCGCCCGCGATGCTTGGCGGGGATCAGCTCGTCGATCGCGCTGTTGATCGCGCTGTACTCGCCGCCGATGCCGAAGCCGGTGAAGAAGCGGAACACGAAGAACCACAGCGGCGAGAACGACAGCGCGGTGAGGCTCGTGGCGAGCAGGTACACGCCGAGCGTGACCATGAACAGGCGCTTGCGCCCGAAGCGGTCGGTGAGCTGGCCGAACAGCAGCGCGCCCGCGCACGCGCCGGCCACGTACAGCGAGGCCGCGAGGCCCGACACGTCGGCGGCGCTGATGCCCACGCCGGCGCCGTGTTCGGAGAGGCGCCCAGAGATCGATCCCACGATCGTGACCTCGAGCCCGTCGAGGACCCACACGGTCCCGAGGCCGGCGATCACGCGCCAGTGGAACCGGGACCACGGCAGCCGGTCGAGCCGCGCGGGGATGTCGGTCTCGATCGTGCCGGTGCCGTTGTCCGCGCCCGTCCCGGCGCCCGGCGCATCCTCGCTTCTCCGGTCGCGGCGCGCGCGGCCGACCCGCGTGGCGACCCGCGCCTGCTCGCTTGCTTCAGCCGACATCCTGCATGGCTATTGCCCGGTCCCGCAGCGGCGAAAACGGCACATGCACCGGCGTCCCGTCCCCACGGCGACGAAAACGGGCGTATGCGCCGTGCCCGGCCCGGCGCACCTTGAGCGAAAGCGCACAAGTCGCGTTTAGGCATCTCGCGAAGCGGGCATACAGCGGATGCCCCTCAAAAAAGAGGTGCGCGCTGTTTAGAGCCCCCAGAAGGGGGCATATTCATCTCGCAGTGTCGCCCCCCCGGCAGGTCGTGGTCGCGTCCCCCGGCGGCCCGGCCAATACAAGGGGGGGCGGCCTTGCGGCATGCCGGCCTGGCCCCCCGACGCTGGCCTTGCCGGCATGCCGCGGCTATCTCCTAGCCCCGAGGGTCCTGCTGGGGGCGCTCTCCGTGCCCCGGTAGGGCCCCTCGCCGCGCGCGCCGGCAGGCGGCTCGCGCCGGGCTCGCGACGCGCCGGCGGCTCGCGACCGCCGGCGGCTCGCGACGCCGCGTATCCCCATGCGCAGCTCGTCCCAGGGCGCTTGTTTGGCCGCCGAGGATACGGGCAGCACGGTATGAGATGCCCGCGACGACCCAAGCCGGCCCGCAACAGCGTGCGCGGCGGCGCGACCTCGGCGCCGGCGCCCCGCCCGGCGGCGCCGGAGCCCCTCGACCCGAGCCCGAACCCGCGGAGCGCCCGCTGGGCTCCTACGCGGCGTTCGCGACGGTGTTCGTGGCCGCGTTCGGCGGCACGCTGATCGCCGCGCGCAGGCGCCTGCCGGAGCGCCTCCCGAGCGGCGACCTGGTGCTCGGCGCGCTCGCCACGCACAAGCTGAGCCGGCTGATCTCGCGCGAGCGCGTGGCGGCGCCGCTGAGGGCGCCGTTCACGGAGGTGCAGGCGGAGGATCCTCCGCTCGAGCTGCGCGAGCGCCCGGTGGGCCGCGGCCCGCGGCGGGCGCTGGGCGAGCTGCTGACGTGCCCGTTCTGCCTGGACCAGTGGATCGCGGCGGCGTTCACGGTGGGCCTGCTGCTGGCGCCCCGCCCGACGAGGGCGGTGGCGGGCATGTTCGCGATCGTCACGGGATCGGACTACCTGCAGCACGTGCACCGCTGGGTGAGGAGCCGGGGTTAGGTGGCCGCGCCGCCGGCCCCGCGCCCCGACCCGGGCCCGCCGGGGGCGCCCCTGCCCGATCCGGCGCCCCCGGCGCCGGGCCCCGGCCCGGGGCCCCCGGCGCCTGCATCGCCCGACCCGCAGCCGCCATCGACCGCGCCGGACCCCTCGCCGGTCCCGCCGGACCCTCACCCGCCGAGCATCTGAGCGGGCGCGTCAGCGTCGCTCCAGCATGCGCAGCGCGAGCACCTCGGTGTCGTTGACCGCGTGCGCCACGCGCTGGTCGTCGGTGAGGTGCCCGAGCGCGGGCCCGGTTCCCTCGCGCTGTGTGTCGATGATGCGCTGCGCGAGGCCCTCGCGCAGAGGCCCCACGCGCAGCTCGAGGTCGCGCGGCGCGAGCTCGACGCCGACGCCGAGGTGGCTGCCGACGATCGCCTCGCGCGCGTCCGCGACGAGCGCGTCGGCGACGAGCTGCACGTCGGCTATGCGGTCGGTGGAGAAGTAGGCGCGGGCGGCTAGCGCGCACAGCACGCGGGGGAGCACGCTGCGCGCGACGCTGCTGGGGGCGAGCGTCATCTCGACGGTGCCGGCGAGCAGCCCCTTGGTGGTGAGGTGCGGCTCCCACTCATCCTCGACGGGCTCGATGCTGTGCGATGGCGGCGCGGCGAACTCCATGCGCACCTCGGTGCCGCCGCCGGGCACCTTCTTGAAGGTGACCTGCTGGGCGAGCGCCTGCATCACCGGCAGCCCGATCCCCGATTCGCCGGAGCGCGACGCGTCGAGGGTGTGCGGGCCGATGCCGTGGCCGCGGTCGCGCACGGTGACGACGATCACGTCCTCGAGCGCGCAGATCTCGACTTCCAGCGGCCCCTCCTCGTTCTCGGTGTAGGCGTGCAGCACGGCGTTGTTGCACGCCTCGGTGACCGCGGTGGCGAGGTCGTTGGTTTCGATCGCGTCGAGGCCGAGCGCTTCGCTGAAGCCGGTGAGCGCCTGGCGCACGACCAGCACGTTCTCGGCTTTGCTCGAGAGCTTCAGGCAGACATTCGCAATCTCGGCCATCGCGCGGAGGTCGAGCGGATCCGGCTAGGCCTGCTCGACCTGCCTAACGCGAGCGTGAGGGCTGGGGCTCTCCGCTGACGCGGTGGGAGCCTCAGCCCGCATGCGCGAGCGTCCGCAGCTGATCCAGCGAGCGCCGCAGCAGGCGTGACACCTGCATCTGGGAGATCCCCACGCGCTCGGCGATCTCGGTCTGTGTAAGGTCCTCGACGAAGCGCATCCGCAGGATCTGCCGCTCGCGCGGCGGGATGTGCCCCAGAACGGCGCTCGCAGTGGCGTCGAGCTCGACGAGCTCGTATCGCTCGTCCTCGCGCCCCACGGAGTCGCCGTACGCGACGACGTCGCCGTCCCCGCCCGGGCGGGGAGCGTCGAGCGAGAGCGTCTCGTACGCCTGGATCGCCTGGAGCGCGTCGATCACGTCCTCGTTGTCGTACTCGAGGTACTCGGAGAGCTGGTTCACCGTGGGGGCGCGGCCGTGCTCGTTGGCGAGCCGCTCCTGGGCGTCGCGCACCTTCAGCGCGCGCTCCTGGGCGCCGCGCGGCACGTGCACGGCCCAGCCGGAGTCGCGGAAGTAACGGCGCATCTCGCCGAGGATGGTGGGCACGGCGAAGGACGGGAACGGGTGGCCGCGCTCGGCGTCGTAGCGGTCGAGCGCCTTGAGCAGCCCGAGCGAGGCGACCTGCAGCAGGTCCTCGAACGGCTCGGACGAGCGGCCGTAGCGGCGCGCGAGGCTGCGCGCGAGCGGCATGAAGCGCTGTACCAGCGCTTCGCGGGCGGCCTGGTCGCCGTGGCGCTGCCAGCGCTCGAACAGGCGCCTGGGGTCCTCCCCGATGGTGCCCGCGTGCGCAGAGGTTGGGTTCGAGATGACTTCAGTGGGGGGCATCAATGCTCCCTTCACTAGCTTTCCCTGTACCTGTTGCTTCCCCCTGTACCACGGTCTCAAGCCGCGATACACGCTTATTGTACTGATTATCGGCATGTTGTGGAAAAAATTTATCGCAGTGGACGTCTAGCTTATGGCTCGCGGGATTCCGCCCACGATTGCTGAGATCATCGCCACCCGCAGCGGCGAGGAGCTGGCGCTTAACGACGCATACCTGAACCCGCAGATGGGCAGGATCCTGCGCACCCTGGGGTTCCAGAAGACGTGGAGCGGCGGCGAGGGGGCTCATTTGATCGACTCGGACGGCGAGCGGTATCTGGATCTGTTCGGCGGCTACGGGGTGTTCGCGATCGGCCGCAACCACCCCGAGGCGATCGCGGCGGTGGAGGAGGCGATGGAGGCGCGGACGGGCAACATGCCCCAGCTGGGCGTGACGCTGCTGAGCGGCGTGCTCGCGGAGGAGCTGCTCGCGCGCGCGCCGGCGAGCGTGGCGGCGATGGTGCCCGCGAACACGGGCACCGAGGCGGTGGAGGCGGCGATGAAGGTTGCGCGCGCCGCCACGGGGCGGCCGCGGATCGTGTACGCGGAGCACGCGTTCCACGGGCTCACGCTGGGCTCGCTGTCGCTGAACGGGAACGCGGAGTTCCGCGACGGCTTCGGCCCGCTGCTCGAGGCGTGCGACCGGGTGCCGTTCGGCGACGCGGACGCGCTGGAGCGCGAGCTCGCGCACGGGGACGTGGCGGCGTTCGTGGTGGAGCCGGTGCAGGGCAAGGGCGTGAACCTGCCGCCGGAGGGCTACCTGCGGCGCGCGCAGGAGCTGTGCCGGGAAGCGGGGGCGCTGCTGGTGTGCGACGAGGTGCAGACGGGCATCGGGCGCACGGGGCGCTTCCTCGCGCTCGAGCACTGGCAGCTCGAACCGGACATGGTGTGCGTGGCGAAGGCCCTGTCGGGCGGGCTCGTGCCGATCGGCGCGACGCTGGTGTCGCGCGCTGCCTTCGATGCGGTGTTCGACGGGATGGAGCGGGCGGTGCGCCACGGCTCGACGTTCGGCGGCAACGACCTCGCTGCGGCGGCGGCGCTGGCGACCCTCAGGGTGCTCGAGCAGGAGCGGCTGGTGGAGCGCGCGGAGCGGCTCGGGGAGCGGCTGCTCGAGCTCACGCGCCCGCTGGCGGACCGCTACGAGACGGTGCGCGAGGTGCGCGGCGTGGGCCTGATGTGGGCGATCGAGTTCGGGCCGCCCTCGGGCGCAGCGGCGCGCAGGCTGTGGGAGACGGTGGAGGCGCGCCAGCCGGGCCTGTTCTCGCAGTTGATCACGGTGCCGCTGTTCCACGAGCACCGCATCCTCTGCCAGGTGGCGGGCCACCACATGAACGTGATCAAGGCGCTGCCGGCGCTCACCGTGCAGGAGTCGGAGCTCGAGCGCTTCGCGGCGGCGCTCGAGGAGACGATCGCGGCGGCCGAGCGCTATCCGGCGGCGCTCGCGCGCTTCGGGCTGCAGACCGCGGTCAGGGCCGCGCGCGCGCGACGCTAGCCTGTCGCTCCGTGCTGCAAGCCAGGGACGACATACGCAACGTGGCGATCATCGCGCACGTGGACCACGGCAAGACCACGCTGGTGGACGCGATGCTGTGGCAGTCGGGGGCGTTCCGCGTGGGCCAGGACGTGGCCACGCGGGTGCTCGACTCGATGGACCTCGAGCGGGAGAAGGGCATCACGATCCTGGCCAAGAACACGTCGCTGCGCTACCGCGACGTGAAGCTCAACATCGTCGACACGCCGGGACACGCGGACTTCGGCGGCGAGGTGGAGCGCGGGCTGACGATGGTCGATGGCGTGCTGCTGCTGGTGGACGCCTCCGAGGGCCCGCTGCCGCAGACGCGCTTCGTGCTGCGCAAGGCGCTCGAAGCGAAGCTGCCGGTGATCCTCGTGATCAACAAGGTGGACCGCTCGGACGCGCGCGTGCAGGAGGTGGTGGACGAGGTCTACGAGCTGTTCCTGGACCTCGACGCGGAAGAGCACCAGATCGAGTTCCCGATCGTGTACTGCAACGCGAAGGCGGGCGTTGCGTCGCTGCGCTACGAGGAGGGCAGAGCGCTCGAGGGAACGGATCTGGGGCCGCTGCTGGACCTGCTGCTCGAGCGCATCCCCCCGCCGATGCACGACCCCGGGCACCCGCTGCAGGCGCTCGTGACCAACCTCGACGCCTCCCCCTACGTGGGCCGCCTGGCGATCTGCAGGGTGCGCCACGGGACGATCCGCCGCGGCCAGCAGATCGCGTGGTGCCGCGCGGACGGCACGATCGTGCGCGAGCAGGTCTCGGAGCTGTACGTGACGGAGGCGCTCGAGCGCGTGGGCGCCGAGGAGGCGGGACCGGGCGAAATCATCGCGGTGGCGGGCATCGCGGAGGTGACGATCGGCGAGACGCTCGCGGACCCGGCGGACCCGCGGCCGCTGCCGGTGATCACGGTGGACGAGCCGGCGATGTCGATCACGGTGGGCGTGAACACCTCGCCGCTGGCGGGCAGGGAGGGCCAGAAGCTGACGGCGCGCCAGATCAGGACGCGGCTCGACCAGGAGCTGGTGGGGAACGTGTCGCTGCGCGTGCGCGACACCGACCGGCCCGACACCTACGAGGTGCAGGGCCGCGGTGAGCTGCAGCTGGCGATCCTGGTGGAGATGATGCGCAGGGAGGGCTTCGAGCTGACGGTGGGCCAGCCGCACGTGCTGGAGCGCGAGATCGACGGCAAGCGCCACGAGCCGGTGGAGCGCCTCTCGGTGGACGTCCCGGACGAGCACGTGGGCACGGTCACGCAGCTCCTGGCGGCGCGCAAGGGGCGCATGGAGCACATGACCAACCACGGCACGGGCTGGGTGCGGATGGACTACCTGGTGCCTGCGCGCGGGCTGATCGGCTTCCGCACGGAGTTCCTCACGGAGACGCGCGGCACGGGGATCATGCACCACGTGTTCGACCGCTGGGAGCCGTGGGCGGGCGATCTGGTGATGCGCACGAGCGGCGCGCTCGTGGCGGACAGGCGGGGCGACTCGGCGACGTACTCGCTGATGACCCTGCAGGAGCGCGGCGCGCTGTTCGTGGGCCCCGGCGAGGAGGTCTACGAAGGCATGATCATCGGGGAGAACGCGCGCTCGGAGGACCTCGACGTGAACCCCACCAAAGAGAAGCACCTGACGAACATGCGCTCCTCCACCGCGGACGTGCTGGTGCGCCTGGACACGCACCACAAGCTGAGCCTGGACGAGGCCCTCGAGTTCGTGCGCGAGGACGAGTGCGTGGAAGTCACGCCCCTGTCGGTACGCCCGCGCAAGCTCGAGCTCTCGAAGATCCAGCGCCAGAAGGCGATCAAACTCGCGCGCAAGTGAGCGCGCGCCGATGCGCGGCGGCGTGCGCGTGAATGGGCCGTGATCGGCGGCGCAGCGCTTGCGCGGCGACTGTAGGGTTCCGCCGATGCAAAGAACCCCCGCACGAACATTGACGCCGCTGGCGCTGGTGCTGCTCGCCCTGGCGGCCGCGCTGGTCGCGCCCGCCGCTGCCCCGGCGGCGAGCGGCGAAGAAGCCATCAAATACGGGCACGAGAGCCTGGCGGAATACGAACACCAGCTCGAAGCGGGCCAGGTGACCGCGCTGGTCGTCAACAAGCGCATCCGCCGCCTGCACATCACGCTCAAGAACGGGCAGCACATGCTCGCGACCTATGCGCCCAAGAAGGAGCCGGAGCTGGTCGCGAAAGCAACCGCGAAGCACGTGCCCGTCTCGATACTGAGCCCGTCGGCTGCGAAAGCGGAGGCCGCGAAAGTCCCGCGCCACCACAAACTCCGCTACATCGCGGGCGGCATCCTGATCGCGGTGATCGTGATCGTGGGAGCCGTCGTCCTGGTCGACCGCCGCCGCAAAGCAGCGGTCGAATAGCCCACCGCGACTCGCCGCCGCGGGCAGCACGGTGCCGGCGGCGGCGGCGCGAACCGCGGGCGGGTGCGCCCGATTCCGCTCAGGGGCTCTCGCGCGCCGCTCGCGGCGGGGCGCGCCCGTGAAAATCCGTTGAAGTCGGTTGACAGCCATTTCGGAGCCCGTGACGATGACTCTTGGCGTGTAATCAGAGGGGCCTGCGCCGAGTCGCCCGCTCGAGGCCAGGGCTGGCCAATCGGGACGGAGCATGAGGCTGCAGACATCGGCGAGGCGGGCGGGGTGGGCTGCCGCTCGATTTCGGCGCAGGCGCCGGTCGACCAGCAAAGGAGCGCCTGAGATGAGCCGCGTCAGAATAGTCGGACTGTGTGTATCGGCCATGCTCGTTGTGAGCGTGGCCGCGGCCGCGTCTGCGGTGGCCGCGCCGCCGGAATTCGTTGGGCCGACGCCGGTCCCGTTTACCGCAACAAGCGGCGCCACGACGCTTGAAACGGTCACAAAAGCGAAGATCACGTGCGCGTCGGACGTGGGCTCCGGCGAAGTCAGCGGACCAAAAACGGGAACCGTGAAGATCACGTTCACTGGATGTGAACTGGTGACGCTCGGTCTTCCCTGCAACACGCCGGGCGTGCCGCCGGGCGAAATCGTGACCACGTCTCTTCTCATGACTCTTGGATACATCAACGGACCCAAAAAAGAAGCGGGCGTCGATCTCTCCACCGCCACCGGGGGCCCGCTGATGGAATTCATGTGCGGTGGCGTGCGGGTCCTGGTGACGGGATCTGTGATCGGAAAAATCACGCCTGTCAACAAACTCGTCAAACCGCCGGCGAAATTCACGCTCAAATTCACACAGGCCGCAGGGAAACAGAAACCGACGAACTTCGAAGGCGGTCCGGTGGACGTCCTCTCAACGTCGTTCGGGGGCCCCTTCATCGAATCGGGGCTCGCGTCCACTGACGCGATCAAATTCCCGGTCCCGATGATGATCGTCGCGTAGGTCCGGGACCCGAGCTCAATCGGCGGGCGGGCTTCGAGACCGGGTGCTGCGACGCCCGGTCCGGAGCCCGGCCGATGCCGCGCGGGCGGCGTTGGCATGGGACAAGCGCCCGTCAGCAGATGGGCCGCCGGCGCGCCCGCCGAGGGTGCACGGTCGGATGCCCGTGCGCGAGCGCGCGCACGGCGGCGTGCATGTCCTCGCAGAGCATGTCTGCCATGTCGCGCGAGAAGTTCTCCTTGACCACGATGCGCAGCACGGTGATGTGCTCGGCGTTGGGGGGCAGCGTGTAGGCGGGCACGATCCAGCCGCGCTCGCGCAGCAGATGCGAGAGCTCGGTGAGGTCGGGACCGTGCTCGGGGTCGGCGGCGCGCAGCGCGACTATCGGGTACTCGCTGCCGTCGGTGATCACCTCGAGCTCGTCGACGCTGGCGAGTTTGGCGGTGAGCGCCTGGGCATTGGCGAGCACGTTCTTGACGATCCCCTCGTATCCCTCGTGTCCGAGCCGCAGGAACGCGAAGTACTGCAGGATCACCGAGGAGGAGGGCCGTGAGAAGTTGAGCGAGTAGTTGGGCATGTCGCCGCCGAGGTAGTTGATGTGGAAGACGAGGTCCTCGGGCAGGTCGGCGAGCTCGCGGAACACGACGGTGCCCATGCCGGGGTAGACGAGCCCGAACTTGTGGTTGGAGACGTTGATCGAGCGCACCGAGGGCAGGCGGAAGTCCCACTCCTCCTTGGGCCGCGCGAACGGCACTATGAACCCTCCGGAGGCTGCGTCGACGTGCAGCGGGATGCGCAGGCCGCGCTCGGACTCGACCCTCTGCAGGAGCTCGTCGAGTGAGCGCAGGTCGTCGCTCTGCCCGGTGAAGGTGGTGCCGAGCACGGCGGCCACGGCGATGGTGCGCTCGTCGAGCAGCGGCTCGACCTCGTCGGCGCCGATCGTGAAGCGATTCTCCTCGAGGGGCACCACGCGCGGCTCGACTTCGAAGTAGCGGGTGAACTTCTCCCAGCACGTGTGCACGTCGGCGCCGAGGATCATGTTGGGCCGGTCAATCGGCTCGCCCGCGGCTTCGCGCCGCTGCTGCCAGGAGCGCTTGTGGGCGAGCATCGCGAGCATGATCGCCTCCGAGGATCCGATCGTGGCGGTGCCTGTGGGCGTGCCGCCGGGGGGCGCGTGGAACAGCCGCCCGATGATCGACACGACGCGCTCGTGGATCTGCTCCGTCTGCGGGTACTCGTCCTCGTCGATCATGTTCTTTGCGAGCGTCTCGGCGGCGAGCAGGTTTGCCTGTGGCTCCATCCAGCTGGTGACGAACGAGGCGAGGTTGAGCGCGGGGTTGCCGTCGAGGTTGAGCTCGTCGTGCACGAGCTGGAAGGCGGCCGCCGCGCTGAGCCCCTCGGACGGGAGGCGGTACTTGGGAATGTCGTGCGAGAAAGAGCGGCCGGCGTAGGTCGGCGAGACGAGGTCCTCCGAGTCGAGTTTCAGCTTGTGCATCGCTGCCTTTCGTACGGGTTGGATGGCGCGGGCGGGGGCGGCGTGCGGCCCTGCCGGCAGGGTGATGATGGCGGCAGAGCCGCACAGTCGCGCCGCGCCCCACTACGGTTGGGGCCGACCGCCGATGGCGTCGAGCGAGATCAGGGTGAGGCTGCAGCCGCGCGCCCGCGCGGACGAGCTCGCGGGCGAGCGCGACGGGGTGCTGGTGGCGCGCGTGACTGCGCCTCCCGTAGATGGCCGCGCGAATGCGGCGCTGTGCCGTCTGATCGCGAAGCGCGCGGGCGTGGGCGTGCGCTCGGTGAGCGTCGTGCGCGGCGAGCGCTCGCGCGAGAAGCTCGTGCGGGTGGACGGGGTGGGGCGCTCGGAGCTGCGCGCGGCGCTGGGCCTCCCGCCGGCGAGCACCTCGGGCTGAGGCGCGCCGGCCGCTTGCCGCTGGACGCGTCAGAGCACGAGATCGTGCTGCACGGCGCCTGCAGGGACTGCGCGCCGTAGCGGGCTCTCGCGCGGGACTTGCGGGCGCGGGCGCGGCGCGCCGGGCTCGCGCCCCCACGTGTAGCTCGCGACGCAGCCGAGCGCGAACACGGCGACGACGAGCAGCAGCGGCCCCGAATCCTCGACCAGCGCGCCGGCCACGCCGGCGGCGAGGCCACCGGCGAGCGCGGCTGCGAACGCGGGGTCGCCGCGCAGCGGCGCGAGCAGCGCGCGCCTGCGCGCGATCGCGGCGGCGGCCGCGGCGAGCGCGACCCCGGCGGCGTACGGCATCGCGTGGTTGTGAAGCTCGGCCCACGCGGCTTCGTAGCGGCGCACGATCACGTCGCGCACGTCGCCGGGCGAGCGCGCGTGCAGGATGCTGCCGGTGAAGTGGCCGGAGCCGTGCGCGGTGGCGATGTCGAGCAGCGCGAGCGCCGCGAGCCCGGCGAGCGGCGCCGCCGCGATCGCGAGCGCGCGCCTGCGCGTGAGCGCGCCGGGCAGCATCAGCACGGCGGCGAGCGCGAAGCCCGCGCACACGAGGATCACGCCGCCGACGCCCGCGCCGATGCGCGCGGAGCCCTCGACGAGCGCGAGCGCGGCGCCGGCGCACGCGAACACCCCGGCGGAGCGCCGCGAGCGCGCGGCGGGGTAGAGCACGGCGGCGACGGCTGCGAGCACGAGCACGGCGAGCCCCGACTTGAGCTCGTTGCCGATCCCGTAGAAGCGCGCGCCGAGCGCGGGGTCGGGGCCGAGCAGGGAGCGCGCGAGCAGCTGGGCGTGGCCGAGCGCGTCGGCGGCGATCGCGGCGATGGCGGCGAGCGCGGGTACGAGCGGCGCGCGCGGCCACGGCACGAGCGCGTCGGCGAGCGCGCCGAGCGCGAAGCACAGCGCGACGATCAGCGCGTACTCGGCCCACGCGGCGGGCGCGATCGCGGCGGGCACGAGCGAGGCGGCGGGCGTCCACATGAACGCGAGCGCGCCCACGCGCAGCGCGCGGGCGCGCCCGCGCGGCGAGCGCGCGCAGGCGAGCAGCGCGAGCGCCCAAGCGCACAGCAGGAAAGCGAGCGCGCGCAGCCGGCGCCCGCCGATCACGCCGAGGCGGGCTTTCAGCGAGCGCAGGGCGGGGGCGTCGAGCGGCCCGTCGCCGCGCAGCGGCGCTCCGCGCATGTCGGCGGGCACGTGAAGAGCGAGCCGGGCGAGGATCGCGGGGGCGATGTCGATCGACGCGACGAGGCCGCGCTGCTGCGTGGTGCGCGAGCTCAGGTCCGTCGCGCCGCGCGCGCCCACGCCGGCGGCGGCGCCCCACGTCAACGCGGAGCCCGTGCGGGCGCTCGCGCGCTGCAGCACGATCACGAGCTCGCCCGTTTCGCGGCCGGCGACGAGCGAATGCAGGAGGGCTTCGCCGGCGCCGCCGGCGGGCAGGTCGGCGACGACGAGGCGGCGCGCGCGGCGCAGCGCCGCGATGCGCGCGGTCAACGTGCTCGCGGGGCCGAGCGAGAACATGGAGATGCGCCCCCGGCGGCCGGCGGCGGCGAGCGCGTCGAGGTGCGCTTCGCGTGTCACGCCCGCGTAGGCGGCTCCGCCGGGCACGCTCGACGCGAGCAGCCCGGGCTCGAGCAGCTGCGGGGCGCGCTCGGCGCGCTCGCGCGCGGCGCCCCAGCCGGCGACGCGCGCCTGCGCGGTCCCCTGCGGCAGGACCGACAGCGCGGGCGGCCGAGGCTCGGGGTAGGCGGTGTTGGCGATGCGCGCGCCCTGGGTGATGTCGAGCAGGAACTGCTCGGGCGTGTAGCTGCCCTGGGCGGCCGACACGATCCCGAGCGAGAGCCCCGGCACCCCAGCGAGGGCGCGCTCGCCGGCGGGTGTGAACAGCAGCAAGGCGGAGCGCGGCGGCGCCGTGGGCGCGGCGAGGGCGGCGGGCACGGCGCCGGCTGTGGGCGTGGCGAGGGCGGCGGGCGCGCACGCTGCGGCTGCGGCCGCTGCGAGCAGCAGCGCGAGCGCGGCCGCGCGCGACGCTCGTCTCAGCCGTCCACTCCCTCGGCGGCGACCTCGCGCGCGGGGGGCGCGAGGTCGGCGAGTCCGTTCGCGGCCGCGGCGCCCGCGGCGGTGCCCTCGATGTTGAGGTGCGGCAGCCTGCGCGCCAGCGCGGTGGGCATGCGCCACGCGGCGGGCCCGATCAGATGCAGGGTGGCGGGCAGCAGCAGGCAGCGCACTATGAACGCGTCGAGGAAGACCGCGCTCGACAGGCTCAGCCCGAACTCGCCGATCACGCGTTCGCCGCCGACGAGGAACGAGAGGAACACGCACACCATGATCGCGGCGGCCGCGGTGACCACGCGCCCGGTGAGCGCGAGCCCCTCGGCGACTGCGCGCGAGGCGTCGTGCGTGTGCATCCAGCGCTCGCGGATGCGCGAGACGAGGAACACCTCGTAGTCCATGCTCAGCCCGAACACGATCGCGAACAGCATCACGGGTATGAACGACTCGATCGGCCCCTGCTGCATCCCGAAGATGGCGCGCAGCCAGCCCCACTGGAAGATCGCGACGATCACGCCGAGCGACGCGCCGATGCTGAGCAGGTTCATGACGGCGGCCTGTACGGGGATGACGAGCGAGCGGAACACGATCAGCAGCAGCAGCGCGGAGAGCACGACGACCACGCCGATGAACAGCGGCAGCTTGTGCGAGAGCGTGGTTGCGAAGTCCACGGCGCCGGCGGTGACGCCGCCCACGTAGACCTTCATGCCGGTGCGCGCGCTGAGCGGCGGCACGACCTTGCCGCGCAGCCGCTGCACGAGCTGGCTCGTGGCGTATGCCTGCGGCGAGGAGTAGGGATAGGCGGTGATCACCGCGACGTTGCCGGCGGCGTTGACCTTCGCGGGCGCCACCTGCGCGACGTCGCCCGCGCCGGCGACGGCGCGGCGCAGCTGCGCCACCGGGCCGCTCGCCGCGGTCCCGGCTGTGCCGAGCCCGAGCGGGCCCCCGGCCGCCGGCTTGGCGCCAGCGCCCGCGGGCAGTTTCGCGACGATCTGAAGGGGTCCGTTGAAGCCCTGGCCGAAGCCCCGGGCGAGCAGCTCGTACGCCCGGTGGGTGGTCTGGCCCGAGGGGTCGTTGGCGGCATCGCTCGAGCCGAGCCGCAGAGCGATTGCGGGCGAGGCGATTGCGAGCATCAGCAGTGTGGCGCACGCCGCGATCGTTCGCGGCCTGCGCTCCACGAAGGCGCTCCAGCGAAGCCACGCGGGACCTGCGCCGGTGAGGGGCCGTGTCGTGCCCGCGCCGGTGGCGCCCTTGCCCGCGTCGCCGGCGCCCCTGCCGGCGCTGCCGGCTCCGTTGCCCGCGCCGCCTGCTCCGTTGCCCGTGCCGCGGGCTCCGCCGCCCGGGCCGCCGGCTCCGAACGCTTGGGCGGCCGCGGCGGATGCGCCGCCGGCGCCGTTGGGCGCGGGCGCGCTCGCAGCAGGGGAGCCGTTGGGCGCGGGCGTGCTTGCCGCCGGGGAGCCGTTGGGCGCGTGCGCTGCGGCGCGGCGCCGCAGCCGGCGGCTGCGCCCGGCGACGCGCCGTCCGATCGGTCCCGTGGCGAGCATCGCGGGCAGCAGCGTGAGCGAGGCGAACATCATCAGGAGAACGCCGATGGACGCGGAGATGGCGACGCCGTAGAGGAAGCTGACGCCCAGCAGGCACATCCCGAGCAGCGCGATCACGACGGTGCAGCCGGCGAACACCACGGCGCGCCCGGCGGTGTCGAGCGCCTGCACGACCGACTCCCGCAGGTCCTGGTAGGTGGGCCCCGGGGTGGCGTAGGCCTCGCGGAAGCGCGTGAGGATGAACAGCGCGTAGTCGATGCCGACGCCGAGCCCGATCATCGCGGCGAGCTCGGAGGAGAAGTTGGGCGTTTCCACGACGTGCGTGAACAGCGCGATCGCCGACAGGCCGGTGCCGAGCCCGAACAGGGCGGTCACGATCGGGAGGCCCATCGCGAGCAGCGACCCGAACGTGAGCAGCAGCACGACGATCGCCGCGAGCAGCCCCACGGCGGTTGACAGTCCGAAGCCCTGCTGCTCGGTGGCCTCGATCGCCTGGCCGCCGAGCTCGACCTGCACGCCGTGCGGCCCGGCGAGGGCGGCGGCGCGCGCGACGTGCACGACCCTTTCGGGCGCGCTCTGGGGCAGCAGGTTGGCTTTCTTGTCGAACACCACGGTGGCAAACGCGATCTTTTCGTCGGCGGAGATCGCCCTCGCGCCGCCCGCGGCGTAGGGGCTGACGACGCTCGTGACGTGCGGCAGGTGTTCGACTTCGCGGAACACCTTTTCCATGCGCGCGCGGACGTGCGCGCCCATGACCGTCCCGGAGCGGACGCGGAACACGATCTGGTCGCGGTCGCCGGCCTGCTGGGGGAAGCTGTTCTGCAGAAGGTCCGCGGCGCGCTGCGCGTCGGAGTTGGGAAGCGTGAAGTTGTTCGAGTATTCGGTGCCCGCTGAGCCGGCCACGGCGATCGCGACGGCGAGCGCGCCGAGCCAGCCGAGCAGCACGTACTTGCGGTGGGTGGTCGTCCAGCGGGCGAAGCGGACCATCGAACCTCTCGGGGAGCGTGAGGGGGCGGCGCGCGGGCCGCTCACGGAAGAGTAGTACGGCTCTCAGTTAACGCTGGGATCAACAGGCATCCGCGCGATCAGCGCGTAGCGTCCGCCCATGCGCGTGAGAACCGTGCTCCACAGGTCCTGCGGCACCTCGCTGAACACGTCCTCGGGCAGTGCGGCCTGGGCGATCCAGTCGCCCTGGTCGACCTCGGCGTCGAGCTGGCCGTCGGTCCAGCCCGCGTAGCCCGCGAACACGCGCCGCCGCTCGGTGGCCTCGGCGAGCTCGCCGATACCGGTGCTGGGCGCGGGGAAGCCGATCCGGCCGAGCACGAGCAGCTCGGCCAGCGAGGGGTCGAGGAACTCGGCGAGGCACACGACCGAGGTGGGCTGCACGGGGCCGCCGACGTACACGGGCTCGAGCTCGCCGACGGCCGCCTCGAGCTGCGGGACGGCTTCGCGCACGGTGACCGCGGAGGGGCGGTTGAGCACCACGCCCATCGCGCCGTCGTCGTTGTGCACGCCCACCAGCACCACGGTGCGGGCGAAGTTGGGGTCGCGCAGCGAGGGCGATGCGAGCAACAGCTGGCCTGCGAGCGATTCCGCCATGATCATCGAGGCTACCCCCCTGAATCTGAGACGTCCAACCCGTGCCGGTCGCCCGGCGCAGGCAGAAGGAGGCGCGCCGTGGCAGAGAACCGCGAGTTCGACGTGGTGGTGGTGGGCGCCGGCCCGGGCGGCGAGGCGTGCGCGGGCCGCCTCGCGCGGGGCGGGCTGTCGGTGGCGCTGGTGGAGCGCGAACTGGTGGGCGGTGAATGCTCGTTCTACGCGTGCATGCCATCGAAGGCGCTGCTGCGTCCCGCGCAGGCCCTCGCGGAGGTGCGGCGCGTGCGCGGCGCCGCGGAGGCGGTGGCCGGCGAGCTCGACGTGGGCGCGACGCTCCGCCGCCGCGACGAGGTGATCCACGGGCTCGACGACTCCTCGCATCTTCCGTGGCTCGAAGAACGCTCGGTCGAGCTCGTGCGCGGCGCGGGCGCGCTGAGCGGCGAGCGCGAGGTGACGGTGGGCGGCGAGATCCTGCGAGCGCGCCGCGCGGTGGTGCTGGCGAGCGGCAGCGCCGCGGCGGTCCCGCCAATCGAGGGGCTGCGTGAGGCGGCGCCGTGGGGCAACCGCGAGGCGACGACGGCGGCTGCCATCCCCGGTTCGCTGCTGGTGCTGGGCGGCGGCGTGGTGGGCGTGGAGATGGCGGACGCGTACTCCTCGCTCGGCGCGCGCGTGACGCTGGTGGAGGCGGAGGAGCGGCTGATCGCGGGCGAGGAGGAGTTCGCCTCGCGCCAGCTGCGCGAGGCGCTCGAGCAGCGCGGCGTGCGTGTCGAGCTCGGCGCCGAGGCGCGCTCGGCGAGGCGCGACGGCGAGAGGGTGTCGCTCGAGCTCGCGGACGGCCGCTCGCCGTCGGCGGATGAGCTGCTCGTGGCGGTCGGCAGGCGCGCGAACAGCGAGGGGCTCGGGCTCGAGTCGATCGGCGTCGCGGGCGGGGGCACGGTGGAGGTGCTCGACTCGATGCAGGTTGACGGGCACGAGTGGCTGTACGCGGTGGGCGACCTGAACGGCCGCGCGCTGCTCACGCACATGGCCAAGTATCAGGCGCGGATCGCGGCCGACCGCATCCTCGGGCGCGACCACGAGCTGCGCAGCGACGGCCACCTGTCGCCGCGGGTGATCTTCACCGAGCCGCAGGTGGCGGCGGTGGGGCACACGCTCGCGAGCGCGCTCGAGGCGGGCATCGCCGCGAGCGCGGTGGACGCGGACTTCGAGCGGACGGCGGGCGAGAGCTTCGTGGGCCACGGCGCGCCCGGGTCCGCGCGCCTCGTTCTCGACGGCGACCGCGGGGTGCTGGTGGGCGCGACGTTCACGGGCGTGGAGGTGGCGGAGAGCGTTCACGCGGCGACGATCGCGGTGATCGGCGAGGTGCCGCTCGAGCGCCTGTGGCATGCGGTGCCGTGCTTTCCCACGCGAAGCGAGATCTGGCTGAGGCTGCTGGAGGCGGTGGAGGCGAAGGGCTAGCGCGCAGGCAGCGGGCGCGGCGCCCCGCGCGGGCGGCGCGCGCTCAGCCGGCCGAGAAGATGTCGAGCGTGCCGCTGAGCGAGTGTTCGTTGGCGTCGCCCTCGGGCTCGAGCACGTGGCCGTCCACGACGATCGGGCTGTTCCAGTGGCCGGCGCTGCCGGGCAGCCTGTCGATCGGCTGGGAGGAGCCGGGCCGGTAGACGTAGATGCCGCCGCCGGAGGGTTCGTACACGTACAAGAGCCCGCCCGCCATCACGGGGCTGGTGCCGGCCCTGCTGTTTTCCCACACGCGGAACAGCCGCCCGTGTCGTAGCGCGTAGGCGGCGGTGCCGGCGCTGTCGGCGATGAACACCGTGGTGCGGGCGCTGTGGCGCCACACGGCGGGCGCGGTGAACAGCTCGGCGCCGCCGGGCACCTGCAGGCGCTGAACTTCCCCGCCCAGCCTGCCGTGCGCGGAGGGCCGGTGGCCGGACAGTCGCGCAAGCGAGAGCACGCGCAGCACGCCGTCCTTGCCGGCGAGCGCGACGCGGCCCTGGCCGAGCAGCGCGGGCGCGCTCGAGCCGAGGTCGGTGTCGCTTTCGTTGAGCTGCTGCTGGTTTGTGGGCGTGAACGACTGGCGCAGGCGCAGCCCCGGCACGGTGAGCTCGAGCACGCTGTCGCCGAAGTCGGTGGCGCCGTTCCACGGGCCGTTGCCGGTGTCGATCAGGATGCGCGCGCCGCCGGGCTCGACGACGGCGCCGCCGCGAGAGAGGATCGCGGAGTCGCTCGAGGGGCAGCTGCTCGGCACGATCAGCTCGCGGCGGTCGGCGCACAGCGTGTTGAAGATCGCGCGCACGCGCCCGCTCGCGCGTTCGATCAGCGCGACGTGCCCCTGGTAGGGGGGCGCGTCGCCGAGGTAGCCGCTGGTGGTGGCGATCAGGTACGGGCCGTCCACGCCCAGCGCCGAGCCCATCTTCTCGTGGCGCGCTTCGCGCGTGACGCGCACCGGCCAGCCGCTCTGCTCGGCTCCGTTCGAGATCGCGAGCTTGTGCACGAGGCCGTTGGGCGAGGCCGCGTACACGTAGCGCCCGCCGGGGTCGGCGAGCGGGCTGGTGACGGTGATCTGCGCGCTGCCGGCCCAGCTGCTGTAGCCGGGCGGCGTGAACGTCCACAGGATCCTGCCGGCGGCGGCGTCGACCGCGAGCGTGCGCCCGTAGGTGGTGGTGAGGATCGCGACGTCGTGGGTGGCACCGTCGACGCTCGCGCCGTGCAGGTAGACCGGGGAGGAGTCGACGGTGCCGGGCAGCGTGACGGTGGTGCGGCGCAGGTGCGCGACGTTGGCGGCGGTGATTCCGGTGGAGAGTTCGCTCGCGTCGCTGCGCTGCGGGTCCAGGCCGAACTCGGGCCAGTCGAGCAGCTGTTGCGAGGCGGAGCTGCGCGCGGGGGCGGGGATCGCGCTGCTCGCGACGGTGGGGGTCGAGACGCGCGCGCGGGCGGAGCCGCACGCTGCCAGCGCGACGCACACGAGCGCGGGCGCGCACGCGACGGCGGCTTGCGCAGCGCGGGGCGGCCGGCGGGCGCGCATGCGCCCCGTTGTAGCGCATCGCAGCGCGGGCTGCGCCGCGCGATCGGCCGTGTGGCTATGCTCGGCGCGGGCCGCGGAGCGCGGCCGAACGGTGAACGGCAGAAGGCGAGGCGTGATGGCGAAGACCCCGCAGGTCGGCGAGGCGGCACCGGACTTCGAGCTCGAGGGAACCGACGGGACGTTCAGGCTGTCGGACCATCGCGGCGAGCGGGTGGTGCTGCTGTTCTACCCCGGCGACAACACCCCGGTGTGCACGAGGCAGTTCTGCTCCTACCGCGACCGCGGCGACGACCTCGCGGCGCTCGACGCCACCGTGGTGGGCATCTCCTCGCAGGACCTCGACTCGCACATGGGGTTCACCGAGAAGAACGGCCTCACGGTGCCGCTGCTGGCGGATCCGGGCGGCGCGGTCGCGAGCTCCTACAGCGCGCACTCCTCGCGTGTGGGCACGAAGCGCGCGGTGATCGTGATCGACGAGCAGGGGATAGTGCGCCACCGGCACGATCACCTGCTGGGGCTCGACTACCAGTCGGTCGACGACCTGCGCGAGGCGCTGGCTCAGCTGCCGGCGGCGTCGGCAACCTAGCTCGTAGTCGCGACGCCGGCGCTCAGCGCGGGGTCGATAGCGGCGCGCGTTCGCGCTCGGCTCCGCCGCGCGCGGTCTCGGTGCGCACGGCGTGCAGCTCCGCGAGCTCGAGCTGCATGCTGCGCGGTTCCTCGCCGGGGCCGGGGCTGCGCCGGCGCCAGTCGCCCTCGCCGTCGAGTTCCCACGAGTTCTGGTTGTCGGCGAACGCGCGCTCCAGAGTGTCGAGCAGCTCCGCGCGCAGCTCGGGCTCGGCGATCGGCGCCGCGAGCTCGACGCGGTGGTCGAGGTTGCGCGGCATCAGATCGGCGGATGCGATGTACACGGTGGTCTCGCCGCCGCGCTCGAACGTGTACACGCGCGAGTGCTCGAGCAGCCGCCCCACGATCGAGACGACGCGGATGTTCTCTGAGACGCCCTCGATCCCGGGGCGCAGGCAGCAGATCCCGCGCACGTTCAGGTCGACGCGCACGCCGGCCTGGGAGGCCGCGTACAGCGCGCGGATGCAGCGCCCGTCGACGAGCGCGTTCATCTTCATCGCGATGCGCGCGGGCGAGGACTCGGAGTGGGCGGCGATCGTGCGCTCGATCTCGTCGAGGATCCCGTCGCGCAGGTGTTCGGGGGCGGTGAGCACCTTGCGGTAGTGCAGCGGGCGCCCGAAGCCGGTGAGGTAGTTGAACATGTCGGCCACGTCGGCGCCGATCTGCTCGTCGGTGGTGAACAGGCCGAAGTCGGTGTACAGCCGCGCGGTGGCGGAGTGGTAGTTGCCGGTGCCGATGTGCACGTAGTTGCGCACGCCGTCGCCCTCGCGCCGCACCACCAGAACGCACTTGGCGTGGGTCTTCAGCGCGGGCTGCCCGTAGACCACGTGCACGCCCGCCTCCTCGAGCGCCTTCGCCCAGTGGATGTTCATGCGCTCGTCGAAGCGCGCCTGCAGCTCGACCAGCGCGACCGCCTGCTTGCCGCGTTCGGTGGCGTCGATCAGCGCGGGCACGAGCGGCGAGTCGTCGCTCGTGCGGTACACGGTCTGCTTGATCGCGAGCACGTTGGGGTCGGCCACGGCCTGCTCGACGAAGCGCTCCACGGAGGTGGAGAAGCTCACGTACGGGTGGTGCACGAGCAGATCGCCTTCGCGCATCGCGGCGAGCACGTCGGGGCGCCCGCCTTCCTGGTGCAGCAGCCGCGGGTGCGTGACGCCGACGAGCGGCTCCTCGCGCAGGTCGGAGTGGCCGGGCAGCCTCACGATCTGCCACAGAGCGCCCATGTCGAGCAGGCCGTCCACCGGGTACACCTCGTCGTCCTGGACGCCGAGCAGCTGGGCGAGCTCGTCGCACAGCTGCTCGGAGCAGTGCGCTCCGACCTCGACGCGCACGACCTCGCCGAAGCGCCGGCGGCGCAGCTCGTCCTCGACCGCCTGCAGCAGGTCGGCGGCCTCGTCGGAGACCTCGAGGTCGGCGTCGCGGGTGACCCGGAAGAAGTTGTAGTCGGCGATTTCCATGCCCGGGAAGAGCGCGTCGAGGTGATGGGCGATGACGTCCTCGAGCGGCACCAGCAGCACCGGCGCTCCGGGCGGCTGCTCGAGCGCGACGAAGCGCGGCAGGATCTCGGTCGGCACCTTGACCCGCGCGAACACCGTCTGTTCGCTGACCGGGTCGCGCACCAGCACCGCGAGGCTGAGCGACAGGTTGGAGATATAGGGGAAGGGGCGTCCGGGCGCGACCGCGAGCGGCGTGAGCGCGGGGAAGATCGCGCGCTGGAAATGTCTCGCGAGCTCGCTGCGGCGCTCGTCGTCGAGCTCCTCGACGCTCACGAGGCGGATGTCGTTGTCGGCCAGCGCCGGACGCAGGCGGCCTTCGAAGCAGCGCGTGAGGCGCCGCCCCTGCTCGAGCACCCGCTCGCGGATCCGGGCGATCGTCTGCGACGGCGTGAGCCCGTCCTGGCTCGGCGTCTCCACGCCCGCGTCGATCTGGTCGCGCAGTCCGGCGACGCGCACCATGTAGTACTCGTCGAGGTTGGTGGTGTAGATCGCGCAGAACTTCACACGCTCGAGCAGCGGCACCTTCTCGTCCTCGGCGAGCTGCAGCACGCGGTCGTTGAAGTCGAGCCACGAGAGCTCGCGGTTGATGTACAGGGACGGGTCGCTCGTGCCGTCCGCCAGAGCGCTCGCGACGGCGGTCCGCTCGCGTGTTCCGAGGTCGTGCGTGGCGCTCATACGGCCTTTCACGCTACAACCTGGCGCCCGCAAGCGGAACTGCTGGCGTGACGCGTGCGCGCGGAGCAGGTAGTGTGGCCCCCAGAGGATCCAATGGCTCGTCAGCTATGGCTACTACGTCACGCCGACGCGGAGCCGCACGGGACGCGCATGGACGCCGAGCGCCGCCTCACCGAGCGGGGCGAGATGCAGGCGCGCGCGGCCGGCGCGGCGCTCGCGCGGATGCAGGTGGGCTTCGAGTCGGTGCTGTTCAGCCCGAAGGTGCGCGCGCGCCAGACCGCCGAGATCGCGGCGGAGGAGTGGGACGCGGACGAGCGGGGGAAGCTCGAGCTCTACGCGCCGCTCGCGGGGGGCTTCAGCGCGGAGCAGGCGCTTGACGTGATGGCTGGCCTGCCGGCGGACGGCCGCGTGCTGCTGGTGGGGCACGAGCCCGACCTCTCCACGGTGCTCGCGGCGCTCACCGGCGTGAGCGCGGACCTCAAGAAGGGCGGCCTCGCGGCGGCGCGCCTAGATGGTGCGGCCGGAGAGCTCCTGCTGCTCATGCGGCCCCGGGAGCTCGCGCTGCTCGCCGGCGTCCCAGTCGGCGGGAACTGACGAGGGCACGGCGGCGGGGTCCACGACCTCGAGCGATTCGGCGGCGAAGCGGTAGCCGATGCCGAAGTGGGTGTGGATGTAGCGCCAGCTGGGCGACGCCTTCTCGAGCTTCTGGCGCAGCTTTCGCACGAACACGTCCACCGAGCGGTCTCCGCGGACCATCGTGTAGCCCCACAGCCGCGAGTAGATCTCCTCGCGCTCGAGCACGCGTCCCTCGGCGGCGGCGAGCAGCTCGATCAGCTCGAACTCGCGCCGGGTCAGGTCCATGCTGTGATCGCCCACGAACGCCTGGAAGCGGTCGGGCCGGATCACGACCTCGCCGGCGATCGTGGGCTTGGCCTCGACGCGGCTGGTGCTTCGGCGGCGCCGGCGCACGACGCTCTGCACGCGCGCGATCACTTCCTCGGGGTGGCACGGCTTGGTGATCCAGTCATCCGCGCCGAGGCGCAGGCCGCGCACGCGCTGGGCCACGGTCGATGGGCCGGTGCACACGACCACGCCGAGGTCCGGCAGCGCGGCGCACAGGCGCTCGAGCCAGCTCCACGCCTGCGGTCCGAGCACCGCGAGGTCGACCACGAGCGCGCTGAGGCGCATCGAGACGACGGCCTCGGGCGGCACGGGGCTGGCGAGCACGCGGTGCTCCCAGCCGAGCCGGTCGAGGCGCTTGCTGAGCACCTGGATGAAGCCGCTGTCGCGGTCGAGCACTGCTATCCGCAGGGAGCCCGCGGACGGAGGCGCGGCGTCAGTGGCTGGTGACGGGGCCCCCCGGTCGTCGGCGCGCACGCTTGCCGTCATCGCGGCGAGTGTATGCGATCGCGCAGCACGTCGAACCGGCGCCGGCCGATCGTCACAGGATGTTCACAGCGGATTCAGCGCTATTTGCGGCGGTCCGGGCGTCATAACACCGGCCGCGCGGGGCTCCGACGGGCGGAACAGCGGCGTCAGAGGCGCGGGAACGCGGTGTCGGTGCCGGCGCCGGCGGGCTGCGAGGGCTCGGGAAACTCGCGAAACAGCCCGGTCACGACGAACGCCACCTGCTCGCCGATGTCGACCGCGTTGTCGCCGATGCGCTCGAGCGCGCGCGCGACGAGCGTCATGTGCATGGCCCACTCGCGCGTATCGGGGTCGTCGCCGATTTCGATCGCGAGCCTGAAAATCTCGCGGTTCATGCGGTTGATGTCGCGGTCCTGGCGCACGAGGTCTTCTGCGAGCGCGACGTCGCGGCCGGCGAAGGCGGCCTTGCACTGCACGACCTCCGAGCGCGCGAACGCGCCCATCTTGGCGAGCGCGTCGAGCATCTCGCGGCGAACGGGGGGCTCGTGGCCCGACAGCGGGATCAGCTTGGCGATGTTGACGCACTGGTCGCCCATGCGCTCGATGTGCTTGATCATGTGCAGGAGCGCTGCGACGAGGCGCAGGTCGCCTGCTACCGGCGCCTGCAGCGCGAGCAGCGACAGGATGCCCTGGTGCACCTCGAGATAGCGGCCGTCGACGCGGTCGTCGTCGGCGATCACCATCTGCGCAAGCTCCACGTCGTGGGTGTCGAGCGCTTCGAGCACTCGGTCGAGTTGCTCCACGATCAGGTCGAGGCCTCCGAGCGCGTGGATTTCGAGCTCGTGCAGCTGCTGCTGGAAGTGCGCGCGGCCCGAGCCGTGCTGCTCGACCGGGGCGGGCGCGCCCTCTCCGTCCTGCGCGGCGGATGCCGCGCTCTCAGCCGAACTTTCCGGTGACATATTCTTCGGTGCGGGGGTCGTCGGGTGTGGTGAAGATCCGGTCGGTTGGGCCGACCTCGACGAGGCTGCCGTCGAGCATGAAAGCGGTGCGGTCGGCGACGCGGGCGGCCTGCTGCATGTTGTGGGTGACGATCACGATCGTGACGCGCGACTTGAGCTGATCGATCAGCTCCTCGATCTTGAGCGTGGCGATCGGGTCGAGTGCCGAGCACGGCTCGTCCATCAGGATCACCTCGGGTTCCACCGCGAGCGAGCGCGCGATGCACAGCCGCTGCTGCTGGCCGCCCGACAGACCCGCTCCGGGCTCGCGCAGGCGGTCTGAGACCTCGTCCCACAGGCCGGCGCCGCGCAGCGCCGACTCGACGCGCGTGCTCACGTCGCGCCGGCGGCCGGTGCTCAGGCGCAGGCCGGCGGCGACGTTGTCGTAGATCGACATCGTGGGGAACGGGTTGGGCTTCTGGAAGACCATGCCGATCGCCCTGCGCACGGCGGAGACGTCCACCGACGGGTCGTACACGTCGAGGTCCTCGAGCAGCACGCGCCCCTCGGCGCGCGCGCCCGGGATCTCCTCGTGCATGCGGTTGATGCAGCGGATCAGCGTGGACTTGCCCGAGCCGGACGGGCCGATGATCGCGGTGACCTCGTTGGCGCGCAGCTCGAGGTCCACGCCCTTGATCTGTTCGGAGTCGCCGTAGAACGCGCGCAGGCCCTCGAGGCGGATGCCCACGCTCTGATTGGCGGGCTCGCTCGGCGCGCCGTTCACAGCGGCCGCCGCGCCGCCATCGACGGAGGCCCCATCGCCGGTGATGCGTGAGCGCGCGGGCTCGCCGGCGCCGCTCTCAGGGCTGCCTGCCGCGCCGGCGCCGCCCGGCTGGTCCTCGTGCGGCTCGGTCTCGATCGGTGCTTTGGGGTCCACATCAACCTCCTTGCACGACGGTGGGCAGCGGTTCGAGGGCGTGCGTCTGCAGTTCGATTTTCGTCGGCCACTTCTTGCGGTTGAGCTTCAGCAGCAGCTTGTGCATGCCCGGCGCGAGCACCTTGAGCTTGGTGTGCGCAACGATCTTCGAGCCTTTGCGGCCCACGAGACGCACGCGCGCCTTGACCACGATGCGGAAGCGCACTTCGAGCGTGGTTTTGTGCATGAGGCGCGTTTTCAGCCCCGATACGAGCGGGACCGGGACGCGCACGACGACGGGCGGGGGGGTGGTTTTGGGCGGAGGCGAGGTGTGCGGTGCTTCGGGGATCGCGACTTCGCGGGCGATCGTAGCTGAACTGGTCGGCCGCGGGATCGCGCTCGTGCCGTCCGGCGCGATCACGTCACGTCGACGACGCCTTTGCCGGCCGGCGCGTCGGCCGTGATCGTGGTGTCGCTCGACGATCGTTGAAGCTTTCGCTTCGGCGCCGCCGAACTCGACCTTGGTTGCGCCCGTGAGGTGTTCGCCGGTGATCGTGACGGTCGTGCCGCCGGCTTCAGGGCCTTCTCTGGGGCGTGATCGCGGCGACGAGCGGGCGCGAGGTACGTGAACTGGTCCGCCGGGCCCGTCGCGCTCGTGCCTTCGGGGGTTTTCACGGTGATGTCGACGGTCGCCGCGTGCCCGCGGGCGATACGGCCGTGATTTCGGTTGCGGATTCGACTTCGAAGCTCGTCGGCGGCGGTCGCGCCGAAGCTCGACCGCTTCGGCTCCCGTGAGGTTGGTGCCGGTGATCGTCACGGTCGTCCCGCCCGCTGCGGGGCCTTCGCGCGGGCGACACCGAGGTGATCGTCGGCGCGGGCGGCGCGAGGTAGGTGAAGTGGTCGCGCCGCGACGGTTTCGCTCGTGCCTTCGGGCGTTGTCACGGTGATGTCGACCGTGCCCGGTACCGGCGGGCGACACGGCCGTGATTTCGGTGGCCGATTCGACTTTGAAGCTCGCGGCGGCGCTCGCGCCGAAGCTTGACAGCTTCCGCTCCGGTGAGGTTCGTGCCGGTGATCGTGACCGACGTGCCGCCCGCTTCGGGACCTTCGGGCGGAGCCACCGATGCGACCGTCGGCAGCGCCGGTGCGAGGTATTTGAATTTGTCCGCGCTGCGCCGTCGGCGCTCGTGCCTTCGGGCGTCGTGACGGTGATGTCGACGGTCCCGGTGCCGGCCGGGGATACGGCCTTGATTTCGGTTTCCGATTCGACTTTGAAGCTTGTGGCGGCTTTCGATGCGCGAACTTGACCGCTTCGGCGCCCCGTGAAGTTTTCGCCCGTGATCGTGACGGTCGTGCCGCCCGCTTCGGGGCCTTCTTTCGGGGCTCACGCCCGTGACCGCCGGCGCTCCCGCGGCGACCGCAGGCGGGGCTGCGAGCAGGCTAGCCATCAGCAGGACCCAGGCCGCGAGGGCGGCGAGTCGGATGCCATGGATGCGGCGCGGGTGCTGGACTGACTGGCGGGGCACGGCGGAGCGTTGATTATGACGCGGCTCGCCGGTATTGGCGCGGATTGCAGGCAAGTCCTCACAGCCGGCTCCTGCGCGCGATCAGCCGGGCGAGCAGGTTGAGGATCAGGATCATCGTGACGAGCGTGAGCGCGGCGCCCCACGCGCGGTTGACCACCGACGTCGTGGCCGAGGTCACGTCGTAGTAGATCTGCAGCGGCAGCGAGTTCATGAAGCCGCCGAGGCCGTAGTTGGTCTTGAGCGTCTCGCCGACCGTGAACAGAAGCGGCGCGGTCTCGCCGGCCGCGCGCGCCACCGCGAGCAGCACGCCCGTGACCATGCCCGGCAGCGCCGTGGGGAGCACCACTTTGAGGATCATCTTCCAGCGCGGCGCGCCGAGCGCGAGCGCGGCTTCGCGCAGGCTGCCCGGCACCAGCAGCAGGATCACCTCGCTCGCGCGCACAACCACCGGCAGCATCAGCAGCGCGAGCGCGAACGCGCCCTTGTAGGCCGCATACGTGCTTCCGGTGCCCACGATCAGCACGATGTAGATGAACAGGCCGAACACGATCGAGGGCACTCCCGTGAGCACGTCCACGAAGAAGCGCACGAGCATCGCGAACCAGCTCGAGCGGCCGAACTCGACGAGCCACACCGCCACCGCCACCCCGACCGGCACCGCGATCGCGGAGGCGAGCGCGACGATCTCGATCGTGCCGAGGATCGCGCTCTTGATCCCGCCGATGCTCGCGCTTTTGAAGAACGTGTTGCCGGTGGGGTCGGTCGTGAAGAAGCTCCCGCTCCACGACCCGAGGCCCTTCTTCAGCAGGTAGTAGATGATCAGCACGAGCGGCACCAGCGCGATCGCGGTGGCCGCCGCGATCAGGCCCCTCGCGAGGCGGTCGCGGCGCGCCCGCGCGGGGCTGACCGCGAAGCGCGCGATCATCGGCTCGGCTGTGGCGTGCGAGCTCATGCGCCCGCCGCCGCCCCCGCTGCGAGCTGGCCGCCGCTCGGACGCCCGCCGGCGCCCTGTGGCCCGGTGGTGCGCGAGGCGCGCACCACGAAGTAGCGCGCCACGCCGTTCACGAGCAGCGTGAGCACGAACAGCACCAGCGCCGCCGCGAACAGCGCCGAGCGGTGCAGACCCTGCGCCTCGCCGAACTCGTTGGCGATCACCGCCGCGAGGCTGTAGCCCTGGCTGAACAGGTGCGAGCCGAGCTTCGGCGCGTCGCCGATCAGGATCGTCACCGCGATCGTCTCCCCGAGCGCGCGCCCGAGCCCCAGCATCGCGCCGCCCGTGATCCCCGAGCGGCAGTACGGGAGCACCGCCATGCGGATCATCTCCCAGCGCGTCGCGCCGAGGCCGAGCGCGGCCTCCTTGTGGTCTAAGGGCACCGTGCTCATCACCTCGCGGCTGATCGCGCTCACGATCGGCAGGATCATGATCGCGAGGATCAGGCCGGTGATGAAGTAGTTCGGGATCGTCACGCTGCCGCCGCCGATGAACGGGATGAACGACAGCCGGTCGGCGACCCACTGCTCGGCGCCCTGCAGCTTCGGCGCGAGGAAGAAGATCCCCCACAGCCCGTACACCACCGACGGAACCGCCGCGAGCAGCTCCACCAGCACGGTCAGCGGCGCGCGCAGCCCCCGCGGGCAGAGCTCGGTCGCGTAGAGCGCCGTGGCGACCGCCACCGGCACGCCGATCAGGAGCGCGAGCGCGGAGGTGATCAGCGTGCCCACCACCAGCGGCAGCGCGCCGAAGTGTTCGCCGCTCACGTTCCAGTCGTTGTCGAACGTGAAGCCGAAGACCCCGAAGTGGCTGAACGCCGGCCGCGCCTCGCCGACGAGCCGGATGAAGAAGTAGACGATCAGCGCCAGGATCAGCGCTGCGAGCCCCGTCAGGACGTACCGGAGGAGCCGGTCGGGCAGGCGCGCCAGCGGCGAGCGCTCGAGGACCGAGCGCCCGCCGCCTGCAGCCGATGCCGCCTCCATGGCAGCCCTATCCGGTCGGAGCGTGCCTCAGCCTGCCAGCTTCGCTCCGTTGCATTCGAGCGAGGCCAGCGCTTCCTTGGACTTTTCGAGGATCGCCGTGGGCAGCGCCGCATAGTCGGCCTGGGAGAGGACCGACTGGCCGCTGCCGAGGCCGTATTCGAGGAACTTCACGACGTCCTTCGCGGCCGCTTCGCCGCCGGGGATGCCCGCTTTGCAGAGGTCCTTGTTGACCACGACGAACGTCTGCGAGGTGATCGGGTAGCTGCCCGCGCCGGCCGGGTTCGAGATTTTGATCCCCAGGTTGGCCGGGATCGTCACGCCCTGCGCGGCCGCGCTGGTGGACGCGAGCGAGGGCACCACGTAGTCGCCTTCCTTGTTCTTCACCGCCGCGTAGGTGAAGTTGTGCTGCAGCGCGTACGCCTGCTCGACGTAGCCCACCGCGCCGGTCGTCTGCTGCACCGCCGCCGCCACTCCCGCGTTGCCCTTGGCGCCCGTTCCCGTCGGCCACTGCACGTCCTTGCCTTCGCCGACCTTGCTCTTGAATTCCGGATCAACGGTCGCGAGGAAGGCGGTGAAGCCCGCGGTCGTGCCCGAGGAGTCCGAGCGGTGGATCACGGTGATCGCCGTCGAGGGCAGGCTGACGCCCGGGTTGAGCGCCTTGATCTCGGCGTCGTTCCACGTCTTGACCTTGCCGAGGTAGATGTCCGAGATCGTCTTGCCGTCGAGCTTCAGCCCGGCCTTCACGCCGGGCAGGTTGTAGGAGACCGTGATCGCCCCGAGGAACATCGGGATCTGCACGGCCGGGCTGCCGTTCTTGGCGATCGCCGCTTCATCTTCGGGCTTCAGCGGAGGGTCGCTCGCGCCGAAGTCGACGGTCTTGCTCTCGATCGCGGTGATGCCCGCGCCGGAGCCCACCGCCTGGTAGTTGACGGTCATGCCGGACAGCGAGGACGCCCACTGCTGGTAGACGGGCGCCGCGAACGTCGAGCCCGCGCCCGAGATCGTCCCCGATGAGCCGCCGGCGGAGCCGGAGGAGGAACTGCTCGACGAAGAGCTCGTGGTGCTGCTGTTCGAGCTTCCGCACGCTGCGAGGCCCAACGCGATCAACAGAGCACCGGCCGCGAGCACGACCATCCTGAAGCGGGTCACTAGGTCTCCCTTGGTTGGTTACGAGGCAGGCACCGCGGGCGCGGCAGCGCAGCGGCAGCCGCTTGGTGCCCGGTGCGGAGTGTTCTCAACCGTCCGATGGGTCGATGTGAAGATTTCGTGAAAGCTCTATCGTGCTGGAGCGTGACGAGACGACGTTGCTCATGCTCGCGCTCGCCTCGCGCGCGGGCTCGGGCTGGAAGCGGTAGCCGAACCCCTGGTGGGTGTGGATGAAACGGCGGTCCGGCATCGTGCGCTCGAGCTTTCCGCGGAGCTTGCTCACGTACACGTCCACCGAGCGGTCGCCGGGGCGCAGCTCGCCGCCCCACACGGTCGCGTACAGCTCCTCGCGGTTGATGATCGAGCCCATCCGCCGCGCGAGCGCGACCAGCAGGTCGAACTCGCGCACCGAGAGCATCAGCGCGCGGCCGGTGGCGAGCACGAGTCCTTCCGTGAGTCGTATCTCGAGCTCCCCCGCGTAGAGCGTGTCAGCGCTGTCGGGATATGCCGCCACGCCAGCAGCATCTCCGCTCGCGCGCGCCAGGTAGTTGCAAACTCGTTATCGGACTGTGAAAACGCGGTGAAGGCAATGCGGCTCGGGTGGTGGAGCATTAGGCTGGGGCGGGTGAGCTTTCTGCGCCGCGCACCCGATCCTGGGCTGATGTCGCTCGTCGAGGAGGCGGGCCGCAACGTGCAGCGCTGTGGCCTGCTGCTGCACGACCTGCTCGCCGACTACCCCGAGCGCGCCGCGCTTGCCCAGGATCTGAAGGTGTGCGAGCAGGAAGGCGACCGCATCACCCACGACATCATCCACAGGCTCACCGAACAGGGGCGCGGGCGGGCGCCGTTCGACACCAGCGACGGGTACGCGCTCGCGACCGCGCTCGATGACATCGTGGACCACTCCGAGAACGTGGCCGCGCAGCTCGGCCTGTACGGGGTGGAGGCGCCGATGGAGCAGGCCGTGGCGTTCACCGAAGTGCTCGTCGGCGCCGGCGAGCAGATCGCGCAGGCGCTTCGCTGCCTGCGCACCGGCACCGAGCTCGCGCCGCACCTGGTCGAGATACACCGCCTCGAGAACGAGGGAGACCGGCTGCAGCGCGACGGCGTCGCGTCGCTGTTCGCGGGCGGCATCGACCCGATGGTGGTGATCCGCTGGAAGGACATCTTCGAGTCGCTCGAGGCCTCCGTGGACGCGTGCGAGACCGTCGCGCACGTGCTCGAGGGCATCACGCTCAAGCAGCGCGGCCGGCGCCTTCGCGCGGCGAGCTGAGCGCCTCAGAAGCTGCTCGGCGGCGCGCTCGCCTGAAGCTGCGCCCCGTGCGGGTCACCCACGAAGAAGACCTGGAAGCTCTGGCTCGAGCCCGCGCCGAGTTCCGCGATGACCGCGCGGCCCGCCGCCACCACGCGCCCGCCGCGTCGGGCGAGCACGTACACGACGAGCTTCTGCTGCGCGACCGCGGAGTGGTTGGCCACGGTCCCGCCGGCGCCGGGTCCGCTCGTTTCGTCTTCGGTCAGATGCACTCCGCTGAGCGAGATCGCCGGCATCGCTCCGCTCACCGACTGCGCTTCGCCGACCTGGGCGCTCACGCTCGCGCCTCCCTGCGGCACCTGGTCGTCCACCCACGTGACCACGCCGTGCGGCGGGATCGACGGGATCGAGACGAGCGCCGCTTCGCTACCCGCTTCGTCGTTCTTGAAGAGCTCTGTGCCCGACGCCTGCCTGACCGTCAGCGCGACCGGCACCGCGCGCAGGGCGCGCGCCGAGTCGTTGCGGACGGTCACGACCGCCGCCGAGGATTCCGAGCCCTTCAAGAGCTGCGCGGCGAGCACCCGCGCGACCTTGCTCTCGCGCCCGAAGGTCACCGTCTCGCTCTCTTTCCGTTCGCGCTGGGCCGCGAGCTTCGCTTGGTGTTCGAGCTTCGCGCTCTTTTCGGCGGTCGTCTCGCAGCCGCTCAGCGCAAGCGCAGCGAGCGCGAGCGCGAGCGCGGCGAGCCTCACCCGAACGCCCCGCTCACATAGTCGCGCGTGCGCTGCTCGGCCGGGTGCCCGAACACCTGCTCGCTCGACCCGTACTCGACCAGCTCGCCGAGGTGCATGAACGCCACGTCGTCGGCCACGCGAATGGCCTGCTGCAGGTTGTGCGTCACGATCACGATCGCCACGCTCTCGCGCAGCGCGACGATCAGCTCCTCGATGATCGCGGTGGAGATCGGGTCGAGCGCCGAGCACGGCTCGTCGAGCAGAAGCACCTCGGGGTTCGCCGCGAGCGCGCGCGCGATGCACAGGCGCTGCTGCTGGCCGCCCGACAGGCGCAGCGCCGAGCGATCGAGGTCGCCGCCCACCTCGTCGTACAGGCCCGCGCGCCGCAGCACGTCGGTGACCGCCTCCTCGAGCTCAGGCGTGCGCCTGCGGCGGCGCCCTTTCCCCGGGCGCTCGGCGAGCGCGTAGGCGACGTTGTCGAAGATGCTCATCGGGAACGGGTTGGGCTGCTGGAAGACCATCGAGACCCTGCGCCGCAGCTCGTTGACCTCGAGCGCGTGGATGTCCTCGCCGTCGAGCGTGATCGAGCCGCTGCGCGCCGCGCCCGCGGTGATCTCGGTGAGCCGGTTGAGCGAGCGAAGCAGCGTCGTCTTGCCCGAGCCCGACGCGCCGATCAGCGCGAGCACCGCGCCCTGGCGCACCGGCAGGGTCACGTCGCGCACCACCCAGTTCTCGCCGTACGCGAGCCACACCGAGTCGAGGTGCATGCGCTCGCGCACGTGCGTCGCGGGCCTGCGCACGGCGCCTGCGTGCTGCGGGGAGGCGGCCGCGGGCGCGCCGTTGCGCGGCGGCGCCGGAGGCGCCACGTGCGGCGAGCGGTCGACCGCGATCCGCCGCACGGGCGGCGGCGGCATCAGTGGGTCCATCGAAGCCCCTGCCGCAGTCTCGAGAGCCTGCCGCGGCTCGTGCGCTCGCGCCCGCCGCCGGTGATGCGCGTGACGATCGCGTTCAGGAACAGCACCAGCACGAGCAGCACGAAGGCCGCCGCGTAGGCCTTCTCGTGGGCGTTGCCCTCGCCCGCGGGCGAGTTGTTGAACACGAAGCTGGTGAGCGTCGAGCCGGTACCCCGCAGCGACCCGAGGATCGGCGTCGAGCCCACGCCTTCGTTCTTGAGCGTCGCGCCGAGCAGGATCGTGATGATCGCGGTGTCCCCGATGATCCGCCCCATCCCCAGCACCACGCCGCTCGCGATGCTCGGCCTGATCGACGGCAGGAGCACGCGGCGGATCGTGGTCGCGCGTGTCTTGCCGAGCGCGTAGGAGGCCTCGCGCAGCCGGTCCGGCAGCTGCGCGAGCGCCTCGCGGGTCGAGGCGAACACGAGCGGCAGCGCGAGCGCCGACATCACGATGCCCGCGTTGAAGAACGAGCGCCCCAGCACGCCGCCGCTGGCCGCGTGCTGGGAGAGGAACCCGAGGAAGCCGCGCGAGAAGATCAAGAGGCCAAAGATCGCGAGCACCACGCTGGGCACGCCTGCCACCATCTCGATCGCCGACTCGAGCGCGCGCGCGAGCCATGTGGGGCGCCCGTACTCCGACAGCCACGTCGCCAGGCCCACGCCGAGCGGCGCCGCGATCGCGGTGCCGATGGCGGTGACGATCAGCGTGCCCGCGATCGGGTCGCTGAAGCCGCCGCTCTGCGTCTGGCGCAGCGACGGCGCCGGCGAGGTGAAGAACATGCTCAGCTTGAGGTAGGAGAGGCCCTTGACGAGCATGAACAGCACGATCGCCGCCGCGATCAGGCACAGCCCAACCCCCATCGCCCAGCAGAGCGCGTAGCCGATGCGGTCCGCGAGCGGCCACGACGCGGTGGACTCGCGCGGCGGGCGCACCGGCACCGGCGTGGACAGCCGCGGTACGAGCTCCGCCCCCGCCATCACGCCCTGATCCCGTAGCGCTTGAGCGGCTGCTTGGCCGCCCACCCCGCGAGCGACAGCATCACCGCGGAGACGAGCAGCACCGCGCCCATCGCATACAGCGTGTGGCTGGTGGGGCCCGCGGCGAGGCCCTCGGCTTCCTGGAAGATCGTCGCCGCGAGCGGCCGCACGGGCTCGAACAGGAACGTGACCCCGTCGAGCGGGTTGGCGGCGAAGCCGCGGCTGCCCGACACCATCGCGAGCATCACCGCCTCGCCGAGGGCGCGGGCCGTCGCCAGCACGGTCGCCGCCGCGATCGCGGGCCGCGCGGTGCGCAGCGACACGCGCCAGATCGTGCGCCACCGGTTCACGCCGAGCGCCGCCGAGCCCTCGCGCCAGCTCACCGGCACGGCGGCGAGCGCGTTGGTGATGATCGCGACCATGATCGGGGTGATCATCACGGTGAGGATCACGGTGGCCGTGGTGAGGTTGGCGCCGTTGAGCTGCACCACGTAGATCACCGACTGTTCGCGCGCCTTGGAGATCAGGTGTTCGTTGATCCACGGCGCCAGCGCAAGGATCCCGATCAGCCCGTACACCACCGAGGGCACGCCCGCCAGCAACCGGATGACGGGCTCGAGCACCCGCCGCACGGGCGCCGGAGCGAACTCCGTGAGGAACACCGCGGCGAGCGTCGAGACGACGAGCGCGAGCGCCACCGCGAGCACCGTGGTGATGATCGTGCCCCAGATCAGCGGCCACGTCCTGATGAAGAGGCTCGAGTGGCCCGGCAGCGGCGTGCCTTCCTGCATCGCCCGCAGCTGCACGTCCACATCGCCTCCGGGCCCGAACCACGAGAGCCCGTTGGCGCGAAACGACGGCCATGCCTTGAGCAGGACCGTCACGACCATGAGGCCGATGAAGAGGAGGATCGCGACGGCCAGCGCGCCGAGCGCAAGCTCGACACGCCGGTCCGTCCTGACGGCCGCCGGGAGCGTCAAACGGTGCTCACCCCCCGCGGCCATTCACGCCTAGTGGATCGCCACCCACTGCGAGCTGATGATCTTTTTGGTGGTCTTGTTGCCGGAGATCACCCACGTGAGGAACTTCTTGATCGGCCCCGCCGGGATTTCGACTTCGGGCACCTGTTCGCCGGCTTCGTTGGTGATCGTCCGGCCGGTGGGCTTGCCTTTGACGACCATCCAGAAGTTACGCACGCCCTGGTACTGGCCCGACTTCGCGTTCGCGAGGTTGCACGCGATGCCGTTGTAGGAGACGGGGTGCACATGTTCGGTGTACGCGAACGACACGAACCCGATCGCGTTCTTCTTCGCCTCGATGTTCTGCTGCTCGAGACCATTAGAGGACTCGGGCGTGGCGCTGGTCGAGATTTTCTTTTCTTCGCCCAGGAAGATGTGCTGGAACGCGTCCTGCGTACCCGACGAGCCCGTGCGGTCGAAGAGGTTGATCGGGCCGGTGATTTTCGCGCCGGGGACTTCGCTCCAGTCGCGGATGCGCCCGGTGTAGATGCCTTCGACGGTTTCGGTCGACATGTTCCCGACCGCGTTCGAGTTGTTCGTGATCACGCACACGCCGTCGTGCGCGATCTTCACGAAGACCAAGCCTTTCGGGTCGACTCCTTTGATCGGGTCGCGAGAGGAGTCGCCGATGTCGAATTCGCCTTTTGCCACGCCGTTGATCCCGATATCCGACTGTCCGCCGGTGACCGAGGGCGCGGGTTGCTTGGTGGCCTTGTGGTAGGCCGCCGCGAGTTTCTGGGCGAGCGGCAGCACCGACGTGGACCCGCCGATGATCAGCCGCTTGGCCGCGAATGCGCTAGCCGGCAGCGCCAGCGCCAGCACGACAATTATGTAAATCACTGCGGTGCGGTGCGCGCGCACGTGGTTGTCTCCTTTTTGCTCGTGAGTGAGGGCTTGGTGCGAGAAATGCGTGGGCGAGAACAACTCGCGCGTCGATTCGATGCGGTCACCGCGGCGGCCGGCATCCGGGGTGGAAGCCTTACCGGCGCCGGTTTGGGCGATGTGTCGTTTTTGTGAACGCGCGGCCGCGCGGCGCGCGTTCACCTGAGAGCCTTCTGAGAGCCTTCTGTGAAGAATTTGTAAAATGCGCAATTTGCGGGATGTGTCGTTCTTGTGAATGAGTTGCTTTTCCCCGTCGCGCATGTGAGTCTGGCGGCGTCGGCGCTCCGCTGTGCCCTGCATCCCGCCGGGAGCAGCGCGAGTGTGCACCCACGCGCCTGAGCGCGGCCCGCGTGAAGGGACTCACCGGGGCCGCCTCACGACAACTTCACCCCGATGAGCGACACCCCCGAGCCCAACCAGCACTCAGGCGCGAACGGCGCCGGCGAGAGCGCCTCCACGAACGGTTTCTCGAAGGCGCGTGTCGCTACGGTGCGTTCGGGTTTGGCGCATCGGCGTAACCCGGTGTTGGTGCGGCTGGTTGAGTTTGCGCAGGCGGCGCGGCGGATTCTGCTGCGTGACCCGCTGAGCGTGTTCCTGTTGGTCGCGTCGATCGGGCTCGCGGTCACGTTCGGGGTGTTGTTGGGGGATATCAAGCCTGGGAGCGCGGGGACGGAGGTGCCGATCTCGACGGTCCAGAATCTCGCGAAGGCGCACGAGATTGCGAGCGCGAGGCTGCTCGATCACGACAGCCGGGTTGAGGTTTCGACGACGGCTGATGCGCCGCCGATCGGCCCGGGTGGCGTGATCGGCCAGTCGCCCGCTGAAGCGGAAGGGCGGACCGCGGGTGCTGTCGCGGCTGCGGGGGCGGGGGGGATGCAGCAGTTGTGGGCCGCCTACCCCTCCTCGGGTGCGCAGACCGAGCAACTCGCGCATGAATTGTTCGCCGCGGGCGCGAGTGTGACGGTGGATCAGCAGTCGGGGAAGCCGACGAAGGCGATCATCGTGCAGTTCCTGATCCCGATCTTGTTGCTGGTTTGCCTGTTCTCGTTGTTCACCCGGATCGGGGGGAGGGTGTCGCTGGTGGGATCGCGGCGTTCTCGCAGTTCGGCGGCAAAGGCAAGAAGAAGGGCAAGGGTCGTGCGGAATCGATCACGTTCGCGGATGTCGCGGGCGCGGGGGAAGCGGTCGCTGAGCTGCGCGAGATCCGCGACTACCTCGCGGACCCGTCGAAGTACCTGGAGGTTGGTGCGGCGGCGCCGAAGGGCGTGCTCTTGGTCGGGCCGCCGGGGACGGGTAAGACGCTGTTGGCGAAGGCGGTGGCGGGTGAAGCGGATGCGGCGTTCTTCTCGCTGTCGGGGTCTGAGTTCGTCGAGTCGCTCGTGGGGGTTGGGGCGGCGCGGGTGCGCGACCTGTTTCGCAAGGCGCGTAAATCGGCTCCCGCGATCATCTTCATCGACGAGCTCGACGCTGCGGGGCGCAAGCGTGGTGCGGGTATCGGGCAGGGCAACGACGAGCGTGAGCAGACGCTGAACCAGATTCTCGTCGAGATGGACGGGTTCGCCGGGGACGGCGGGCTGGTCGTGATGGGCGCGACCAACCGTCCCGACATCCTCGACCCCGCTCTGCTGCGCCCCGGGAGGTTTGATCGTCAGGTGGTGATCGACACCCCGGATGTGCACGGGCGGCTCGAGATCCTCAGGTTGCATGGCGGTAAGCGTCCGCTCGCCCCCGATGCCTCTTTGGAGGAGGTCGCGAAGCAGACGCCGGGGTTCAGCGGGGCGGAGCTCGCCAACGTGATCAACGAGGCTGCGTTGTTGAGCGTCAGGGATGGCCGCGGGCAGATCGACCAGGCGACCTTGGAGGAGGCGATCGACCGGGTTGTCGCGGGGCCCGCGAAGCATCACATCCTGTCCGAGCACGAGCGTTGGCTGATCGCGATCCACGAGTCAGCGCACGCGGTCGTGACCGACGCGCTGGGGCACGCGACCTCCACCAGAAAGCTCTCGATCGTCGCGAGGGGCCGCCAGCTCGGAACGGCGGCGCACATGCTCTCTGACCGCGACCAGCTGATCATGTCCGAGCCCGACCTTCAGACGCAGCTGATCGTGATCGTGGCGGGGATCGCGGGCGAGCGGATCGCGTTCGGGCACCCCTCGACGAGCTCGAATGACGATCTGCATGCCGCGACCGCGCTCGCGCGGAGCATGGTCACCTCGTTCGGGATGTCAGAGGCGCTCGGGCTCGTCACGATCGGCGAGAAGGGCGGCGAGGTATTCCTCGGCGCCTCGCTGCAGGACCTCGGGTCCGTCGGGCCGCACACGCTGGACGTGATCGACAACGAGGTCGAGCGGCTCGTCGGCGAGGCCGCCGCCCGCGCCGAGGTCGTCCTCGACCGCAACTGGTCAGCGGTCGAGGAGACCGCCACCGCGCTGCTCGAGCAGGAGACCCTCTCGGGCGTAGCACTCGACGCGCTGCTCTCCACCGTGCAGGAGGTGACACTCGAGGAGCTGCGCGACATCCGCCGCCAAAACCACACCCGCGACCCCAACAAACCCGCATGAAACACCGAGCACGCCCCCGCCTGCCCTCCCCAGCGATGCTCATCGCGCTCACAGCCCTCGTGTTCTCCACCACCGGGCTCGCCGACGCCGCCCGCCACGCCGTGATCAGCGCGATCGCGGGGCACCGCATCACCACCAAGCCGCACGCCGGCGCGATCCTCGTGCTCGGGCGCAACGGCAAGTTCCCCGCCGCCGCAATCCCCACCGTCTCGAACGCCAACCGCGTCGGCGGCAAAACCGCCACCGAGTTGGAAGGGAGCTGCCCGCCCGACACGGTCAACCTCGGCAGCACGTGCATGGAAAGCTCGCCGTACCCGCTGAAAAAGGAAGACGTCGGCAAGAACAACTTCCTCTTCGCGAGCAAAACCTGCCAGAAAGAAGGCGGCTGGCTGCCCTCGGCGTCCGAACTGGTGGGCGCCGCCGAACGGGTGAAGCTCGAGTCGACCATCCACGACTCGCAGCTGACCGCGACGATCAACCTCGATCCCACGCGCGGCCTCAAAGACGAACGCGAGATGAGCTCGTCGCTCATCACCACCGAAGCCGGCTCTGCCGCCGCGGGCTTCGAGGGCGTGAGCGAAGGCGCGACCGGCGATCCCCGCCAGGGGCAGGCCAACCCGATTCCGCTGGCGGCCAACCCGCTGCCGGAATCGCTGCAGTACGTGACCGTGTACAGCAACGGGACCAAGGGAGGCTTCGCCGGATCAGAGCCGCTGATCGCCCCCGAGAACTTCCGTTGCGCGTACAGCAAGTCGTCCGGCGCGATCAACAAAAGCACCTCCTGACGCGTGATGGCGCCCGCCCCGGGAGCCACGGTCGTGCTTCGGCGGCGCTCGCTGCGAGCGGCGGGAACGCTCGCGTTGGCGGTCCTGGCCGGCGCCACGCTCGCCGGCAGTGCGCGCGCCGTGATCCTCCCCGCCACCACGATCGACGGCCCGAGCGAGGACATCGTCGGCTTCGGAGGCGTCTCCGAGGCCGAAGACGGCACCGGCGGCGCGGTGTACCTCAAGCGCGTCGAAGGCGTCACCCACGTGTTCGTCTCGCGCTACGGCGAAGGTCGCTGGGGGACACCCCTCAGGGTCGACTCCGAAGAGCCGTTCGCGGCGAGCTGGGCGCGAATCGGCGCCGCGGACGGCGGCGAGCTGATCGTCGTGTGGGCCACGCCCTTCGCCACGAGCCGCAGCGGCAAACCCGTCTACGAGCTGCTCGGCGCCGAGCTCGGCCCGGGCGGCGAACGGTTTGGCCCCGCCGTGATCATCGACGCCAACATCGAAGAAGCCACTGGCACGAGCCCCGACCTCGCGGTGAGCTCCACCGGGCAGGCCGACGTGGTCTACCGCGTGGTCGAGACGTCGGTCTTCAACGTGCCCGCGCTGCGCCCCGGCGACGTGGTCGAGCAGGTCCGCGTCGCGCACTTCGACGGCGCGCGCTGGGTGAACCTGGGCGCCGTCAACCGCAACCCCGGCGCCTCGATGCGCCCGCCCACCGAAGCCAACGCGCCGCGCATCGCGGTCGGGCCCACGGGCAGCGGCGTGGTCGTCTGGCAGGAGCCCGACGTCGAAGGGATCGCGCGGATCTGGGCGCGGAGGCTCTTCGGCACGTCCGTCGACTACGTGCTCCCCGCCACCGCCACGAGCTACAACGGCGCCCCGATCACCGACGACGCCGACGCGCCGAGCGTCGCGTTCTCCAGGCTCGGCCAGGCAGAGGTCGCCTACCGCCAGCCCGCGGGCCCCGGCTCGCCGCTGCCGGGCCCGCGCATCTTCCTGAACACCCTGCCCGACGGCGAATCGGTCAGCGGCGCCCAGTTCCAGGGCGCGAGCATCGCCGACCCCGACGTGCCCGGCGGCAAGTCCGCGACCGTCGGGCCGCCGAGCATCGACATCGACGAAAAGCGCGAAATGCGCCTGCTGTACGACGGCGGCGGGACCCCGAGGGTGATCGAAGGCAACGGCCAGGGCCTGTCCGGGTCGCTCTCGCTCGGCTCGCCGTTCGTGGGCGGCGAACTCGCGGCGGTGAGCGTCATGAACCCCGAAGGCGGAGGCGTGTCGGCGTGGCCGAGCGCGGGCGCGCAGGGCGCGCCGGCGGTGGCCGTGCGCGAGGACTTCCCCGGCGGCGCCGTGCAGACCGGGCTCGTGAGCGGCGGCGCCGGCGGCGAAATCGGCGAAGTCTCCGTGGGCCGCTCGGGCCTCGGCGACGGGATCGTCGGCTTCCGCCAGGGCCCGCTCGGCAACGCCGCGATCGTGGCGGCCCAGGTCACCGCGCCCCCGGCCGCGTTCATCGTGACCGTGCCCAAAGTCTGGGTCAAGCCGGCTCGCGCCGTGGTCTCCTGGGAACCCGCCGAAACCGCGAACGGGCCGCTGCGCTACAGCGTGGTCGTCGACGGGCACGCGCACCCCGTGCCCGCCGGAGCCCTGTCGGCTCACGTGCAGACGCGCGGCCTCAGCTCCGGCCGCCACCGCCTGCAGATCCTCGCGACCGACATCAACGGGCAGTCGACGCTGTCGGCGGCGGCGGCGCTGCTCGTCGACGGCTCGCCGCCGAGCGTCAGGATCGCCCGCGCAGCGGGCGGCATCAGTGTGCGCGTCAGCGACCGCTTCTCGGGGCTCGTGGCCCGCTCGGTCAGCGTCAGCTTCGGCGACGGGCACTCATCCGCCGGGCGCTCGCGCGTGTCCCATCGCTACGCGCGCGCGGGCGTGTATCTCGTCACCGTCCGCGCGAAGGCCAAGATCGGAAACGGCGGAGTCGTGCGCCAGTGGGTGACGGTCCGATGAGCGCCGGCGCGATGCGACCGCGCGTGCGGGCCCGGCGCGGCGCCACCTGGGTGATCGCGCTGCTCGCATGCGCAGGCGCGCTCGTGGCGCCCTCGGCCGCGAGCGCGGACCTGTTCGGCCCGATCTCGCTCGCCTCCGAGGGCAGCGTCGCGGGCGGCGTGCCCCAGCAATCCGAATACGCGCACGATCCCGCGATCTCCGGGAACGGCCGCTACGTCGCCTTCGACGGCTCGATCGGCGGCGTCGCCGGGGTGTGGCGCCGCGACCTGTGGACGGGCGCGGTCGAACAGGTCGCAGGCGGCGACGCCGAGCTGCCCTCGATCAGCGAAGACGGCCAGATGGTCAGCTTCACGACAAACGAAGGGCGCAGCCTGTCCTCGATCACGAACTACCGCCCCGACCTCGCTCCCGCCCCGGAAGCGGTCAACGTGTACGTGCGCGACATGGCGGTCCCAGCGGGCGAAAGCGGCGCGTTCATCGCGGCGTCCGCCGCCAGCGGCTCGATCGAACCGCTCACCTACGCGGGAGCCGGCACGGCACTCGGGTCGAGCGCGGCAGGGCGCTCGGCGATCAGCGCCGACGGCAACGAGGTCGCGTTCGTGACGACCGCCTCCTCCGACCTCGCCGACCCGCAGACGCCCTCAGAACCGACGACTCCCGCGCTGCAGGTGGCGGTGCGCTACCTGTCGAGCGGCGAAACGCGGCTCGTGAGCGTGGACCGCGAAACGGGCGGCCCGGTGAGCGTCAGCGAAGCCGGCCAGAGCTACGGCGCGGTGTACCCGGGCAGCCGCGCCGAATTCAGGGCGACGCCGCCCTTCGGGGAATGGGGCCAGAACCCCCCGCCGGGCGCGTCGATCAGCGCGGACGGCTCCACGGTTGCGTGGATGGGCGAGGACATCGACCGCCAGGCGACGATGCTGCCGGCCGAAGCGCCCAAGCCCCTGTACACCGAGCCGTTGTGGCGGCGCATCGAGCCCGGCTCCGAAACGCCCACCGAGCGCGTCACCGGCGGATCCGATCCAGCCAACCCCGCTTGCCGGGCGAGCGGCGAGCCCGCGCTGCCGCCCGACGAACAGCAGAGCCTCGCCGACCCCTGCCAGGGGCCGTTCGCGGTCATCACCAGCGGCAGCTCGAGCGTGGGCATCTGGCCGAGCGAAGGAGGCACCGCCGACGGGGTCGGCGACTTCGTGCCGCGGCTCAGCGCGAACGGCTACCAGGTCGCATTCCTGTCCGGCGCGCTCCCGATCGCCGACGGCGAAAACTTCAACGCCTCGCGGCGCGCGGGCGAGCAGGCCGACCTGTACGTCGCGAGCATGCAGCCGGGGCTCACGCGCGGCCAGGCGCTCAGCACCGTGACCACGCTCGCAGGCGCCGAAGGCGTGGCCGAGACCGAACCGATCGACGAATTCGACATCTCGCCCGACGGCGGCCAGGTCGCGTTCACTACGCGGCGCACCGCCTTCCCGCTCAGCTCCCCGGCGTTCATCAGCGCTCCCGCCGCAGAACCCGGCCTCAGCGAGCTGTACGACGCCGACCTCGCGGACGCCACGCTCACGCGCGTCACGCAGGGGTACGAAGGCGGCCTCTCCGAACAGCCCCACGGTCCCCGCCTGCAGGGAGAAGAAGACGTGTACGGCGGGCACGGCACACACGTCGCGTGGGGCGCCGAGTCGCCGTCGTTCGCCGCCGCCGGCCAGCTGCTCTCGTTCTCCTCGACGGCCTCGAACCTCTCCTACGGCGACGGCAACACCCCGCCCGCGGGGCCGCTCGACGGGAGCGACGCGTTCACCGTCGAACGCGTCGTGCTCGGCGCGATCCCCACGCCTCAGTACATATCCGCGCCCCCCGAAACGCCCACCGAACCGGCGTGGGACTTGGGCGTCACCGCGCTCTCGCGCAAAGATGGAAGCGTGCTGCTCTACGTGAGCGTTCCCGGGCCGGGAACGCTCAAGGCCGGGGCGAAGAGCACGCTGCGCGTGAGCATGCATGCCAAGGCGGGCCGCGCCAAGGCGGGCCGCGGCCACAGCGCCAGAAGCAAGAGCAGGACGAGCCTCGTGAGCCGGACGGTCGCCGGCGCCGCGGCCGCGCCGCGCTCGCCCGGCGGGGAGCTCGTCACGCTCGTCCTGCACCTCGCCAAGAAGTACTCGGGGCTCGCCACGCAGCGGGGCGGGCTCTCATCGACGGCGGCGCTCACGTTCACCGCGGCGGGCCGCCCGCGGCTGCGGGGCACGATCCGCGTCACCTTCGCTCGGCGCGCCAAGGCGAAGCCGAAGGCGCGCAAATCATCCTCGAAGGCGCACGGGAGGGCGGCACGATGAGCGCGCGCACGAAGGCCCTGGCCGCCTGCCTCTTCGCCGCATGCGCGCTGCTCGCGCCGTCGCAGGCGAGCGCCCAGGGAGGCGCCGTGTGGCGCTCCGAACAGCCGACGCCCGCCGGCTCCAAATGGCCGGTCGGCCTCGGGAAAGTGGGCGACATCGCGTTCGAGGCGCCCAACCGCGGCCTGCTGATCACCTCGGGCGTTCCGCCCACGATCGCCCCCGGCGTGTGGGCGTACAACGGCGTCGAATGGCACATGCTCTCCAACGTCTGCGGCGCCACCGACGGCAGCATCGCGTGGGAAGGCCCCGACGAATTCTGGACCGTGTCCGACGGGCGCGCCGGCCAGTCGGGTGGCACCGGCACGCTCGAACAGCAGGTCCCGCTCGAAGACAACACGCTATGCCACTTCTCCGGCGGGCAGGTCGTCGGCTCCTACGCGCACCCCGCCTTCCAGGCCGACTCATACCAGGCGATGCACGCCGCGGCGTGCCTCGGATCGGGCGACTGCTGGTTCGGCGGCGACGCGCTGCCCGAACCGCAGGTGGGCGCCTTCCACCTGCACTGGAACGGCACCTCGGTCGAAGAGGAACCGTATCCCGCAGAAGGCCACGCGGTCGAGTCGATGCAGGTGAGCGAAGGGCGCATCTACGAGAGCGTGCGCGTCGCGAGGAACGATCCGGTGGACAGCGAACAGTCGCGCGCGCCGGTCGTGCACCGCATCAACCCCGCCGGCGTGCTGCCCGCCTTCGAACCCGAAAACCAGTTCGGCCAGGGGCTGCCGCTGTACGGCCCCACCGAGATCTCGCGAGGCCTCGAATACCTGCGCCTGTCGGCGTCCGAAGAAACGCTGTGGGCGGCGACCGGGCGCAAATTCTCAGAACCCGAAGAAGAAGAACACGAAGCGGGGCAGGTGACGCTCGCGACGCGCGAAGGGGGCAACTGGACGCAGCTGCTCGGCGCGCAGCACCCGCTCGGCCGCGTGCTCCCCGAATCGCAGGCCGCCGAAGAAGGCACGCTGCTCGGAGGCGAAGCCAAGCACGCCGAAGTGACGGCCCTCGGCGCAGAGCCGGGGACCGAAAGCGCGTGGCTCGCGCTCGCCGACCCGAAAGGCAAAGCGATCAGCGAGCGCGCGGTGCTCGTGCGCGTCGCATCCAACGGCCAGGTGCTCGAGGAGCAGACGCTGCCCTCCGCGCGCGAAGAAGAAGAAGGCATCGGGCCGAAGGGAGCTGCGACCCAGATCACCTGTCCCGAAGACGGCGACTGCTGGATGGTCACCGCGCAGGGCTGGATCTTCCACCTCGCCCCCGAAGGCGAACGCACGCTGCCCCTCGATGAAGACCCGAGCTTCCTCGGCCCCATCACCTACCGTCCGCCCGACCAGGGCCTGCCCCAGGTGCCTCCCGACGCGCCGCCCCCCGACACGTCGGGGATCGTCGAAGAATCGGTCGTGTTCGGCACCAAATACGCCGAAGCGGGGCCCCCCAAACAGGCGCAGCTGGTGACGCTGCCGCTGCTCAGCGGCGTGCACAGCAAGCTGCTCCACCACGACACGCTCGAACTGCGCTTCCACCTCGCCGTGAAGGCGAAGGTGAAGCTCGTCGCGCAGCGCAAGCGCAAGGTGGTCGCCTCGACCGCCATGCACACGTTTGCCGCGGGCAACCGCAAGCTGGTGCTGCGGCTGAACCCGCACGCGTGGCCCACCAACCTGAAACTGCAGACGCACGCGCTCGCGCCGCTCCCTGAAGTGCAGTCGGCTACCGGCGGCCTCGGCAACGTGAGCACGCGGCTCGTGACGCTGCCCCGCACACTGCTCGCCGGCGGATCGGGGCTCCTGCCTTGAGCGCGTCCGCACCGCCACCCGTGGCCCGAGCGCGACGGCCACGGCTGCCGGCGATCGCGCTCGCGCTGCTGCTGCTCGCGGCGCTCGCGCTCGCGCTGGCGCTCGCCGGAGCGCTCCCGGGGTCGGGCGGCACGCCGCGCGCGAGCGCGCAGCCCTCCGGCGAACCGGTGCCGCAGGCCGACGCCTCGGTGCCCGCGCGCAGCGTCACCATGATCGGCGCCACGCCCGAAGAAGCCGGCGCGCCCGGCCCCGGCGAGACGTGGGGCATCGGCCGCGATGGCCCGAGGCATGTGCTGGTGCGCTACACGAGCGCCACCGGCTGGTTGCTCGGCCCTGCGCTGCCCGCGGACTTCACGCCGCTCGAAAGCCCGCTCGTCGGCGAGATGACGGCCCACGGGGCGGGCGTGCTGGCGGGCACCGTCAGCGAAAGCGGCGGCACGCGCGGGGCGGTGCTCGTGCGAGGCGCCGGCGCCGCCTTCGACGAGACCGCGCGCGTGACCAGGCAGGGCGAAACGCTCGCCGAAGGCGAAGAACCGCTGCTCGGCGAACACGAAGAACTGTTCGCCGGCCACCGCGCGCCGCTGATCGCCTCCCTCGAGGAAGAAGGCGGCGCGGCTGGGGCGCTCGTGGTGCCAGTCGGGGTCTCCGGCGACTCGGTCGAGAAACAGGTCCTGCACTGGACCGGCACGGCATGGCAGAAGGAGCCGATCGACGTCCCCGCGGCAAGCGAAGAAAGCTTCCGCGTGATCGCGATCGCGGCGAGCTCGCCCGGCAACGCGTGGCTGCTCGCGCGGCTCGCGAGCGGCGGCGCCTACCCCGCCGGCGCCGTGGCGCTGTTCAGGCGCGTCCAGGAAGGGGAAGGGTGGGCGTGGAAGCCCGTCGCGCTCTCGCCCGGGTCCGGCGACGGCGAAGCGCACCCCCTGACGCTCCAGACGAGCGAAGGCGAAAAGCCGTTCACGGTCGCGAACGCCGGCGAACCGCCCACCGTGTCGGCGCAGCTCTTGACGGTCACATCCGCAGGGGTGTGGGTGGACGGCGAACGCGCCGACGTGCAGGAGCGCACCCCCGACTCGGCGACGCTGTTCTTCAAGCCCGGCGGGAGCGCCGGCGGGCAGATCGAAGGGAGCTGGTGCCTGGCGCCCGGCGAAGGCGCCACCTGCCAGTACGAACTGCCCAAGCCGCTGCCCACAGGCTCGGGCCGCAGCTTCGCGTGGGCCGACGGCACGCGCTTCGGCGAGCGCGTGATCACCGGCATCGCGGGAGGCGACATCCTCACGCTGCACGGCGAATCGTTCGCCGCCACGATCACCCTGGGGGCGGGGTCCACCGCCGAAGAAGTCCCCGGCGCGCTCTACGGAGCCGCGTTCTCGAGCCCGGCCGAGGGATGGCTGGGCATGGCGGGGATGCCGCTCCACATGACCGAGAGCCCCGCGTCGAGCCGCGTGACGCCGTGGCCCGTCCCGTTCCGCCATCCGCTGCTCGCCCTCGCGCCCGCGCCCGGCGAGCCCGTGGGCGCGCTCACGAGCGAAGCCCTGGCGGTCGGCGACCGCGGGGCGGTGGCGCGCTACACGCCCGGCGTCGGGTGGCTGCCCGAAAGCCTCTTCGGGCCCGGCGAGCGCGTCGAAACGCCGCGCCTGCGCTCGGTGGCGTGGCCCACGCCGATGCGCGCCTTCGCGGTGGGCGACGAAGGCGCGATGTGGATGTGGCGTGGCGAAACGAAACTGTGGGAACACGACCCCGCGGAGCCTTTGAACTTCCGCGGCGACCTGCTCGGCATCGCGTTCGACCCCAACGATCCGCAGCGCGGCTACGCGGTGGGGTCGAACGGCATCGGGCTCGGCGGCGTGCTGCTGCGCTACGGCAAGAGCTGGATCGAGGAAACCGAACTGCCCCCCGAGGCGCAGCACGCCGTGTTCGTGGGCATCGCGTTCGCGGGCTCCGAGGCGATCGTCGCCTACCGCGCGCAGCCCAACCCGCGCGAACAGCGCTTCGTCGGCGGCCTGCTCGTCAACGACGGCGCGGGCTGGCAGGTCGACCAGGAAGCGACCGCGCTGATGGCCGGCGCACAGCCCGAGGCGGTCGCGGGGCTGCCCGACGGCGGCGCCGCGTTCGAGACCACGGGAGGCCCCGAAGGCCCGCGCGTGTACGAGCGCGAATCGGCGACCTCGCCGTGGGCGGCGACGCCGACCCCGCTCCCCGGCCAGTCCGCGGGCTCGCTCACGCTGTTCCGCGAAGGCACGGCGCTGCGCGCGATCGTCTCAGGCGCAGGCGGCGTGACCAACCAGAGCGAAGCGCAGGCCGGACCTCCGGGCGCGCCGCCGCCGCTGCCGCCCGTGCTCGAACCGGTGCAGGGCGAGGAATCCGGCAGCCTGCTGCGGCAGAACTCGATCGGCTGGAGCGACGAGACCCACGAACTGAACCTCGTGGGCGCGCCCGCCGGCGGATACCAGCAGCAGGACCTGCCCTACCGGCCCGACTCGGTCTTCGCGGTGCTCACCAACCCGACCGGCAGCGAAGGATGGGCCGTCGGCGGGTTCCTCGAGCAGGAAGAGATGATCGAGACCGGCAACGTCGAGCGCTACCCGGCCGACGGCGTCGCGCCGCTCGGCGAGGCGCAGGAACCCGTGTGCCTCGACACAGAAGGATCGGAGGGCGCGAGGCAGAGCCCTGCGGTGTCGAGCTGCGCGGCCGAAGCGCAGCAGAGCGAAGCGCCCAAAGGCGCGGCCGACGTCACGTTCGCGTTCGGCGGAGGCGCCGAATGCGCCGCTCCGTGCGCCGAACGCGCGCGCGCCGGCGTGGGCCCGCTCGTGTGGCTGTCCTCCGCGGTGAAGCTCGCGAGCAGCATCCAGGGCCTGCAGGCGTTCATGTACACGGGCCCCTCGGTGACCGCCGGCGAAGTCAGCGGCCCGCGATCGCTGGCGATCCCGTTCGCCAGCGAGATGCAGACCGACGCGAGCATTCTCGCGTCGGGAGCGCCGCTGCCCACGTACGTCGCGGCGGCCCCGCAGGATCTCGACGCGCGGCCCGAACGCGAAGGCACCGAGGCGACCTACGAGAGCGTGCTCTTCGAAGACAGGTTCCCGCAGACCGTGCTGCAGCCGCCGGAAATCGGCAGCGGCTGCGCCGCGACCGTCGGATGCGAGGCCGGCTACTACGCGTTCGAAGCCAGCGGCGTGAGAGTGATCGTGCTCGACGACTCGGGTGACGTCGACGAGGCGCAGCTCGCCTGGCTGCAGCGCGAACTGCAGGAATCCGAGAGCCAGTCGAAGCCCGCGATCGTGGTGGGCGCGGCCGACCTGAACACGCAGATTCTCATCCGGCGACGCGCAGGCACAGGCGGTCGCCTCCGTACTCGTGCGCGACGGCGCGTCCGCGTACTTCTTCGACTCCCCCAACGAGGACACGCACGAGCCGCTCACGGTGGGCGGCGAATCGATCGAAACGTACGGCAGCGGAACGCTCGGCTACGGCAACATCTTCAACGAGCAGCTGGGCAACTTCCACGGCGCGAGCGGCATCCTGCTCGGCGAGGTCGAGGTCGGCAGGTACGACACGAGCACCCACCGCGCTCCGGTGCTCACCCGCCTGATACCCGTGATCGGTGAGCTCGCGATGGAAGCCAGGGATGGCACGCTGCTGCGCCGCAGCCAGGCGGCAGCGTTCGAAGGCCTCGCGCGGCGCCCGCGCGCGGGCAGCATCTCCGGCCCGGGGTTCCCCGAACAGCGGGTCGATCCATACATCCCGATCCCCTCGATCTGCGACCCCGAATGCTCGACCGGGCTGCTGCCCGAATACACGTTCAGCTCCTCCGATGAATCGATCGGCCAGTTCGTCGCGCCCAACACCGCGCTCGGCGCCCACGCGGTCCTGCAGGGGTCGGACGGCAAACCGGTGCCCGACCCGCACTCGGGGCTGTTCTGCGCGTACAACCCCGGCACAACGATCGTGACCGTGACCACCGGTGGGCGCACCGCGTCGCTGCCGGTGACCGTGCAGGCGGGCAGCGTGCGCCAGCCGTGCGGCACGGTCCCCGCGAAAAAACACGGTGTCGCCCACGCGCAGAGCGCCGCGGCGCCGTCCGCGCCGCCGCAACCCGAGCCGACGAGCGCGGGACCGGCGAGCGGCGCCGCCCCCCTGCTGTTGCCGGCCCCGCTCGCCCCCGCGCAGCCGCCGGCGCCGGCGCCTGCGGCCCCCGGGCTGCCTCCGTTCGTCCCGCTCGCCGCGCTGCCCGCGCCGCTGATCCCGTTCGTGCCGCCACCCGTTCCCACGCCCGCGCGACCCACGCCGCCGAGCGGCACCTCGGCGGTGACCTCGCCGATCGAGGTGGCCGAACGCGAAGAAGAGCAGGAGGAGGCGCCCGAGTCGGTGTCCAACAAGGCGGTCGCCTACCGGCCCTCCGAACAGGACCCGGCGCCGCTGTACGTGCTCGGCGTGGTCGTCCTCGCGGCATTCGCCGGCGCGTCGATCAGGCGCCGTCCGCGGGGGCGCCGCGAGGAGGAACTCGCGCGCGCGACCGTCCACTCCGCACGTCTCGAGGACCGCACGCGCGGCCGGCGCATGCGTTGAGGGGGAGTGGCGTTTTCGTGACCTTCACCGCTTGGCAACACTGCGTACACGGCCATGGGCCAGCCTTGCGGTGAGGGAGCCTCGGGCACAATGAGCCACGGACGCCGCCGCACAACCAGCCCCATGCTGCTCGCGACAGCGAGCGCGCTGATGCTCGCGTGCGCCCTGCTCACGCCTGGCGCGCGGGCGGCCGAACCGGCGATCGGCGGGCTCGGGCGCGTGGGTGCGAGCACCATCAAACCCGGGACCGAAGGCAAAAGCGGCCAGGTCAACCCGCGCGGCATCCACGACTTCGTCGTGGACTACAAAACGGGGCAGTTCTTCATCGCCGAAGAAACCGGCGAAGGCTCGAAAACCGTGATGCGCATCCAGGAGTTCGGCGGCAAAGGCGAATTCCTCGCAGAAAACCGGGTTTCGCCGAAAGTCGGCATCGAAGTCGGCGGTCTCGCGATCGACGCCGCCAAGGGCCGCGTGTACCTGCTCGTGACGGAAACGCGCCCCGAAGAAGACGAACAGGTGCTCAAAGAGATCGAAGCCAAGGAAAAACAGATCGAAGCGGCGGAACGCAAAGGCGAATCGACGACGAAACTCGAAGAAGAACTCGAAGAACTCGAAGAAGAACTCGCGGTGGCCGACCCCGGCGACCGGGCCGCGGCCGAAATCTGGCAGTTCTCCGCCGAAGCGAGCGGCGGCAAACTGAAGGAACAGAAAGCCGTCGCGTCCGCCGAAGCGCTGCAGACGCTCTCAGAAGAAGCCAAAGCCCCTGTGATCTACCCGGCCGGGATCGCGGTCGACGAAAAGAACCACGAACTTGTGCTACTCGGCCAGGAGAACACCTCGCCCGAAATCGAAGAAGAAGAACTCACGACGATCGTTCAGCGCGTCCACGAGGAAGGCGGGGCGCTCGGGCCGCGCTACGTCGACAACCTCAACTGCCTCGACGAAGGCGCGGAAATCGCAGGCGAACCGAACTGCGCGCTCAAACCCCACTCCGAACAGCCCCGTTCGCCGATCGTGACCCCGCAGGGCAACGTGCTCGTCGAACTCACCCAGGCCGCAGGGGAGATCTGGCAGATACCCACGCAGGTCACAGAAGCGGGAGAAGCGTTCAAGGAAGTCAACGTCTCCCCCACGCGCGCGCTCACGCTGACCGACGCGTCCGAATCGCAGAAGCTCGTGAACTTCGGCGGAAGCGAAGAAGTGCCCAACACGATGGCCTACGTCCCCGTCAGCGAAACCGAAGGGCGGATCTACGTCACGGCGAACCTCGAAGGCAACGTGCCCGGCGTGCTCGTGCTCGACTACACCGAACAGGGTGGGAAGCCCCAGGTGAGCGAGCAGGGCTGGACGGCCGGCCAGAGCCAGGTCTCCAAACAGGAAAAGTGCGCGATCCCGCTCGCCAACAGCACGATCGTGCTCGGCGGCAACAGCTCGGGCGCCGTGCTGATCCTCGACACCCGGCCCACCGAGGTGATCGGCGAAGAAGAAGTGCCTGCGGTGGTGGCGGTCATGGAATTCGGCTCGGGCGGCGAAAAGTGCGGCCACGTCAAAGTGTCCCCGCCGGTCGTGAAGTTCGGAGAACAGGGCAACGCCGAAGAAGTCCCCGAGGGGACGCCCACCACGATCACCTCCACGGTGACCGGGGCCAACGCACGCGGCGCGCTGTGGAGCTTCAAGTACAAGACGTCCGGCGGCGAAGAAGGGCAGGAAGGCCCCTACGAAACGGGCTACCAGTACGGCGCCACGGCGCTCACGCACGAATTCCAGCACCAGGGCACTTACGAAGTCACCGAGACGGTGCTGACCGACAACCTCGGCGAACCCGAAGTGCTCGCCGAAAAACGCACCGAGAAACTCGTTGTCGGGGGCGGCGGGGGAGGCGGCGGCGGCGAAGGGTTCAGCGTGAAAGTGGGGCACCTGCCGGTGCGGATCGACGAACCTGCGACGTTCGAAGCGAACGTCAGCGACCACAACGAAGAACACCCGCACCTCACGTACACGTGGGACTTCGGCGACGGGACTGCTCCGGTGGTTGAAGAAGAAACCGCATCCTCCCAGGTGGCGAACCGCAAAGCCCAGCACACCTACCTCACGAAATGCGCGGTCACCTGCCTCGTGACCGTCACGGTCTCCGACGGAACGGGCGCCGAAACCGTGGGCCACGTCGAAGTGCTGGTGCGCGAAACGAAAGCCGCCGAAGAAGAACGCATCGCCCTCGAAGCCGAGCGGCGCAAACCGCCGGCAAGCACGACCGCCACGACGAGCAGCACCACGGGAACGACAAGCCCCGGCGGGAACGTGCTTCCCACCAAAGAAGCGCACAACCCCGAAGCCAAGATCGCGGGCTCCTCGCTGAGCGTGAGCAGGTCCGGGGCCGTCACCGTGAAGGTGAGCTGCCCAGCGGGCCAGTCGGAGTGCGTCGGCAGCGTGACGCTGCGAACGGCCGGCGCGGTGAGCGCGAAGGCCAAGAAGAAGCCGCTCACGCTCGCGCGCGGCTCCTTCACGGTGTCGGGCGGCCAGGTCAAGAGCATCACCCTGCACCTGTCCTCGAAGGCGCGCGCGCTGCTCGCCCACTCGCACACGCTGCGCGCGCTCGCCACGGTCGTCGCGCACGACGCCTCCGGGACCTCGCGGACCACGAAAGCGAGCGTCACGCTTCGCGCCGCCAAGGCGTCGCACAAGCACTGAGCGGCGACTGCGAGCACGGCTCGTGCTAACGATTTGCTAACGCCAGGTGAACGTCCGGTGAAAGGCGAAGGTCCACGCGGTGTCATTTGTAAACAACCAGTGACCGCACCGGGCACAGGATCGTAACCCCGCGCGGTGTGCGGGATGCGAGTGTGTCGCGCGAGGACAAGTCCCGCGTGGGTGGACAAAATCCACGCCAGAAACGGAATCCAACAGGAGGTAGTCAAGTAATGACGTTTCTCTCCGCACGCCGCCTGGTGTCCGCGTGCTTCGTCTCGGCGGCAGCGGTGGCCGCCCTGGCGACGGCGGGCCCGGCGAGCGCTGTGACAAAAACGAAACGACCTGGGTGAACAGTGCTCGGGCGTAAGCATCGAAGGCAATGGCTCGTCGTTCCAGGCGCCGGCCCAGAAAATCTGGAATCCGGACTTCAATCTGGGCTCGAACGCTTTCGCCTGCAGCGGGTCGCAGGGCAGCAAAGGGAAACCCGAAGTGGTCTACAACCAGGGTGCCGGTAACTCCGGGAGCGGGGCGTGCCTGCACGCGTTCGGCATCGAAACCGCCTCGGCACCCAAATACAACGTTTTCCCGTTCTGCGGCACGGACGAAGCCCCGAACCCTACGCAGAAAGCCGAAGCCGAAAAAAACAAAACTGGTGGGGCGTCCGAATCGCTTGAGACGATCCCAGTTCTGCAAGGCTCCGAGGCGGTGATCGTGCATCTGCCGGCAGGTTGCCTCGCGCAGAGCGAAGTCACGCCGACGAAAACCACGATCAAACTCGGGCGTCTCGTGTTCGACGACTCGACACTTGAGGAAATCTTCCGCGGGACGATCCGCACGTGGAAGCAGGCGATCGCCGCGCAGGGCGGCGACGGCCACGACTCCCTCACCTGCAAAGTCAAAAGCGAAGAAGAAGACCCGATCAACGTGGTCGTGCGCCTCGACAAATCGGGCACGACGCACATCTTCAAGTCCTGGCTCGCACAGGTCTACACCAAAAAAATAAACATGGAAGCGTTCAACGAACCAGAAGCCGGCAAAAAACCGTGCGGTGCGGCGCTTCCCGAAGAAGAAAAGACCTGGGCGAACGTCCAGGAAGGCTGCGAAAACCAGCGCTGGCCGAAGGCGGCCGAAGTCGTCCGTCCAAGCGCGGCCGGCAACCCGGCGGTGATCGAAAAGGTCGCGACTACGCCGAGCAGCCTCGCTTATGCCGACATGGCAGCCGCTCGCGAAAAAGGCTTCTTCTCGGCTAAAGGCATGGGTGGCGAAAACAAAAAAGGCACGGCCACCAAAGTCGGCGAACAGAACACGCGCTTCTGGGCGGAGATCCAGGACACGGAACCCGGCGCGACGCCGGTGAAATATGCCGACCCGGCGAGCAACGGCGACGTCGAAAAAACGGCGAACTCGAACTGCGCCGGCACGGTGTATGCGAGCAAACCGGGTGAAAAATTCCCGCCGAAATCGACGCGCGAAACGTGGTTTGCCGCGAAAGCAGAAATCGTGCAGAAAAAGTATGGGATCTGCGGCCTGACCTACGATCTCGCGCTGCGCGAATACAAGTTCTACAGCCCCGCCGCCAGCCTCGCGCAGGCGACAACGGTTGAGAACTACCTCCTGTGGGAGCTCAACGCGAAAACAGGCGGCGGCGGCAACGACGTGAAAAGCCACGACTACGAAAAGCTGTCGGGCACGGTCCTCAAAGAGGCCGAAACCGGCGTCAAGGAAATCGGGTTCGAAGTCGGCTGATCGGGCGATCAGCGCCTCTTGCCGCCGCGGCGCCCCACGGGCCGCGGCGGTTTGACCCGACGCAGGGAAGTGAGACCGGCCGGGCCGCCCCAAGGAGGGGGCGGCCCGGTTCGTTTTGGGCCTGAAAGCAACTCGAACGGCGATCGGGCGCCGGCGGCGCTAGGATCGTTCGCGACATCACCAAATCGCGACATCTCGACACCGACGGTCCCGCAGGATTGCGGAGCATGGGTGGTGGCGCGCATGGTGGCGCCCAGGCTCTCCGTGGGCCGGGGCCCGAGGCGGAGTACGTCCCCGGCCTCACGGCCGGAGAGGACCCGCCGGCGGGCGCTCGCAGCCCGCTGGGCGCCGAGGGCGCGGCCCGCGCCGAGCTCGCAAGCCCGGTTCCGGCATCCGCGGCGCTCCACACCGGCGGCCGAGTGCTCGGCCAGCGTGCGCGCCTGCGCGCGCGGCGGCTCGGGCCGAGCGGTGCAGGCGCATCCGGGTTTTCCACGCGCGGCCGTCGTTTTGCGTTGGCTGGGATTCGGGAGGTTCGGGGTCCGGCTGCGTGTTTGCGTAGGGATGCGTTGTTTCGGCGGTTGTTGTTGGTGGCGGATGTGGTTGCGGTTGTGGGGGCGTTTGTTTTGACGGTTGAGCTCTCGAAGCGTTCGCTTGCTTTGACGTGGGTGGGTTTGGCGTTGGTTGTGGTGTTGGTTGCGGGTGCGAAGGTGACGGGTCTGTATGACCGGGATGAGTCGCTGTTGCGCAAGACGACTTTGGATGAGGCGCCGCGGCTCTTTCAGCTGGCGACGTTGTGTGCTTTGGTGGCGTGGTTGACGGGTGGGTTGATCGTGCATGGCCAGCTGGATCGGCATGAGACGTTGTTCTTGTGGTTGACGTTGGCTGCGTTGTTGTTGATGGCGCGTACTGCGTCGCGGGCGATCGCGTTGCGGATCGCGCCGGCGGAGCGGTGTTTGTTCATCGGGGATGAGCGCTCGGCGGAGACGATTCGCTCGAAGTTGATGGGGCATGGGGGCGTGAACGCGAAGGTGGTCGCGCATCTGGATCTGGACAAGGTTGCGCCGTGGTCGACGGATACGTTCTCGGAGTCGCGGCTTTCTGAGATCCGTGATCTTGCGCAGACGCTGGATGTGCATCGCGCGATCATCGCGCCGCGCAGCGCTGATGCGGGGGAGATGCTGAATCTGGTGAGGACGCTGAAGGCGGTGGGTGTGCGGGTGAGCGTGTTGCCGCGTGTGCTCGAGGTGGTTGGCTCGTCGGTCGAGTTCGACGATCTGCACGGGGTCACGGTGATGGGTGTGCGGCGTTTCGATCTGACGCGTTCCTCGGCGCATTTCAAGCGTGGCTTTGATTTGCTGGGTGCGTTGTTGGGGTTGCTCGCGATCTCTCCGTTGATGATCGTGATCGCGATCGCGATCAAGCTCGACAGTCGTGGCCCGGTGTTCTTCCGGCAGTTGCGTGTGGGTCGCTATGGGCAGCGTTTTCAGATGCTGAAGTTCCGTACGATGGTGCCGGACGCGGAGGAGCTCAAGGATTCGCTTCGGCATCGCAATGAGGCGAAGGAGGGGCTGTTCAAGATCTCCCAGGATCCGCGTGTGACGCGGGTGGGGCGGTGGCTGAGGCGGACGGCGCTGGATGAGTTGCCGCAGCTGTTGAACATCGTGCGTGGCGAGATGAGCCTGGTCGGGCCGCGGCCGCTGGTGATCGAGGAGGACCAGCGGATCGAGGGGTGGCATCGCCGGCGTCTGGAGTTGATGCCGGGCATGACGGGGCCGTGGCAGATCCTCGGCCCCTCGCGTGTGCCGCTGCGGGAAATGGTCGCGATCGACTACCTGTACGTGGCCAACTGGTCGCTGTGGACCGACATCAAGATCCTGCTCCGCACGGTCCCCCACGTACTCGGCCGCCGCGGCCTCTAGAACACCAACACCCCGCCAGCCCGCCGCCTACGCCACACCCGCACCCGCAGCAAGCCCGGTGGACCGCCGCGCGTTTCGGCTACGCGTCAGCCCGAGCGCGAGCCGGCCACGTCCGCGCGCTGCTGGTCGTTGTGCAGCACGCGTCCGGCCCGTCGCGACGCCTGCCGGCGCGGGCGCTGCCGTCCCGCGATGCGCGCTGCGAGCGGCCTCGTGGAGGCGGGGTCCGGAGCGTCCCAGACCGTCACGCCGGGCAGCTCGAACACCGGCAGCGTCCTCTCCTCGGCGGCCTGCTCCGCGTGCTCCTCGCTTCGCGCTGCGCTGTGGCAGGCGGCGAGCACGAGCAGGACGAGCACGAGCCAGGCGATGGGGATGAGGAGCAGGAGCATGTTGTAGCTGTGAGCAGGTACGCACAGTCGTCTTCGACCGCAGCGCGGCCGCGCTTGAGCTTCGCCCGGCGCGCATGGACGCCACTCGTGTCGCTCGGGTCGGCCGATCGCCGAGCGCGGCCGGCGCGCGGTCCTCGTTCAGCCGTCAGTTGCGCTCGAGCTCGGTGGCCGCGTCCATGCGCTGTGCCGCGACGTCGAGGAGCGCAACCTCGCCTGCCTCGGCGTGGACGTCCGCGAGCCCCTCGGCGTGAACGTCCGCGAGCCCCCCTGCGCTGCGCCACGGCCGCCGGTACGCGGCCCACGCACCGACGCCGACGAGCAGCATCGAGACGAGGATCCAGCCGAGCGCGGTGGTGCCCACGCCCACGTACTTGAGGCCCGATGCGGTGATCACGAACGTGATCGCGGGCCGCACGAAGCGGTCGGGCGCGCTCGAGGAGAACAGCGAGCCGAGCAGCACGGCCGGGACGCTTCCGAGGATCAGCGAGGTGGTCACGCCGAATTCGACGTGCCCGAAGATGAGCGCGCCGAGCGCGGCCGCGACCGTGAGCGGCACCGCCTGCGTGAGGTCGGTTCCGACGAGCTGGTTGGCGCCGATCGCGGGATACAGGAAGAGCAGCATGATGATCATCAGAGAGCCCGACCCGACCGAGGTGAGACCGACCACGACCCCGCCGATCATCCCGATTGCCACAGTCCTCAGGGGGCGGGGCACGATCTCCTGCACCAGCCCCGTGCGCGAGGAGGCGGTGCGCCGGTCGAGCAGGTAGCGCAGCACCATCGCCGCCGCGCCGATCAGCAGCGCGGCGCCCAGCACTTTCTCGATGTTGGTCTGCGCCGACTTCGCATGGCCCAGCACGGACAGCAGGTAGGACCCGACGAACGCCATCGGTACCGAGCCGAGCACCATCCACCCCACGAGGCGGCGGTTCACGGTGCCTTTGCGCAGGTGCACGGCCGCCCCGAATGGCCGCATCACGACCGCCGCCACGAGGTCGCTCGAGATGGCCGACGACGGTTTGACGCTGAACAGCAGGATCAGCATCGGCGTCATCAGCGCCCCGCCGCCTGCCCCGGTCATGCCGACCAGGAACCCGACGATCGCGCTGCCCAGGATGATGTACGGATCGATGTGCATTCGCTCTCGGCTCCCCCCGCGAGCCGCGGCGCCGGGCGCACTCCCTCGAGGCGCGGCGGGCGCGCCATCATAGCGAAGTTCCTCACGTTGTGGGTGGGATCGATCGAATCGAGTGCTATAGGGGGTCGCGCCCCCCTTGCGCGCCCTCGCGGCCCTCGCGGAACCCTCGCGGGAAGATTTTTTCGGCTCTGGGGCCTTGCGCTGGCCTGGGGCGCCGTTTATGATCGGGCCCTTACAAGAGGTCAGGGAACTCGACGTTCGTTCGGGCGGGGAACTCGGCATATATTGGCGGACGGCCGTCTGCCATGGGGGTTCGGATGGTCAGCAAGGAGGCGGAGAGCGTATGAGTGTCGAAACGGGGACCGGGGCAGACGCCGGGGTCCCCTGGGTCTCCTCATCCTCACTTTCGACCTCGAGAGGGCTGCTGCGCCTCGGCGCGCGCCGTCGTTTTGCGTTGGCTGGGATTCGGGAGGTTCGGGGTCCGGCTGCGTGTTTGCGTAGGGATGCGTTGTTTCGGCGGTTGTTGTTGGTGGCGGATGTGGTTGCGGTTGTGGGGGCGTTTGTTTTGACGGTTGAGCTCTCGAAGCGTTCGCTTGCTTTGACGTGGGTGGGTTTGGCGTTGGTTGTGGTGTTGGTTGCGGGTGCGAAGGTGACGGGTCTGTATGACCGGGATGAGTCGCTGTTGCGCAAGACGACTTTGGATGAGGCGCCGCGGCTCTTTCAGCTGGCGACGTTGTGTGCTTTGGTGGCGTGGTTGACGGGTGGGTTGATCGTGCATGGCCAGCTGGATCGGCATGAGACGTTGTTCTTGTGGTTGACGTTGGCTGCGTTGTTGTTGATGGCGCGTACTGCGTCGCGGGCGATCGCGTTGCGGATCGCGCCGGCGGAGCGGTGTTTGTTCATCGGGGATGAGCGCTCGGCGGAGACGATTCGCTCGAAGTTGATGGGGCATGGGGGCGTGAACGCGAAGGTGGTCGCGCATCTGGATCTGGACAAGGTTGCGCCGTGGTCGACGGATACGTTCTCGGAGTCGCGGCTTTCTGAGATCCGTGATCTTGCGCAGACGCTGGATGTGCATCGCGCGATCATCGCGCCGCGCAGCGCTGATGCGGGGGAGATGCTGAATCTGGTGAGGACGCTGAAGGCGGTGGGTGTGCGGGTGAGCGTGTTGCCGCGTGTGCTCGAGGTGGTTGGCTCGTCGGTCGAGTTCGACGATCTGCACGGGGTCACGGTGATGGGTGTGCGGCGTTTCGATCTGACGCGTTCCTCGGCGCATTTCAAGCGTGGCTTTGATTTGCTGGGTGCGTTGTTGGGGTTGCTCGCGATCTCTCCGTTGATGATCGTGATCGCGATCGCGATCAAGCTCGACAGTCGTGGCCCGGTGTTCTTCCGGCAGTTGCGTGTGGGTCGCTATGGGCAGCGTTTTCAGATGCTGAAGTTCCGTACGATGGTGCCGGACGCGGAGGAGCTCAAGGATTCGCTTCGGCATCGCAATGAGGCGAAGGAGGGGCTGTTCAAGATCTCCCAGGATCCGCGTGTGACGCGGGTGGGGCGGTGGCTGAGGCGGACGGCGCTGGATGAGTTGCCGCAGCTGTTGAACATCGTGCGTGGCGAGATGAGCCTGGTCGGGCCGCGGCCGCTGGTGATCGAGGAGGACCAGCGGATCGAGGGGTGGCATCGCCGGCGTCTGGAGTTGATGCCGGGCATGACGGGGCCGTGGCAGATCCTCGGCCCCTCGCGTGTGCCGCTGCGGGAAATGGTCGCGATCGACTACCTGTACGTGGCCAACTGGTCGCTGTGGACCGACATCAAGATCCTGCTCCGCACGGTCCCCCACGTACTCGGCCGCCGCGGCCTCTAGAACACCAACACCCCGCCAGCCCGCCGCCTACGCCACACCCGCACCCGCACCGCGCATGTCCTCCGCCGGGCCCGCGCCGTTGCTGCTCGCCTGATGCGCGCCGGGCGCAGGCGCGCCGGCGACGCGTTCGAGCGCCGCGGAGATCTGCTCGCAAACCACCTCGGGGGCGAACCTGCGGTGCGCCTCCGCGCTCGCGGTGGCGCGCATCCGGGACGGGTTCGCCCGGAGCCGCTCGAGCATCTCGCCGATCGCGCCTGCCATGCCCGCGATGTCGCCGGGCTCCACCTCGATCACGACGGAGCGGTCCACGCCCTCGATCGACCCGACCTCGCTGGTCGCGACGACGGGCACGCCCCCCGCGAGCGCCTCGATCACCGTCATCGGACAGGGGTCGTAGTGGCTCGGCTGCAGCACCACGTCGCAGCGCGCGAACTCGGCGGGCATCTCCGATGCGGGGACGCCTTCGACGTATTCGGCGTTGTCCGGCAGGTCGTCGAGGAGCGGACGGTAGTCAGACCACAGACTCGGTCCCCCGAGCACACGGATCCTGATGTTCTCGCCGCGCTCGCGCAGGAGCCGCGCGAGCGCCACCACGTCCTCGATCCCCTTGCGCACCGAGACCCTCCCGGGCACGAGGACGGTCGGCGGATCGCCCACCTCTCGGTCCGGACCGGTGACGGAATACGGCTCGAGGTGGACCGGGTTGGTGACGACCACGGTCTTCGCGAGGGGGAAGCGGTAGTCGTGCACCATATGGTCGCGGAAGACGCTGCTAAGGCACACGAGCAGGCTCGCGCGGCGGATGCGCACGAACTGCACGAGCGAGCGAATCGCCATCACGGACGCGGACAGCGCGAAGATCCTCGCCGGCTGGCAGCGCAGGCTCAGCTCACGCTCTTCGAGCAGGCACCTGAGCTCGCCCGCCTGGTGGGAGTCGGGGCGGATCACGAGCGGCACGGTGTGCCTGAGGCTGCGCGGCGCGGACAGGCTCTCGATGCTCGAGAGCTGCAGCATCACGTCGTAGGGCGCTTCGCGGTGCCTGCGGACGACCTTGCGCTGAAGCCGCATCGACGAGTACCCCCTGGCGATCAGTCCGGACGCGAACGCCGTCATCTGCCCGCGGCTGTACCACCTGTTCCATCTCCACGTGCTCATGCCCCAGGTGACCGTGACGTTCTCGTGCGCGGCGATGCGTGCGGGCAGCTCGAAGCCCGCGCCGGGGAAGAAGCAGTCGATCCTGTGCCCGAGCGACGCGAGGCCGTGCAACAGCTCGGTGGCGACGCCGGGGGCGCTGCCGGATTCCGAGGGCGCCGAACCGAACCACGCGATGTGCAGCGGTCTATCTGCAGCGGACACGGCTAAACCGTACCAGCAGCAGGTTGGCCCGAACGCCCGGCGCCGCGCTCGAGCACGCGCTCCACGTGCGCCTGGATCCTGCCCTGAAATGCGGCAACCGAGAAGCCCTCCGCATGGCGCACGGCGACCGCCGGATCGAAGTCCAGGCGGTCCACCCGCTCGATCGCGCGGGCGAACGAGTCGGCGTCGTCGAGCGTCGCCAGCACGCCCGTCCGGCCGTCGAGCACGGTCTCGAGCGCCCCGCCCGCGGCGGCCGCGATCACGGGGCGCCCGGCGGCCTGGGCCTCGACCGCGGTGATCCCGAACTCCTCCATGCTCGCCACCACCACCGCGCGCGCGCTCGCGTAGAGCTCGGCGAGCTCCGCGTCGCCCGCGCGCCCGTGGAACTCCGCCTCCGGATAGGCGTGGCTCAGCGCGGCGTGATCGGGGCCCGAGCCCACCACGCGGATCGGCGCGTGCGCACGCCGGGCAGCCTCGAGCGCGACGTGCACGCGCTTGTGGTGAACGATCTCCGAGACCACCAGCAGCGTGTCGCCCGGCGCTCCCGGCGCGAACCTGTGAGTTTCAACGGGAGGGTGAATGATCGACGCGTCGCGTCCGTAGAAGCGCCGGATGCGCTCCCGTGTCAGCTTCGAGTTGGCGATGTAGTCGTCGACACGCCTGCTCGCCGCCAGATCCCACGCTCGCATGCGCCGCAGCTGCACGCGCAGGGCCGGTCGCAGCACCCGCGGGAGCTCGGCGAGGGCTCGCTCTTCCTCGTACCACGCGTAGCGGAACGGAGCGTGGCAGTAGCAGATGTGAACCGCCCCGACGGGCACGCGCATGCCGTGCGCGAACGCGCTGCTGCTGCTGATCACCACGTCGGCAGCCGCAAGCCGCATGTGCTCCGCCGCGATCGGGTACAGCGGGAGCAGGCGCCTGAAAGAGGACTGTGTCGCCCCGAGCCGCTGCAGCTTGGAGGTTGTGATGCGGCGCCCCGCAAACCGGGCGCCGGTCCCCCGCTCGTCGTAGAGCAGGGTGAAGATCGGGGCGTCCCGGTAGAGATCCGCGATCGCGCCGAACGTGCGCTCGGCCCCGCGCATCACCAGCAGGTAGTCGTGAGCGAGCGTGACGAGGTGGTCGGGACGGCCCGACGTGGGCGCCGGAGAGCTCACGGGCGACGCAGGATAGCTGCCACCGCTTGGCGTCCATGCGCGCCCCGCGCGGCTTACGGCGCCGCCCGGTTCCCGGCGCGCTGCGCGGCGATCACCACCGACACCGACGTGAGCGCCGGCAGATGCGCCCGGACGGGCTCGGGCCACAAGCGCCCACCGGTCAGCGAGATCACGTCCGCGCCCGCGTAGCTCGGAGGCTCGAGCGCGAGACCCTCTTCGCCGAGAATGCGGGCGGTGACGTGTGGGAGCGCGGGGGAGATGTGCGGGTCATAGCCGGGGCGGAAGCTCGTCAGGTTGCCGCGCAGGCCCAGCTCGAGGCGGTTGCGCAGGCTTGCGATGTTGGGCGTCGAGACCACGAGCCATCCGCCGGGGGCCACGAGCCTCGCGGCCATGCGCAGCGCGCTCCACGGAGCCTCGAGGTGCTCGATCACCTCCACGAGCAGCACGCGGTCCGCGTGCGGCAGGCTCTCGGCATGCTCGGCCGCGATCGTGTGGAACTCGACGTCGGCGCGCAGGTCGTCGTCGAGCCAGTCGATCGGGTCGATCCCGCCGAGGCTCGCCGGCTGCCAGCGGTCGCGCAGCTCCCGCAACAGATCGCCGCGACCGCAGCCGATGTCGAGCCAGCGCAGGTTCGGCTCGGGGCGCGCCGCGAGCAGCGCGGCTTTCACTATCTCGTCCAGCGAGGCGCCCGCTGAGCCGAGTTGGTCGGAATAGGTGCGCACCGGGCTGGTGATGCTACAGACGGTGCGCGTGGCGCTTGTACAGCTCGTGGAGCGCGGGCGCGGGCGAGCGGCTCGCCGTACCCGCTCGGTATTTTGCTCAGATGCGCCCGAGCTCCGCCGCGGCTACGCGATGCGCCTGCTGATCACCGTGCCGTGGGCGCGGCGGCTGGGCGGCGCCGAGGCGATGCTGCACAGCGCGCTCGCGGGCTCGCAGCAGCGCGGCCACGAACCGGAGCTCGTGTTCTTCGAGGACGGTCCCTGGGCGCAGGAGCTCGCGGCCGCGGGCTTCCGCGTCACCGTGATGCCGAGCGGCCGCCTGCGCGAGGCGCACCGCTGGGCCGCCACCGTCATACGGCTCGCGCGGCTGATGCGAGCGCGGCGCCCCGACCTGATCCTCAACTGGTCGGCCAAGACGCAGCTCTACGGCGCGCCCGCGGCGGTGCTCGCGCGCATGTCGCGGCGCGTCGTGTGGTGGCAGCAGCTCATACCCGGCCCGCGCGACTGGCTGGACCGCGTGGCGACGGCGCTGCCCGCGGCGGCCGTGGGCTGCTACTCGCGCGCCGCCGCCGAGGCGCAGGCGGCGCTGCGCCCGCACAGGCGCACCTTCGTGATCGCCCCGGGCGCTCCGCCGCCCGCCGAGCGCAGCCCCGCGCCGCTCGATCTCCCGCACGAGGTCCCGGTCGTCGGGCTCGTCGGCAGGCTGCAGCCGTGGAAGGGCCAGGATCGGCTGCTCGAGGCGCAGGCGCTGCTGCGTGAGCGCGGCCGGCCCATGCACGCGCTGATCGTCGGCGGCGACTCCTACGGGCTCTCGCCGGAGTACGCGGCCTCGCTACCCGCGCTCGCCGCTCGGCTGGGCCTCGCGGACGAGGTGACCATGACCGGCGAGGTGCCCGACGCGGGGCCCTACATCGAGCACATGGACGTGCTCGTGAACGCGTCGGATCCCGAGCCGTTCGGGATCGTGCTGCTCGAGGGCATGGCACGCGGTGTTGCTGTCGTGGCCGTCAACTCGGGCGGCCCGGGCGAGTTCATCGAGCACGGCGCGACCGGCATGCTCGCCGACGCGGGCGAGCCGCGGGCGCTGGCGGACGCGCTCGAGCCGCTGCTCGCCTCGCCCGCAGCTGCGCAGCCAGATGGGCGAGGCCGGGCGCCGGCGCTTCCTCGAGCGAGTTCACCGAGGACGCGCTGCGCAAACGGTTCTTCGACGCGCTCGAAGAGCTGCTGCGCGAGCTGCATTAACCTAGGCGATCGCGATGCTCACGGAACCGCGCTCCGCAGGACACAGAGCCTGCGTCCGCGGCGACGCGGCAGCCCGTGACGATCGTCGCACACGACATCGGTGCGGTCGGCGGGATGGAGCGGGTGCTGGCCGAGCTCGTGCTCGGGCTCGCGGCGCGGGACGCGAGGTCACCGTGATCGCGCGCACGTGCGAGCTGCCCGCGGGCGCGGGCGTCGAGCTTTCACCGCGTGCGGGGCCCGCGCCGGCCCGTTGCTGCTCGCCTATCCGTGGTTCCTGCTCGCCGGGTCGCTCGCTGCTGCGCCGCCACCGGCGGGGCGTCGTGCAGGCGACCGGCGCGATCGTGCTCAACCGCGTCGACGTCGTGGCCGTGCACTACTGCCACCAGGTCGGGCCCAGCCAACCCGAGCCGCGCCAACGCCGCTCTACCGGGTCCATTCGTGCGCTCGTCGGGCATGCTCACGCGCGGGCCGAGCGGCTCTGCTTCCGGGTGAACCGCCCGGCCGTGCTTCGTGGGCGTCTCGAGGGGGTCGCCGAGGAGGTGCGCGAGCACTATCCCGAGCCTGGCCGACAGCGTGCGTCGCGATCCACAACGGGGTCGACACCGACGCGTTCGCCCCGAGCGCCCGCGCGCACGACGCCGCGCGAGCTGCGCGAGGAGCTCGGGATCGGGGCGGACCGGCTGGTCGCGGTGTTCGTCGGCAGGCGAGTGGGAGCGCAAGGGGCTCGAGCCGCTGATCCGCGCGCTCGCGCTCGCGCCGGCGTGGGATCTGGTCGTGGCCGGCAGACGGCGAGCGGAGTCGCTATCGAGCAGCTGGCCGACGTCGCTGGGCGTCGCCGAGACACGTGCACTGGCTCGGCGTCACCGCGCGACGTCGCAGCTCGTGTACGCAGCTCGGCGACGCGTTCGTGCTGCCAACGGCGCTACGAGACGTTCTCGCTCGTCACCTTCGAGGCCGCCAGCCAGCGGCCTGCCGCTGCTGGCGACGCCGGTGAGCGGCGTGCGCGAGCTGATCCGCGACGGGCGAGAACGGGTTTCTGATAGACGCGAGACCCGCGCGACGATCGCCGCGCGGCTGACGCGAGCTGGCCGCGACCCGGGTCTGCGCGGCAGGCTCGGCGAGGCGGCCCGCGCGCTCGGCGCTCGGCTTCAGCTGGGCCGAGATGGTGGACAAGCACGATCGCCTGTACATGAGCCTCGTCACGCGTTCGCGCGCGCAGCCCCGCCCCCGTGGCGCGCGCCCGCGAGCAGGCGCTCGAGCGCGTCGGTGGCGGCGCCCACCGAGAACAGGCGCTCGACCGTCGCTCGTCCCGCCGCTGCGAGCTCGTCGCGCAGCTGCGGGCTCGTCGCGCAGCCGCGCGAGCGCTCGCGCGAGCAGCGCGCGGTCGCCCTCCGCGAACACGAGACCCCCTCCGGTCAGCTCGATCAGCCAGGGGATCTCGCCCGAGTCGGAGCCGACCACCGGCACGCCGCACCACAGCGCCTCGACGATCACGCGCCCGAACTGCTCCTTCCAGGTGAGCGTCGTGTGCGATGGCAGCACCAGCACGTCGATCTGCGCGTATGCGCCCGCCATCTCGTCGTGGCCGAGCCCGCTCGAGCACGCGCACGTGCGAGCCGGGGATCGGGCTTGCCCTCGAGCTCGGTGCGCAGCTCGCCGTCGCCGATCAGCAGCAGCTCGACCGGCGCCGTCGAGCATGCGCACCGCGCCGAGCAGGTCCATCACGCCCTTGCTTTTCACGAGCCGCCCGGCGTAGCCGACCGTGAACGGGCGCTCGCTGCGCGCGGGCACACGCTCCCACGCCGGGACCGCCGGAGGCGCGAGCGCGATCTCGCCCGTCGCGCCCCATGCGCGCGCGAGCTCGCCCGCAGTCTCCGAGCGGGCGGCCACGAACGCCGCGTCGCGCAGCACGCGCGCGCGCAGCGCGTCGCACCGGCTCGCGGCAGGTGGCGGTCGATGTTCTCGTAGCACTGCACGCCGAAGGGCACGCCGCGAGCCGACAGCGCGCGCGCCCCACTGGCTCGCCGCGAGGGCGAACGGCTCGAGCCTCGAGAAACGCGACGTCGGGACGCGCGCGCTCGAGCAGCGACCCGCAGCGTGCGAGGTAGACGTGGCGCTGGGGGCGGCCGCGCGAGCGCCACGCGCGTCGGAAGCAGCGCGTCCTCCATCCCCGGCAGCGCGCGCGGCACGCATGCTCGCGCCCGAGTACTCGCTGCGCCAGCGGCGTGGCAGCACGATCGTCACGTCCCAGCCGCGGCTGCGCAGCTCGCGGTAGACCTCCTGGTTGACGCTCACCACCGCCGGGTGGCTCACGACGAGCAGCCGTCCGCGCCCGCCTGGGTCGCTGTCCTCCTGGGCCTCGCCGTCTGCGGCCGCTGCGCCCGCTCCCGGCCGGGGCGTATGCGGACTGCCTGCGGGTCGCGGGGCTGGCGGCACGGCGACATCGTTACACGGCCGGCTTGCCCGCCTGTCGGACCCCCGGTTACTCTTTACACACCGATTAGGCTTAGACGTACGATGGCCTGCGACCGCCGGGCCAGGACCTCGCATGGCCGGCGCGAGGTCGCGCACAGGTTCGGCAACCGATGACCGACAGCAACGAAGCCACCTCTATCCTCGCGCCGCTGTGGCGGCGCAAGTGGATGATTCTCGCGGTGGCCATCATCGCGGCCGCAGCCACGTACCTCTACTACAAGGGCAAGACGCCGGTGTACCAGTCGACGACGCAGGTCTACCTCGGCGCCGGCGCCGAAGAAGCGGCCCCGGGCGAAAAAGGCAAGAGCCCTATCCGTCAACCCGACCGACCAGGTCGCGATCATCAACTCGATCGTCGTCGAAGGGGTTCGCCAGCGGCTGCGCAAGGAACAGGACCTCACGGCCGCGCAACGGCAAGGTCAAGGCGAAAGCCGCAGGCGAAAAGAGCCAGTTCATCACGATCACCGCCGAAGCCAGCCGCGCCCGGTCCTCCGCGTTGCTCGCCAACGCCGTCGCACAGGCCTACGTGCGCCGCCAGCATCTCTACTACCAGCGCTCGATCCTCACCGCGATCAGCATCGCTCGCCGCCAGCTGCGCAAGATCGAAGCGGCCTCCGTGCCCGTGACCCCGCCGAAAACCACCGGCTCGTCCTCGAAATCCGAGCTCCTCGACGAAAGGCAGCGGCGCGCAGAGCACCAGCAGCGTGCTGCAGATCGCCAACCTGCAGAGCCGTATCAACCAGCTCGAATCCGAGCTCGCGGTCACGGGCGTGCAGCAGGTGAAACCGGCCAAGCCGAGGGGCGCCAACCTGCTCTCGCCCAAACCGCGCAAGAACGCGATCTTCGGTTTCTTCGTCGGGCTCCTGATCGCGGCGATCGCGGCGTATGTGCTCAGCCGCTTCGACCGCCGGCTGCGCTCGCTGTCTGTGATCGAGGCGACGTTCGGCGTGCCGATACTCAGCGCGCTGCCGGCGGTGCGCCGCCCGTCGTCAACCGCGACGGGCGCCCCTCGCCCGTCGGGGCCGCTGCTCGAGCCGCTGCGCAGGCTGCACGCCAACCTCGAGCTGATCGAGCACCGCCAGGCATGAGATGAGCAGCAACGGCCGCCGCAGCGGCCCGCGCGTGATCCTGTTCACGAGCGCCGACGCGGGCGACGGCAAGTCGACGCTCGTGGCCGACCTCGCGCTCGTGCAGAGCGACGCCGGGCGCGCGGGTGGCCGTGGTGGAGGCCAACCTGCGCCGGCCCGCCCTCGCCGCGATGCTCAGGGCGGCCGGCCCGTACGGGCTCTCCGAGGTGCTGAGCCGGACGCTGCCGGTCGACAACGCGATGCAGCGGGTCGTGTCGGCCGACGCCTTCGCGGCGGGGGGCGCGACCGACGCCGAGGGGGGCGTGGCGACCGCGGTCGAGTCCGGGACGCGCGGGTCGTTGTCGCTGCTCGCGGGCGGCGCGGCCGTCGCGAACCCGCCGGCGCTGCTCGGGGGCGAGGCGATGAAGGAGCTGCTGGACGCCCTCGCGCACGAGCGCGACTACGTGCTCGTGGACGCGCCGTCCCCGCTTGAAGTGAGCGACGTGATGCCGCTGCTGCCGCTCGTGGACGGGATCGTGATCGTGGCTCGCGAGGGGCACACGCGCGAGGCCTCGGCCGAGCGCCTCGTGCAGCTGCTCGCGCAGGCGTCCAGCGCGAGGGTGCTCGGCACCGTGGCGAACGGCGTCACCGCGTCCGACATCGCGCGCTTCGGGTTCTCCACACCGAAGCCCGTGCGCCGCGCCGTACCGGGCTGATGAGCGTCGTCTCACGCGGCGCCACGTCGCCGGCACTGCCACGGCCCGCGGCGGTCCCCGGGCAGCGCGCGACGCGCCTGCGCGCCGCGGGCACCTGGCTGGCGGCGCTCCTGCTTGCCTTCGCAGTGTCCGTGGCGGTGCCGCACCCGCGCTACGCGCTCGTCGCCGCCGTGGCGGTGGGCGGGATCGCGATCGTCGCGCTCGTCAGTGGCCGCCAGCTCAATGTGAAGGTCGCGATCCTGGGGCTGTACCTGCTGATCCTCGACGGCCCGGTGAAGCTGCTCGCCGGCGGCGGCCACGAAGCCACTTCGGGCCTGCGCGACGTCCTCATCGGGGCGGTGTGCCTGGCGCCCGTGCTCGGCTTCGTGACGAGGCGCGAGCGCGTCGCGATGCCGCCGCTCTCGGGCTGGGTCGTCGGCTGGATCGCGCTCGTGCTGATCGAGGCGTTCAACCCGAAAACGTCCGGGTTCCTGCACGCGCTCGGCGGCTTCCGACAGCTGCTCGAGTGGGTTCCGTTCTTCTTCTTCGGCTACGCCGTGATGCGCTCCAAGCGGAGCTTTCGCATCGCCTTCCTGGTCCTCGGCGTGGCGGCGGCCGCGAACGGCGCGGTGGCCACGTACCAGACCTTCCTGAGCCCGACGCAGGTGGCCGCCTGGGGTCCCGGCTACCACACCAAAATCTATCCCGTGAACGGTAAAGGCGGGCGCTCCTACAGCAGCGAAGGCGAAGGCAGGGTGCGCCCGCTCGGCCTCGGCGCGGACGCGGGGTTCGGGGGAGGCGTTGGCCTGATCGCGCTGCCCGGCGCCCTCGCCCTGCTCGCCATCTGGCGCGGGCGCCGGCGCTGGCTGATCGTCCTGCTGAACCTCGGCGCGCTGGTCGCGATCGTCACCAGCCTCGGCCGGCTGCAGGTCGTGGGCGCCGGGATCGGCGTCGTCGCCTTCACGCTCCTGGCCTCGGTGGCCGGGCGCCGCGTGCGCAAGCCGGTAGCGGCGCTGCTCGCCGTGCTCGTGCTCGCCGTGCCGCTCGGCGCCCTGTTCGTGTCCTCGCTGCGAAGCGGCACCTTCTCCCGCTACGACACCCTCGGCTCCTCCTCCACGAGCTACAAGTCCTCGTCGTGGAAAGAGGTGCCGCACCTGATCTCGATCGCGCCGTTCGGCCTCGGCCTGGGGACGGTGGGTCCGGTCGCGGGTCTCGGCGGCAAGGTCACCGAAGTGGTCGAAGGGCACGTCGCAAACGCCGAGACCCAGTGGAACTTCCTCGTCGATGAACTCGGCGCTCCGGGCCTCATCCTGTGGGTGGGGCTGGCGCTCAACGTCCTGATCCTCGCCGTCCGCAGGCTGGCCCGGATTCCCGACCCGGATCTGCAGATCTGCCTCGCGGGGCTGCTCGCGCCCCTCGTGGCGCTCAGCCTGATGGGCTTCTCCGGGCCGTTGTCCACGAGCGCGGCGCTCGGCCCTTACTACTGGTTCGTCGCGGGCGTGGCCGCCTTCTGGTTCGCCGGACCCGGCTGGGCCGCCGCGAGGAGAACGCTGCTGGCAAGGCGCGCCCGCCCCTCGCGGGCGCTCTCTGCGGCCGCGGTGCCTGGCCTATAATCGGCGCGGTCGATGCCGCACACAAGGACGGACCGCGAGGCGGCATCGGCGACGCGGCATCATCGAATCGGCGAGGACTGGCTGGTGGCATCGAACCGGAGAGCGCTTGCGCAGACGGATGGACTCGGGATTGCGCGCAGGCGCTTTCCCGACTTCTTCATCGTCGGGCACGCGAAGAGCGGCACGACCGCGCTGTACGAGATGCTGCGGCGCCACCCGCAGATCTACATGCCCGAGAACAAGGAGCCGTGGTTCTTCGCGAGCGACATGCGCCCGCGCTTCCAGCCCCGTGCGGCGGCGGTCGCTCCCGAGACGGTGGAGCAGTACCTGGAGCTGTTCGCCGGCGCGCGGGCAGATCAGCGCACGGGCGAGGCCTCCTCGTCGTACCTGTGGTCTCGCACGGCCGCGCGCGCCATCGCCGAGGCGCAGCCCTCGGCGCGGATCATCGCGATCCTGCGCGAGCCCGCGAGCTTCCTGCGCTCCCTGCACATGCAGCTGCTGCAGACGCACGTGGAGGACCGCAGGGATCTGCGCGCCGCGCTCGAGCTCGAGCCCGCGAGGCGCGCAGGCAAGCGGATACCGCGCCGCTCGCATCGCCCGCAGCTGCTGCTGTATTCAGACCACGTTCGCTATGTGGAGCAGCTGCGCCGCTACCACGAGGCCTTCGGTCGCGAGCAGGTGCTCGTGCTCATCTACGACGACTTCCGCGCCGACAACGGCTCCACGCTCGATGTGGTGCTGCGCCACCTCGAAGTGGACGAGCGGCACCCGCTCGAGGCGCTCGAGGCGAACACGACGGTGCGCAGCATGCGCTCGCAGCGGCTCGACGACCTCGTGTACTCGGTGTCGGTCGGCACCGGCCCCGCGTCGCGCACGGTCAAGCGCGCCGCCAAGGCGCTCGTGCCGCGGCGGCTGCGCCGTGACGCGCTCGTGGCCGCCCGGCGGCGTCTCGTGCAGAGCGCGCCGCCGCCCGCCGACGCGCAGCTGATGGGCGAGCTGCGGCAGCGATTCCACGGCGAGGTCGCCGCGCTGAGCGAGTACCTCGACCGCGACCTGATCCGCCTGTGGGGCTATGAGCGTCTCGGCTGAGAGGCGCGCCTCCGCGGGGTCCTCTGCGCAGACACGCGTCCCCGATTTCTTCATCGTCGGCAACGCCAAGAGCGGCACCACGGCGCTCTACGGGCTGCTCCGCCGCCACCCCCAGATCTTCATGCCCGACAGCAAGGAGCCGTGGTACCTGGCGAGCGAGCTGCGCGTGCGTACGCCCGATCGCCCGCAGGGCACTCCACAGACGCTCGAGGAGTATCTGGCCCTGTTCGGCGACGCCTCGCCGGGCCAGAAGGCGGGCGAGGCGTCGGCTCTGTACCTCTGGTCGAAGACGGCCGCGGGCGCGATCGCGGCGGTGCAGCCCGCCGCGCGCGTCGTGGCGATCCTGCGCGAGCCCGCGAGCTTCCTGCGCTCGCTGCACATGCAGTTCCTGGAAAGCTACGTCGAGACCGAGACCGACTTCCGCAAGGCGATCGAACTCGAGGGCGCCCGCCGCGAGGGACGCAGGATCCCGCGGCACTCCTATTGGCCGCTCACCCTCCTCTATTCCGAGCACGTGCGTTACGTCGAGCAGCTGCGCCGCTACGAGGAGTTCTTCGCGCCCGAGCAGATCCTGGTGCTCATCTACGACGACTTCCGCGCCGACAACGAGGGCACCGTCCGGCGGGTGCTGCGCTTTCTCGGGGTCGACGAGAACCATCCCGTGGGCGCGGTCGAAGCCAACCCGACGGTGCAGGTGCGCTCCCAGCAGCTGCACGGGGTGATGCGCGCGCTGCGCGTCGGCGGTGGGCCGCTGACGCGTTCGGCCAAGCGGAGCGTGAAGGCGGTCATGCCCGGCAGGATGCGCCGCGCGGTGTGGAACGCCACCCGCAGCCGAGTGATCTCCGACGACCTGAACCCGCCCGACGAGGAGTTCATGCTCGAGCTGCGCCGGCGCTTCAAGGATGAGGTGGTGAAGCTCAGCCACCATCTCGAGCGCGATCTGGTGAGCCTCTGGGGCTATGACCGCATCGCCTGAGCCGCAGCGCGTCGGCGCGCGGCCCGCCGCCGCGCCCGGCTCGGGGCGCTATCCGGACTTCTTCATCGTCGGGCACGCGAAGAGCGGCACGACCGCGCTCTACGAGATGCTCCGCCGCCATCCGCAAATCTTCATGCCGTCGCTCAAGGAGCCCCAGTTCTTCGCCGCGACGCAGCCACAGGCGCGCAGCTCGCGCCCGGGTCCCGCCGACTACACCGGCAGGCGGCCGCTGAGCCTCGAGCAGTACCTCTCGCTGTTCGCGCCCGCGCGGGCCGAGGAGCTCGTGGGCGAGGCGTCCACCTTCTATCTGTTCTCGCCCGCCGCGCCCGCGCGGATAGCCGAGGCCCAGCCGGGCGCGCGCATCATCGCGATCCTGCGCGAGCCCGCGAGCTTCCTGCGCTCGGTCCACCTGCAGATGCTGCAGAACAACGCCGAGTCAGAGACCGACCTGCGGCGGGCGCTCGAGCTCGACGCCGCGCGCCGCGAGGGCCGTGACCTGCCGCGCCATGCGCACTGGCCCGCGGCGCTCATCTACTCCGATCGGGTGCGCTACGTCGAGCAGCTGCGCCGCTACGAGCAGTTCTTCGCGCCCGAGCAGATGCTGGTGCTGATCTACGACGACTTCGTGGCCGACAACGAGGGCACGGTTCGCTCGGTGCTGCGCTTCCTCGATGTGGACGACGAGCACGCCGTGGCGACGGTGAGGGCCAACCCCACCGTCGGCCTGCGCTCGCGCCGCGCCAACCAGCTGCGGCGCGCCATGCACAGCGGCGACGCCACGCTCGCCCGCGCGATGAGGGCGGCGGGGAAGGCGCTCACGACCCAGCCGCTGCGCAGGGCCCTCTACTACCGCAACGTGCGCCGCGCCTCCTTCCGCGATGCGCCGCCGCCAGACGAGAGCCTGATGCTCGACTTGCGTCGCAGGTTCAAGCCCGAGGTGGTCGCCCTGAGCGAGTACCTCGACCGCGATCTGGTGGCCGAGTGGGGGTATGACCTCGACGGCTGACTCGCGCGCGCCCGAGACCCCACGCTCGCTCGCGTTCGACGAGCGAGCACGTGCGCGGGCGGCGGCCGAGCAGGAGGCCGCGATGCCCGCCGGCGAGGTCGTCGTCTCGTGCTCCGCGCCCATCGGCGGCGGAGGCCTCGGCCGCCACCTGGAAGAGGTGCTCGGGGCGCTGCGGCGCAGCGGCGTCGCGGCCATGTGCATCTGCGAAGACCCGGACGGCGAGCCGCCGTCGGGCGCCGAGCGGCTCACGCGGGCGCTGATGCGCGCGCTGCGAGCACCCGGCCGGATCTCGCCGGCGTGGCGCATGTGGCGCGCGAGCATGGAGTTCGACCTGTACGCCGCGCACAGGCTGCCGGCGGCCGGGCACCTGATCGGATTCAACGGCACCTCCGCGATCCAGCTGGGCAAGGCGCGCCGAGCCTCCTACGAGTCGCTGTCGCTCGTCTCCGCCAACCCGCACTACCGGCTGGTGGTGCGCCAGCACCGTCTCGCGTACCGGCGGCACCCGGTCGAGCGGCCATGGTCGTCGCTGCTGCTGCGGCGCAACCTGCGCGAGTACGCGCGCGCCGAGCGCATCCTCGTCTCTTCCGAGTACGTGCGCCGATCGTTCCTCGACGAGGGCTTCGCCGAGGAGTCGCTCGTGCGCTTCCCGCTCACGCCGCATCCGCGTTTCACGCCCGCCGCGACGGCGCCCCTGCCGGACACGTTCGACGTCGTCTTCATGGGGGCGCTGACGGTCGACAAGGGCGTGCCGCTGCTCGTGGACGCGGTGCGGCGCCTGCCGCACGGAGACCTACGCCTGGTGCTCGTGGGGGGATGGCCGACGAGGGCGATGCGTCTCTTCATGCAGCGCGCCTGCGCGGCCGACGCGCGCATCACGGTGTCGCCCGGCGACCCGGTCGGCCGCCTGCGCTCGGCGTCCGTGTGCGTCCACCCGAGCTATCTGGACGGATTCGGCTACGCGCCGGCGGAGGCGCTGGCGTGCGGCGTGCCGGTGATCGTCAGCGAGGACACCGGCATGAAGGAGGTGCTCGACCGGGGCCGCAACGGCCTGGTGGTGCCCACGGGCGACGTCGGTGCGCTCGCCGAGGCGATCGACGCGGCGTATCGCGGCGAGGCGTTCGAGCGCGCGGGCGCATCGTGATGGGGGTCAGCGTGCACGAGCGCGCCGGGGACGCGCGCGCCGAGGGCGACCCCCGCACCTACGGGCCGCGGCCGATGCGCGTCGCCGTGGTCGGCGTCTCCGCGAGGCCCGTGTGCGGCGCCCGGGACCACGCCGAGCGGCTCGCGCGCTCGCTGCAGGAGCAGGGCATCACCTGTTCGATGCACTGGCTCGAGCGCAGCGGCGGGCAGCTCGGGGCGAGCGCACGGGAGGTCCGCGCGTGGACGCGCGGGCTGCCGGAGGAGCTCGAGCGCAGCGGAGCGGAGGCCGTGATCTTCCACTACTCGGTGTTCTCCTACGCCTACCGGGGCCTTCCCGTGCTCGTGCGCCCCGTGCTCGCGGCGCTCGGCTCCTGCGGAGTCCCGGTGCTCGCGATCCTGCACGAGTTCGCGTTCCCGTGGCGCCAGCGCGGGCTGCGCGGCAAGGTCTGGGCGGCGACCCAGCGCGTCGCGTTCGTCGGGGTCATGCGCCGCTCGGGCGCGGTCGTGGTGACGACCGACGAGCGCCAGGACTGGCTGCGCACCCGCAGATGGCTCCCGCGCAGGCCGGTCGCGGTCGCTCCGGTGTTCTCGAACCTGCCGGAGCCGCGCGCCGGCGCCCGCCCGCGGGAGGGCTCGACCGTGGGCGTCTTCGGCTACTACTACGGGCGCCACGTCGCCGAGCTGGTGCTCGACGCGCTGGGACTGGCGGGCGCCGAGCACGGCGAGCTGCGCCTCGCGCTGCTCGGTGCCCCGGGTGCCGACAGCGCGGAGGGCCGGCTGTGGCTCGAGGAGGCTCGCCGGCGCGGCCTCGGATCGGCGCTCGCCTTCTCGGGCACGATCCCCGCGCAGGAGCTGGCCGACGCGCTCGCGTCGTGCGAGGTGCTGGTGTTCGCCGACCCCTCCGGTCCGAGCTCGCGCAAGACCTCGCTCGCGGCGTGCCTCGCCTCCGCTCGCCCCGTGCTGGCATTCGACGGCTCGCACCGCTGGCAGGCGCTCCTCGACGAGGACGCCCTGCAGCTCGTCCAGCCGAGCGCCGAGGCGCTCGCGCGCGGCCTGCTCGCGCTGCTCGCCGACAGCGCCTCGGCGGACGCCCTCGGAGCGCGCGGCCGCGAGTTCGCCTCGCGGCGCATGAGCCTCGCGCACACCGCCGAGGTCGTGGACGCTCTGCTCGAGTCCCTGCTGCGCGCGTGATCAGGTCGATCGCCGACGTGGACGGGCAGCGGCTCGCCTGCGACGTGTGCATAGTCGGCGCGGGCGCGGCGGGCCTCGCGCTCGCGAGCGAGCTCGAGCACAGCGGGCTGAAGCTGACGCTGCTCGCCGGCGGGCCCGAGCAGATCGCGCCGCGCGCGCAGGAGCTCTACCGCACGCTTGACGAGGGCCTGCGCCTGACGAGCGCCCAGCAGATGCGCTTCCGCGTGCTCGGAGGCAGCACGCGGCGCTGGGCGGGCCAGCTGCTGCCGTTCGTCGAGGAGGACTTCGCGCCGCGCGAGTGGGTGGCGCACAGCGGCTGGCCGGTGGGGCTCGCGGAGCTCGCGCCCTACTACACGCGCGCGAGCAGGTGGCTCGGCGCGGAGCCCTTCCCCGAGGGGCGGCGCCCGCCGTGGCCGGACGATTTCCCGTCGAGCGCGCCGCTCGGGGGCGGCCCGCTCGAGCCGTACTGCTCGGTGTTCCTGGCAAGGCCCGATCTCGCGCGGGCGCAGCACGACGCGCTGCGGGCCTCCGCCGCGGTCGATGTGCTGCTGGGCGCGAGCCTCACCGAGCTGCACGGGGACGGCTCCGGCGTGCTCGAGCGGGCGCGCATCCGCGGCGAGGGCGGCGAGGACGCGACCGTCGCGGCGAGCACCTTCGTGGTGTGCGCCGGCGGGCTCGAGACCGCGCGGATCCTGCTCGACACGGGCGCGGCGCCCGACGAGCGGCTCCTGGGCCGGTTCTTCCAGGAGCACGGCGGCATCTCGGTTGCGCTCGCCGAATGCGACATGGCCCGGCTGGTCGAGCTGCTCGCGCTGCGCCGCGAGCACGGCGTGGCCCGCCAGCCGTACCTGCGCGCGAGCCCCGAGCTGCAGCGCGAGCGGCGCCTGCCCGGCGCGAACGCCGCGATCGTCTTCGACCAGCCGGCTGCGCTCGTCGCCGGCAAGGAGCTGTTCAGGGCCGTCCGCGACCCGAGCCGCCGCCGCGCCGTCCCGCGCAATGCGCTCACCGTCCTGCGCGGGCCGGGGCCGCTGGCGAGGGGAGCCGCGCGTCACCTCAGAGGCGCCTCCGCCCAGGACAGCGCCTCGGTGGCGCGCCTCGCGCTCGGCACCGAGCCGCTGCCGAACCCCGAGTCGAGGGTGGCGCTCGCCGGCGAGCGCGACGCGCTCGGCGTGCGCAGGCTCGCGGTCGACTGGCGCATCACCGAGGGCGATCTCGCGGCGATGCGCGCGTGGCTCGAGATCCTCGCGGTGGAGCTCGAGCGCGCGGGGCTCGCGAAGGTCGATCTCGCCTCCGCGCCCGCCCTCGAGCACCCGATGGCGCTCTCGGGGATCCTGGTCGACGCGGGCCATCACATGGGGACCACGCGCATGGCGCGCGAGCCGCACGAGGGAGTGGTCGATCCCGACTGCCGCGTGTTCGGCACCGAGAACCTGTACGTGGCCTCCTCGTCGGTGTTCCCCACGTCCGGGACATCCAACCCGACGCTCACGATCGTGGCGCTCGCGCTCAGGCTCGCCGACCGCCTGCGCGGCGCCGCCCGGGGACGCTAGCGTGGACCCCGCCCGAGAGCCGCCCGCGCCACTGCTGGCGGGACCGCTCGGATTCGGCTGCAGCGCGCTCGTCGGAGGGCGCACCCGGCGCGAGTCCGCGCGCCTGCTGGCGGCGGCGTACGACGCCGGCATCCGGCACTTCGACCTCGCGCGTCTGTACGGCAGCGGGGACGCGGAGCGGATCGTGGGCGATTTCGCCAGGCCGCGCAGGGGGGAGGTCACGATCGCGACGAAGTTCGGGCTCGACCCGCCGCGGCGCACGCCGCTCGTCGACCTCGCCAAGCGCGCGGCCCGCCTCGCCACGCGGCGTTCCGGGCGTCTGCTCGCAGCGGCCCGGCGTCACTCGGGCCACCTCGTCAGCGGCGGCGACTACTCGCCGGAGAAGGCGCGGGCAAGCCTGCAGGTGAGCCTCCGCGAGCTCGGCCTCGAGTACGTCGACGCGTACCTGCTGCACGACTGCACGGCGGCCGACTGGCGCTCGCCGCAGCTGCGCGCAACGCTCGGCGAGCTGCTCGCCGAGGGCCTCGTGCGCGGGCTCGGAACGGCGACCTCCGCGCTCCAGACGCGTGAGCTGCTCGCGAGCGGCGACGTCGGGCAGCTCGCGCAGTTCGAGTCCTCCACGCTCGCCCCCGGGCCGGTGGGAGAGCTGCGCGCCGCCGGTGCGCTGACGGTCACGTTCTCGCCGCTCAGCGGCTCGCTGCCGGCGCTGCGCGAGCGCGTCGCCACGCGGCCCGAGACCTCGGCCTCATGGTCCGCTGCGCTCGGGCTCGACGCATCGCGCGTCGAGACGCTCGCCGACCTGCTGCTGGCGGATGCGCTGGCGCGCAATCGCCACGGCGTGGTGCTCTTCTCCTCGGGCAGCCCCGAGCGGATCGCACGAGCCGCGTCGATCGCCGCCGAGCCGCCATTCGAGGGGGCTCAGCTCGAGCGCTTCCGCGGGCTCGCGCTCTCGCTCGGCTAGCGCGAGGGCACCGCCGCGAGGAAGAAGCGCGAGCTCGGCGGCGAGCCGTTGATCGCGACGAAGGGGTCGCTGTCCTCGCGGGCGATGTACTTGTCGAATGCGTCGAAGTGAGCGAGCACCGCGTCCGCGGTCGCCCGGAACGTGCCGAGCGTGCTCGCGTCGTGCACCTCCACGAGGAAGCTCGTCGTTCCGTTGGCGAGCGTCTCGCGCGCCCCGCGGAGCACCTGGTCCTCGTAGCCTTCGACGTCGATCACGACCGCGTCCGGCGTCCCGTAGGTGGCGGCGAGCCCGTCGACGCTCACCGCGCGAACCGCCACATTGCCCGCCGCGGTGCGCTCGTCCACCTGGCCCGTGAGACCCTCCGCGAAGTTGATGGTGCCCTCGGCCGCCGCGGCGGCCGCATGCAGGACCGTCACGTTGCCCGCGTCGTTGAGGTCGCAGTTGGCCTGTGCAAGGCGCGCGTTGTGGGGCTCCGCCTCGACCGCGACCACGCGGCCGCTCTCGCCGACCGCACGGGCGCAGAGGAGCGCCACGACCGCCTGGTGGGCGCCGAGGTCGAACACCAGCGCGCCCTCGCGAAGCGCGCCGCGCTCGCGCAGGAACGCGATCATCTGGGGCTCCTGCCAGTCGCGGTCGTACCACGCCTCGGCGAGCGGGTCCTCGAGGCGCAGGCGCAGCGTGTGCCCACCGTAGGTGTGCGTGATCGTGCGCGAGCGGTAGCGCGCGACGATCGAAGCCACCTTGCGGCGGCGGTACATGCGGTACACGGAGTGCGGCAACACCGTGCGGGCAACGCTCTTGATCGCCGACAGCGCGCGCTCCCTCACAGGTTCCCCGCTCTCCTCAGAGGCCTTCGCCGGCGTTCGCGACGAGCGCGCGCTCCGGCGGCGCCGTGCCTCGTCTCGCGACCCACGCGGCGCCCGCCTCGCCGTAGGCGTCGAGCAGCGCGCCCAGGTGCCGCTCCGGCGAGAACCGCTCCGCGACGGCGCGGCGACCCGCCTCGCCCATCGTGCGCGCGCGCTCGGGGTCGGAGAGCAGCTGATCGAGAGCCGCCGCGAGCGCGTGCGGGTCGCCCGGCGCCACGCACAGCCCGCTGACGCCGTGCTCGAGCCAATCTCCGATTCCGCCCGTGGCGCTGGCCACCGCGGGCCGTCCCGCCGCGAAACCCTCGATCCCCACCAGCCCGAACGGCTCGGGCCACACGGACGGGACCGCCACCACGCAGGCCGCCGCCAGCTCGCGCGCCAGATCCTCGCCCGACAGCCAGCCCTTGAAGCTGACGCGCTCGGCGACCCCCACTCGGCTCGCGAGGGCGCGCATCGCCTCGAGCCGGGGCCCGTCGCCGCACACCACGAACTCGGCCTCGACCTCGCGCGCGGCCCGCACGAGCACGTCCACGCCCTTCGCCGCGACGATCCTGCCCGCGAACACCACGCGCCGGGAGCGCTCCTCGCCCGCATCGGCCGCGCGCGCGTCCATCGTGGGGAAGTACGGGACGATGCGGCGCCGGGCGATGCCGTTCGCCGCCAGGTGCCGGTCGACTGCGGAGGAATAGGAGATCGCCAGGTCGGCGAGCCGCAGCGCTCGCAGGCCGCTCTGCGCGTTCGCGTATTTCGCGGGGAGCCGCAGCGGGTTGCGCCCGTGTGCGCACCCGCGCAGGAGCATGTTCGGCAGGCACGCCGGACCGTGGCCGCGGGTGCATTCTCGGCCGGGTGAGAAGTAGTACGCCCCGGAGGGGCACGCGGTGTATGTGTGCGCGCTGATCACGACCGGAGCGCTGGCGCGCGCGGCCTCGGCGATCGCGGGGTCGTCCATCTGGTGGAGGTGAACCAGGCGCGGGCCCGACGAGAGCGCCGCGCCGAGCTTCGCGGCCGCGTCCAGATGCGCGTTGAACAGATCGGCGCGGTGAATCGTGACTCCCGGGATACGGCGCTCGGATTCGATTCGGGCCGCGAGGACCGACACCTCGACTCCCTGCGCGGCGAGCAGCGCGGCGCTCTGTTCCACGTGCGCTCCCACACCCCCGTCCCGGGCCCATCGCGGGGTCACCATCAGCACCGACGACGGTGTCAACGACATGTGTTCGGATACTCGATCTCGCGTTGCCACTGTGCGCGGGCCATCCAACCGCGAGAATACCAGTGTGCGCTCTTGGCCCATTCGGGCGGCTCGGGCGGCTCGGGCGGCTCGCGAGGCGGTGTGCAAGAATGCCGCGCGGTGGCTCAGCCGGGAAGCACGGAGACCGCGCGACCTGGCGTGACCGTCAGGCCGAAGGTGGCCTATGTGCTCGGGGCGGGCCGCAGCGGGAGCACGATTCTGGGGGTGGCGCTCGGTAACTGCGCGGGTGTGTTCTTCGCGGGCGAGCTCGACAAGTGGCTCACTCAATCGGGAGAACCCACACTGCACGACAGCGAGCGCGTGAACTTCTGGAACGGGGTGCGCGCGCTGGTGAAGTCACCGGAGGATCTGTTCGGATATCAAACGCGCTGCCTCGAGCGGTCCTCGGCGCTGTTTCACCTTCGCAGCTGGCCCGTCCGGCGTCGCCTGCGAGGTGAGTACCGAAGGGTGTCGCAGGAGCTGTACCTCGCGATCGCGCGCGCTGCGGGCGCCACGCACATACTCGATAGCTCTCACTATCCACTGCGCGCACGCGAGATGCAGAGCCTGGACGGAATAGAGCTGTACCTCATATACCTGGTGCGCGATCCTCACGACGTGGTGCGCTCCCTCGCCCGCAAGGACGTTCCCGAGCGGAGCTTCGGGTTGCTCGCCGCCAACGCGTACCTGTGGTTGACCCACATGTTCGCCGTGGCGGTGTTCCTCGCGCATCCGCGCGAGCGGCGTGTGCTCGTCCGCTACGAGGACTTCGCCGCCGATCCCCAGGGCGTGCTCGCGCAGGTGCTCGAGCGCATCGGCTCGGACGCGGGCGTGCCCGACACGGACTCGCTGCGGACCGGCGTGCCCCTGCACGGAAACAGGCTCGTCGGCGAGCCGACCGTCGCGCTCGAGAGTCCGCGGCGTTCGCGTGGGCGCGGCTCGCTCGTGACGACGCTGCTGCAGTCGCCATGGGCGACGATCTTCCGGCTGCTGCGGCCGTCCGCCCGGCGGCGGCCGTCACCCTCCTCGCGCGCCGAGGGACACGTCTCGGGGTCATCGGCGCGCGTTCGCTGACGGCGGCGGTGGCCGGGGCCGGCGGTGATCGCTTTGCTACAGTGCCGCCATGGGGTCAGGCACAGTCGCGCAGGCGTCGGCGCCTGGCCTGGAGGGGGTCGCCGAGGGTAAAAAGCCCAAGGTCGTGTTCGTGCTCGGCGCGCACCGCAGCGGCAGCACCATTCTCGGGGTGACGCTCGGCAATTGCGCGAGCCTGTTCTTCGCGGGTGAGGTTCACTCGTGGTTCACCAGGCGCGGAATACCGTCCTTCTGCGACGAGCAGGGCGAAGATCTGTGGCGCGCGATCCGGAAATGTGTTAATCAGCCGTCCGACCTGTTCGGCGACGAGACGCAGCTGTATCTCGACCGGACCTCGGCGCTCTACCGTGTGAACCGGTGGCCTCTGCGACGCCGCCTGCGCCCGCGATACGCGCAGCTCAACGAGGAGCTCTATCGGGCGATCTCGACCGTCACGGGATCGTCGTTCATAGTGGACACCTCCCACTATCCGCTGCGGGCGCGCGAGCTTCAGCGAATGCCGGGCATCGACCTCTACATCCTGTTCCTGGTCCGCGACGCGCAGGGGATCGTGGCTTCGCTCGACCCTCGCGACGAGAGCTCCGGCTCGAAGTCTCCGCTCACCGCAAACCTGCATCTGCTCGCCACCTACCTCCTGTCCGCCTTGGTCTTCCTGCGCCAGCCCGCCGCGCGCAGGCTGTTCGTGCGCCACGAGGACTTCGTGGCGAACCCCGAGAGCGTGATCGCCCAGATACTCGCCTGGATCGGCTCGCCCTCGGCCCTGCCGGACTTCGCCGCGCTGGACGCCGGAAGCCCACTTCAGGGCAACAGGTTCCTGCGCGGCACGGGCGCGATCGCGCTGCGCACAAGCGCCGAGCGCCCCGCCCGCCGGTCGCTCATGACGGCCGCGATGCAGCTGCCGCTCGCGCCGCTGCTCGCGAGGATGCGTCCCGCGGTGCGCGCCGAGGCGCCCGTTGAGAGCGCCGAGACCCGCGTGTCCGCATAGAGCCGGTGCTGCACGTCGCGACGGTCCACTTCCAGTCCCCGCGCTGGATCGAGATCCAGACCCGCTACCTGCGCGAGAACATCGATGGCGACCTGCAGATCTGGGCCTCGCTGCAGGACATCGACCCTTCGCACGGCGTGCACTTCGACCGCGTGGTCGACCAGCGGGGAACGCACGCGGGCAAGCTCAACCACCTGGCCATGGAGATCGGCGAGGTGGCGTCCGACGACGACCTCCTGATGTTCCTGGACGGCGACGCCTTCCCGATCGCCGATCCGATGCCGCTGATCGCCGCGGGGCTTCAGCGGGCGCCGCTGCTTGCGGTGCGCCGGGCCGAGAACGGAGACGAGCCGCAGCCGCATCCGAGCTTCTGCGTGACCACGGTCGGGCTGTGGCGCAGCCTGCCGGGCGACTGGACGGCGGGCGCCACGTGGGCCGGGGTCGGCGGCCGGCGCACGAGCGACGTGGGGGGGAACCTGATGCGCCGGCTCGAGCTCACGGGGACGCCGTGGGAGCAGGTGCTGAGAAGCAACGGCAACAGACTCGACCCGCTCTACTTCGGGATCTACGGCGGCGTCATCTACCACCACGGCGCGGGCTTCCGCACCGGGGAACTGAGCCCTGCGCATCGCGCGCTGGCGCCGAAGCCGCTGCCCCCGCCGCGCTCGCCGCTGCTCCGCGCTCCGCTGCGCGCCGTCAACCGCGTTCGCTGGCTGCGCTGGGAACGAGCGACCGAACGGCGCCTGGTGGAGCGCTCGGAGAGCATCTACGAGCAGATCCGCGCGGGCGGGCGCGACTGGCTCGAGGCGATCAGCTGACGCCCTCGAGCACGCGCCGGTAGACCTCTTCGAGGCGCCCGGCGGTCACGTCGGGATGGTAGGCCTCGACCGCGCGCCGCGCATGCCCGCCCAGGCGCTCGCACTCCTGCGGCGAGTCCCGCAGCGCGCGCATCGCGCTCGCCAGCGAGGCCTCGTCGCGGCTGGCGAACAGGCGGCCGGTGCGGCCGTCCTCGATCACGTCGGCCGGCCCGCCCTCGTCGGGGGCGAGCACCGCGAGGCCCGCGGCCATGCCCTCGAGGACCACCTGGCCGAACGGCTCGGGGATCACGGACGCGTGCACGAGCACGTCGAAGGACGCCAGCTCGTGCCATATGTCCTCGCGAAAGCCGCGGAACTCGACCCTCCCGGCGAGCCCGAGGCTCTGCGCGAGCTCGTGCAGCTCGCGCTCGTAGCCCTCCTCGCCGAACATCGGCGAGCCCACGAGCACCGCGCGCTCCGGCCCGTCCGGGAACGCCCTCGCGAACGCGCGCAGGAACAGGTCCTGACCCTTCCACGGCGCGATCCGCCCGAGCATCCCGAACGTGCGCACGCGCGCCGCCGCGACGCGCTCGCGCGGCGAGGGCTCCACGGAGTCGGCGATCACCCAGCGGCCCACCGCGCGCCCGCGCGCCGGGAGCGTGTCGAGCGTCGACTGCGAGTTGGCGATCACCGCGTCGGCGAGCCACGCGACCATCGCGCGCACGAGCATCACCGCGGCTCGCGGAATGTAATCGCGCGAGATGCGGTCGCGCACGTGCCACGCAACGGGCGCGCCGGCCGCCTTCGCGGCGAGCGCGCCGTACACGCCCGACTTCAGCGAGTTCGTGTGCACGACCTCGGGCCTGAGCCGGCGCACGCGCAGCGCGAGCCTCGCCACGTAGGAGAGCGTGCGCCAGAGCGCCACCGGCGAGGCGCCGCCGAAGCGCACGCGCTCGCGGCGCAGATCGCGCAACGACGGCGCGAGGGGCATCACCTCGACGGAAACGCCGGCCTGGACGAGCCGCTCGGCCAGCGGGCCGTCCTCGCCGAGGATCACGTGCACGTTGGCGCCGTGCAGCCGCGGCAGCACGCGCAGCAGCGCGATCTCGCCGCCGGACAGGCGCGCGACATGATCGAGCACGAGCACGCGCGGCCGCGCGTCGCGCTCGCCAGCGTCCAGCCGGCGGTAGAGCTCGCGGTGGCGCCGGGCGAGCGCCGGCCACGAGGAGCGCTCCGCGAAGGACCGGGTGGCAGCGCGGCCGGGCAGGGCGCCCGCGGCGGCCTTGCGCAGGCGCGCGGCCAGCGCGGCGGCATCGCCGCCGGGTACGACCAGCGAGCCATCGAGTGGCGCGATCGCCTCGGGCAGCCCGCCGACGTCGCTGACGATGCTGGGCGTGCCGCAGGCGGCCGCCTCGAGGACCACCAGCCCGAAGCCCTCGACCGCGATCGTGGGCACGATCGCCACATCGGCGGCCCGGTAGGCCTCGATCAGCTCGACGTCGTCGAGACGGCCGGTGAGATGCACGCTCCCCGCGAGCGCGGGATCGGCGGCCCGCTCGGCGAGCTGCGCGCGCAGCGGTCCGTCGCCCACGAGCAGCAGCCGCGAGCCGGCGGGCAACTCGTCGAGGATCCGGGCCCACGCGTCGAGCAGGTGCTCGATGCCCATGCGAGGGACCAGGCGCCGAACGCAGATCGCGAGAAACGCGCCCGGGCCCACCGACAGCGCCGCCCGCGCCCGCTCCCGCTCTCCGGTCGAGAACCGCTCGGTGTCGACCGCGGGCGTCCACACGTGCACGTCCCACGGCGCCACGCGGTAGCGCTCCACGAGCTCCCTGCGAAACACCGAGGACAGCACCACGTATGCGTCGGCCCGGCGCAGCACCCCGCGCTCGAGCGCGGCGCGCGCGGCGAAACGCCGGCGCGAGCGGTCGCCCGACTCGACGTTCTCCTGCGCCCACGGGCCCTGGAAGTGGAACACCTTGGCGCGTCCTCTCAGCATGCCCGCGAACAGCGGCGCCGCGGCGTACAGCGCGAAGTGCATGTCCACCACCGACGCGCCGGCCACGGCGCCTGCGCTCGCGCGGGCGAACGCGAGCAGCCGGAGCGGGAGTGGCTGGTCCTGGCGGCCGACGGCGGTCAGCCGCACGGGAGCGTCGGCCGCCGGCCCGATCACCACGCCGCGCGCCTCGGGAAGGGCCTCGAGCAGCGAGCGGTAGTAGCGGTCGAGTCCGCCGAGCGTGTCGGGGAACCAGCCCATGCCGAGCATCAGGACGCGCGGGCCCGCGCCGGCGTCCGGCGCGGCGCCGGCGGCGTGCCCGTCAGGGCGCAGCTCGCGCGAGAGGTCGGCTGGCGGGGGTGTGGCGGCCGTGTCGGGCAACGTGCGCTCCGGAGCAGGCGGGAACAGTTCGGCGCGGGGCATCCTCTGACGGGCGCTGGGGCGCCCCCGGCGGCGCGGCGGGCGGCCCCCGCCTGCAGGCGCGGCGCCTATCTGCCCGAGGACGCTTCCTCGCGTTCCTTCTTCTTCGCCGCGGCCAGTTCCTGCTGTTCTTCGCGTTCGAACTGGCTGCGCGCGCTTTTTTCGGCGGCCGTTTCAGGCGATTTGTGCGACTTGGTGGTGCCCGGCTTGCTCTTGCCGCCGGAGCTCTTCGTCTTCGCGGCGCTCTTGTGCTTGGTCGTGCTCTTCTTGCTCTTGTGCTGCTTGGCTTCTTCGGCCGCGCGTTCGTGAGCCTGCTTTTCGCGCGCTTCGCGCAGCGCCTTGGCTTCCTCTTCGGAGAGCGCTTCGCTGCGCTTGAGTTCTGCCGCGCGCTTGCGGTTTTCGGCTTCGATCGCTTCGTTGCCGGCGCTCGCCGCCGCGCCCGAGGTGGCGCCACCGGATTCGGAGCCCGCCGAACCGCTCACCCCTTCGCCGCAGCCCGCGAGCGCGCCTGCGGCCGCGAGCGCGATCAGCGCCGACAGCAGCGCCGGCATCTTGCGAGGTCTTTCGCGCACCCGGCGAATCTTAGAAGCCTGCCCGAGCCTGCACGCCGCCGCGTGGCGCGCGCTGCGCCGGCGCCGCGTGCCGGCCGCGTCATTCGCCAGTCGTGACGACCTGCACGGGCGGCGGTGTCTTGCGCGCGCGGGTAGAGGTGGTATTCGGCTGCGCGCCCTTGGATTCGGCTTGCAGGCGGCGCTTCTTCGCTTCCGCTTCGGCCTTGGCCTTCTTCTTCGCTTCTTCTTCCTTCTTCTTTGCTTCTGCCTTGGCCTTCGCTTCTGCCTTGGCCTTCGCTTCGCGCTTCTTCTTGGTTTCGGCTTCGTGCTTCTTCGCATCGGCTTCGCCCTGGCGTTCGCGCTGCTTGGCGTTTTCTTCGGCGGTTTCTTCTCTCTTGCGCGCTTCTATCTCCGAGAGCAGTTCGCGGTCTTTCGCTTCTTCGGTCGCTTCTTCGCGTTTCTTCGTGGCTTCTTCGCTGCGTTCTTCTTCGGCCTGTGCGGGCGTCTGGCTGGCCGCTCCGGCGCCTGCGCCGTGGGAGGCACAGCCGCTGGCCGCCCCGACCGAGAGCACGAGCGCGACGGCCAGCGCGCCATGCAGGACGCGGGGGAACCGCGCCGCGCGTGTGCCGGCGCGCCCAACCGGCGCCGTCTCGCTGTGTGTTCTCGGGTGCTCCATGCGATTCGCCCGCGCACTCCCCCGCGCGCCCGCGGCGAGCGCGCACGCAGGCCCCCATCAGCGTAGACGCACGCTCCGTCGCCTCCCGTGCCGGCCGTCGAGGACACGCGGCTCCCCGCGCCGTCTTGCGGACCGCACGCGCACCTCATAATCTTCACGCTGGCGCGGCTGCAGCGGTGTACGCTCCGCGCCGCGCACGGATCGCACTCGAAGGAGCCCGCGCACGGATGCACTCGAACGATCGACACGAAACGACGCGCGCTCGCGATGGCCGGGGCCGCGGAGGCTCTACAATGCGCGCATTCGGCGGCCGAGCGGCCGCCCGTCGCGTACACCGTCGAACCGACGCCCGGCCCACCCACACCCAGAGCTGATGGAGCGCTCCACTTCGCCTGAGACGGCCGCCAACGGCCACGCCGCCGGTGGTTTCGGCGATGCCACAGGGGGTGCCGCGACGGAGAGCGCCGCGACCGCGTTCCGGCGCTTCACCGAGCGCCCGGCCGAGCTGCTGCGCTTCGCCACCGCGGGCTCGGTCGACGACGGCAAGAGCACGCTGATCGGGCGGCTGCTGTACGACTCCAAGCAGGTGCTGAGCGACCAGCTCGCGCACGTGCAGCAGGCGAGCGAGCGGCGCGGGCAGGACTTCCTCGACCTGTCGCTGCTCACCGACGGCCTGCGCGCGGAGCGCGAGCAGGGCATCACGATCGACGTCGCCTATCGCTACTTCGCGACCGCCCAGAGGCGGTTCATCATCGCCGACACGCCGGGGCACGAGCAGTACACGCGCAACATGGTCACAGGGGCGTCGACCGCCGATCTTGCGATCGTGCTGATCGACGCCCGCAAGGGCGTCGTCGAGCAGTCCAAGCGCCATGCGTTCATCAGCTCGCTGCTGGGCATCCCGCACGTGGTGGTGTGCGTCAACAAGATGGATCTCGTGGACTTCGAGGAGGCGGTGTTCGACAGGATCGTCGAGGACTTCGACAGGTTCGCCGCAAGGCTCGAGCTTCCGGACGTCACGTTCATCCCGATCTCGGCGCTGCTCGGCGACAACGTGGTCGACCGCTCGGAGGTGATGCCGTGGTATCAGGGGCCGCCCTTGCTCTACCACCTCGAGCACGTGCACATCGCCTCGGACCGCAACCTGATCGACGTCCGCTTCCCCGTCCAATGGGTCATCCGCCCCGAAGCGACGAACCTCGCCGACTACCGCGCGTACGCGGGCCAGGTCGCCGGCGGCGTGCTCCGGGCGGGCGACGAGGTGCTGATCCTGCCGAGCGGACAGCGCACGACGATCGAAGCTATCGACACATTCGACGGCCCCGTCCAGGAGGCGTTCCCGCCGATGTCGGTCGCGCTGCGCCTGACCGACGACCTCGACGTGAGCAGAGGCAACACGATCGTGCGCCCGCACAACCAGCCGAGCGTGGTCAACCGCTTCGAGTGCCTGCTGTGCTGGATGTCGGAGGAACCGCTCAGCCCCAGGCGGCGCTACCTCGTCAAGCACACCACGCGCACCGTGAAACTCGGGGCCGCGGAGGTCCGCTACCGCATCGACGTGGAGACGCTGCACCGCGACGAATCCGCGGGGACGCTCGCGCTCAACGACCTCGGGCGCGTGCACCTCGAGCTGAGCGCGCCGCTGGTGTTCGACTCCTACCGGCGCAACCGCGTCACCGGCAGCCTGATCATCGTCGACGAGGCCACCAACGAAACGGTCGCCGCGGGCGTGATCCTCGACACCGAGGTGGAGGCGCCGGCGGAGCCCAGGCACGAGCGCAGCCCCAACGTACGCTGGCAGGGCACCAGGGTCACGCGCGAGCGCCGCTGGGAGGAGCTCGGCCACGGCGGCGCGACGCTGTGGTTCACGGGCCTTCCGGGCGCCGGCAAGTCCACGGTCGCCGCAGCCGTCGAGGAGCGCCTGATCGCCGCCGGCCGGCCCGCGTTCCTGCTCGACGGCGACAATCTGCGCCACGGCCTCAACGGCGATCTCGGCTTCGACGAACAGGCGCGCCGCGAGAACGTGCGCAGGACCGCGCACGTGGCGAGGCTGCTCGCAGAGTCGGGCACGATCGCGCTCGTGAGCCTCGTGAGCCCGTACGTGGCCGACCGCGAGGCGGCCGCCTCGCTGCACGCCGACGACGACCTGGAGTTCCTCGAGATCTTCGTCGACGCGCCGCTCGAGAAGTGCGAGCAGCGCGACCCGAAGGGGCTGTATGCGCGCGCGCGCGCGGGCGACCTCGCCGGCCTCACCGGGATCGGCGCGCCCTACGAAGCGCCCGCCGAGCCCGACCTCGTGCTCGATTCGACGAGTGAAACCGTCGAGCGCGAGGTCGAACGCGTTCTCTCGCTTCTCGTTGCGCGCGGGCTGTTCGGCGACTGAAGGCGCGGGCCGCCGGGCGCCCGGCGCGCTGCGCGCACGCGTCCGCCCGGAATCGCGCGGCGGCACGGCTGCAGCCGTGCGCTAGTGCGAGTGCGTCTTCTTCGGCGCCGCGTGAAGCACGTACGTCTGCGTGCTCGCGCCCGAGTAGAGCTCGCCCGTCGGGATCTTCACGAACGCGCGGTAGCGCCCGCCCTTCCTGACGGTCACCACACTGCTGAAGAGCGAGTAGCTTTTCGTGCCCTTCTTGACCTTGCCCGAGAACTGCGTCACGTAGCGCGTGGTTTCTTCTTTGCGGTTCGGGCGGATCGCTTTCTGGACCTGGAATTCAACCTGCGCGCCCGGCACGGCCGGCGACACGGTCCCGTACAGCCTGACGAGCCCCACCTGGCCGCTCGAGCGCACGTGGAAGGTGACGTGCACCGCGGCGTGCACCGTCAGCGTCTGGCTGTAGACGGGGCGCAGGTCCTGGGTGAGCGCGCGGAACTCGGTGTTGCGGCTGAGGTTCGCCACCCGGAAGGCGAAGTGCCCCGTCGCGTTCGTCGTCGCGGGCACGCCGATCGCGGCGAACGCTTCGTGGAACGGGTAGGGGCTGGCCTGCAGCACCACCGCGTGGCCCGCGTTCCCGGTGCCGCTGAGGGTTCCCGTGACGAGGAACGACGAACCCACCGTGACGGACGTGATCTTGGTGAGTTCGAGCTTGGCCTTCGAGCCCTTCACCGAGAAGGTGCGTTCGCGGCCCAGCACCGTCAGGCCCGTGCCGTAGAGCCCCACGACCCGGTAGTGGTAGACGACGCTCGGCACGAGACCGGTGATCTCCTGCCCGACTTTCAGCTTGGGGGGCGTAGCGGGCGCGCCCACGTTCACGGTCGGGGTCTGTTTGCCGAACGCCGAGCTTGTGCCCCATTGGAAGTAGTAGCTGGTGGGAGTGCCGTGGGGGATGATCAGCGCGGTGAGCTGCGCGGAGGAGCGCGTGACGTGCGCGGCTGCGCCCGTCGTCACGTGGGGCTTCGCCGCGGCGAGCGCGAAGGGGGCGGCTCCGGCGAGCGCGGCGGCGGCGAGGCCCGAGGCGAGCGCTGCGCGCACGCGCCTGCTGCTGTTGCTCCTCATATCCGGGGTTCCTCCTCGGTTCGCTGGTTGGCTCTCGTCATCGCGCGGCGCGGACGCATACGGCCCTGCGCGCTGCGCCCGCTGCGGTTATAACCCGACGACCAGGCGAAAGATGCGCTCCCCGGCGCCTGCGCGGAGGCCTCGGGCGCGTACAGCGGGAGCGCTCGGGCGGGCGTCGGAGACATCATACGTTGCGATTGCGTAGCCGGCGCGGGCGCGCCATCGACGACCCGGGTGCGCGGATGTGGTTTGCCTGCCGCGCCCGTGCGGGGGTCAACGACGCGGGCGCAGGTTGCTCGCAGCGCGTGCGCTCGCGCGCCGCGAACACGCCGATCACGGAGGATTCACGATGCCTCGGCTGGCTGGCTTCTCGCGCTGGGATGAGCGGGCAGGCTCGGCGCGGCGCCCCCGGTCGGCGCGCGCGCCGGCATGTAGCGGCGCCGTCCGGCGCCGCTTTCACCAAATATTCACGCGGCGGAGTGGCGGCCTCCCGAGCATGTATGGTCGGGTGCGGACCTCGCCGCGTGCGACTTCCGAGCTGAGCGCCCGCCCCTTTCCCAGAGAGCGAAGCAGCCACGGTGTCCACTGAATCGATCGCCAGCCCCGCGCGCCCGATCGCCGCGCGCGAGACGTGCGCCTCGTGCGGGGCGCCGATGGCGAGCGACCAGCGCTACTGCCTCGAGTGCGGCGAGCGGCGCACGCCGATGAGCAGCGTCCTGCTTGACCGTCCGGCCGGCCCGAGCGCGGCCTCCGCGCCTCCGGCGCGCCCGCAGCAGCCCCCGCCGGTCGCCTCGCGCCCAGGGCAGCCCGGCAGCGGTGCGCTGACGGTGATCGCGGGCGTGGGCGTGCTGCTGCTCGCGCTCGGCATCGGGGTGCTGATCGGCCGCTCGGGGGCGACCAAGACGGTGACCGAGCCGTCGCAGGTGATCAGCGTGGCCCAGTCGCCCGCCGCGGCCGGCGCGCCCGCCCAGGGCTCGGGCGAAGCCACGTTCAGCGACGACTGGCCCGCGGGCAAGAGCGGCTTCACCGTGCAGCTGCAGACGCTCCCGAGCACCACGGCGGTCGCGGCGGTGCAGGCAGCCAAGACCGCGGCCACGGGCAAGGGAGCCAAGGGCGTGGGCGCGCTGCGCTCGAAAGACTTCAGCAGCGTCTCCTCGAGCGGGTACGTGATCTACTCGGGCGTGTACGGCAAGCGCGCCGAAGCCCAGGGCGCGCTCGCGGGGCTGCGCAAGAGCTTCCCCGGCGCGAAGGTGGTGGAAGTCTCGAACAAGAGCTCGAGCGCAGGCTCCTCCTCCAAGGCCGGGGCGAGCGGCGGCGGCGGCTCCGGAGGCGGCGGCAGCCTCTCGCACCCGGCCCCGCCGAGCTCGGTCAAAAGCCTGCAGAAAGCCAAAGGCAAGAGCTACGAGGAAAAATCAAAGAACCTCCCGGACGTGATCCAGACCGGGTAGGTATGGGCATCCTGCGAGACGACATGCGTTCGGGCACCGGAACGGCGGCCGCCGGTGGCGGCCCCGAGGCCCAGCCCCCCGGGCCCGGCCCCGACGGATCGGCCGCCGGCGAGGCGCAGCTGCGCAGGCGCCGCGACGCGCTGGCCGAGCAGGTGACCGAGCTGCACTGGGACCTCGGCGGGCTCGCGTACGAGATGGCGATCCGCGACCACTTCCGGCTCGACGTGCTCGTGCGGCGCGCCGCGGTGCTGCAGGAACGCGACGCGGAGCTCGCCGAGGTCGAGCGGCTGCTGCGCATGCAGGAGGGCGGCATCGCGGGGCACTGCCCTCATTGCGCGGCGCCGCACAGCCGCGGCGCGATGTTCTGCTGGCAGTGCGGGGCGGCGCTGATGGAGCGCGCTCCGAGCGCCGCGCTCGAGCACGGCGCCGGCGCCGGCGCCGCCGACCACACGGCCGTCATGGAGGCGCTCCTGCCGCCGGGCGACGCCGGCGCGGACTCCGGATACGGCTCGGGCGAATAGCGGGCCCACGGCCGTGGACGCCGAGCAGGCCGATCGCTGCCAGGAGTGCGGCGCAGCGCTCGAAGCGCGCCAGCGCTACTGCTTGGCGTGCGGCGCGCGCGTCGGGCCGCGCAGCCCCGAGCTGCGCGCGCTGCTGAGCCGCGGCGGGCGTTCCGGCGAAGGCGCGCACGGCGGACATGCGAACGGCGGGGATGCGGACGGGGCGGGCGGCGGCGCGCTCGCCCCGGACGCCGGCGCAGCCGCCGGCGGGCGCCCGGGCGGCGCTGCCCGCGCCCGCTCCCTCGCGGCTCGCGCAGCCGCGGCGTTCGTGCCGCTGTCGGCGCTGAGGCTGCCGTCGCGGCGCATCTCCGCGGTGCTGGTGCTCGCCTTCCTCGGCTTCGGCGTGGTGCTCGGCAAAGCCGCGGGCACCGCTCCGAACGGCTCGCTCGCCGCCTCGAGGCAGCCCCTGCGGGTCCTGCTGCCGGCGTCGGGGGCCGGCACGGCGAATGCCGCCGAAGCGCCGGCGCCCGAAGCCGAAGGCGGCGCCGCGTCGGCCGAAGAAGCGCACGCGCCCGAAGCCGAAGCCCAGGCGACGCCGGAATCCTCCTCCGGCGCGGGCGCCACGCAGAAGCCCGCGTCCAAGCCCGGCGCGACGCCGTCGAAGCCCGGCAAGGGCCGCCGGGGAGAACACGCCGCCTCGGCGCCCGCCGCGCCCGCAACCAGGCTGCCGCCGCTGCGCCACGTGTTCGTGATCATGCTCTCCGACGCGGCCTATGCACAGAGCTTCGGGCCGGCCTCGGCCGCGCCGTACCTGGCGCGAACGCTCGAGCGCCAGGGCCTGCTGCTGCCGCGCTACGACGCCGTCGCGCACCAGCAGCTCGCCAACGAGATCGCGCTCGTGAGCGGACAGGGCCCGACGGCGGAAACGGCCGCCAACTGCCCCACCTACGCGGCGATCTCGCCCGCCACGCCCGCGGCCGAGGAACAGGTCCTGGGCGCGGGCTGTCTCTACCCGCCCGCGACGCAGACGCTCGCGGGGCAGCTTGCGGCCAAGAGCCTCAGGTGGCGCGCGTACATCGAGGGCACGGACGAAGGCGCGCCCACGCCGCCGGCATGCGCGCACCCCGCGCCCGGCGCCGCCGACCCCACCGCCTCGCCGCCCGCCGCCGGCGAGAGCTACGCCACGTTCAGCGACCCGTTCGTGTACTTCCAGTCGGTGACCGGCTCGCCGGCGTGCGCCTCCCAGGTGGTCGGCCTCGCGCAGCTGAGCGGCGATCTCGCGAGCGCGAGCCGCACCCCGAACTTCTCCTACATCGCCCCCGACCTGTGCCACGACGGGAGCCCCGTGCCGTGCAGGCCGGGCTCGCCGGCGGGCCTCGCGGCAGCGGGTTCCTTCCTGAGCAGGGTCGTGCCCCGGATCACCGGCTCGCCGGCGTACAAGCACGACGGGCTGCTCGTGATCACCACCGACGAGGCTCCCACGAGCGGCGAATTCGCCGACTCGAGCGCGTGCTGCGAACAGCCGCAGTTCCCCAACCTGCCGGCGCCGCCCGCGGGCCTCTCGCCGCGCGGCGGCGGGAACGTGGGGGCGCTGCTGCTCTCGCCCTACATCAAGGGCGGCACGACCAGCGAGGAACCGTACAACCACTTCTCGCTGCTGCGCACCGTCGAGGACCTGTTCGGCCTCGCCCACCTCGGCTACGCGGCGCTGCCGAAGGTCGCGCCGCTCGAACCGGGCGTGTTCCTCTCGAAGCCCGCCGGCTAGCTTCGCGCGCGAGCGCTCAGCGCTCGCGCCACAGCTCGTCCACCCGATCGAGCAGCTCGAGGAAGCACGAGCGCTCGGCGAGCAGGCTGTGGAGCTCGCTCTGCTCGCGGGCGCGCGCGAGCATCGGAGCGAGCTCCTGCTCGCTTCGCGAGAGCAGCGAGAGCGCCGCGGAGGAGATCGCGCGGGCGCTGCGCTTCGGCACCAGGCACGTGTCGCCGTCGCGGCAGAACGAGCGGTTGCCCACGCAGTCGGGGCACACCACCGCCGCGCCGGAGCGCCATCGCCTCGAGGGCTGGCATGTACGCGCCCTCGACCGCCGCCGGGAGCAGCACCGCGACCCGCGCGCGGGCGAAGGCGGCGAGCAGCTCCGCGCGCGGGACCGCGCCGTCGATCACGCGCACGGAGTGGCCGCGCCGCTTCACGCGTTCTGCGACCTGCGCGCCGAGCCGCGGCTCCTTCGTGGCGAGCACCACGCAGTCGATGTCGCGATGCTCGCGCGCGAGCGGCTCGGGGAGGGCGTCGAGATCGACGCCCACGGGGATCGTGAGCGCGGGTCCGGGCGCGCCCGCCTCGCGCACCGCCTGCTCGAGCTCGGGCGACACGCAGATGCGGATCGCGCGGTGCGCGAGGTACTCCCGCAGCGGCGCCTCTCCGCGCACCATGCGGAAGTCCTGGATGAGGTTGACGATCGGCACCTCCGCGCCGGCGCGCTGCGCGGGGGCGAGCGCGCGCCAGTCCGCGCCCGCGAGGAACAGAACGTCGGCGGGCACATCCTGCTCGGCGCCCACCACCGCGCTGTCGCGCAGCGCGAGCCAGGGATTGCCCGCGTCCCACACGGAGTCCGCGCTGAAGCGGACCAGCGCGTCGTGGCTGGGCGAGCTGCGCACGTGCTCGAAATAGTGGAAGACCTTCATGTGGCCTCCCTGGAACCTCTGGAAGTTCCTGTGAAACAGGACCAGCGTCATGTGCGCTTCAGCCGAGCGCGTCGTAGCCCCAGAGCGCCACCAGGTCTCGGTCGAGGTATTCGCTGAGGGCCACCACCTCGGGCTTGAAGCGAACGCGCAGCTCGCCCATCAGCTCCTCGTCGGCGGGCGGCACGTCGGCGAATACGCCTCGCCGGCGCGCCGTCCGGAAGGCTGCGTGGCGCAGCGAGCGCGACGTGACCGTCTTCACCGCGGAGCGCGCCAGGCTCGAGGTCCGGGAGCGCCCCACGGTGACGGTGCGCAGCACGTCGTCGAGGCCCTGCGAGCGGATCGTGCGCTCTGTCTGTTTCACCTCGAGGGTTTCGAACGGCAGGCTGTCGTCGACCTCGAGGAAGCGCAGCACCTCCCGCACGGAGCCCTCGTTGTCGCGGCGGAAGTCGTCGTATATCAACACCTTCATCTGCTCGCGCGCGAACACGGCGTGGTAGCGGCTCAGCTGATCGACGTAGCGCACGTGCTCGGAGTAGCGCAGCAGCTGGGGGAGATGCGAGCGCCGCGGCACGTGCCTGCCCTCGGCGCGGTCCGGCTCGAGCTCGATCGCCCTGCGCAGGCTCTGCTCCGTCTCCACGTGGCTGCGCAGCAGCTGCATGTGCAGCGAGCGGATGAAGCTTGCGGGCTCGCGCAGGATCGCGACGCTGCGCGCCGATGGGGCGAGCCGCGCCATGTTGGCCGCCGCGGTCGCCGAGAAGAGGTACGACGGCGTGGCCTCGCCCGCGCGCTGCCCGGCGCCGGCGGAGGCGAACAGCGCGAGGTACTCCTCGAGCGTCTCGGGCAGCGCCTGGCCGCGAGCCTGCTGGAAGCGCGAGCGCATGTCGCTCGCCAAGAAGCGCGGCTCCTTGATGCGCGGCATGAAGATCTGAGGGTGGCGCCTCAGCATCTCGTAGAGCGCCGTGGTGCCGCACTTGTGGTGGCCCACGATGAAGAAATCCGGGACCCTCGCGCCGACCGCAGAGCCCTCAGTGCGTGCGTCTGCGGGCACCGACATGTGGGCACGAGTCTACCAAGGCGCCGCGTCCCGATTGGCGCGAAAACCCCCGCCGTTGCTGGGGTCTGCGGCCGTCGCACAGCGGCGCTCGCCGGTACCTCTGGGGCGCTCCCCGCGCGCCATATACTCGCGGGCCCGTATGGCTCGAGGACGAGCAAACACGCTGCGCCGGCTGCTCGCGCGCGCCCGCCGGGGCTCGCGCTCGGCGCGCCCCATCTCGCCGCGGCTGCGCTTCGAGGCCGAGGGCGTGGAGCTGCTCCTCTCGCCGCACCTCGACGACGCTGTGCTGAGCTGCTGGAGCGTGCTCACGGGCGGGCGCAGCGTGCGCGTGGCCAACCTGTTCGCGGGCGCGCCGGCGCCGGGCCGCAGCGGAGCCTGGGAGCTCGTCGCGGGCGTGCGCGACTCGGCCGAGCGCGCGCTCCTGCGCATCGAGGAGGACCGCCGCGCGCTCGCGCTCGCGCGGGCGCGAGCCGTGAACCTGGCGCTGCTCGACGAGCAGTACCGCCGCGGCGAGCGCTCGACGGCCGGGCTCGCCGAGATCGACCGGGCGCTCGCGCAGGCGGGGTTCGGCGGCGTCTCGCGCGTGTACGCGCCCGCGGGGATCGGCGGCCACTCAGACCACCTGCTCGCGCGCTCCTACGCGCGCTGCCTGCTCGCGACGGGAATACCTGTGACGCTCTACGCAGACGTGCCGTACTGCTTTCAGCACGGATGGCCGCCGTGGGTGGACGGCCGCGAGCCCTCGCCGCGCCGCAACGTGGAGGCGTACTGGCACTCGTTCCTCGAGCAGGTGCCCGAGATGCCGGCGCTCGACGCCGGAGACGTGGAGCGGCTCGGCAGAGCGCCCAGGCGCGCCAAGGTGAAGGCCGTGCGCTGCTACGAGACGAGCCTCGGCTACGGCATGCGACACCTGCTCGGCGAGGCCGAGTTCGCGGGCTTCGAGGTGCGCTGGGCGCTGCGGGCCGGCGGCGCGACGGCGGCCCGGAGATCCTGCGCGCGGCGAGCCGCGCGAGACGTGAGTCACGGCCAAGCGGCACGCGCGCGCCGAGCACTTACACTTACGCCTCGTGCGTGCAGGGATGCGACATCAACTCGCCGCGACAGCGGCGTCGCCGCCGTGAGCGCACGCCCGTGGGCGCCCGCGTCGCGTGAGGGACTTCCCCGGCTTCTCTTTCCGCTCGCAGCTTCACCTCCTGATCGGCGACAAGCGCAGGCTCGTGAGCCGAGCTGGTCGTGTCCTCGGTCATCGGCGGCCTCCTCGAAGCCTCGATGCTCGCGAGCGGTCGCGCAGGTCGCGGCCGCACTTGTCAACGGCTCTCACCGCGTGACCACGCACATCGGTGCGTGGCACTCACCGAGCCGCTCGGCCGCATGCTGCTGATCGCGCTCGCCCTCGGCGCTCGCGCGGCTCGCCATGTGGTGGCCGCTCTCGACGCTTCCCGCGCGCATCGCGAGCGAGGTCCAAGCGTCGCTGCGGCGGCGCACATTCCGCGCGTTCACGCGCGCGGCCCCGGCGGTGCAGGCGAGCGACCGCGAGGGTCAGCTGCAAGAGGTGATGACGAGCCAGACGACGCAGGCGACCGCCGGCGCTTTGCAGGCCACCTCCCTGATCACCTACTCGCTCACGTTCGTGATCATGCTGAGCTACGCCGTCGTCCTCAGCCCGCCGGCCGCGGGGATCGTGCTCGGCCTGGCGGTCGGGATGTTCGTGATCCTCGGCCCCGTGCGCGCGATGGGCACGCGCCGCAGCCGTGCGCTGTCGGCCGCGATGATCGAGTACGCGGGCGCGATCGCGGAGTCCAACCGCCTGTCGGAAGAGACGCAGGTGTTCGGGGTGAACGAGCCGATCTTCCGGCGCATGGACGCGATCGTCGTGCGCTGCCAGCGGCTCTTCTATCGCACGCAGGTGATCGCGAAACTGGTGCCCGGCCTGTATCAGAGCCTGATCTACCTGGTCACGATCGGCGGCCTCGGGATTTACGATCGATCGGGCGGCGGGCGCGGCGGCTCGATCGGAGCGGTCGTCCTGCTGCTGCTGCGCGCGGCGCAGAGCGGGCAGCTCGTGCAGTCCTCCTATCAGGCGCTCCAGCAGTCGCTGCCGTTCATCGAGCGACTCGTCGACAGCCAGCGTCGCTACGAGGGCTCGGCGTTGGTCGACGGCGGGCGCCCGATGCCCACGGTGGCCACGCTCGGCTTCGCGGACGTCTCATACGCGTACGTGCCGGGGCGGCCCGTGCTGAACGACGTGAGCTTCTCCGTGAACGCGGGCGAAGCGATCGGCATCGTGGGCCCGTCGGGCGCGGGCAAGTCCACGCTCGTCTCGATCCTGCTGCGCCTGCGCTTCCCCGACAGCGGCGCCTACCAGCTCAACGGCGAGGACGTGAAACAGTTCGCGCGCGCGGACTGGCAGAAGCTCGTCGCCTACATACCCCAGGAACCGCGCCTCTTGCACGCCAGCGTGGCCGAGAACATCCGTTTCTTCCGCGACCTCGACGACGCGGCGATCGAGCGCGCGGCGCGCCTCGCGCGCATCCACGAGGACATCGCGGGCTGGGAGAACGGGTACGACACGATCGTGGGGCCGCGGGCCGATGCGGTGTCGGGCGGACAGCAGCAGCGCATCTGCCTCGCGCGCGCGCTCGCGGCCGAACCGCAGGTGCTGGTGCTGGACGAGCCCACCAGCGCGCTCGACCCGCACTCCGAGACGCTCATCCAGGAGTCGCTCACGGCGCTGCGCAGCGGGCTCACGCTGTTCACGATCGCGCACCGCATGTCCACGCTCGACATGTGCGACCGCGTGATGGTGGTGCTCGACGGCCGGCTCGTGGCGTTCGACACGCGTTCGGCGCTGCAGCGCGAGAACGACTACTTCCGCAACGCCTCGCTGATCGCGGCGCGGGGCGCGAACGGGATGCTTCCCGAGGATGCGCCGGCCCCGATCGCCGGGCAGGCGCCGGCGCCGCTCGGGTAGGCGCCGGCCGGGCAGGCGCCGCTCGCCTCAGGCGCGGCGCCCGGCACGGAGCCGGGGGGGCGCCGGCGCCGGGCGATGGGCGGCGGCCGCTAGATCCTCGTAGGTGAGTGCGAGCCTGCGCGGAGTGCTGCGCGCGAGCATCCACTCGAGGGCCATCATGTGGCGCGGGCGCTCGAGGTCCGCGGGGTGCAGGTCGACGCGCAACGTGTGCGCCGGCAGCATCGATCCGAGCCGCACGAGCGGCGGCGAGAGCAGCCGGCCGAAGGGCCCTCTCGCGGTGAAGCGCCACGCGGGCGCGAGCGTGTCGCACGCGTCGGGGTCGAGCGCGCGCGAGGTGTGCACGCGCAGCAGCGAGGCCCACCAGCGGAAGCTCGCCTCGAGCGTCTCGCGCAGCGCGGGAGTGTACGCGTAGGAGGGCGCCACGAAGCCGTCGGGCGCGATGCCCGCGAGCTTCAGCACGCGCCAGCCCGCGTGCACCGCACGGCGCGTCTCGTCGCCGTCGAGGCCCACGAACTCCGCGCGGCGGCGCCCGTGGGGGCGGCGCGCGTGCTGGAAGCCGTGTTGCGCGATCGCGTCGCCGAGTCGCCGGCGTTCGCTCAGCCATTCGACCATCCCGGGCGAGCGCGAGGCGATCGGGTGCAGGTCGCGCGCAGGGATCACGAGCAGCGTCGCGCGGTCCACGCCGTGGTCGGAGAGCCAGTCGCGGATCAGAGCGCAGCGCTGGAACGTGGCGGGCTCGATGCCGTGCAGCGCCACCGCGATCGTGCGCTCGGCGCTGGGGTCGCCGTCGAGGCGCTCGCGGCGCGGCGGGCAGGAGGCGATCATCATGCCGCGCGCCCCTCGGCGCCCGCGTGGCCGTGCACGGCGAGGGCGCGCGTGTAGCCGTCGGCGAGCCGCTCGAGCGTGCGCTCCCAGGTGCGCGCCTGCACCGCACGCAGGCCGCCTCGCGAGAGCGACTCGCGCAGCAGCGGCGAGCGGGCGAGCGAGAGCATCGCGTCCGCGAGCGCGCCCGCGTCGGCCTCGCACAACAGGCCGCTCGCGCGGTGCTCGATCAGCGACACGGGCCCGCCCTCGGCGACGGCGATCACGGGTAGGCCGCTCGCCTGCGCCTCGAGGATCACCTGCCCGAAGGTGTCGGTGGTGCTCGGGAACAGGAACATGTCGGCGTCCGCGTACGCGCGCGGGAGCCGCTCGCCCTCGAGCCAGCCGAGGAACTTGGCGCTGTCGCCGAGGCGCTCGCGCAGGCGCTCCTGCTCGGGGCCGCCGCCCGCCAGCGCGAGCTGCAGGCGCGGCTCGCGCGCACGGGCGAGCAGGAACGCCTCGGCGAGCAGGTCGACGCCCTTCTCGATCGTGACGCGCCCGCTGTAGAGCACGCGGATCGGGCCGCCGGCGCCGGGACGCTCGCGCTCGCGCAGGGCGGGGTCGAACCGGGCGGTGTCCACGCCGCGGTCCCAGCGCAGCACGCGCTCGCCGGCCATGCCGATCGCCGCGAGCGCCTCGTCGGACGCGGGGCTGGGGGAGAGCACCACGTCGCACGCGCCGTAGAAGGCGCTGACCGCCATCTCGGCTGCCGCGGCGACGGCGTCATCGCCCGTGCGCAGCCCCGCGTACGCTCCGAGCTCTGTGTGGTAGCTGCCCACCAGCGGCACGCCCATCGCGCGCGCGAGCAGCGCGCCCGCGACGCCGGCGGGGCCGGGCGCACACACGTGGATCGCCTCGAAGCGTCCTTCGGCGAGCGTCTGCACGGCGGCCGGCAGGCTCGGAACGCCGATCCGCAGGCCCTCGTAGAAGGGAACCTCGACCTCGGCCACCGCCGAGAGGCGCCTGTCCACCGCGGGGTCGGTGCCGACGACCTCGATCTCGAAGCCCGGCACGCCGCGCTGGCGGATCTCCTCGATCGTGCGCGTGACGCCGTGCGTGGAGCCGATGCCGTCCGCGATGATCGCCACGCGCGGGCGCTCCCCGTCCTCGCGCCGGCTCCCGGCGGCGCGCGAGTAGGGCATCTCGGCGAGCTTCGCCAGCTCGTTCGCCACGAACGCGGTCGCCGGCGCGTAGGGGATCGCGGCGGTGCACGCCTCGAAGATGCCTTCCGCGGCACGCTGCACCCCGCCGTCGCCGAGGGCGGCCGGCAGCGCGCCCGCGACGGCGTCGCGCAGCTTGTGCTCGTGGGCCCTGCACGCGCGCCTGTAGAGGTCGCCGTGGCTGAAGCGCTCGTCCTGCATGTACGCGATCAGGCCGCGCTCGTCGAGGTGGTCGAGCCCCACCGCGGCGAGCCACGCGTGAAGCAGGCAGCGCGCGTCCTCGGGCGTCACCCCGCGCTCGTGCGCATCTTCGCCCTCGCGCGCGTCGCCCTCGCGCAGCAGCCTGCCGGCGAGCGCGAGCACGCGATGCGGGTCGGGCCGCGGCGGCTCCGAGCCGGCGCGCGGACCCAGCGAGCGCGCGGCCAGCGCGATCGCGGCGTGCGCCCACTTCGCCGCGCTGCCCTCGTGCCCGCGCGCGAGCGCGCGGCCGGCTCGAACGTGCGCGAGGAACTCCGCGGGCGTCGCCGCGGAGGGCGCTTCGGTGAACGTGCGGCCGATGTCCACGCCCGCGTGGTCGTCGCTGCCGGCGACCGCGATCGCGTCGCGCGTGGCCACGTAGGTCGCCGCCGGGCGGTTGAGCTCGCGCGGGCGCGCGCCGTTGCGCGTCTCCCAGATAGCGAACAGCTCCGCCAAGCGCCTGCGGTGGCGCGCGGCGAGCGGCGCGGCCACGTTGTAGTACGGGTGCGCGAGCGCGCACGCGATGTCGCGGTCGCACATGTAGGCCGCGCACAGCTCCACGTCGCCACGGTGCGCCTGCAGCCACTCGTGGTCCTCCGGCGCGATGCCGTAGCACAGCACGTGCACCGCCTGGGGCTCGCCGCGGAAGTGGGCGGTGAGCTCGACCGAGATGAACACGTCGGGGCGGTCGGCGATCTCGAGCACCCCTGCGATCGTGTCGTGGTCGGTGATCGTCACGAAGTCCATGCCGCGGCGCTTGGCCAGCTCGTAGACCTCCTCGGGCGGGGTCGCGCACTCGGGCAGGCCGGCCGCGCGCTGCACCCCGAGGCGCGACACCTCGGAAGCGGAGGAGTGGCAGTGCATGTCCGCTCGCGTGCCCTGCAGCGCCTCGTCCTGGGCCGTGCCGCTCCTATCCATGCCAAGAAGATTCCCTGCAAACAGGCAATTTCTTGTGATGAAGCAGGGACGATCGTGTGACCGGGTGGTGAAAATCCGCCGCGGAAGCTGTGCAATCCGGCGCATTTGCGCAGCTACGTCGCATCCGCCCCTCTCGCCGGGGCGCAGGCGCGCCGCCGGGCGCAGGCACCCCTCAGCGCGGCACGGGCGCGCCGAGCAGCCCGGCGGCGGCGCCCGCGGCGCCCGCCAGCAGCAGCGTCGGGACGACGCCGCGGCGCAGCGCCAGCAGCGCCACGGCGGCGGCCGCGAGCACCACGATCTCCCACGTCTCGCCGAGCGCCGCGGCGAGCGGGACCGAGGCGCCGATGATCGCGCCGGCGGCCGCAGGGCCCGCTCCCGCGAGGAACGCGGCCGCGGGCCCGCTCGTGATCAGCCGCTCGAAGCGCTGCGCGCCGATCAGCACGAACGAGAACGACGGCGCGAACGCCACGGCCGCCGCGAGCAGCCCGCCGCCGACGCCGTTTGCGCTGTAGCCCACCGCGGCCACCGTCTGGACCACGGGGCCCGGGGTCACCTGCCCGAGCGCCACCGCGTTGAGGAACTGACCGTGGGTCATCCAGTGGTGGACGCTCACAGCGTCCGACTGCATCAGCGGGACGATCACGAAGCCGCCGCCGAACGACAGCGCGCCCACCTTGAGCGCCGTCCACGCGAGCGCTCCCAGCCCGCCGGTGCCGAGGCCCACGGGGAGCGGTGCGAGCGCGCCGAGCGAGCGCGCGCGCCGCGCCGCCCCGAGCGCGAGCTCGGCGCCTCCGCAGCCGATCAGCACGAGCACCAGCCAGGGGCCGGTGAGCGCCGCGGCGAGCGCGCCGGCGGCGCCGTAGGCGGCGGTGCGAGGCCGTCGCCCGGGCGGGGTGCGCCGCCAGATAGGCTCGGCGACCGAGCGGCCCGCCGCCACGGCCACGGCGGGGACCGCCGCGCCGGCGCCGCGGCCCGCCCCGCGCAGCCATGCGGGCGGCGAGCCGGAGAGAAACAGAATCGACAGCGCGAGGATCAGCACGAGGCCGGGCGCGATGAAGCAGAAGCCGCCGAGCAGCGCGCCGCGCGCGCCGCGCAGCCGCCACGCGCAGTAGATCGCGAGCTGCGTCGAGGAGGGGCCCGGGAGCAGGTTGGTGGCGGCGATCGCGTGCTCGAACTGCTGCTCGCTCATCCAGCGCTCGCGCGCCACGCACAGCTCGCGCAGCAGCGCGATGTGGGCAGGGGGACCGCCGAAGCCGATGCACCCGATCCGCCCCCACTCGCGCACGATCTGCGCGAGGGACGCGTGCACAGGCGGCCCTTGGTCGACGGTGGGCATGCGCGCGCAGCGTAGAACCATCGCCGGGAGCCCGGCCCCATCGGCCGCCGCGCTCACTAAGCTGGCGCGCCATGGCGAATTCGCTGGTCCTCCCGGTGGCCTCCGCGCTCAGCTACTTCCAGGCGGTGGTGCTCGGCTTCCTGCAGGGCGTCACCGAGCTGTTCCCGATCTCGAGCCTCGGCCACACGGTCCTGTTCCCCACGCTCTTCGGCTGGAACCAGCTGGTCGACGCGCAGTCCAAGTCGGAGTCGTTCTGGCTGGCGTTCATCGTGATGCTGCACGTCGGCAGCGCGCTGGGCCTGCTCGCCTACTACTGGCGCGACTGGATCGAAATCATCAGGGCGTTCTTCCGCACGCTTGCGACGCGCAAGGTGCAGACGCCCACCGAGCGGCTCGCGTGGCTGATCGTGGTCGCGAGCATCCCCACGGGCATCCTCGGCCTGACGCTCGAGCACCCCTTGAGGGAGCTCACCGCGAAGCCCGAGGTGGCGGCGATCTTCCTGATGGTCAACGGCCTGTTCCTGCTCGGCGCCGAGCGCTTCCGGCGCCGAGCGGAGGTGCGCGAACTCGCCGTCCGCGAGGGCGCCAAGCCCGACGGCGGGCGCCAGCTCGACACGCTCGAGTACCGCGAGGCGTTCGTGGTCGGCGTCGCGCAGTCGACCGCGCTGGTGGCGGGGATCAGCCGCGACGGCGTGACGATGGGCACGGGGCTCGCGCGCGGACTCGACCACAGCGACTCGGCGCGCTACGCATTCCTGCTCGCCACCCCGATCATCCTCGCGGCGGGGATCTTCAAGCTCCCGGACCTCTTGGGGCACCTCGGCGACGGCATCCGCGGGCAGGCGCTCGTGGCCTGCGTGGTCGCCGCGGTCACCGCGGTCTTCACGGTGGCGTTCCTCGTTCGCTACTTCAAGACGCGCACGCTCGTACCGTTCGCGATCTACTGCCTGCTGTTCGGCCTGGCTATGGTGATCTACACCGTCAGCTGACGCCGGGCCGCCGCGCGGGTCCGCGTCGCGGCCGCGCGGAGCCGCGCAGCCGCAACCTCAGCTGGCCGGCACAAGACACCGCTATGCCAGTTCCCAGAACCCCCCAGAGGATGTTCGAGACACGCAGCCAGGCGTGGAAGGAGGTCGGGCTGCTCCGCCAGATCAGCCCGCGCGTGGTCAAGCGCGCGCGGCTCGAGGCGCTGCTCCTGCTGCCGCTGTTCGTGGCGGTCGTGGTGTTCTACGACAACCGCGTGAAGCTCCTCGGGCCGGGCGGCAGCCACGGCCATCCCGCGCCGAGCTCGCTCGAAGAACCACTCGAAGCGCTCGTGCGCACGATCACCGTGATCGCGCTCGTGATCCTCGGCTGGGCGATCGCGCGCGACATCGGGCGCAGCTTCGGCCCCGCGCTGTTCCGCAGGCTCGAGCCCGCCACCGCGGGCACCGTGGGCTTTCTGATCCGTCTCTTCACCGCCGTCGCGGCGCTGTTCATCGCGCTGCGCGTGGCGGGCATCCCCGCGCACACGCTCGCGCTCGGCGGCGCGTTCACCGCGGTGATCTTCGGCCTGGCGGCGCAGCAGACGTTCGGCAACCTGATCGCGGGCACCGTGCTGCTGAGCGCGCGGCCGTTCCGAGTGGGCGAACGCGTGCGGCTGCAGGGCGGCAACCTCGCGGGGCAGATCGAGGGCACGGTGAGCTCGCTGGGGCTGCTGTACACGACGTTCGCGACCGGCGAGGACACGATCCTGGTGCCGAACAGCGTGGTGCTCAACGTGGCGGTGCTGCCGCTGCGCGAGCCCGAGGCGGTCAACCTGCGCGCGCGGCTGCGCGCCGGGATGACGCCGGGGGACCTGCAGGAGATCCTCGAGCGCTCGCTCGAGACGCCCCTGCGCGACGCGCCCCGCATCACGCTCGAGGAGCTCGACGGCGAGGAGGTGGTGGTGCGCATCTCGGCCACCCCGCGCGTGGCCACGCAGGGCCGCAGGCTCGCCAGCGAACTGCTCTCGGTGGTCTCGCGCGAGACGCGCTCGGGGCGCCCCGACGCGATCACGCAGGAGTAGCGCGCGCGTGGCCGCTCACGCGGGAGCGGGGCGCACGTAGCGCAGGAACAGGCTCGAGTCGCTCTCGAGCACGTTCGCCAGCTCGAGCGGCGCCGGCGGGTCCAGCTCGCTGCCCGCGGTGATGCGGAGCGCCTCGCCGGCGCTCGGCTCGCCGCCCGCGAGCAGCGGCGAGAGCGTGAGCCAGAGGTCGTCCACGAGCCCGTCCGCGAGCAGCTCCAGCGCGAGGTGCGGGCCGCCCTCGCACAGCAGCAGCTCGATCGCGAAGCGCGCGCGGAGCTCCTCGAGCGCGCGGGCCAGGTCGAGTTGCGCGCCCGGCTCGCAGCGGACGTAGTCCACGCTCGCGCCGGCCTCGGGCAGGCTCGCCTGCGAGCTCGTCACGATCACCACCCGCGCCTGCGGGTCCGCGAGCAACGGGATGTCCGCGCCGAACGCCATGCGCCCGCTCACGATGCACGCGACGGGCTCCTCCGAGAGCCCGTGGCGCAGGCGGCGCGCACGCCGCTCCGCGTCGGGGATCAGCCGCCCATAGCGCTCCGTGCGGATCGTCGCGGCGCCCGCCAGCACCCCGTCCACCGTCGCGCGCAGCGCGTGGAAGAGCTCGCGGTCCGCCGGCCCCCCGATCGCGCCCGAGCGCCCCGCGAGCGTCGCGCGCCCGTCGGCGGTGCTGACCATGTTGAGCAGCACGCGCGGGCGCCCCTCGGCGGCCTGCGGGCGCTTCCACAGGCCGAGCTGCTCCACGATCTCGAGCGCGCTCGCGTCCCCGCCGGGCGGCAGCAGGCGCCGGAACCGCGCCGCCTCAGGCCGCGCAGGCGTGCCGCCGTGGCTCTTCGCCGCCATGGCTCAACCCTAACCACGCAACAACTCGACAACACCGCAGGCGGGCGACCTGCTACGGTCGGGTCTGTCTGGCCGGCGCTAGGAGCCGGCGAAAGTAGTGCAAGGCGCAGGTGCGAAGCTCTGATCGGCATCCTCCGCGCAGCAGCACGCAAATCCGTGGAGGAATTCACGTTATGCCTACCGGCACGGTTAAGTGGTTCAGCGACGACAAGGGGTTCGGTTTCATCACCCCCGACGACGGCGACAAGGACCTCTTTGTCCATCACACCGGCATCAACGGCGAGGGTTACCGCTCGCTGCAAGAGGGTGCCAAGGTCTCGTATGACCCGGAGCAGGGCGAGAAGGGCCCGAAGGCCGTGAACGTCACGACGATCTAGCGCGACGGACAGAACCGTTTTCAGCGAGGGGTCCGCTTCGGCGGGCCCCTTTCGCGTTCCCGCGGGGTATCGTGGCCACGCCCAGAATGTCCGGTGAGGCAAGCACCCTTCCGCTGCGCGACGACGTGCCGGCGCCCGGCGCCGTGCGCCGCGCCGCGAGGCGCCGCGCCGCGGAGCTCCTGGGCGAGGACGTGCGCACGCGCGCAGGCGTGCTCGCGCTCGCGACGATCGTGGTGGTGAGCTTCGTGCTCGTGCTGATGGCCGCGGACCGCCCCAGCGTGCTCGCCGCGACCACCCACACGGGCTTCTACCCGCACTGGATGGCGGGTCCGCTGGGCGGGCTGTGGCCGAGCCTCACGCGCGACCCGAAGCTGCTCAAGTACCTGTTCACGGGGGGCGTCGCGGTCATGTACATCGCGTACATGCTCGGCTTCAGATACGCGCCGCACGTTCCCGTGCGCGTGGTGATCGCAGCGATCGTGGCGGTCCACGCGATCTTCCTGCTGGCCCCGCCGATGGCGCTCACCGACGTGTTCAACTACATCAACTACGGGCGCATGGAGGTGGTGCACCACCTCAACCCCTACACCACGATCCCGATCCTCGAGCCCCACAGCGACCCCGCGTTCGCGCTCAGCAACTGGCATCAGCTGCTCAGCCCCTACGGCCCGCTGTTCACGATGTTCACGTTCGCCGTCGTGCCGCTCGGCGTGTCGGCGTCGTTCTGGGTGCTCAAGCTGATCCTCGCGCTGTTCAGCCTCGCCACGCTCGCGCTGGTGTGGCGCTGCGCGCGGATCACCGGGCGCAACCCCGCCGCCGCGATCACGTTCGTGGGGCTCAACCCGATCGTGCTCGTGTGGGGCCTCGGCGGCGACCACAACGACTTCCCGATGATGCTGCTCATCGTGCTCGGCCTGTACCTGCTGCTGCAGGCGCGCGCGCACGACGCGAGGCTGATCGAGAGGACGGCCCGCGCCGTGAAGGGGGACGGCGCAGCGAGCGCGCCCGGCGCAGCGAGCGCGGCCGGCGCGGCGAGCGCGGCCGGCGCGGCGCCCGGCTCGGCCACCGCGGCCGGCGGCGCGGCGCAGCAAGGCGGCCGGCTGGCGGCGCTGCGAGATGCGGGCGCCCGCATGGTGCGCGTGCGCCCGCGCGAGCTCGGCGCGGTGGACCTGCGCCGTGTGGACCTGCGCCGCGTGGACCTGCGCGGCGTGGAAACACGCGTGAGGGAGCTGCACGGCAGCGCGCGGCGCGCTGCGGCGGGGCGCGTGCTGGAGCTGCGCGAGAGCGCGGCCCGCGCGAGGCCTCTGGGCCTGCGCGCGCTGAGCGCGCGCGACGTGGGCGCGGGGGCGGTGCTGGTCACGGCGGTCGCGATCAAGGCGTCGGCGGCGGTGCTCGTCCCGATCGTGCTCGCCGCGGCGCTGCGGCGGCCGCGCACGCTCGCGAGCGTGGTGATGGGGATGATCGCGGCCGGCGCCGCGATCGGGCTGGCGAGCCTGTTCGCGTTCGGCCTGCACATCCCCGACCTCAACACGCAGAGCGCGCTGGTGACCAACGAGAGCGTGCCCAACCTGGTGGGGCTCGCGGTGGGCGCGGGCGGCGAGAACGGCACGGTGCGCGCGGCCATGACCGCGCTGCTGGCGGTGGTGGTGCTGGCGAGCTGCTGGCGCGCGTGGCGCACCGGCGATGCGATCGCGCCGGCGGGCTGGACGAGCGTGACGCTCCTGCTCACGCTCAGCTGGGTGCTGCCGTGGTACGTGATCTGGGCGCTGCCGATGGCGGCGCTGTCGAGCTCGCGCAGGCTGCGCGTCGCGTGCCTGGTGGTGGGCGTGTACCTGATCGTCGCGTGGGCGCCCGCGTCGGGCCTGTTGTGGAACGCGATCGGCTTCCACCCGGAGAAGACGTCGCTCGGCCACCTCCACCAGCGCTACGTGAAGGAGCTGCTCAACTAACCCTCCTCGGAGGGCGGGCGCCTGCGCTCGGCCTTGCGCAGCCCCGCGCGGCGCTTCTCTGCGAGGCGCTTCGCGCGCGAAGCGGCCGATGGCCGCGTCGCGCGGCGCGCGCGCGGCACCGCGATCCCCGCGCGCACGCGCTCCGCGAGCCGCTCGAGCGCGAGCTGCCGGTTGCGCGCCTGCGAGCGCTCGTCCTGGGCCACCGCCACCACGCGCGGGCCCGCGCGCGCGAGCAGCCGCTGGCGCTGGCTCTCGCTGAGCGCGCTCGAGGAGCGCACGTCGAAGACCGCCTCCACGCGCGAGGCGGTCACGTTCGCGTGCTGCCCTCCGGGCCCCGATGAGCGGCTCGCGCGCAGCGTGATCTCCGACAGCGGGATCGACAGCTCGCGGCTCACGCGCAGCCGCCCGGGCTCTGGCCCGGGCGCGCTCACTCCGGGCCTGCGACCACTCCGCGGCCCACCGCCGAGGGGTCGATGAGGCGCACGCGCTGCGCCTCGCCGGGCGGCGCCTGCCCGTCGCGGCCCACGTAGCCGTCCTTGCCGCCCACGCACAGGTACACCGCGTCGCCCTCGCCCGCGTTGCGCACGCGCCGCACCGTGGTGGCGTCCACGCGCGCGAGGCCGCCCTCGCCGATGCGCTCGACGGTGCCGTCTCCGAATTCCATCTCGATGGCGCCGCGGTGCACGAAGTAGAGCTCCTCCTGCGCGTCGTGGTAGTGAAAGCCCGTTTCGATGCCGGCGGGCAGCACGATCGCGTTGACCCCGAACGCGCTCACGCCGAGCGCGTGGCGCACCTTGCGGAAGCCCGGACCCTCGCCCAGGTCGTCGAGGCTCCCCACCGCGTAGCCCTCGCCTGCCCTCACCTTCGGATACTCCGCCTGCGCGTCCATCGGCTGCTCCTCTCGCGTCAGTGGTCGGCCACGCGGCCACCCTCTGGCGAGAGCGGCCGTCCCTCCTGCGCCCAGCGCACGAGCCCGCCGGTCATCGAGTACGCGTCGAAGCCCGCCGCTCGCAGAGCCTGGGCGGCCATCGCCGAGCGCGAGCCCACCCTGCAGTAGGCCACCACCGGCAGCTCGCGCTCGAGCGAGCCCGCGGCGCTCGCGAGCTCGAGCAGCGGCACGTGGCGCGAGCCCGCGATGTGACCCGCGTCGCGCTCGTGCTGCTCGCGCACGTCGAGAACCTGCGCGCCGCCGCGCTCGATCGTCTCGGCGACCTGCTCGGGCTCGATGTCGATGCCGTGAGCTTCGGGCTCGGCGCTCATCCGCGCCCAGCGTATCGCCCCGCGCGCGAGGCCTCTGCCGGCGCCACGCGGCGTCCGCCTGCCCGTCTAGTAGGCGCGGGGCGGTTCTTCGTAGGGGTCGCGCTCGATAACGCGTTCGCGACCGCCTGCGCGCCGTGGCGCGAGCATGCTCATGTACAGAAGCGACAGCACCACGCCGGCGATCCCCGCGATCATCAGGATCAGCCCGACGGTGGGTACCGAGATACCCGACACGGTGGCTGTGACCGCGTAGCGCAGGATCGCTCCTACTGCGATCAGGAATATGGATGTTCCTAGGGGCATGGTTGGTCTCTTACCCAGGCGCGCGCCGCGCAAACGCCGCGTGGACGCGCGGTGGCGTGACGGCACGCTCTCCGCGCCATTAGCATCCAGGGTGATGCAGGCCGTTGACGACGTCTACACGATCCCCCAGGAGCACCTCGACTTCTGCGCCACGATCGGCCAGATCGCGCGCGAGAAGATCGCGCCGCGCTCGGCGGAGATCGACGAGAAGGCGGAATACCCGTGGGACGTGCGCCGCCTGCTGGCCGAGCAGGACATCCTCGGCCTGCCGTTCGGAACGGAGTACGGCGGCACCGGCACCGGCACGCTGATGCTCAACATGGCGGTCGAGGAGATCGCGAAGGTGGACGCGGCGTGCGCGCTGATCCTGATGGTGCAGGAGCTCGGCACGCTGCCGATCCAGCTGTACGGCTCGGACGAGCTCAAGGAGCGCTTCCTGCCGAAGTGCGCCACCGGCGAGTGGTCGCCCGCGTTCGCGCTCTCGGAGCCCGAGGCGGGCTCGGACCCCGCGGGGATGAAGACCACCGCGGTGCTGGACGGCGACGAATGGGTGATCAACGGCACGAAGAACTGGATCAGCAACCTCGGCATCGCGGACTTCTACATCTGCTTCGCGGTCACCGACCGCGAGTCGCGCAGGCTCAGCGCGTTCGTGGTGGAGGCGGACCGCCCGGGCTTCAGCGTGGGCAAGCTCGAGCACAAGCTCGGCATCCGCGCCTCGCCCACGGGCCAGCCGATCTTCGACGACGTGCGCGTGCCGCAGGCGAACATGATCGGCGAGGTCGGCAAGGGCCTGTCGGTGGCGCTCGGCACGCTCGAGCGCACGCGCCTGGGCGCGGCGGCGCAGGCGGTGGGCATTGCGCAGGGCGCCACCGACTACGCGGTCGCGTACGCGCGCGAGCGCAGGCAGTTCGGCAGGGCGATCAACGAGTTCCAGGCGATCCAGTTCAAGCTCGCGGACATGGAGACGCGCACCGCGGCGGCGCGTGAGCTGCTCTACAAGGCGTGCGCGATGGCCGACCAGAGCCACCCGCAGCGCGGGAAGTACTCGTCGATGGCCAAGGTGTTCTGCTCGGACACCGCGATGGCTGTGACGGTCGAGGCGGTGCAGGTGCTGGGCGGCTACGGGTACGTGAAGGAGTACCCCGTGGAGCGCATGATGCGCGACGCCAAGATCACGCAGATCTACGAGGGCACCAACGAGATCCAGCGCGTGGTGATCGGCCGTACGCTGCAGTGAGCGGCCCTCGCTTCGCCCGTCCGCGGGAAAGCGAGGCGCGCTAGGCTCCCTGTGTATGCGTGGTGATCCCCCGCCGAGCACCTCCGGACAGCTCCGGCGCGTCGGCGTGGCGGCGCTGGTGGCGATGTCGCTGGGCCTGGTGGTGCTCGTGGTGGGCCAGGGCTTCAGCTCGATCGGGGTGGTGCGGGCGCTCGAGGACGTGGGCCTCGGCGTGATCGTGGCCGCCGCGCTGATGGGCGCGGTGGCGTTCGTGGCGGTGCGCATGGCGGGCTGGCGCGACCCCGAGTCCGAGAGCGAGTTCGACGAGATCGTGCGCCACTCCGAGGAGCTCGCGCGCAGGGGGCTCGCGCCGCTGCCGGCGGAGGACGAGTTCATCGAGCTCGACCCGCTGGACGACGCGGACTTCGAGGAGCTCGTGCGCGACGCGCTCGACGACCTGCCTGACCTGCTGCGCAACGCGCTCGCGCACGTCGCGGTGGTGATCTCCGACGGCGGGCGCAGGCACAACGCGTACGGCCTCTACCAGGGCGACGGCGCCACCCGCGACACCATGCACGACCGCATCGTCGTCTTCCGCGACACGCTGCGGCGCGACTTCGGCCACGACCCGGAGCTGCTGCGCGAACAGGTCACCCGCACGGTGCGCCACGAGCTCGCCCACCACGTGGGCTTCGACGAGCTGGGCGTGAGCACGCTCGACCTGTAGCCGGGCGCATGCGAGCGGAGGAGACGAGCGCGGCGCCGCCCGAGCGCGAGCCCGGGCGCGACACGGAGCGCAACATGGAGCGCGAGGGCGAGCTGCAGGGCAGGGTGCCGGACTTCTTCATCGTGGGCCACGAAAAGTGCGGCACGAGCGCGCTCGACGCGATGCTCAAGCGCCACCCGCAGATCTTCATGCCGGAGGTGAAGGAGCAGAGGTTCCTCGCGCCGGAGCTGCGCTCGCGCTTCGGCGCGCGCAACACGCGCTTCCAGCCGACCACGCTCGAGGGCTATAGGGCGGTGTTCGCGCCCGCGCGGGCGGACCAGCTGGCGGGCGAGGCCTCGCCCATGTACCTGCGCTCGCACGAGGCGGCGCGGCGCATGGCGGAGCTGCAGCCGGCGGCGCGCGTGATCGCGCTGCTGCGCGAGCCCGCCGCGTTCCTGCGCTCGATGCACCTGCAGAACATCTCCAACAACCTCGAGACCGAGCGCGACCTGCGCAAGGCGCTCGAGCTCGAGCAGGAGCGGCGCGAGGGGAGGAGGATCCCGCGCCGCTGCACGCAGCCCGCGGCGCTGATGTACTCGGACCACGTGCGCTACACCGAGCAGCTGCGCCGCTACCACGAGGTGTTCGACCGCGAGCAGGTGCTGGTGCTGATCTACGACGAGTTCCGCCGCGACAACGAGGCTGCGGTGCGCGGCGTGCTGCGCTTCCTGGGCGTTGACGACAGCGTGCACATCGAGCAGGTGGAGACGAGCTCGCTGCGGGCGGTGCGCGTGATGTGGCTGAAAAACCTCGCCGACGCTGCGCGCCGCGCGCGCAACAACCCGGCTGCGCCCACGCGCGTGGGGCACGCGGTCAACGCGCTGGTGCCCGAGGCGCTGCGCAGGGGCCCCGCGCGCAGGGCGTTCAGGCGCGTGGTCAACACCGACGCGCCGCCCGCGGACCCGCAGCTGACACGCGAGCTGCGCCTGCGCTTCCGGGGCGAGGTGCAGGAGCTGGGCGAGTACCTGGGCCGCGACCTCGTGACCCTGTGGGGCTATGACCGCATAGACTGAGCCGCCCCGCGGGGCCGCCAGGGGCGGCTCTGAGCCAACGAGCAAGGAGACAGCCGCACATGCCAGAAGCAGTGATCGTCGACGCCATCCGCACGCCCATCGGACGGGCGGTGAAGGGCTCGCTGCAGCGCGGTGCGCGCCGACGACCTCGCGGCGATCCCGCTGCGGGCGCTGATCGAGCGCAACCCCGCGCTGGACCAGGGCACGATCGGCGACGTGATGATGGGCTGCGGCTTCTGCGAGGGCGAGCAGGGCTACAACGTCGGCCGTGTCGCGGGCCTGCTCGCGGGGATCGACCACCACGTGCCCGCGTGCACCGTGAACCGCTTCTGCGCATCCTCGCTGCAGACCACGCGCATGGCCTTCCACGCGATCAAGGCGGGCGAGGGCGACACGTACATCGCGGCGGGCGTCGAGGCGGTCTCGCGCGCGGGCGGAGGAAGCCCGTTCGAGTTCAACCACGCGGTCGACGGCTCGGAGGGCTCGGCCTACAACGTGTACATCCCGATGGGCATGACCGCGGAGAACGTGGCCGACCGCTGCAAGGTGAGCCGCGAGGCGCAGGACGAGTGGGCGGTGATCTCGCAGGACGCGCGCGGTGGCGGCGGTGGAGTCGGGCCACTTCGACCCGGAGATCGTGCCGGTGACGGTGCCGGCGCACACCGAGACCGACAAGGAGGGCAACGAGGTCGATGTGCCCGAGACGGTCGTGAGCCGGGACGACGGGCCGCGCCCCGGCACGACGATGGAGAAGCTCGCAGCGCTGAAGCCCGTGTTCAAAGAGGGCGGCACGGTGACCGCGGGCAACGCGTGCCCGCTCAACGACGGCGCGGCGGCGCTGCTGATCATGGAGCGCGAGCAAGGCGGAGTCGCTCGGCATGAAGCCGCGCGCTCGCATCCTCGCCTCGACCGTCGCCGCGATCCGCCCGGAGATCATGGGCCTCGGGCCGATCCCCGCGATCCAGAAACTGCTGGAGGCGACCGGCATGACGATCGACGACATCGACGTGGTCGAGATCAACGAGGCGTTCGCCGCGCAGATCGTGCCGTGCAAGGAGGAGCTCGGCATCGACGACGAGAAGCTCAACCCGTTCGGCGGCGCGATCGCGCTCGGCCACCCGTTCGGCATGACCGGCGCGCGCATCATGACGACGCTGCTCAACGACCTCGACACGCTCGACGCGACCTACGGCATCGAGTCGATGTGCGTGGCCGGCGGCATGGGCATGGCGATGCTCGTGGAGCGGCTCGCGTAGCTCGCCGTCCGGGCGGCGCATGCGCCGCCCGCGGGGCCGCACATGTGCGGCCCCGTTCCGACCGGTGCATGCACCGGTCGGGCGCCCGGCACATGTGCCGGGCGCAGCCGGCGTCTCGCCGGCTCCTCACCGGAGGGGGCGTGCGCCGGGAGACTCAGCGCGGCGGCATGCGCAGCGCGCCGTCGAGCCGGATCGTCTCGCCGTTGAGCATCCGGTTCTCGACGATCTGGCAGGCGAGCTGCGCGTACTCCGCGGGCGCGCCGAGGCGCTGCGGGAAGGGCACGCCCGCGCCGAGCTTCTGGCGCGCCTCCTCGGGCAGCGCGGCGAGCAGCGGCGTGTCGAACAGGCCGGGCGCGATCGTGTTGACGCGGATCCCGTACTGCGCGAGGTCGCGCGCGGCGGGCAGCGTCATGCCGACGACGCCGCCCTTGGACGCGGAGTAGGCGATCTGGCCGACCTGGCCGTCGAACGCGGCGATCGAGGCGGTGTTCACGCACACGCCGCGTTCGCCGTCCTCGCAGCGGCTCGTTGGCGATCATCGCGGCGGCGGCGAAGCGCAGCACGTTGAAGGTGCCGATCAGGTTGATCTCGATGATCGTCTCGAACGGCAGCAGCGGGTGCGGGCCCTTGCGAGCCCGCGATCTTCTGCGCCCAGCCGGTGCCGGCGCAGCAGACCGCGATGCGCAGGCCGCCCTCGGCCTCCGCGGCCGGCTCCACGGCGGCCTTCACCTGGTCCTCCTCGCGCACGTCGCAGGCGACGAAGGCGATGCCGAGCTCCGCCGCGAGCGCCTGCGCCCTTCTCGGCGTTGACGTCGGCGATCGTCACGATGCGCGCCGCGCGCGTGCAGCGCGCGCACGGTCGCCTCGCCGAGCCCGGAGGCCCCGCCGACGACGATCGCTGCGCTGCCCTCGATCTCCATCGCGCGCGAACACCTATCCGCCGCGACGGCGCTCGGCGCGTCGCGGCGCGACCGCGAGAGCGTCAGCGCGAACAGGTCGTCGGGGTCGGTGAGCCAGCGCGCGAGCTCGAGCCCGGCCGCCGCGAGGTCGCCTTCGAGGCGCTCGGGCGTGAACTTCGCGCTGATCTCGGTGCGCAGCTCCTCGCCCGCGTCGAAGTGCACGTCGAGGTCCAGGTCGCGCACGTGCGTCGGTGTGCTCGCGGCGCGCGCGCAGGCGCATCTCGATCCACTCGTGGTCGCTGTCGAACAGCGCCACGTGCTCGAAGTCGTCGGGGTCGAAGTCGGCGTCGCAGCTCGCGGTTGAGCACGCGCAGCACGTTGCGGTTGAACTCGGCGGTGACGCCCTGCGAGTCGTCGTAGGCGGCCTCGAGCACGTCGCGGGTCCTTGACCAGGTCGGTGCCCATCAGCAGGTGGTCCTCCGGGCCGAGCAGCGCGCGCGATCTCGCGCAGGAAGCGCCGGCGGCTGCCGGGCGGGAAGTTGCCGATCGTGCCGCCCAGGAAGGCGACGATCCGCGGGCCCGCGGCGGGCGGCACGCGGTCGAGGTGGCGCTCGAAGTCGCCGATCACGCCGTGCACGCGCAGGCCCGGGTACTCGCCGGTCGAGCTCCTCGGCGCAGTCGCGCACCATGCTCTCGGTCACGTCGACCGGCACGTAGCGCTCGAGCGTGCCGGCGGCGTACAGCGCGTCGAGCAGCACGCGCGTCTTGGCGGCGGTGCCCGAGCCGAGCTCGACCAGCTCGACCGCGCCCGTCAGCGCGCGCGATCTCCTCGGCGCTGTGCTCGAGGATCGCGCGCTCGGCGCGCGTCGGGTAGTACTCGGGCAGCTCGCAGATGCGGTCGAACAGCTCGGCGCCGCGCGCGTCGTAGAAGTGCTTCGGCGGCAGCTCCTTGAACGGGCGCGTGAGGCCGTCGAGCACGTCGTCGGCGAGCGAGCGCGCCTCCGCGCCGTCGAGGTGCGAGTCGATCAGCGACCTGCTCGGCGAGCTCGGGCGGCTGCGTGAAGCGCTCCATCACAGCGTCCCTCGCCAGCCGCACGCCCGGCGAAGATCTGGCGGCGCTGCGGGCAGGTCCCAGTTGCGGAACGTCAGCGCTCGCGACGCGCGGGTGCGGTCGCCCACGAGCCGCCGCGCAGCACGCGGTAGCGCTCGCCGAAGAAGACCTCCGAGTACTCGCGGTAGGGGTATGCGCGCGAAGCCCGGGTAGCCGCGGAAGTGCGAGCCCGTCCACTCCCAGGCGCGCCCAACGCCCTCCAGCCCTCCGCCCCCGGGGGCCTGCTTCCAGGTCGCCGCCTTCTCCCACTCCTGCTCGCGTCGGCAGTCGCGCGTCGTGCGCGCGGGCGAAGGCGTCGGCCTCGAACCAGCGACACGTGGCAGGCGGGTGCCTCCGGATGGCCCGCCGCCACCGCAGGATGGTGCGTGATGTCCTGCTCGCTCCTTCCACGCCCAGCCCTCGTCCGACCACCACTCGCGCCGCTCGTAGCCGCCGCCCTCGCTGAAGTGCATCCAGCTCGCGTTGGTCACGGGGCGGCGCGCGATGCGGAAGGCGTCCACCTCGCGCGACGTGGCGGGGACGCTCGTTGTCGTAGGCGAACGCGCCCTCGCGCGCGCCCATCGCGAACGGCCCCGCGGGCACCTCGATCCACTCGCCGCGGGCGCCCCGCTCGAGCGGCGCGTCCGCGCGCGCCGCGTCGCGCGCGCCCAGCATGCCCGCGATCGCGAGCGTCTGGCGCATCGTCTCGCCGTGCTGCAGCTCGTGGCGCACGACCATCTCGCGATCACGCCGTCGCCGACGCCGCGGCTGGGCGATCACGCCGGCGACGCGCTCGCGCACCTGCGCGAGGTACTCGCGCGCCTCGTCTGCGCCGAGCGCATCGATGTCGCCGCGCACCGCGCGCGGCGTCTCGAACGCGTCGTAGACGTCCGCGAGGTCTCGCGCGCAGCAGCTCGAGGCCGCCGTGGCGGTGCGCGAGCCACAGATCCTCGTAGGCCGCGATGTGGCCGAGGTCCCACACGAGCGGGCTCATGATCGGCGAGATGACCCGCTCGAGGTCCTCGTCGGAGATGTCCGCGACCAGCGCGAGCGTGTGCTCGCGCGCGCGCGCGAGCGCGCGCAGCGCCTGCTCGGCATCGCTCGACAGCCCTTCGGTCTTCTCCGCGCTTGCTGCCACAGCTCCGCGTCACTGTAGAGCGTCTCCTCAGGCCGCGTCGTTCCAGCGAGCGAGGATCGCCTCGCCGTGCTCGTAGCCGAGCACGCTGATCGCGCCCGTGGACAGGCCCAGGCGCCCGCCCTCCGCGGGCGCGAGCTCGATCCAGCGCGCGCCCAGCACGCGCAGCACGTGGCCGTGCGCGAACACCGCGCTCGCGCCGCGCTGCGCGCGCAGCTCCGCCACGACCCGGTCGGCGCGCGCGCCCACCTGCGCGGGGCTCTCGCCGCCGGGGCAGCCGTCGCGCCACAGGCTCCAGCCGGGCGCTGCGCTCGTGGATCTGCTCGCTCGTGAGCCCCTCGTACTCGCCGTAGTCCCACTCCGCGAGCGCGTCGCGCACCTGCGCGCGCTCGCCGAGCCCGCTCAGCTCGCACGTTTCGCGCGCGCGCCGCAGCGGGCTGACGAGCACGAGCCCGAAGCGCCAGCGCGCGAGCCTCGGCGCGAGCGCCGCGGCGACCTCGCGGCCGTGCTCGGTGAGCGGCAGGTCGGTGCGCCCGGTGTGCCTGCCCGCCACGCTCCACTCGGTCTGCGCGTGGCGCACCAGCACAGCCTCGCCGTTCATTGCAGCGGCCCCCGCGGCGCGGCGGCGTCGTCGACGATCACCGTGAGCCGCTCGCGGCGCAGCAGGCTCGCGGGCACGTGCGCGCTGGGCTCGCCGAGCATCGCGCTGACCGCGTCGGCCTTGCTCGCGCCCGTCGCCAGCAGCACGCAGCCGCGCGCCGCGCGCAGCACCGGCAGGCTCAGCGTGATCCGCTCGGGCGGCGGCTTGGGCGAGTCGTGCACCGCCAGGCACGAGCGCATCCTCGCCGGCCTCAAGCGTTGGCGCGCCCGGGAACAGCGAGGCGACGTGCCCGTCGGGGCCGATCCCGAGCACGACCACGTCGAGCTCGGGCGCCCCGGCCGCGCGAAGCGCGCCGGCGAGCTCGCGCGCGTAGCGCGTCCGCGCCCTTCTCGGGGCCGAGCTCGCCCTCCATGCGGTGCACGCCGGCGGCGGGGATGCCCGCGGGCCCGAGCAGCGTGTCGGCGGCGAGCCGGTAGTTGCTCTCGCTCGTCCTCCGGCGCCACGCAGCGCTCGTCGGCGAACCACACCTCGATGCCGCTCCAGTGCGCGACCGCGTCGCGCGAGCAGCTCGTAGGTGCGCGCCGGGCGTGCGTGCCGCCGCTGAGCGCCAGGTGCGCGACGCCGCGCTCGCGCGCGCGCGCTGCGCGAGCTGGCGCGCGATGTGCGCGGCCGCGCGCTCGGCCACGCTCTCGGCGTCGGGGCAGGTGGTGAGGCGCGTCACGGCAGCATCGCCTCGGCGGCGCGCAGCGCGGGCACGTAGGTCGGGTCGCGCAGCAGCGCCTGGCGGATGCCCTCGCCGAGCACGCCGGTCTCGCCGCGCGAGGCGCCGAGCACCGTCCACTCGCGCTCGGCGCCGCGCGGCGTCGCGCACGCGCGCGCGCAGCCCGCCGGGCCCGCGGTCGAGGCCCACGCGCCGGCCCGAGGCGGTCTCGATCGTGAGCCCCTGCAGGCCGCGCACCTGCTGCTCGGGAGCGGCCTGCAGGCGCAGGCTCACGTCCTGGCCGCGCGCGGACGCCTTGCCGGTCAGCTGCGTCGCCGTGTGCCACCAGCGGCGCGGCGTGCCAGCCGAGCCGCGAGGCCAGCCACCCCGCGAACAGCAGCGCGGCCACGCCCGAGGCGGGGTGGTGGCGCACCGTGAGCGAGCTGAGCGTGCGCAGCTCGCGGCGCATCGCGCGGCGGGTCGAAGGCGCGCCGCCACGCGCTCGCGCCACGGGGTCGAGCGCAGCCAGGCGAGGTCCACGACGTAGGCGCGCTCGCTGAGCGCGCACGCGCGGTCGACCGCCTCGCGCGGGTCGGGCTCGTCGACCGAGTCGATCAGCACCGCCTGCGCAGAGCTCGAGCAGCACCTCGACCGTCTCGTGGTGGCCGTGCGGCGACCACAGCAGCGTCGGCAGGTCGGTCACGACCAGCGGGTCGGCGATCGTGAGCAGGTCGTCGAGGTGGCGCTCGCCGAGCTCGACGACCACGGTCTCGCGCAGCAGCGCCAGCTCGCCGGGCGTCGGGGTCGCCCTCGGAGGCGATCGTCACGCGCGCGTCGAGGCGCTCGCGGCCGTGGCTCGTAGGAGAGCACGACCATGCGCGACGCGTGGTAGCGCCCGACGCCGCGCAGGCGGTTGGCGATCTCGCCGCTCCATTCGCGGTCGACGAACGCGATCATGTTGAGCACGCGCGCCGGCACGAAGCCGCTCGTTTTCGGCGTGCCGCTCGACGAGCAGCTCGCGCAGCGCCGCTTCGATCGCGTCGGGCGTCGTGCCCTGCTCGCTCCAGACCGCGTCGCTGACGCCGCCATCAGATCGCGCGCCAGCGATCGCCCTCGCGCAGCAGCGCGCTCGGCCTCCGGCGGGCCCTGCGAGCCCGCTTCGTACTGGGGCAGCGGCCCGCGGCGGCTCTGCCCACGCGCTGACGATCGGGTCGCAGATGCGCCACTGCGCCTCGACCTCGTCGTTGCGGGTGAACAGCGTCGCGTCGCCGCGCATCGCGTCGGTGATCAGCCGCTCGTAGGCCTCCGGCGACTGCGACAGGAACGCGGTGCCGTACAGGAACTCCATGTTCACCGGGCGGATGATCATGCGCGTGCCGGGGATCTTCGCGCCGAGCCGCAGCGAGACGCCCTCGTTGGGCTGCAGCGTGAGCACGAGCTGGTTGGGCTGCACGCCCAGCGAGCCCTCCTGGCTGAAGGCGAGGTGCGGGACGGGCTTGAGCGTGACCGCGATCTCGGTGACCTTGCGCGCGAGGCGCTTGCCGGTGCGCAGGTAGAACGGCACGCCCGCCCAGCGCCAGTTGTCGACTTCGAGGCGCAGCGCCGCGTAGGTCTCGGTGGTCGAGTCCGCCGGCACGCCCTCCTCTTCGAGGTAGCCGGGCACGTCCTCGCCGCCCGCGTGGCCGGGGCCGTACTGCGCGCGCACCGCGATCTGCGTCGACCTCGCTCGCGGTCGGCTGCGGCGATCGCGCTGCAGCACCTTGACCTTCTCGTTGCGCACCTCTTCGGCGGTGAAGCTGACCGGCGGCTCCATCGCGACGTGGCAGAGCAGCTGCAGCATGTGGTTCTGGATCAGGTCGCGCAGCGCGCCGGCGTGGTCGTAGTAGCCGGCGCGCGTGCCGATGCCGATGTCCTCGGCGACCGTGATCTGCACGCTGTCGATGTAGTTGCGGTTCCACAGCGGCTCGAACATGCCGTTGGCGAAGCGGAACGCCAGCATGTTCTGCACCGTCTCCTTGCCGAGGTAGTGGTCGATGCGGAAGACCTGGGTCTCGTCGAAGATCGCGAGCACGCGCCGGTTGAGCTCGCGCGCCTCCTCGAGCGTGGTGCCGAACGGCTTCTCGATGATCACGCGCACCTGCGCGTCCTCGTGCTCGTTCGAGCTTGGACGCGCCCAGCTGCTCGACGATCACCGGGAAGAAGGTCGGGCGCGGTCGACAGGTAGAAGGCGCGGTTGAGCGGTTCCCCGGCGTCGCTGCTCGAAGCCGTCGAGCTGCTCGCCGCAGCGTCGGCGTACACCGAGGCGTCGTCGAACGTGCCCGCCACGTAGCGCACGTTCTCGAGCAGCGCCTTCAGCACCTCCTCGTCGGGCGTGCGGCGCGAGAAGCGGCGGATCGCCTCCTCGCACTCCTCGCGGTAGTCCTCGTGCGCTTTTTCTTTGCGCGAGACGCCGATCAGGTGGAAGCGCTCGGGCAGCGCGCCGTCGTGCGCGAGGTTGTACAGCGCCGGCAGCAGTTTGCGCCGCGCGAGGTCGCCGGTGGCGCCGAAGATCACGAGCGTGGTGGGCGGAACCGGCAGGCGCTCGAGCCCCTCCTCGAGCGGGTTCTCGGGCTCGGGGCGGCGCGTGGGGCGGCCTGCTGCTATCGCCATGCTCAGCCTTTGGCGCGCCCTCGCGCGGGCGCGCTCTTGACCGCGTGGCCGCCGAACTGGTTGCGCAGCGCCGCGAGCACGCGGTCGGCGAAGTCGCCGTTGCCGCGCGAGCGCAGGCGCGCGTACAGCGACGCGGTGATCACCGGCGTGGGCACGTCGTGCGCGGTCGCGTCCGCGATCGTCCAGCGTCCCTCGCCCGAGTCCTCGGTGTAGCCCTCGATCGCTTCGAGGTCGTTGCCGTCGGCTTCGAACGCGCGCGCCGCGAGTTCGCACAGCCACGAGCGCACCACCGAGCCCTGGCCCCACAGGTGCGCGATCTTGGCGTTGTCGAGCTCGTACTCGCACTTGTCGAACACGTCGAAGCCCTCCGCGTAGGCCTGCATGAGCCCGTACTCGACGCCGTTGTGGACCATCTTCACGTAGTGGCCCGCGCCCGAGGGGCCGAAGTGCAGCCAGCCGCGCGGGCCGATCGCGTGCGCGCTCTGCTCGTTCGTCGGCGGCGCGAGCACGTCGAGGATCGGCGCGAGGCGCCGCACCGCCTTCTGCGGGCCGCCGACCATCATGCAGTAGCCGACTTCGAGGCCCCACACGCCGCCCGAGACGCCGACGTCGACGTATTCGATGCCGCTGCGTTTGAGCGCCTGCGCGCGGCGCTTGTCGTCGGTCCAGCGCGAGTTGCCGCCGTCGATGATCGTGTCGCCGCGCGTCGAGCAGCTTGGCCAGCTGGTCGACGGTCTCCTGCGTGGGATCGCCCGCGGGCACCATGATCCACACCATGCGCGGCGGCGCAAGCTGCTTGACGAGATCCTTCAGCGTGCCCGCGCCCGCGGCGCCGTTCTTGACCGCCTGCTTGACCGCCTTGGGGTCGAAGTCGAACGCCACCACCTCGTGCTCGGAGTCGCGGCGGATGCGATGGACCATGTTGCCGCCCATCTTGCCCAGCCCGACGAAACCGATCTGCGTCATGTTGGCTCCTTGATGCTCGCGGTGAGAGCGCGCAGAGCGCCCGCGGGGTCCCCGCCGCCGAGCGTGATCCGCTCGGCCGGCAGTCCGAGCTCGCGCAGGGTGCTCAGGTCGCCGATCGCCTGGGCGTGCTTGAGCGTGGTGAACGTGTAGGCCGCGCCGGCGATCTCGACGTCGCCCGGGCCGTCGTGCAGCAGCTGCAGGAAGCGGCCTGTGCGGGGCCCGCCCTTGTGGAACTGGCCGGTCGAGTGCAGGAAGCGCGGGCCGTAGCCGAAGGTGGTCGTCGCCTTCGTGGCCGCGCGCACCGCCTCGCGCAGCTCCGCCGCGGCATCGTCGAACGCGGCGCGTGGGCTCCGTGTAGCCCATCAGCGCCACGTAGGACGGCGGAGCCGCGCCGAGCAGCAGCGCGCTGCAGCGACGCGGCGTCCGCGTCGGGCGCCTGCGGCAGCGAGCCGCTCGGCTTCGAACCCGTCGAGCACGCGCTTGGTCGCGTCCTTGGCCTGCTGCACGTTGGGCTGGTCGAAGGGGTTGATCTGAAGGCCCCAGCCGGCGACGGCGACCGCGAGCTCGAACAGCATGAACACGCGGCCGAGGTCGAGCGCGCCCTCCGCGGGCACGGTGAACAGCGGGTGCCCCGCGTCAGCGAGCGCGCGGGCTCCACGCTCCAGCTCGGCGTCGGGCGCGAGCGCGTCGGGCAGGTACGCGAACACGCGGTCATCGCCGTACACGCCCGGCTCGCCGAGCGGCTCGTCGGCGACCGGCAGGATGCCCGTGCCCTGCTTGCCGGTCGACTCGGCGACGAGCTGCTCGAGCCACAGCCCGAGGCCGGGAAGCGTGGGGGAGATGAGGAACGTGAGCTTGTCGCGGCCGGCGCGCGCGAGCGCGGCGAGCGCGGCGCCGATCCACACGGGCGCCGGGACCGCGCCGTTCGCGCCGGCGACGGCGATCGGCGCGTCCCACGCGCGCGGAGCGTCCTCGAGCAGCGCGCGCACGTCGCGCCCATCAGCGCGCGCCGGCACGATCCCGAACGGCGACAGCGCGCTGTAGCGCCCGCCGATGTCGGGGTCGCCGAGGAACGTGCGCCTGAAGCGGTGCTGCTCGGCGAGCTCCGCGAGCCCCGAGCCGGGGTCGGTGATCGCGGCGAAGCGCGAGCCGTCGGGCACCAGCGAGTGGAAGTGCGCGAACAGCGACAGCGGCTCGATCGTGCCGCCGGACTTCGAGGAGACGAGGAACAGCGTCCTCTGCAGCTGCACCGCGGAAGTGCGTGTGTTCGATGAACGCCGCGTCGGTGGAGTCGAGCACGTGCAGCTCGGGTCGCCCCTGCACGGCGCCGAAGCAGCGGCGCAGCACCTCGGGGGCGAGCGAGGAGCCGCCCATGCCGAGCAGCACCACGTCGCTGAAGCCCGCGTCGCTCACCTCGTCCGCGAACGCTTCGATCTCGCCGAGCTGCGCGAGCATGCGCTCGCGCGATCGTGAGCCAGCCGAGCCTGTTCGCGATCTCCGGAGCGCCCGGCGTGCCCCACAGCGTCGCGTCGCCTTCGCGCAGCCGCTCTCCCACGCGCTGCTCGCGCGCGAGCTCGAGCGCGGCGCGCACCTCTCCGGCCAGCGAACCCGGGAGGCTGGCCTCGACGGTGAGGGCTGGCTCGCTCACTGCCACGATCGTAGTGGCCGCGGCGCTGTTATAGGTTGTCGCCGCGGCGGCCGCCGCGCGGCCTGGCCGCGGCACGGCGGCGTGGCTCCGCGAGGGGCGCCCGCCACGGAGCGCGAGAGAGCACATGACCGACCCCGACCAATCCCAGCTGCCCGACCGCAACCTCGCGCTCGAGCTCGTGCGCGTGACCGAGGCCGCCGCGCTCGCGGCGGCTCCGCTGGTGGGCCTCGGCGACAAGGAGGCCGCGGACCAGGCGGCGGTGGACGGCATGCGCTACATGCTGCAGTCGGTGCCGATGGACGGCGTGGTGGTGGTCGGCGAGGGCGAGAAGGACGAGGCGCCGATGCTCTACAACGGCGAGCGCATCGGCGACGGCTCGCCGCCCGCGGTCGACATCGCGGTGGACCCGCTCGAGGGCACCACGCTCGCCGCCAACGGCATGCCGAGCGCGCTCGCGGTGATCGCGCTCTCGCCGCGCGGCACGATGTTCGACCCGGGCCCGTGCGTGTACATGGAGAAGATGGCGGGCGCGCCCGAGATCGCCGACCTGCTCGACCTCGACCGCCCGCTGGGCGAGACGGTGCGCCTCGTGGCCGAGCGCAAGGGCTCGCCGGTGGGCGACGTGATGGTGGTGGTGCTCGACCGCCCGCGCCACGACGGAGGGCATCGCGGCGATCAGGGCGGCGGGGGCACGCGTCCGCCTGATCGCGCACGGCGACGTGTCAGCGGCGCTGCTCGCGGTCACCGAGCGCTCGCCGGTGGATCTGCTGTGGGGCATCGGCGGCACGCCCGAGGGCGTCATCTCGGCGGCCGCGGTGAAGTGCCTCGGCGGCCGGCTGCTCGGCAGGCTGTGGCCGCGCGACGACGCGGAGCGCGAGGCGGCGCGCGACGCGGGCTACGACCTCGACCGCGTGCTCGACCGCGACGACCTGGTGGCGGGCGACGACGTGTTCTTCTCCGCCACCGGCATCACCGACGGCGACGTGCTGGAGGGCGTGCGCTACCCGCACGCCGGCGGCGCGACCACCGAATCGCTCGTGATGCGCTCGCGCTCGGGGACGATCAGGCGGGTGACGGCGACGCACGACCGCGCCAAGCTGCGGGCCGTCGCGGGCGACCGCTACGGGCGCGCGCGCGGGCAGCGATGAGCCCCATCAGGCTGTGGCGCCTGTCCGCCGCGCTGCTGCGCAGCGGGCATCCGCGGCTCGCGCTGTTCGTGAAGAACGTCAACTCGGCGATCTACCACAACTCGCTGCCGCCGCGGGTGCAGTTCAGCCCGGACATCCGCTTCGGCCACCACGGGTTCGGCACCGTGATCCACGCCAACGTCACGATCGGCAGGCGCGTGACGATCTGGCACGGCGTCACGATCGCGGTGCGCTCGTCCACGGGCTCGGGGCACGGCGTGGTGATCGAGGACGACGTCAAGATCGGCGCGGGCGCGATCATCCTCTCGCCGTACGAGGGCAGCCTGCGCATCGGGCGCGGCGCGCGCATCGGCGCGGGCGCGGTGGTCACGGCCGATGTCCCCGCGGGCGCCACCGTGGTGAGCCAGCCGGCCCGCGTGATCGAGCACGCCGAGCGGACGGTCGAGCGTTCCTAGGCGCGCCGGCCGCGCAGACAGCTCCAGCCCGGCGCGCTCATCAGGCGCGTGGCCCTCGCCTGGTCTCGTGTGGCCAGGTACGTGGGCGCGCCCCATCCCCCCGGGACCCGGCCGGACACCAGCAGTGGCCGTCTGAGGGTTTCCTCGATCCCGCTGACCGCGAAACCCATGGACTCGAGCATGCGCGACACCGGGGAGGGGAGCGGCTCGTGCTCCTCGAAGACGATGTCCCGGATGAGACCGCCGGCGAGCGACTCGCCGGCGCCTTCGAGCGCGGCCAGCTCGTGCCCCTCCACGTCGAGCTTCAGCAGGCCCACCCGGCGGCCCGCGATGAGGTCGTCCAGGCGGAACGTCGCGACCTCCACGGACGCACCCGTCGCACCGTCCGAGTCCTCGAGCGTCGCTATGCCGTAGTTGTGCGTGTAGCCGGACGGCACGTGGAGGGCCGCCGTGCCGCTGCGGTTGGAGGCGGCACGGTCGTCGAGCGTGATCTTCTCCCCGACGTCCCATCTCTCGATGTTGCTCGCGATGAAGCGGCGCAGCTGCGGGTTCGGCTCGACCGCGACCACCTCCCGCGCCCGGCACGCCAGCAGCCCCGAGAAGTAGCCGATGTTCGCGCCCACGTCGAACGCCAGGTCGTCGCTCTCCGAGAGCCTCCACATGGTCTCCGAGACGGCGAGCTCATGGACGCCGGTTCGTGCGATACCGGCGCCCAGATGGTCGTTGCGTGCGATCAGCATCGGGCATCCCCAAGGCGTCTGTACGAGCAGCTCGGGCGTGTGCCGCGGCAGGCGCATCCGCCGGACGAGCTGGCTCGGGCGGTAGATGTAGTGCGGCTTCGAGAGTCTGGATGCCATCGCGCGACCCGCATTATCCCGCGAAGCCACGGTTCGACCCGATGGGCTCGGGAGCGCGCGAGCGCTCAGCCTGCGTGCCGCGCGAAGCGCCCGACGCGCGACTCCGCGAGGTCGAGGCGCTCGAGCGAGCGCAGGAAGCCGTACGTCACGATCACGTGTATGCGCGACTGCGTGACGTTGTACAGGCGGCGGCTCACGGCGGAGGCGATCGACGGATAGAAGTTCGCGACCTCCACCTCCACGTGCAGCTCGGCGAGACCGGGCTGCGCGGAGGGTTTGCGCGTGACCTCGATCTGCAGGTAGCCGCGCCCGCGCCCCGCGCGCGAGACGAGCAGCCCGCGCGCGATGCGCCAGCGCACCACGCCGCGGGTCGCGTCCATGCTGTAGTCGGGCGGCTTGAAGCTGAGCAGCCGGAACGGCTGTGAGACGAGCACCACGTAGCGCCCCTCTTCGCTGTAGCGCACCCGGATCAGGCCGAGCGTGACGCGCGTGAGGAAGCGCCAGTAGGTGCGCGCCAGGCGCTCGAGGTGCTCGGGCGTCCAGATCGCGTCGAGGTCGGACACCGCGAGCAGCAGGTCTGCGCGCTGCACCGAGCGCACCGCGCCGCTGCCGGCGTCCACCGACGTCGAGTCGCTCATCGCGAGGATGCGCGCGCGTGGCGGTGTCCTGCGCGCTCGCACGAACACCGCGGCCAGCGCCGCGAGCGCAACCGCCGCGACCCCCGCGCCGATCAGCCCCCCGGTCGAGGCGGCGGGCAGCGCCGCGCCCGGCGCAGCCGCGATCGCCACCGCGCTCACGTGCGCTCCAGCGGTCTCATCTCGGCCCCCAGGCTATTGGCGCGCGCCGCGCCACGCGCGCGCGCGGCCGCAGCGAAAGATGGCCCGCACCGGCGGGTTGCGCGCCCGTGCGCAGCGATCGCGTCCTGGTGGCCTGATATCCAGCATGCATGAGCGTCGATCCGCGCGTGCACCACGCGCCCCGAGCGAGCCCGGTGGCCGAGCTCCCGCTCGAGCGTCTGGTGGACCGCTCGGAGGAGCTGGCGAGGCGCTGGGCGATCGCGCTCGTGCTCGCGCGCTCGCTCGAGAGTCTCGCGGAGGTCCCGCTCGAGGAGCTCGCGCGCGAGGCGCCCCTGCTGTGCTCGCAGGTCCTGCGCGCGCTGTCCTCCGAGCAGGATCTCGAGGCGCTCGAGCGCAGCCTGCTGCCCTCGGGCGGCGGCAGCGCTGCGCGCGCGTCGCGGCTCGCTGAGATCTCGGGCGCCCGCGGAGCGATCGCGCTCGCGGAGGCCGTGGAGGCGCTGCGCGGCGTGATCTGGAGCGCCGTCTCGGAAGAGCTCGACGCGCAGGGCGACGGGAGCGCGCCCGCATTCGCGCCCGCCGCGTGCGACCGGCTCGCGTTCGTGTGCTCGCGCGCGCTCGTTTCGAGCCTCGCGGGCGCGGCGGCCGAGCGACACCTCGCGGCGCAGCCCGCGCGGCCGGGATCGGGCACGGGAGCGCAGCCCGTCGAGGCGCCCCGGCGTATCGCGCTGACGCCCGCGCTCGAGCGCTTCGAGAGGCTCGTGGGGGCGCGCGAGGACCGCGCGCCCGCGCCCACGAGACGCCTGTTGATCGTCGACGAGCGTGCGCCCGCGAGCGCCGCGGAGCGGCGCGAAGAGAACGCGCGCGCCCCACAGGAGATCGAGGTTCGCGACGTTCGCAGCGAGCACGGCAGGCCGCCGTGGGTTGCGGCGATCGCGCGCGAGCTCGAGGTGCACCGGCGCTCGGGCCGCGGGTTCGCGGTCCTCGTGATCGAGCTCCGCGGCCAGCCGCTGCGCGAGGCCGAGACCGTCCGCAACGGCGCGGCGGGCTTCGCCGAGGACGTCGAGCGGGTGCTCTCCGCCGAGCTGCGGCAGGCGGCCCGGGCGATCACGCTGGAGCAGCCGGGCGTGCTGCGCGCGGGAGCGCGCTCGGGCTCGCTCACGCGGGAGGGTCCCGGGCGCTTCTGGATGATCGCGCCGCAGCTCGACCGCAGCGGCGCGGCGAGCCTCGTGCGGCGCCTCGAGCGCGCGGTGGCGAGGCCCGCGAGCCACGGCGGCGGGCCGCTCGACGTCACGATCGGCGCGGCGGTATGCCCCGAGGACGGGACCGACGCGGCGGCGCTCGCCGAGCACGCGGACCTCGAGCTCTACGCCTCGCGCCCCTCGAGCGCGCTGCGCGCTCCCGGCGAGCACAGCGCGGGCGCCGAGGGCGCCTGAGCCGCTGCGCGGCCGCGGCGCGCGCCGCGCGCCGGCCCCGCGAGCGCGCCGGGCGCTAACCCGCGAGCGCGCCGCCCGCGAGCGCTTCGGCGGGCGCCACTTCGGGCGCGCCGAGCGAGGGCGTGTTGGGCGCGCTGCCGATGATGCGGGTGCCGATCCGAACGGTTTCGGCGATGCCGAGCGCCTGCGCGGCGCCGGCGGTGAGATCCCAGCTCGCGATGTGGCTGTAGGGGCCGCGGTCGAGCACCGGCACCGTGAGCGCGTGCCCTGCGTAGGTGACCTTGATCAGCGTGCCGCACGGGAGCGTGCGGTTGGCCACGCCGATCACCGCCGGCGTGAGCGTCTGCCCGCACGCGGTCTTCTTGCCGTAGAAGCCCGGGCCGAACCAGGTGGCGACGCCGCTCGGGCGGATACGCGTCTTGGGCGAGGCCGTCGCGGCGCCCGGCGCCGCCGCCCCGCCGGTGGAGGCGAGCGCCTGCGCGCACGGCAGCGTGCCGGCGACGGCCAGGCCGAGGATCGCGAGCAGGCAGGGGACTGTGCTTGATCGGTCTGCATCTGGTTGATCGCCTACGGGGTGAGCTGACGGGCTCGCGCGGCCTTTCGGCGGCGCTACGGCCCTGACGGGCCGATTCGCCCCGGCGGATGGGGTCCGCATTGGGTCCCCCGTCCTGCCCGAGCTGAGTCGAGCGGGCTCGGCGAAGGCGAGCAGTATACAGAACCACTTGACAGGAGCAGCGCCCGCGCGGGCGCTGGGCTCGCGGCGGGCGCGCGCGGCAAGGTGCGCTCCGCGGGCGTCGCGGCGCCCCGCGTGCGCTGCGCTCTCGGGGGCGTGCCGGCACCCGCGCGCCCGGCGTTCAGGAAGGCGTGATGCGCGAGAAGACGTCTTTGAGCAGCCGCTCGCCGGCCGAGGCGCCCGACTTGGCGAACTCGCCGACGATCTCGACGGCGGACGCGACCAGCTCGGCGCCGCCGGGCGGCTGCACGGCGCCGCGGCCGGTGTCGCCTTCGCACTCGAAGCCCTGCCGGGGCACGGGCTGCGCGGCCTTGGGCTTCGCGCGCGACCCCGTGGCGCTCGCCGACGCGGGTCTTGCGGCGGCCCTGCGTTTGCGCGCGCCCGCTCCCGCGGCCGCTTTTGCCTTGCGCTGCGCGCGCGGCTTCTCGGCGGTGGCGCCCGCGCCGGTCCCGGCGGCGCCGTTGCGCGCCGACGCGCCGGTGCTCGGGCCGGCGCCGTTGCGTGCGCCGCGCGCCGCCGTCCTGCGTGCGCTGGCGCGCTGTGGGCGCGTGCGCGGCAGGTTCCCGAGCACGCTCGCGGAGCGCGCGGCGACGCTCTCGTCGCGCTCGCTCTCGCCCGGGTCGCTCATCGCCACATCATTGCTTAATGCGGGCGTGGAGCGGCTTCAGATGCGCCCAATTGGGTCCGATACTCGTGTGCGACCCGTTAGCATGGTCACTCGAGAGCTTCACTTGGCTTGTAACGTTGCCGCCGCCTCGGGCGTATGTGTGTCGCCGCGCCCCGATCGGGCACCCGGCGGGCGCCGCGACCGGGTCAGCTAAAGGTTGTCGACCGACGGAAGAAATGGAAGAGCGCATGTCAGTAGTCGAGCTTCAGGAGCTGGATGAGGTCAAGGGTCTGCTGGCCAAGGGCCAGCAGGTGGGCGTGCTCTCCTACGCGGAGATCACCAAGGCGATGTCCGAGCTCGACCTCGACGAGTCCGACGTCGAAGAGCTGCACGGCTTCCTCGAGCACTCCGAGATCGAGCTCGTCGAGGACATCGACCCGGCGACCGCCGCCTCCTCGCAGGTCGAGCGCGCGCCCGACAAGCGCGGCCGGCGCAAAGCCAAAACCGCGCTCGACCTGAAGCCGGACATGACGACCGACTCGCTGCAGCTGTTCCTCAAGGACATCGGCAAGGTGCGGCTGCTGACCGCCCAGGAGGAGGTCGATCTCGCCAAGCGGATCGAGCGCGGCGACCTCGACGCCAAGCAGAAGATGGTCGAGTCGAACCTGCGGCTCGTGGTGTCGATCGCCAAGAACTACCGCAACCAGGGCCTGCCGTTCCTCGACCTGATCCAGGAGGGCACGCTCGGGCCTGGTGCGCGCGGCCGAGAAGTTCGACTACCGCAAGGGCTTCAAGTTCTCGACCTACGCGACCTGGTGGATCCGCCAGGCGATCGCGCGCGCGCTCGCCGACAAGGCGCGCACGATCCGCATCCCCGTGCACGTCGTCGAGAAGCTCAACAAGATCGGCCGCGCCGAGCGCAAGCTCGTGACCGAGCTGGGCCGCGAGCCGACCGCGGACGAGATCGCCGAGGTCACCGGCATCGACCCCGAGGAGGTCGACTCGATCAAGCGCTCCGCGCAGGCACCGGTGTCGCTCGAGAAGCCGGTCGGCGACGAGGAGGAGTCGGAGTTCGGCCAGTTCATCGCCGACGAGCGCGCCGAGTCGCCGTACGAGCGCGCCGCCGAGATCCTCACCAAGGAGGCGCTGCGCGAGGCGCTCGAGAACCTCTCCTACCGCGAACGCCGCGTGCTCGAGCTGCGCTACGGGCTCGGCGGCGAGCACCCGCGCACGCTCGACGAGGTCGGGCGCACGTTCAACGTCACCCGCGAGCGCATCCGCCAGATCGAGAACCAGTCGCTGAAGAAGCTGCAGAGCCTCGCCGAGGCGCAGAAGCTCCGCGACGTCGCCTGAGCGCGAGCCCGCGCGGCGCTCCCGCCCGTCCCCCGGCGCCCGAAGGGCCCCGTTCGTCCCGGCCGTCCAGGCGCGGATGGTCCGTTCAAGCCTCGGCGCGACGCTGCCGATGAAGTCACATGTTCGACGTCAACGACGCTCTGCGCACGCTCGTCGCGAAGGAGGGCTCGGATCTCCACCTGAAGGTCGCACTCGCCGCCGCTGTACCGCGTCAACGGCGAGCTGCTCGTCGACGAGACCGGCGACCGGCTCGACCGCGGAGGACACCGAGGCGGCGCTCAAGGCGCTGCTCACCGACGAGACCAAGCTCGAAGAGTTCGCGCAGGAGCACGAGGTCGACTTCTCCTTCGAAATCCCGACGTGGCGCGCTTCCGCGATCAACGCCTTCCGCCAGCGCGGGGTGATCTCGATGGCGTGCCGCGCGATCCCCACCAGATCAGCACGATCGACGAGCTCTCGCTGCCCGACGTGGTCCGCGAACTGGCCGAGGAGGAGCGCGGGATCGTGCTGCTCACCGGCACCACCGGCTCGGGCAAGTCGACGACGCTCGCGGCGATGATCGACCACATGAACCACACGATGAGCAAGCACATCGTGACGATCGAGGACCCGATCGAGTTCGTGCACCAGGACAAGCGCTCGGCGATCAACCAGCGCGAAGTCGGCATGGACACGGCCTCCTTCAAGCGCGCGCTGCGGCGCGTGCTGCGCCAGGACCCCGACGTGATCCTGGTCGGCGAGATGCGCGACGAGGAGACCGTCCAGACCGCGCTGTCGGCCGCCGAGACCGGCCACCTCGTGCTCTCGACGATCCACACGGTCGACGCGACCGAGTCGATCAACCGGATGCTCGACTTCTTCCCGCCCCACCAGCACGAGCAGGCGCGCAGCATGATCGCGGGCACCGTCAAGGGCGTGATCTCCCAGCGGCTCGTCCCCGGCGCCGACGGCGGACGCGTGGCGGTGTGCGAGATCCTGCGCATGACCGGCCGCGTGCGCGACATGATCATCGACCCCGACGCAGACCGGCAAGCTCGTCGAGGTGATCACCACGCGGCGGCTACTACGGCATGCAGACCTTCGACCAGGCGCTGTTCGGCCACGTCAAGGCCGGCCGCGTGACGTTCGAGGACGCGATGCGCGTGGCCTCCAGCCCGCACGACTTCAAGCTGCTGATGCAGGCCGACGGCCGCCAGGGCACCACGATGGAGGACGTCGCCGCCGCCGAGACCAGCCGCGAGCCGCGGCCCGACGCCAGCCTCGCGGTCTGACTCGCGCGCGAGCGTCCCACGGGCGGCGCCTGACGGCGCGGATGCCCGATCGCGCGGACGAGGCCGCTTCAGTTGGTAAAGTAAAGGGCGAAATGGCCATCGATGAGACATGTCCGGTGTGTAGGACCGCTGAGATCGTGTGCGGCAAGTGGACGCTGCTGCTCGTCCGGGACCTGTCCGAGGGCACGCTCGCGCTTCTGCGAGCTCGAACGCTCGCTGGCGGGCATCAGCCCGCGCACGCTGTCGCTGCGGCTGCGCGCGCTCGAGGAGGAGGCGATCGTCGAGCGCCACACGTTCCCCGAGGTGCCGCCGCGGGTCGAGTACGCGCTGACCGAGAAGGGCCGGGCGCTGCTGCCGATCATCGACGACATGCGCGCCTACGGCGAAGACTGGCTCGGCGCCGAGTGCGCCGAGCGCGCCGCGCCGCAGGCGCTCGCCGTCGCCTAGCGCGCCGCAGCCCGCGCCAGCGCGACGCGGGCCGCCGCAGCCGCGCTGCGCCTGCAACGGCCGGCTGCGCCGCGCAGGAGCGCGCCGCGCGCGAGCGCGAAGTCAGCGCACGATGCGCTCGCGTCCAGCTCCAGACGCGCTCGACGCGAGTTCCTCGAGGCGGCCGCCGAGCTGCCTGCAGCGCGCGAGCTCGCGGCGCGGCGCGGAGGTCCCGTTCGAGCTCGAGCCGCAGCGGCCGCGGCGCGGCGCGCGCGGGCCGCCGCTCTACTGCTACCGCGCCGCTGACCGGCGAGTTCATCGCCGAGCGCCAGCACGGCGCTCGAGCGGCTGTCCGAGCCACGCCGAGCGCGGCCGCGCTGCTCGAGGAGCTTCGACGGGCTCGACCGCTACCTCGACGAGCGTCGGCGTCGAGGTCCGCGCCGGACCGGCCGGGACGCGCGCGCGTGCGCGCGGCGCTCGGCGCGCTGCTCGAGGACGTGTTCGACGAGCAGACCGACTTCGAGCTGCGCCCCGAGCGCTGCAGCGCGGCGCTCGCGCGCCTCGAGCGCTCGGCGCTCGCGAGCGCGCAGCGAGGTCACGCTCGTGGCGACGCTGCACGGCATGCACGATCACCTCGCCCGAGCTGCCGCTGACGACGGGCCTCGACGATCGCCCAGCCGCGACGCGCTCGACGGCGCTGCCCGCCGGCGCTGCTCGCGCGGCGAGCGAGGACGCGCCGAGCCACCTGATCGTCGTGCTCAGCGGCCGAGGAGGACGACGCCGCGCGAGGCGCTCGCGCGCGGCGCGCGCGGTGCTCGCGCGACCTGCTGCGCGCGCTGCGCCTGTTCGGCGACGGCCGCGTGACGCTCGGCGCGCTCGCCTGGGCGCGGATCGGCGGCGGCGCGTGGACGCCGCTCGCGCTCGGCGCCGGCGGGCCGCCCGCACGGGATGCTGGTCGTCACCGCCGAGCAGGAGGACGAGCTGCGCGCGTTCTGCAACCTCGTCTCGCGCCGCGCGCCCGCACGGCAACGAGCTCGCCTGGGCGCTGCGGCGCTTCGAGCTCGGCTGCGAGCGCGACGAGCCCCTACGAGGCGCTGAGCGACCACCTGCTCGCGCTGCGCGCGCTGCTCGAGCCCGAGGGGCCCGTCGAGCGGCCTGCTCGCCGGGCGCCTCGCGGCGCTGTGCGCGACGCCCGAGCAGCGCGCGCGAGCTGACCGAGCGGATCGTCGCAGGCGGTCGCGCTCGAGCGCGCGCGTGATCGCGGGCACCGCCGCCGAGGCACGCCGGCGGCCAGGCGCTCGCCGAGGAGATCGCCGACCACCTGCGCGCGCTGCTGCGCGACGTGATCTGCGGCCACCTCGCCCCCGACCTCGCGGCGCTCGCCGACGAGATCCTGCTGGCCGAGCCCGACGACCGAGGAGCGCGAGCGAAGCGGCCGCGGAGCAGAGCCGTCGGTCTCGCCGAGCGAGCGAGGCCGTGCGCTCAGGCGAACAGGTGCTCGGCCACGCGCGCGAGGCCGAGGAGATCCTGGACCTCTTCATCTAGGTGAGGGACGAGCATCGGCGCGCGGCTCCTCGATCGCGCGCGAGAGGCGCGCGATCGTGTCGCGGTCGCGGCGCACGAGCACGTCGAAGTCGGCGAGGTTGCGCGCCACGCGCTGCGCGAGGCGCGTCGCCGAGCTCGGCGCGCGAGCAGCGCCGCCACCTCGCTCGGCGGAGTGGCCGTCGAGGCCGTCGCTGTGGACGCGGTTGACGATCAGCTCGCCGCGCGACATGCCCGCGCTCGGCGAGCCTGTCGGCGAGGAACACGGCCTCGCGCGCCGGCTCGGGCTCGGGCGAGGTGACGATCAGGAACGTCGTCGTCGGGCGCGCGCAGCAGCGCCGCGACGCCGCGCGTGCGCTCGCCGAAGCCGTCGATCACGCCCGACAGCGAGCGGAAGAAGCGTCGACAGCTCGCTGAGCATGTCGACGCCGGTGACGCGCGCGAAGATCGCGAACACGAGCGCCGGTGCCAGCGCCCGAACAGGCGCGCGGTGAGGCCGCCGGGCGCGAGGAACACCTGCAGCGCGCGGCCTTCGAGGAAGCCGAGCAGGCGCGTCGGGCGCGTCGAGGAAGTCGAGCGCGTTGCGCGAGGGCGGCGTGTCGAGCACGATCACGTCGAAGTCGTGCTCCTCGTAGCAGCTCGTACAGCTTCGCGATCGCGCTCAGCTCCTGCGAGCCCGCGACCGCCGTGGAGAGCTCGCGGTAGATCGGGTTGGCGAGGATCTCCTCGCGCGCGCGCTCGTCGGGCGCGAGCCGCGTGACGATCTCGTCGAACGTGCGCTTGGCGTCGAGCATCATCGCCCACAGCTCGCCCTTCATCGTCGACGCCCTGCTCGGCGAACAGCGCCGGGTCGATGCGATGCCGCTGCGGCTCGCCGGAGAGCTCGCTCGAGCCCGAGCGCCGAGGCCAGGCGCCTGGCCGGATCGATCGTGACGACCGCGACCTTCTGCCCCGCCGGCGCCAGCCCGAGCGCGAGCGCCGCGGAGGTCGTCGTCTTGCCGACGCCGCCGGCGCCCAGGCAGATGCAGCACGCGCTTGCCCGCCAGACGCGCCGCGCAGGCCCGCGCGGTCTTGCTCGGCGCGGCCATCGCCGGGATCGTAGTTCCCGTGCAGGAATCGCCCGTCGCCATGCGAATACCCACCGGACGGCTTTCCCGCAAATCGAGCATCGGAGCCACCGTGGAAGGAAAGGCCAAGGTCATCGCGTTCGCCAACCAGAAGGGCGGCGTGGCCAAGACGACGACGACGCTCAACCTCGCCGCCGCGTTCGCGGAGGAGGGTCACCGCGTGCTGTGCGTCGACATGGACCCGCAGGGCAACCTGACGATGTCCCAGGGCATCGACCCGGACACGCTCGAGAAATCGATGTACGACGTGCTCGTGCACAAGGTCTCGATCCGCGAGGTGATCCGCAAGCGCGAGATCGACATCGCCTGCGCCTCGATCGACCTGGCCGGCGCCGAGATCGCGATGTCGACGATGATCGGCCGCGAGCGCTCGCTGCAGAAGGCCTTCGAGCCGATCCTCGAGGACTACGACTTCATCTGCATCGACACGCCGCCGAGCCTCGGCCTGCTGACGATCAACGCGCTGACGGCCGCCGACAAGGTGATCGTCCCCGTGCAGTGCGAGTATCTGTCGATGCGCGGGCTGATCCAGCTGCAGAACACGCTCGCGATGATCCGCGAGAACCTCAATCCCGGGCGTCGACATCGAGGGTATCCTGCCGACGTTGGTGGATTCGCGCACGATCCACGCCAAGGAGGCGATCGAGATCCTCGAGGAAAACTTCGGCGACCGCGTGTTCGCCTCGCGCATCCGCAAGACCGTCCGCTTCGCCGAGGCGCCGGTGAAGGGCATGTCGGTGCTCAAGTACGAGCCCGACGGCGTCGCCGCGCAGTCCTACCGGCAACTCGCGCAGGAGGTTCTCGACCCATGGCCAACGCTAAACGCGCGAGCATGCGCGAAGGCCCGCTGGCGGCGCTGTTCCGCAAGACCGAAGAGGACGGCGAGGAGCTCGCGCCCGTGCCGAGCCGCAGCCGCCCGCGCGCGAGCGGGCCGAGCACGCGCCGCGCGCGCGAGAGAGCGCCCCGCACCCAGCCCTGGGCGGCGCGCCGCGCCGCCAGCGCGAGCAGCTCCCCGAGCCCGAGGAGCCGCACATCCCGAGCCCGCGCGAGCGTCTGCGCCACGCCTTCTCCTCGGAGATCCCCGAGAACGTGATGGAGCGCCCGGCGGCGCCGGCCACGCCGGCCGCCGCGCTACCCTCCGCGCGAGTTCGAGGAGCCCGCGCGCACGTCCGGGACGGTCGGGCAGCCCGTGATCCGCGTGCGTCGGCGTCGGCGGCGCCGGCGTCAACGCCGTCAACCGCATGGTCGAGGCCGAGGTCGAGGGCGTCGAGTTCCTCGCCGTCAACACCGACCTGCAGTCGCTGCAGCAGTCGACCGCCGACATCACGCTGCACATCGGCGCCGAGCTCACGCGCGGGCCTCGGCTCGGGCTCGGACGCGAACGTCGGCCGCCAGGCGGCGATGGAGGACTACGACCGCGTGAAGGCGCTGCTGAAGGGCTCGGACATGATCTTCATCACGGCCGGCGCGGGCGGCGGCACCGGCACCGGCGCCGCGCCGATCGTCGCGCGCATCTCGCGCGAAGTCGGCGCGCTGACGGTCGCGATCGTGACCAAGCCGTTCGGCTTCGAGGGCTCGCGCCGCGGCGAGCAGGCCGAGCACGGCGTCGACGGCGCTCGCCGAGGAGGTCGACACGCTGATCGTCGTGCCCAACAACCGCCTGCTGGCGGTGCTCGACAAGCAGACCTCGATGGTCGAGGCCTTCCGCGTCGCCGACGACGTGCTGCGCCAGGGCGTGCAGGGCATCTCCGACCTCGTCACGCTGCCCGGCCTGATCAACCTCGACTTCGCCGACGTGCGCACGATCATGAGCGACGCCGGCAACGCGCTGCTCGGGATCGGCATGGGCGTGGGCGAGAACCGCGCGACCGAGGCCGCCGAGCAGGCCGTCTCCTCGCCGCTGCTCGAAACCTCGATGGAGGCGCGCGCTCGATCCTGCTGTCGATCACCGGCGGCGCGAACCTGTCGCTGTGGGAGGTCAACGAGGCCGCCAAGTCGGTCTCCGAGGCCGCGCACCCCGACGCCAACATCATCTTCGGCGCGATGGTCGACGAGAAGCTCGACGACCAGGTGTGGGTCACCGTCGTGGCGACCGGCTACGGCGACGAGGGCCGGCGCAAGAGCGTGGCGCGCCTCACGGAGCCGGCCGCGGGCGAGCTGCGCGTGCAGCGCGCGGGGCATCCGGCGCGCCCCGAGCCCAGGCGCGGCGGGCTGCGCGTCGACGAGCTCGACGTGCCCGAGTTCATCCCCAACCTCTGACGAGCGCAGCGCGCTCGGCACCGCCGGGGGCCGCTGTGGTATCGCTCTGCCATGTGCGCAGCTGAGCACGGGGTGGTCGCCGCCGGGCATCCGCTGACCGCCGAGGCGGGCGCGGCGGTGCTGCGCGAGGGCGGCAACGCGGTCGACGCGGCGGTCGCGGCGATGCTGACCTCGTTCGTCGCCGAGCCGCTGCTGACCGGGCTCGGCGCCGGCGGCTACATGCTCGTCGCCGGGCGGCGGCGAGCCGCCGGCGCTGCTCGACTTCTTCGTCGCGGCGCCGCCGACGCGGCGCCGGCGACGGCTCGCGCGGCCGAGCTGCACGCGATCGACGTCTCCTTCGGCGACGCCGCGCAGGTCTTCCACATCGGCCCGGCCTCGTGCGGCGTCTACGGCACGCCCGGCGGGCGTGTGCGAGGCGGTCGCGCGCTGGGGCACGATGCCGCTCGAGCGAGCTCGCCGCGCCCGCCGCGCGGCTCGCGCGCGAGGGCGTCGTGCTGAACGCCGAGCAGGCCTACGTCGCCGAGATCCTCGCCGACCTGCTGACCTCGACGCCCGAGTGCGCGGCGCTGTGGGCGCCCGCCGGGCGCGTCCTGCGCGAGGGCGAGATGCTGCGCAACCCCGAGCTCGGCGACGCGCTCGAGCGCCTCGGCGCGCGAGGGCGCCGAGCCGTTCTACCGCGGCGACATCGCGCGCGGCGGTGTGCGACTGGCTGGGCGCAGCGCGGCGGCTCGCTCGACGCGCGAGGACCTCGCGGGCTACGCGGCGATCGAGCGCGAGCCGGTGCGGATCGCGCTACCGCGACCGCGAGATCCTCACCAACCCGCCGCCGTCCGCGGGCGGCACGCTGCTCGCCTACTCGCTCGCGCTGCTCGACCGCGGCCCCGCGCCGCCGCCGCTGCGCGGCGTGGTCGAGGCGATGGCGGCCGCGCAGCCCGAGCGCACGCCGGAGTTCCTCGAGGGGCTCGCCGAGGAGGGCTTCCTCGAGCGCTTCCTCGCCAGCGCGCCTCGGGCTCCACCACCCACATCTCGGTGCTCGACGCGCGACGGCTGCGCGTGCAGCGTCACGTGCACCAACGGCGAGGGCTCGGGCGTGGTCGTGCCGGGCACGGGCATGCACCTCAACAACGTGATGGGCGAGGAGGACCTGAACCCGTTCGGCTTTCACCGCCACCCGGCCGGGACGGCGGATGCCGAGCATGATGGCGCCCGTCGGTCGTGATGCGCGACGGCGAGGTCGAGCTGGTGCTCGGCAGCGCCGGCTCCAACCGCATCCGCTCGGCGCTGCTGCAGACGATCGTCGGCGTGGTCGACCACGGCCTCGGCGCGCGCGACGCGGTCGACGCGCCGCGCGTGCACTTCGAGGACGGCGTGCTGTTCGCCGAGCCCGGGATCGACCCCGGCGGGCTACCCGCGGATCTGCGCATCGTGCGCTTCGGCGCGCTCAACCTGTTCTTCGGCGGCGTGCAGGCGGCGCAGCGCGCGAACGGCGGCTGCACGGGCGCCGGCGACCCGCGCCGCGGCGGCGTCGCGGTGGGCGCGTGAGGCTCGCGGCCGCGGCGCGCCGCGGCGCTGGCCGCGGCGGCCGCGCTCGCGTTCACGGGCGTGCGGGCGGCGGCGTGGTGCTGGCGGACCTGTTCCTCGTGCAGCGCAGCGGGAGCACTCCGCACGCGCGCCTGACGCTGCTCGTCAACGAAGAAGGCGCGTGCGCTGCAACGGCGGGCCGCAGCTGCAAGCTCGAGCGACGCCGCAGCTCGTCGAAGGCGCGGGCGATCCAGGAAGACCTGCACGAAGCCGGCCTCCGCGCACCTGTCGCTGCCCGCGCGGCCCGGGTCGGTGTTCAGCTACCGCGTGCGCGACGCCGAACGGCAGCGTGCAGCTTCAGCGACAACTCGCCGCGCCAGCCGAAGGTGCTGCGCGAACTGGCGCTGTTCGTGCTGCGCGACCGCCCAGCAGGTCTGCCACCTGCCGGAATAGCCGCGCTACCCGAAGCGCACCTTGCCGTTGGAGCGCGCCCGCGCCTGCGCGCGCTCGAGCAGCTCCAGGCGCTCGATCGCGGCGCTGCAGCAGCAGCGCGAGCAGCGCGCAGGCGCGCGTTCTCGGAGCGCAGCTCGAGCAGCTCCTGCTTGGCCTCCGCGCCGAACTCGACCGTGCGCCGCCATCGCGTAGGCGTCCAGCTCGCGCAGCTCCTCGGCGTCGAGCTCGCGGTCGGTCGCCTGCTCGACGAGCTCGCGGTAGAGCTCGCGGGCGGCCGCGCGCGGCCTCCTCGTCGGGCTCCTCCTCGCTCGTCGGCGAGGAACTCGACCACGCCGGCCGGGTAGGGGAGGTCGTCCTGGCGCTCGAGCAGCCGGAACGGCCGCGTGCCGCGCGCGAGGATGTTCAGGCGGCCGTCGTCCATGCCGCTCGAGCACGCCGCTCGACCTCGCACGCGCAGCCGATCGGCTTGAGCTCCTCGTCGGAGAGCCACACGATCCCGAACTCGCTGCTCGGGCGAGCCGCGGCCGGCCTCGCAGGCAGTGCTCGATCATCGCGCGGTAGCGCTCCTCGAAGATGTGCAGCGGGACGCTCTCGCTCGGGCAGCGCCACGATCCCGAGCGGGAACAGCGGGAAGTCCGGTTACGCGGCGCTCGGGCATCGGCCGGCGTCTAGGTGCGGCGCGGCGGCGACGCGGCGATCGCTTGCGCGCCGTGAGCATGAGGTTGTAGAAGATCGCCGGCGGCAGCCGCGACTCGAGCAGCCGCCGGTCGAGCTCCTGCAGCAGCAGGTAGCCGCGGTAGGCGTACATGGCGCCACGCCCACGGCACCTCGCTCGGGCTCGGCGGTCGCCTCGAGCGTGCGGTTGATCCAGCCGAACCAGTTCGCGAGCAGCTCCTCGCCGCTCACCCGCACGTCGCGCAGGCCCGCGGCGCGCGCCGCGCGCGCGAGCTCCGCGGGCGCGAACGCGTGCACGTCGACGACGCCCTCGAGCGCCGCGTCGGGCTCGCCGCTCCTCGGCGGCGCGGCGCGCGGCGCGGCGCCGATCGCGCGGCGCCACAGCCGGCGCGAGCGGCGCCCGCGACGCGCTTCGGCACCCGCGCGAGGCGGTCGCCGTAGCGCGAGGGCTCGCCGGCGAACAGCAGCGTGCCGCCCGGCGCGAGCACGCGCGCGAACTCGCGCGAACGCCCGCGGCAGGTCGGGGATGTGGTGCAGCACGGCGTGGCCGAGCACGAGGTCGAAGCTCTCGTCGGCGAACGGCAGCTGCTCGGCGTCGGCCGGCCGCGGTGCGCACCTCGAGCCCGAGCCGCTCGCGCGTTGGCCTCGAGCGTCTCGAGCATCCCCGGCGAGATGTCGCGTGCACGTCGCCTCGCCGATCAGGCCCGCGCGCAGCAGGTTGAGCGTGAAGTAGCCCGTGCCCGCGCCGATCTCGAGCGAGCGCGCGTAGCGTCCGGGCTCGCGGCCGAGCGCCTTGCGCACCTTCGCGAGCACCTGCTCGCGGCCCGACCTCGCCGAAGTCGATGCCCCACTTGGCGTCGTAGTGGCCGGCGGCGACGTCGTGGTAGCGCGTGTTGGCGTCGCGGATCTGCTCGGCGCTGAGGGCGGGCGGCACGGCTGCGGCACCATATACTCGCGCGCCGTGCCGGCGCCGCGCACCGGCGCCCGCCGGCTACAGCGAGCGCTCACGCCGTGAGCCGACGACCCTCTACGTGCAGCGCGACCAGCCCGAGGGCGTGCCGCCGCTCGCGCTGACGGGCGAGCGCACGCTGCCCGACGTGCCGGAGGAGAACTACTGGTTCCGCCGCCACCTGGCCGTGTACGAGTGGATCGCCGCGCGCGTGGCCGGCCTGCGCGTGATCGACATGGCCTGCGGCGAGGGCTACGGCTCGGACGTGCTCGCGCGCAGCGCCGCGAGCGTGGTCGGCGTCGACGCCAACCCCGAGGCGCACGAGCACGCGCGGCTGCGCTACCGCGCGCGCGAACCTGCGCTTCGCGCGCGAGCTCGTCGACAGCCTACTCGCGAGCCCGCCGACGCGGTCGTGTTCCTGCAGACGATCGAGCACCTCGAGGACCCGGCGCGCGCTCGAGCACTTCCGCTCGCTCGTGCGGCGAGCGCGGCACCGTGTTCGTCTCCACGCCCAACGTGCTGACGCTCGCGCCCGCAGGGCGCGGAGCGCTCGGACAACCCGTGGCACGTGCACGAGTACCGCGCCGCAGGAGTTCGAGAGCCTGTGCCGCGGGCAGCTTCGCGCACGTCGAGCTGTACGGCCTGTTCCACGCGCGCAAGCTGCGCGCGCACGAGCTCGCGCTGCGCTCGGGCTGGGATCGCGTGCACCCGCCGCTCGGCCTCACCGAGCCCTTCTACCGCTGGTTCACGCCGGCGATCGCCGCTCGCGACTTCGCGCTGCGCGGCGGCCGGCGCCGCGCGACCTGGAGCGGGCGCTCGACTTCCTCGCGGTGTGCCGGCCGTGAGCGCGCCGCGCGAGCGCGGCGCGCTGGCGATCGTCCTGCACACGCACATGCCCTACGTCGAGGGCTTCGGCACGTGGCCGTTCGGCGAGGAGTGGCTGTGGGAGGCGATCGCCGGCTGCTACCTGCCGCTGCTCGACCTGCTCGACGCGGGCGCGCCGCTCACGCTGTCGCTGACGCCGGTGCTGTGCGACCAGCTCGAAGCGCCCGGCGTGGCGGAGCGCTTCGAGCGCTTCGTCGCGGAGGTCCGCCGCGCGACCCACGAGCGAGGACGCCGCGGGGCTGCGGGCCGCGCGGGCACGAGCGAGCTCGCGCGCGAGCTCGAGCGCTCGTGGGGCGACTACGCGCGCGCGCTCGAGCGGCTCGAGCGGCGCTCGCGGCGACCTGCTCGGCGCGCTCGCGCCGCACGCGCAGTGGACCTCCTCGGCGACGCACGCGGTCCTGCCGCTGCTCGCGACCGACGCGGGCGTGCGCCTGCAGGTGCACAGCGGGGTCGAGCTCGCACCGGCGCCGCTTCGGCGAGCTGGCGCGGCGGCTTCTGGCTGCCCGAGTGCGCGTACGCGCCGTGGCTCGAGCGGGCGCTCGAGGAAGCCGGCGCTGCGGCGGTCTGCGTCGAGCTGACCGGGCCGCTTCGGGCTCGGCTCGCCGCGAGCACCTGCGGCCGCTGGTCGAGCGACGCGGGCATCGTGCTCGTGCCGATCGACCGCGCCACGATGGCGCTCGTGTGGAGCGAGCACGGCTATCCCGCGCGACGGCGTGCTACCGCGACTACCACCACCACACCATCCACCACCACAACCCGTGGAACAACGACGGCGAGCGCCTACGAGCACGACCGCGCGCTCGCGCAGGCGCGCGCGCACGCCGCGGACTTCGTCGCCCGCACGCTCGCGCGCCTGCGCGCGGCGCGCGGCGGCGCCGGGCCGCTGCCGGGCGGCGGGCTGGTCGTGTGCGCGCTCGACACCGAGCTGCTCGGCCACTGGTGGTACGAGGGCATCGCGTGGCTTGCAGGCGGTCGTCGAGGAGTGCGCGCGCCAGGGCCTCGAGCTGCGTGCGCCTGGACGACGCGCTCGAGCGGATCGAGCCGCGCCGCCGACGCTCCGCCCGCCGCGCCGGGCCAGTCGGCGAGCGGCGCGCGTACACGCGAGCACGTGGGGCAGCGCGCGGCGACCTTTCGACGTGGTCGGGCCCGCAGGTCGCCGAGCATGGCGTTCGCCGCGCGCGCGGCCGAGCTCGAGCTGCTCGCGGCGGGCCGCGCGGCGCCGCGCGGCGGTGCGCGAGCTGCTCGCGCTGCAGGCGAGCGACTGGGCGTTCATGGTCTCGCGCGGGCTCGCCGCGCCCTACGCGCGCGAGCGCTTCGACGGGCACCGGCTCGCGCTCGAGCGCGCGCTCGCCGCGGGCGCCGGCGCGGGCGAGCGGGAGCTGCGCAACCTCGCGCCGTGGGCCGACCCGCAGTCGCTGCTGCTGCCGCTGTAGGCCAGCCCCGCGGCTACTGCCAGCGCATCGTGCGCGGCGCCTCGCGCATCCGGATCACGCGCGCGGGCACGCCGCCGAGCACCGCGTTCTCCGGGAACGCTCCTTGGTCACCACCGCGCTGGTGCCGACGACGCTGTTGTCGCCGACGCTCACGCCGCGCAGCACGCACGCGCCGTAGCCGATCCACACGTTGTGGCCGACGTGCACGTCGCGCTTGTAGATGCCCTGCAGGCGGATCGGGCGCTCGACCTCGGTCACGCCGTGGTCGAAGTCGATCAGCATCACGCGGTCGGCGATGATGCACTCGCGGCCGATCGAGACGTGCTGGTAGGCGGAGATCGTGCACTCCTGGCCGATCACCGTCTTCGCGCCGATGCTCACCTCGCCCTCGTGCACGCGGATCTTGCAGCCGTGGCCGATCCACGCCCAGCGCCCGATCTCGCAGCGTCGCGCGCGCGGCCGATCTCGAGCTTCACGCCGGGGCAGATGAAGCAGATGCCGTCGGTCTGCAGGCGCCGGCGGTAGCGCAGCTTCAGGCCCACGCCAGCGGACGAGCAGCAGCGCGTAGCGCGGACGTGAGCATGTGGTTCGCGCGCATGAAGCGCAGCAGCGCGAGCGGCCCGCCGTGCAGCGGGCCGGCGCGCGCGCGCGCATCGCGCCGCGCCCTGCTCGGGCGTCGCGGCGTCGGCCGCGTCGGCGCGCAGCTCCATCGCCGGCGAATCGTAGGGCACCGTTGGCGCCGCGGGTGCCCTGCGATGATGCGCCCCGATGGCCACGGACACGCTCGCCAAGCGCCTGCTCGACGGCGACCGCCGCGCGCTCGCGCGCGCGATCACGCTCGTCGAGGACGACCGCCCGGAGGGCTGGGAGCTCGTGCGCGAGGTCTATCCGCACACGGGCAAGGCCGCGGTGGTCGGCTTCACCGGGCCGCCGGGGGTCGGCAAGTCGACGCTGATCGGCGCGCTCACGAAGGCGCGCCGCGAGGCCGGGCGCACGCGTCGGCGTGCTCTCGATCGACCCGTCCTCGCCGTTCACCCAGGGCGCGCTGCTCGGCGACCGGATCCGCCTGTCCGAGCACTTCCTCGACCAGGGGCGTGTTCATCCGCTCGATGGCCAACCGCGGCGCGCTCGGCGGCCTCTCGGAGGCGGCGCTGCAGGCGGCGCTGCTGCTCGACGCGGCCGGCCGCGAGGACGTGTTCGTCGAGACGGTCGGCGTCGGCCAGGCGGAGATCGACATCATCGACCACGCCGACACGATCGTGCTCGTGCTGATGCCCGGCTCGGGCGACTCGATCCAGGCGCTGAAGGCCGGCGTGATGGAGATCCCCGACGTGATCGTGATCAACAAGGCCGACCATCCGCTGACCGACACGATGGTGCGCGAGATCCGCGGCGTGCTCTCGCTCGCCAACCTCGACCGCTCGCCCGAGGAGGTCCGCGCGAGCTGGCGCGTGCCGATCGTCAAGACCGAGGCCACGCCGCGGCGCGGGCGTCGAGCGAGCTGGTGCAGGCGCCTCGAGCGAGCACCGCGAGCACATCCTCGCCGGCGGCCAGCTCGCCGAGCGCCGCGCGGCGCAACCTGCGCAACGAGGTGCTCGCGATCGCCACCGCGCGCATGCGCCGGCGCCTGGAGGAGGAGCTGCGCGAGGACGCCGAGTTCCAGCGCCTGCTCGAGGAGGTCGTCGAGCGCCGCCTGGACCCGGCGAGCGCCGCCACCGCGCTGCTCGAGCGCGCGAGCCCCCTCGATCCGGCGAAGCGCGAAGTGGGATAGGCTCGCCGGCGCGATGGACTACCTGAGCATCGCGGACCGCATCTGGCCCGCTGACCCGGCGGGTGATGGCGGGGCACACCGCGATCTATCGGGCCACGCACGGCGCCGTCGGCCACCGCTTCCCCGGCTTCGGGCCCGTGCTGCTGCTCGATCACGTGGGCGCGAGGAGCGGGATCGCCCGCACGTCGCCGCTGCTCTACACGAAGGACGGCGACGCATTCGTCCTCGTCGCGTCCAAGGGCGGCTATCCGAAGAACCCGGCGTGGTTTCACAACCTGCTGGCCAACCCCGACACGAGCGTGCAGGTCGGCTCGCGGCGGATCGACGTGCATGCGCACGTCGCGACGCCCGCCGAGCGCAAGCGGCTGTGGCCGCTCGTGGTGGCGACCTATTCCGGCTACGACGCCTACCAGCGGCGCACCGAGCGCGAGATTCCGCTGGTGGTGCTCGAGCCGCGCTGACGCTCAGGCGCCGAGCGCGCGGGCGATCACCATCTGCTGCACCTCGTCGGTGCCCTCGCCGATCGTGAGGATCTTGGCGTCGCGGTAGAAGCGGCACACGGGGTACTCCTCGATGTAGCCGTAGCCGCCGTGTATCTGCACGGCCTCCTCGGCGCAGCGCACCGCCAGGCGGCCCGTCTTGAGCTTCGCCTGCGCGGCGGTGAGCGTGAAGTTGCGCTCCAGCGTCCTTCTCGCGCGCGGCCTTGTAGACGAGCAGCCGCGCCGCCTCGATCTCCGTGGACATGTCGGCGAGCTTGCCCTGGATCGCCTGGAACTTCGAGATCGGCTTGCCGAACGCGCGGCGCTCGCGCGCGTAGGAGAGCGCCTGGTCGAGCGCTCCCTGCGCGAGGCCCGACGCCCATCGCCGCGACGCCGATGCGCCCGATGTCGAGGATGTGCAGGAACTGCTTGAAGCCGGCGCCGCGCGGGCCGAGCAGGTTCTCCTCGGGCACGCGGCAGTCGCTGAACGTGAGCGGGCGCGTGTCGGACGCGTTCCAGCCCATCTTCCGGTACGGCTCGCCCTGCTCGTAGCCGGGGGTGCCGTTGGGGACGATCAGGTTCGAGATCTCCTTCGCTCCGTCCGGCTGCTCGCCGGTGACCGCGGTGATGCAGACGATCCCCGAGATGTCGGTGCCGGCGTTGGTGATGAACTGCTTGGCGCCGTCGATCACCCATTCGCCGTCCTGCAGGCGGGCGCGCGTGCGCGTGTTGCCGGCGTCGGAGCCCGCCTCGGGCTCGGTCAGGCCGAACGCGCCGAGCCGCTCGCCCGAGCACAGCCGCGGCAGCCACTCGCGCTTCTGCTCCTCGGAGCCGAACAGGTAGACGCGGCTGCGTCCCCAGCGAGGTGTGCGCGCACAGCGTGATCGCGACCGAGGAGTCCACGCGCGTGAGCTCCTCGACCGCGAGCGCGTAGGCGAGCGTGTCGCCGCCGCCGCCGCCGTACTCCTCGGGGAACGGGATGCCCATCAGGTTGCAGCTTCCCGAGCTGCCGCCACGATCTCGTACGGGAAGGACTTCGTGCGGTCGAGCTCCTCGGCGACGCGGCGCCACCTCGCCCTCGGCGAACTCGCGCACGGTGCGCCGGATCAGCTCGTGGTCGGGGGAGAGGTCGAAGTCCATGGCGGGCGCATTCTCGCTACGCGGCGCTCGCCCGCGCGTGCTCGACGAGCAGCCGCACGCCGTAGCCCGAGGCGCCCTTGCCGACGTAGGCGCGGTCCAGCTCCCACGCGGAGCCGGCGATGTCGAGGTGCGCCCACGGCACCGTCGCCGACGAAGTTCGACAGGAACGCGCCGCCCACGATCGTGCCGGCCTTGCGCGCCTTCGGGCGCGTTGTCGAGGTCGGCGTAGCGGCCCTTGATGAGCTCGTCGTACTCGTGGTGCAGCGGCAGCCGCCAGACGATCTCGCCGGTGCGCTCGCCGGCCGCGAGCAGCCGCGTCGGCGAGCGTCGTCGTCGTTGCACATCAGCCCTGCGTAGGTCGAGCCGAGCGCGATGATCACCGCGCCGGTGAGCGTCGCGAGGTCGACGATCCGCTCGGCGCCCTCGGCGACGGCGTGGCAGAGGCAGTCGGCCAGCACGAGCCGTCCCTCGGCGTCGGTGTTGTTGATCTCGATCGTCTTGCCGTTGGAGGCGGTGACGATGTCGCCCGGCTTGACCGCGCGCCCGCTCGGCAGGTTCTCGGTGGCGCCGACGACGCGCCACGAGCCTGACGGGCAGCTGCAGCCGGGCGATCGCGCCGATCGCCTCGATGCACGGCGGCGCCGCCGGACATGTCGAACTTCATCTCGGCCATTTTCGCCCCGGGCTTCAGCGAGATGCCGCCGCTGTCGAAGGTCACGGCCTTGCCCACGAAGCCGAGCACCGGGCCGCTTCGCGCCGGCGCCGTCGTAGCGCAGCGTGATCAGCGCGGGCTCCTGCTCGGATCCCTGCGCGACCGCGGCGAACGCGCCCATGCCGCGCGGCGATGATGCCCTCGCGCCCCTCGACCTCGACCGACAGCCCGCTCGATCGTCCGCGGCCAGCGCCGCGCGCGTACTCGCCCAGCGCCGTCGGCGTGAGGTCGTTGCCGGGGCGGTTCTGCAGGTCGCGCGCGCGGTTCGCCGCGTCGGCCACGATCGCGGCGTCGGCGACCGCGCTCTCGATGTCGCCTGGCGCGCACACGATCAGCGCGTCGAGGCTGCTTGGCGGCGCTCCTCCGCCTCCGCGCCCTCGCCGGCGGGCGCGGACTTGTGCACGCTCGAAGCGGTAGTCGGCGAGCACCGTGCCCTCGACGAGCGCGGCGGCGACCGCCGTCGCCGGTCTCGGCGCGGCGGCTGCCCAGCAGAGCACCCGCGTCGAGAGCTCGCGCGCGCGCTCGCGCGCCACCGCGGCGGCCACGCGGGCGCGCTCGGCGTCGAAGCTCCGCGCGCGCGCCCAGCCCCACGAGCAGCCAGCGCTTGCCGGCGGCGTGCGCCAGCGCGAGCGTCTTGAAGCGCGCGCCGCGCCTCGCCCGAGGCGAGCAGCTCGCCGAGCTCCGCGGGCAGGCCCTCGCCGCGGCTCCTCGCCCTCGAAGAGCCCGACCGCGACGGTGTCGGCGTCGCTCTCGCGGGCCGGCTGTGAGCTCGCGGAGACCTGCATGCGCGCTCACCATATCCACCCTGCGCCTCGGACGCGGGCGGACGGCCCGGCCCGCGGCGGGCGCCCGGCGCGCGGACGCGGCGCGGCGCCGCGGGCGCCCACGGGCCGGTCGGTACCATTCTCGGGCCCGTACCCAGCAGCCACCACAGGAGAAGAGCGAGCCCATGCCAAAGACCGTGATCCTCGGCGCCGCGCGCACCCCGATCGGCAAGATGGGCGGCGGCCTGTGCGACGCTCGACGCCACCGAGCTCGGCGCCGTCGCGATCGAAGCCGCGCTCGAGCGCGCAGGCGTCGAGCCCGAGCAGGTCGAGCACGTGGTGATGGGCCAGGTGCTGCAGGCCGGGCAGGGGCAGATCCCCTCGCGCCAGGCGCAGATCAAAGCGGGCATCCCCAAGGAGGTCTCCTCGGAGACGATCAACAAGGTCTGCGCCTCCGGCGCTGCGCGCGTCGGTGCTGCTCGACCAGGCGATCCGCGCGGGCGACGTGCAGGTCGGCGTCGGCGGCGGCATGGAGTCGATGTCGAAGGCGCCCTATCTGCTGCCGCAGGCGCCGCTTCGGCTACCGCATGGGCGACGCGAAGATGCTCGACGCGATGGTCCACGACGGGCTCACCAACCCGTTCTCCGGCAAGCAGATGTTCGTCGAGGCGACCGAGGTCGGCGACGAGCTCGAGATGACGCGCGCCGACCTCGACCGCTGGGCGCTGCGCTCGCACGAGCGCGCGCTGAAGGCGATCGACGAGGGCAGGCTCGCGGAGGAGATCGTCGCGGTCACGGTCAAGGGCCGCAAGGGCGACGACAGTCGTCGAGATCGACGAGGGCCCGCGCCGCGACACCTCGCTCGAGAAGCTCGCCGCGCTGCCCGGGCTGGTGGGCAAGGAGGGCTCGCACACCGCCGGCAACTCGCCGGGCGTCAACGACGGCGGCGGCGCGCTGGTGCTCGCCTCGGAGGAGTGGGCGCAGGCCAACGGCAAGGAGGCGCTCGCCGAGATCGTCGCCCACGCGCAGAGCGCCAACGACTTCGCCTACCTCGCCACGACGCCCGCGAGCGCGGCCAAGAAGGCGCTCGAGAAGGCCGGGCTGCAGCCCGGCGACATCGACGTGTGGGAGATCAACGAGGCGTTCGCCTCGGTCACGCTCAACTCGATCCGCATGCTCGGCATCGACGAGGAGCGCGTCAACGTCAACGGCGGCGCCGTCGCGCTCGGACACCCGATCGGCGCCTCCGGCGCGCGCATCCTCGGCAGCCTGCGTGCTCGAGCTGCGCCGCCGCGGCGGCGGGCTCGGCTGCGCCGCGATCTGCTCCGGCGGCGGGCAGGGCGACGCGGTGATCCTCAAGGTCTAGTGGCAGCGGGCGAGCGCATGGGGGCGCCGGCGAACGCGGTCGCCGGCAACGGCACGGGCCCCGCGGGGCAGCCGTCCCGCGCCCTGACGCGGCCGGTGTCGCGCCGCGGCGTTCTTCGACCTCGACAAGACGCTGATGGCGGGGTCCTCGGGCATCTTCTTCGCCCGCGCGGCCTACGAGACGGGGATGATCTCGCGCTCGCGGCTGCTGCGCGACGTCTACGAGAACCTCCGCTTCCGGCTGCGCGGCTCGACCGACGACCGCGCCGACGACGTGCGCAGGCGCGTCGGCGAGATGATCGCGGGGGTGCGCGTGCGCGACCTCGAGCGGATGTCCCCGCGCGTGCTCGCCGGCGTGCTGCCGCGGCTGTACCCGCAGATGCTCGCGCGCGCCTACGCGCACCAGGACGCGGGCGATGCCCGTGTACATCCTCACCGCGGCCTCGCAGGAGATGGCCGACCTGCTCGCGCACGTGCTCGCCTTCGACGGCGGCCTCGGGCTCGCGCTCGGAGATCGTCGACGGCCGCTACACGGGCAGGCCCGCCGGGCCCTTCAACTACCGCGAGGGCAAGGTCATCTCGATGCGCGAGCTCGCCGAGCGCGAGGGCATCGACCTCGCCGTCTCCTACGCCTACTCGGACTCGGAGTCGGACCTGCCGATGCTGCGCGCCGTGCGCCACGCGGTCGTCGTCAACCCCGACGCCGACCTGCGGCGCATCGCGGGCGAGGAGGGGTGGGAGGTGATCCACCTCGACCGCCTGGGGCGGCGCCTGAAGGTGCTCGCGGCGCTGGGCGCGGGCACGGCGCTCGCGTCGCTCGGACGCGTCGTGCGCGAACGGAGCGCCGCCGCGCGAGCCGAGGGCGCGCGCACGCTGCTCCGGTCTCCCCGGCGGAGCCGCGGCGCGTAATCTATTGGCGCCCTGGCGTGGGGCGCGGCGCAGCCGCGCGCCTGGCCGGCCGGCCCTGAACGCAATGCACTCGAGCTCCCCCACCCAAGGCAAGATCCGCGTGGTCGTGGCCAAGCCCGGCCTCGACGGGCACGACCGCGGCGCCAAGATCATCGCCCGCGCGCTGCGCGACGCGGGCATGGAGGTGATCTACACCGGCCTGCACCAGACGCCCGAGCAGATCGTCGAGACGGTGATCCAGGAGGACGCCGACGCGGTCGGGCCTGTCGATCCTCTCGGGCGCGCACATGACGCTCGTGCCGCGCGTGGTCGAGCTGCTGCGCGAGCAGGGCGATCGACGACGTGGTGATCACCGTCGGCGGCACGATCCCGGCCGAGGACATCCCCGAGCTGAAGGAGCTGGGCGTGGCCGAGGTCTTCACGCCCGGCGCGCCGACGCAGGCGATCGTCGATTTCATCCGAAGCGCTACAGCGGCCCGGGCGCGCGGCTGATTGACTCGTCAGTCAACCGCTCGAACCAGGTAGGATCGCACCCAACAGACCCCAAGGAGTCAGCCTGAGAATGAAGATATGCGTCCTGGTGAAGGAGGTCCCGGACGCCGCCGTCGAGAAGCAGCCTCGACCCCTCGACGGGGCGCATGGACCGCAGCGGCGAGAAGAACCTCAACCCGTATGACACGCACGCCATCGAGGCTGCGATGCAGATCAGGGAGGGCGGCGCGGTGCCGGTCGAGGAGATCGTGGCGGTGACGATGGGCCCCGACAGCGCGGTGCGCGCGCTGCACAAGGCCGTCTCGCTCGGCGCCGACCGCTCGGTCCACCTGTCCGACGCCGTCGCTGGCCGGCTCGGACGTGGCCGCGACCGGCTACGCGCTCGCCAAGACGCTGCGAGCGCGAGAGCCCCGACCTCGTGCTGCTCGGCCAGCAGTCCGACGACGGCGAGTGCTACACGATCGGCGCGGTCGTGGCCGAGCACCTGCGGCATGCCCTCGCTGACGCAGGTGATCAAGATGGACGTCGACAGCGACGGCCTGCGCTGCGAGCGCCAGGCCGAGTACGGCTACGACACCGTGCAGGTCAAGCTGCCCGCGGTGATCTCGGTCGGCGACGCGATCAACGAGCCGCGCTACCCGTCGCTGAAGGCGATCATGGGCGCCAAGAAGAAGCCGCTCGACACGCGTCACCGCGGCGGACGCGCAGATCGACGCGCTCGAAAGTCGGGCGGCGAGCACTCCGCCGCGCAGTGGGTCGCCGCGAAGGCGCCGCCCGGCGAAGGCCGCCGGGCGAGATCATCGAGGACGAGGACACCGGCGAGACGGTCGAAAAGATCGTCGCCTGGCTCGACGAGCGCAAGCTCATCTAGGAAGGAGCGCAAGAGAAATGGCGAACATCCTGGTCTACGCGCTGCACTACGACGGCGCGATCAACAAGAACTCGCTCGGCGCGGTCTCCGAGGGCGCGAAGCTCGCCGCCGAAATCGGCGGCGAGGCGCACGCGATCCTGCTCGGCGAAGAGCGTGCCCGAGGACCTCGCGGCCTCGCTCGGCCGCTACGGCGCCAAGAAGGTGCTCGTCGCCGAGGGCCCCGAGGGGCTCGCGCAGCCGCTGGTCGACGCGATGGCGAAGGCGATCACCGACGGCGGCTACTCCTACGCGCTGTTCGGCGGCGGGCTGCTCGGCTTCGAGATCGGCGCCGGCCTCGCCGCGCGGCTCGGCGCGGGCGTCGTGATGGAGGTCACCAACGTGCGCGCGGAGGGCGGCGAGCTGATCGCCGAGCGCCCGATCCTCGGCGACTCGGCGATCTCCGAAGATCAAGTACCGCTCGGCCGTCGGCATCATCATCGGCCGCCTGAACGCCTTCGAGATCAAGCGAGGCGCGGCGACGGCGACGCGGCCGTGGAGAAGCTCGAGCTTCGAGCTCAGCCCGCACGCGCAGCAGGCGACGATGCTCACGCGCGGCGAACAGCGCGGCGCCGACGTCGACATCGAGGGCGCCGACATCCTCGTCGCCGGCGGTCGCGGCCTCGGCAAGGCCGAGGGCTTCGAGCTGGCCGAGGACCTCGCGCAGGCGTTCGGCGGCAACAGCGCCGTGGCGGCCACGCGCGCGGTGGTCGACGCCGGCTGGTACCCGTACGCGGCGCAGATCGGCCAGACCGGCAAGACGGTCGCGCCGAAGCTGTACCTCGCCGCCGGGCATCTCCGGCGCGATCCAGCACAAGGTCGGGATGCAGGGCTCGGAGAACATCGTCGCGATCAACAAGGACGCGAACGCGCCGATCTTCGAATTCTCCGACCTCGGCATCGTCGGCGACCTGAACAAGATCCTGCCCAAGCTGACGGAGGCCGTGAAGGCGAAGAAAGGAAGCTGAGATGGCGCGCGGCGGCAGCTCCAACGGCAAGGTCGCCCCGGCGGCGTTCCCGCCGCCGGTGGACTCGCGCAAGGAGTTCGTCAAGCGCGGCCTCGACCCCGAGGACGAGCTGATCGAGGTCGGCGTGGCGATCGTCGGCGGCGGCACCGCGGGCCTCGCGTGCGCGAACCGGCTGCTGCAGCTGCTGGCCGACGACCCCGAGACGATGGAGCGCCTCGGCGAAGTGCCGGTGGCGGTGGTCGAGAAGGCGAAGACGTGCGGCGGGCACAACCTGTCGGGCGCGGTGATGCGCCCGGGGCCGCTGCGAGGAGCTGTTCCCGGAGATGACCCGCGAGCAGTGGCGCGAGGAGGGCTTCGCCTTCGGCGAGGTCACCAAGGAGGCGGTCTACATGCCTGCCGAGCGCGAAGACCAAGCTTCGCATCCCGCCCCCGCCGCCGCAGCACAACCACGGCAACGAGGTCGTCTCGGTGTCGGCGCTCGCGCGCTACCAGCAGCGCCAGGCCGAGGAGGCCGGCGCCTACATCCTGACCGAGACCTCGGCCACGCAGCTGATCGTCGAGGACGGCCGCGTGGTCGGCGTGCGCTCGGGCGACAAGGGCCGCGGCAAGGACGGCGAGCCGCTGTCGGCAACTTCGAGCCCGGCACCGACATCAAGGCGCACGCGACGGTGCTCGCGGAGGGCTGCTGGGGCCACCTGACGGGCGCGGCGATCAAGGAGTTCGACCTCGCCGAGGGCCGCGAGCCGCAGGTCTGGGAGCTCGGCGTGAAGGAGGTGTGGAAGGTCAGCAAGCCGCTCGACCGCGTGATCCACACGCTCGCGGGCTGGCCGCTGAAGATCCCCGGCCAAGTACGACCAGATCGGCGGCACGTGGATGTACCCGATGAAGGACGAGAAGACCGGCGATGACCTCGTCTCGATCGGCTTCGTCGTCGACCTCGACTACGCCGACGCGACCACCTCCGCGCACGACCTGCTGCAGCAGTTCAAGATGCACCCGCTGTTCAAAGGCATCCTCGAGGGCGGCGAGCGCGTCGCGTGGGGCGCGAAGGCGCTGCCCGGCCGGCGGCTACTGGTCGATGCCCAAGCTGTCGATGCCCGGCGCGGTGCTCGTCGGCGACTCCGGCGGCATGGTCGAACACGGCGTCGCTGAAGGGCGTGCACTACGCGATCAAGTCGGGCATGCTCGCGGCCGAGTCGATCTACGCGGCGCTGAAGCGCGGCGAGAGCGAGCTTCGACTCCTACGAGCAGGTCGTCGAGGACTCGTTCATCGGCAAGGAGCTGTGGGAACAGCGCAACACCCGCCAGCCCTTCCAGAAAGGGCTGCTGCGCGGCGGGCCGCTGGTGAACCTGATGATCGCCACCAAAGGCCGCTTCCCGGGCGGGCGCTGGAGCCTGCACCGCAACGACGCCCAGCCGATGTTCGTCGGCAAGACCAAGGACGCCTATCCCAAGCCCGACGGCAAGTACACGTTCGACAAGCTCTCGTCGGTGTTCATCACCGGCAACGCCACGCGCGACGACGCGCCCAACCACATCCGCGTGCGCAAACACGTGCCGCGCGAGATCGCCGAAACGTGGCGCTGGATGTGCCCCGCGGGGGTGTATGAGATCCCCGAGGACGCGCCCGAGCACGGCGAGGTGGACGTGATCGTCAACTACACCAACTGCGTGCAGTGCGGCGCGATCACCGCCAAGGGCGGGCGGCTGACGACGCCCGAGGGCGGCGACGGCCCGCTCTACCAGCTGACCTGAGCCGCGGCGCCGCGGCGCGCGCGCCGAAACCTGCGCCCCGCAGGCGTGTTTAGGGTGCATGGCATGAGCACCCGCAGCCACAGCACGCCCGCGCGCATCCCCTCGCGCGCGCTCCGCGCGGTGCTCGCCTGTGCCGCTCGCGGCGGCCGCGCTCGGCGCCCCGGCGGCGCAGGCCCGCGCCGCGCGGGCGCGCCTCCGCCTGCCCGCGGGCCGCGCCACCGGCGATCGCTCGCGCAGTGCGTCACCGCGACAGCCGAGAGCGAACGCGCGGCCACGTTCGCCGGCGAAATGAGCGACGCTGCCCGGCGCCGCGCGGATGGAGATGCGGATCGACGTGCTCGAGCGCGCTGCCGGGCGAAGAAGCCTTCCACGTCGTGACGCGCGCCGGGCCTCGGCGTGTGGCGCGCCTCGCAGCCGGGCGTCAAAGTGCTACAAGTACCTCAAGCAGGTCACCAACCTGTCCGCTCCCGCCGACTACCGCGCCTCCGTGCGCTTCCGCTGGCTGAGCTCGCGCTCGCGCACGATCAGGGCGCAGGTGCTGCACACACCGCTGTGCGAACAGACCGCGCCCGCCGAAGCGCCGTCCGGCTCCGGGGCGCCGCCCGCCGGCGGATAGCGCCGCCGCTAGAATGAGGCGACGATGAAGGCGAAGATCCACCCCAAGTACACACAGCGCGCACGTGCGCTGCACGTGCGGCAACGAGTTCATCACGCGCGCGACGCGCGAGGAGCTGCACGTCGAGGTCTGCTCCAACTGCCACCCGTTCTACACCGGCAGGCAGAAGCTGATGGACACCGGCGGGCGCGTCGAGCGCTTCCAGCGCCGCGTCGCCAAGGGCCGCCTGCACTCGGCTCAGTCGCGCCCGGCGCAGTAGCCCGATGTCCGGCGCCGCGGCTCCCGCCGTCGAGATCGAGCGCGACGGCGAGCTGACGGCGCAGCGCGACGCCCCCGTCGGCGGCCAGGCGGTGCTCGAGGGCGTGATGATGCGCGGCGTGGCGCACTGGGCGGTGGCCGTGCGCAAGCCGGTCGCGCAAGAACCCGCGACGGACACGTCCGCGTCGAACGGCGCGCAGGCCGCGTCGAACGGCGGGCAGGCCGCGCTCGAACGGCGCGCCGCATGACTGCGCGGCGTCATCGAACTGGGCGGTCGCAGTGCGCAAGCCGGCGCCGAGCAGCTCGCGTCGAACGGCCCGCGCCCGCCAGAGGCGGCCGCCGCTCGGCGAGATCGAGGTGACGCACCTTCCCGCTCGACTCGGCGCTGCGCGCGCCACCGCTTGCTGCGGCTGCCGATCGTGCGCGGCGTCGTCGCGCTCGGCGGCTCGCTGGCGATCGGCTTCCGCGCGCTCGAGGTCTCGGCCAACGCGCAGCTGCCGCCGGAGGAGGCGGCGGAGGCGGAGGACCAGGAGATCCCGCGCGTGGTGTGGATCGGCACGGTCGTGGTCGCGCTGGCGCTCGCGGTCGTGCTGTTCTTCCTGATCCCGGTCGGGCCTCACGAGCCTGATCAAGGACCAGCTCGGCTCCTCGGTCCTGTTCTGGCTGGTCGAGGGCGTGCTGCGGACGGCGATCTTCCTCGGCTACCTGCTGCTGCTCTCGCGCGCTGCGCGACCTGCGCCGCGTGTTCGAGTACCACGGCGCCGAGCACAAGACGATCTCCTGCTTCGAGGCGGGCCTGCCGCTGACGCCGGCCAACGCGCAGCGCTTCTCGCGCCTGCACCCGCGCTGCGGCACGAGCTTCCTGCTGGTCGTGATGATCGTCGCGATCTTCGTGTTCGCGCCGATCGGGCTGCCGGCCTGGTACTGGCTGGTGGCCACGCGCATCCTCGGCGTGCCGCTGATCGCGGGCATCTCCTTCGAGCTGATCAAGTTCGCCGGGCGCAACCGCATCGCGGCGCTGGGTGCGCGCGGTGATGTGGCCGGGCCTGAAGCTGCAGCTGCTGACCACGCGCGAGCCCGACCTCGACCAGCTCGCGGTCGCGATCGCGTCGCTGCGAGGCGGTGCTCGAGCGCGAGAGGCCCGGCGAGCTGTCGGCCGAGGACCTGGTCGGCGTCGAGGTCGTGGCCTAGTAGACGGCGGCGGCCTGCGCGGCCGCCGGCACGGGCGCGCTCGACGAGCTCGCCCCAGCGCGTGCCTTGAGGCGCTCCAGCGTCCATCCCGCGCTCGTCGCGCAGGTAGACGAACAGCTCGGCGCCGAGGCCGGCGATCAGCATGTCGGCGAGCAGCTCCGCGTCGCACTCGGAGTCGGCCTCGCGAAGCAGCAGCAGCACGTGCAGGCGGTGCACGCCATAGGGAGCCGCGCGAAGCGCGCGCCACCGACCTCGGCCGCGAGCAGCAGCTCGTGCGTGGAGCTCGAGCATGTCGAGCAGCGCCTCGCCGAACGCGATCAGCCGCTCGCGCGGCGGCGCGCCGGGTCCGAGCGGCGGCCGCCGCGGATGAAGCCTTCCTGGAAGCGCGCGCTCGTGCTCGCTCGAGCACCGCGCGCGCGAGCGCGGCGCGCGAGCCGAAGCGCCGGAACAGGGTGCCCTTGCCGACGCCGGCGGCGTCGGCGATCTCGTCCATCGACACGCAGCCCGCGCCGCGCTCGGCGAACAGGCGCTGGGCGGCGCACAGGATGCGCTCGCGGTTGCGCGCGGCGTCCGCGCGCGTACCCAGCGCCTCGTCGAGCTGGGGAAGCTCGATGCCTGTGCCTGTGTCGATCATCACCAGTATCCTATCAAAGCGGACCACGGTCCGTTTATGTGCTACACTCCACGGAGGGTAAACGGACTACGGTCCGATAACCAACGGAAAGGCAGATCAGATGAGCACAGCAACAGCAGCGATCGCCACGGGCACCTGGAAGATCGACACGGTTCACTCGCACGTCGGCTTCGCGGTCAAGCACATGGTCGTGGCGACGTTCCGCGGCGCGCTTCGACGACTACGACGGCGCGCTCAGCGTCGCCGAGCGACGGCTCGCCGCGTCTCGACGGCGCGGTTCGACGTCGACTCGCTCGAGGTCAAGGACGAGAACCTCGCCGGGCACCTGCGCTCGCCGGAGTTCTTCGACGCAGAGCGCTTCCCGGAGATCCGCTTCGCGTCATCGCGCGTCGAGCGTCGGCGAGGGCGGCGAGCTCGAGGTCGAGGGCGAGCTGACGATCAAGGACCACACGCACCCGCGTGACCGCGCGCGGCAGCATCAGCGGGCCCGCACGTCGACATCGCGGGCAACGACAAGCTCGGCGTCGAGCTCGAGGCGGTGATCGACCGGCGCGAGTACGGCCTCGACTGGAACGCGCCGCTCCCCAAGGGCGGCTTCGCGCTCGACAACGACGTCAAGCTCGAGGTCGCGCTCGAGCTCGCGAGGGAGGCCTAGGAGCGATGCGGATCCTCGGACTGTCGGGCAGCCTGCGCCGCGACTCGCACAACACGCGGCTGCTGCGGGGCGTCGCGCGGGCTGCTCGGGCCCGGGCGTCGAGCTGGTCGATGTTCGAGCGGCTCGCGCGAGATCCCGCCGTACAGCGAGGACGACGAGCCCGACCGTCCGCCGGCGGTCGCGCGCGCTGAAGGAGGCGATCGCCGAGCGCGGACGCGCGTGCTGATCGCGACGCCCGAGTACAACGGCTCGATCCCCGGCGCAGCTCAAGAACGCGCTCGACTGGGTCTCGCGCCCGGTCGCGCCAGAGCCCGCTGCGCGGCAAGCCCGCGGCGGTGATCGGCGCGAGCACGGGCCTGTTCGGCGCGGTCTGGGCGCAGGCGGAGGCGCGCAAGGTGCTCGGCGCGATCGGCGCCCGCGTGGTCGACCGCGAGCTGCCGGTCGGCGCAGGCGCGAGGAGGCGCTCGGCGAGGACGGGCTGCCGCGCGGAGCGCGAGGCGGTGCAGGCGCTCTCGGCGACGCTCGACGAGCTGCTCGAGGCCGCGTCGGGCGACGCGCTCGCGGCGTAGGCGCCGCGGCCCGCCGGCACGCCGGCCGTGCCCGGCCCTTGCGCCTACACTCAGCACGCGATGATCGAAGACCTCGTCGCGCAGATCGAGACGCCGCTTCGCCGAGCTCGGCGAGCAGATGACCGACCCCGAGGTGATCTCCGACCGCGAGCGCTACGCGGAGGTCGGGCCGCGCCTACCGCCAGCTCGAGGCGGCCGCCGAAGCTCGCGGCGCAGTGGCGCGCGCGCGCAGGACGACGCGGCGGGCGCCGAGGAGCTGCTCGCGCGAGAGGGCGAGGACGCGGAGATGCGCGAGGAGCTGGCGCGGGCGCGCGAGCGCATCGAGCAGCTCGAGGAGGAGATCCGCCTGGCGATGGTCGAGCGCGACCCCAACGACGAGAAGAGCGTGATCGTCGAAATCCAGGGCGGCGCCGGCGGCGAGGAGGCGGGGCTGTGGGCCGGCGACCTGTACCGGATGCTCGACCCGCTACGCCGAGCGGCTCGGCTTCCAGACCGAGGCGATGGAGATCGGCGACGGCAAGTACACGTTCGCGATCAAGGGCGACGGCGCCTACTCGGTGTTCAAGTTCGAGGGCGGCACGCACCGCGTGCAGCGCGTGCCCGCAGACCGAGTCCCAGGGGCGCATCCACACCTCGACGGCGACCGTCGCGGTGCTGCCGGAGGCCGAGGACGTCGACGTGCAGATCGACCCCGAACGACCTGCAGATCGACGTCTACCGCTCCTCGGGCCCGGGCGGGCAGTCGGTCAACACGACCGACTCGGCGGTGCGCATCACGCACAAGCCGTCGGGCATCGTGGTCTCGATGCAGGACGAGAAGTCCCAGCTGCAGAACCGCGAGAAGGCGCTGCGCGTGCTGCGCGCGCGGCTGTACGAGCGGGCGCTCGCCGAGCAGCAGGCCGAGCTCGCGGCCGACCGCCGCTCGCAGGTCGGCACGGGCGACCGCGCGGAGAAGATCCGCACCTACAACTACGGCGAGCGGCGCGTGACCGACCACCGCATCAAGCTCACCGTGCACAACCTCGACCAGGTGCTCGAGGGCGAGCTCGACGAGCTCACCGCCGCGCTGCAGGCCGACGAGAAGCGCCGCCGCCTGGAGGCGCAGGCGGCGGCGTGAGCGGCGCGCGCGCGGCGCGGGCGCGGCCGCGAAGTCGCGGGCACGCCCGCGCGCGACGCGCTCGAGGGCGCGATGACGGCGATCGCGGCGGCGGGCTGCGAGACGCCGCGGCTCGACGCCGAAGTGCTGCTCGCGCACGTGCTCGGCGTGGCGCGCGAGCGGCTGCTGACCGACCGCGACCTGCGTCGTCGCCGGGCCGCGCCGTGCGCGCCTTCCAGGACGCCGTGCGCCGCCGCGCGGTGCGAGCGCGAGCCGGTCGCCTACATCCTCGGACGCCGCGGCTTCCGCCGCCTCGAGCTCGCGGTCGACCGCCGCGCGCTGGTGCCGCGGCCCGGAGACCGAGCTGCTGGTCGAGAGCGGCGCTGGCGCTGCCGCGCGGGCGCGCGCGTGCTCGACGTCGGCACCGGCAGCGGCGCGGTCGCGCTCGCGCTCGAAGCACGAGCGCCCCGACCTGCGAGCTGACGCGGCAGCGACGTCAGCGAGCGGCGCGCTCGAGCTCGCGCGCGCCAACGCGCGGCGGCTCGGCCTGGACGTGCGACTGGCTGCACGCCGACCTGCTCGACGGGCGTGCCCGACGCGTTCGACGCGGTCGCTCTCCAACCTGCCCTACGTGGCCGAGGCCGAGCGCGCCGCGCTCGCGCCGGAGATCCTCCGCCACGAGCCGCCCGGGGCGCTGTTCGCCGGCGCCGACGGGCTCGCGGCGATCCGCGCGCTCGCCGCGCAGCTTGCGCGGCCGCGCGCGCGTGCGCACGGTGGCGCTCGAGGTCGGCGCCGGGCAGGCGCAGGCGGTCGCGGAGCTGCTGCGCGCACGCCGGCTTTCGGGCCGCGCGCCGCGCTGCGCGACCTCGCGGGGATCGAGCGCGTGCTGGTCGCGGAGCGCGAAAGCTGATGGCGCCTGCGGCGCAGCTCACCCGCGCGCGGGCGCGGCGAGCTGCGGGCGCTGCGTGGCGGCGGCGGCGTCGCGGTGTTCCCGGCCGACACCGTCTACGGGCTGTGCTGCGACCCCGACGACGCGCAGCGCGGTCGCGCGCCTGTACGAGCTCAAGGGCCGCCCGCCGCGAGCGCCCCGCGGCGGTGATGTTCTTCGCGCTCGAGCGCGCGCTGCGAGGCGCTGCCGGAGCTCGCTGCGCCCGAGCGCGCGGCGCTCGCGGCGCTGCTGCCGGGGCCGGTGACGCTGCTGCTCGCCAACCGCGCCGGCGCTTCGCGCGCCGCGTGCGCGCACCGACCCGGACACGCTCGGGCTGCGCGTGCCGCGCGCTGCCGCGGGGCCGCTCGCGGCGCTGCGCGAGGTCGCGCGTGCCGGTGATGCAGTCGAGCGCCAACCTCTCGGGCGAGCCCGACGCGCGGCGCGCTCGCAGGAGGTGCCCGCAGAGCGTGCGCGAGGGCGCCGATCTGGTGCTCGACGGCGGCGAGCTGCCGGGGATCGCCTCGACCGTGTCGACCTGCGCGACTTCGAGCGCGAGCGGCGCTGGCACGTGCTGCGCGAGGGCGCCCTGCCGCGCGAGTCGGCGCGGTCGAGGCGCGCTCCGCTGGCCGCCTGAGCGCGCCGGCCGCGGCGGCGCCGGCGATCGCGGCGCCGCTGCTAGCCTCGTGTGAGCTGCCGCGACTGGCGCTCTGAGGTGGAATCGACCACCGGGAAGCGGTCAGCGAACACGCCGCGCGCCTGGGCACTCAAGTCGTCATCGCCTGCCAAGGAGAGCGCCGTGTCCGAGCTGAGCCCCGACTACTTCAACCGTCCCGCTCGCGGAGGTCGATCCCGAGATCGCCGAGGCGCTGCGCGGCGAGCTCGAGCGCCAGCAGCGCACGCTCGAGATGATCGCCTCGGAGAACTTCGTGCCGCGCGCCGTGCTCGAATGCCAGGGCTCGGTGCTGACGAACAAGTACGCCGAGGGCTACCCCGGCCGCCGCTACTACGGCGGCTGCGAGTGGGTCGACGTCTCCGAGCAGCTCGCGATCGACCGCGCCAAGGCGCTGTTCGGCGCCGAGCACGCCAACGTCCAGCCGCACTCCGGCGCGCAGGCCAACGCGGCCGTCTACCACGCGCTGCTCGCAGCCCGGCGACACGATCATGGGGCTCTCGCTGGCGCACGGCGGGCACCTCACGCACGGCATGAAGATCAACGTCTCCGGGCCGCCTGTACGACATCGCCGCCTACGAGGTCGACCGCGAGAGCAGCCTGATCGACATGGACGAGGTCGCGCGCATCGCGCGCGAGCGCCGCCCGAAGCTGCTGCTGGCCGGCTGGTCGGCCTATCCGCGCCAGCTCGACTTCGCGCGCTTCCGCGAGATCGCCGACGAGGTCGGCGCGCTGCTGATGGTCGACATGGCGCACTTCGCCGGGCTGGTCGCCGCCGGGCTGCACCCGAACCCGGTCGAGCTCGGCGCCGACGTCGTCACCACGACCACCCACAAGACGCTCGGCGGGCCGCGCGCCGGCGTGATCCTGTGCAAGGCAGGAGCACGCCAAGAAGATCGACTCGGCCGTCTTCCCCGGCCAGCAGGGCGGCCCGCTCGAGCACGTGATCGCGGCCAAGGCGGTGGCGCTTCAAGATCGCCGCGAGCGAGCTGTTCGCCGAGCGCCAGCGGCGCACGCGTCGACGGCGCCCAGGCGCTCGCCGAGCGAGCTGCTGAAGGCGGGCCACGGCGTCAACGTGCTGACCGGCGGCACCGACGTGCACCTGGTGCTCGTCGACCTGCGCGACAGCGAGCCCGCGCTGACGCGGCAGGCAGGCCGAGGACCGCCTGCACGAGATCGACATCACCGTCAACCGCAACGCGGTGCCGTTCGACCCGCGCCCGCCGATGGAGGCCTCGGGGCTGCGCATCGGCACGCCGGCGCTGGCCACGCGCGGCCTGCAGCACGAGGACTTCGTCGAGGTCGGGCGGATCCTCGCGATCGCGCTGACGCCGGAGTACGAGTCCGCGCGCGCGGCGAGCTGGCCGAGCGCGTGGCCGCGATCGTCGAGCGCTATCCGCTGTACGAGGAGCCTCCGGCGGCGCCCGCGTAGCGCGTCTGACAGCCGGCGCCCGCCGGCGCGGCGCCCGCGGCGCTCGCGACCTCCGCGCCTGCGATGCTGTGGGCGAGCCGATGGCGCACCCGACCGAGCTCGACGCGCTCTATGCGTTCCTCGTGGCGGCGGCCGTGACCGCGCTGCTGACGCCGCTGTCACGATGCGCCTCGCGCGGGCCGTCGGCGCGATCGACGAGCCGCGCGAGCGCGGCCTCTCCGAGCGCCCGACGCCGCTGCTCGGCGGCCTGGCGATCTTCGCCGGCGTGCTCGTCGCCGGCGCTGATCTGGCTGCCGGCCGGCTACGCCCAGGAACACCAGCTGTGGCACGGCGTGCTGCTCGCCGCGGCCGTGATCACGCTCGTCGGCGCGCTCGACGACCGCTTCGAGCTGCCGCCGGCGGTCAAGCTCGCCGGGCCAGGTGCGTGGCGGCGGTGATCGTCGTGCACTTCGGCGTCGCGGTGAAGGCGATCACGCTGCCGTTCGTCGGGCACGCTGGCGTTCCCCAACGCGGGCGTCACCAACGCCGGGCCGGTGCTCACGGTGCTCGGGCTCGTGGCGATGATGAACGTGGTCAACTTCTCCGACGGCGTCGACGGCCTGGCGGCGGGCGTGTGCGCGATCATCGCCGCCGCGATGGCGGTGATCGCCTTCGACCTGGACCGCCAGCAGCCCGGCGTGCTCGCGGCGCTCACGGCCGGCGCGGCGCTCGGCTTCCTGATCTACAACTTCCCGCCGGCGTCGAGCTTCATGGGCGACTGCGGCGCGAACCTGCTCGGCCTGCTGATGGGCGTGATCACGGTCGAGGCGGCGGTCAAGACGGCCGCGGTGGTGTCGTTCGTGCTGCCGCTGATCCTGCTCGCGGTGCCGTTCCTCGACACGACCTTCGTGGTGCTCAAGCGGCTGAAGTACAAGCAGCCGATCTACCGCCCCGACAGCGAGCACTTCCACCACCGCATGGCGCGCATCGGCTTCTCGCAGCCGGCGCACGATCGCCTACCTGTACGCGTGGACGCTGATGCTCGCCGGGCTCGCGCTGGCGCTGCGCTTCGTCCCCTACAGCGACCACAAAGGCCACCTGCTACACCGGCTGGACGCTCGTGATGATCGCGCTCGGCCTGGTCGTGGTCGCCGCCAGCGTCTACCTCGTGTACGTGCTCGAGATCCTCAAGTTCAGGCGCCTGGACGCGATGCGCCTGCGGCGGCTGCGCCCGGACGCCTCACCAGCGGAGATCGAGCTGGACGTCGACCCAGGACCTGGAAACCGGTGAATTCGAGGCGCTGTCCGATGGCGGGCAACGCGACGTGGACGTGCCGCGCGGGCCGCGGCGCGCGGCGGGGCTGAGCAGCGGATCGGCGAGCGGCAGGTGGATCAGGATCGCGTAGGCGCAGAAGACGAGCGTGGCGGCGCGCAGGCGCCGATCGCCGCTGACCGCGGCTAGCGGCAGCGGCCAGATCGCATACCACGGCAGCAGCCAGGCGGTCGAGAGCAGCAGCGCGAGCGTCGCTCCAGCCCGCGGCCACGCGCCAGTCGGCGCCGCGCGCGGTGCGCCACAGCGCGATCAGCGAGCACGACCACGAACGCGCGCGACGAACAGGTGTGCGCCACCACGTCGGGCGTGCCGGTGAGGCCGACCAGGCGCGCGGTCTCGGCGGGCACGCTGTGCGCCGCCACGAGCTGCTGCTGCTCGCCGACCGCGTCGAGGAAGCCGAGCGCGTGCGAGCCGAAGCCGATCAGCGCCGAGCAGCGCCGAGCGCCAGCAGGCCGAGCGCGGCGGCGCCCGCGACCGCGCAGGCGCTCGCGCCGCGCGCGCGGGCGCGAGCACGAGGAACGGCAGCACGAGGCCCGCGCGTGACCTTCACGCCCGACGCCCGCCGCGAGCGCCAGCGCGCGCCGCGCGAAAGCGCGGCGCAGGCGCCCGCGGTGAGCGCGAGCGCGCCCGCCAGCGCGAGCAGCGATCAGCGTGTCGTTGTGCGCGCCGCCGACCGCCAGCACGAGCAGCACGGGGTTCAGCCCCACGAACGCCGCCGCCCAGCGCGCGCGAGTGCCCGAGCCTGCCGGCGGCGCGCGCGACGAGCGCGACCGCGCCGAGGCTCGAGGCGCCGACGACCGCCTTCAGGGTCCACAGCCCGCCGGCCAGGCCGAGCGGCGCGGTGGCGTAGCTGGCGAGCGTGAACAGCGGGCCGTAGGGGGAGTGCTGGAAGGGCCAGCCGACGAACGGGAAGACCGCGTCGCGCGGGCGCTTCGGCGGCGACGTGCGTGTAGGGGTCGAGGCCGTGCAGCGCGCCCAGGCGCGCGAAGCCGAGATAGCCGAACACGTCCTGGGAGATCAGCGGCGGGCCGAGCAGCAGGATCACGTGCGCGGCGACGATCGCCGCCACGAGCGCGCGCAGCGGCAGCGCGCGCGCGCGCGAGCAGCACGAGCAGGTAGCTCGCGCACATGATCAGCATCAGCGTCTGGAAGCCGCTCGTGCCGAGTGCCCAGCCGAGGCCCTGCAGCGGCCCCGCCAGCCAGCCGGGCCAGCCGCCGCTGGCGCGCGGGCACGTACACGCGAGGGCGCGCCGGCCGCGCCCGCGGCGAGCAGGAACGAGCTCGCCACCACCCCCGCGAGCCCGGCCGCGCCGAGCGCGCGCAGGGCGCGCGGCGGCGCCGTGGCGCGGGCGCTTCCGCCGCTCGCCGAAGGCGCCCTCGCGGCTCCCGGCAGGCGCGGTATGGGGGTCGCAGCCTGGATGGCGCTATTGTGACGTCTCCGCCGCCATGCGGACGTCCGTTCGGATCGCTAGCCTGTGGCGGCTACCATGCCCAGCTGGGCGTTTGGCCGTGCGCTGATCCGTGCCCGCCGGCACGCCGGCGCCGCCCGTCTCCCCATCATGCGACGCCGCAACCGCAAACGCAACCTGCGCCGAGAACGCGAGCCCGAAGACCCCGCAGGGCACGCGGCGCGTCCTGATCCTGTCCGCCGACGTCGGCGAGGGCCACGCGGCGGCCGCGCGCGCGCTGGCGCAGCAGATCGAGGCCTCGCCGACGCCGGCCGAGGTGACGGTGATCGACGGGCTCGCCGCGATGGGCCGCGTTGCTGCGCCCGGTCGTCGAGGACGGCTACCGCGTGCAGCTGCGCTTCATCCCGTGGACCTACACGATCGTCTACTGGCTGCTCGAGCACGTCGCGCCGGTCCGCGCGCTCGCGCGCTCGCTGCTGTGCCTGTTCGGCTCGCGGCCGCTCGCGCGCACGATCGCCGAGCACGACCCCGACGTGGTCGTCTCGACCTACCCGGCGGTCACGGTCGTGCTCGCGCGCCTGCGCCGCACGGGCGAGGTCGACTGCCCGACGGTCGCGACGATCACCGACCTGACGGGCCTGTTCTTCTGGGCGCAGCCCGGCATCGACATGCACCTGGTGATGTACGGCGAGTCGATGCCGCCGGTCGAGCGCATCGCCGGGCGCCGGCAGCGTGCGGCTCGTGCGCCCGCTGATCTCGGCCGAGTTCCTGCAGCCGCGCTGCCCCGCGCGAGGCGCGCCGGGCGCTGGGCCTGCCCGAGGACGGGCGCATGGTGGTCGTCTCGGGCGGCGGCTGGGGCGTCGGCGACATCGCGGGCGCCGTGCGCGAGTTCATGCGACGTGCCCGAGGTGACGCAGCATCGTGTGCCTCGCCGGACGCAACGAGCAGCTCGCGGCGCAAGCTGCGGCGCGACCTTCGCCGACGAGCCGCGCGTGCACGTGTACGGCTTCACCGACCGGATGCCCGAGCTGCTGGCGGCGGCCGACGTGCTCGTGCACTCGACCGGCGGCGTCACGTGCCTGGAGGCGACGGCCGCGGGCACGCCGGTCGTCTCCTACGGGCTGCCGGTCGGCCACGCGCGCGCTCAACACGCGCGCGATGGCCGCGCTGGACCTGCTGCGCCTGGCCAACGACACCGACGAGCTGCGCGAGCACGTGCGAGGCGAGCTTCGCCGGCAACGGCAACGGCACCGGCGACGGCGCGCCGACGGCGGCGCCGAGCGCGCCCGCGCGCGACGGGAGCCGGCCGCCGTCGAGCGTCGTGCTGGCGGCGCCGCGGCGCGTGCGCCCGATCCCGCGCTGGCGGCTGCGCGCCGTGGCGGCGCTCGCGACCAGGCCGCGCTGCTGATCGGCGTCGGGCTCGTGGATGATGTCCACCGACGAGGTGACGGCGCTCGCGGCGAAGGTCCTGCACGTGCAAGCCGCTGGCGCACGTCAAGACGAACAAGCGCGAGCGTGGCGCTGATCGTGCACGCGCCCGCCGCGCGAGCTCTCGCGGCTCGCGGCCCGAGCTCGCCGGGCGCGGCATCCACGTCTCGTTCGCCGACGACGCGCGGCGTGCCCTCGAGCGGCGACGGATCGCGGCGGTGCGCGCGCTCGGCGACGAGCTGCTGCCCGAAGTGCCCGCGGCTCGGCGGCCTGCGCTGGGTGCGCACGCGCGGGCATGCTGCGGCTCGCAGGCGCGCGCGCTGGGGCTGCGCCACCACTTCTACTACCTGCAGCCGCGCGGGCGGCCTGTCGGTGGGCCAGCTGGTGCTCGGCGCGCACCGACGGCGCGACGCCGGTGAAGGGCGCGCTGCGCGTGAGCGCCGACCGCGCGGCTGCCTCAGCGCACGCTGCGCGCGGGCGACGTGGTCGTCGTGGAGCTCGACGGCTCGACCGCGTCGGTGCTCGGGCTGGAGCGGATCGTCTCCTGGCTCGGGCCTCCGCGGCTGTCGCGCCGAGCCGCTCGCGTCGCTCACCGGCTCGCCTTCCATCAGCGCCGAGCAGCAGCGGCGAGCGCACGAGCATCGCGGCGCCCGCGAGCAGCACGCGCCAGCGACAGCGCGAGCGGGATGCCGCCGAGCGGCGTGTCGACGAAGCTCTCGCCGAGCAGCAGCGGCGCGAGCACCACCGGCACCACCGTCTGAGTCACGAACACGACCGGCGCGACCTGGATCGCGGGGCGCGACTGCAGCGCGCTCATCTCGCTCAGCACGCCGACGCCCGAGGCCGCGGCGGTGGACAGCGCCCACGCGAGCGCCGATCACGAGGTGGCCCGAGGAGAGGTCGTCGGAGGCGAGCTTGGTGGCGACGCCGCTCCACGCGAACGCGAGGCCCGCGCCGATCATCGTGACGCCGCGCGAGGAGCGCCCGAGCACGCGCAGCAGGTAGGGGAGCAGGCTCGCGAGCCCCAGGCCCACGAGCACGAGCGTGATCGTGAGCTGTTGCGAGTGCGTGTCGGTGCGCGGCGGCGCGGTCAGCGCCGCGCCGATCACGCCGAGCACGATCGCGCTCATCGCGAGGTACTCGTAGCGCCCGGCGCGCTCGCCGAGCATGCGCTCGCCGGCGAGCAGCAGCACGAGCAGGCCCGCCGCGAGCGCCGGCTGCACCACCACGAGCGGCGCCAGCAGCAGCGCGAGCACCTGCAGCGGGCAGCCGAGGATCGAGAGCCCCGTGCCGAGCAGCCAGCGGCCCGTGCGCACGAGGCTCCAGCAGCGAGCGCGAGACGCAGGTGCTCCTCCTGCGGGGCCTCCTTGGCGTCCATCGCCTGGAAGGCGATCCCTAGGCTGTAGAGGGTCGACGCGCCCACCGCGGCCGCGATTCCAAGCACAAGATCGACCATGTCAGCGCACGATCATCGCATCACCGCGGGCGCAGCCGCGGGCGCGGCGGCCGCATCCGCGGCCGTTGCTACATGCTGCCCGGGCTCGCGGGCGTCTGGCCGGCCCTGCGCGCGCCGCTCGGGATCGAGGATCGCACGGCCAGCGGGCCGCGGGCTACGCGCTCACCTTCGACGACGGGCCGCACGCGCAGGGCACGCCCGCGGTGCTCGACGTGCTCGCCGCGGCGCGCGTGCCGGCGACGTTCTTCCTGGTCGGCGAGCAGGTGCAGCGCAATCCCGCGCTCGCGCGCGAGATCGTCGCCGCCGGGCACGAGGTCGGCGCTGCACTGCGACCGCCACCGCAACCTGCTGCGGCTCGCGCCGTGGCAGGTGCGCGAGGACATCGCCGCGCGCGCAGGACGCGATCGCGGCGAGGCCGGCTGCGCCCGTCTACCTGTACCGCCCGCCGTACGGCGTGCTCAACGCGGCCGCGCTGCGCTACGCCCGCGCGACGCGGCTGGCGCACCGCTGCTGTGGAGCGCACTGGGGCCGCGACTGGGAGGCGGGCGCGAGCGCCGAGTCGATCGCCGCGCGCGTGACGCACGGCGCGCGGCGCGGGCTCGGTGCTGCTGCTGCACGACGCCGACGACTACTCGGCGCCGGGCTCCTGGCGGCGCACCGCCGCGGCGCTGCCGCGCGTGCTCGAGGTGCTGCACGCGCGCGGCCTCGAGCCGGCGCCCCTGTGAGCGGGCGTGCACGCCGGCTTCCCCTCCACGGCGGCGGCTAAGATCATTCGCTTGTCCACCGTCGTTCCCATCGACGGCGGCGGCTCGCGCGGATCCGTCGCCTCCTCCTTGACCGGCGCAGCCCAGGCGCTCGGCGCGCGCACGCGCACGCGCTGGTGGGTCGAGCTGCTCGCGATCGGCTGGCTCGTGTGGGTGTACGACGCGATCACCAACCTCGCGCCGCTGCGCGCTGCACGCGGCGCTCGCGCACGCGCGCGCGGTGCTCGCGCTCGAGCGCTCGCTGCACCTCGATCCGGAGCGCTCGCTCGACCACTGGCTCGCGGGCCATCACACGCTCGGCCTGCTCGTCTCCGATTACTACGACAACGCCCACTTCGTCGTGACGCTCGGCCTGCTCGGGCTGGCTGTGGTGGAAGCGCGCCGACATCTACCGCCCGCTGCGCAACGCCCTGGTGCTCGTCAACCTGATCGCGTTCGTCGTCTTCTGGCGCTACCCGGTGGCGCCGCCGCGGATGCTCGGCGGGCTTCATCGACGTGGTCGCCTCCACGCACGCGATCGGCTCGTGGCACATCGGGCTCGCTCGCCTCGCACGCCGACGAGGTCGCGGCGATGCCCTCGCTGCACATCGCCTGGGCGGTGTGGTGCACGCTCGTCGCGTGGCGGCTGACGAGCCGGCGCCTGCGTGCGCGCGCTCGCGCTCGCCTACCCGCTCGCCACGTCGTTCGCGGTGCTCGCCACCGGCAACCACTTCCTGCTCGACATCGTGGGCGGGCTCGCCACGTTCGCGCTGGCGCTCGCGCTCGTCGCCGCCGGCGAGCGGGCCGGCGTGGCGGCGCGGCTGCGCGCCCGCTTCGCGCATGCGCGCGCGCTCCCCGCGCTCGGGCCGATCGCGCGCGCTCCCGCCGCGCTCGCGAGCCGCTCGAGCGCACGCCGGGGCGCGGGCGCCCGCCAGGCGGAGGGCGCGCGGCGCGCGCGCCCGGGCGTCGATCCGAGGGCCGCGCCGGAGGCTCGCGGGCTTCGCTGAGTCGCGCGCGGGGGTACGGGAAACGCCCGTATAGCGCCCGTATCGACTGTCACAAACTTGTTACGAAGTCCAATTCAAGGTACACTCGGGGCGCCGCCGCAGACAGTTGAGGGAACAGCTCGACGGCACCGCCGCTTCACAGCGCAGTGGCCTTTACGTCTGTAGGGTGGCCCTGCACATATGCCAGATCCCCGTCCCAGCGAGGGCCTTCCTCGCCTGCAATCGAGTGCGCCCGCGCGCGCTCTTCGCCCTGACGACGCGCAGGGAGGGCTCGCCGGCGCAGTGGCGCTTGCCCCGCCGCCGGCCACGCCGCGCCCCGCCCAGGACGCCGGGCGGGCCGCTCCGGCGCCCGACGCGGGGCCGGCCGCTCCCGCACCCGCCATGGCCTCGCGCGCGATCGCGCTGGCGGGCGCGATCGACCTGATCGTGCTGGCGCTCGCGACCGCCCCGGCGCTGCTGCTCGGCGCCCCCGCGCTCGGCTTCCTCGTCGGCGCTGGCGGCTGGGTCGCGCAGCGCATCCTCGCGGGCTATGACAGCCGCTGGATCGGGCGCTCGCGAGAGCCGGGCACGCGGCTCGGGTTGGGCTTCGTCGACGCGTTCGGCCGCATCTGGCTGCTCGCGGGCGCGATCGTCGCGGCCGGGGTGATCGGCGGGCGCGCCGACGGGCTCACGGCGGCGCTCGTCATCTTCGTGTCCTACTCGCTCGCGTTCTCGGTGCGGCTGGTGCGCGGAATCTCGCGGGGCGCGCGGGCATGAGCGCGGTCGCCGGCGCACCGCCGATCGCGCCCGGCGCGCACGGAAGCTCGCCGGACAAACCCGGGATGAGCCAGGGGAGAAAGATCCTGTATGGGGTCCTGGCGGCGTGGATCGGCGGGATCGTGCTGTTCTCATCCTGTTCGGCTTCAAGGGCCACAAGGTCCCGGCGGTCGCAAGCGGCGTCTTCTCGCCGACCGACGAGTTCAAACTCGACACCTGGTTCAAGGTCGGCCCGATCGCGTTCAACAAGGGTGTGCTGTACCTGCTGATCGCGGCCGGCCTCACGCTGGGCGTGATGTTCTACGTCACCAAACGCCTGAAAGAGCGGCCCGGCCGCCTGCAGGTGGCGGTGGAGTGGTTCTACGACTTCACGCGCAACATGACGAGGGAAAACCTCGACCCGCAGATGGAACGCAAGTACTTCCCGCTGATCGCCACGATCTTCGTGTTCATCCTCGTCTCGAACCTGATCGGCTACATACCGCTGCCGGTCGACTCGGCCGAGAAGTTCAATGTCTTCGGCGCGCACATCCCGTCACTTCAGATTTACGCGGCCGACACCAACGTCGCCTTCCCGCTGGTCCTCGCGCTCAGCGTGTTCGTCCTGTTCACCTACGAGGGAGTCAAGCACCACGGCCCGATCGGCTATCTGAAAAGCCTCATGCCCGGCGGGGTCAAAGGCCTGATCGTGGGGCTGATCTTCCCGATCGAGATCCTCTCGAACTTCCTGCGGCTCGATCTCGCTCACCGTGCGACTGTGGGCGAACCTGCTCGCCGGCCACCTGCTGATCGCGTTCATGGGCGGCGAGCTCGGCGTGCTCGTCGGGGATCAGCTGGGTGTCCTGGTTCCTGCTGCCGGCCGGGATCGCGATCTACCTGTTCGAGGCGGTGCTGATCGCCGGCCTGCAGGCCTTCATCTTTGCCATCTTGACCGCCATCTATCTCGGTAGCGCGGTCTCCAGCCACTAACGATCACACAAGGAGCTATCGAGCGATGTTTATCCACCTGTTGGCCGCAATCCACCCGCTGATCCCGCTCGCGGACGCCGGGATCAAGCAGAGCCAGGACGCAGGGCGGGCGATCGCGCTCGGCGTCGGCGCCGGCGGCGGCGCCGCCGGCGCCGGTGCGGGCATCGGCGCGGTGTTCAACGCCTCGATCCAGGCCAAGACCCGCCAGCCCGAGCTGCGCGACGACGATCGAGCGCGACCAGTGGCTCGGCTTCGCGCTCACCGAGGCGTGCTTCTTCTACGGCCTCGTCGGCGGCTTCATCGCGTTCTTCCTGTAGGCCGAGATGCTCGCCTGCGCCTCACATCCCCGTCGCCTCCGGATCGTTTTTGATCACCCCCAACGTGGGGCTCATGATCTGGACGATCGTGGTCTTCGCGATCTCGCTGTTCATCCTGCGCAGCGCCGTGTTCCCGGCCATCGGCAAAGCGCTCGACGAGCGCGCGAAGGCGATCGCGAGGCGAGATCGACGCCGCCGAGCGCGACCCGCGCAGGAGGCCGACAAGATCCTCGAGGAGTACCGCGAGCGCCTGAAGGAGGCGCGCGAGCAGGCCGAAGAGATCGTGCAGCGCGCGCGCCAGACGGCCGACGCGCACGAGCACGAAGCCAAGGAGCGCGGCCAGGAGCTGGTCGCCGAGGCGACCAAGCGCGCCGAGCGCGACATCGAGGTGGCGACCAAGCGCGCGCTCGACGACATCCGCAAGGAGGTCGCCGACCTCACGATCCTGGCCACCGAGAAGGTCACGCGCAAGACGCTCACGGACGCCGACCAGCGCCGGCTGGTGGAGGAGGCGCTCGGCGAGCTGGACCTCTCGGGCCTGTCCTCGGGAGCATCGAGCAACTGATGGAGGAGCTCGCCCAGGTCTACGCGCGCGCGCTGTTCGAGGTGGCGCGCGAACAGGGCAAGCTCGACGAGCTGCACGAGCAGCTCGCGCAGTTCGCCGACGCGCTCGAAGCCAACCGCGAGCTCGCGGTGTTCTTCTTCTCGCCCTACTTCTCCACCCGCGAGAAGCAGGATGGGCTCGAGCGCATGCTCGACGGCGCCGACGAGAGCTTCCTGAACTTCCTCAAGCTGCTGATCGAAAACCACCGCATGCCGGTGATCTTCCGCATCCGCGCGCAGCTTCGAGCAGCTGTGGGAGGAGGAGAACCGCACGCTTCCCGTCGAGATCACGAGCGCCATCGAGCTCGACCAGGCCACCGTGGAGGAGCTCGGCCGGACGATCGGCGAGCGCGCCGGGCGCCAGCGTGACGCTCGCCGCGCACGTCGACCCCGACATCCTCGGCGGCATCGTCGTGCGGGTCGGCAACTCGATCCTCGACGCCTCAATCCGCAACCGACTGGAGCAGCTGCGCAGGCACGTTGCCCAAGGAGCCTCTTAGGAAAAGCACATGCAGATCAACCCCGACGAGATCACAAGCATCCTCAAGAGCCGCATCGAGGGGCTCGACGCGGGCCAGCGCCGAGCTGACCGAGGTCGGCACCGTGCTGTCGGTCGCCGACGGCATCGCGCGCCTGCACGGCCTCGAGAACTGCATGTCCTTCGAGATGCTCGAGCTTCCCGCACGGCGTCACCGGGCTCGCGCTCAACCTCGAGTCCGACAACGTCGGCGCGGTGCTGTTCGGCGAGTGGGAGCACATCGTCCGAGGGCGACACCGTGAAGCGCACCGGCCAGCTGCTCGACATCCCGGTGGGCGACGAGCTGCTCGGGCGCATCGTCGACCCGCTCGGGCGCCCGCTCGACGGCAAGGGCGAGATCGACGGCGACGGAGACGCGCCCGGCCGAGTTCAAGGCCCCCGGCGTCGTGCAGCGCCAGCCGGTCAAGGAACCGATGCAGATCGGCCTGAAGGCGATCGACGCGATGATCCCGATCGGCCGCGGCCAGCGCGAGCTGATCATCGGCGACCGCCAGACCGGCAAGACCGCGATCGCGATCGACACGATCATCAACAACAAGGACACCGGCGTGGTGTCGGTGTACGTGGCGATCGGCCAGCGCATGTCGACCGTCGTCGCGCTCGCGCAGACGCTCGACGAATACGGCGCGCTCGACAACACGATCATCGTCGCCGCGCCCGCCGACGAGGCGGCGCCGATCAAGTTCATGGCCCCGTACGCGGGCTGCGCGATGGGCGAGCACTTCCTCTACTACGGGCCGCCACGCGCTGTGCGTGTACGACGACCTCACCAAGCACGCGTACGCCTACCGGCAGATGTCGCTGCTGCTGCGCCGCCCGCCGGGCCGCGAGGCCTACCCCGGCGACGTGTTCTACCTGCACTCGCGGCTGCTCGAGCGCGCGGTCAAGCTCAACGACGAGCTCGGCGGCGGCTCGCTGACAGCGCTGCCGGTGATCGAGACGCAGGCGGGCGACGTGTCCGCGTACATCCCCACGAACGTGATCTCGATCACCGACGGGCAGATCTTCCTCGAGTCGAAACTGTTCAACTCCGGCGTGCGCCCCGCGATCAACGTCGGCATCTCGGTCTCGCGGGTGGGCGGCAACGCGCAGATCGGGCCGATGAAGAAGGTCGCCGGGCGCATCAAGCTCGAGCTCTCGCAGTACCGCGACCTCGAGGCGTTCGCGCAGTTCGGCTCGGACCTCGACGCCGACACGCAGCGCACGCTGGCGCGCGGCGAACGGCTCGTGCTCGACGCTCAACCAGGACGAGCGCGAGCCGCTGCCGGTGGAGGACCAGACGGTGCAGATCTTCGCCGCCACGAACGGCTATCCTCGACCGCCTGAACGTCGAGCGCGTGACCGAGTTCCTGCGCCGAGCTCACCGAACGGATGCACTCCCAGCACCAGGGGCTGCGCGAGAAGATCGCCGGCGGCGACTGGTCGGATGAGACCCAGAAGGCGGTCGCAGGAGGCGGTCGAGGCGTTCGCCGCGGACTTCGGCTACGACCTCGACGAGGAGGGCCAGCCGCTCGAGGGGGCGCAGGCGGCCTAGCGCCGCGGAAGGCAAGCCATGGCATCACAGCGCGACGTCCGGAACAAGATCGCCTCGGTCAAGAACATCCAGAAGATCACGCGTGCCATGGAGATGGTGGCGGCCGCGCGCCTGCGCCGCGCCGAGCAGCGGATCGAGGCGCTGCGGCCCTACGCCGACGCGCTCACGGCGCATGACCCGCCAGGCCGCGCAGGCGGCCGGCGCGCGAGGCCGCGCGCATGCCGCTGCTCTCCGAGCACGAGTCGCCCAGCAACGTCGGGCTCCTGCTCGTGACCGGCGACCGCGGCCTCGCGGGCGGCTTCAACTCGCAGATGATCCGCGCCGGCGTGCGCGTCAGCCACGGAGCTCGCCGAGCGAAGGCCTCGGGCAGGCGTGGTTCGCGACCGGCCGCCGCGGGGTGTCCTCGCTCGGCTTCCGCGGCTACGAGCTCAGCGGCAGCTACACCGGCTTCTCCGACCGCCCCGCCTACGCCGACGCGCGCACGATCGCCGACGACCTGATCGCAGGCCTACGTCGACGGCAAGCTCGACCGCGTCGAGATGATCTACAACGCCTACGTCTCGCCGCTCACCCAGAACGTCACCCACGAGCGGCTGCTGCCGCTCTCGCAGGCCACGATCGCGGGCGAGGACGAGGAGCAGGAGGCCGCGCAGGAGGAGCGCCGCGGCCCGCAAGCGCTCGTCGAGTACGAGCCCGACCCCGAGAAGATCCTGCAGCGGCTGGTCCCCGACTACGTGGAGATCTCGATCTACCGCGCGCTCGTGGAGTCGACCGCGGGCTTCTTCGGCGCGCAGATGACCGCGATGCGCAGCGCATCCGACAACGCGGGCGAAATCATCAGCGACTACACGCTGCAGATGAACCGCGCCCGCCAGGCGGAGATCACCCAGGAGATCATGGAGGTCGTGGCCGGCGCCGAGGGCCTCGCCTGAGGCCCGCCCCCGGACCGCCACGCCACAACCTTCGAGACTTCAACCGATCAAAGAGATAAGAGGAGAACGACAAGCATGGCCAGCACAGCAACCGAGCCCACCGCGGCAGGGGACGGCACCCAGCGGAACGTCGGGCGCATCGAGGAGATCCAGGGCGTCGTGATCGAGGCCGTGTTCCCCGAGCGCCTGCCCGAGATCAACCACGCGATCACGTCGCGCGGCCCGACGGCGGCCGCCGAGGAGGAGGCAGCCCGGCATCAGCGCCGAGGCCGGCGAGGAGCGTGCTCGTGTGCGAGGTCCAGCAGCACCTCGGCGACGACCGCGTGCGCGCGGTCGCGATGGACACCACCGACGGCCTCGCGCGCGGCGCCGAGGTGATCGACACCGGCGCGCCGATCACGGTGCCGGTCGGCGAGGCCACGCTCGGGCGCATCTTCAACCTGCTCGGCGAACCGATCGACCTCGGGCGCCGAGCTGCCGCAGGACATCGAGCGCCGCGGCATCCACCAGGAGGCCCCGCGCGTCGAGGACCTGACGCCGACCACCGAGATGTTCGAGACCGGCATCAAGGTCGTCGACCTGCTCGCGCCCTACGCGAAGGGCGGCAAGGTCGGGCTGTTCGGCGGCGCCGGCGTCGGCAAGACCGTGCTGATCCAGGAGCTGATCCACAACCTCGCCAAGGAGCACGGCGGTCTGTCGGCGTTCTGCGGCGTGGGCGAGCGCTCGCGCGAGGGCAACGACCTGTGGCTCGAGATGAAGGAGTCGGGCGTGCTCGACAAGACGATGCTCGTCTTCGGGCAGATGAACGAGCCCCCCGGCGCGCGCATGCGCGTCGCGCTCTCCGGCCTGACGATGGCCGAATACTTCCGCGACCAGGGCCAGGACGTGCTGCTGTTCATCGACAACATCTTCCGCTTCGTGCAGGCCGGCTCCGAGGTCTCGGCGCTGCTCGGGCGGATGCCCTCGCAGGTCGGCTACCAGCCCACGCTGGAGACCGAGATGGGCCAGCTGCAGGAGCGCATCACCTCCACGCGCGAGGGCTCGGTGACCTCGGTGCAGGCGATCTACGTGCCCGCCGACGACCTCACCGACCCGGCACCCGCGTCGGTGTTCGCGCACCTCAACGCGACCACGGTGCTCTCGCGCGCGATCTCCGAGAAAGGCATCTACCCGGCCGTCGACCCGCTCGACTCGACCTCGACGATCCTCAAGGCGGACATCCTCGGCGAGGACCACTTCCGCGTGGCCAACCGCGTCAAGGAGATCCTGCAGCGCTACAAGGAGCTGCAGGACATCATCGCGATCCTCGGCATCGACGAGCTCTCCGACGAGGACAAGCTCACCGTCCAGCGCGCGCGCCGGATCGAGCGCTTCCTCTCGCAGCCGTTCTTCGTCGCCGAAGAGTTCACCGGCACGCCGGGCGCGTACGTGCCGATCGCGGAGACGATCCGCGGCTTCGAGGAGATCATCGAGGGCAAGCACGACGAGGTCCCCGAGAGCGCGTTCTTCCTGAAGGGCACGATCGACGAGGTCGTCGAGGCGGCCAAGAAATAGGGCTTGGGGCGATGGCGCACACGAAGTTCCCCGTCGAAGTGCTCACGCCCGAGGGCGAGGTGTTCTCCGAGCGAGATCGAGATGCTCTCGACGCGTCACCGCGGTCGGCTCGATCGGCATCCTCGCCAACCACGAGCCGGTGCTCGCGATGCTCGAACCGACCGAGCTGCGGCTGTACCGCTCCGACGACCGACATCGTGCGCTTCGCCCAGGCCGAGGGCTACCTGCAGTTCGCCGAGAACCGCGCGCTGGTGCTCGTCGAGGAGGCGATCGCGCCCGAGCAGCTCGACCGCGCGCGCGTACGAGAGCAAGCTCTCCGAAGCGCGCGCGGCCGCCGAGCGCGCGACCGAGGACAGCGAGGAACGCGCGCGCGCGCAGCGCGACATCCGCCGCTACGAGGCGTTCCTCGCGGTCGGCGCCTGAGGAGGGCCGCCGCGATGCAGGGATCCGAGGAGCCGCCTCCCGCGATGGAGCCGTCCGCGGACGCGCACTTCAAGCGTCCGGGCTGGTTCACCAAGCACGTGTTCAACCGGATCGTGGCCGGCCTCACGCGCCTCGGGATCAGCGTGTGGGGCTCGCGCGTGCTGGAAGTGCGCGGCAGGCGCTCGGGCGAGTGGCGGAGCACCCCGGTGAACCTGCTCACCTCGAGGGCGAGCGCTACCTGGTGGCGCCGCGCGGGGAGACCCAGTGGGTGCGCAACCTGCGCGCCAGCGGCGAGGGGCGGCTGCGGGTGAGCCGCAGGACCGAGCCGTTCCACGCATCGGAGGTGACCGCTGACGCCGAGAAGGCGGCGATCCTGCGCGCGTACCTGAAGCGCTGGAAGGCGGAGGTGGGCGTGTTCTTCGACGGCGTCGGCCCCGACTCCCCCGAGCAGGAGCTGCAGCGCATCGCGCCGCGCCATCCGGTGTTCCGGATTCTCGGCGGCGCCGGGTGAGCGCGCCGGCGCACCCCGGGCACGGATCTCAAACGGACGAGCCAATACCCTTCGCGACCTCATGAGCGCCGCACGCGAGCCAATCGGAGTGATCGGCACCGGCTACGTCGGGCTGGTGACCGCGGCCGGCTTCGCCGAGCTCGGCAGCGAGGTGTGGTGCGTGGACATCGACGCCGAGAAGATCGAGCGGCTGCGCGCGGGCGAGGTGCCGATCTACGAGCCCGGCCTCGAGGAGCTGCTCGCGCGCAACGCCGAGCGGCTGCACTTCTCCACCGAGCTCGCGCGCCGCGCTCGAGCACGCGCGGCTGCTGTTCGTGGCGGTCGGCACGCCGCCGACCTACTCCGGCGACGCCGACCTCGTCGGCGGTCAACGCGGTCGTCGACGCGATGCCCGCCTCCGCCGAGCACGCGCTGGTGATGAAGTCGACGGTGCCGTGCGGCACCGGCGCGACGCTCCAGCGCACGTTCGCGCGAGCAGCGGCAAGGCGGGCATGGCGTACGTCTCCTGCCCGGAGTTCCTCAAGGAGGGCTCGGCGGTCAAGGACTTCCTGCAGCCCCGACCGCGTCGTCGTCGGCGACAACGGCGACTGGGCGGGCGACGCGGTGGTCGAGCTGTACGCGCCGCTCGACGCCCCGCTGGTGCGCACCGACGTCGCCAGCGCCGAGATGGTCAAGCTCGCCTCCAACGCGTTCCTCGCGACCAAGATCTCGTTCATCAACGAGATCGCCAACGTCTGCGAGGAGACCGGCGCGGACGTGATCGAGGTGGCGCGCGGCGATGGGCCTCGACGACCGCATCGGGCCGAAGTTCCTGCAGGCCGGGCATCGGCTTCGGCGGCAGCTGCTTCCCCAAGGACGTCGACGCGCTCAAGCAGCTCGCCGGCAACTCCGGCTACCACTTCCAGCTGCTGAACGCGGTGATCGAGGTCAACGAACTGCAGAAGCGGCGCGTGATCGGCAAGCTGCAGCAGCCACCTCGGCGAGCTCGCGGGCAAGCGCATCGCGCTGCTCGGCCTCGCCTTCAAGCCCGAACACCGACGACATGCGCGAGGCCTCCTCGCTGGTGCTCGCCGCGCGGCTGCACGCCGACGGGCGCGCAGGTGAGCGCGTACGACCCGGTCGCCGAGGAGCAGGCGCGCAAGCTGATGCCGCGGCATCTCCTTCGCCGGCTCGCCGCTCGATGCGCGTCGCGCGACGCCGACGCGGCGGTGCTGGTGACCGAGTGGCCGGAGCTCCTGCGAGCTCGACTGGCAGCGCGGTCGCCGAGGCGATGCGCGGCAACCTGCGTGATCGACGGGCGCAACGCGCTCGACCCCGAGGCGGTGCGCGCGGCGGGCCTCGTCTACGAGGGCATCGGCAGGCGGTGAGCAGCCGATGCAGGCCGTGATCCTCGTCGGCGGCGAGGGCACACGCCTGCGCCCGCTCACCTCGACCGTGCCCAAGCCGGTCGTGCCGCTGGTGGACCGGCCGTTCATCGCGTTCATGCTCGAGTGGCTGCGCGGGCACGGCGTCGACGACGTGATCATGTCGTGCGGCTTCCTCGCCGACCAGCGTGCGCGACGTGCTCGGCGACGGCTCGGCGCTGGGCATCCGCCTGCGCTTCGTCGAGGAGCCCGAGCCGCGCGGCACCGCGGGCGCGCTGAAGTGCGCCGAGCCGATGCTCGACGAGCGCTTCCTGATGCTCAACGGCGACGTGCTCACCGACATCGACCTGACGAGCCAGATCGCCCAGCACGAGCGGACCGGCGCGCAGCGCGACGCTCGCGCTCGTGCCCGTCGCCGACCCCAGCGCGTACGGCCTGGTGCGTGCTCGACGAGGACCGCTCGGTGCGCGAGTTCGTCGAGAAGCCGAGCTCGGACGAGATCGACCTACGAACCTGATCAGCGCCGGCGCCTACGTGCTCGAGCGCGAGATCCTCGAGCTCGTGCCGCCCGACCGCAACGTCTCGATCGAGCGCGAGGTGTGGCCGCTGCTGGTCGGCGACGGGCCTGTACGGCTTCCCCTCCGAGCAGCTACTGGCTGGACATCGGCACGCCCGAGCGCTACCTGCAGGGCACCTTCGACATCATCGAGGGCAACGTCGCAGACGGCCGTGCGCGAGCGCCTCGGCGAGCGACTGGCTGGCGATCGACGCCGGCGCGCGAGGTGCGCGGCCGCGTGATCCCGCCGGCGCGTGCTCGAGCGCGGCGTGAGCGTCGCCGAGGGCGCCCACGTCGGCAGCCTCGTGGTGCTCGGCGAGGACGTGTCGGTCGGCGCGGGCAGCACCGTCGAGCGCGCGGTGATGCTCGACGGGCGCCGAGATCGGCGAGGGCTGCGAGCTGCGCGACTGCATCGTCGCGCGCCGGCTGCCGCATCGGCGCGCGCACCGCGATGACCGGCGGCGCGGTGCTCGGCGAGGGCGTGACGATCGGGGCGGACAACGTGATCACCCGCGGGGCGCGTATCTTCCCCGGTGTGGCGTTGCCCGACGGGGCGATCGAGTTCTAGGCTCGCGGCGCTCGATTCGCAATGCTGCAGCGAGCCCCAGACCCCGATCTCCCCTGCCGGACGGCCACGCACAGGAGCAGCAGCACGATGAGCGAAGGCAGCGCCACCGCCGCACCGGCGCCGAGGAGCTCACGCGCGAGGCGATCGCGCCGCGTCGACGCCTCCGACCAGCTCGGCGACGTGCTCGCGCTGCCCGAGCACCTGCGCGACGCGCTGTGGCGCGTCGAGTCGGCGATCATGCAGGACTGGGACACCTCCGCCGGGCTCGTCGTGGCGGGCATGGGCGGCTCGGCGATCGGCGGCGCGCTCGCGCGCGCGGCGCTCGGCGACCACGCCTCGCGACCGATCTTCGTGACGCGCGCCTACGGGCTGCCGCACGTGGACGACGCCCGACACGATGGTGCTGTGCGCGAGCTACTCGGGCGACACCGAGGAGACGCTCGCCTGCTACGAGTCGGCGGGCGCGCTCGGCGCGCGGCGCACGGTCGTCACGACCGGCGGGCGGCTGGCCGAGATGGCGCGCGCCGACGGCGTGCCCGTGATCCCGCTGCCCGGCGGCTTCCAGCCGCGCGCGGCGGTCGCCTACATGATCGTCGCCGCGCTCGAGGTGGCCGCCCTGTGCGGCGCCGGACCGCGGCTGACGTCCGAGATCGACGTGGCCGCCTCGCACACCGAGCAGCTGGTGGCCGAGTGGGGCCCGGACGCGCCCGAGGACTCGCTCGGCCAAGGAGATCGCGCGCGGCCTGCACGGCACGACGCCGGTGATCGCCGGCGCCGGGCTGACGACGCCCGATCGCCTACCGCTGGAAGACGCAGATCAACGAGAACGCCAAGCAGCCGGCGTTCTCGCACGAACTGCCCGAGCTCGACCACAACGAGATCGCCGGCTGGGAGGGCGCGCCAGGACGTCGGGCGCTTCTCGGCGGTGTTCCTCGACGACTCCGACGCCCACCCGCGCGTGAAGGAGCGGATGGAGCTGACCGAGCGCCTGATCGCCGACAACGCCGCCGCGAGCTTCCGCCTCGAGACGCGCGGGCAGACGGCGATCGAGCGGGTGATCTCGCTGGTGCTGCTCGGCGACCTGGTCTCGATCTACCTCGCCGCGCTGCGCGGCGTCGACCCGGGCCCGGTGAAGGTGCTCGACGAGCTCAAGGCCGCGCTCGCCAAGACGCTGAGGCCGCGCTGATCTTCGCGGCCGAGGAGCGCTGCGACGGTCCGATCCGCCACGCTCGGCTCCCTGCAGCAAGGGCGCTCACCTGACTGACAGGAGCGCCAATGCCGCCACGCTGACCGAGCACCGACTTCAAGGTCGCCGACCTCTCGCTCGCCGACTTCGGCCGCAAGGAGATCACGCTCGCCGAGCACGAGATGCCCGGCCTGATGGCGATCCGCCGCGAGTACGCCGACGCGCAGCCGCTGAAGGGCGCGCGCATCACCGGCTCGCTGCACATGACGATCCAGACGGCCGTGCTGATCGAGACGCTGACCGCGCTCGGCGCCGAGGTCCGCTGGTGCAGCTGCAACATCTTCTCCACCCAGGACCACGCCGCCGCCGCGGTGGCCGTCGGCCCGGACGGCACGCCCGAGGAGCCCCGCGCGGCGTGCCGGTGTACGCGTGGAAGGGCGAGACGCTCGAGGAGTACTGGTGGTGCACCGAGCAGGTGCTGCGCTGGCCCGGCCGGGCGAGGACGGCTCGCCGGCCCGAACATGATCCTCGACGACGGCGGCGACGCGACGCTGCTCGTGCACAAGGGCACCGAGTACGAGCGCGCCGGCGCCGTGCCCGGACCCCGCGAGCGCCGACTCCGAGGAGCTCGCGGTGATCCTCTCGCTGCTGACGCGCTCGCTGACCGAGGACCCGCAGCGCTGGACGCGGATCGGCGAGGGCATCAAAGGCGTGACCGAGGAGACCACCACGGGCGTGCACCGGCTCTACCAGATGGTCGAGACCGGCGAGCTGCTGTTCCCGGCGATCAACGTCAACGACTCGGTGACGAAGTCCAAGTTCGACAACCTCTACGGCTGCCGGCACTCGCTGATCGACGGCATCAACCGCGCGACCGACGTGATGATCGGCGGCAAGGTCGCGGTCGTGTGCGGCTTCGGCGACGTCGGCAAGGGCTGCGCGGAGTCGCTGCGCGGCCAGGGCGCGCGCGTGATGATCACCGAGATCGACCCGATCTGCGCGCTGCAGGCGGCGATGCAGGGCTACGAGGTGCAAGACGCTCGACGAAGTGATCGACGACGCGCGACATCTTCATCACCGCCACCGGCAACCGCGACATCATCACCGCCGCGCGACATGCAGCGCATGAAGCACCAGGCGATCGTCGGCAACATCGGGCACTTCGACAACGAGATCGACATCGCGGGCCTCGCGCGGGTGCCCGGGCATCGAGCGGGTCAACATCAAGCCGCAGGTCGACAAGTGGGTGTTCCCCGACGGCCACGCGATCATCCTGCTCTCCGAGGGACGGCTGCTGAACCTCGGCAACGCGACCGGGCACCCGAGCTTCGTGATGAGCAACTCGTTCTCCAACCAGACGATCGCCCAGATCGAGCTGTTCACCAAGAACGACGAGTACGAGAAGCGCGTGTACGTGCTGCCCAAGCACCTCGACGAGAAGGTCGCGCGGCTGCACCTCGACGCGCTCGGCGTGAGGCTCACGCGGCTGACGCGACGAGCAGGCCGCCTACATCGGCGTGCCCGTCGACGGCCCGTACAAGCCCGACCACTACCGCTACTAGGCCCCGCGCCCGCCCACCCGACCGCGCGTACGCCGATGAGAGCGATGGTCCTCGCGGCCGGGCTCGGCACGCGCCTGCGCCCGCTCACCTACGAGATCACCAAGCCGATGGTGCCGGTGCTCGACCGGCCCGTGATGGAGCACATCGTCGACCTGCTCGACCGCCACGGCTTCAGCGAGGTGATCGCCAACCTGCACTACTTCCCGGACACGATCCGCGAGCACTTCGGCGAGCGCATCAGCTACCGCTACGAGCCCGAGCTGCTCGGGACCGCCGGCGGCGTGCGCGCGTGCGCGGAGTTCTTCGGCGACGAGCCGTTCCTCGTGATCTCGGGCGACGCGCTCACCGACATCGACCTGACGGCGCGCTCGCGGCGCGCCACCGCGAGAGCGGCGGGATCGCGACGCTCGCGGTCAAGCAGGTGCCCGACACGCGCGAGTACGGCGTCGTGCTGCACGACCGCGACGGGCGCATCACGGGCTTCCAGGAGAAGCCGGCCCCGACGAGGCGCTGTCGGACCTCGGCAACTGCGGCATCTACGTGTTCGACCCGCGAATCTTCGACTACTTCCCCGAGCGCCCGTTCGTGGACTGGGCCAAGGACGTGTTCCCGGCGCTGCTCGAGAACGACGTGCCGTTCTACATCCACGAGATCCACGAGTACTGGAACGACGTCGGCTCGCTCGCCGAGCTGCGCCAGGGCACCTTCGACGCGCTGCGCGGCGAGCTGAACCTGGAGATCGAAGGCGAGGAGCGCGACCCGGGCATCGTGGTGGCGCGCGGCACCGCGCTGCCCGAGGACACCGAGATCGAGGGGCCCGCGTGGATCGGCCACGAGGTGAGCATCGCCTCGGGCGTGCGGCTGATGGGCCCCGTCGTGCTGGGCGACGGCGCGAGCGTCGGCGCGCGGCGCGCAGCTGCGCGCGAGCATCGTGCTTCCCGGGCACCGAGGTGCGCCACGGGCTCGATCCTGATCGGCGCGATCGCCGGACACCGCGGCATCCTCGCGAGCCTGCGCCGCCTGCGCCGGCCCGCGTCGCGGCCGGGCCCCGCTCAGACGACGCCGTAGCGCTCGCCGCGCTGCTGCTCGCGCTCGGACTCGGCGAGCGCGCGCAGGAACAGCACGACCAGCGCGATGCCCATCACGAGCGACTGCTCGACGGCCATGATCAGCCCGCGATCGACTGGTCGTCGCGCGCCGAGATGCCCCACACGCGGGCGTGGTGCGTCGTAGTAGGCGTACAGCGCGCTGGGGGCGAACGCGAGGCCCATGCCGAGCGCGCCGACGAACAGCTTGGTGGAGGCCATGTAGACGACCGGGCCCATGCCCGCCGAGGCGCATGCGGGCGCGGATCGGGAGACAGCAGGTGCCACCAGTAGAGCGAGCCGGCGAGCAGGAAGGTGACGTGCTCGAGCACGTGCACGTGCGGGTGGCGCAGCGGCGACGTCGTAGGCGGCGGGGATGTGCCAGGCCCAGATCACCGCCGACGTAGAGCGACGACCGCGAAGGCGGGGTGCGCGAGCACGCCGGCGCGCCGCTCGAGCGTCGTGCACCGCGCGCGTGACCGGCCGCAGGATCACCTTCGTGAGGCCCGACGATCGCGAGGATCGGGACGAGGTCGAGCAGCAGCATGTGCTGGACCATGTGCATGAAGAACAGCTGGTCGGCGAGCGAGTCGACCGGGGAGAGCAGCGCCGCCAGCACGACCGCGATCGCGCCCGCGAAGCAGCACGGCCGCCACGCCGGCGCGGCGGCCGCCGAGCGTCGCCTGGTCGCGGTCCGGCGCACCTCGACGCCAGCGGCGCAGGTAGAGGCCGCCGGCCAGCGCCGCGAGCACCACGGACCGTGGGCGCCATGAAGCTCCAGCTGCATGCACGTCCGACTCTGCATGCTCGGCGGCCGTCATTCTGTCGAATCGCCATTTACATCCGCCGAGATCGGGCGTAGCATCGATGTCAGCCACACATAGCCCGACCGAAGGGAGCCGACGATGCAGATCGACATCAAGGGTCGAAACGTCCCGGTCACCGACGAGATGCGCGAGCAGGTCGAGCGCCGCCTCGCGAAGGTCGCGCGCCAGGTCTCCGACCTGGCCCGGCTGGAGATCGAGATCTTCAAGGAGCCGCAATCCCCGCGTGTCCGACTGCCACGTCGCCGAGGCGACGCTCTACCTGAAGGGCGTGACGCTGCGCGCGCGCGACGCGCTCGCCCGAGATGCTGCACTCGCTCAACCTGATGGTCGACGAGCTGGCGCGCCAGGTGAAGCGCCACCGCGACAAACTGCGCCACCGCCGCGAGGCCCACGCCGAGGCCGCGAGGCGCTCGGCCGGGCCGAGCGACCTGGGCTTCGCGCAGGCGTCCTAGCGCGCCGCGCACGCTCGATCTTGCGGCCCCCGGGCCGGCCGCGATCCGGCCCGGGGACCCCGCGCCTGCGTTTAGGGATCGCGCCCGCGGGGTAGCGCTTCGTGCTGGATGGGGGAACGCGCTCATGTCGGGGTGACGCTCGCGCTCGCAGGTGCTCTGCTCGCGCTCACGGCTGCTGTGCTCGCTCTTGCGCCCGCCGTCGCGCTCGCCGCGCCGGCGTCTCCGTCGCTGCCCGCCAAGGAAGGCACGGCGCCGCGGCCGGGGCCCGAGATCCTCTACGCGAAGCCCGCGAAGGCGCCGCAGCTCGAAAACGAACGCGGCTCGGCGTGGCACGCGAGCCCGATCCTCGTCTCCGGCGCGAGCGCGTACAGGCGTGGCGAGTTCCTCTACCAGGGCTACCTCTACGACGACCACGGCGCCAAGGAGACCCAGGACCCGACGGACCCGATGCTCTCGCCGGGCGGCGACTCCTCGGGCGGCGACGTGTTCTCGATGCCCGACGGCACCTACACCTACCCGACCGGCCAGGGCTACGACGAAAACGCGGCGAACCTCGTGGAACTGCGCGTGAAGCCGCTCGCGAAGGCGACGGCGTTCCGCATCACGCTCAACACCCTCGAAGACCCCGGCCTCGTCGCGACGGCGATCGCGATCGGCGGCACGCCCGGCGAAGCGCACCCGTTCCCGTTCGGCGCGAACGTGAGCGCGCCCGCGCAGTACTTCCTCACGGTGCACGGCAGCACCGCGGCGCTGACCGACGCCGCCACGGGCGCGAGCGTGCCGGGGCCCGAACCGGCCGTCGAAGTGGACCTCGCGCGGCGCCAGATCACGGTGCTCGTGCCCCACACCGAGTGGAACCCCGGCACCTCCACCGTCCGCCTGGCGGCGGGCGTGGGCCTGTGGAACGCCTCCGCGGGCAGCTGGCTGCTGCCGGGCGCGGTCGCGAGCGAAACGCAGCCGGGCGGCGCCGGCGCGGACCCCACGCCGCCGGCGTTCTTCGACGTGGCATTCCGCTTCAACGACCAGGAGCCGCTGCCGGGCACCCCCGAAGGGGAAACCGTCGCGAACCCGGCGTGGTGGCGCGAATCCGCGCAGGCGCAGGCGCTCGCGTCGGGCAGCATCGAACAGTTCTACGCGGAGGTCGACTTCGCGAAGCTGCACGCGCGCGCCAACGACGACATGCCCGGCGAACCCACCGGCGTGCCGCAGACGGGCGTGTTCGACAGGATCCTCGCGTCGCACTTCTCCGACGGACAGGGCGCCGACTACGCGACGGGGGGCTGTGGCTCCTCGGCGCAGTGCATCGGCGAGCTGCGCGGGCAGCTGCAGCCGTACGCGGTGTACGTGCCGAGCGGGCCGCCGCCGGCGGGCGGCTACGGCCTGACGCTCCTGTTGCACTCGCTGTCGGCCAACTACAACCAGTTCGCGGGCTCGCGCAACCAGTCGCAGTTCGGCGGGCGCGGCGGCGGCTCGATCGTGATCACCCCGGCGGGGCGCGGGCCCGACGGCTGGTACTACGACCACGCGGGCGCGGACACCTTCGAAGCGTGGGCGGACGTGGCCGCGCACTACCCGCTCGACCCGCGCTTCACGGACATCGCGGGCTACTCGATGGGCGGCTACGGCACGTACAAGCTCACCTCGCAGTTCCCCGACCTGTTCGCGCGCGCGCAGCCGACCGTGGGGCCGCCGGGGCTCGGCGTGTGGGTGCCGCCCGCCGAACCGGAGCCCGGCGGCAACCAGTCGCTGACTGAGCGCCAGCTCGCCTCGGTGCGCAACGTGCCGTTCCTGATCTGGGACGAGACCACCGACGAGCTCGTGCCGATCGCGGGCGTCCTCGAACAGGTCGCGAGCGTTCGACGAACTCGGCTACCGCTACGAATTCGACCAGTTCCAGGCGGGCGAGCACCTGACGCTGGCGATCAACGACGAATACGCGCCGGCGGCGGCGTTCCTCGGCACCGCGACGGTTGACCCCGACCCCGCGCACGTGACCTACACGTACAACCCGACGATGGACTTCGCTGCCGACGGCACCGCCGCGGGCCACGCCTACTGGGTGTACGGCATGACGCTGCGCGAAGCCTCGGGCAGCGACCCGCTGGGGACCGTGGACGCACGCTCGCACGGCTTCGGCGCGGGCGACCCGGCGCCCGGCGAAACGCAGCACGGCGCGGGCGTTCTGACCGGCGGCAAAATCCCCGCGATCCCCTACACGAGCCAGAGCCGAAGCTGGGGCGAAGCCCCTGCCGAACCGGCCGCGGACGCGCTCGACATCGCCACGGCGAACGTATCGCACGTGACGATCGACGCGGCGCGCGCGAGGGTCGACTGCGCGGCGAAGCTCGACGTGAGCAGCGACGGCCCGCTGAAGGTGACGCTCGCCGACTGCCCGGGCACGCCCAAAACGAAGACATTCAGCTTCCCCGGGTAGCGTCGCGACGCGGCCGCGCGTGCGCCCGGCGGCCACGCGCCGCGCGGCGCCCGAGCCCGCGCGCCGGTCCGTTGGCGACAGCTATCCTTGGCCGCATGCCCTCCCTGCTCGATCGCGCGCTGAACGTCGGCGAGGCGAAGAAGTTCAAGACCTACCAGAAACGCGTCGCGCTGATCAACGCGTTCGAGCCCGAGCTCGAACACGACAGCGACGCGGAGCTGCGCGAGCGGATGGACGACGCTGCGCGAGCGCGCCGCCGAGGGCGAGTCGCTCGACGCGCTGCTGCCCGAGTGCTTCGCGATCGTGCGCGAGACCGGCAAGCGCACGATGGGGATGCGCCACTTCGACGTGCAGCTGATCGGCGCGATGGCGCTGCACGAGGGCCAGATCGCCGAGATGAAGACCGGCGAGGGCAAGACGCTGACGGCGACGCTCGCGGTCGTGCTGAACTCGCTCGCGGTGCGCGATGGCTCGAGCGAGAACGGCGGCGCGCCGCGAGCGCAAGGGCGTGCACCTGGTCACCGTCAACGACTACCTGGCCCGCCGCGACGCCGAATGGATGAGCCCGATCTACGACGCGCTCGGCGTGACGCGTGGGCGTGCTCGCAGAACATGCAGCCCTACGAGGAGAAGCAGCGCGCGTACGCCTGCGACGTCGTGTACGGCACCAACTCGGAGTTCGGCTTCGACTACCTGCGCGACAACATGGCCAAGGACCTCGCCGAAAAGGTCCAGCGCGGCCACTCCTTCGCGATCGTGGACGAGGTCGACAACATCCTGATCGACGAGGCGCGCACGCCGCTGATCATCTCCGGCGCCCCCGAACAGGCCGCCGACCTGTACGTGAAGTTCGCGCGCCTGGCGCCGCAGCTGACGCCCGGCAAGACGCCCGAAGGCATGGACCCGCGCATCGAAGAAGCAGTTCATGGCGGACTTCGACTACGAGATCGACGAGAAGCACAAGACCGTGTCGATCACCGAGCAGGGCGTCGCCAAGGCCGAGCGCTTCCTCGGCATCGACCACCTCTACCGGGCCGAGAACGGGCACCTCGTCAACCACCTGATCCAGTCGCTGCGCGCCGAGTCGCTCTACAAGGAGCGACGTCGACTACGCGGTGATCGACGGCGAGGTGAAGATCATCGACGAGTTCACCGGGCGCATCCTCGACGGGCGGCGCTGGTCGGAGGGGCTGCACCAGGCGGTCGAGGCCAAGGAGGGCGTGGCGATCCAGGAGGAGAACCAGACGCTCGCGACGATCACCTACCAGAACTACTTCCGCCTGTACGACAAGCTCTCGGGCATGACCGGCACGGCGCTGACCGAGGCGACCGAGTTCATGAAGATCTACGAGCTGCCGGTCGTGCAGGTGCCGACCAACATGCCGATGGTCCGCGACGACCGCAACGACCAGGTCTACAAGACCAAGGAGGGCAAGTGGAACGCGGTCGTCAAAGAGATCGCCGCGCGCCACGAGAACGGCCAGCCGGTGCTCGTGGGCACGATCTCGGTCGAGGTCTCCGAGCTGCTCTCCGAGCGCCTGACGCAAGCGCGGGCATCAAGCACACGGTGCTCAACGCCAAGCCCGAGCACGCCGCGCGCGAGGCCGAGATCGTCGCCGAGGCCGGCCAGCCCGGCGCGGTCACGATCGCGACCAACATGGCCGGCCGCGGCGTCGACATCAAGCTCGGCGGCAACCCCGAGCACCTGGCGCGCCTGCAGCTCGCGCGCGAAGGCGTCGGATCGGAGGACGCCGAGCGAGTACGAGCGGCGCGTGCGCGAGGTCGCTGCCCGAGCTCGAACGCGAGGTCGCGGAGACCCGCGAGCAGGTGATGGCCGCGGGCGGGCTGTTCATCTGCGGCACCGAGCGCCACGAGTCGCGGCGCATCGACAACCAGCTGCGCGGCCGCTCCGGCCGCCAGGGCGACCCGGGCGAGTCGCGCTTCTTCCTGTCGGCCGAGGACGACCTCGTGCGGCTGTTCGCCGGCGACCGCATCTACCGGATCCTCGACCGCCTCGGCGGCGTCGACGAGGAGGGCAACGAGGAACCGATCGAGGCCGGGATGCTCTCCAAGCAGATCGAGAAAGCGCAGAAGAAGGTCGAGGAGCAGAACTTCCTGATCCGCAAACGCGTGCTCGAGTACGACGACGTGATGAACGAGCAGCGCCGCGTGATCTACGCCTACCGCGACGAGGTGCTCGAAGGCAAGAGCATCGGCGAGGAGGCGCGCGCGCGAGGTCGCCAAGGTGATCGAGCGCACGGTCGAGCAGTACACGCCGGGCGACTTCGTCGAGGACTGGGACCTCGACGGCCTGTTCACCGCGCTCGGCCAGTTCTTCCCGCTCGACCTCGGCGAGCGAGGACCTCGACCGCCGAGACGCATCGACCGCGATCGCGCTCACCGAGCGCATCGTCGGCGAGGCGATCGAGCGCTACGACGCGCGCGAGCAGGCGCTCGGCGAGGAGCTGATGGGCGCGCTCGAGCGCTTCCTGCTGCTGCAGATCATCGACGAACGCTGGCGCGAGCACCTGTTCGACATGGACTACCTGCGCGAGGGCATCCACCTGCGCGGCTTCGCCCAGATCGACCCGCTGGTGGCCTACAAGAACGAGGCCTTCACGCTGTTCGGCGACCTGATGAACAGCGTCTGGACGGACTACGCGCGGATGATCTTCAACGTCGAGGTCAACGTCGAAGGGCCAGAACGGCGGCGGCGCCGCCGATCCCGTCCTTCGCCGCCTCCGGCAGCTCCACGCGCGCCGGGCGCGTGTCCTACTCGGGCGGCCACAGCGCCGCCGGCGCGGGCGCGCTCGCGGCGGCCGCAGCCGCCGCCGGCGCCGGCACAGGGCTACGCCGAGGGCAACGGCGAAGCTGCAGGAGGTGCCGGTGGTCGAGCAGCGCGTGCTCGACGAGGAGCACCAGGTCGGGCGCAACGATCCCTGCTGGTGCGGGAGGGGGAAGAAGTTCAAGAAGTGCCACGGCGCCTGAGCGGCGCCCGGTGATAGCGTGAGCGCATGGCCACGAGCCGCGCCCAGCGAGTCGACGCCGCAGCGGCTGGCGGCGATCCGCGAGCAGCTGAAGCTGCTCTCGGACTATCTTTGACCCGGCTGCGCTGGCGCGAGCGCGTCGCGGCGCTCGAGAGCGAGATGGGCGCAGCGGGCTTCTGGGACGACTCCGAGCGCGCCGCGGCGGTGTCGGCCGAGCACGCGCGCGCGTCGCCGGCGCCTGGAGACCTTCAACGCGCTGCAGCGCGACGTCGAGGACCTCGACGGGCTCGCGGAGATGGCCGCCGAGGACGCGTCGCTCGCGGCCGAGGTCGACGAGCAGATCGCCTCGGTCGAGGAGCGCCTGGCGGAGCTCGAGGAGCAGCGGCTGTTCTCCGGGCCGCTACGACGCCGGCGACGCGCTCGTGACGCGTCAACGCGGCGCCGGCGGCACCGACGCGCAGGACTGGGCCGAGATGGTGCTGCGGATGCAGATGCGCTGGGCGGAGCGGCGCGGCTTTCAGGTCGAGCTGCTCGAGGTGAGCCCGGGCGAGGAAGCGGGCATCAAGTCGGCCACGTTCCGCGCCGTCGGGCGAGAACGCCTACGGGCTGTTCGGCGCCGAGCGCGGCGTGCACCGGCTCGTGCGCCTGTCGCCGTTCGACTCGGCCCACCGCCGCCAGACGAGCTTCGCCGGCGTCGAGGTGGCGCCGGTCGTGGAGGACAGCGGGCGAGGTCGAGATCGACGAGGACGACCTGCAGGTCGACACCTACCGCGCCTCCGGCGCGGGCGGCCAGCACGTCAACAAGACCGACTCGGCGGTGCGCATCACGCACCGCCCGACGGGCATCGTGGTGCAGTGCCAGAACGAGCGCTCGCAGTCCTCCAACCGCGCGACCGCGATGGCGATGCTGCGCGCGAAGCTGCTCGAGCGCGCGGAGCGCGAACGCCAGGAGGAGATCGCGCGCGAGAAGGGCGAGGCGCAGGACGTGAACTTCGGCTCGCAGATCCGCTCCTACGTGCTGCACCCCTACACGATGGTCAAGGACCACCGCACCGGCGAGGAGATGGGCGACGTGCAGCGCGTGCTCGACGGCGACCTCGACGGCTTCGTGCGCGCCTACTCTGCTCGCAGCGGCTGCCGCCGGGGAGCTAGGCGGTGGAGGAGCTCCACGCGCTCGTCCGGCGCGCGCTGCAGGAGGACGTCGGGCCGCGGCGACGTGACGACGGAGGCGACGGTGCCCGAGCGGCGCGCGGGCGCGCGCGCTGATCACGCAGAAGGCGCCGGGGGTGATCTACGGCCTGCGACGCGGCCGAGGCGGCGTTCACGCTGCTCGACCCCGACGTGCGCAGTCGAGCGGCTGGTGCGAGGAGGGCGTCTGGCGCGAGGACGGCGGGCCGGTGCTGGCGGCTCGAGGGCAGCGCGCGGGCGCTGCTCACGGGCGAGCGCACCGCGCTGAACTTCCTCGCGCACCTGTCGGGCGTCGCCACGATGGCCGCGCGCGCGGCGCGCGAGGTGCGAGGGCACCGGCGCGCGGGTGCTCGACACGCGCAAGACCACCCCCGGGCTGCGCGCGCTCGAGAAGGCGGCGGTCGCCGCGGGCGGCGCGAGCAACCACCGCGCGGGCCTCTACGACGCGATCCTGATCAAGGAGAACCACATCGCCGCCGCCGGCGGGATCGCGCGCGGCGGTCGAGCGCGCGCGCGAGCGCGGCGCCCGGAGCTGGCGCGGCACGCTCGAGGTCGAGGTGCGCGACGCCGCAGGAGATCGAGCGAGGCGCTCGCCGCCGGGCGCGCCGCGGCTGCTGCTCGACAACATGGACGACGAGCAGCTGCGCGCGGCGGTCGCGCAGGTGGCGGGCCGCGCGCGAGCTCGAGGCGAGCGGCGGCGTGACGCTCGAGACGCTCCGGGCGCGTCGCGCGAGACCGGGGTAGAATGGATCTCGATGGGCGCCCTGACCCACTCGGCGCCGGCGCTCGACCTGTCCCTCACCCTGGAGGCCCTGCCATGAACCTGCCGATGGCTCCCACGCTCCCCATGGCGGGCGCGCCGCTCGCGCTCGCCGAGCGGGAGATCCGCGAGCTGCAGGAGGAGGTGCGCGCGCTCGCCGCGGAGCGCGGCGCGGTGATCCTCGCGCACAACTACCAGGTGCCGGAGGTCCAGGACGTGGCCGACTACGTCGGCGACTCGCTCGGCCTCTCGCGCCAGGCGGCGGCGGCCGACGGCGAGACGATCGTCTTCTGCGGCGTGCACTTCATGGCCGAGACGGCCTCGATCCTGTGCCCGGAGAAGACGGTGCTGATCCCCGACCTCGACGCCGGCTGCTCGCTGGCCGCCTCGATCGACGCCGAGCAGCTCGCGGCCTGGCGCGCGCGCTACCCGCGAGGGCGTGGTCGTGATGTACGTGAACACGACCGCCGAGGTGAAGGCGCTGACCGACTACTGCTGCACGTCCGCCAACGCCGTCGAGGTGGTGCGCCACATCTACGAGACGCACGGCGAGGACACCGAGATCCTGTTCGGCCCGGACATGTGGCTCGGCGCCTACGTCGAGAAGGAGCTCGGCCGGCGCATGCACGTGTGGGACGGCGAGTGCCACGTCCACGCCGGGCATCCGCCCGGCCGACATCGAGGCGACGCGCGCGGCGCACCCGGGCGCCGACTTCCTGATCCACCCCGAGTGCGGCTGCTCGACGAGCGTGATGGAGTACGTGGCCGCCGGCGACGTGTCCGCCGAGGGCGTGCACATGCTCTCGACCGGCGGCATGCTCGAGTTCGCCCGCGACGCCGAGCGCGGGGCGCAGGCCGCGGGCGACGCGTTCCGCGGAGGCGATCGTGGCGACCGAGATGGGCATGCTCTACCCGCTGCAGATGGCGGCCCCGACGTGAGCTTCATCCCGGCCAACCCCGAGGCCTCGTGCGTGTACATGAAGATGATCACGCTGCCGAAGCTGCGCGACGCGCTGCGCGAGATGAAGTACGAGGTGCAGGTGCCCGCGGAGATCGCCGAGCGTGCGCGCGTGCCGATCGACCGCATGGTCGCGATCGGCTAGACGCGCGGGCGAAGCTAGAACTCGTCGGCGGTGTGCGGTCCCACGCACGCCACCGCGAGGCTGTCGGCGACGCCGGCGCGAGATCTCCTGGACCTCGCTCGAAGGTGACCGCGTCGAGCGCCGCGATCGCCGCGTCGGGGTCGATGTCCTCGCCGAACACGATCTTCTGGCTGGCCGCGTAGCGGGCGACGGCGTTGGTGTTCTCGAAGGCGAGCACCAGGCGCCCGGCGGCGTAGGCGCGCGCCCGCTGCGACCTCCTCCTCGGTCGGGCCCGTCGTCGCGCAGCTCGTCGACGATCTCGCGCATGCGCGTGTAGGCCTCGACGCACTTGGCCGACTCGAGGCCCGAGCCGAGCTGCAGGATCGGGACGTCGGCGAAGGCGTGGTCGATCGCGTACACCGAGTAGCACAGGCCGCGCTTCTCGCGGATCTCGTCGAACAGCCGCGAGCCCATCGAGCCGCCGAGCAGCGTCGAGTAGATCGACAGCGCGGCGCGCTCGCGCACGTCGCGCGACGGCGATCGTCGGGCCGGTAGATCATGCGCAGGTGCGACTGGTTGGTGTCGCGCTCCTCGACGAGCGTCTGCGGCGCGAACTCCGGCGCGGGCTCGTAGGGCTCGGGCTCGGGCAGCGCGGGGAAGCGCGCGAACAGCTCGTGCAGCTCCTCCTGCGCCGGCAGGTGCTCGACGTTGCCAACGAGGAACGCGCCGCCGCGCGGGCCCGCCCAGCGGCGCTCGCGGAAGGCGACGATGCCCTCGCGGGTGAAGCTGCGCAGGTTCTCCTCGGGACCGAGCACGGTGCGCCCGAGCGGGTGCTCGCCGAACGCGGCGCGGTCGATCAGGTACTCGGCGACCATCGAGGGCTGGTCGTAGGCGCGGTTGATCTCCTGGATCACCACGCCGCGCTCGCGGTCGAGCTCCTCGGCGTCGAGCCGCGGGCGCCCGACGAAGTCGCGTGAGCAGGTCGATCGCCGGGGCCGCGCTCTCGGCGCGAACGGTGATGTGGAAGGCGACGAGGTCGTGGCTGGTGTAGGCGTTGAGCACGCCGCCGAGCCGCTCGGCGGTCTCGTTGACGTCGCTTGTAGGTCGGGTACTTCTCGCCGCCCTTGAAGACGAGATGCTCGAGGAAGTGGGCCATCCCGTTCTCCTCCGGGCGCTCGTTGCGCGCGCCGGCGTCGAACGCGACGAGCACCGTCAGCGCGCGCGTGCCGGGCAGCGCGATCGCGTGGATCGGGCAGGCCGTTGGAGGGGACGGTGCTGATCGTCGACGCTCGGCCACGCCCCCACCCTAGAAGGTCTCGGCGAGGCCGTCGCGAACGAGCCGCTCGACTACGCTTGCGCAGTAGCCCCATGCCGCGCTCGCGCCGACACCCGCTCGCGCCCGCTTCTCGTCGTGCTGCTGCCCGTGCTGCTCGTGGTCGGGCTGTGGCTGGGCGGCCATCCCGCAGCATCTGCCCGGGTTCCTGCGCAACGCGTTCGTCGCCGACCACCAGACGCGCGTCGTCGACGAAGCGATCGAACGGATCGCGCGCGACTACTACCGCCCGGTGCCCACGGGCCAGCTCGCGAACGCGTCGATCGCGGGCGTGGTCGCGAGCCTCGACGACCGCTTCTCGCACTACCTGACCCCGAGCGAATTCCGCGAATTCAACGCGCCGCCGCATTTCACCGGGATCGGCGTGTCCGTCGGGCCCCAGCGCAACGGGCTGCTGATCGCGCGCGTGTTCGACTCCTCGCCCGCGGCGCGCGCGGGGCTGAAGCCCGGCGAGGTGATCGTGGCGAGTCAACGGCCGCAAGCTCGAAGGCCTGTCGCGCCGACGCGGCGACCGGCGCTGATCAGGGGCAACGCCCGGGACCGACGTGCGGCTGCAGGTCGAAAGCCCGGCCGCGCACGGCGCGCGCCACGGCGCGGTCCACACGGTGACGCTCACGCGCGCGACGATCTCCGAGCCGGTCGTCGCCTCGGCGACGAGGACCGTCGACGGCAAGAAGCTCGGCGTGGTCGCGCTGGCGAGCTTCAGCCCCGGCGCGCACGGCGAAGTGCGCGAAGCGGTCGAACACGAGCTGCACGCGGGCGCGCGCGGGCATCGTGCTCGACCTGCGCGGCAACGGCGGCGGCCTCGTCGATCGAGGCGCAGCTGATCGCGAGCATCTTCGTCGAGAAGGGCACGATCGTGACCACGCGCGGGCGCAGCCAGCCCTCGCAGACGCTCACCGCGACCGGCGGAGCGATCCCCGCGAGCGATCCCGATGGTCGTGCTCGTGGACTCCAACACCGCGTCGGCCGCGGAGATCGTCACGGCAGCGCTGCAGGATCACCAGCCGCGCGACGGTCGTCGGCACGCACACGTTCGGCAAGGGCGTCTTCCAGGAGGAGGAGCCGCTGTCGAACGGCGGCGCGCTCGACATCACCGTCGGCGAGTACTTCACGCCCAACGGGCACAACCTCGGCGGCGGCGGCGTCAAGCAGGGGGCGGGGATCGACGCCCGAAGTGAAGGTCAAGGGCGAAGTCGACGGCGAACGACGGCCTCGATGCGGCGCTGAGCACGCTCGCAGCCAAAGTACGGTGAGCGACGCTTCTCACGGCGGCGGGGCGCCGCAGCAGCCGGCGCCCGCCGGAGCGATGGTCGCGCTGCTGGAGCGCAAGGGCCGCTTCCTCGCGGCAAGGCCACTGTTCGCGCGCGCTCTGGTGGGCGGCTCGCCGCGCCGCGAGGCGGCGGCGCGCGCGATCCGCGACACGCGCGGCGCAGGGCAGCGCGCACGCCCGGGCGACATCGTGCTCGTGCAGAGCGACAGACGCGGCTCGCGGATCCTGCGCGTGATCGGGCGGCCGGAGGTGGCGCGCGACGTGATCGAGGCGCTGATGCTCGACCGCGGGCTGCGGCGCGGGTTCGAGGCGGCGGTGGAGCGCGAGGCGCGCGACGCCGCCGAGCGCGTGCGCGCCGGGGGCGAGCCGCGGCGCGATCTGCGCGAGCTCGCGACCTTCACGATCGACCCCGTGAGCGCGCGCGACTTCGACGACGCGATCTCCGCGCAGGAGCTCGAGGACGGCGCAACGCGCGTGTGGGTGCACATCGCCGACGTGGCGGCGCACGTGCGCGAGGGCTCGCGCGCTCGACCGCGAGGCGCGGCGCCGCGCCACGAGCGTGTACGTGCCGGGCGCGGTCGAGCCGATGCTGCCGCACGCGCTCTCGAGCGACGCCTGCTCGCTGCTGCCCGGGCGCCGAGCGCCCGGCGGTCACGGTGGAGCTCGAGCTGCGACGGCGCGCGGGTCGAGCAGGCGGCCTTCTACCGCTCGCTGATCCGCTCCGACGCGCGGCTCGACTACGAGCAGGTCGAACGGATCTTCGCCGGGCGAAGAGGCCGCGCGGGCGCCGTGGGCCGAGCCGCTCGCCGCCGCGCGCGCGGTCGCGGCGGCGCTGCAGCGACGCGCGCGAGCAGAGCGGCGCGCTCGTGGTCGACTCCGAGGAGCCCGAGTTCATGCTTCGACGAGGGCGGCAACGTGGTGGGCGTGCTGCCGCGCGCGCAGACCGAGTCGCACCGTCTGATCGAGCACCTGATGATCGCCGCCAACGAGGCGGTCGCCGAGCACCTGTCGCGCACGCGGCACGCCCTGCCTGTACCGCGTCCACGAGCGCCCCGAGCCGGAGCGCATCGAAGCGCTGCTCGACCAGCTCGCCTCGCTGGAGGTGCCCACGCCCGCCGCTGCCCGAGCCGATGTCCTCGTCGCAGGCCGCGGAGCTCGTCGGCGAGATCTCGCGGCTCGTCGAGCAGCACGTGCGCCGCACGGGGCACGGACGCATCGCGCTGAGCTCGCTCCTGCTGCGCTCGCTCAAGCAGGCCTACTACTCGCCGCGCAACCTCGGGCACGCGGGCCTGCACTCGGCCGCCTACTGCCACTTCACCTCGCCGATCCGCCGCTACCCCGACATCGTCTGCCACCGCGCGCTGCTCTCCGCGCTCGGCGCGCACGAGAGCGCCCCGCGCGCGTCCGAGTCTCGACGAGCTGGGCGGGTGGACCTCCGAGCGCGAGCGCGACGCGATGGTGATCGAGCGCGACGCCGACGACATCGCGCGCTGCTTCGCGCTCGAGCGCGCGCTCGGGCAGCTTGGGCCAGAGCACGTGTTCGCGGGCGAGGTGACCGGCCTGATCTCCGCGGGCGCGTTCGTCGCGTTCGGCTCGCCCGACGGCCCGGGGTCGGGCGGCGCGCCGCCGTTCGAGGGCATGCTGCCGGTGCGGCTGCTGCGCGCGCCGGTTGCCGATCGCGACGAGGCGGCGGCGCGCAGGGTCGGCCGCGACGGGCGCGAGCACGCGGGCCGTGCGCGCGCGGGCGCGGGCGCGGGCAGCGCGCGGTCGCGGCGAGCGCGAGGCGCCCGCCGGCGCGCGCGAGTGGTGGGAGCTCAACGAGCAGGGCACGATCCTGCGCGGCGAGCGCACCGGCGCCACGCTGCGCCTCGGCGAGGCGGTGCAGGTGCGCGTGGAGGGTGTCGACACGTTCCGCGGGCGGGTCGATCTGCGCCCGGCCGACTAGGCTCGGCCCGATGGCCAAGGGCAAGGGCAAGCGCAAGGTGGCGCCCGGCGACGTGGCGTCCAACCGCTACGCGTCGCACCGCTACGAGCTGATCGAGCGCCTCGAGTGCGGGATCGTGCTCGAGGGCACCGAGGTCAAGGCGCTGCGCACCTCCGGGGCGCAGCTGAAGGACGGCTACGCCGCGATCCGCGACGGCGAGCTGTGGCTGCACTCGGTGCACATCCCGCCGTACGCGCCCGCGTCGCGCGAGAACCACGACCCCGAGCGTCCGCGCAAGCTGCTGCTGCACCGCCGCGAGCTCGACCGCATCGCGGCGCGCGCACAGGAGCGCGGGCTCACGCTGGTGCCGACCCGCATCTACTTCTCCGGCGCGCACGCGAAGGTCGAGATCGCGCTCGCGCGCGGCAAGGATCTCTACGACAAGCGCCAGACGATCCGCGAGCGCGAGACCAAGCGCGAGATGGAACGCGCGGTGCGCGAGGCGCGGCGCTAGATCGAGCCGAAGCTGTGGCCCGAGCTGTGCAGGATGTGGGCCTCGTCCATGCCGACCGCGAGCAGCACGATCAGACCGATGTACACGACGCCCACGAGCAGCCGGTTGCGCGGCGCGACGCGGTAGTAGGCGGCCTGCTCGAGCGAGCGGGTTTTGCGCTGCTGCCAGCGGCGGTAGGTCTCGAAGCCGCCGAAGATCACGACGATCAGCAGGATCGGGTTGGGGAACAGGATCACAAGCGCCACCAGCGCGCCGAAGCCGAGGAACCACATCCACGGCGCCATCGCCGCCATCGCGCGCCCGCCGTCGAGCGGCACGACGGGCAGCAGGTTGAACAGGTTGAGGAAGAAGCCGATGTAGGCGAGCGCCCGGAAGAAGTCGCTGTTGGTGAGCTTCGCCGATCAGCCAGGCAGACGCCCGCGCCGACCGTCCCGAGCACCGGCCCCGCGAGGCCCACGCGCGCCTCCGCGAGCGCGTTCTCGCCGAGCGACTTGGCGGCGATCACCGCGCCGAGGAACGGGATGAACATCGGCGCGCTCGCCTTCAGACCCTCACGGCGCAGCTGGATCACGTGCCCCATCTCGTGTACGAACATGCAGCAGCACGAAGCCCGCCGCGAAGCCCCAGCCCCAGAACAGCGAGTAGGCGGCCACCGACACGAGCGCTGTGCCCGCGGTGGTCAGCAGCTTGAGTTTGGGCAGCAGCAGGACGGCGCCCTTGATCGCCGCGAAGAACTTCGCCACGACCGCCACGACCGCCGCGATCGCGCCGCTGATCCGCCTGCGCACCCCGCCGGCCGCGCGCTCCGTGCGCGTGGGCTCGCCGAACGGGTCCGTGTCGAGCGGTCTCTGCTGCTCGGGGCCCACGGGCGCGGGAGGCGTCCCCTGCAGCAGGGGAGCGGCCGGCGGCATCGACACCTCGGGGTTGTCCATCTCAGCTCATTGTGGCAGCGGCGATAAGCGTTACCTAACGCCCGCGGGGCGCACGGGTGCTGGCCCGTATGCGCTTCGGCGCCGACTGCGCACGCCCTGCCCGGCGCGTCGGAATTTTCCCGGACGATGCGGCATCGCGGACGGCCGGGCCTTGCATCGCCGGCAGGCCGGATCTAGGTTGGGTCCAGACGCGGAACCGAGCCGCAAAGAGCGAGGCCACTGAGGTGTGAGGCCGCGCCACCTGCAGGGAATGGCCCTCGGGCCGGACCCAGCAGGTTCCTCAAGCGGCTCGGGACCGCGTCGTTTTTTGTCTGCGCCCCGGCCTGCCGCGCAACAGTCGGGGCTAGAATGACGGGGCAGCAACACCCCGGGGACGACAGGCTTCGACGCGGTCGGCTCGTGCGGGTGGTGGCGAGTCGAGGTCCCGGGCGGCCTCGTAAAACACCCGGGAAAACAATAAGTGCGGACTCTCACGAGTACGCCCTCGCCGCTTAGTCAATAGCTAAGCCGTGAGGTCTCGGGCCCCGCTCGCCTGCGGCGGGGAAGGCCGGGATCAGAAAGCAGGCTCACCCGGGGCGGTCCGCCTCCGCCAAGCCGGGAACATCTCAGGAGGCTGGTCCCCCGCAACCCCGCCGGCGAGGCGAGCGGAGGATGAGATCAGAGCGCCGGCTACGCTCGTAGAAGCCACTCTCACGCGATCGCGGACGCGGGTTCGATTCCCACCGTCTCCA